>NZ_JACHMI010000001.1:10555000-11755000 GCF_014207985.1 Nonomuraea rubra | reverse complement strand
GCAGGCGCCGGGGCCGGACCTGGCGCGGTGGTCGCCGCTGCTGCCGCCGCTGGACGCGCCCACGCTGGGCGAGGGCGGCACCCCGCTGGTGCCGTTCGGGGACGTCTTCATCAAGGACGAGTCGCGCAACCCGACGTGGTCGCACAAGGACCGGCTCAACCGGGTCGCCGTCAGCGCGGCCGTCGCCTCGGGGGCGCCGGGGGTGGTGGTGGCCTCCTCCGGCAACCACGGGGCCTCCGCCGCCGCGTACGCCGCCCGGGCCGGGCTGCCCGCCATCGTGCTGGCCTCGGCCGACTCGCCGCCCGCCGTTCAGGCGTTCGTCCGGGCGTACGGGGCCAAGGTCGCGTCCGTGCCCGGCGAGAAGCGGTGGCCGCTGCTGCGGGAGATCGTGGACCGGCTGGGGTACCACCCGGTCAGCAACCAGACCGTGACGCACACCGGGCATCCGTTCGGGCCCGAGGGCTACAAGACGATCGCGTACGAGCTGTTCCTGCAGCTCGGCGAGGTGCCCGCGGCCGTGTTCACGCCGACCGGCTACGCCGAGCTGCTCTACGGGGTGTGGAAGGGGTTCGCGGAGCTGCTGCTGCTCGGGGTGACGGAGAAGGCTCCGCGGATGTTCTCCTGCGAGACGGCCGCCGGCGGGCCGCACGCCAAGGCGCTGGCCGCGGGGCTGCCGGCCGCCGTCGTCGAGCTGGGGCCGACCGACGCGTACGGGGTGGCCGGATCGGTCGGCGGGCACCGGGGAGTCGTCGCCGTGCGCGACAGCGGCGGTGAGGCGGTGCTCGTGACCGACGAGGAGATGCGGCGGGCACAGCGGGAGCTGGCTCGGGCGGGGCTGTGGCAGGAGCTGTCGGGCACCGCCGGGCTGGCCGGGCACCGGAGGCTGCGCAGGGACTTCGACGGGCCCGTGGTGTGCGTCGCCACGTCGAGCGGGTTCAAGGATCTCGGGGTGGGCGGCGAGCGCTACCCCGTCCTGGAGGACCCCACGCTGGACGACCTCATGCCCTGAGCCAGACGCGGAGTGGGCCCGTCGTGGTGAAGCCGTGCCGCAGCGCGGGCGCCGGGTCGCTCTCGTAGCCGACCAGGGGGCGGCCGGGGAACAGCTCGGCCGCCGCCGCCAGGACGCCCGCCCAGTCGCCGAACACGTTCGACACGCCCACGGCCCTGCCGGTCGCCGTCAGGACCGCGCCCGAGCTCAGGTCGGGGGCGTGCACGATCGTCGCCTCGTCGAGGAGCGGCGGCAGGAACAGGTCCTTCATGCCGCACGCCCGCTCCCACTCGGCGAGCGTGGATGCGTCCCTGACCACCTGCCAGTCCGTGGTGGTTCTCCCGGGGGCGTCACGGTGGATCCACTGGGCCTCGAACAGCACGTCGAAGCCGGGCAGGTCGAGGGTGGCGAAGCTGTCCTTGATCGACGCGCCGGGGCCCGCGTCGAGGTGCGGGAGCAGGTCGGCGGCGGTCGCGGCGGGGGAGAGCGTGACGGCGTCCGGGTAGAACGGCGGGGTCCTGACCGGGCTGGTCCAGGCGAGGTCCGTGAACGTGCCGGCGAGGCCGTGGGCGCGGCACATCAGGTCGCACCAGCGCGCGTTGTCCCTGGCCGCCTCGTGTCGCCAGTCGGTCATGGGGAGTTCCTCTTGGTACGGCGGGTGGGCTGGGCGGTGAGCGGGTCCTCGGGCCAGGGGTGCTTGGGGTAGCGGCCGCGCATCTCCGCGCGTACGTGACGGTAGCCCTCACGCCAGAACGAGGCCAGGTCCGCGGTGACGGCCAGGGGGCGGCCCGCGGGGGAGAGCAGGTGGACCAGGACGGGGACGCCCGCGATACGCGGGGTCTCCAGCCAGCCGAACAGCTCCTGCAGCTTGACCGCCAGCACCGGCTGGTCGCCCGAGTAGTCCAGGCGGACGCTGGAGCCGGTGGGGACCTCGATGCGCTCCGGCGCCACCTCGTCCAGGCGCTCGCTCCACGGGATGAGGCGTCTCAGGGCCGTGGCGACGTCGATGCGCTCCACGTCGGCGCGGCGGCGGGCCCGGCCGAGCTCGGGCTCCAGCCACTGGTCGGCGAGGGCGGCCAGGTCGTCCATCGGGGGCCAGGGGGCGCCGATCGCGCGGTGGCAGAACGCCAGGCGGTCGCGCAGGTCCCTGGCCTGCTTCGTCCAGGTCAGGAGCTCCTCGGTGCGCAGGCCGTGCAGGATGGCTTCGCGGACGTCGGCGTCCTTGAGCGGGGTGGCCGAGAGCTCGATCGCGCCGAGGCGTTCGACGCGGCGGGCCGAGACGTCGCCCCGGCGCTCGCCTGGCGGGACGCGCCAGGCGATCTCGTCCTCCGTGGTGGTGGGCAGCGCGGCTCTGGCGGTGGCCTCGTCGATGACGACGGCCTGCCTGATGCGGGCCGAGGCCGAGCCGGTGGGGCGGTCGGCGATCGCGATGGCCAGCCATTCGGCGGTGTGGAGCCTGGAGGTGCCCGGGAGCTGGGCCTGGGTGCCTGATGCCATGAGGTAGCCGCCGCCGCGACGGCGCGCCACCCGCTCCGGGAACGCCAGCGCCACCGCCAGCCCGGCCAGCGCGTCGCCATGGTGCGCCTTCGAGGTGGTGCGGGGTTCCGTGGTGGGGCGGCTGTCGCTGGGGGTGCGGGCCTCCGCGGTGGTGCGGGCTTCTGTGGTGGTGCGGCGCAGGCGGGTGGATTCCTGGCGCCAGCGGGAGGCGAACGGGGTGCCGCCGCGGCGGGCCGTGCGCCAGACCTCCACCAGGTCGTCGGACGCGTCGCGGGGTAGTTGCTCCGACAGCAGAGCCACCACCTCGGCGGCCTCGGGGCCGAGGTCGAGCAGGGCCCTGGCCAGGCGCGGGTGCACGCCGGCCAGCACCATCCGCCGCCCGCGCTCCGTTACCCGCGCCCGCGCGGCCCCGCCGGGCGGAGAGGCCGCTTCAGGCGCCGGTCGGCCTACTCCGTCGGAGGAGGGCGCCGGTTGGCCTGCTCGGTCGGGGGTGGGTGGTGGGAGGGTGAGGGCGCCGAGGGCGGTCAGGGTGGCGAGGGCGGCGGACAGGGCGGCGGGCGGGGGCGGGTCCAGCAGGGCCAGGCCCGAGGCGTCCGGGGCGCCCCAGCAGGCCGCCTGGAGCGCGAAGCCCGTCAGGTCGGCGAGCGCGATCTCCGGGCGGGCATGGTCGGCCAGGCGGTCGTGGTCGGCGGCCGGCCAGCAGCGGTAGACCGTCCCGGGAGCCTCCCGGCCGGCGCGGCCGGCGCGCTGGGTGGCCGACGCCTTGGAGACCCGGACCGTGGTGAGGGAGCCCAGACCGCGGGCGTGATCCGTACGGGGCTCGCGGGCCAGCCCGGAGTCCACCACCACCCGCACGCCGGGAACGGTCAGGCTCGACTCGGCGACCGACGTGGCCAGCACCACCCGCCGCGCAGTCCCGGGCCGCAGCACGGCGTCCTGGACGTGGGCCGGCGCCTGGCCGTGAACTTGCAGGAGCTGCTCCACGTCCCCCGCCAGCATCCCCGCCACCTTGGCGATCTCGCCCACGCCGGGCAGGAAGCAGAGCACGTCGCCGTCCCGCTCCGCCAGCGCCCGGCGTACGACCGAGGCCACGTGCGAGAGCAGCGCGGGATCGACGCGCAGGCCGTGGGGCGGGGCGACCGGGCGCGGGGGCGGGGCCCAGACGGTCTCCACGGGGTGGGCGGCGCCGGTGGCGGCGACGATCGGGCCGCCGATCAGGTCGGCCCACGGCTGGGCGTCGGCGGTGGCGGAGGTGGCCAGCAGGCGCAGGTCGGGCCGCAGCGTCTCGCGTACGTCGAGGAGGAACGCCAGCGCCGTGTCCGCGTCGAGGTGGCGCTCGTGGCACTCGTCGAGCATGACCGCGTCCACCCCGGCCAGCTCCTGGTCGCGCTGGAGCCGCTGGAGCAGCACGCCGGTGGTGACGACCTCGACCATGGGGTTGGCACCCACGTGGCGCTCGCCCCTGATCGTGTAGCTGACGCCCATGCGGCGGGCCGCCGCTCGTACGGCCAGGCGGCGCGGCTCCGCCACCACCACGCGCAGGCCCGCCTCGGCCAGGGCCAGGGGCACCACGGTGGTCTTGCCGGTGCCGGGCGGGGCGGTCAGGACCGCGCTGCCGTGCCGTTCGAGCGCGGAGAGCAGCTCGGGCAGGACGCGCCGGATGGGCAGCACCTCCGGACGCGAGCCGGCGTCGGCCGGTGCCGAGGCGGCGCGGGGAGGCGGCGTGGCGGCGCCGGGAGGTGGCGTGGCGCTCTGATCGGGGTCAGGCATGGGCCCCGGCGGGGAGGGGAAGTGCGGCGGTCAGGACCGCGTCGAGCAGCCCGGGGAAGCGGCTCTCCAGGTCGTCGCGGCGCAGGCTCATGTACTTCAGCCGACCCTCCTGCTTGGTCAGGACCACGCCGGCCTCGCGGAGCGTGCGGTAGTGGTGCGAGGCCGTGGACTTGTGCACGCCGAGGTGATCGCCCGCGACCGTGCACGTCATCTCCCCGGCCGCGGCGAGCCGGATCACGATCTCGAGGCGTACGGGGTCGCTGAGGGCCCGCAGAACCTCCGTGAGCTGGATGTTCTCCGTGGACGGATGCGGCAGCAGACGCATGCTGAAACCCTACCTCCGTTCCATTGTTTGACAACGATCCAACTATACGTCAGTTTGATGAGCGTCCAACTATTGCTGGAGTGGAGGCTCCATGAGCTCACGGCTCTATCCGATGGCTGCCGGAAATTTCGCGATCGGTACGGGCATGTTCGTGACCGCCGGGCTGCTGCCGCCCATCTCGACGGACCTGGGGGTCTCCCGATCCGCCGCGGGGCAGCTCATGACGGTGTTCGCACTGGCGTACGCGCTGCTCTCGCCGGTGCTCGCCGCGCTGACGGCACGGATGTCACGCAGGACGGTGTTGCTGGTGGCCATGGGGGTGTTCGTGGCGGGCAACACGTTGACGGCGCTGGCTCCCACGTACGCGCTGGTCATGCTGACCCGGGTGGTCGCGGCGGCGGGGGCGGCCATGTTCACGCCCACGTCGTCGGCCGTGGCGAACGCGCTGACCGAGCCCGAGCGGCGCGGGCGGGCGCTGGCGCTGGTCATGGGCGGGCTGAGCGTGTCGTCGGCCATCGGGGTGCCGCTCGGCACCTGGCTGGGCGAGGCGGCCGGCTGGCGGGCGACCCTGTGGCTGGTCGCGGGGCTGGGGCTGGTCGGCCTGGTGGGAGTGGCCGCGCTGGTGCCGGAGGTGCGGATCCCGGTGTCGGGGCGGTTGCGGGAGCGGTTCGAGCCGTTGCGGGACCGGGGGGTGCTGGCGGTGATGGTGACGCAGCTGCTGATGTTCGCGGCGGGTTTCACCGCCTACACCTACATCGGTTCGCTGTTCGACCTGCCGCTGCCCGCGCTGCTGTGGGCGTGGGGGGTGGGCGGCATCGTGGGCAACGCGCTCGGCGGGCGGCTCACCGACGCGTACGGGCCGCGCCGGATGATCCTCGCAGGGCTGGGCACGTCCGTGGTGTTCCTGGCCCTGATCCCGGTCGCGAACCTCGCCATCCCCGTCGCGCTCGTCTGGGCCTTCCTGTGGGGCGCGACCGGCTGGCTGGTGGCGCCCGCGCAGCAGTTCAGGACCGTCACAGCGGTGCCGGGCAACGTGCCGATCGGGCTGGGGCTGCTGTCGTCCGCCCAGTACGTCGGGCTGTTCGTGGCGGGGCTGGCCGGTGGCGCGGCGCTGGAGTCGTACGGCCGGGCGGGGGTGGTCGTGCTGTCCACCGGGTTCGGGCTGGTGGCGCTGCTGTTCACGCTGGCCACGTACCGGGAGCGGCCGAAGGTGGGCGTGCCCGCTACCTAAGTAGGGGTTCAGATCGCCGGGTTGTTCGCCAGAATGTCAGATGTGTCTGACGAGCGGGACCCACGTGACGAGCCCCTGTCCGATGACGCGGGGCAGGCGCCCGTGCCGCCCGGCGGCGATCCGCGCGACGAGCCCGCCCCGTTCGGCGCCGTCGTCCTGCTGACGGCAGCGGCGGCGGCGGGCGTCATGGTGCTCGGCGCGCTGGCGCCCACGGCGCTGAACCTGAAGTTCCTGCTGTTCGGGCCGATCGCCCTCGTCCTGTTCGAGATCGCCGTGCACGAGGTGTGGTGGAAGCGGTGGTGGGGGGCGATCCCGGGCGCGGTGCTGGGGCTCGCGATCTACTTCGAGGGCCGCGCGGCGCTGGCCGACCTGATCGGGGACGCGTGGGCCCATCCGGCCGCGTACGTCACCGCCTGGGCCCTCTTCGCAGCCGTCTTCGCCTGGGCCAGCCGCTACCCCCGCACGTTCTCCTCCGCGTAGGGAACGGTCTCCTCCTCGTAGGGGACGGCCGGTAGGCCCGCAGGGGGACGACCGGCGGCGGCCCGCCCGCCTACGGTCGGCCGCATGTTCAACGACCACGTGAAATTCCGCCGCGTCGCGGCGGGCACCCTGCTCGTCGTGGCCCCCCTCCTGCAGGCCGTGGCCGTCGTCCTCGACCCCGGCACCTGGGGCGACGACCGGGAGGCCGTCAGCTTCGGCGACAACCCCGCGCTGGCCCAGACCCAGTCCGTGCTCTACCACTGGAGCTGGATGCTGATGGCCGTCGCGGTCATCGGCCTGATGCACCTGACCAGGCACCGGGCCACCCGGCTCGGCCACGTGTCGGGCGGGCTGGCGCTGATCGGCTATCTCCAGCTCTCCGGGCTGCTGCTGACCGACCCCGTCGAGTGGTACCTGGGGCAGCACAACAGCCCGGAGGAGGCCCAGCGGATCCTCGACGAGATGATGAACCTGCCAGGGGTGACGTTCGGGTTCCAGCTGCCGTGGATGTTCTTCGGCTTCATCGGGCTGCCGCTGCTGACCGTGGCGGTGTGGCGGGCCGGGTTCGTCGGGTGGTGGGTGCCGCTGGTGGTGGCCGCCGGGTACCTCGGCAGCTTCCTGGTCGAGTACGGGCCGCTGACGGTGCTGTTCTGGACCGCCCCCGTCGCCGCCCTGGGCTGGACCGGGGTGAAGGTCCTGCGCATGGGCGACGCCGCCTGGGCCGGGTACTACCAGGTCAGCCGATCGCCGGAATCCAGCCTGCGGTGACCGCGAGGATGATGAAGAAGCCGAGGACGATCCGGTAGATCACGAAGGGCGTGAAGCGGTGGGTGCTGATGTAGCGCAGGAACCACGCCACCGCCGCGTACCCCACGATGAACGAGACGATCGTGGCCACGATCGTGGGCCCCCAGTCGGGCGTGTTCGCGCCGCCGATCTCGAACAGCTCCAGCAGGCCCGAGGCGAAGACGGCCGGCATGGCCAGCAGGAACGAGTACTTGGCCGCGTCCTCGCGGCGGTAGTCGAGCAGCAGGCCGGCCGTCGTGGTGCCGCCCGAGCGGGACACGCCGGGGATGAGGGCCAGCGCCTGGGCGAAGCCGTAGATGAGGGCGTGGGTGATGCTGAGGTGCTTCTCCAGCGTGAGCTTGTTGCGGGCGGTACGGTCGGCGAACCACAGGATGAGCGCGAAGACGATCAGCGTGGTGCCCACCAGGCGCAGGTCACGGAAGACGGTCTCGATCTGGTCCTTCAGCACCAGGCCGAGCACACCGATGGGCAGGGTGCCGATGATGATGTACCAGCCCATGCGGGCGGCCCAGTGGCCGCGCAGCTCCTTGACGAACAGCGAGCGCGTCCACGTCGAGATGATCTGCCAGAGCTCCTGACGGAAGTAGATCACCACGGCCAGCTCCGTGCCGATCTGGATGACCGCCGTGAACGCCGCCCCCGGGTCCGGCCAGCCGGCGAAGGCGGAGACCACCCGGATGTGGGCGCTGGAGGAGATCGGCAGGAACTCCGTGAGCCCCTGGACCAACCCCAAGATCACCGCTTCTAGCCAGCCGATCACGACTACACCTCTCGTGCATGCGGGAGTGACGAGGGTGAGGTTAGCGGAATCGGGGGCCCGGCAATCGCTCTCGTCCGCCGTGAGGGCGGTCGGTGCGGGGAAGGCGGCCAGGACGGCGACTGCCCGGGCCGGTGGATGATCCCGGCAATTCACCGGAAGTTTGTACGATGTTCGCCCGGATATGCCTGTCGCGCGCCGGGCTGGGCCGGGTGTGACCCCGCCCAGCGCGTGGACGAGCCTGCCAGCGCTTCCGGACGAGCCTGCCAGCGCTTCCGGACGAGCCTGCCAGCGCTTCCGGACGAGCCTGCCAGCGCTTCCGTTTCCCGGCGAGGCTGCTAGCGCTTCCAGACGTGCGCGTTCGCGCGTACGAAGTCCGCGAAGTCGCGGGACGGGCGGCCGAGCGCCTCCCGCACGCCGTCCGTCACGCTGGCGTTGCGGCCGTCCAGGATGTCGGTGAACAGGTGGCCCAGACCCTCGGCCGCCTCGCGCGGCACCCCGTGTTCCACGGCCCCGGTCACGTACTCCTCCGGCGTGACCCGGACGAACGTGATCTCCCTGCCGATGATCTCCGACAGCTCCCTGGCCACGTCCGCGAACGTCAGCAGCCTCGGCCCCGTCATCTCGTACAGCTTGCCCGCGTGCCCCTCCTGGGTGAGCGCGGCCACGGCCACGTCCACGATGTCCTCCACGTCCAGGAACGGCTCGGGCACGTCGGCGGCCGGCAGCGCGATCACGCCGTCGAGCACCGCGCCGAGCAGGAAGTCCTCGCTGAAGTTCTGCATGAACCAGCTGCAGCGCAGGACCGTCCACTCGGCGCCGGACTCCTGCATGGTGCGCTCGCTGGCCTGCGCCTCCGGCTCGCCCCTGCCGGACAGCAGGACCAGCTTGCGCACGCCGTTGCGGACGGCCAGCTCGGTGAACGCCTTGACGTCGTCGTACGCGCCGGGGAAGGCCAGGTCGGGGTAGTAGGACACGTAGACGGCCGTCACGCCGTCGAGCGCGGCCTGCCAGGTGCCGCGGTCCTGCCAGTCGAAGGCCGGGGTGGCGGAGCGGGAGCCGACACGTACGGGCAGGCCGAGCGAGGTGAGCCGGTCAGCAATGCGGCGGCCGGTCTTGCCGGTGCCGCCGAGCACCAAAGTCGTCATGCATCTAGTAAGCCCCGATACCGATAAGACTCTCCATGGTTGAGAAGCGCAATCCCATATGCGATCGTCTAGCCTATGGACCAGCTCGCGGCGCTACTCGACGGCCCGAGAGCCCACGGCGCCTTCCTGCTCCGCTCCCTCCTGGAACCGCCCTGGTCGCTGCGCATCCAGGACGAGGCCCCGCTGTCGGTGATCGCACAGGTGCGGGGCGAGTCGTGGGTCTTGTTCGACGACGGTGAGCCCGTACGGCTGGAGCCCGGGCAGGTGGCCATCGCGCGGGGGCCGGAGCCGTACACGGTGGCCGACCACCCCGGCACCAAGCCGCAGGTCGTCATCAACCCCGGCCAGCAGTGCACCACGCTCGACGGCGAGGTCCTCTACCAGACCCTCGACCAGGGCCTGCGTACGTGGGGCAACAGCTCCGCCGGCGGCACCGTGCTGCTCACCGGCACCTACAACCTGGAGGGCGAGGTCAGCAGGCGGCTGCTCGAAGCGCTGCCCCAGCTCATCGTGCAGCCGGGCGGCCCGATCATCTCGCTGCTCGGCGCGGAGATCGTCAAGGACGAGCCGGGGCAGGAGGCGGTCCTCGACCGGCTGCTGGACCTGCTGCTCATCGCCGTCCTGCGAGCCCACTTCGCCACGAACGAGGCGCCCGCCTGGTACCGCGCGATGAGCGACCCGGTGGTCGGCAAGGCCATGCGCCTGCTGCACAACAACCCGGCCCACCCGTGGACGGTGGCCGCGCTGGCCGCCGAAGTGGGGGTCTCCAGGGCGGCGCTGGCCAGGCGCTTCACCGAGCTGGTCGGCGAGCCGCCGATGTCGTTCCTCACCGACTGGCGCCTGGCCCTGGCCGCCGACCTGCTGCGCGAGCCGGACGCCACGATCGGCTCGGTGGCCAGGAAGGTCGGGTACGGCAGCCCGTTCGCGCTCAGTGCGGCCTTCAAGCGGGTGCGCGGCGTCAGCCCGCAGGCATACCGGTCGGCGACGGCAGCGGGGGCCAAGTGAAGCCCCTGCTCCTGCTGGACGTGGACGGCGTGCTCAACCCCATGGGCCGCCCCACGCCCGACTTCCGCCGCTACCGCTGCACGATCGGCACCGACGTCTACACCGTGCACCTCAACCCCCGCCACGGCCGCCGCCTGCTGGAGCTCGCCGTGGTCACCGGCTCCGAGCTGGTCTGGGCCACCACCTGGGAACACCACGCCAACGACTGGATCGCCCCCCGGATAGGCCTGCCGTCGCTGCCCGTCATCTCCATGGGCTCCTCCTCCGACGCGCCCGCGAGCGAGTACGGGGAGATGTTCAAGACGCCGCACGTGGCGGCGTACGCGGGGCAGCGGCCGTTCGTCTGGTTCGACGACCAGGTGTGGGCGGAGGACGAGGAGTATCTCAGGGTCCATCAGG
Source organism: Nonomuraea rubra (assembly GCF_014207985.1). NCBI lineage: Bacteria > Bacillati > Actinomycetota > Actinomycetes > Streptosporangiales > Streptosporangiaceae > Nonomuraea > Nonomuraea rubra. Next base: position 11,744,593 of record NZ_JACHMI010000001.1, on the reverse strand, counting down.
GTCTGGCCGACTTCCTGCTCGTCCACGTGGATCCCAGGCAGGGACTGACCAGCCGACATCTGGGCATGGCACATGAATGGCTGACCCTTACAGGGTTTTCTCAGGGTTCCTGACGGGAGTCTTGCGGCCACGCTGTCCGTTTTCCAGATAGGTCGCGAAAACCACACGGAGGAACAGCATGTACCGCTCTCGTGAGCACCGGATCATCGCAGGCGTCTGCGGCGGGCTCGCCGACAAGATGGGCCTGCCGCCCACCCTCGTACGAATCCTCTGGCTGCTGCTGTCGCTCATCCCGGGGCCGCTCTGGGTGGTCTACGTCGTGATGTGGATCCTCGTCCCGGAAGCGCCGAAGGGCTACCGCACGGCGGCCTGACCCCGGGGCCCGGCAGGGGGCGCTGACGCGCCCCTACGCCGGCGGCGCGAGCCGCGCCACCTGGTCCAGGAGCGCCTCATCCGGTTCGCCCTGCAACAGCCCGTTGTTCACCGAAGGGCGGCAGTGCGGCATGACGTGCACCCAGGCCGCCGGGCCCTCCTCGTACCGGAAGATCAGCCGGAACGTGTCGGTCACGGGCCCGACCTGCTGGCAGCCGTTCGTGCTCGGCCTGGTGGCCAGCGTGTTCAGTGCCGACGCCAGTTCGGCGGCCTCCCGTGCCCCGTGTTCGGCGCGGGGATCCGCCTTCCGGTTGCTCCGAGCTCTGCAGACCAGCACGTTGACGGCACCTTCCGGCACCATCCGCTCGTTCTGGCCGCGCCGGCCGAGCGGCTGCTCGCACGGGTCGCCGGGCTGGTCCAGGCGCCAGGTTCCCGTGCGGTAGGCGGCGGTGAGGCTGCGGCCGACGTACACGTCGCTGGTCACCGTGCCGTTGGTGAGCGTGGCGCAGGAGTTGACCTCTTCCGCGCCGCCCAGCCACAGGCCGCTGCCGTCCGGATAGGTGAAGCGCACGAGGTAGTTCGTCATCCGCCCGCCCATCAGCGTGCACCCGCGCTCGGCACCCGCGGTGTCGACCGGAAGGTAGGCCAGGTCGCGGGCCATCGCCCCGGCCTGGCCGGGCAACGTGCGCGAGCCGGCCAGCCTCTCGCCGCCCGGGTCGGTGTTCTCTCCCGGGTAGGCGCAGATCAGCGCGTCGACGGGAGTGCCGGGCACCAGCGAGTCCGCCGCGCCCTCGATGCCGGAGGCGGCGGGAACCCAGTTGCCGATCTCCTCGCTGTTCCACTGCTGCGGGCAGGAGGCAGGCACCGCTGGTTCCCGCTCTCCAGGTGCTGGTGGAGTCCTTTCTCCCGCGAGGCCCGGAACCACCGCGACCACGGCACACGCCGCGACCGCCGACGCGCCGATGGCGACCCAATGGAGTGGCTTCACACCGGTTGAGACGGATCGGGCCCCCGCCCGGTTCAGCCCCGGAAGGGTACGTGCCGGTGCGTGCGGACAGCGGCATATCCTCGAAGCATGAGGGCAAGGCCGCTGACGCTCATCCAGGATGAGCTCGTCGATTACGACCAGGCGATGGAGCGCATGACCGACCTCGTCGGGCAGCGCCAAAGGGACGAGCGGCCGGACACGCTCTGGCTGCTGAGCCACCCGTCCGTCTACACCATCGGGCGCCGCACCCCGATCTCCCACCTGCCCGACCCCACCCGCGGCATCCCCGTCATCGAGACCGGGCGCGGCGGTCAGCTCACCTACCACGGGCCCGGGCAGCTCGTCGGCTACCTCGTCGTCAAGCTGGACGAGAGCGAGGGCATCGTCGACTACGTGCGCGAGGTGGAGCTGAGGCTGGTCGAGGCGCTGGGCAAGCTGGGGCTGCCGGCCGAGCGGCGCGACACGCCGCCGGGCTCCGAGCTGCTGACCGGGGTCTGGACGGCCGAGACCGGGCGGAAGATCATCTCGATCGGGATGCGGCAGAGCCGGGGCGTCACCAGCCACGGGTTCGCGCTCAACGTCGACGGCGACCTGACGCCGTGGAACTGGGCCGTGGCCTGCGGGATGCCCGACGTCGACATGACCTCGCTCAAGCGCGAGCTGGGCGCCACCGCCATGGACGAGGTGCGCGCGGTCGTGGCCGAGGCGTTCGAGGCGGCCTGACCGGCGGAGGTCATCCTCAGGGAGGAAATCTTGTCATTTCTCCCCGTTCATGCTTGAACTTAGGCGATGATCCAATCTTGGTCGCACGCCCCGACGGGGGGATCGACTGAAGATTGGAGCACTGTGCGAAGAAGGTTTTCCCTGCTCGCCGCCGCCTTAATGGCGATGGCGACGCTGTCGTCCGTCTCGCCCGCCAGCGCGGAGACGACGAAGACGACGGAGACGGCACCTACGATCACCTGGGCGCCCTGCGAGGAGGAGCCCACCGCCGAGTGCGGCAAGCTGACCGTCCCGATCGACTGGTCCCAGCCCGACGGGCCGACCGTGGACATCGCCGTCGCCCGGCGCAAGGCCACCGACCCGGCCGCCCGCATCGGCTCGCTCGTGATCAACCCGGGCGGTCCGGGCGGCTCCGGCGTGGAGGCCGCGTACGGCGCCACCTGGTTCACCGATGAGCTGCAGAAGCGGTTCGACATCGTCGGGTTCGACCCTCGGGGTGTGGGGCGCAGCAACCCGGTGATCTGCTCGGCGTCGGTGTACAACCAGATGCCGCACACCGTCATGAAGAGCCAGGCCGACTTCGACGCCTGGAACGCGTTCACCAAGAAGCTGCACGCCGACTGCCGCGAGCGCACCGGCCCGCTGTACGACCACGTCGACTCCAAGGACGTGGCCCGTGACCTGGACGCGCTGCGCGCCGCCCTCGGCGAGGAGAAGCTGACCTACTACGGCATCTCCTACGGCACGCTGATCGGCCAGATGTACGCGGAGATGTTCCCCGGCCGCGTCCGCGCGCTCGGCCTCGACAGCAACATGGACCACAGCCTCGGCGTCGCCGGCTTCCTGTCCACCGAGGCGCTCGCCGTCGAGGACGCCTTCGACCAGTTCGTCGGCTGGTGCGAGCAGGACCCGAGCTGCGTCCTGCACGGTCAGGACATCCGGGCCATCTGGAAGGGCCTGCTGGAGAAGGCGCGGCGCGGCGAGCTCGTCTACCCGAGCACCGGCACGAAGATGACCGAGCTGCAGGTCATCTACAACGCCGCGCTGGGCAACGAGGGGCCCGACTGGCAGACGCTGAGCCAGACGATCAACTGGCTGAACGGCGGCCCGGAGCCGGAGTGGGTGCCCCCGCTGCCCGGCCGCGGCCCCGTGGAGGGCGACGTGGCGTACCTGCCGACCGCCATCCTCTGCCAGGACTACAACCTCAAGGTGCGCAGCTACGCCGAGTACGCGGCGCTCATGAAGGTGTCCAGCACGCTGGCGCCGGACACGCGGTACCACCCGTACCCGATCGACGACCTGCCGATCTGCATGAACTACCCGACCACCAACCCGCCGCACGCGCTCAAGTACACGGGCGACGCCCCGCTGCTGCTCGGCAACTCGCTGCACGACCCGGCCACGCCGTGGATCTGGTCGGCCAACGCCGCCCGCCAGCTCGGCTCCAAGGCGGTGCTGCTCACGTACGAGGGCTGGGGCCACCGCATCTACGGCAAGGACAAGTGCCAGACGGACATCTTCGACGAGTATTTGATCTCGCTGAAGGTGCCCGCGCACGGCACGCGCTGCGCCGTCGGCACGCTTGCGGAGACGCTCAAGCTCAAGAGCACGAAGCCGGCCTGGCCGACGGACAAGCTCTCCTGGTAGGCCGTCCGGTGGGTACGGCATCGCGCCGTACCCACCGGTTTCACGCTGCAGCGTTCATGAGATGGGGACCTCGTCGACCGTACGGCGGGGTCCCGTGAACCAGTGGCGGGCCGACAGGGCCCACCACAGCGCGATCCCGATCAGCACCACCCCGACGGCGATCGGCGCGTAGTTGACCGACGTCCAGGTGAAGTCGGCGTTGCCGGGCACGCCGGCCGGCGAGAACGGCATGATGAAGTAGATCGAGACGATCACGATCTCGACGCAGGCGATCCAGCACAGCGCCTTGTACTTCTTGCCGAGCGTCCACGGGCCGGGCTGGAAGGCGTCGCCCATGCGCAGGCGCAGCCAGATCGGGATGAGGAATGCCAGGTAGAGCCCGATGACGGCGATGGACACGACGGCGTAGAAGGCGACCGGCGTGGTCAGGCCGGGAGGGGCGTACAGGGCGGGCAGCGTGATCAGGGCGGCGGCCACGCAGCCGGCGATGATCGCGTTGACGGGGGTGCGGTTGCGGTCCACCTTCGACCACAGGCGCCAGCCGGGGACGGCGCCGTCGCGCGAGAACGCGAACGTCATCCGGGACATCGAGGTCACGCAGCTCATCCCGCAGAAGAACTGGCCGATCGTGGAGATCGCGAAGATGGCCGTGGCGAGCGGGGAGGACAGCGCGGTCTCGAAGATGGCGCCGACGAACCCCGCCTGGTTGTTGAGCTCGTCCACGTTCGTGGCGGCGAACAGGAACGACAGCAGCAGGATCCAGCCGCCGATGGCCGAGTAGAAGATCGACTGCCACAGGCCGCGGGCCGCGCTCCTGGCCGCGCCCTGGGTCTCCTCCGACACGTGCGCGCAGGCGTCGAAGCCGGTGATCGTGTACTGGGTGAGCAGGAAGCCGAGCGGCAGCACGTACAGCCAGAAGGGCAGCCCGTCCGAGCCGTCGCCGAAGCCCGAGTTGTTGTTGGTGCCGAAGAAGACGAAGTCGGCCGACTGGTGGCTCTCCGGGGCGAAGATCAGGATGGCGACGACGATCGCGGCGCCGGCCACGTGCCACCAGACGCTCACGTTCTGCAGCAGCGAGATCAGCTTGTGGCTGTAGATGTTGATCAGCGCGTGCAGCGCGAGGATGATCACGAAGAGCAGGAACGCCTGCGGGAGAGTGCCCTCCCAGGCGCCGCCGGTCAGGCGGTTCAGGGTGATGTTGAGGAACGTGGCGCAGCCGTAGTCGACCGACGCGGTGACGGCGATGAGGCCGATGAGGTTGAGCCAGCCGGTGAGCCAGCCGTGGATCGGCTTGCCCAGCTTGGCGGCCCACCAGTAGATGCCGCCCGCCGTCGGATATGCCGACACCAGCTCCGACATGCAGAAACCGATGATCAGGATGAACAGGGAGATCAGCGGCCAGCCCCAGGAGATGGCGATGGGGCCGCCGTTGTTCCACGCTTGTCCGAAGGTCGTGAAGCAGCCGGCGAGGATGGAGATGATCGAGAAGGAGATGGCGAAGTTCGAGAATCCGCTCCAGGTGCGTGCCAGCTCCTGCTTGTAGCCGAGCTCGGCCAGTCGCCTGGAATCCTCTTCAGTGGTCATTGAGGTCTCCCTGGGGGGCGCGGAGGACGCTCCTTTTGGTCTACGTCTAGACCATTTCTTTCCAGGGGACAAGGCGTTACAGGAGGGTTTCGATCTCGTCAGGCGGAATGGTGGTCTCCCCCGCCGGCCGGGAGGAGACCACCGCAGGGGTCAGGAGAAGGCGTCCGTGGCCGCCTGGCAGAACGCCTTGAGGTCGTCCGGCTTGCGGCTGGTGACCAGCGTGTTCGGGCCTTCCGTGCAGACCACGACCTCCTTGTCCACCCAGGTCGCCCCGGCGTTGCGCAGGTCGGTCTGCAGGCTGGGCCAGGACGTCAGGGTCCGGCCGCGTACGACGTCCGCCTCGATCAGCGTCCACGGCGCGTGGCAGATGGCGGCCACCGGTTTGCCCGAGTCGAAGAAGGCCCGGACGAACCGTACGGCCTGCGGCACCGTACGCAGGAAGTCGGGGTTCGCGACGCCGCCTGGCAGGACGAGGCCGTCGAAGGAGGCCGCGTCCACGTCGTCCACCGTGTCGTCCACGGCGAAGGTGTCCGCCTTGTCCAGGTGGTTGAACCCCTGAGCCTGTCCGGAGGCGGTCGAGACGAGCCGGGGCGTGCCACCGGCCTGCTTGACCGCCTTCCACGGTTCCGTGAGCTCGACCTGCTCGACTCCCTCGGGAGCGACCAGGAAGGCGATGGTCTTGCCGTCCAGCATGTGACTGCCCTCCCTTGTTGTTCTCACCCCCTCTATCCATGGCCGCCGGATGTATGCTTCTTTACCCCTAGGGGGTATATTGGGTGTCAGGAGAGACGAGAGTGAGGGGTGTGACCATGACTGTCGCGACGTACCAGGTGGAGGGCATGACCTGCGGCCACTGCGTGAGCGCCGTGACCGAGGAGGTCGGCAAGGTGAGCGGTGTGAGCGGGGTCGAGGTCGATCTGGCGTCCGGGGCGGTGACGGTGACCAGCGCGGCGCCGGTCGACGCCGCGCTGATCGACGCCGCGGTGGCCGAGGCCGGTTACGAGCTGGCCGGCAAGGTCGAGCTGCTGCCCCAGGTGAGCGGGTCGTCGTGCTGCGGCAGCGGCGGCTGCCACTAGGTCACCAGGGCAGCGGACCGGCGGCGTCGAAGTAGCCGCCGGTGGGGCCGTCTGGGGCGACCTGGGCCATCCGCACGATGATCTCGGCGCCCTCCTCGACGGTCTGGATGCCCGTGTTGTGGTTCAGGTCCGTCTTGGTGAAGCCCGGCTCCACGGCGTTGACGCGGATGGCGGGGAACGCCTTCGCGTACTGCACGGTGATCATGTTCACCGCCGCTTTGGAAGCCGGGTAGGCGACCCCCGGGTACGCGTACGTCGGGGTGCCCTCGGTGGCGACCCTGGCGAGCGAGGCCAGGCCGCTGCTGAGGTTCACGATGACGGGGGCGGCCGAGCGCAGCAGCAGGGGCAGGAAGGCGTGCGTGACGCGGACCAGGCCGAAGACGTTCGTCTCGAAGACGGTCCGCACGTCACCGGCCGTCACCTCCGCGGCGCCGATCACGCCGCCGTCCGCCGTCCGTCCCTCGACGCCGGCGTTGTTGATCAGTACGTCCAGCCCGCCGCCCGCCTCGACGGCGCGCACGGCGGCGGCCACGGAGGCGTCGTCGGTGACGTCGAGGACGACCAGCCGCGCGCCGAGCCGGTCGGCGGCCTCCCGGCCGCGCCCGGCGTCGCGGCTGCCGAGGTAGACGGTGTGGCCGGCCTCGACGAGGCGGCGGGCGGTCTCGAAGCCGAGTCCCTTGTTCGCTCCGGTGATCAGTGTCGTGGTCATGTCTCCAGCGTGCGGCGGGGCTCCGGGAGTAGCCATTCGTCCGGTTTTCCTGGGACTGACAGTGCCAGGAACATCCCGGTCAGGCGGGGCAGACTGGGACGTATGAGGGAGTTCGGGCAGGCAGTGCGGCGCTGGCGCGACCGGGTGACGCCGGAGACGGTGGGGCTGGCCGCCGGCGGGCACCGGCGCGCGGCCGGGCTGCGCCGCGAGGAGCTGGCGCTGCTGGCCGGGATCTCCGCCGACTACGTCACCCGGCTCGAACAGGGCCGGGCCACCAACCCGTCACCGCAGGTCGTCGAGGCGCTGGCCCGGGCGCTGCGGCTGTCGGCGGACGAGCGGGCGTACCTGTTCAGGACGGCCGGCCTGGCGCCGCCGTGCCCCGACACCGTGCCCGCGTTCATCCCGCCCAGCGTGCACCGGATGCTGGACAGGCTGTCCGGCACGCCGGTCGGCGTCTACGACGCGGCCTGGACGCTGCTGCTGGCCAACCCCATGTACGCGGCGCTGATGGGCGACCCCTCCGGATGGCGCGGCAACGAGCGCAACGGCGTGTGGCGCAACTTCACCGGGGCGGGCGGCCGGGTCAGGTACACGCCAGAGGAGCGGCGCCGCTTCGAGGCCATGATGGTGGCAGACCTGCGTACGACCGCCGGGCAGTATCCGGCCGACCAGCAGCTCAGGCGGCTGATCGGGGAGCTGCGGGCCAGGAGCGAGCGGTTTGCCGAGCTGTGGGACACGGGGGCCGTCGGGCGGCAGGAGGGCGGGCGGAAGATCATCGATCATCCGCAGGTGGGGCCGCTGACGCTGGACTGCGACCTCCTCAGCGTGGCGGGCAGCAACCTGCGCGTCATGATCTACACGGCCGAGCCCGGCACGGAGGACGCCGAACGGCTAGCCCTGCTCGGCGTGCTCGGCACGCAGTCGATGGTGGGCTAGCCAGCAGAGGGCGGCTCCTACGGCGTACCAGAGCAGGTCGGGCGGGTTGAACGTGCTGCCCAGCACCGGGCGCAGCACCTCCGGGATCTCGCCGAGCTGCAGGAACTCGATCGCCCAGCTCAGCCCGGCCGACACCGCCGCGGCCACCCACGGCCGTACCCTGGGCACGGCGAGCACGAGGAGGGCGTAGATCAGCGCGGTGTAGAGGGCGTCACCGGCGTACTTCGGCACGGGGCCGTCCCAGAGCGCGCGGATGCCGAGGCCGCAGGCGACGATCACGAGGCAGGTTAGGGCGGTCGGCAGGCGGGGCACCAGCTCACGGTAGTGCCAAGGGTGCTGAAAATTTACACCGCTAAAGGAAACGAAGGTGAAACAATTTTCCGCACCTCGTTGACATGCGGACTCCGTATGGTGTGCCTTTCTCTACACAGGAACCCCCCTGCCTGAAGGTGAGGCACTCATGAGGAGATGGTTCGCACGCCTGGCTGCACTGGGCGTCGCGCTATTAGTGGCCGGTCAGGGCACTACGGCCGCCCTTGCCCAAGATCCGGCGGCGGGGAAGAAAGTCTTTCGCGTCGGCGCGACGCAGGCCATGGACTCGATGAACCCCTTCCTCGCGGTCCGCCTGGTCTCGACGTCGATCCACCGCTGGATGTACGGCTACCTGACGGTGCCCGACTCCAAGACGCTGCAGCCCAGCCCCGACCTGGCCGAGTCGTGGACCACGTCCGAGGACGGGCTCACGTGGACGTTCAAGATCCGCGCCGCCAAGTGGTCCGACGGCAAGCCCGTCACGGCCGACGACGCGGCCTGGACGTTCAACAAGATGATGACCGACGAGGCCGCCAAGACCGCCAACGGTCCCGCGGTGGAGAACTTCGAGAGCGTCACCGCCAGCGGCCAGGACCTGACGATCAAGCTGAAGGCGCCGCAGGCGTCCATGCTGGAGAACCCGGTCCCGATCATGCCCAAGCACGCTTGGGAGTCGGTCACGGACATGGCGAACTACGACGCCGAGAAGTACCCGACCGTGAGCAGCGGGCCGTACATCGCGGTCGAGCACAAGAAGGACCAGTACGTCAAGCTGCAGGCCAACCCCAACTACTGGCGGGGCAAGCCCAAGATCGACGAGCTGCAGGTCATCTTCTACGACAACCCGCAGGCCGCGATCGCCGGCCTGAAGAAGGGTGACATCGACCTGCTCGGCCGGATGACCCCGCAGGAGTTCGAGGCCATCCAGAACGACCCGAACATCGAGGCGTGGAACACCCAGGGCCGCCGCGCGGCGTACCTGCAGGTCAACCACGGCGCCACCACCACCGACGACAAGGCGGTCGGCGACGGTCACCCGGCGCTGAAGGACGTCAAGGTGCGCCAGGCGCTGCACTACGCCATCGACAAGCAGAAGCTGGTCGACGAGGTCCAGAACGGCCTGGCCAAGCCCGCCGACGGCTCCATCGTGCCGCCGATGTACAAGGACTTCTTCTGGGAGGCCACGGGCGACACGAAGGTCACCTACGACCCCGCCAAGGCCAACCAGATCCTCGACGACGCGGGCTACAAGAAGGGCGCCGACGGCGTCCGCACGATGCCCGACGGCGACCGCAAGCTGGAGTTCCGCTTCACGATCCACACGGAAACGCCGATCGAGGACAAGCTCGCCGAGTACCTGACCGCCTTCTTCAAGGAGGTCGGCATCACGCTGACCACGGTGAAGCTGGAGTCCAGCAAGTTTACCGAGGAGACCGGCGTCACCGGCAACTTCGACATCGCGATCAGCGGCTGGTCGGTCAACCCCGACCCCGAGGAGGTCATGGCCACCCACCTGTGCAGCCGCAGGCCGGCTCCGGGCGGCGAGGGTGGCGGCACCGAGTCGTTCTTCTGCGACGACACCTTCGAGAAGCTCTACCAGGACCAGCTCAAGGAGCTCGACCGCCCCAAGCGCATCGACCTCCTCAAGCAGATGCAGGAGCGGCTCTACACCCAGGCTCCGATCATCGCGATCTACTACACCAACGACCTGGAGGGTTACCGCAAGGACAAGGTCACCAGCATCACCCCCATCCCTGAGGACAAGGGTCTGCTGTACGGAGGCAGCGGCTACTGGCCGTTCTACACCGTGGACGTCAAGGCCGCGGCGGTCGCCGGCGGCAGCACCGGCGGCGGCTCCAACACCGGCCTCATCGCCGGCATCGTGGGCGCCGTGGTGGTCGTCGGGGCCGCGGCCTTCTTCCTGACCAGGCGGCGCAAGAGCACCGCAGACGAGCGCGAATGACGACACCGCTCGAAGCAGCAGAGCCCGCCGCCGTCCAGGCGGCGGGCCCTGGTGACGAGCGCCCCACCCACCGAGGCGCGCTGCGGTACGCGCTTTCGAAGGCCGGTGGGGCGCTGTTCAGCATCGCCATGGTGCTGGTCGGCACGTTCTTCGTGTTCCGGCTGCTGCCCGGCGACCCCGTGCGCAACCTGGCGCAGGGCCGCAACATGACGCCGACCCAGCTCGACATGGAACGCCGGCGGCTCGGCCTCGACAAGCCGCTGCTCGACCAGTTCATCGACTTCGTGGGTGACACGCTCAGGCTCGACCTCGGCACCTCATACGAGTACAAGCGGCCCGTCCTCGACCTCATCGGCGAGCGGCTCGGCCCGACCCTGCTGCTCGCGGGCACCGGCCTGGTGATCGCGGTCAGCCTCGGCATCTGGCAGGGCACGCGGGCCGGCTGGCGGCACGGCAGCCGCTTCGACCGCCTGTCCACCGGCGCGTCCCTGCTGCTGTGGTCGGTGCCGACGTTCTGGCTCGGCCTGCTGCTCATGATGGTGTTCGGCGTAGGCATCGGGCCGATCCCGGGCATCTTCCCGTTCCGGGGCATCGAGAGCGTGGACGCTCCCGACGGGTTCGCGTACGTGCTGGACGTGGCCTCGCACATGGTGCTGCCGTGCCTCACGCTGGTGGCGGTGGTCTACGCGCAGTACCTGCTCGTCATGCGCTCGTCGCTGATCGAGGAGGTCAGCCAGGACTACGTCACCGTCGCCCGCGCCAAGGGGCTGCGCGACGACGACGTGCGACGCCGCCACGCGGTGCCCAACGCCCTGCTGCCCACGGTGACGCTGGTCTTCATGCGCATCGGGTTCGTGGTCGGCGGCGCGGTCACCGTCGAGACGATCTACACCTGGCCCGGGCTGGGGCAGTTGTTCTACGAGGCGATCAGCGTGCCCGACTTCACGCTCATGCAGGGGACCTTCCTGCTGATCACGGTGGCCGTGATCGTCATGAACACGCTGGCCGACGTGGTCTACCACCTACTCGACCCGAGGGTGAGGTCGGCGTGACCAGTGTCTCCACGGCCCGCAGACGGCTCGCGCTGAGCCGGTTCTGGGCCGAGTACCGCCATCACCGCGGCGGCGTGATCGGCCTGGTCGTGCTCGTCGTCTCCGTGCTGCTGGCGCTGGTGGCGCCGCTGTTCATCAGCGAGGACGTGACCAGCGTCGTCAGGGGCGTCGGCCAGAAGTGGGCGGCGCCGAGCCTGAGCGAGCCGTTCGGCACCGACGAGTCGGGCCGCTCGATCCTGCTGATGGTCTGGTGGGGCTCGCGCACGTCGTTGCTCATCGGCTTCCTCGCGGCGCTGCTCAGCATCGTCATCGGCCTGGTCTTCGGCGTGGCCGCCGGGCACTTCCGCGGCTGGCTGGGCGCCACGCTCATGCGGATCACCGACTGGTTCCTGGTGCTGCCCTCGCTGGTCACGGCCCTGGTGCTGTCGGCCATCCTGGGCGGGAGCACGTTCACGATCATCATGGCCATCGGCATCACCACCTGGCCGTCCACCGCCCGCCTGATCAGGGCGCAGACGCTCGCCGTCGAGGCCAGGCCGTACATCGAGCGCTCCAAGGCGCTCGGCGCCGGGCACTGGCACATCACCACCCGGCACGTGCTGCCGAACGTGGCGCCGCTGCTGCTCGCCAGCACCACGCTGGAGGTCGCCAGCGCCATCGTCACCGAGTCCACGCTGGCCTTCCTCGGCGCCAGCTCCAACAAGACCTCGTGGGGCACCATGCTGCGCGCCTCCTACGACTTCGGCGCCGCCACCCAGGGAGCGTGGTGGTACATCCTCATCCCCGGCCTGGCCATCCTCGTCGTCGTCATGGCGTTCACGCTGGTCGGGCGGGCGCTGGAGGCCGTGCTCAACCCCAGGCTGAGGAGGGCCGCATGAGCCTGCTCGAACTCGACGACGTGTCGGTGACCTACCGCATCGCCTCCGGCGAGGTGCCCGCCGTACGGGGGGTGTCGCTGACCCTGGACTCCGGAGCGGCGCTCGGCGTCGCCGGCGAGTCCGGATCCGGCAAGTCGACGCTGGCCATGGCGCTGCTCCGGCTCCTGCCCAAGGACGCGCGCGTCGGTGGCAGGATCCTGCTCGACGGCGACGACGTGCTGGCCATGAAGTGGGGGCGGCTGCGGGCCGTACGCTGGGCCGAGGCGTCGATCGTCTTCCAGGGCGCCCAGCACGGGCTCAACCCCGTGCGCCGCATCGGCGAGCAGATCGCCGAGCCGCTGCTCGTACACAACCTGGCCAAGCCGGACGCCGCCCGCAAGCGCGTCGCCGAGCTGCTCGAACAGGTCGGCCTGCCCGCCTGGCGGGGCCGCAGCTACCCGCACGAGCTGTCCGGCGGGCAGCGGCAGCGCGTGATGATCGCGATGGCGCTGGCCTGCTCGCCCCGGCTGATCATCGCCGACGAGCCGACCACCGCGCTCGACGTGATGGTGCAGGCGCAGGTGCTCACCCTGATCAAGGAGCTGGTCGCCGAGCAGGGCATCTCGCTCATCATGATCTCGCACGACCTCTCCGTGCTCGCCGACGTGTGCGATCAGCTCGCCGTCATGTACGCGGGCCGCGTGGTCGAGCACGGCCCGTCCGGCGAGGTGTTCCACGAGGCCAGGCACCCCTACAGCCGGGCGCTGGCCGCCGCGTTCCCGACCGTGGGCGACCCGGTCTCGCGGATGGCGCCCAAGGGGCTGGGCGGCGACCCGCCCGACCCCATGCACCTGCCCAGCGGCTGCTCGTTCCACCCGCGCTGCCCGGTGGCTCTGGACGAGTGCCCCTCGCTGGACGTCGAGCTGTGGCCGGCCGGGCCGGGCCGTACGGCGGCCTGCGTGCACGTCAGAGCGACGGAGGAGGTCGGATGACCGAGACGCAGACCACGGCCGAAGAGGTGGCGACCACGCGGCCGACCCTGCTGGAGGCGCGCGACCTGCGCGTCGAGTTCTCCTCCAGAGGCCGCCGCGCCCGCGCCGTGGACGGCGTGAACCTGGCCATCGGCGCAGGCGAGATCGTCGCCCTGGTCGGCGAGTCCGGCTGCGGCAAGACCACGCTCGCCCGCACCCTCCTCGGCCTCGAACGCCCCACCTCGGGCGAGGTCCGCTACGACGGCGACCCGCTGAGCTACACCTCCAAGGCGCTCAAGGCCTACCGCAGGCAGGTGCAGCTCGTCCTCCAGGACCCGACCGGCTCACTCAACCCCAGGCACACCGTGTACGAGGCCGTCGCCGAGGGCCCCCGCATCCACGGACTCCGCGACGAGCAGGACATCGTGGCCACGGCCCTGTCGCACGCCGGGCTGCGGCCGCCCGACCGGTTCTTCCTGCGGTACCCGCACGAGCTGTCGGGCGGTCAGCGGCAGCGCGTGGTGATCGCGGGCGCGCTGGCGCTGAACCCGAAGGTGCTGATCGCCGACGAGCCGGTGGCCTCGCTCGACGCCTCCGTACGCGGTGAGATCCTGGCCCTGCTGCTGCGCCTGCGCGCCGAGCTGGGCCTGTCGGCGCTGGTCGTCACCCACGACCTGGGCCTGGCCTGGAACATCGCCGACCGGGTGGCCGTGATGTACCTGGGGCGGATCGTCGAGTCAGGGCCGGTGGAACAGGTGCTGACCGCGCCTCGGCATCCGTATACGCAGGCGCTGATGTCGGTGCTGCCCGAGTCGCCGGAGCGGGTGGTGCTGACCGGTGAGCCGCCGGACCCGACCAGGATCCCGGGCGGGTGCCGCTTCCACGCCCGCTGCCAGGTGCTCGCCTCCGGCAAGGCCGCCGAGGCGGGGGTGGACGGGCGGTGCCGTACGGAGCTGCTGGACATCCTGCCCGCCGTGCCCGAGGCGCAGGCGGCCTGCTACTACGCGGAGAAGACCGCCCACTGACCCGGTGACCCGCCCCCGCCCGGCCGGCCGCCTCGCCAAGCGTGGCGGTGTGGCCGGGTGTGGCGGTGTGGCCGGGCGGGTCGGTGCTCGCTGGGGTGCTCGCTGGGGTGGTCAGCGGAGGTCGGCGTCGTGGACCAGGATCGCGGCCTGGACCCGGTTGGCCAGGCCCAGCTTGGCCAGCACCCGGCTGACGTGCGCCTTCACCGTGGCCTCCGTCAGGCGCAGCTCGCGGCCGATCTCGGCGTTGGACAGGCCGCGGGCCAGCGCCCTGATCACGTCCCCCTCCCGGCCGGTGAGCCCGTCCAGCTGCCTGCGGGCGGCCTCGGCGCGCGAGGGGGCGCGGTCGGCGTACTGCGCGATCACCCGCTTGGTCACGGACGGCGAGAGCATCGCCTGACCGTCGGCGACCGTGCGCACGGCGGCGGCCAGCTCTCTCGGCGGGGTGTCCTTGAGCAGGAAGCCCACGGCGCCCAGGCGCAGCGCCGTGTGCACGTACTCGTCCACGTCGAAGGTCGTCAGCATGACCACCTTGGGCGCCTGGGGGTCCAGGAGGATGCGGCCGGCGGCGGTCAGGCCGTCCATGACCGGCATCCGCACGTCCATCAGCACCACCTCGGGCCGCAACCGCCCCACCGCCGAGACCGCCTCGGCACCGTCACGCGCCTCGCCGATCACCGAGATGTCGCCCGCCGCCTCCAGGATCATCCGCAGCCCCGACCGTACGAGCGCCTCGTCGTCCACCACGAGCACCCTGATCACGCCGAACTCCCGTCACGCACGGCGAGAGGTCCGCTTCGGTCACCTACGGCGGCGAAATGCCCGCTCTGGTCGTTTACGGCGGCGGAGGGCCCGCTCCGGTCGTTTACGGTGGCGCCGCTCGTGGGAGGCCCGTTCATGCCGGTGTCCCGTCGCCGGCGGCGGGCGGGGAGGGCGCGCCTCAAGCCGGGATCCTGGCGCTGACGAGGAAGCCGCCGCTCTCCTCGGCACTGGTACGCAGCGAGCCGCCGAGCAGCTCCACCCGCTCGCGCAACCCCACCAGGCCCCAGCCCGCACCGGGCAGCTCATCGGGCGGCGCGTGCGGCGCCTGGTTGCGCACCTCCACCTGCAGCTCGCCGTCCCCGAACCGCAGCAGCACGTCCGTGGGCACACCCCCCGCGTGCTTGTGCACGTTGGTGAGCGCCTCCTGGATCACCCGGTACGCCGTCCGCTCCACCGTCTCCTCCACCGGCCGGGGCTCGCCCTCGTCATGCCTGGTCACCGCGATGCCCAGGGCGCGGGACTGGTCGAGCAACCGGTCGAGGTCCCCGAGCGTCGGCTGCGGCCGGTAGCCGGCGTCGAGGTCACCCAGCGCGGGCCGCGGCCGATGATCGGGCTGCGACGGGGAGCGGGCTTCAAGGGCATCGAGGCCGTCAAGGGCATCGAGGGCGTCGAGGGCATCGACGCGGGGCGCGCGCAGCACTCCGAGCACGTCGCGCAGGTTGGTCAGGGCCTCCCGGCCGATCCCGCCGATCAGGGCGGCGGTCTCGGCCGTCTCCTCGTCGGTGGCCCGCACCTCCAGCGCCCCCGCGTGCAGCACGATCAGCGACACCCGGTGGGCCACGACGTCGTGCATCTCCCTGGCGATCCGGGCGCGCTCCTGCGCCCTGGCCTGCTCGGCCCGCATGACCTGCTCGCGTTCGAGTCGCTGCGCGCGCTCCCTGGCGGCCTCCAGCACCTCGGCCCTGGCCCGCGTCCACATCCCCACCGCCAGCGGCAGCCCGATCATGCCCAGCGCCATGAACAGCGCGTTGCCCAGGCTGGCGGTCATCAGCTCCTGCAGCCCGTCGCGGGCCTCGCCGATCACCGCGGAGACGGCGCAGACGACCAGGGAGGCGCCGATGTAGGCGGCGATGCCGCGGCTCCTGTCGAGCGTGCGGCCCGCGAAGTAGGAGGCGACCAGCAGCGGCGGCCACACCACGAGCCAGGCGTAGGTGACGGCGCCGACGGCGGCCAGCGGCCACCAGGACCGCCGCGCGTGCCAGGCCGCCACGCCCGCCACCGCGGCGATCGCGACCTGCACGGGCAGCGGGAGGCCGGACGGCACCCCCATCTGCCCGCTCATCACGAACAGGGACGTCGCGAAGATCCCCGCGCCGAGCAGTACGAACCGCATGGTCACAGCGTAGGGGCGCGGCGGGGAACGGCCTTACGACGAAAGTAGTGGGTGTCGATCGACGATCGGCGAGGACGCTCCCGCCCGCCCTTCCGGCAACGTGGTCGCCATGCGAAGCACCGCTGCCGCGGCAGCCCTGTCGTTCATCGTCCTCTCCGTCATCCCCGCCCAGGCGCACGCGGCCGCGCCTGCCGGAGCC
Organism: Nonomuraea rubra; assembly: GCF_014207985.1. Taxonomy (NCBI): domain Bacteria; kingdom Bacillati; phylum Actinomycetota; class Actinomycetes; order Streptosporangiales; family Streptosporangiaceae; genus Nonomuraea; species Nonomuraea rubra. The sequence goes on along the minus strand of NZ_JACHMI010000001.1, from coordinate 11,728,027 downwards.
ACGGCGGGCCTCACCCTGCCCGGGCCGACCGGCTCGAAGCCCATCGGCACGACCACGCTGCACCTGGTCGACCGGAGCCGCCCCGACCCCTGGAACCCGGAGGCGGACCGGCGGGAGCTGCTGGTGTCGCTCTGGTATCCGGCGAAGAAGGCGGCCGGGCGGCCGGCGCCGTACCTGACCGAGCAGGAGTCGGCGGCGGTGCTCAAGGACTTCCAGGTCGATCCGGACGCCCTCACCAAGGTCAGGACACACGCCCGCCTGGACGCCCCCGCCGCGGGAGGCAGGCGGCCGCTGATCGTCATGTCCCCCGGGTTCAGCTTCCCGCGCGCCACCCTGACCTCGCTGGCCGAGGACTTCGCGAGCAGGGGATACCTGGTCGCGGCCGTGGAGCACACGTACGAGTCGGTCGCCACCACCTTCCCCGACGGCCGCACCACCACCTGCCTGGCCTGCGTGAAGGGGCAGGACAGCGCGAAGGTGGCCGCGAGCAGGGCGAAGGACGTGCGGTTCGTGCTCGACGAGCTGACCGAGGGCGGCTGGGGCAAGAGCTGGGGCAAGCGGATCGACCGGTCGCGGATCGCCATGGTCGGGCACTCGATCGGCGGTTACTCGGCCGCTCGGACGATGCTCGCGGACGGCCGGATCAAGGCCGGGGCGAACCTGGACGGCACGTTCCGGGTGGAAGAGCCGCTCAAGCGGCCGTTCCTGCTGATCGGGGCGACCAAGTCGCACACGCCGGACGGCACCGACGAGTCATGGAAGCAGGCGTGGCCGAACCTGAAGGGCTGGAAGCGCTGGATCACGGTGAAGGGCACCGACCACTCGGCGTTCGTGGACTACGCGGTGCTCAGGCCGCAGCTGGGGCTGCCGGCGCAGGAGCTCGACGGCGCGCGGGCGCTGGAGATCACCCGCGCTCACCTGGCGGGCTTCCTCGACCGGCACCTGCTGGGCAAGCGCACTCCGGTCAAGGACTATCCGGAGGTCACCGCGCATAATCCTTGAGCGTGATCGCGTTCGCGGCGCGGAAGATGGGGCCGGTGATGCGCTCGATCATCAGGTCCCTGCCGGGCAGGCGCGGGAGCAGCCGCATCATCGTGAGCTGGAACCACAGCGCCGCCCGCGACCCGATGACCATGCCCTTGAGGTTGGCGGGCCCCAGCGCCTGGTTGGCCGCCACGAAGGGCCGCAGCTCGCGCTCGTACCCCTCCGTCCCGCCGCCCGTGGCCAGCTCCCCCGCCAGCACGTACGCGCCGACGAGCGCCAGGCTGGTGCCCTGCCCCGAGGCGGGCGAGGCGCAGTACCCCGCGTCGCCCACCAGCACGGCCCGGCCTTTCGACCAGCGGTCCAGGTGGATCTGGGCGACCGAGTCGAAGTAGAAGTCGTCGGCGTCGCGCACCGCCTCCAGCAGCGCGGGCACCTGCCAGCCGGCCCCGTCCATGGCCCGCGCGAGCAGCTTCTTCTGCCCGGCGACGTCGCGGTGGTCGTGGTCCAGCGGCGGCGACGACCACATGAACAGGGCCTTGGCCGCCGTGTCCTGCCGGGTGCTGTAGACGTTCGCGGTCCTGCCGGCGGCGGCGTGCACGGCCTCCTCGCGGTCGAGGCCGAGCGTGTTCGGCACGGTGCAGATGGAGACGTAGTGGCCGAGGTCGCGGGTGAAGTCCCGCTCCGGGCCGAAGACGAGCCGCCGGACGTTGGAGTGGGCGCCGTCGGCCCCGACGACCAGGTCGAACGTGCGGGGCCCTGAGCGCTCGAACGTCACGGTGCCGTCCTCGGCGATGCCGGTGATCGAGTCGCCGAAGACGTACTCGACCTCGTCGCGGGTCAGGTCGTACAGCAGCTCGTTGAGGTCGCCGCGCATGATCTCGGCGTCGTCGCCCGTACGCCCGCCGAACAGGTCGGCGCCCACGGCGGCCAGCGGGCGGCCGGCGGCGTCGTAGTAGGTGGCGACGCGCATGTCCGTGCCCCTGGCGCGGACCGCGTCCAGCAGGCCCATGCGCTCGATCACCGTCAGCGCGGCACCGCGCACGTCCACCTTGTAGCCGCCCGGGCGGATGGCGGGGGCCCGCTCGACCACGGTCACGGTGTAGCCGTGCCGCCGCAGCCAGTACGCCGTCGCCGTGCCCGCGATGCTCGCGCCCGAGATGAGGATGTTCGTCATGAGCGTGACAGTACAGACGTCTCAGACGCTTGTCTAGCACGGGTGTGTTAGCCTCTGGGCATGGGAAACAGGGAAGATCTGCTGGCGGGGGCGAAGCGGTGCCTGATCGAGAAGGGCTACTCGCGCACGACCGCGCGCGACATCGCGACCGCTTCCGGAGTTAGCCTGGCGGGCATCGGATACCACTTCAGGTCGAAGGAAGCGCTGATGAACGAGGCGCTGTTCGTGGTGATGCAGGAGTGGGGCGACGAGCTGGCGGCGACCCTGTCGGCCGACGTGCGGGCGGACGCCACGCCGCTGGAGCGGTTCGAGGCGGCGTGGGACCGGGTGGTGGAGTCGTTCGAGAAGCTGCGTCCGCTGTGGGTGACGCAGTTCGAGCTGCTCGGGCAGATCGACCACGCCGCGCCGGAGCTGCGGGAGCAGCTCGCCCGGGCCATCGGGGAGGCGCGGCTGGGGCTCGCCGAGCTGTTCGAGGGGATCACGCTGGGCACCGATCCCGAACGCGAGCGGCTCACGGGCACGGTCTACCAGGCCATGCTGACCGGGTTCCTGTCGCAGTGGCTGCTCGACCCGGACAGCGCGCTGTCGGGCCGCGAGGTGGTCGCGGCCCTGCGCATGATCGTGGACTGACCGCGCTGACCGAGGCTGGAGGGCGCTGATCGGGGCCAGAAGGCGCTGATCTAGGCCGGAAGGCGCTGATCGAGGTCAGAAGGCGCTGATCGTGGCCGGGGCCCGCTCGGCCCTGCTCAGCGTGCGGATGACCGCCGTGGGCCCGTGGCGGTGCACGGCCAGCCGGGCCAGCAGCTCCACCACCGGATCGATCACCGAGGTGGGCAGCTCGGGAGTCTCCACCCCCACGCTGGCCGCCAGGTCGTCGGAATGCACGACCAGCTCCACGAGCCGGGTGAGCAGGAAGTCGTCCAGCCGCAGCGACCAGCCGGACCACGGCAGGTGTACGACCCGGTCGGCCGGCTCGCCGGCCAGCGCGGCGCTCTGCATCTCGTACAGCGCCTGCGCCCGCTCGACCAGCACCGCGGGGCCGGCCGCCGCGGCCGCCTCGCCGCCGCGCCGGACGCTGAGGTTGCTCTCGTGGTCGAGCCCCGCCTGCACCCACGGCGAGCGCGAGTAGTGCTCGATGAGCGTGACGGGCTCCCCGGCCAGCCCGTTGGGCACCAGCACGTCGCCGACCCTGACGAGCTGGTGTGCCAGATGCCCGGCCAGCCCCGCGACGCTGAACTCCATCAGCGCGCTCGGCTTGTCCCACGATGCCGCCACGGCCGGATCGCGCAGGAGCGACACCGCCGACGCCGCGGCTGCCAGATAGGACTGCCTGCTCTCCCCCATTTGCCGCCCTTCCCAGGTTTCAGGTGGTGATTGGCGCTAACACTACGCACGTAACAAACCACCGGCGCATCGCCATTCTTCCTGGTGAGATGGGATTCATCTCAGGCCAGCGCCCGCCTGATCGCCGACCTGACGAACGCCCGGGCCAGGCGCCCCCGCCTGAACCGGCTCAGCACCGGCGCCGGCGTGCCGTAGCGGCGGGCGCGGATGTCGGCGACCACCGGCTCCGGCGCTCCCAGCTCGGCGAGCACGTCCAGCGCCTCCAGCTTGCTGATCAGTCGCCCGTCCCGCAACGTGACGGTGGCCCTGGCCACCGTCACCATGCCCAGGTCGACCCAGACGTCTTGTAGCCAGCGCCGCCGTTCCTGCGCCTTGACCAGCCAGAAGTCCCGCAGGTCCGTACGGACGTAGCGGGTCAGCTCGTCGTCCGACACCGGCGGCAGCAGGCCGGCGGGCGGCGGGCCGTACAGCACCCTGGCGCCGGCGTGCAGCTCGCGCCGGGTGACCGCGCTGACCGGCCGACGGAAGATCTGGCTGTGCGCCCACGTGATGTGCTCGGCCGCGTGGTCGTCCAGCTCCTGCCTGGACATGTACGAGCAGTGCAGCCGCTCCGCCAGCGGCAGGCGGAGCCTGCGGTGCACGGCCTTGATCCGCCGCCAGTCGCCCATCGTGGCCGGCGAGTCGAGCACCGCGATCAGGTCGAGGTCACTGCGTCCCTCTTGGTAGTCGCCCGCCGCGAGCGAGCCGTGCGCCCAGAGCGCGACCAGGGGGACGGCCGGCTCGATGCTCTCGAGAAAATGCCGTAGCAGTCGTTCGGTGGCTGCGTGCATGATGGCAACTATGATCGATACACGGCTGACAGGAAAGGTTGCGCTGATCACAGGTGCCAATCACGGCATCGGTGCGGCGACGGCGACCGCGCTGGCGGCCGAGGGGGCGGCCGTGTTCCTGACGTACAAACGGCTCGCGCCCCTGAATGAACCCGCCTATCCGGACACCTACGACCGGGTCAGGGCGGGCACCGCCGACGACGTCGTCCAGCGTATCCGCGAGGCGGGCGGCACCGCGCAGGCCGCCGAGGCCGACCTGTCCGACCCCGAGACTCCGGAACGGCTGTTCGACCTGGCCGAGAAGGCGTTCGGGCCGGTGGAGATCCTGGTCAACAACGCCAGCGGCTGGCTCAGCGACACCTTCACGCCCACCGAGCGCGACGCCTTCGGCCGCCCGCTGCGGATCGTGGACGTGCAGACGCACGACAGGCAGTTCGCCGTGGACGCGCGGGCGCCCGCGCTGCTGATCTCCGAGTTCGCCCGGCGGCACGTGGCTCGCGGCGCGACCTGGGGCCGCATCATCGGCCTGACCTCCGGCGGATCCGACGGCTTCCCGACGGAGGTCTCGTACGGCGCGGCGAAGGCGGCCCAGGAGAACTACACCATGTCGGCCGCCCACGAGCTGGGCCGCTACGGCATCACGGCCAACATGGTCTACCCGCCCGTCACCGACACCGGCTGGATCAACGACGAGGTGGCCAGGGCGGTCGCCGGGAGCGCGGTGCTCAAGGAGATCGCGCAGCCGGAGGACGTGGCCGAGGTGATCACGTTCCTGGCCTCGCACCAGGGGCGGCGGGTGACGGGGCAGACTCTCAGGATGTACTGAACAGGGCGCTCACCGACTCGCCGTAGTGGATCCGCCGCATGGCCTCGGACAGCGCGGACGCGATCGACAGCACGGTGAGCTTGTCGCCGGGCTTGGCCGGTGGCGGGACGGTGTTGGTGCAGACGATCTCCTGGACCTCGGGGAACGCGCTGAGCCGCTCGATGGCGCCGCCGGAGAACAGGCCGTGCGTGCACGCCACCCGTACGGACCGCACGTCGCGCTCGCGCAGCCGGTCGAGCAGCTCGATGACGGTGCTGCCCTTGGCGATCTCGTCGTCCAGGATGATGACGTCCTTGCCCGCCACCTCGCCGATCACCGAGCTGATCACGACGCGGTCGTCGCTGAAGCGCTGCTTGGCGCCCATCGCGACCCCGGTGCCGAGCAGGCGGGCGAAGTGGGCGGCCTCCTTGGCGTTGCCGAGGTCGGGGGAGACGACGACCGTGTTGGACAGGTCGTACTGGCGGAAGTACGCGGCCAGCTCGCGCAGCGCGTGCAGGTGGTCGACGGGGACGCTGAAGAAGCCGTGCACCTGCGGCGAGTGCAGCGTCATCGCCAGCACCCTGCTGGCGCCCGCGGCCACCAGCAGGTCGGCGACCAGGCGCGCGCCGATCGAGATGCGCGGAGCGTCCTTCTTGTCACTTCTGGCGTAGGCGTAGTGAGGCATCACCACGGTGGTCCTGGCGGCGGAGGCGCCGCGGGCGGCGTCGAGCATGAGCAGCAGCTCGACGAGGTGCTCCTGCACGGGCGGCACGAGCGGCTGGATGAGGAACACGTCGCGCTCGCGACAGTTGGCCTGGAGCTGCACTTCGAGCACGTCGTTGGCGAAGCGGTTGATCTGAACGGGGTGCAGAGGTGTGCCCAGGTGGGCGCAGATCTCCTCGGCCAGGTCGGGGTGGGCGCTGCCAGAAAAAACCGTGATGTCTCGCACGATTCCCACATGGTAGCCAGAGGTGCCGACGTTCCACGAGACCCGCCCCTGGTCCAGCGCGCCTCAGGCGTTTCAGGCGGCCAGTCCAGGCGGCCAGTCCAGGCGCCCAGTTCAGACGACCAGTTCAGACGACCAGTTCGGACGTCAGCGCGTCCAGGCCGGGCAGGACGCGCCAGGCCAGGGCGAGCGCGTCGGGCGCGGGCGGGTAGCGGGGGTGCGGCACGGCGATCACCCGCATCCCGGCCGCGTACGCGGACCGCAGCCCGTTGCTGGAGTCCTCGACCGCCACGCAGCCATGCGGGTCCACCCCGATCCGTCGGGCCGCCTCCAGGTACCCGTCGGGCGCCGGCTTGCCGCGCGGCACCTCCTCGGTGGAGACGGTGGCCGCGAAGCACTCCTCCAGACCGGCCGCGTCCAGCACCACGTCGATGAGCCGGCGCGGGGACGAGCTGGCCAGCCCCAGCGTGACCCGCCCCGCCACCCGCCGCACCACCTCGACGGCCCCGGGCATCAGCGGCACCTCGTCCCGGTAACGCCCGGCCATCTGCTCGACGACCCCGCGGGCGATCTCGTCCGGCGGCAGCCCGACGCCGAGCTCGTGCAGGTACGCGGCCCACTCGCCGGTGCTCATGCCCATCAGCCTGGACTGCGTGTCCGGCTGCCAGGTGCCGCCGTGCTCGGCGACGAACGCCCGGCGCACCTCCTCCCAGACCGGCTCGCTGTACACCAGCACGCCATCGAGGTCGAACACGCACGCTTCCATTGGCTCCCCCTGGACGATCAGCTCAGGACCAAGCCAACCACATGGACTTGTCGGAGATTCATCCTATTTAGGGCCTTTATTGAGCTATTTGCCGGGAAAGGGGGGCATGCGGCTGAGCATGGCAGACCTTCCCTTCCACGACAGGGCCGACTTCGAGGACGCCGACCGCGGTTTCCTCGCCAAACTGAGCCCCGCGGTGATCAGAACGGTCGACGGCAGGGTCGTCTGGGACAACGACACCTACGACTTCCTCCAGGAGGACTGCCCCGACACCGCCCATCCCAGCCTCTGGAGGCAGAGCCAGCTCTGCTCCAAACAGGGCCTGTACGAGGTCACGGACGGCGTCTACCAGGTCCGGGGCCTGGACCTGTCGAACATGAGCCTGATCGAGGGCGAGCGCGGCGTCATCGTCGTCGATCCGCTCATCTCCACCGAGTGCGCCGCCGCCGCGCTCAAGCTGTACCGCGCCCACCGCGGCGACCGCCCCGTCACCGGCGTGATCTACACCCACGCCCACGCCGACCACTTCGGCGGCGTACGCGGCGTCACCGGCGGCGGCGTGCCGATCCTGGCCCCCGCCGGCTTCATGCGGCACGCGGCGGCCGAGAACTTCTACGCCGGCCCCGCCATGACCCGCCGCGCCGTCTACATGTACGGCCGCGCCCTGCCCCGCTCCCCGCGCGGCCAGATCGGGGCCGGGCTCGGCATGACCGCCTCGACGGGCACCATGTCGCTCATCCCGCCCACGGACGAGATCGCCCGCACGGGCCAGGAGGAGACGGTCGACGGGGTCAGGATGGTCTTCCAGCTCACCCCCGGCGCCGAGGCCCTGGCCGCGATGAACTTCCTGCTCGTCGACCGCCGCGCCCTCTGCATGGCCGAGAACGCCACCCACAACCAGCACACGCTCCTGCCGCTGCGCGGCGCCGCCGTCCGTGACGTGCGGGCCTGGGCCAGGTACCTGACCGAGGCCATCACCCTGTTCGCCGGCCGCGCCGACGTCGCGTTCGCCTCGCACCACTGGCCCACCTGGGGCGCCGAGCGCGTGGAGCGCTTCCTCAGCCAGCAGCGCGACCTGTACTCCTACCTGCACGACCAGACCCTGCGCCTGCTCAACAAGGGCCTGACCGCGGCTGAGATCGCCGAGACCGTGCAGCTCCCGCCCGAGCTGGAGCAGGCCTGGCACACGCACGGCTACTCCGGCTCGCTCGTGCACAACGTCAAGGCCGTCTACCAGCGCTACCTGGGCTGGTTCGACGGCAACCCGGCGCATCTGTGGGAGCACCCGCCGCGGGAGAGCGCGATCCGGTACGTCGAGTGTCTGGGCGGCGGGGCGGCCGTGGTCGCGTTCGCCAGGCGCTACATCGACGAGAACGACCTGCGCTTCGCCGCCCAGCTGCTCAACCACGCGGTCTTCGCCGACGAGGGCAACAAGGAGGCCCGCGACCTGCTGGCCGAGGTCTACACCCGGCTCGGCCACGGCGCCGAGAACGCCACCTGGCGCAACTGCTACCTGATGGGCGCGCTGGAGCTGGCCGACGGCATCGTGCCCGCCGCCATGGACAGCGCCTCGCCCGACTTCTTCGCCGCCCTGACCGTGGAGCAGATCTTCGACTCCATCGCCGTCCGCGTGGACGGGCCGCGGGCCTGGCACGAGCGGCTGTCCATCGACTGGCACCTGACCGACCTGGGGGAGCGCTACCGTACGACGCTGTCGAACGGCGCCTTCATCCAGCAGCCCGCCCCGCGCGACGGCGCCGCGGACCTCACGCTGCGGCTGACCAAGGCGCAGCTCGTCGGCCTGCTGACGGGCAAGGGCGTGGAGGGCGTGCGGCGCGAGGGGGACACGACGGTGCTGCAGCGGCTGGTGTCGGTGCTCGACCGCCCGGTGCCGGACTTCGCCATCGTGACGGCCTGACCCCGTCACTCCCGGTCGGCCTCCGCGCGCAGCGCCTTGCAGGCGAGCGCGAGCAGCGTCACCACGGCCGCCGCGACCCCGGGGCCGACCAGCAGCGGCGTGGTCAGCTCGCCCGCGTGCCAGGCCGCCGCCACGACCGCCGCCGACGTCAGCACCGTCACGCCGAACATCGCGCCCCACAGCGGCAACACGTGCAGGTACGCGAACAGCAGCGGGAAGGCCACCCACACGAACGGCGGCGCCAGCACGGCCAGCACGGCCCACCCGCCGGTCACCAGCCCCAGCCACGCCGGCCCGGCGACCGCCCTGGCCTGCACCGCGGGGCCGGCGGCGTACAGCAGGCCGAGCAGCACGCCCCCCGCCGCCGGGCCGGGGCGATCCTCGCGCAGCGCACCCACCACGGCGATCGCCAGCAGCCCGAAGGCCGTGACATGCACCGCCCAGCTCAGCAGTCGCAACGGGACGTCAGTCATCAATCACTAAGAGTAATCCTCCGGCGGGGCCGCGCGACAGAGGCGATCAGGAAGTACAGCAGCCCGGCCAGCACGAGCGCGATCACCACGCCGATGTTCGCCGTCCCGAACGTGCCCGCCCTCAGCTCGTCGCTCATCAGGAAGCCGACGACCCTGGCGATGTTCGGGTCCGCGGAGGTGATCAGCCCCAGCCCCACGACCGACGCCACGACCAGCGACACCAGGCCCGGCCAGTTGAACGCGGGCGCGCCGGCTCGCAGCAGCCGCTCGTCGTAGGCCCGCCCGCCGGCCCGCAGCCGCCACATGTCCACCAGGAAGATCGCGACCCAGGCCGCCATCACGACGCCGACGATCGCCAGGAACGCCTGGAACGTGGCCAGGAAGCTGGTGGAGACGAACAGCAGGTAGTAACCGCCGAGCACCATGAGCAGCCCGTCGATCAGCACCGCGTAGTGCCGCCTGATGGGCACGCCCAGCGCCAGCATCGACAGCCCCGACGAGTAGATGTCCATGATCGCGCCGGCCAGGAAGCCGCCGACGGCGGTCAGCAGGTACGGCACCAGGAACCAGGTCGGCAACGCCCCCGCCAGCGCCGCCACCGGGTTGGCCCCCGCCGCCTCGGCCAGCGTGGGATCGCCGCCGACGAGCATCACTCCGAACACGAGCAGCACCAGGGGCGGCAGCGCGCCCCCGAGCGTCGTCCACAGGGCCACCGAGCGCGGCCTGGAGCTCGCGGGCAGGTAGCGGGAGTAGTCGGCGCCGCAGTTGACCCAGCCCAGGCCCAGCAGCGTCATGGCGAAGATGACCCCGCCCACCCAGCCGCCCGCGCCCGACGTGCTCTCCAGCGAGCCGGTGCCGAGCCTGGGCACCATGAGGATCAGGTAGACGACGGTCAGCACGATGAACGCGTAGGTCAGGTAGCGCTGGACCACCATGATCATCGCGTGGCCGTACACGCCGACCGCGATCACCACGACCGCCGCGACGGCGAAGCAGACGGCCGTGGCCGCCGTGGGCGGCACGCCGGCCTCCAGCTGCCCCGACTCCGGGAGGCCGGGCCCGAGCCGCCGGATGATCTCCGCGCCGCTCTGCGCCGCCAGCGTGACGAGCACGATCTCCCAGCCGACGTTGGAGACGTACGAGAAGAGCGTGGGCAGCTTGTTGCCCTGGAAGCCGAACGGCGCCCGGCCCAGCGTCATCGTCGGCACCCCCGACCTGGCGCCGCCGACGGCGACCAGGCCGACCAGCAGGAACGACAGCGCGTACCCCGCCGCACCGGTGATGATCGCCGGCACCACGCCCAGCCCCAGCCCCACGACGTACACGCCGAAGGCGACCCCGAACAGCGACAGGTTGCTGCCCGCCCAGGGCCAGAACAGGTCCCTCGGCCTGCCGCGCCGCTCCCCCTCGGGGATCGCGTTGATGCCGTTCTGCTCGACCGCCATCGTGCCCATGATCGGACGTTACCCATCCTTGGCCGAGAAACGAACCTTTCTCCGGTGACGAGCAAAGAAACGGCTGATAGGCGATATTTCAGGGCCTCAAGGGAAGCATGTGCGGGGTGATGGGGGAGTCCGGAACCGACACGCGCAGGCGCGCGCTGGCCGTCTGCCTGGTCTCCGCGTTCATGACCGGGCTGGACGTGAGCATCGTCAACGTCGCCCTGCCCTCCATCCGCGAGGGGCTGCACGCCACGGACGACGGCCTGCAGTGGACCCTGTCCGGCTACGCGCTGACGTTCGGCCTGCTCCTGGTCCCCGCCGGCCGGCTCGGCGACGCCAGGAGCCGCAGGACGATCTTCCTGTGGGCCGTGGCCCTCTTCACGCTCTCCAGCGCGTTCTGCGGCTTCGCCTGGAGCATGAACGTGCTGATCGCGGCCCGCCTCGTGCAGGGCATGGCGGCCGGGATGCTGAACCCGCAGGTCTCGGGGCTGATCCAGCAGATGTTCCACGGGTACGAGCGGGGCCGCGCCTTCGGCGCGCTCGGCGCCACCATCGGCGTGTCCACGGCCGCGGGGCCGCTGATCGGCGGCGCGCTGGTGACCGTGTTCGGGGCCGACCACGGCTGGCGGTGGGTGTTCCTGGTGAACCTGCCCATCGGGCTCGTGCTGCTCCCGCTGGCCTGGCGACTGCTGCCGCGCCCGCAGCTCGTGCACAGGCGGCCGGAGAGCATGGACCCGGTGGGCGTGCTGCTGCTCGGGATCGGGGTGGCCGGGCTGCTGCTGCCGTTCATCCAGCGGCACCAGTGGGAGGGGCCGGCCAAGTGGCTGCTCGTGCCGGGCGCGCTGGTGGTGCTGGCCGGGTTCGTGACGTGGGAGCGGTTCTACCGGCGCGAGCCGCTGGTGAAGCTGGAGCTGTTCCGCAAGCGCTCGTACAGCCTGGGCTCGGCCATCGCGCTGTTCTACTTCGCCGGCTTCACCGGCATCTTCTTCATCTTCACGCTGTACCTGCAGAGCGGCCACGGCTACAGCCCGCTGCTGGCCGGGCTGGCGATCACGCCGTTCGCGCTCGGCTCGGCCTCGGCCGCCATGGTCGGTGGGCACCTGGTGTCCAGGATGGGGCGGCGGCTGGTCGCCATCGGGCTGACCATGGTGATCGTCGGGCTGCTGGCCACCATGGGCGCCACCGCGCTGGTGCCGGCCGCGGGCGCGGGCCTGGCGACCGCGCTGCCGCTGCTGGTGGCGGGCATGGGCAGCGGGCTGGTCATCTCGCCCAACCAGGCCATCACGCTGTCGGAGGTGCCGCCCTCCGGCGGCGGGAGCGCCGCCGGGGTGCTGCAGACGGGGCAGCGCCTCGGGTCGGCCATCGGCATCGCGGCGGCCGGGACGACGTTCTTCGGCTCGCTGGGCGAGGGCTGGCCGACGGCCTTCCGGCACGGGCTGGTCGTGGTGGTGTCGTCGGTGTGCATCGCCCTGGCAGCCGCCCTGTACGACCTCGTACGCACCCACCGCGACCTGCGGCACGCCGACGCAACCTCATGATCGCCAGGGTCACGACGTCGGGATCATGACGCCAGGATCATGAGGCCGGGATCATGACGCCAGGATCCGGGCCTCCAGCTCCGGGTCGAGGCCCTTGAGCGGCCGGTCCGCCCGCTGGGGTGCCTTCCCGCCGAGGCCGCGCAGCCACGCCCACGTGTCGGCCACCGTCTCCGCGACCGGGCGCAGGCGCAGCCCGGCCGCCACCGCCTTGCCGACGTCACCGCCGTGCATGAAGTCGTAGTCGGCGCCCACCAGCCAGAACGGCAGCCCGACCCACGGCTCGGCCCCGGCCGCCAGCAGCCGATCCTCCTCGATCCAGCGCAGCTCGGCGTCGGAGCCGGTCACCTTCACGCACGTCTGGAGCAGCTCGCCCATCGTCGTGCCTCCGGGCGGCCCCACCACGTTGAACGCCCCGCCGACGCCCCGCGCCCCCGCCTCCAGGCACCACCCGGCCAGGTCGCGGGCGTCGATGTACTGCAGGCCCCGGTCCGCCGGACCGGGCGCGACCACGGGGCCGCCACGCGCGATCCTGGTCAGCCACCACGGCAGCCGCCCCACGTTCTCGTGCGGCCCGATGATCAGGCCCGCCCTGGCCAGCAGCGCCCGGTCGCCGAACGCGGCCACGGCCCCCAGCTCGCCGCCCGCCTTGTTGTTCGCGTAGGGGCCGTCGCCGTCGTCGGGCGAGGCCGCCACCAGGGGCGCGCTCTCGTCGGCCCCGAACGGCACCGGCTCGGCGTAGGCCGACCTGCTGGAGACGTACACGTAGGAGCCGGCCCGGCCGGCCAGCAGCGCGGCGGAGTCCCTGACGGCCGAGGGCGCCCACGACCACGTGTCGACCACGACGTCCCACTCGCCGCGCTCCAGCGCCGCCAGGCCGCCCGGCGCCGATCGGTCACCGCGTAACGCCGTCACCCCCGCGGGCGGCTCCTGGCTGCCCCGGTTGAACGCCGTCACCTCCCAGCCCCGCGCCAGCGCCTCGTCGATGACGACCCGGCCCACGAACCCCGTACCGCCCAGCACCAGTACCTTCATGGCACCCACCCTGCCCGCGACGCCGCCCGGCCGGAAGGCACGCACGCCCTCAGCGGAATCGCCGCGAGCGAAACGTGTACGGAGAGTATCCGTCGATCATGTTGCGCACGTCATCCGCGGGTAAATGTCACAGACAGTGATCGCAGGAAGGCAGGGTGGGGGATTGGCAAGCCGGCTCCTTACGCACTCGTTCCGGAGGCTCGTCCCGCGCTCGATCCGCGCGCGGATGACCACGGCCGCGACCCTGGTGGCCGCCGTCGTCTTCATCGGCGCGTCGGCTCTCACCCTGGCCACGGTGCCGGAGAACCTGTACGGGACCGTCCACGCCAGGGTGGAGCTGGCCGTGCGCCGGGTGGCGAGCGAGGCCCAGGCGGGAACCCTGCCCAGGGAGCTGAAGACGCCGGCCCGCGTCCAGCTTCTCCGCGTGCTCTCCCCGACCGGCGAGGTGCTCGCGAGCAGCACGTCCTTCCCGCAGGACGCGCGGGTCACCGCGTTCAGGCCGGCCAGGCCGGAGACGGTGGAGACCATGGAGCTGGACCTGGCGCGCCACCCCGAGGAGCCCAGGAGCCACCACCTGCTGATGGCCATGACGGTGCGCTCGCCGCGGGGGCTCGTGACCGTGCAGGGGGCCTCCTCGCTGGCCGACGTCGACACGGCGCTGATGTGGATCCACCTGATGGTCTACCTCGGCACGCCGCTCGTCCTGGTCATCGTCGCGCTCCTCACGTGGGCCGTGGTCAGCTACGCGCTGCGGCCGGTCGAGCGCGTACGCGCGGAGCTGGCCGAGATCACCGGCCAGGACCTGAGCAGGCGCGTCCCCGTGCCTCCCACCGGCGACGAGATCGCCGACCTGGCCGAGACCACCAACCACACGCTCGACCGCCTGGAGCGCTCGGCCGAGACCCAGCGGCGGTTCGTCGCCGACGCCTCGCACGAGTTGCGCAGCCCCATCTCCGCGCTGCGCGCCCAGCTGGAGGTGGCCAACAGCTACCCCGACGAGACGGACTGGCCGGCCACGGGCGCGCGGGCGCTGGCCGCCGCCGACCGGCTCACGGGCATCATCGACGAGCTGCTGATGCTGGCCAAGCTCGACGCGGGCGCGGTCACGCCGCGCCGGGTGGTGGACCTGTGCCTGGTGGCCGAGGAGCAGATCCGCCGCCGGGAGGGCGGCCGGGCGCCGATCTTCCTGCACGCCTGCGCGGCCGCCCCGGTCCTCGGCTCGCCCGTGCAGCTCGACCGCCTCCTGACGAACCTGCTCGACAACGCCGCCCGCCACACCGCGTCCAGGATCGACGTCGAGGTGACGGTACGGGGAGACCAGGTGGTGGTGACGGTCACCGACGACGGCGACGGCATCGCGCCGGAGGACAGGGAGCGGGTCTTCGAGCGGTTCACCCGGCTGGAGAGCTCCAGGGCCAAGGACAAGAGCGGCAGCGGCCTCGGCCTGCCGTTGTCGAGGGAGATCGCCGTGGCCCACGGCGGCACGCTGACGGTCGCCGACCACGCGCCCGGCGCCCGGTTCGTCGCCGTCCTGCCGCTGCACCGTACCTGACCAGGGGGCCTAGACTCGGCGGCATGGACCTGCGCGCGCTCTCCGAGGAGATCGAGTCCATCTCGCGGCGCTACGCCGATCACCTGGGCATCGAGCGTGACGACACGTGGTTCCTGCTCAAGCTGCAGGAGGAGGTCGGCGAGCTGACGCAGGCGTTCCTCATGCTCACCGGCAGGGCCAGGACGAAGGGGCGCACCGGGGCGGAGCTCGACGCCGACTTCCGGGCGGAGCTGGCCGACGTGGTGTGCCACGTGCTGCTCATGGCCCGCCATCACGGAGTGGACCTGGAGGACGAGATCACGCGGAAGTGGCTGGCGTGGAGACGCCGGGAAGGGCCCGCCTCCGGCGGAGACGGGCCCGGGGAGATCACTTGACGAAGGTGATCCGGTCGGCGGGGGACGGGCTGATGGGCGAGCGGGCGCTCAGGTAGGCCGTGAACGCGTCCAGGTCGATCGGGCCGCTCCAGGTGTCACTGCTCTGCGTGAACACGGAGAAGCCGTCACCGCCGCCCATGAGGAAGTTGTTGGCGGCGATCTTGATGGACTGGGTGTCCGTGACCGGCGTCCCGTTCAGCTTGATGTCGGACACGCGCGAGCCCACGGGCTTGGTCGTGTCGAACGTGTACGTGAGCGACGACGACACCTGCAGGATGCGGTGCGAGATCGCGCCCGTGGCCGGGTTGGGCGTCCAGACCTGCTGCTCCAGCAGGGCCTTGAGCTGCGCGCCCGTGTACGTCCGCACCTGCACGATGTTGCTGAACGGCTGGACCTCGAACGCCTCGCCGTAGGTGACGACGCCGTCGCCCTCGGAGCCCTTCTGCGCGTACGTCAGCGACGTGCGGATGCCGCCGGGGTTCATCAGCGCGATCTCCGCCCCGCCCGCCTTGGCGGCTTCGAGCTGGGAGTCGGCGATGAGGTCGCCGAGCGGCGTCTCCGGCTTCGTCGTCGCGGCGGAGGTGTTGTTGACCACGTTGGAGATGTCGGCGGTGATGGTGCCGAGCTTGCGGTCGGCGACCTCGGCGCTGCGCGTCTTCCACGTCTGGACCTGCGCCTCGACCTGCGGGTCAGGGGTGACCGTCCGCGTGACGACCTTGTTGTCCGCCTTCACCGAGGACCGGATCACGTCCCTGGTGCGCTTGTCGATCTGCAGGTCGATCTGGGTGAGCACCCGGCCGAACGACGACCCCTGCGTGTAGTAGCGGTCCTGGCCCGCGGGGTCGGCGGTCTTGCAGATGTAGGCCTGGTGCGAGTGGCCGCTGATGACCAGGTCGATCTGCGGGTTCAGCTCCCTGGCGATGCGCGAGCCCGCGTTCGCGGTGTTCACCGAGCAGGCGTCCGGGCTCTGGTTCGGGGTGATCGAGTCGCCCTCGTGCACCAGCACGACCTGCGCCTTGACCCCCTTGCGCGCCAGGTAGGCCGAGGCCCTGTTCGCCGCGGCGACCTCCTCGGTGAACTGCAGGCCCTTGATGCCCTCCGCGGTGACGATGGTCGGCGTCGTCGCGGTGACCAGGCCGATGAAGCCGACCTTCACGCCGTTGATCGTCTTGACGTGGTAGGGCGGCAGCGCGTACTGGTCCGTGCCTTCCTTCAGCACGTTGGCGGCCAGGAAGTCGAAGCCGGTGCCCTGCCACTCGCCCGCGGGCGAGCAGCCGTCCACGGGGTGGCAGCCGCCGTTCATGAGGCGCCGCAGCTCGGCGTAGCCCTCGTCGAACTCGTGGTTGCCCGCCGACGTGGTGTCCAGCCCGAGGGAGCCGAGCACCTCCAGCGTGGGCTCGTCGTGGTAGGCGGCGGAGATCAGCGGCGACGCGCCGATCAGGTCACCGGCCGCCACGAGCAGCGTGTTCCTGTTCTGCGCCTGCTTGATGTGCGTCGCCAGGTAGGCGACGCCACCGGCGATCGAGTACCTGCCGCCGGCGATGCCGGTCAGGGTGCCGTCCGCGTCGACCAGGGGCCCGTCGGGGTCGAGGATGCGGCTGGAGGAGCCGGACGGGGGCTCCAGGTTGCCGTGCAGGTCGTTGATGCTGAGCAGGCGGACCGGGACGGTCCTGCTGCCATGGCTGCCGCGGTCGTCATGGGGACCGGTCGAGGCGAGGGCGGGTGCCACGGCGAGGGCGATCCCGGCCGCGGCCGCGGCTCCGGCCGAGATCAGCCGGAGGAGGGTGCGTGACGTCATGACAGGAAACGTTACGGCGTGATGCTATGTAACAAATGTCGCAAAAGGTAACGATTGTCAGGAGTACCTGATGGCACTGTTCGCCAGGGGTACGCCTAGAGTTCGGTCTGTGGGTGCGCACGTGGAGATCAAGGAACGGCTCGGCGACCGTGACGTCGCCGAGGTGCTGGGCGTCGTAGAGAAGGCCACCGAGGCGGACGGCGTCCGCCCGCTCAACGAGCACGTGATGCTCCATCTGCGCTACGGAGGTGACCCGCGCGCTCGGTCGTTGCTGCTGTGGACGGACGACGGCACGCTGGCCGGCTACGCGCACGTGGACCCCACCGACGAGGTCGAGGGGCCGAGCGTGGAGCTGGTCATCCACCCGTCCCATCGGCGCCGGGGGCACGGCGCGCGGCTGCTGCGAGCCGTGCTGGAGCTGACCGGAGGCACCGTGCGGCTGTGGGCGCACGGCGACCACGCGGGCGCCGGGGCGCTGGCCGCGTCCTTCGGCTTCGAGCGGGTGCGCTCGCTCTGGCAGATGCGCCGCTCCCTGTTCGCCCCGCTGGCGCCCTACCCGCTCCCGGACGGCGTGACGCTGCGCACGTTCGTGCCCGGGCAGGACGAGGAGGCGTGGCTCAAGGTGAACGCCGCCGCCTTCGCCCACCACCCCGAGCAGGGCGCGTGGACGATGGACGACCTGCTGCGGCGCGAGCAGGAGCCCTGGTTCGACCCCGAGGGCTTCTTCCTCGCCTTCCGCGGCGACCGGCTGGCCGGCTTCCACTGGACGAAGATCCACGGCTCGTCCGAGCACGGCCACGAGCCGCTGGGCGAGGTGTACGTGGTCGGCGTGGACCCCACCCAGCAGGGCGCCGGCCTCGGCCGGTCGCTCACCGTGGCCGGCCTGGTCCACCTGCGGGCCCGTGGTCTCGCCCAGGCGATGCTGTACGTGGACGAGACCAACACGGCGGCGATCAGGGTGTACGAGTCGCTCGGGTTCAACCGATGGGACGTGGACGTGATGTACGCCCCCGCGTAGTCACCCCTCGACGATGGCGTGCAGGACGAAGTAGGACACGGCCGCCACGAGTGCGGCGGCGGGGATGGTCAGGATCCAGGCGGTCACGATGTTCCCCGCGACGCCCCACCGCACGGCACTGAGCCGCTTGGTGGCCCCCACGCCCATGATCGCCGAGGTGATCGTGTGCGTGGTGGAGATGGGCGCCCCGAACCCGATGGCGGCCCCGTACAGGACGGTCGCCGCCGCCGACTCCGCGGCGAACCCCTGGGGCGGGTCCAGCGCGATGATGCGCCGCCCCAGCGTACGCATGATGCGCCAGCCGCCCGCGTACGTCCCGAGCGAGATCGCCCCCGCCGCGGCGAGGATGACCCACTGCGGGATGGGATCCGTGGGCTGGGCGAACCCGCCGACGGTGAGCGCCAGGAAGATGACGCCCATCGTCTTCTGCGCGTCCTGGAGGCCGTGCCCGAGCGCCATGGCGGCGGCCGAGACGGTCTGCGCGTAGCGGAAGCCGCGGTTGGTGCGGCCCGGCTGGCTGTTGCGGAAGATCCAGTATATTGCGATCATGATCAACGCGGCCAGGGAGAACCCGACCAGCGGTGACAGGATCATCGGGATGACCACCTTCTCCAGGACGCCGTCCCAGTGCACCACGCTGGCCGAGGCCAGCGCGGAGCCCACCAGACCGCCGATGAGGGCGTGACTGGAGGAGGAGGGCAGCCCGAAGTACCAGGTGATCAGGTTCCACGTGATCGCGCCGATCAGCCCGGCGGCCACGATGACCAGGCCATGTGAGCCGTTCGGAGCGTCGATGATGCCCTTGCCAACCGTCTGGGCGACCTGGGTGCCCAGGTGGGCGCCGATGAAGTTCATGGCCGCGGCCATGAACAGCGCGGCCCTGGGGGTCAGGGCCCGGGTCGAGACGGAGGTGGCGATCGCATTCGCCGCGTCGTGGAAGCCGTTGGTGTAGTCGAACACCAGGGCGATGACGACTACGCCGATGACGAGGCCGAGCGTGAGGTCCACTGTCTGGGCCTAGCTTTCCTTGACCGCGATCGACTCGACGGTGTTGGCCACGTGCTCGAAGGCGTCGGCCGCCTCCTCCAAGGCGTCGACGACCTCCTTCATCTTCATGACGGTGAGAGCGTCGTACTCACCGCTGAACAGCTTGGCCAGCAGCCTCCTGTAGACCTGGTCGCCCTGGTTCTCCAGGCGGTTGACCTCGATCCAGTACTCGTTGAGGTTCTTCATCGACCGCAGGCGCGGCATCGCCTCGGCGGTCAGCTCGGCGGCCCGCTCCAGCACCTCCACCTGGCGTACGACGTCCTTGGGGAGGTGGTCGAGCTGGTAGAGGACGATGAGGTCGGAGGCGGCCTCCATGGCGTCCATCACGTCGTCGAGGTTCGAGGCCAGCCGGTAGATGTCCTCGCGGTCGAACGGAGTGATGAAGCTCTCATTGAGCCGGTTCATGATCGCATGGGTGCGTTCGTCACCGGCGTGCTCGCAGGCGCGCATCTTCTCGGCCAGGGCTTCCCTGTCCGAGCCGTCGCTGATGATCTCTACCAGCAGGCGGGATGCTGTGACCAGGTTGTTCGCCGAGTCGGCGAACAGGTCGTAGTAGCTGTCCTCACGTGGCGTGAGACGCAGACGCACGTCGTTCTCCAGATGTGCGGGGATGGTCCGTGGAAGAGGGTATGGCTTACCAGGCGAAATGCGAACTTCATGTCCCCTTCGCCTACTGGCTACCCCCCGTATGTTGTGCAACACCGCAGAACCGCGTAGTTTTAGGCGGTTTTTCGCTGCTCGCGCCTAGTTTGGGGCCGTCCCTAACGCCTCACCGGGGCGGGGTGAGGCGGGTGAAGTCCTCCGTACGTTCTCTATATGTTCACCTAGTGTTCATCTTGTTCAGATCTTGGTCCGGTGGAAGTTCCGGAACGACCGGGACGGGGTCGGGCCGCGCTGCCCCTGGTAGCGGGACCCGTACTTGCTGGACCCGTATGGGTGCTCGGCCGGAGAGCTCAGCCTGAACACGCACAGCTGCCCGATCTTCATCCCGGGCCACAACTTGATCGGCAACGTCGCCACGTTCGACAACTCCAGCGTCACATGCCCGCTGAACCCCGGATCGATGAACCCGGCCGTCGAATGCGTCAGCAACCCCAGCCGCCCCAGCGAGCTCTTCCCCTCCAGCCGCGAAGCCAGATCGTCGGGCAGGCTCACGACCTCGTACGTGGAGGCCAGCACGAACTCACCCGGGTGGAGGATGAACGGCTCGTCCCCCTGGGGCTCCACCATCCGCGTGAGATCCGGCTGCTCGACGGACGGGTCGATGTGCGGGTACCGGTGGTTCTCGAACACCCGGAAGAAGCGGTCGAGCCGTACGTCGATGCTGGACGGCTGGATCATCTCCGGGTCGAACGGGTCGATGCCCAGGCGGCCGGCGTCGATCGCAGCGAGGATGTCACGGTCAGATAGCAACACGGTGAGCAACTTACCGGTCTGGTCGGAAGAGTGTGGGGCTGGGATTGCTGTTGCGGGGCAAGTTTCCGCTACAGTGGGGGGCGCAACCTTCGGGGTGTGCGCGGGTGTAGTTCAATGGCAGAACATCAGCTTCCCAAGCTGACAGCGCGGGTTCGATTCCCGTCACCCGCTCCAAACTGGCTTGATCGTTTCTAGGGTTCTTTTCGATCTTCCGCGCCCGTTACGTGCCCGATCCGTCTGGATCTTGCTCGTCCGGCTCGGGTTCCTCGGGCTTCAGGGCCTCCTCAGCTTGGACCCGGTTCTTGGACCCGGGCCGGATGGCCGCTAACCGCCTCTCGACATACGTCAACCTCGGCGACGAACGCCGCGTCATCGACGAAGGCCAGCCGCCCTCAATGCCCTCTCCCACGAGACCGACCACAAGAAGATCGCCGCCGCCCAGCTTCGCATTGGCGACCTCAACGAAGGCATCACCAGCGGACGCCTGGCCCTGGAAACCGCCCAGCGCACCGAATCCCGCTGGGCCTTCCAACAACTGGCCGGAGTAGAGAACGCCCTCACCGGCAAGCGCGACGCCTCAGCCCGCGAACTGCTGACCGCAATCAACGCGGCACACCGCAGCCTCAGCCAATCATCTGCTTGAGCACGTCAGACATGCAGTCGCCATGCTCGGGCTGCTCATGGACAGATGAAGCCGCCCAGTCCCACGATCTCCAAGCCGAGCAGTCCATACCCGTAACCGCTATCTCAGACCGAAGTGGTTGATGGCTAGCTGCGCGACTGCGGCCGCCGACAGCTCGGTATTGTCGATCTGCAAGTAGTCGGCCCGATCCTTGAACGCGCCATTCGAGTTCAGCTGGTACTTGGCGTCCATCTCCAGGAGGTTTTGCCGCGACCAGTCGAGATCACGTTTCGACGGCTTCTCAGCCAGGCGAAGCTCTCCCTTGTTTCGCTCCAGACGCACCTCCTGGCTCGCGGACAGCTCCAGGTAGAAGACCCGTCCTTCCCTGTTACGGAAGGGAGCAGCGTAACGCTCCAGCTCTGCCTCGTCCTCAGGAACGTCGAACGCCCACACGAACGTGAAGATCAGACCAGCCAGATCGCTAGCGGCCACCTCCTCAAAGACCCGTCGTCTGAACTCGCCAACGAGACGCACGTAAGGCTCGCTGCCGAACTCGAAAAACCGCAGCACCGGCTCGATGGCCAAATGGTTGTGAAAGACCTTCATCCCGGTCAGCTGTGCGATCTCATAGGCGACCGTCATCTTGCCAACCGCTGGAGGCCCAACAATGCACAACAGAGCAGGACCGTTCAACTCCGCAACCTCACCCACCGTGGCAACCTAGACAACTCGCCCGGCTCCAGCAACCATATTTCCTCGTCGAACAGCGTGAGTCATACGCATGAGTGACAACACAGACAAGCCTCAGGCGGGGGCGCTCCGGCTCCGGGATGACCCGCAGTGCCGGGTAGATGGGCTGTTGTGGCTGAGGTGGAAGCCTGATCATCTTGCTCGCCATCGACCCGGGAAAAGCCGAGCAGACCAGGGCTACGGGTATCAGATCGTTCGTTCGGTGGGGCGCTCCATCTGGTACCCCTAGCCCTGGCCCGCTTCCCCTTCGGGCGGGTCGACGGCAGACGGGATGATCAGGCGGGCAGGGTGCGCTCGTCGCGCGAGAAACACCAGGTCGCGGGCTGATCGCCGGGGACCGTTAGCGGGCCATTAAGAGGGTGACGAGGGGTCAACCACGGTCACCCAGGACCGGCTCTCCGCCCAGCTCAGCGCCTAATGGGCCGTGATCGATGCAGTTCCCAAGCTGACAGGCGGGTTCGATTCCCGTTACCCGCTCTCAGACTGAAAGCCAGGTCGTCCACGCCTCATGTCCGCTGAAGAGGTCATCGTGTGCGGACTAGACAAAACACGTTGGCTTGCGCCTCTGGATGTTCGCTACTCCAGTGGCTAACCATGATCTCATTCCGGGCGCATCGACTGTTGTCCGGCGACTCGGAATCCAACTTTGCACGGGTTGCGACAGTCTTCTTAGTGATCTTCCATGCAGCAGTTGCGTCAGCGCACGGAACCACCTTGTAGTCCGTGTAGCTGCCGCCGGTAACGCAGTCGTTGACCTTAGCGGTTTGGTAGAAGTCGACTGCTGGGGAACTAACCTCGTCGGCTTCCGCTCTGGCGTGCTGACTTGCTGCCGCGGTAGCGGCCCATGCTAGGCAGTAAACGGTCGCCTTGGCATTGTCATCTCCTTCTGAATAGGCGATAGTCCTCTCGCCTTCGGGGCAGACGTCGCCGCCGTTGGCCATTCTGGCGTCAAAGGCGGCCATGGTCATGTCGGTGAAGACATGTGTGATCCTCTGGATTGAATCTGGGTCTGTACAGGCGACGACCTCGTGCTCTGTGTTCTTGCCGGCCTTTAGGCAGTCGCCGGCTTTGGCGTTCTTTGGTATGCCCGACCGGTCCGGCATCTCAACCGAGACGACGGTGCGCGTGACTTGGCGGAGCACGGCGCTGACGGCGAGCAGAGATCCTGCGACCAGAACGGCAATCCCAACTACGATGAGCGCGATTGCTGGAGGGCGAAGCCGTCTACGACGGACGGGATATGGCGTAGGTGCTGTCCAGGTCTCAGGAAATTGCCCGCTGTCACCTCCGCGCAGTACGGACTTTTCCGGCTGCGACGACTGACCTCCGGGGGGTGTCGACATGCAGGAGCTCCTCTCATGATCACTTATTGCTCAATCAAACGTTCCGATGACCAACTGAGGTTCCAGCTATACCAGAGGCAATTCCGGGCCCGACGATGGGCTGGCGTTGAAGGTGCATCGCTGTGCTCCTCGGCGTGTCGGCCGCATGTCTCCAACAGAAATGATCTACGCGATCTCACAGAGTCCCGCAATATCATTTGGGTGTAGCTCTTTCTCAGTGAGTGCCTGAGCTGGGCTTTTGTGTCGTGACTGTTTAGTCCGGGAACGCCTTCTACTGTGAGTGCAGACGGTGAGGCGGTGGTGACGGTGTGCTCGTTGCTGGAGGAGCTGGCACGGCGTGAGGCTACGGTCCGGCAGCGGATTGAGGAGATCCGCGAGCAGATCACCGCGCTGACGTCACGGCTGGAGGATGAGCAGGACCGGTTGTCACGGCTGACGATCACACGGGAGACGGTGGAGGAGATCCTGGGCGAAGCGGCCGGGCCGGTCGGTGAACCCGTGGAAACGGCCGAGATCGCAGGCGTCGGCGCGGCCGGTGCGGCACCGCGCACCTCGATCTGCGGGCGCTGCGCGAGCAGCAGCAGGCGCATCACGCCCGCCAGGACACGGCCGCAGGAGCATCCGCAGCTCCGCGCCATCGCCGCCGAATCCAGCTCGGAGCCTTGATCGTCGTGCCATTGGCGTGCCGTTAAGGGCGGCAACGAGGGGTCAGTCCAGATCCTGTCCGGGCGCGAGAATGCGATCGGCTAACTCCGCTGTGCTAACGGTGCCATCTGGTTCAACGCTGATGGGAGTGGCTCCACCATCAGTGTGGATCAGCCAAGCGAGTACCGACTCGGTCACCGGCGTGCCGTCGTACCCCTCGTTCCAGTGAGTACGCCATCCACCCCCTGGGATGACGCCCACAACGCGCTCTCCCCGTTCTAGGTGGGAGAAGTCTGGCCAGTCGGTGACGGGACGCAGCGCACCCTTCTGGGGATCCACGACGAGCGCCACCCCAGTAGCCGAATCCCAAGCCTCCACTGGTCGCATGCGTCCGATCTCAGTCTCCGTCCCGGAGAAGATCGCCGTCCAGCCTGTCTCACTGAAGTAACGCATAGATCATTTTGCACTAGTGCTCGCTCAGCGGCCAAGAAAGCGTCGGTGCGGATTCTGGCAAGGGGATCGGGTGTCCCGTGCCCGTTGCCTGCCCGTTCGGTTGGTGACCACGGGGAAATCGCGGGGACTCACGTCCCGGGTGGGGACATGAATCCCGGCCCCGGGCCTTGATTGCTCGGACTCGCTTGATCTTGGCGGTCATTAGCTTCTTGATCGCCCTGCCGGGCCAGCGCGCCATGCTCTCGTCGTCGTCATCGTCTCGTGCTTCGAGTTGCCGATCGATGGCGTTCGTGATCGCCTCGTCGGCCCCCCTGACCGCGTGTTGCCCGTGTGCCTCCGATCGCGGAAATGAAGCCCCAGGAGGCAATGCGGCGGCGCGGTGCGCCGTCGTACCCCCGGCACTCCGCCCGCCCGCCGTCGGGGCACGCGGCCTGAGAGCGGGTCCCGGGCGGCAGCAGCACGGGCCGCCACGCCGACCGTGGCGCCCGCCGTACTGAGCAAGCTCACCGACCCCAGCATCACGCCGCCGCACGGATGCAGCCCTACGATCGCCCCGTGTTGGCCGGCCTCCCTTGATGGTGGCGGGCGATCGACGATCCGGATATGCAGTCGCCTGCCCGTACTTCCGGCCGCCTGCCCTGGCTCGTAACCTGTCATCGGCCGGAACACGATCATGCCCCTCATCGACAGGAGTGTCCCGCATGAGCGCCATGTGTGACTATTACCGGGCTCCCGATCGCGCCACAGCCACCCTGCGGCCGACCACTGTACGGGACCGCAGCAAACCCCTTCGTGGCGCGCCAGTGTTCGATGTCGTGGAAATCACCTGGGTCGACCCCAGCGGATCTCTGGGCAGCCTCGTGGCCGCCATCAAGAACGTTCCCAACTCGGATGATCTCGTCGAGACGGTCACCTTGTACCCTCCGCCTGAAGGGGCACCACAAACCGAAGAAGAATGGCTGGCCCTTCCGGAGGACTCGCCATACGTCGATGGACCACAAATCGATGAATTATCGGCGAGTGCACGTGATGCGCTCGCCGAGGTCGAGGACTCCCGCCTGCTCGAAGTGGCCCGGCGTTGGACGATGGACCCGCTCTGCCCCTTCCGTGACGGTGAAGACGTGGTGGACCTGGTCGAAGAGCTGGTCGCCCTTGCGCGGCGGGCCAAGGAGAGCGATGAACTGCTCTACTGCTGGTGGATCACGGGTTAGGCATCCACTACTGACCACGGCCTGCTCATCAGGAGGCGGCAGGACGCCGCATGCGTCGTCGATTTCTCCAGTCGCGACGAGCGTCATGAACGTCGCGCACCGGCGAGTGCCGTCGGACAGTGTGATGGTCGCGTCCGCTTGGTCGGCGGTTTCGGGGGCGTTCCCTGCCAAGGGTGGGGTCAGTGTTTCTGTGTGCCCAGCTGGGCCGTTCCTTCACCCGGAGGAGTGGAAGAGGCACGTGCCGGCAGGCCCTGAGTACCGGAAGACCTGCCCCTGAGTACGGCCCGGCCGTACCTAGGCCTGGTCGAGGTCGATCCCCGAGGCCAGCATCCGCGCGGTCGCGTCCACCCCGTGGCGGCCGTCGAACTCGCTGAAGGCGCGGGCCTGCTCCGCGTGCACGCGTTCGACGAGCGGTGCCCTCTCGCGATGGGTGACGATCATGAACTGCCGGGCCCGGATCGCCTCGACCACCTGCTCTCCGACCTTGCCGGGGTCGGCGCCGGCCGCCAGCAGGGTGCTGTTGCGCTCGATGACCTGGACGTCCATCTCCTTGCCCAGCAGTTTCGCCTCGCCCTCGCCTGCGGTGACCCCCAGCCGAGTGGCCACCGTACCGGGGCAGAGGACCGACACCCCGATGTCGGTGCCCCGCAACTCGTCGCGCAGCACCATCGAGAACCCGAGGCTGGCGAACTTGGAGGCGACGTACGCGCCCTGGGTGACCATCGGCACCATGCCGCCGGCACCGCCCTGCTGGCCCGCGACCGTGGCGGCCCCTCGCTGGCCGGGCAGGCGCTCATCTACCCCATGCTCGACGACCGCGACCAGACCGTGTCGTCCTTGCAGATGGACGGCGTCGGCCTGTGGGACCGCGCGAGCAACGTGATGGGCTGGTCGGCGAGCGGCGGAGCACGGAGAACGTCTCGATCTACGCCGCCCCGGCCCGCGCGACCGATCTGGGCGGACTGCCGCCCGCGTTCATCGACTGCGGCTCCGCCGAGGTCTTCCGCGACGAGGACGTCGACTACGCCATGGGGCTGTGGAAGGCGGGCGGCCAGGCCGATCTGCACGTGTGGCCGGGCGGGTTCCACGGCTTCGACCTGCTCGCCCCGCACTCGGCGCTCGCCCAGGCGATGGTCGCGGCACGGAACGCCTGGGTGGCACGCGTGCTCGGTCAGTGACTCAAACGCGCTCCCGACCTGCGGGTATGTTGGTGGTCACCGGCCGAGGGAGCACACATGCAGGATCTCGTCGGACGGCTCACAGCCCTTGACCCGGATGCGAGTGAGGCGCTCAAGGTCATCTCCTACTTCGACACCCTCAGCGCGGGCGGAGCCGGCCTCGACTCCGCCGCGCCCGCCGACGAGCGCGCCAAGGCCCTCGCCAGGCTCCGCGTCCGGCCGAGCGCACGTCCGGCTCATCGCGACGGCCACGGAGGCGCCCGTGATGTGCGCTCCGTCCACCGTGGTCCCGACCCGCTACGGCCTCCTGCGCGCCACCCTCGACCTGACCGGCGACCTCCCCCTCACCGAACCCGCCGGATTCGGACCGCGTCTCAGCGCCGACCGCGCGCCGGAGTCGTGGGAGGGCGCCGTCATCGCCTACCGCCTCACCGAGCCGGAAACCCCCGTCGTGGACGCCACTGACATCGGGGCGCTGCTGATACTCGCGCAGGCGTACGAGCCGCGTACGCCGCACGACGATGTGCGCGCGCTCGCCCGTCTCGATCCCCGGTCGGCTGACATCGTTCGCGTCCTCGTCGAGTCCGACAGCGTGCGGTCAGCGGCGGCGGCGCTGGGGATGCATCATTCGACCGTGCAGGCCAAGCACGAGTCGCTGACGCGGGCGCTCGGGTACGACCCTCGGAGCATCACGGGGCACGCGCGCTACATCGCGGCCGCGCTGCTTCTCCGGCTCACCGATCCTGCGTGGCTCGAGAACTCGACTCATCTCCAGCGCTGAGCTCTGCGTTCGGTTCCGGTGGGGTTCTGGCCGATTTCCGCGCCATGCTCGACAGCAAAGCCGCCAAGACATCCAACACGATCGAGTGCCGGCCCCGTGCTGGGTGGGATGCCGTTGCCGTGGTAGCAGCCCTGGAACTCCACCCAGGCCTCACCGCGGTCGTCCCAGTCAGGGGTGATCAAGCGGAGGGTGCCGGTGATGCCTCGGGCGCGGACGTCGCGCTCCACCACCTCCAGTGCGTGCTCCAGCACGGCCCACAGGCCGGGTTCGAGGGCGAAGGAGGGCTCGAAGTTGGTGTCGGCTGGATCTTCAGAGGGCACGCTGCAGTGTCGCGTACGGCACGAACCCGCGGCAAGCAAGAGCTTCCTCGTGCTATCCGCTCCCATCATCACGTCGCCGGCGATGTTGCCACCAGGCCCCGTGGGAGTCCGGGGAGATGAACGGCACCGGTGAGGTTCGACGGAGGTAATAACGGTCGACGGGTAAGACCAGGGCGTACAGGTGCGCTCCGGCCCACGACGGCAAGGTGACGAGAGCCTGGTGAAGCCGCCAGCGGGGTGCGTTTCCGGTGCACTCGTCGCATTCGCACCTGGCGAAGTGGCGATCAGCGGTCCCGATCAGGGCGGCTTCCTGCCATGCCACCAAGGCGTCCGCCACCGCGCCGGGCCACATCCGCGTGTGTTCGAGGGCGGTCACCGCGGTCATGGGACGACGGCCGAGTCCGGGAACGTGATGGATCACGGCTCTGTGGGTCCCGCACGCCGATCCACGCGTACGGACCTGGGAAGGGCGCCTACGCGGCATGGCCCTTTCTGATCGATGACATGGCCGGGATGATCTCATGCGATGAGCGTGCCGTCCAAGCCCCGAGCCTCCGGGACACAGCCGACGGCAGGGACCTGACTTTCGGCAGGGACGCCGGTGGACGATCGGCAGATGATTCGCCGCCCCCGCTTCGACACGCTGATCCGCGTGAACACATACTTTCCAGGGCGATGGATCGGTGGGGTGGCGCTCATCCTGGGGCCGGTGGTCATGTGCGCCGGATACCTGTTGCGTCACCTGAGCACCGTCACCGCCCTCACCCCGCAGCAACAAGCCTGGGCCGAGGCGCAGCCTTTCGCCGCCTACGGCCAGCTGCTCGCCTACAGCTCGGAACCCGCCCTGCTCACCCTCTCCTACGCGGTCTTCGCACTGGGCGCGATCCTGCTCTTCCCCGCCTTCGTCGCCCTCGCCCAGCGGGTCGGCGGCGGGCTCGCGTTCTGGGGGGCCGCTCTGCTGGTCGCCGGGCTCTTCGCCCGCCTGTACTTCGCCGGCGCCGACCAGACCGCCTTCCAGCTCACGGAGGTCGTGGGGCTGGAGCAGGCGACGAACGCGATCATGAAGGAGTACGTGGACATCTCCTACGGGCCGTGGCGGGTGCCGGTGTGGGCCTCGGTCGGTCAGTACGCGGGCTCGCTCCTGCTGGCCATCGCCACGTGGCGCTCGGGGCTCTTCGGCACCGCCCGCTCCTTGATGTTGCTGCTGGCAGGAGGCACCTGGATGGGGGTGCTGAAGGGAGCCTCCCTCCCCGACGCCCTGGTCACCGGCCTGCTCTGCGTGGCGCTGGTTCCGCTGGGCGTGCGGATGCTGCGGGGCCGGCTGCCCGCCCCTGCCGGGCGTCCGGCGGTGCTGAGCTGGTGAACCGAGGGTCATGGGCCGTGGCTTGGTAGGGTGCCAGGCGGCGTTCGACGGAGAGGACATCAGGGACGATGCAGGCGTCAGAGGTCCAGCGTGCGGTGTCCGCGGCCAGGTCGGTCGCCTCGTCACTCGGTCTGCCGGCCGACGACGCGGTCGTGCTGCAGGACTCGAACAAGCTCACCCTGCGGCTGCTGCCCTGTGACGTCCTGGCGCGGGTGTCGCCCGCGGCGCATCAGGTCGCGCAGTTCGAGGTCCGGCTCGCTCAGCAGCTCGCCGGCTCCGGGTGTCCTGTGGCCGTTCTGGAGCCGCGGGTGGAGCCACGCGTTTACGGGCGTGATGGCTTCGAGGTCACGCTGTGGACGTACTACGAACCCGTGGCACCCGGAGAGATCTCACCGGCCGGTTACGCCGACGCGCTCAAGCGGCTGCACGCCGGCATGCGAGCGGTCGAGGTCCCGACGCCGCACTTCACGGATCGGGCCGCGGAGGCGGAGGCGCTCGTGGCGAGCCGCGAACGTTCGCCGGCGCTCGCCGACGCGGACCGGGAGCTGCTCGGCGACACGTTACGGCGCCTGAGAGCTGTGATCGGTGCGCGTGGCGCCCCCGAGCAGGTGCTGCACGGCGAGCCGCACCCGGGGAACGTGCTCACCACGAAGAACGGGCTGCTGTTCATCGACTTCGAGACGTGCTGCCGCGGGCCGGTCGAATTCGACCTCGCCCATGCGCCCGAAGAGGTCGGCGAGCACTATCCGGATGCCGATCAGGACCTGCTGCGCGAGTGCCGGACTCTCATGCTGGCGATGATCACAGCGTGGCGCTGGGATCGAGACGACCAGCTTCCGGACGGGCGGCGGCTGGGTGTGGAGTGGCTCGCCCAGCTCCGGGCGGCGGTCGATCGAAACGGGTCGGACGCCCGCGGCTGATCGCGGGCCTCCGACGCCGGATTCGCGATGGCTCGCCCCCGATGCCGTGGGGCTCGTTTCTCGCGGTGAGGCTGAGACGTCCCTGACCACGGTCAGGCGGCGTCGAGGGCTTCGGTGATCTTGCGGGCCATCTCGGTCATGGTGGGGCTGGGGTCGCCGGTCTGGGACTGGAGGGCGGCGTCGATGGCGACGGTGACGGTGCGGCGGAAGTTGCCGGCCTCGTCGGGGGCGTGCTGCTTGAGCAGGGCGGTGGAGGCGGTCAGGGCGGGCAGGACCTGGTCGGCGAGGGCGGCGACGGTCTTGCCGGACAGGCCCTTGGGGGCCTTGGCCAGGACGTGGCCGGTCAGGCCGGTGGCGGAGGTCAGGGCGATGGAGCCGTTGGTGGCGGCCTTGTGGGCCGAGCCGGCGGCGCCGGCGGCCGACATCAGGGAGACGGCGCCCCAGGCGGCGGTGCGGAGGGTGAGCTGGTCCTGGTCGGAGAGGGTGATCGACATGGCGGGTGCGCTCCTTGGGTGAGGTTCGGGTGGAACGGGCGGGGTGTCGCGCCGTTCATGTCGATGACGATCGCGGAGCGCGCTGACACCGGCCTGTCGCCGTGCTGACGCGACCGCTGACGGCGCGCTCCTCGACACGCTGGAGATGCTCTCGGGCGCCCATAGTGGCGCAATTCCGACCATCGCCACCGAGCCGGAGCTCAACACCTGATCGAGCTGCTCTTCCATCCCGTGACCGAGGCGCTGGTCGCGGCGTTGTTCGTGACGCTGTTCCCGAGCCTCGCCCGGGCGTGGAACGCCACGTCGGGATGCGGGTCTTCGGCGAGCACCCGCAGGACGGCCTGCGGGGTGGTATGCAACGCGGTCAGCAACCATCGCACGTGGACCGAGCGGTCATGGGCGAGGCGTTGCAACTCGTCGGGAGGGAGCTCGCCCCACTGCACCGCGGCCATCCGCACGTCGGCCAACCTGTCGCGGGCGAGGAGGTGGTGGTCGGCGAGGGGGTTCTCGGCGGCGCGGGCGCGGACCTCGGGGGCGGGGTCGGTCTGCAGGGTGGCGAGGAGGTGCGGGTCGTCGGTGTGGGCGGCCAGGCCGGCTCGGACGTCCGGGGAGCGGTCCGCGGCGAGTGCCGCGTTCGTCTCCGCGTCCAGGCCCCCGCTCTCGGCGAGCAGGCGGCGCAGAACGTCGTCCGCGGAACGGCAGATGGCGCGGCGCACCTCGACGCCGGTGGCCGGATGGTCCGGCAGCGACCAGCGGACCGACCAGTGCGGGTCGTCCACCAGGATGATGAGGATCTCAGGGGGACAGGCGGGATTGGCGACCACGGCCAGCCGGTCCGCGACCGTCTGGGTGCGGGTGCGCGTCATGGGGTGAGCCGGTTCGAGGGCCCGCCAGTTCAGGCGTGCCCGGTGGAGGGCCATCAGATGGGAATCGCGGGCTTTCCAGGGGACGGCGAGGAGCCGCGTTCAGAGGGCGCCGGGCCGGTACCGCCAGACGGACTCCAGCCACGGCGGGGCGACCCCCGTGAAGTGCGCCCAGCTGCCCGGCTCCGCGCCCGGATAGTCGCCGCGCACTTCCGACAGGAACGTCAGCACGAAGCCTTCCTGGATCAAGCTGTTCGTCATCCGGCTCAACGTCTGCCGGTACTCCCTGGGCTCCTGGATGCGATGGGCGGACGGCTCGTAGACCCAGTCCTGGTCGGGATAGGAGGTCGCGGTCTCGTCCGTGTAGGGCTGGGTGAGCAGGTATCCGGTGCCGTTCCAGGAATGGTGGGTGAGCCCCGAGAAGAACGGGTTGGCGCACATCAGGTAGTAGTGGCCGCCCGTTCCGACGACCTTCGCGACCTCGCGGAACACGATCCGGCAGTCGGGGACGAAGGTCAGCGAGTACGGATGCCAGACCAGCTCGAACGAGGAACCTTCGAGGGCCGACAGGTCCCGCATGTCCCCCTGGACCGTGCGGACCGTGGTGCCGTAGTGCTCGGCGGCCGAGCGGTCCCGCTCCAGCTGCCCCGAGGAGATGTCGAAGACCGTCACGTCGGCCCCGAGCAGGGCGAAGGCCACCGACTGCTGGCCGCCTCCTCCCGCCAGGCAGAGCACCTTCCGGCCCGTGAGGTCGCCGGAGAGGCCGAGCCGTTCCAGGCCGAGATAGGCCCGGGCCTGCTCCTCGTCCAGGTCGAGCATGGGACGGGTGAACAACGCGTCCGCCTCCACGAGGGCTTCCCAGCGTTCCTCGTTGTAGCGGTAGATCTCGTCCTGCACGGTGAACACCCTAAGATCCCCGGGTACGCCCGGGGAAATGCTTTCTGCGGCGGATCGGGCTGAGCAGGAGGATGGCGAGCGAGCCGAGCTGGAGGGCCGCCATCAGCCACATGGTCTCCCTGACCCCGATCGACTCGCCGAGCAGGCCGCCGAGCAGCCCGCCCAGGGGGATGGCGCCGTAGTTGAGCGCCGAGGTGCTCGCGGTGATCCGCCCGAGCAGCTCAGGCGGGCAGTACTGCTGGCGGAAGGTGCTGGTCAGGATGTTCGAGGCGACGATGCCCGCGCCGGCGCAGAAGCCCGCCACGGTGAACAGGACGAGGCCGTCGCCGACCGGCCCGAGCAGCAGCATCGGCGCGGCGAACGCCTCGCACAGCAGGAACCCGCGTGCCGTCCCGAACCGGGCGGCGACGCGGCCGGCCAGCGCCGCCCCGAACAGGCCGCCCGCGCCGGCCAGCGCCAGCACCAGGCCCACCTGGCCCGCGCCCGCGCCGAGCAGCCGGGCCAGGAACACGACCTGGATCGACTGGTAACCCATCAGCGCGAGGTTGGACATCGCGCTGAAGAGGGTGAGCGTGCGCAGGTACGGGTCGGGGACGACGAACCGTACCCCGTCGCGGATCTCCGCGAGCAGCCGCCGCTCCGCCGGGCCGCGCGGGCGGGCGGCCTCGCGCGTACGTACGGAGCGCAGGCAGAGCGCGGCGACCCCGAAGCTGAGCGCGTCGGCGAGCACGCCGCTGACCGCGCCGAAGGCGTGCGCGAGGAGACCCGCCAGGCCGGGGCCGGCGAGCTGCGCCGCCGACTCGCTGCCCTGGAGCTTGGTGTTGGCCTCCAGCAGCCGCTCGCTTCCGACCAGGACGGGCAGGTACGCCCGGTAGGCGAGGCTGAAGAACACCTTCGCCACGCCACCCACCGCGGCCACCACGAGCAGGTGCGCCATCGTGAGCCCGCCCAGCCACGCCGCCACCGGCACGCTCGCGAACGCCACCGCGGACACGGTGTTGCAGGCCAGCATCACCGGCCGCTTCGGCATCCGGTCCACCCACGCGCCGGCGGGCAGCCCGGCCACCAGCCACGGCGACCAGGCGGCCGCGGTCAGCAGGCCGACAGTGAAGGTCCCGGCGTCCAGCGTCACCACGGCGACCAGCGGGAGCGCGACGGCGGCGACGGAGCTGCCCAGCATGCTGGTCGTCTCGCCGGCCCACAACAGCCGGAAGTCGCGCATCCGCAGCAGCCCGCCGCGCGTGGCCGGCGGGGCCGAGGTCACGGCTGTCCGGGCACGGCGCGGACGGTGAGGAAGACGAGCTTGCGTTCCTGCCCGTCGTCGGGGATCTCCCTGTCGGCCACGGAGGACAGCAGGGCGAGTATCCGCTCCTCCAGCTCGGCCAGCTCGGCGACCGACAGCCTCGCCCAGTGGTCGGAGGTGAACGCCGCCCGCCGCCACGGCTCCGGGTAGCCGTCGCGCTCGGCGAACCACTGCCTGACCAGGCCGGCCTGGCGGTCGAGCAGCAACGATTCCGCCGCCGCCGCGACGGGGTCGCCGGGGAAGTCCGATGGTGACCAGCTCAGCACGTCCGCCGATCTGCGCCACCAGCGTTCGCGGCGGTCGCGGGCGAGCTCGGGGGCCTCCTCCACGAGCTCGCAGGCGGCGAGCACCTTGAGGTGGTGGCTGATGTTCCCGACGGCCTGGCCGGTCCTGGCGGAGAGGGCCGAGGCGGTCGAGGGCCCGTCGACCCGGAGGAGGTCGAGCAGGCGGCGGCGCAGGGGATGGGACATGGCGGCGAGCACCTTGGAGTCGCGGATCTCGCGCGTCGGGCGGTCGGGCATGGGCTCAGCGTAGATGCGCAAGAGTCCTTGTACAACGACTCTTGTGCATCAGTCGCGGAGTTCGGCGTTGAGGCGGGCGGCCTGGCGGGTGAGGTGGTCCCGTTCGGGGAGGTTGGGCGCCGATCGGGCGGCCTCGGCGTAGAGGCGGGCCGCCGTCGCCAGGTCGCCGTCACGCTCGTGCAGGTACGCCAAGGCGGCGGTGTGGCGGGGCAGGGAGGCGTCGAGCTCCGCCAGGGCGGCCAGGCCGGCTCGCGGGCCGTCGGCCTCGCCGACCGCGACGGCCCGGTTGAGGCGGGCCACCGGGCTGCCGGTGAGGCGCACCAGCTCGTCGTACCACTCGACGATCTGCACCCAGTCGGTCTCCGCGGCCGTACGGGCGTCGGCGTGCAGCGCGGCGATCGCGGCCTGGGCTTGGAACTCGCCCAGCCGGTCGCGGGCGAGGGCGGCCTGGAGCACGTCCACGCCCTCGGCGATCAGGCGGGTGTCCCACAGGCAGCGGTCCTGCTCGGCGAGCGGCACGAGCCTGCCGTCGGCGGCCGTCCGCGCCGGGCGGCGGGCGTGGTGCAGCAGCATGAGCGCGAGCAGGCCCGCCACCTCCTCGTGCTTGGTCCTGGCGGCGAGCTGGCGGGTGAGCCGGATCGCCTCGGCGGCGAGGTCCACGTCGCCGGAGTACCCCTCGTTGAACACGAGGTAGAGCACGCGCAGCACGGTGGCGACGTCCCCGGGCTGGTTGAACCGGACGGCGGAGACGGTGCGCTTGGCCCGGCTGATGCGCTGGGCCATCGTCGCCTCCGGCACCAGGTAGGCCTGCGCGATCTGGCGCGTGGTCAGGCCGCCGACCGCGCGCAGCGTCAGCGCGACGGCCGAGGCCGGAGTGAGCGACGGGTGCGCGCACAGGAAGTACAGCTGGAGCGTGTCGTCCACCTCCTCACCGGGGACGGGATCGGGCTCGCCCTCGACGAGCACCTCGCGGTGCCGCCTGGAGGTGTCGGCGCGGGCGGCGTCGAGGAACTTGCGCCAGGCCACGGTGACCAGCCAGCCCTTGGGGTCGCGCGGCGGATCGTCCGGCCACCCGCGCACGGCCTCGATCAGGGCTTCCTGGACGGCGTCCTCGGCCGCCGCGAAGCCGGCTCCGCGACGGACGAGGATGCTGATCACCGTGGGGGTGAGGGTCCGCAGCAGGGACTCGTCCACCGTTCGTCACTCCGTGATGGTCGGGAGGGCGCACATGAACGGGCGTACCTCGAGCCACTCGTGGATCGGCTTGCCGCCCGCGCCGGGAGCCGCGGACAGCTCGGCGGCCACTTCGAGCGCCCGCTCGTACGTCTCGACGTCGATGATCATCCAGCCGGCGATCAGGTCCTTGGTCTCGGCGAACGGGCCGTCGGTGACCGGCGGCCGGCCCTCGCCGTCGCCCCGGACGAACGTGCCCTCCGGGGAGAGCGCCTGGGAGCTGACGAACTCGCCCGTGCTCTGCAGCCGGGCGGCGAACTCCCGCATGTACCGCTCGTGGGCCGACAGCTCCTCCGGCGTCCACTGGTCCATCGGCACGTCGTTGGCCGGCGCGGGCGCGCCACGGTAGTGCTTCAGCAGCAGGTACTTGGCCATCGTGTTCTCCTCTGTGCGATACGGCCCATTGTGGCCGGTGTTCACGCCGGGGACGGAGCCGCGCGCGGGTTCTCGACATCCCGCCGCCGTGAATTCTCAGGAACGCCGCTCCTCCCGCTGCCGCACCAGCTCCTCTACCGCGCTCGGCAGGGTCGTCTCGAAGTCGATCAGCTTCGCCCACGACGGGGTCACCACGATCCGCACCATGCCGTCGTACAGCGAACGCACCTCCGCCTCCCACTTGATCCGCTGCTCGGGGGACATCTGGTAGGAGCCGTTCATCTGGAGGTACTCGTCCGGGATGCCCTCGACGACGTCCAGCTCGGCCCGGCCGCGGATGAGCAGGATCTTGGGCGGGTGCACCTCAATGTCGATCGTCAGGGCGACCATCGGGTTCTCGCGCAGGGCCGCCAGCTTCGGGGCGTTCTTCGAGGTGCACATGACGAGCTGCGAGCCGTTCCAGGTGAACGCGATGGGGACGTTGCGCGGGGTGCCGTCCTTGGCGACGTAGGCCAGGCGGGTCAGGTCGCGGGCCAGCAGCTCCTGGCTGTACGGGCGGTTCAGCACCTCGGTGATCTCGTTCGGCAGCATGGCCGTTCCTCTCCGTCGTGCGGCCGGTGGTGGCCGCTGTTGTCCCTGGGACGGAGCCCGGGCGGGCCTTCTCGACATCCCTCCGTCATATATCGCAGCCATTTATCGCAGCGCGAGCCGGGCCGCGACGGGGAGGTGGTCGCTGCCGGTGGCGGGCAGGGTCCAGGTGGTGGCGGGGGTCGTGCCGCGGGTCATGACGTGGTCGATCCTGGCCAGGGGGAACGCGGCGGGCCAGGTGAAGCCGAACCCTTCGAGCGCCGGGGTCAGCCGGGAGGTGAGCGGGGACAGGCCGCGGTCGTGGACGGTGCCGTTCAGGTCGCCCAGCAGGACGATCCGCTCCAGCTTCTCGGCGGCCACGGCGGTGGCGAGCGCGGCGGCGCTCTCGTCGCGCCAGGCCGTGCCGAAGCCGTCCTGGGGGCGGATGCGTACCGAGGGGAGGTGGGCGACATATACGGCTATGTCGCCTGTCGGGGTGCGTGCGGTGGTACGCAGCCCGCGGCGCCAGTCGGCGGTGATGTCCCTGGGTTTGATGTCGACGGGGCGGCTGTCGGCGAGGGGATACCTGGACCAGAGGCCGACGGTGCCGACGACGATGCGATGGGGGTGTTCCGGGGCGAGGGCGGCCTCGTAGCCGGGCAGGGCC
The DNA here is from genome assembly GCF_014207985.1 of Nonomuraea rubra. Classification (NCBI taxonomy): domain Bacteria; kingdom Bacillati; phylum Actinomycetota; class Actinomycetes; order Streptosporangiales; family Streptosporangiaceae; genus Nonomuraea; species Nonomuraea rubra. The sequence continues at coordinate 11,691,064 of NZ_JACHMI010000001.1, read as the reverse complement.
TGGGGTGACAGCTCCTGGAGGGCGACGAGATCGGCGCCGGCGGCGGCCAGGGCGCGCGCCGTTCCCGCGGGGTCGGCGTTGTCGTCGGCGACGTTGTGCTGGAGCACCGTGAGGATGGACGCCGGTTCCGGGGCGCCCGCATCCACCGGGCGCGGGTGCGTGGAGCCGGGGAACACCGACGTGCCGAACATGACGGCCCAGACCACCGCCGGCAGGGCCGCGGCCGTGACCGCGACGGCCGAGCGCCGCCAGGACGCCAGGACGAGCAGCACCACGACCGCCAGGCCGAGCCAGGGCAGGAACGTCTCCAGCAGGCTGCCGAGGTTGCCCACGGTGTTGGGGACGGCGGAGTGGAACGCCAGCAGCCCGGCGACCAGCACGGCCGCCGGGACCAGGACCCACGGCCTCCGCCTGCGTGCGCCCGGCCTGTCAGCGCCTTCGCCGTCCGGCTCTCTCATCCGGCGCGCGGGACCCAGAGGCGGGCCGGGATGGCCGTCTCCCGGCTCGCGCCGTCGCCGTCGGGCTCGACGAACCAGGCGTTCCTGCCGGGCAGCACGCTCAGGGCCTCGTGGAACCGGGTGCCCACGTAGTGCAGGGCGACGCCGTCCTCCGAGGCGTACCCCGGCGGGAGCGTTCCCCCGCCGACCAGGCGCCGGTACGTGTCCCGCCGCGGCTGATCGCCCAGGTCGTCGTGGACGCCGTTGCTGAACGGCAGGAAACCCAGGCAGTCGTGAACCGGGTCGAGCGCGTCACCGAAGGAGTCGGTCACCCCGCCCACGTGCCAGCACAGGCTGCCCGCGCTCTGGCCGGCCAGCACCACGCCCGCCTCCCAGCACTCCCGCATGATCTCGTCGAGCCGGTGCGCCCGCCAGACCGCGAGCAGGTTCACCACGCTGCCCCCTGACACGAACAGGACGTCCTGGGAGAGCAGGTGCGCGCGCACGTCGGGGACGTTCGGCTGGGTGAACAGCTGCAGGTGGGACAGCTCGGCGTCGCCGAACGTCGCCGCGAGCCTGTACCAGCCGTCGATCTGCTCGCGGGCGTCCCCGGTCGCCGTCGGGACCAGGCACATGCGCGGCCTGGGCACCCCGGCCAGCTGTCTCGCCTGCCAGATCTGCACACCCACGTGGGCGAACCCCTCGGGCGGATAAAGCACACCGGAACAGGCCAGAATCTGCGGCTCTCGGATCATGGACATGATCCTTCACCGGCGGCCGGTCGCCCCGCAAGGCGCTCATGACCGCCGTCGGCCCTGCGCCTACCTCGGTTCGAGGAGCAGGTAGTCGATCTTGCCGTCGTCCCCGACGGAGATCTTCGTGTCGTACTTCTGCCCGACGGGAATGGACGTCACCCCGGCCAGCTCGTTCGGCTTGGTGCTGCTCAGCTCCTCCAGCTTGAGCCCGGCCAGATCCTTGGCGAGCGTGTTGAACTTCTCCGCCGGCACCTCCTTGAGGAACGCCTCGGCGAGGTGCTCGCCGAGCTCCTTCTCGGGGATCGGCGTACGGTTGACGGCGTCCAGATACCACTGGAGCTGCTTGCCGACCGGGCTGTCGGGGACGGCGACGCTCTCGGCCGCCGAGCAGCCCGTCACGAGGACGGCGAGCAGGGTGACCAGGCCGGCTAACAGGCGGATCGATCGCATGGAGGGCTCCTGATGATCAAGTTGTGGAGCAGAAATGCTAGCAACCAGGTCAGATCAGGACGATGGGGTTGGTTAGCGCCGCCATGTGCCCGTCCGCGTGCCGGACCTCGACGCGGACGAACGCCGACTCCGCCGCGCTGGTGCGCCACTCCACGACGCCCGCGCCGCCGCCGGGCAGCGACTCGCGCAGCACCGTACCGCGTTCGGTGTGGAAGGTGACGGCGCCGGACGGGACGCCGCGCACGTCCACCCGGACGGCGGCAGGCTCGCCACCGGTCTCCAGCCGCTCGCCGACGCCGGCCCGGCCGCCACCGGCGGACGCCTCGAAGGACAGCTCGATCGCGGCCGATCCGGCGATCCAGCTCCGGCCGGCCCGGATCGCGGCGAGCACGGCGCCCGCGCCGAGCTCGCCGGCCAGGACGACGGTGTGCGGCGTGCCGAGCTGCCCCTCCAGGTGGGCGTCGCTGTTGCCCATCGCGGGCCGCCACGCGCCCCGGTGCACGTCATGGGCCAGGCTGCGGCCCCACTCGGCCAGCGCGGCCTCGTTGTCCGCGTTCCACGGCAGGTCGGAGGCCCAGCGGCCGTTCCACACCTCCACCGCATCGAACCCCTGGTACGGGTACATGAACACCCCGGACGGGTACGGCGCGTGCGGATGGGCCGCCACGCACAGGCCGCCGGAACGGCGCACCTGGTCCAGGTGGCGGTCCACGGCGTCGTCGCGCACGCCGTAGCGCCACTCGACCACCTCGCCGGGGGTGAGGCCGAGCGCGAGCCAGTGCCCGGTGCGGGTGGTCACCTCCTGGCCGGTGATCACCAGCAGGCCGTCCCCGGACAGCGGGCGCCACTCTTCGTGCGCGGCGGCGGTGTTGTGCTCGGTGACGGCGATGAAGTCGAGCCCGGCGGCGCGGGCGGCGGCCGCCAGCTGCGCCGGCGTCTGGTCCGCGCCCTGCGAGAGGAGCGAGTGCACATGGCAGTCGCCCCGGAACCAGCGCCTCCTACCCTGGTCGGTCGCCATCCCGGCAGGGTACTAGGCGCGCGGCGGCGCGTCGTCGGCGGTGATGCGGGTGCCGATGTCCTCGCCCTCGCAGATCGCCCGCATGACGCCCCTGGCGGCGACGTCGAAGACGTGCATGCGCAGGCCCTGCTCGTTGGCCAGCACGAACGCGCTCTCGTCCATGACCCGCACCCCCGCCGTCAGCGCCTCCCGGTAGGTGAGGTTCGTGTAGCGCTTGGCGTCAGGGTTGCGGTTCGGGTCGCTGTCGTACACGCCGTCCACGCCGCGCTTGGCCACCAGCAGGGCGTCCGCGTCGAGCTCCAGGGCCCGCTGCACGGCGGGGTAGTCGGTCGTGACGTACGGCTGGCCGATGCCGCCGGCCAGCAGCACGATGAGGTCGCGGCGCAGGTGCCGGTCGGCGCGCAGCCGGATGTACGGCTCGGCCACGCTCTGCATGGGCACGGCGGTCATGACCCGGACGTCCGTGTCCGAGCGGGCGGTGAGCACGCCGCGCATCATCAGCGCGTTCATGACCGTGCCCAGCATGCCGATGTTGTCGGCCTCGGCCCTGCCGATGCCCCAGCCCTCCGCCATGCGCCCGCGGAAGTAGTTGCCGCCGCCGATCACCACGGCGATCTGCACGCCGAGGTCGTGGACGGAGAGGATCTCGTCCGCGAGCTGGGCCAGGCTCGCCGGGTCGGTGCCCCAGCCGGTCTCTCCCGAGAGCGCCTCGCCGCTGAGCTTGACCACGACACGTGAGTAACGACGCATTCCCGCAATCCCTTCGCGGCCGCGCGCTCGGCGACCCGCCCAAGGATACGTGGCCGTGGTCCGCTCCCACCCCGGCCACGCTCGTTCACAGAGTGAGCACGCCGACCGTCTGGTCGCCGCTCACCTCGCCCTTGAGCTCGAAGCCGAGCTTGCGGTAGAACCCCTCGGGCCCGCCGTCGCCCGGATGCCACGTGACGTACATCCGCGTCGCGCCCTGCCGCCTGAGCTCGGCCGCCACGGCCGAGACGGCGAACCGTCCGACCCCGCGCCCCTGTGCGCCGGGCACCACGTTGAGCTGCCACAGCCCGGACCGGAAGTCGACCCTCTTGCCGTTCCATGGGGACCAGGCGGAGGCCGGCGGTCAGGGGCGTTCCAGCGCCAGCTTCACGCCGAGCCCGACGAAGACGCCGCCCGTGGCGACGTCGATGCGGCGCCGGGCGGCGCGCCGGTGGCGCAGCCAGCCGCCGATGCGGCCCGCGAGCACGCCGACCGTGCCGTCCACGACGAACTCAAGCGCGATGAGCACGGCCCCGAGAATCGCGAACTGCAGCCACACCTGGCCCAGGCTCGGAGTGACGAACTGCGGCAGGAACGCGATGGTGAAGGTGACCATCTTCGGGTTCAGCAGGTTGGTCATCAGACCGCTCAGGTACGCCCGGCGGCCCGACATGCCGCCGCCGCCCACCGCCACTTCCAAGGGGCTGTCGTCACGCTTGCGGATGGCCTGGACACCCAGGTAGATCAGGTACGCGGCCCCGGCGATGCGTACCACGGTGAAGGCGACCGGCACCGCCTCGAACAGCGCCGCCAGGCCCGCCGCCGCCACCGCTACGTGGACGGCCTCGCTGGTGGCCACCCCCGCGGTGGCGAGCAGGCCGGCCCGAGGGCCGCCCCGCATCCCGCATCCCAGCACGAACAGCATGTCAGGCCCAGGAGTGATCATGGCGACGATCGTGGTCACGGTGAAGAGCGCGAGAAGATGGGGGTCGATAGGCATACCCAAAATTCTCCCATGGCGTCCAATGACGGGAAAAAGTGTGACATCTACCTGGGATGAGGCGTTCGCGGATCGATATGCGGAATGGTCGGCGCACATGGCGGCCGACATCGCGTTCTACGTCGGCCTGGCCCGGGAGGCGGACGGGCCGCTCGTCGAGCTGGCCATCGGGAACGGGCGGGTCGCGATCCCGGTCGCGCGGGCGACGGGGCGCCCGGTCATCGGCGTCGACCTCTCGCCGGCCATGCTCGCCCAGGCCCGCACGAACGCCGCCGAGCAGGGCGTCCAGCTCGACCTGCGCGAGGGCGACCTGCGCGAGCTCACCCTGGAGGAGCCCGCGGCGCTGGTCTACTGCCCGTTCCGCTCGCTGCAGCACCTGCCGACCTGGGCCGACCGCCGGAGCGTCTTCGAACGGGTGGCCGCGTCGCTGCGCCCGGGAGGCCGCTTCGCCTGGAACGCCCTCGCCTTCGACCACCACGTCGCCGCCCGCTTCGACGGGACCCGCCGGTCCGAGCCGGTGCCGCACACGACCCGCTTCGCCGTCGGCGACAACCGGATCGACATCGTGCTGGACGGCGGGGAGACGAGCTCGTCCTGGTGGGCGACGAAGAACGAGTGGCTCGGCCTCATCGACGTCGCGGGGCTGGAACTGGAGGCGCTGTACGGCGGATTCGCCCGCGAGCCGTTCACCGAGGACAGCCGCGAGTACGTGTTCGTCACCCGCAGGCCCGGCCGATAGAGCACAGCCCGGCTCTCACAGCCAGCGCAGCCGGCCGCCGTGCATCGCGGAGAACGCCGCCGGGCGCCCGTCCAGGGCGAGCACGTACATGGTGGTGTCCGCCGGCGGCGGCAGGGGGAGGCGGGCGGCGACCTGCGGCAGGACGCCCGGGGTCTCCTGCGAGATCCAGCGGCAGCCGAGCCGCCCGAGCAGGGCTGCGAACGCGGCCCTGCCCTCTTCGGGCACGAGGTAGAGGACCGCCGTGTGGTAGACGACGAGCGTCGCGTGCGGCGGCGCCTGCGCCGCCACCTCGGCGAGCCGGTCGTTCAGGTCGCCGCGCACGATGCGCGGCGGGTCCTGGCGCGCCAGCTCCATCGCCAGTTCCAGGCGGTGCAGCCGCTCCCGCTGCTCCGGCCAGACCAGCGTGCGCAGCCACCGGACGTCGTCGGGGTCGGTGACGTCGAGCGGGTTGAGGTCGATGCCCGCCCGCCACGCGACGGTGATCGGGCCGGGCCGGGCGAGGTGCGGCGGCGGCACGCCCTCGACCCGGCAGCGCAGGCGCAGCGGGCTGTCCACGGCACCGGTCACATGACCACCGGGTACGTCATAGTCGTAGGCGTACCGGTCGGGCAGCAGGCACAACCCCGCCGACGCGCCCACCTCCAGCAGTGCCAGCGGCTGGGGCAGCGCCGCGAGCAGCGGGTACAGGGCGGCGCACCTGGCCGGCTCGTTGGTCTGGGTGCGCCGGGCGAGCATCGTCGCGACGACGGCGTCCCGGTGCTCCAGCAGCGAGCCGCGGAAGTCGTCGTAGCCGGACGGGACCCCGTTGACGTACCGGGCGGCGGCGAAGAGCAGGTTGGGCTGGCGCTTGGCCGGCGGCAGCTCGAACAGCAGGCCCAGCACCTCCCGGTCGGACGCGACGCCGGCGGCGAGCCGCTCGTAGAGGGGCGAGGCGCCGCGAGCTTCCCGCGTGGCGAACCGCCGGTACCACTCCACCGTCGCGTCCTGCTCATCCCGCATCGCCGCCTCCACGCCGCCCTTCAGGCCCGGTTGTTCATTACCTCGCCGAGCAGCTCGAAGAACGCGTCACCGCGGACGATCTCGAACGGGTCGCCGAGCAGCTCGCCCAGCTCCGCGATGTCACCCGGCGCCCAGTTCCAGGCGTTGACCGCGCCGGCGATGAACAGCGGCCGCCCGCCGTCCCAGCCCTCGATGTGCCTGACCAGCGTGTCCCGGTACTCCTGCGCCTTGCCCTGCGGCGAGAAGTTGCCGATCAGGGGCAGCCCCGCGGGGGCGGCCTGGAGGTCGCCGGTCTCCCACGACTGGATGATGCCGCGCAGCGGCGTGTTCTTCCTGTACGAGGCCGCGATCCGCTCGTCGAACGCCACCCAGCCGTCGCCCGCCGCGTTGCGATGGTTGTAGGCGTAGACCAGGTCCATTCCCGTGCGGCGCAGGAATCGCCCGGTCAGCGCGGTGTAGGCGTCGAGGGCGTCCCGCGGCCACGACCCGGGGTAGGTGTAGCCCGCGCCGGACGGGCCCGCGATCAGCAGGTCGTGGTCCGTGGCCGTGCGCTGGTAGTAGGCCAGCAGCGCCGGTCCGATCTCGGCGAGCAGCGGGCTGACCGTCCAGTTGGTGGGCACCTGTCCGCGCGCGGGGTCGTCCCAGATCTGGCGCATCCTGCGCTGGCAGTACTGGATGTTGTCGCCCTCGCCCACGGTCAGCGTCAGGTAGACGCGATCGCGCAGCGTGGTGCGCGGTCTCGGGCGTACGCGGTCGGAGACCCTGGCCTGGACGCCCGCGTGCACGGTGGCGTTCATGTAGTAGTCGGCGGGCACCACCTCGACGGCGTGTTGCGAGGCCCGGTCCACCCCGCCCCACTCGCCAGCCACGTCGTTGGAGAACCAGCCCGCGTACGGCGTCGTGGGCCGCACCTCGCTCAGGATCTCATCCAGCAGCGCGCCCGTCTCACCGCTGGGCGGCAGCCAGAACACCATGGCCCGCATCGCCACCGTGTAGTCGCGGAAGTAGGGGAAGGGCTCCACCCGGGTGGGCGCCGTGGTGGTGGCGGTGACCAGGAACTGGTTCCACAGGTCCACCTCGACGAGCAGCTGGCGGGTGCCGGCGGGGGCGGTGAAGCGGTAGATGAAGTAGTTGCCGCCGTCGGCGAAGCGGTTGGCGTCCCCGCCGATGGCGGAGTTGAGGCCGTCGAAGAGGTACGGGGTCTCGGCGTCGGTGCCGGGGGTGAACGAGGCGATCTGCGTGCCGTCGGCCTTCACCACGACCGAGCCGACCGAGGCGCCCCAGCCGTCGTCGCCCAGGGAGTCCTGGAAGCGCAGGTAGACGCCGTCCTGGCCGGTCAGCTCCTGGCTGAGGTCGAAGGTGCGTACCTGCCGGTTCGAGGAGTCCCTGATCCGCTCGGTCTCCCTGGCCACCTCGCGCCAGCGCACGTCCTCGACGCGTACCGTCCTGGTCGGCGGCAGGCCGCTGAGCAGGGCCTTGGTGCAGCGGGGGAACAGGTTCTCGAGCTGCCAGCGGTAGGTGGCGAGCACGTCGCCGGGGTCGAAGCGGCCGCGCAGGTCGGTGAGGACCGTGAAACCGTGCTCGGCGGCCTGCTCGGCGGTGGCGGCGACGGCGTTCTCCAGCCCGGCCAGGGTGGTGGCGACATTCACCGAGTCGGGGACGGCCGGGTCGTGCAGGATCGCGCCGCGGGCCTCGCCCCGGTAGCGGGCGATCAGGTCGAGCGGGCGGTCGTGGCGGGTGATCCGGGCGCCGGTGCCGTCGAGCCAGGCGGTGTCGTAGTTCTCGGGGCCGTAGTTGAAGTACAGGCGGGGGCGGCGGCGGTTGACGACTCCCTGGAGGGTGGTCAGGAGTAACTGGTCGTCGCCGTGCAGGGTGCTGACGTCGGCGAAGTCGAGGCGGGTGGGGCGGCCGAAGCCCGGCAGGAGGGGGGCCGCGGCGGCGGTGGCCTGGGCGGGGAGGGCGATTCCGAGCCCGCCGGCCGCGAGGGCCAGGCCGTTCGCCCGCAGGAAGGTACGTCGGGACACCATGGGCGTTCACTGCTCCTCGTCGGGGGGAGACCAGGAATGACAGCGTTGTCATCGTGAACGTAACAACGTGACGGAATGTTGTCCATGGTGTAAAACCCGCCGAAAGGGTCGAACCATACTTTCGGCCGGTACTGCGTTCGTGGCCGGGCGCCTACCGTGGGTGGCATGAGGGAGCGGTGGGAGGCCGCCGGGCTCGGCGTCGCGTTCGCGGTGGTCCTCGCCGAGTGGGCCTACCGGATCGTGGACAGCTGGGGCGGCGGCTACTGGGTGGCCGGCTGCGTGGCGGGCACGGTGGTGGGCGTGCTGGCCCTCCTGCGCCGCCGCGCCCGGCTGTGGACGGCCGTCGCGGGGCTGGCCGTCGCGGCGGTGGCCATCGTGGTCGCGCGGCTCTTCGGCTTGCCCGCCGAGCCGGGGCCCGGGGTGGCTCTCGCCCTGTCCGTGCTGGTCGGCTCCGCTCTCCGGAGGCTGCCGGTGCCGCAGGCCGCCGCCGGCGTCGGCGCGGGCGGGCTGGCGGTCGCCCTGGGCAGCCAGTTCTCCGGGTCGCCGCACAGCGCCGTACTGGCGCTGAACCTCGGGGCCTGGCTCGCCGCGCTCGCGGGCGGCCTGGGGCCACGGTGGCTGGCGGCCCGCCGGGCCGCGGCGGCCGAGCGCGTACGCCGGTCCGAACGCCTGGAGCTGGCCAGGGAGCTGCACGACGTCGTCGCCCACCACGTCACGTGCGTCGTGCTCCAGGCCCAGGCCGCGCAGCTCGTCGCCCGCAAGGACCCAGGCCGGGTGGCCGGGTCCCTCGCCGACATCGAGGCCGCCGGGTCCGACGCGCTGGCCGCCACCCGCCGCGTCGTCGGCCTGCTGCGCGAGCCCGGCGGGCCCGCGGCGTTCGGCCCGGCGGAGCGGCTCGGCGAGCTGGTCGCGCACTTCGGCGGGCCGCCCGTGGCACTGCGGCTGCCCGACGGGGAGCCGGCGTGGCCCTCCGAGGTGGCGGGCACCGTCTACCGGCTGGTCCAGGAGTCGCTGACCAACATCTCCCGCCACGCCCCCGGCGCGAGCGCGGTCACCGTCAGCGTCACGCAGGAGGACGAGGAGCTGGTGGTGGAGGTCACCGACGACGCCCCGCCGGCCCACCGCAACCGTGGCCGGCTGGGCGGCGGCTACGGGCTGGTCGGGATGCGCGAGCGGGCCGAGGCCCTCGGCGGCACGCTGTCGGCGGGCCCCCGTCCGGAGGGCGGCTGGACCGTGCACGCCAGGCTGCCCCTTCCCGAGCGAGCCACCACCGGCAGCACGTCGGCCACCGCCCGCGGCACGTCGGCCACCGACCGCCGCACATCGTCCACCGACCGCCGCACGTCGGCCGGCGCCGGTGGGTGGGAGCGGCGGTGAGCATCACGGTGCTGCTGGCCGACGACCAGCCCATGATCCGGAGTTGCCTGCGCCTGATCCTGGAGGACCAGCCCGACATCCGGGTGATCGCCGAGGCCGGTGACGGCGCGGAGGCGGTCGCGCTGGCACGCAGGCTGCGGCCCGACGTGTGCCTCGTGGACGTGCAGATGCCCGGGCTCGACGGCATCGAGGTCACCGCCGCCCTGGCGGGGCCCGACACGCGCGACCCGCTGCGGGTGATCGTGGTCACCACGTTCGACCTCGACGAGTACGTCTACGGCGCGCTGAGGGGCGGCGCGGCCGGTTTCGTGCTCAAGGACGCCGGGCCCGAGCTGCTCGTCGAGGCGGTCAGGGCCGCGCACGCCGGCGACGCGCTGATCTCCCCGTCGATCACGCTCCGCCTGCTGCGCCACGTCACTGCCGCCGCCGCCAGGACCGCCCGCGCGCTCACCCCGTCGCTGTCGGAGCGCGAGAGCGAGGTCGTGCGCGCCATCGCCAGGGGCCGCACCAACCAGGAGATCGCCACCGAGCTGCGCATCTCGCTGAGCACGGTGAAGGGCCACGTGTCGTCCGTCATGACCAAGCTCGGGATGCGCAACCGGGTCGAGATCGTCGCCTGGGCGTGGGAGAGCCGCCTCGTCCGCTAGTCCACGGGGAACGTGCGCAGCTCCTTGCGCGAGGCCAGCCCCAGCTTGCGCAGCGCGTTGGCGATGTGGCTCTCCACCGTGCGCCTGGACAGGAACAGCGCGTCGGCGATCTCCTGGTTCGTCTTCCCCGCCGCCGCCAGCAGCGCCACCTCGCGTTCGCGCGATGACAGCGTCCCGCCGTGCGAGGGCCGCCCGCCCCGCCAGGGGTACGGGATCGGGACCCCGTTCTGCCGCATGACGCGGCAGATCCGCGCGATGTCGCGATCCGCCCCCATCGCCCCGTACGCCCGCAGGGCCTCCTCCAGCAGCGCCCCGCCGTCGCCGGACCCGCGCTCGCAGTGCCACCGCCCCAGCCGCTCCCCGGCCAGCGCCTCCTCGTACCGCAGCCCGGCCTTGCGCAGGAGGATCCGGGCCTCGTCGAGGAGCCGGCCGGCGTCGTCCGCGGGCGCGATCGCGGCCTCGGCGGTCAGCAGCGCCGCCTGCGCGAGCGGCGCGTCGGCCACGCCGAGACCGGCGCGCAGCTCCGCCACCACGTCCGCGCCGCCGCGCCCGCCCAGGGCGTCCACCAGGCACGACACGCTCTCGGCCGCCCACACCCAGTTCCCCTTGGCCCGGGCCAGGTCCAGGGCGGCGGTGGCGTGCTCGGCGGCGCCGGGGGCGTCGTCCAGCGACAGCAGCAGCCGCGACAGCGTCGTCTCGGCCGGGATGAGCGGCCACACCGCACCCGTCCGCCCGGCGATCGCGATCACCTCGCGCAGGACCTCGACGGCCTGCTCGGCGGGGCCGGTGGCGGCCAGCACGGCCCCGCGCAGCAGCATCGAGTCCAGCGAGGCCGCGGCGAACGTGGCGGACGTGTCGCCCAGCCGGCGCAGCCGCTCCTCCAGCCCGTCCCACCGCCCGGCGGCGCGGTCCACGGCGGCCGTCACCAGCGAGACGACCTCCGCCACCCGCAGGTACTCCGCCTCGTCGGCCACCCGCCGTCCCTCCGCGAGCAGGGTCTCGGCCCGGTCCAGCCGCCCGGCGTGCAGGGCGCCCTGGGCCCAGTTGAGGCAGGCGCGGGCGTGTTCCCTGGGCGAGGCGCGCAGCCGGTCGTCGGCCAGCAGCGCGTCGATCAGCCGCCAGCTCTCCGGGTCGCCCTGCTCCAGCAGCAGGCTCGCGCGCGTGATGCGGACGGCGATGGCCACGTCCGGGTCGCCGCTGCGGTGCGCGGCCCGCTCCGCCTGGTCGCAGCGGGCGGCGTGCTCGCTGACATGCCGGTCCACGACGGTCTCCGGCGCGGCCAGCACGGCCAGCGCACGGCCCAGGAGCGCGGGCCGCTCGCCGAGGTCCTCGACCGCCCGCTCGATCTGCAGGTATCCCGCCCTGGCCTGGCCGTGCTGGCGCAGCAGGCGGCCCAGCGCGAAGCGCAGCTCGCCGCGCAGCGGGGCGGGCAGCGGCTCGGTGGCCAGCAGGCGCTCGAGTATCGGCACCGCCTCCGCGTGCGCGAGCCCGTCCACGGCCGACCGGGCGAGCTTGACGGCCAGCCGTACGCGTACGTCGCGGGACAGCTCGCCGACCTCCAGCGCCCGCAGCAGGAAGCGGGCGGCCGTGGCGTCGTCGCCGTGGGAGAGTGCCGTGTCGGCGGCGGCCTCGGCGTTGCCGACGAAGTCGGAGGTGCGGCCCGCGTGCAGGAAGTGGTGCGCCAGCCGGGCCACCGGCCGGGGGCCGCCGCCGGACTCCAGGGCCCGCGCCGTGCGCAGGTGCAGCCAGCGCCGCCCGGAGACGGCCACGGACTCGTACACGATCTGCCGCGCCAGCGCGTGCCTGAACCGGCAGCGGCCGTCCTCCTCGTGCAGCAGCCCCACCGCCTGCGCCCTGGCCAGCGCCCTGGCCACCTCAGGCGGGCTGCGGTCGCTGACCTCGGCCAGCACGCGATCGTCGGGGGTCATGCCGATGACGGCCGCGGCGCCCAGGATCTCCTGCGCGGGGTCGTCGAGCGAGGACAGGCGCTGCAGCACGACGTCCCGCAGCACGGTGGGCACGGCCAGGTCGGCCAGCACGTCGGGGCGGCCGGGGATCTCACCGGCGGGCAGCCGCTCCAGCAGCGTGCGCAGCACCTCCTCCACGACGAACGGGATGCCGCCGGTCTTCTCGTAGAGGGGGCCGGCGAACGTGCGGGGGAGCTCGGCCCCGAGCACGCCGCCCGCCAGCTCCTCCACCTCGGGCAGGCTCAGCGGGGCCAGGCTGATCGTGCGGGCCGGGCCCGACGGCGCCCTGGCGAAGGCCTCGCGGATGGGGAGCAGGCCCGCCTCGGTGCGTACGGTGAGGATCACGGCCACGTCGCGCGGCTGGTGGGCGGCCAGGAAGGCGAGGAAGTCATGGGTGCCGGCGTCGGCCCAGTGCACGTCCTCCAGCACGAGCACCAGCGGGCCGAGGTGGTCGAGCAGCGCGACCGCCGCGCGGAACACCCGGTGCCGCTCCGCCCGCTGGTCGGGCAGCGGCGGGAGGGGCGGCGGCAGGTGCTCGGCGATCTCGGGCAGCAGCGGCGCCAGCGCCCCGGCCACGGGGTTGAGCGGCAGGCCCGACCGGGCCAGCCCGGCCCCCGCGGAGCGGAACGCGTCGAGCAGCGGCGAGAGCGGCAGCGGCTCCTGGAGCTGCTCGCACTGGCCGACGAGCCGCCGGGTCCCGGCCAGGTCGGGCGCGGCCAGCAGCTCCGCCACCAGCCGGCTCTTGCCGATGCCCGCCTCGCCCTCGACCAGGGCGAGCGCCGGCGGTGACCCGATGACGGAGCGCAGCAGCGCCAGCTCGGAGCGGCGGCCGACGAGTACGTCGGAGAGCGAGCCCGAGGGGGCCGGTCCCAGAGGCAAGCGGCCACCCCCTACCGGATATCAGCGGCAACAGGCTACCGGATGTTAAATTTCCGTTTTGTGACGCCATAAATCCGTATTCAGTACGGATACCGGCCCAGCCCGCCCCTGATTAGCGTCGGCGATCATCCGCGTTACCCGCGGAACGCATGAAGGGGCGACGATGCATCTGTCCAGATCCCCCAGACGGTTGGTGGCGACTGCCGCGCTGACCGGGCTGGCGATGGCCGGGCTCGCCTGGCCGAGCACGGCGGCGGCCGGCGCGGAGGAGCAGAAGACCTATCTCGTGCGGCTCGCCGCGGAGCCCGTGGCGACGTACGAGGGTGACGTGGCCGGGCTGGCGCGGACCAAGCCGGCGGAGGGCGAGAAGATCGAGACGGGCTCGGCCGAGGTGACCGAGTACGTCGAGCACCTGAAGGGCCGCCACGACGCCGCGCTGCGCAAGGCGGGCGGCCGCAAGCTCTACGAGTACGTCTACTCCTACGAGGGATTCGCCGCGCGCATGACCGCCGACCAGGCGGCGAAGATGCGGGCCTTACCCGAGGTCGTGTCGGTGACCGAGGACAGGAAGGTCTCGGTGGCGACCTCCTCGACCCCGGCCTTCCTCGGCCTGGACGCCCGCGGCGGCCTGTGGGACCGGCTCGGCGGCCCGACCGGCGGCAGGAAGGACGGGGGCGCCGGTGACGGCCTGGTCATCGGGGTGATCGACAGCGGCATCTGGGCGAGCAGCCAGAGCTTCGCCAACCCGGACAAGAGTGGCAAGCGGTACGGCCCGCTCCGCGGCTTCCACGGCGGTTGCGCGCAGAGCAGCCCGGACCAGTCGTGGGACGCCACGCTGTGCAACGGCAAGATCGTCGCGGCCAGGCACTTCAACGCCGGCTGGGGCGGGGACGCCGCCGTCAAGGAGCAGCTCCCGTGGGAGTTCCAGTCGCCGCGCGACTACAACGGCCACGGCACGCACACGGCCTCCACGGCGGGCGGCAACCATGACGTGACCGTGACGGGGCCGGCGGCGGCGTTCGGCGAGATCAGCGGCATCGCGCCGCGCGCCAGGATCGCCGCGTACAAGGCGCTGTGGTCCACGCAGGACGCCTCGACGGCGAACGGCTACTACTCCGACCTGGTCGCCGCCATCGACCAGGCGGTGGCCGACGGCGTGGACGTGATCAACTACTCGGTCTCGGGGACCAGCACGGACCTGCTCGACCCGGCCGAGCTGGCGTTCCTGGCGGCGGCGGAGGCCGGCGTGTTCGTGGCCGCGGCGGGCGGCAACGACGGGCCGGGGGCCGCCACGGTGGCGCACCCGTCCCCGTGGGTGACCACGGTCGCGGCCGGCACGCACAACCGCGGCACGAAGGGCTCGGCGACGCTCGGGAACGGCGCCTCGTACGCCGGCGTCGCGGTGGCCGCCACCAAGGCGGGGCCCGCGCCGCTCGTCGACGCCGCGGCGGCCGCGGTGGCCGGCGCGGACCCGGTCAAGGCCGCGCAGTGCTGGGCCGCCAGGGACAACGGCGGCACGGCGGTGCTGGACCCGGCCAAGGTCAAGGGCAAGATCGTGCTCTGCGACCGCGGCACGACGCCGCGGGTCAACAAGAGCGTCGCCGTCTCCGAGGCGGGCGGCCTCGGCGTGATCCTGGCGAACACCGACGAGAACTCGCTCAACGCCGACCTGCACCCCATCCCCACCGTGCATCTCGCGGTCGGGGACCGGCAGGCCGTCAAGGACTACGCCGCCACGGCCGGGGCCACGGCCACGGTCGAGCAGGCGAGCATCACCACGGACGTCCCCGCCCCGTACGTGGCCGCGTTCTCCTCGCGCGGCCCGCTCCAGGCGGCGGGCGGCGACCTGCTCAAGCCCGACCTGATCGCCCCCGGGCAGGACATCCTGGCCGCGTACGCGCCGCCGGGCGCGAACGGGCTGGAGTTCAACGTCTCCAGCGGCACCTCCATGGCCGCCCCGCACGTGGCAGGGCTGGCCGCGCTGCTGAAGGACCTCAACCCGCGCTGGTCCCCGATGGCCATCAAGTCGGCCCTGATGACCAGCGGCTCCGACGTCAAGGACGGCCCGTCCACCGACCCGTCGGTCATCTTCGGCCAGGGCGCCGGGCACGTCACCCCGAACAGCGCCGCCGACCCCGGCCTCGTCTACGACAGCGGCATCGAGGACTGGACGGCCTTCCTCTGCGGCAGCACCGGCGCCGTCGAGCCCGGGGTGTGCGACGCGCTGGCGGGCAAGGGCCGCTCCTTCGACGCCAGCGACCTGAACGTGCCCTCGATCGCCATCGGCAGGCTCCCCGGCACGCAGCGGGTGACCCGCGAGGTGACCAACGTGGGCCGCTCGACCGCCACGTACACCGCCTCCGTCACCGGCCTCGACGGGATCGACGTCAAGGTGTCGCCGAGCCGGCTGACGCTGCGTTCGGGACAGACGAAGTCGTTCACGGTCACGTTCACGCGGACCACGGCCCCCATGAACGCCTACGTGGGCGGGCAGCTCACCTGGAAGGAGCGCAGGCACACCGTGCGGACGCCCGTCGTGGTGCGCCCGGTGCCCGAGAAGTGGGCGGCCACGTACGGCGTCGCGGGCGGCCAGGACAGCGCCGAGTTCATCGTCAACGACCCCGCGGGCAAGCGGGTCTACGTGACCGGCGCCAGCTACGGCGCCACGCCCGGCCTGCTCAGCCCGAGCATCGCCACCGTCGCCTACGACGCCGCGACCGGCAAGGAGCTGTGGAGCAGGACCTACGCCGGCCCTGCGGGCAACTACGACGAGCCGTTCGCGCTGGAGCTGACCCCCGACGGGAGCAAGCTGCTCGTGGCGGGCATCAGCGCGGGCACCGAGACGGGCACCGACGCCGTCACGCTCGCCTACGACGCGGCCTCCGGCGAGCCGCTCTGGACGGCCCGCTACACCGCGGCGAACGCGCACTCCGACCACGCCAACGCCGTCAAGGTCGCACCCGACGGCAGGACCGCCTACGTCACCGGCATGACCACGGTCGGCGACAACGGCGAGGCCGACTACTTCGTCGCGGCCTACGACACCGCCGACGGCAAGGAGAAGTGGCAGGCCCGCTACGACGGCCCCGGCAAGGGCACCGACGACGCCCGCGTGATCGAGCTGACCCCCGACGGCACGAGGCTCTTCGTCAGCGGTCAGAGCCAGGGCGAGGAGGGCACCGGCCTGTCCGACTGGGGCACGGTCGCCTACGACGCCGCCACCGGGCAGCAGCTCTGGACGGCCAGGCAGGACGGCCCGGCGAACCGCATCGACGTGCCTTCCGGCATGGCCGCCGACGCCGGGGCCGTCTACGTCACGGGCAGCATCGAGACGCAGGACACCCAGAGCGACGTGATGACGATCGCGTACGACGTCACCACCGGAAAGGAGCTGTGGACCGACCGCTACGACGGCCCCGGGCACGAGAGCGACACCCCGCACGACCTGACGCTCGCGGGGGGCAGGCTGTACGTCACCGGCAACACCACCGGCGAGGGCACCGGATCCGACTTCACCACCCTCGCCTACGACGCGGCCACCGGGCAGCGGTCCTGGGTGCAGCGTTTCGACGGGCAGGCCAGGAACGAGGACTACGCCTGGGCCGTCAGGGTGACGCCGGACGGCGGCAAGGTCGTCATCGCCGGTCAGAGCGCCGACGACCAGGCGAAGGGCACGGACTACGTGACCGTCGCGTACGACGCGGGGAGCGGCGAGCAGCTCTGGGTCGGCCGCTACGACGGCGCGGTCGGCGCTTCCGACAACGCCCACGGCCTGGCCGTGGACGCGACCGGCGCCGATGGGGTCCGGATCTTCGTGACGGGCGCCAGCGGGACCGGCGGCACGCCTCCGTTCGCCCTGGAGGTCGACTTCGCCACGGTGGCGTACTTCGAGCCGTGGAAGCAGTGACGTCCTGACGAAGGAGCGCCCCCCGGAAATCGGGGGGCGCTTCTGTTGTTTCGGAAGTGATTACAGCGGGTAAGGCCCGGGTTAATTCTGAGCTGCCTGATCTTCAGGAGCCCCAGATGTCCCGTATCACGCTCACCTCCGCAGCCCGTGAAGCTCTCCGCGACGGAGAAGTGGTCTTCTTCGACTGGCACGTGACCGGCCTCTGCTGCGCGGACGCGGGGGAGTTCTCGGTCAGGGCGCTGAGCCGCGCCAAGCTGCCCCGCCGGGCCCGCCCGCTGGGGCCGACCGGCCTGGCGTACGCCCATCCGACCGCCTGGCTGCATCTCGCCGACCTCCCCGTCACGATCGACTGCCGCCCGCTGTGGCGCTGGCGGCGCTTCGTCTCCGATCTGCCGCCGGACGCCGGTCTGCGCTGCTGCCTGGGGCGCCCCATATATGGCCCTCACTACGGGAGGTAATCGGTGAAGGTGCGTTCCATCATCATCTGGACGGCGGTGGCCATCGTCGGCGCCGTGGGGTGGGCGGTGCTCGCCCTGTCCAGGGGCGAGAACGTCAACGCGGTGTGGCTGCTGTGCGCCGCGCTCGGTTCGTACGCCATCGCCTACCGGTTCTATGCCCGCTTCATCGTGCGCAAGGTGCTGCGTGCCGACGACCGCAGGGCCACCCCTGCCGAGCGGCTCGACAACGGCATCGACTACCAGCCGACCGACCGCCGGATCCTGTTCGGCCACCACTTCGCCGCCATCGCCGGGGCGGGGCCGCTGGTGGGGCCCGTACTGGCGGCCCAGATGGGATACCTGCCGGGCACCATCTGGATCATCGCCGGGGTGATCTTCGCCGGGGCCGTGCAGGACATGGTGATCCTGTTCTTCTCCATGCGCCGCAACGGCAGGAGCCTCGGGCAGATGGCCCGCGAGGAGATCGGGCCGGTCGGCGGGGCCGCGGCGCTCATCGCGGTGTTCGCCATCATGATCATCCTGCTGGCCGTGCTGGCGCTGGTCGTGGTGAACGCGCTGGCGCAGTCGCCGTGGGGCGTCTTCTCGATCGCGATGACGATCCCGATCGCCCTGTTCATGGGCTTCTACCTGCGGGTGATCAGGCCGGGCAGGGTCGTCGAGACCACGGTCATCGGCGTCGCGCTGCTGATCCTCGCGATCGTGGCGGGCGGCTGGGTGCAGGAGTCGAGCTGGGCGCCGTTCTTCACGCTGAGCCCGTCGGCGCTGGCGCTGTGGCTGATCGCGTACGGGTTCGTCGCGGCCGTGCTGCCCGTGTGGATGTTGCTGGCGCCCCGCGACTACCTGTCGACGTTCATGAAGATCGGCACCATCGTGCTGATCGCCATCGGCATCGCCATCACCGCTCCTCCGCTGCGGACCACGGCCTTCACCGACTTCGCCTTCAACGGCGAGGGCCCGGTGTTCGCCGGGTCGCTGTTCCCGTTCGTGTTCATCATCATCGCCTGCGGCGCGTTGTCGGGCTTCCACTCGCTGATCTCGTCGGGCACGACGCCGAAGATGATCCAGAAGGAGACCCAGGTCCGGATGATCGGCTACGGCTCCATGCTCATGGAGTCGTTCGTGGCCATCATGGCGATCACGGCGGCCTGCGTGCTGACCCCCGGGCTCTACTTCGCGATGAACGCCCCGGCGGGCGTGCTCGGCCCGACCGTGGAGACCGCCGCCGAGGCGGTCAGGAACATGGGCTTCGTCATCACCCCGGAGGATCTGCGGGCCGCCGCCGCGGCCGTGCAGGAGGAGACGCTGATCGCCAGGACGGGCGGCGCGCCCACGCTGGCCGTGGGCATCTCGCAGATCTTCTCCGGCTTCCTCGGCGGCGCGGCGCTGCAGGCGTTCTGGTACCACTTCGCGATCATGTTCGAGGCGCTGTTCATCCTCACCACCGTGGACGCCGGCACGCGCGTGGGGCGGTTCATGCTCCAGGACACGCTGGGCAACCTGTGGAAGCCGATCGCGCGGGTGAGCTGGTGGCCGGGGCTGGTCGCGACCAGCGCCGTGGTCGTGGCCGCCTGGGGCTACTTCCTCTACCAGGGCGTCAACGACCCGCTCGGCGGCATCAACCAGCTCTTCCCGCTGTTCGGCATCGCCAACCAGCTCCTGGCCGCCGTGGCGCTGACCGTGGCCACGACCCTGCTGATCAAGAGCGGGCGGCTGAAATGGGCCTGGGTGACGGGCGTGCCGCTGGCCTGGGACGTGGCGGTCACGCTGACCGCCAGCTACCAGAAGGTGTTCTCGCCCGACCCGGGGCTCGGCTTCTTCGCCCAGCGTGACCGCTACCAGACCGCGCTCGACCAGGGACAGCTTCTCGCGCCGGCCAAGACGACCGGCGCGATGCAGCAGATCGTCGTCAACTCCACCGTGGACGGCATCCTGGCGGCGCTGTTCGCGATCCTGATCATCGTGGTGATCGTCGACGCCGCCCGGGTGTGGATCAAGGCGATCCGGGCGCAGGAGCCGCTGCCCGACACGGAGGCGCCGTTCGAGGAGTCGAAGCTCTACGCCCCCGCCGGGCTCATCGCCACCCGCGAGGAGAAGGAGGCGATGGCCAGGGCCTCGTCAAGCGGTTAGCCACCGCTCCGTGGGCCAGCTCTCGCGCCGCCACGCGCTGTCCCAGAACATCCACTCGTACGCCGCCGCCCGGCAGTACGCCTGCGCCATCGCCTCGCGGGTGTCCGGGCCGGCGGCGGCCGCGAGCCGGTCGGCGATGGCCTTGGCCTGCTCGACGGAGGCCGCGAAGCCCGGGTCGGCGTAGGTGGAGATCCACTTGCCGTACGGGTGGCCGGCGGTGTCGCCGACGCGCTCCAGCAGCGCCGTGCCGACGTCCTGGTAGATCCAGAAGCACGGCAGCACCGCCGCCACGACCACCGGGTACGGTGCGGTCAGGGCCGTGGCCTGGAGGTACGACGCGTACGCCAGGCACGTCGGCGAGGTGGGGCCCTTGGCGTCGAGCTCCTCGATGTACCCGGCGTGCAGCATCCGCTCGGCCACCAGCGCCGTGTGCGCGCTCTGCGCCCAGAACGCCGCGTCGCCGGCGTCGCCGGCCCGCACGGACGCCGTGGCCAGCGCCTTGGAGAACGCCTCCAGGTAGCGGGCGTCCTGCACCATGTAGAACCCGAACCGCTCGCGGTCGAGGGTGCCGTCACCGAGGGCGGCGATGAAGGGGTGCTCGTGGATGGCGCGCATCAGCCCGGCCGTGCGCTGCCAGATGTCGTCGCAGAACATGCAGGACCTACCAGATGGCGTGGAAGTGGTGGACAGGACCGTGACCGTGGCCGACGTGCAGGCTGTCGGCCGCGCGCAGCGCCTCGGTGAGGTACGTCTTGGCGGCCCGCACCGCGCCCTCCCAGTCGTCGTGGCGGGGGCGCAGCGCCGCGATGGCCGAGGACAGCGTGCAGCCCGTGCCGTGCGTGTTCTTCGTGTCCACGCGGGGCGCGGCCAGCTCGACCGTGCCCTCCGGCGTCGCCAGCACGTCCACGCACGTCTCGCCGTCGAGGTGGCCGCCCTTGAGCAGCACCTGCCGCGCGCCCAGCGCCCGCAGCCGCTGCGCCTGCTCGTGCATCTCCGCCAGGCTCCCGGCCGGCTTCTCGGCGAGCAGGTCGGCCGCCTCCGGCAGGTTGGGGGTGATCAGGTGCACGCGGGGCAGCAGCGTCTCGCGCAGTGCCGCCACCGCGTCGGCCGGCAGCAGCCGGTCGCCGCTCTTGGCCACCATGACCGGGTCGAGCACGACGTACTCGGGCCGGTACGTGTCGAGCGCCGCCGCCACGGCCTTGATCAGCGGCGCGTTGCCCAGCATGCCGATCTTGACGGCGTCGGCGGGCACGTCGGCCAGCAGCGTGTCGAGCTGCTCGGCGACGAACTCGGCCGGCACCTCGTGGATGCCCTTCACGCCGGTGGTGGTCTGCGCGACCAGCGCGGTGACGACGGTCATGCCGTACGCGCCGAGCGCGGAGAAGGTCTTCAGGTCTGCCTGGATCCCGGCACCGCCGCTGGGATCGGTGCCCGCGATGGACAGGACTTTGGGAACAGCGCTCACGGCTGCGACGTCCCTTCGCTAGTCCGAACTAGATCAGGTTCGACGGGTGTGATCTCAGCCCGGCCTTCCGGGCACCCCGCGTCAAGGGCCCACTGTAACAGGGGTCGTTGTTGACCACACGTTCGAGGATCGGCATCGTAGGGCGGGTGGCCGCTGATGAGACGCGTGACGGGGTCGATCTGACCAACCTGGACCAGCCGCTGTTCGACGGTGCCGACGCCACCAAGCGCGACCTGGTCGACTACCTCGACGCCGTCCGCGACCGCATCATCCCGGTGCTGCGCGACCGCCCGCTCTCGGTCGTCCGCGTGCGCCCAGGGCAGGCGCCGTTCATGCAGAAGAACCTGCCCAAGTACGCCCCCGCCTGGGTGCGGTCGGTGTCCCTGTGGGCGGAGGCGTCGCGCAGGCAGGTGACGTACGCGCTGTGCGACGACAGGAAGACGCTGCTGTGGTTCGCCAACCAGCGGGCGGTGGAGTACCACCCGGCACTGTTCGCCGGCGAGCACGCCACCCACCTGGTGCTCGACCTCGACCCGCCCGAGCACGACGACTCGTTCTCGCTG
Organism: Nonomuraea rubra; assembly: GCF_014207985.1. Classification (NCBI taxonomy): domain Bacteria; kingdom Bacillati; phylum Actinomycetota; class Actinomycetes; order Streptosporangiales; family Streptosporangiaceae; genus Nonomuraea; species Nonomuraea rubra. The sequence goes on along the minus strand of NZ_JACHMI010000001.1, from coordinate 11,669,502 downwards.
GCGGTGCGCGGCGCGCTGCTGGTCCGGCAGGCCCTGGAGGACATGGGGCTGGCGGGCGCGGTGAAGACGAGCGGCGCCAAGGGGGTGCACGTGTTCGTGCCCGTGGTGGCGGGCACGGCGATGGACGACCTCGCGGCGGCCACCCGGGCGCTGGCGGCGCGGGCCGAGCGGCTGGACCCGGCGCTGGCGACCACCGCGTTCATCCGGGAGGACCGCGAGGGCAAGGTGTTCCTCGACTCCACCCGGGCGGGCGGGGCCACGGTGGTGGCCGCCTACAGCCCGCGCATCCGGCCCGGCGTGCCCGTCTCGTTCCCGCTGGCGTGGTCGGAGCTGGACCGGGTGTCGCCGCGGGACTTCACCGTGCGGACCGCGCCGGGGCTGCTGAAGGACGGCGACCCGTGGGCCGAGCACATGCCGGCGCCGCAGCGGCTGCCCGCCGACCTCGTCGAGGAGGGACACACGATCCCGATCGCCCGCGTGCAGGCGATGCACGAGGGCAAGCGGCGGGCCCGCGCCCGCCGTACGGAGTGATGTCGCGAATTTGCCACATAGTGGGTCTTCACGGTGATTGTTCGCCGGGTTACGTTCGGGCAGCGGCGCCTCGGGGGGAAATGCCGCATTCCTGGTAACCCATGGGGACCTGTATGCGAAGAATCATCACCGTTCTGATCGCCACCCTCGCCTTACCCCTGGCCATGGCCGTGCCCGCGCACGCGGGCGGCCTCGACGACGCCTTCGCCAAGGTGCTCGTCAAGAAGGTCAAGGGCACCAACGTCAAGAAGCATCTCGACGCGTTCCAGGCCATCGCCGACGCCAACGGCGGCAACCGCGCCGTCGGCACGCCCGGTTACGACGCCTCCGTCGCCTATGTCGAGGGCAAGCTGCGCAGGGCCGGTTACAAGGTCACGCGCCAGCCGATCAACTTCGTCGAGAGCTGGAGCGAGAACAGCCCGCCCGTGCTCGACCTCACCGCGCCCACCACGAAGTCGTACGTGCCCGGCACCGACTTCGTCACCTTCCAGCCCTCCCCGGCCGGTGACGTGACCGCCCAGGTCCAGGGCGTGGACCTGACCCTGCCGCCGACCCCGGCGCCCAGCTCGACCAGTGGTTGCGAGGCGTCCGACTTCGCGGGCTTCGTGCCCGGCCGGATCGCGCTCATCCAGCGCGGCACCTGCCCCTTCGTCAACAAGGTGGTCAACGCCGGCCAGGCCGGAGCGTCCGGGATCATCGTCTTCAACGAGGGCCAGCCGGGGCGTACGGACCCCTTCCCGCTGGACATCGGCGAGTGGCGGGCCGGGATCCCCATGGTGTTCTCCAGCTTCGCCGTGGGCAACGAGCTGGCCGCCACGGCCGGCGCCACCGTCCGGCTCAAGGTCGACGCCAACCTCGTGCTCGGCACCAACGACAACGTGATCGCGGAGAGCCGCTTCGGTGACCCGCGCAACGTCGTCATGGTCGGCGCGCACCTCGACAGCGTGCCTGAGGGGCCCGGCATCAACGACAACGGCTCCGGCAGCGCGGCCCTCATCGAGATCGCCGAGGAGATGGCGCTCGTCCCGACCAAGAACAAGGTGCGCTTCGCGTTCTGGGCGGCCGAGGAGGTCGGGCTGCTCGGGTCCGACCAGTACGTCGCCTCCCTGTCGGAGGCGCAGCGCGACCGGATCAGGGTGTACCTGAACTTCGACATGATCGCCTCGCCGAACTACGCGTACAAGCTGTACGACGGTGACGACTCGGACGGCGTCGGGTCGCCCGCTGGACCGCCCGGCTCGGACGAGATCGAGGAGCGGTTCGAGGCCTTCTTCGGCTCCCGGTCGCTGCCGACCGTCGGCACCGACTTCGACGGGCGCTCGGACTACGGGCCGTTCATCGCCGTCGGCATCCCGTCCGGTGGCATCTTCACCGGTGCCGAGGGCCTCAAGACGCCCGAGGAGGCGGCGCTGTTCGGCGGCACGGCCGGCGTGGCGTACGACGTCTGCTACCACCAGGCGTGCGACACGATCGCCAACATCAACCACACGGCGCTGGACGTGGACTCGGATGCGATCGCGGACTCGGTCGCCCGGTTCGCCTTCAACCTGCGCGGCATCCCGCCCAGGACGGCGCCCCAGGCGGCGGCCGCCCTGTCGGCGGAGTCGGCCACCGGCTGACGATCTGTGACCGGGTGGGCGGGCGGTGCGCCCGCCCACCCGGGCCGCGCTCGGCTCGCGAGGCCGGACGCCTGTACTCAGCTCGCGGGGGCCGGATGGCTGACGGGGCTGCGATGTCCCTGCTTGTCCACCGCCCGCACCCCGAACTGGAAGTTGTCCTTCGACAGGCCCTCCACCGTGTACGAGGTCACGTTCCCCACGAAGCGGGAGTGGGTCCACAACGGCTCGGTCGTGTCCCGCCAGACCACCTCATAACCCGAAATGTCGGGCTCGGGGTTGGCGTCCCACCGCAGCTCGGTGTCGTTCGTGAGCCGGCTCGTCACGATCGCCGCCCGCGAGGGAGAGCGCGGCGCGCGGGCCAGCACCGCCAGCGCGGCCAGGTTCACCTGCGCCACCCGCGCCACGTAGTCGTTCTCGACGAACCGCAGCAGGTCCCCGTACTGCACGCCGTCCTCCACCCGCACGTCCTGGTGCTGGTGCCGGTAGTTCTCGTGCACCTCCGTGAAGCGCACCGCCGCGTACCCCTGCTGCAGGAACGGGATCTGGTCGCCGCCCCGCAGGTACCGGTCCCTGCGGTAGTACAGGCGGGCGTCGAACCAGGGCACGTACTGGCCGGCCGTCTCGTGCACGAACCGGGCGAGCTGCCGCGACACCCCGTCGTTCTCGCCGCCGACCGACTGGCGGACGGCGGCCTGGGCCGGGGTCTCCGAGGTGGGCACGCCCTCGGAGAACACCCGCACCGCCCCGGCGTCCCGCCCGTTCTCGCCGTCGGCGCTGCCCACGATGTCGTTGGTGAACATGCCCTGGACGTCGACGTTGTTCTGCTTGGCCCGCTGGGCGTAGTACGCGGACCCGTACAGGCCCTGCTCCTCTCCCGCGACCGCCATGAACACCACGGTCGCGTCGAACGTGCGGGTGGCCATGACCCGGGCGGCCTCGATGGCGACCGCCACCCCGGAGGCGTCGTCGTTCGCGCCGGGGGCGTCGCAGGTGGCGTTCATGACGTCGCTGCAGCGGGAGTCGTAGTGGCCGCTGACCACGTACGTGCGGCCGGCGGCGGCGTCCTGGGTGCCGCGCAGCGTGGCGACCACGTTCGTGATCACTGTCGGGGCGGGGATGCGCGGCGAGACGGGCTGGACGAACGACTGCTTCTCCACCGTCATGCGCCCGCCGGAGGTGGCGGCGATCCTGGAGAACTCGTCGTGGATCCAGTCCCGGGCGGCGCCGATGCCGCGTACAGGATCGTCCTGGCTGGACAGCGTGTGCCGGGTGCCGAACGAGGCCAGCTTGGCGATGATCCGGCCCAGGTTGCGCGCGTCCACCTGCCGGACCATCTTCTCGATCTCCGGGTCGCGCGGCGCCCCCGCCTCGGCGGCGGGGGTCAGCACCCCGGCGAGCAGGACGGCGGCGAGGAAGGGCAAGGCCGATTTTCGGATGAGTGGTGACAGTGCCATGGCATGGCTCCACAACGGATGGCGGACCTTCGGCGGCCCGGCCAGGGGAACTATCGGGTGATCCGGACGTCGTCCACGCCCGCCTCGACCAGCGAGGCGCCGGAGGCGTCGGCGGCGTCCACGAGGATGCGCACGGTCTGGCCGGCGAACGCGTTCAGGCTCGCCGAGGCCGTGGCCCAGGCGCCGTTGCGGTTGACGGCCGCGCCCGCCTGGCTGAACACCGTGGTGGTCGTGCCGCCGACCACGCGCACGCGCAGGTAGTCGGCGCTGGAGGCGTTCGAGCCGTGCGCCAGGTACCACGAGAACGACAGGTTCAGCGTGCTCGCCGACGGCAGCGTGATCGGCGGCGACTGGATCGAGGTGACCCCGCCGTCGAGGTCGTACGCGCCCGCCGAGGAGCCTGCCAGGCGGCCGGTGACCAGGTCGTTCGTGCCGCTGACCGTGGTGCCGAGCTGCTTGGCGCCGCTGGACGTGGTGGCCTCCGGGTCGCCGCGCTCCCACTGGCCGGTGGTGGCGGTGTCGGTGCCGTTCGGGTTGACGGTCCAGCCCGTGGCCGTCTCGAACGGGTCCGACCAGACGGTCACCGGCGGGACGGCGGTGCCGATCGTCCACACCGCGTACGCGATGGCGTCGGCGTTCCTGTCGAGCGCGGTGTCGTTGACGTTGGCGGTCGTGTCGCAGGCGCGGTGGTAGCAGACGTCGAACGCCTGTCCGGAGGTGCCGCCCCACAGCGTGGCCTGGGCGGCGGTCTTGATGCCCTCCGCGCCGGTGAACGTGCCGCCCGCCGGGATGCCCACGGCGATGAACGGCCCGTAGTCGGAGCGCCCGTCGAAGTCGGTGCCCCGGGTGGGCACGCCGATGGAGGTGAAGTAGTCCTGGAGGGTCCGCTCGAGCTGCGCCGAGCCGGCCGGGCCCGGCCCCGACCCCGTTCCGTCCGAGTTGTCGCCGTCGTACACGAAATAGCCGGCGTTCGGGGAGCCGACCATGTCGAAGTTCAGGTACCCCTTGATCCGCGCCCGCTCGGCGGCCGGCAGGTTGCTCACGTAGAACTGCGAGCCGCGCAGCCCCAGCTCCTCCGCGCCCCACCAGGCGAACCGCAGGTGCTTGGACGGTTGTAAGGCCTGGCGGGACACCTCCAGCGCGGTCTCCAGGATGGCCGCGCTGCCGGAGCCGTTGTCGTTGATGCCCGGCCCGGCGGTCACGCTGTCGAGGTGCGCGCCGACCATGAGGACGTCGTTCGGATCGCCGCCCGGCCAGTCGGCGATGACGTTGTAGCCGGTGGCGCCGTTGTAGGTGAACGACTGCAGGGTGGTGGTGTAGCCGGCGGCGTCGAGCCGGGCCCTGACGTAGTTCGCCGAGGCCAGATAACCGGGGCGGCCGTGGGCCCGGGTGCCGCCGTTGGCGGTGGCGATGGACTGGAGCTCGGTCAGGTGGGCCTTGACGTTGGCCAGCGGGATGTCCGGCGGCGCTGCCGCCCGGGCGGCCGGGGTGGCCAGGGTGGTGGGGGTGAGGGTGACGATCGCCGCGACGATGAGTGTTCTCATGCCGGTTGTCCAGGCGCGTCGGCTGGATAAGAGCATGGCGGCGCCTCCATCCGAGGTCGAGGGTGGAAGATCCCGAGATGGTGCTCACTGGAACGTAACGCCGCAAATCGGGTTCGCCTAGGGCCGGGTGCGGGATGCGTCACGGGCGTCCCGCTGAGAGGCGCCGCCAGGCCGCGCTACGGGCGGGCGGCCTCGCCGGTCCGGAGTGCCGCCAGGACGACGTCCGGCGAGTCGGCGAAGAACCGGATCGAGCTCACCTCGGCCCGGCTGCCGAGCGGTCGCACGACGGTGAGCGGCTCGGCCAGCTCGATCGCCACGTTCACGCGCGAGGAGACCGCCACGGTCAGCCTGCCGTCCTTGACCGCGACCATGCTGTCCTCGTTGTACGACCCCCCAGCCCGCACAGCGGCGATGAGGTCACGGGGCACGCGCACCTCGAAGTAGGCGCCGTACCTGATCCACACCTCGTCACTGGTCACCACATGCGGCCTGGTCGCGCAGCCGGCGGCCATCATGGCCACGAACAGCAGGCCGTACAGGTCGGCGATCAGCACCCCGAACCGCAGCCACTCCGGCACCCCGAGCGCGACCAGCAGCAGGTCGATCACCACGGTCTCGACCGCCATGGCGAACGCGAACAACGTCAGCACGAAGGCCTGCTCCCTGGCGTACGTCACGACGGTCGCGCCCTCGGGCACCCCCTGCCTGCGGCGGCGAAGGACCCACAGCCCGATGGCGGCCAGGCCCTTGAGCTCGAACCCCACGATCCGCAGCGCGACCCGCAACATAACGTTCCTTCCTGTCGGCGGCCTCGCCTGCGATTAGAAACGTTGACGTCGCGTCAAGGTCAAGCTGGGCGCCGACCTCGTCGGCCGGCCGTTCCAGGTAGGCCGCGAACCGGACCCGGTCGGGCTCGTCCCAGGAGGCGGTCAGCTCGGCGAACGACCGGCGCTGCCACGCCCGCGCCCCCGCCGGCAACGCGTGCCCGCTGTCCGTGAGCCGGAGTGCGGCGCGGCGCCGGTCGTGCTCGGAAGTGGCGCGGCCGCCTGCCCGGCCCACCGCCGTGACCGGAACCGCATCAGCCGAAACGAGCTCTTCACAGCGGTCCCCGGCTGAACCCATGCCGGTTCCCGGAAGCGAGAAGGATTTTCGCGAATTCGATTGAACCCGTCCCCGCCCGACCGCGTACAACCTGTCGGACAACAGCACGCACCGACATCGAAAAACGCCACTTGACCTGCGCGAAGGCGGATTTCGAGCGTGCCCTGCCGCGCTGACCGGCTGCCACGGGGATGGCGATGGAATTTCAGGGATGGAGCGACGGCCTGGCCCTGCGGCCGCGCGATTACCTGGGAAAGGGCCAGACGCTCGCCGCTGCCGTCAGGACGGCGGGCCCCCTCAAGGACGAGGCGCTCTACCTGTTCGCGCTCGGCACCGCCGCCACCATGGCCAGGCTGCACCTGGGCGGGATCGCGGGGCTGCGGCTCACCCCCGCCAACGTCCTGATCGGGCCGCGCGGCCAGGCGTTCTTCGCGCCAGGGCCGCGCGACAGCCTGTTCCCCGCCCACGACGTCAAGGACTGGGCCGGCGTGGTCGTGTTCGCGGCGACGGGCCGCGAGCCCGACGACGGGGCCGACCTCGACCGGCTGCTCCCCGCGCTGCGCGCGGTGATCGGCGAGTGCCGCCGCTCCGACGCGGCCTCCCGCCCGTCGGCCGTCGATCTGGTACGCATCCTGCTCGGCCACTCCGGCGCCGCCCAGGGCGCCACGGCACACGAGCTGCTGCTGGAGGCCGAGCGGCGGACCAGGCCGGAGGAGCCGGCGCCGTACGTTGAGCAGGTCGTACCCACGCCGTTCTGGCGCAGGCCGGCGTACCTCACGGGCATCGCCATCGGCATCGCGCTCGTCGCGGGGGCGGCAGGCGCGGTGATCATGATCTCCGGCCGGGAAGGCGGGACGCAGCCGCGCGCGAGCGACGTGCTGAGCGCGGTCGGCCGGCGCACGGCCACGTTCCGCCAGGTGATCGAGGAGACGCCGGCGACGGGGCAGGCGGTGGCCGAGGGCCGGCTGAGCTTCGACCCGGGCACGCCAGCCACGTCGTACGACATGGAACTCACCTGTGGGAACGATCCACGCCCCACCCCGGTGGCCCTCGTCGGCAGCAGGGGCGTGGCGGGCGGCGTGGCGTTCGACGCCGACCATCCGCCGGTGGAGCCGTGCGCGCAGCGGACGGCGGGCACCGTCCGGGAGCTCAGCTCGCCACGCACCATCAAGGGCCTGATCGACGCGGCCGGCTCGAACGTGACCAGCGAGCCCGCCGGCACGAACGGCCGCACGCTGCGCGGCTCCGCCCCGGCCCACCGGGTCAGGGGCGAGGAGGGCCAGGACGCGTGGGCGGGCCTGCCGGCCGAGGGGCCGGTGCGGTTCACGCTGCAGGTGGACGGCCAGGGCCGGCCGGTGCGGCTGCAACTGCGCATGGAGGGCCGCGGCAGCGTGCCCCGGATCATCGAGACCGTCTATCGGGATTGGCGCGCGTTCGAGGCCATCAAGGGGGAGACGAGCAATGGCTGAGGAATTCACCGCGAACCGCCAGGAGGCCGCGAACGTCTCGCGGGACCTCAAGGCCATCCGCGCGGCACTGGACGGCGGCAACGCCGGCGCGCTCGACGCGAAGACCGGGTCGGAGAAGGTCGACGACGCCGTACGGAGGTTCTTCGAGGAGTCCTCCGACAACCGGGAGCGCATGAACCAGCTCCTGGAGCGCGCGGCAGGCCTGCTGGACGCCCTCGTCGAGGGCACCGGCACGCTCGACGGCTCGCTGGCCGACTCGCTCTCGACCAGCACGGGCGGCTCGTGATGAAGGCGCTCGGCCTCGGCGTGCTCACCGGCGTCGTGATCGCGACGGTCGCGGTGTCTCTGGTGTTCGCGCTGACGGACCGGCCGGCGGCCCCGGCCGGCGCGCGGGCCGTGTTCATCGAGGAGCCACCCGGGCAGAGCCCGGACTCCACGCCGACGGGACAGGCCGCCGCGCCCCAGCGGAGCGAGGACCCCACGCCGGACAAGGCCGACTTCGCCGGGCGGGTGTCCTCCGGCGGCGGGCTCGTCGCCCTCTCGGTGCGCGAGGGCAAGGCCATCGGCTACTTCTGTGACGGCCGCCGCGAGATCTGGATGTCGGGCGACGCCCGCGACAACCGCGTGACGCTCACCGCGCCCAAGGGCGGCAAGGCCCTGATGACCGCCGACCTGGACGAGGACGGCGCGATGGGCAACCTCGTGCTCGGCGAGGACGCCTTCCGCTTCACCGCGCCCGTCGTGGAGCGCCCGTCGGGCCTGTACCGGGCGACGGGCCAGGTCCGCGGGGCGTCGGTCGTCGGCGGCTGGATCGTCCTGCCGGACGGCCGCCAGGTCGGCGCCGTCAACGTCGGCGGCGTCGAGCAGCCCGCACCCCGGCTCGTGCCGGGCCGCGCCGTCCGGGTGGACGACGTCACGCTCGCGCCCGAACCCGTGGACGCCTTCATGGAGGAGCTGACCGATGGCTGATCTACCCTTCGGGTTCACCGTGCGCGTGCCCGACTCCTGGTACGAGTTCGACGTCTGGCGCGCCGGCCGTACCGGTGACCTGGCCCGCCTGGTGGACGCCCGCGTGGCGGCCACGCCGGAGCTGGCCCCGCACCGGTCGGTGCTGCTGAAGGTGCTGCGCGAGGTCGCCGACCTGGCGGCGAGGCACGGGGCGATCTTCGGCGCGGCGATGACCGACCACGTGGAGGACGCCGGCACCGTGCTGGCCACCCTCATGGTCCTGCACACGCGGGGCCGTTCCGACCCCGAGGGCAACACGGTCGAGGCGATCGCCTCGGGCATCGTCGCCGTGCCGCCCAGGCCCGGCACGCCCGGCTGGCGCGGCGTCGAGATCGTGGAGCTGGACGCGGGCCGTGCCGTACGCGTGACCGGCGTCGAGACCGGCGAGCTCGACTCGGTGGTCATGCAGACCCTCATCCCCGTGCCCGGCGGGCACGGCGTGCTGGACCTGGTGCTCACCAGCCCGCACCTCAGCCTGGCCGAGCCCATGCTCGACCTGTTCGACGCGATCAGCGCCACCCTGGCCTGGTCCGACCCCCAAGGAGAGTGAACCGTCATGGCAGGTGGGACCCATCACCTCAGCTTCCCGCAGGTGGAGAACAGCGCCACCCGGCTGAACAAGGAGAAGGAGGACATCGAGAGCCGGCTGACCCAGCTCAAGGCGATGATCGACCAGCTCGTCAGCAGCGACTTCGTCACCGAGCGGGCCTCGGGCAAGTTCCAGCAGGACTACGACCAGTGGAACAACGGCGCCAGGCAGGTCATGCAGGGCCTGGAGGGCATGAGCCAGTTCCTCAAGACGGCCATCGCCAAGCACCGCGAGCTGGACGCCTCGCTCAGCGGCGGCGCGGGAGCGTGACGCCATGCCGGGCGGATGGGACGTGCTGGGACTGGCCGGCGACCCCGCCCCGGGGGACCCCGGGCAGGTCAGAGGGCTCGCCGACCGGCTGCTCAAGGAAGCGCGGCTGGCCGAGGACAACACGGCCAAGCTGAGCACCGTGTCGGGTGACAGCTCGGCGCTGCGGATGCGCGGCGACTACGCGGCCCGCTACGCCGAGGCGCTGGGCGAGCTGCCCGGCGAGCTGGCCAAGCTGGGCAAGGCGTACCGGGGCGCCGGCGAGGCGCTGATGACGTACGCGGGCAGCCTGGAGGCGGCCAGGACCCAGGCCGGTACGGCACTGCGCCGTGGCCAGGAGGCCGCGGCCCAGTCGCAGGGGGCGCTGCGCGAGATCCAGGCGCAGCTCCCCGGCCCGGTACGCGACGTGCCCGAGGCGGAGTCGGCCCTGGCACAGGCGGACCCGGCCACCCAGGAGGCCACCCGCTCGGCGCTGCAACGGGCCCGCCGGGCGGAGGACGACCGCGCGCGGGCCCGCCGGATCGCCGAGGAGGCGGCCACGTTGCGCGCGGACGCCGAGACCCGGGCCACCCGGGAGATCGACCAGGCGCTCGAAGGCAGCGGCATCAAGGACAGGTCGTGGCTGCAGAAGGCCTGGGACACGATCAGCACGCCGTTCAGGTCCTGGGACGACTTCGTGGCCTTCGCGGGCACCATCGGGGCGGTGGCCGGGCTGGTGGTGCTGGTCATCGGCACCGGCGGCGTGGCCGGGGTGATCCTGGCCGGCGTGGCGGTGGCCGCGGGCGCGGTGGTGCTCGGCGACGCGCTGAACAAGTACCGCCAGGGCAGGGGCTCGCTGGGGCAGGTCGGGCTGGCCGCGCTCGGCGTGCTCCCGATCGGCAAGGGCATCGCCCTGGCAGGCCGCGGCGCCAGGGCCGTGATGGGCATGAGCGGCACGATCCGCGGCGGCGGGGGGACGCTGGCCGGCACCGGCGCCCTGAGCGTGCGCGGCGGCGGGAACGCGCTGGGCTCGCCCTCGCTGCGTACGGCCGTGCGGAGCGGCGGCGCCCGCCAGGGCACGGCCGCGACCGCGTCGTGGCAGCGCGGCCGCCAGTTCTTCAGCCAGGACCCGGTGCACTTCCCGACCGGCACCGTGCTGCTCCCGCAGACGGACGTCGAGCTGCCCGGCGTGCTGCCGCTCCACCTGGAACGCACCCACCTGTCCACGTACCGCACCGGCCGCTGCTTCGGCCGCTCCTGGGCCTCCACGCTGGACCAGCGGCTGGAGGCCGACGCCGACGGGCTCTGCCTGGCCACCGAGACCGGGGCCCTGCTCACGTTCCCGTACCCCGAGCAGGACCGCCCCGCGTACCCGGACGACGGGCCCCGGCTGGCCCTGCGCGAGACCGACGACGGCTACACGGTCACCGACCCCCTCACCGGCCGGACCACGCACTTCGCCGAGACGACCGAGGCCGGCGTGCTGCCCGTCGCGGCGATCACCGACCGCAACGGCAACCGCCTGGACGTGCGCTACACCGACGGCCTGCCTTCCGAGATCGTCCACTCCGGCGGCTACCACCTGGACATCGAGACGTCCCAGGGCCGCGTCGTGGAGATCCGGCTGCGCGGCGCCGGACAGCGGCTGCTCTCGTACGCCTACGACGAGGCCGGCGACCTGACCGAGGTGACCAACTCCTCCGGCCTGCCGCTGCGCTTCACCTACGACGACGACGGCCGGCTGACGCGCTGGAAGGACCGCCTCGGCACCTGGTACGCCTACACCTACGACCTGGAGGGCCGCTGCGTGTACGGCACCGGGTCGGCGGGCGTGTTCAACACCGAGCTCTCGTACGGCGACGGCGTCACCCGGGCCCGCGACTCGCTCGGCCACGTCACGACCTATCACCACAACGAGCTGCTCCAGGTCACCGCCGAGACCGACCCGCTCGGCCACACCACCCGCTACCTCTGGGACCACCACGACCGGCTGCTCGCCCGTACGGACGCGCTCGGCCGCACCACCCGCTACACCTACGACGAGGCGGGCGCCCCGCTGTCGGTCACCCGCCCGGACGGCGCCACCAGCCGCTGCACGCGCGACGCCCTGCACCTGCCGGTCACCGTCACCGGCTTCGACGGCGCCACGACCATCCTGCGCCACGACGCCCGCGGCAACCTCGTCGCCATCCTGCGCCACGACGACCGTGGCAACCTCGTCGCCACCCCCGACACCACCCGCGCCTACGACGACCGCGGCCACCTGACCACGATCACCGACGCGCTCGGCCACACCCACACCATCACCTCCGACCCGGCCGGCCTGCCCCTGACGATCACCGACCCCACCGGCGCCACGACCCGCTGCGAACGCGACGCCTTCGGCCGCGTCACCTCCGTCACCGACCCGCTCGGCCACACCACCCACTACACGTGGACGGTCGAAGGCCGCCCCGCCACCTGCACCGGCCCCGGCGGCGCGGTGGAACGCTGGACCTACGACGCCGAGAACAACCTGGTCGAGCACGTGGACGCGATGGGCGAGCCCACCCGCTTCGAGATCGGCCCCTTCGACGTCCCCACGGCCCGCACCACGCCCGACGGCGCCCGCCTGGAGTTCGCCTACGACACCGAGCTCCGCCTCACCAAGGTCACCAACCCGCAGGGCCTGACCTGGCACTACACCTACGACCCGGTGGGGAACCTGGTCCAGGAGACCGACTTCGACCACCGCGTGCTGAGCTACCTGCACAACCCCGTGGGCAACCTCACCGAACGGATCAACGGCGCCGGCCAGTCCACCAGCTTCGTCTACGACGTCCTGGACCGGCTCATCGGCCGCCGGGCGGGCGACCGCCTGACCACGTTCGACTACGACCCGCTCGGCCGCCTCGTGCACGCCGCGAACCCCGATGCCGACCTCACCATCGGCCGCGACGCCCGCGGCCGCGTCGTCCGCGAGACCTGCAACGGCCGCACGCTCACCTCCGCCTACGACGCGCTCGGCCGCCGGGTGCTGCGCCGCACGCCGTCCGGGGCGGAGACCGTCTGGACGTACGACGCCCGCGACCTCCCCCTCACCCTCGAAACGGCCGGCCAGACCCTGCACTTCACCCACGACCAGGCGGGCCGCGAGACCTCCAGGACGTTCGGCGCCGGCATCGCCCTGCTGCACGACTGGGACGACGACGGCCGGCTCCACTCCCAGACCCTCACCAGCGGCCCGGCCGGCCGGATGGTCCAGCGCCGCACGTACGGCTACCGCAGGGACGGCGAGCTCACGGAGATCGACGACCTCCTCTCCGGCCGCCGCCGCTTCGACCTCGACCCCGCCGGCCGCGTCACCGCCGTCCACGCGACGGGCCGGCCGGAGACGTACCGCTACAACACCGCAGGCCAGATCACCGACGCCACCTGGCCGGCGCCGGGAGACTCGCAGGGCCCCCGCGCGTACACCGGCACCATGGTCCGCCAGGCGGGCCGCACCCGCTACGAGTACGACCGCCAGGGCCGTACGATCCTCCGCCAGCGCAAGGGCCTGTCCACCAAACCCCGCACCTGGCACTACACGTGGGACGCCGACGACCGCCTGACGGCCGTCACCACCCCCGACGGCACCCGCTGGCGCTACCTCTACGACCCGCTGGGCCGCCGTATCGCCAAGGAACGCGCCGACGGCGCCCACCGCACCGACTTCACCTGGGACGGCCTCACCCTGGCCGAACAGTCCACCGACGACCGCACCACCTCCTGGGACTGGGCCCCCGGCTCCTTCCGCCCCCTGACCCAGACGGAACGCTCCCAGCCATGGGTGGACGAACGCTTCTACGCCATCGCCACGGACCTGCTGGGAACACCCGCCGAGCTGGTGTCGGCGGAGGGCGAGATCGCCTGGCGCACCCGCCGCTCCCTGTGGGGCGCCTCACCGGACGCGATCACGTCGGACGCCGACTGCCCGCTGCGGTTCCCCGGGCAGTACGAGGATCAGGAATCGGGGCTGTTCTACAACTTCCTGCGGCATTACGACCCGGATGCCGGGTGTTACGTGGCGGCGGATCCGATCGGGTTGCGGGGTGGGTGGGATCCGCACGCGTACGTGCTCAATCCACAGGTGTGGATGGACCCGCTGGGTCTGACCCCCTACGGGATCTGGACCAGGACGCGTGGGATGTCCCGGGTCGAGAACGCCTATGATCACTGGGCACGGCACGGAAGCGACTTCCCGCACCTGAACAACGCGAAGGAGTATGTGGAGGAGGCGACGGACTTCCTGACCGGCAGCCATCCCGGCGTGCTCACCAAGACCCGGTCGAACGGCGACGTCGTTCGCTACGATCCGCAAACGGAGCAATTCGGTGTGGCGACCGCCCAGGGCGTGCCCCGCACCTACTACAAGCCGGATCCACAGCGCCATCCTCATCCCACGAACTTGGACTACTTCAATGCCCAATGACGGCGACATGCACTGCCGGGTTTGCGGTCTGCTCCAGTCGGAGCCTCCGTGGGGTGATGACGGCATGACACCCAACCGGGCGATCTGTGCCTGCTGCGGCACCGAGTTCGGTTACGAGGACTCCTCCCCGGACTCGGTGCGCCGTGCCAGGGAGGAATGGATCGCCAATGGATGCCCCTGGTTCCGCAAGTCGAAGCGGCCCCCGGACTGGAACATGGAAGAGCAGCTCCGCCACGCCCAGCGCCTCTAAAGCACCGCGAACTGCACCAGATCCAGCCGCCGAGCCGTCCCCATGTACGCCCGCCCCACCGGCCCCCCGAAGAACTGGTCCGGCTCCAGGTTGATGCCGTGCTCGCGGGCGTGCACCCGGCTGGTGGGCGTCAGCAGGAACCGGGTTCCCGACCGCAGCACCTCGCTCACCTCGCCCGACAGTGCCCGCCGGTGCCCCTCCAGCAGCGGCGTGGCGTCCCCGCACAACACCAGCGCCCGCCGCCCCAGCTCCGACGGCGCGAGGATGTCCTGCAGCAACGTGGGCAGGGTGTCGAACCCCTGCTCCCTGGCCGTGACGGTCACCTGGTCGAGGTCGTCCACCACCACCGCGTACCGTTCCCCCTCGAAAGCCTCCACGGCCTCCCGCAGGGCGGCGTCCGTGAACGAGGTGCCCGCAAGCGCCCGCGCCTCGGGCAGCGAGCGCACCAGCGGCGAGCGGGGCGGCCCGATGGCCAGGACCCGCACCCCCGCCCGCAGCAGTACGGTGGCCATGACCAGCGCCGCGTTGCTGCGGCCCGAGCCGGAGGGGCCGGAGACCAGCACGAGGTGGGGACCGAGGTCGAAGAGGTCGAGCTCGACGGGGGTGACGTCGGGGCCGCCGACGCCGATGGCCTGGTCCGGCAGCTCGCCCAGCGGGACGGCGGCCGGGAGCGGCGGGAAGGGCTTGGGGCCTTGGGCGGGGCGGGCGTGGGAGGGGCGGCGGGCGGGGGCGGGCAGGTCCTCGGGTGGGAGGCAGATCTGGGCGTGCAGCCCGCCGGCCGCCTCGATGGCCCGTCCGGCGAGTACGGGCGGCGACACCATGCCGGACGTCAGGTACGACCGCCGCGTCTCCTCCCGGGGGAACGGCAGGAACAGCCGCCGTGAGAACAGGTCGGGCGTCTTGCCCCGCAACATGTCGTGCCCGCCCACGGCCACCGTGTGGACGCCCACGGGCGGCCCGCCGGCCACGATCCCGCGCAGGGTGACGAGCAGCGGCGTCTCGAAGAAGTCGGGGCTGCCGCGATCCTCGAAGTACTCCCACCCGTCGATGACGAGCACGATCACCGGCGCGGACGGCTCCCCGGGCGACAGGCGGGCCAGCCGCCGCCGCTCCACCTCCTCGGCCAGCCACGTCACCAGCCGCCTGATCCGGTCGGGCTCCCCGCCGCCGATGACGGCCCCGCAGTGCGGCAGCGACGCGTACGCGGCCAGCCCGCCCGGCTGGTTCTCCACCACGTACAGCCACACCTGCTCGGGCGAGCAGCGCGCCGCCAGGCTGGAGATCAGCGTCCGGCAGAACGTCGTGCGCCCCGACTGCGGCCCCCCTGCCACCATGAGCCGCTCGGTCCCGCCCAGGTCCAGCCCCATGGCGGGCTGCGCCTGGTTGGCCGGGTCGTCCAGCAGCGCGAACGGCACCCCGCCCGCCCCCGGCAGCGCGGTCAGCGGCAGCGCGGCGGGCAAGGGCGGCAGCAGGGGCCGGAACGGCGGCTCGGTGGACAGGCGCGGCGCGGCCTCCAGCACGGCCGCGATGGCCAGGTCCTGGTCGGTACGGCTGGCCCGCGGCGCGTCCCGGAGCTCCGGCCTCGGCAGCCCGAGCGCGGGCCAGGGCGTCAGCCGGGCGGTGGCGGGGGCCGAGCCGGTGGGCGGCGGGTCGCCCAGGTAGCCGGTCTGGAAGAGCTGGGGAGTGCGCTGCTCGCCGCCCACCCGCATGATCATGCCGCGGCCGCGCAGCCGTGACGGGATCGTGGCGGCGTCGGGCACGCCGAGCACCTCGGTGCTGTCGGAGGGCTCGTTCTGGCGCAGGGTGATGCGCAGGGAGATGTTGTTCTTCAGCTCGGGTGACAGCTTGCCCTGCAGCGACTGCGTGGCCAGCACCAGGTGCATGCCGAGCGAGCGGCCCTTGGCGGCCACGTTCACCAGCTCGCGCAGGAAGTCGGGCGAGGTCTCCAGCACGCGGGCGAACTCGTCGAACACCATGACCAGCCGGGGCAGCCGCCCTCCGGCGTTCCAGTAGGCGTCGATCTCGCCGCCGTACCTGGCGAGGATGGCCTCGCGCCGCCGCACCTCGGCCCGTACGGAGGCCAGGACGCGGCGGGCGGCGCTCTCGTCGAAGACGTCCGCGGCGGTGTCGCCGGTCGAGCGGATCAGCCCGACCACGTGCGGGCAGTGCTCGAACGGCAGGAACGCGCTGCCGCCCTTGAAGTCGACGAGCACCAGGTTCAGCTCGTCGGGGCGGTTGGCCAGCAGCAGCGAGGTGACCAGGGTCTGCAGCAGGATGCTCTTGCCCGCGCCCGTGGCCCCGCCGAGCATCGTGTGCGGCCCGTCCGCCGCGAGGTCCACGGTCACGGGGCCGGTGCCGTCGGCGCCGATGCACACCTTCGTCGTGGGCCCGGGGTCGGCGGCCCAGCGCGCCAGCACGGCCTCGGGGCCGGGGACGCCCAGGCCGAGCGCGTCGAGCAGGCGTACGGCGTCGGGGATGACGCTCTCGGCCCTGGCCAGGGTGAGGCGGTCGCGCATGGGCGCCACGGCGCGGGCGATGCGCTCGGCGGCCTGCTCGCCGAGGCTCTCGGGCTGCACGGCGACCGGCAGGCCCTGGCGGCCCCTGGTGAGCAGCATGCCGGTGCCGTCCAGCTCGCAGACGCCGCGGCACTCGTTCAGGCTGCGCTGGTCGGCGCAGATCACGTACACGCCGACGGAGGGGCCCTCCCGCAGCACCTCCTTCATGCCGGGGATGTCGCGTAACGCCCGCGCCCCGTCGAGGACGACGACGATCTCCTCGCCGAAGGCGACGCGCCGCTCCTTGGCCTTGAGCCGCTCGGTGACCAGGTCCTTGAGCTCCTCGATGCGTTCCGTGCGGGTCTCGGGCGTGTTGCCGACCAGGCACGGTACGGGGGCGTCCACGTTCAGGTGCGGCAGCCAGCGCGCCCAGGCCAGGTGCCCGCCCCCGGACGCGGTGATCACCACCAGCCGCAGCTCGTCGGGCGCGCGCAGGGTGCCGAGCTGGACCAGCAGCCAGCGCAGCAGCGCGTCCACCGGCTCCGGCGGGCCGATGACGCCCAGCACGCCGATCTGGCGCAGGTCCACGGTGACGGGCACGCCGCGCAGGACCGGCGGCGTGAACTCCGGCCACGGCTCGCCGTCGAACGTGATCGTGGCCGGCTCGTCCGCCACGCCGACGCGCAGGGTGAGCCCGTCGGGCGAGTCGGCGTTGCGCGGCCACAGGCCCGGCCCCTCGTGAGTGGCGGCGAACGTCAGGTCCACCTCGTCGGGCGCGACGACGTGCCGCAACCACTGCTCGTGCACGACGTGCTGCCTGATGCGTTCAAGCGTGTCGCGTTTGCGCTGGTCGAACTCGCGCTCTTTCTTCTTGCGCTGCCGCCCTTCCACCCACTGCGTGCCGAAGAACGTGATCGGCGTCAGAATTCCGAACAGCAGAAAATATGGACTTTTCAACAGGACTGCCATCGCGATCGATATCGGCAGCGGCAACAGTGACGAAATCAGCGCCACGGCGATATTGCGCTGCGGGATCTCGTTCCTGGGCATGGTGATGCGGGCGCCCGCGACGGCTGGGGCGGGGGAGAAGGCCCGGTCGAAGTCGATGCGGCCGTCCCGCGCGCGGGTGGTCCTGAGCCGGGTGGACGGCAGCGGCGCCCACCGCATCCGGTCGTCGCCCACCTGGAGCACCCCGTCGGGACGCAGCGCCACCGGGCTCTGGACGCGCAGCTCGTTCACCAGGGTGCCGTTGCGCGAGCCGAGATCGACGACCGTGGCCTCGCCGGTCCACGACACGTCGAGGCGGGCGTGCCGCCTGGACGCCTTCTGGTCGCGCGGCAGGCTGAGGTCGGTCCACTCGCGGCCGATGACGTAGCTGCCGGGGCTGAGCCAGATCACCCGGCCGGCGTCCGGGCCGGCGAACACGCGGATCGCGCCCGCCGCCGCCAGCGGCCGCCAGGGCTGCGTACGCTCCGGCTCGCCCACGCTGATCGTCGCCCCCGGCACCAGGGGGCTGTCGGCGACGCGGGAGTCGGGGTCGAGCTTGTCGCCGCCGACGTAACAGGGGCGGCCTCTGACGGGGAAGGGCAGCGCCCGCAGCAGCGAGCCGACGAGGGTCTCGGGCTCCGCCGTCACCTCGGCGTCGACGGCGGTGGAGGCCGCCGGATCGCGGATCGTCAACCGAATGATCATAATCCCCTCTCCAGGGGACTGAAGCACGATTTAACGGATAAATCTAGCTATACGGCGAGACGGGCAAACTACCCAACCCTGGCCTCGCCTCGTGGCTAGAGTGATAATTCTCAATATCAGCCTACCGAGCGCGATATTTCATGATATCCGCTGCGCGAGGAGCCCCGGAGTGACTCACCGCGTAACCGACGAGGCCATGGTCAGAGCCCTCTACCGCGAATATGGCGCCCCCCTGATGGCCTTCGCCGTCAGGCTGACGGGCGGCGATCGCCGCTGGGCCGAGGACGTCGTCCAGGAGACCCTGGTCCGAGCCTGGCGCAACCTTCACGACCTCCGTACGGACTCAGGTTCGCTGATGCCCTGGCTGGCCACGGTCGCGCGGCGGGTCGTCATCGACAACCGCCGCCGCTCCGGCTCCCGCCCCCTCGACACGGTCGAGGACATCCCCGAACGCGTCATGCCCGTGGCGGCCGAGGACGAGCAGCTCCTGCGGGAGATCGTCGTCACCGACGCGATGATGTCGCTCTCCCCGGCGCACCGGCAGGTGCTCACCGAGACGTTCCTCCTGGACCGCACCGTCCAGGAGGCGGCGGAGACGATCGGCGTGCCCGTGGGCACGGTGAAGTCCCGCGTGTACTACGCCATGCGCGCCTTACGGGTCGCGCTGGAGGAAAGGGGGGTGACGCTGCCGTGATCCAGGTGCGTCACGATGACAGGGGGGTGGCGCCATGACAGAGGTACACCACGAGGACGTGGCCGCGTACGCGCTCGGCCTGCTCAGCGAGGAGGAGCGGGCCGCTTTCGAGCGCCATCTGGACGGCTGCGGGAGCTGCGCGTCGGAAGTGGGGTCGTTCGCCGCGATGGGCGAGCTGATCAAGACCGTCCATCCGGACGATCTCCTGCCCCATCCGGCCGACCCGCAGGTGGAGTCCCTGCTGGTCCACCGCGCCGCCAAGGAGCGCAGGCGCCGCCGCCTCCACCGCGGCTTCATGACCGCCGCCGCGTGCCTCGTGGTCGCGGCCGGCGTCTTCCTCGGCGTCAGCTCCTTCACCAGCGGCCCCAACCCCGACAGCATCCACAGCCCGGCCCGCGCCCTGCTCATGACCGGCCGCACCTACCCCGTCAGCGACCCGGCCACCGGCGTGTCCGGGCTCGTCGGCGTGGAGGACAAGGGCTGGGGCACCCACGTCGCGCTGGAGCTCAAGGGCGTCAAGGGCCCGCTGCAGTGCCGGCTCATGGCGGTGGGCGACGACGGCCGCTCGGAGGTCGTCGCGAGCTGGGGCGTGCCCGAGAAGGGGTACGGCGTGCCCGGCTCGCCCGACCCGCTGCTCCTGCACGGCGGCACCAGCCTCCCGCAGTCCGAGCTGAACCACTTCACCATCCAGACCTTCGACGGGAGGACGCTGGCGACGGTGGCCGTCTGACCGCTCACAGGGCCGATAACAGCGCCCGCAGCTCGCTGACCTGCCTGGGCTCGGCGATCCCGTCCCAGGGTGACAGGGCCGCCAGCCCGGCCTCCCGGTGCTCCGCGGCGCGCTCCCTCCGCAGCCTGCCCAGGTGCAGGTGGACCAGCGCGGTGCTCACCCCTGCCTGGGGCAGCCGCGGCTCGGCCTCCTCCAGCAGCGCCGCCACCGCGTCGGCGGCCTGCCCGGGGTCCTCCAGCATGATCCCGGCCCGGTGCACCAGGCAGCGCGCCCGCCCCAGCTCGTCCGCCGCCCCGGCGTAGAGCCGCTCGGCCTCGTCCAGGTGGAGGCCGGCGTCGTGGCTCTGGCCCAGGTAGTGGTGGGCCAGCGCGAGCAGTTCCTGGGCGTGCGCCTCGGTCGCGGGCTCGCCGGCCCGCCGCGCCAGGTCGACCGCCTGGAACAGCACCACCCTGGCGTTGGTGTACAGGCTGCGGGCCTCGGGGCCGCGGCCGTCGTGGTCGAGCGTCTGGCCCCTGCGCATGAGCAGCGCCGCCACGTTCGCCAGCCGGATGGCCTGGCCGAGGACGTCGCCGCCGGCCAGCGCCTGCCCGTACCGGACGAGGGCGGACTCGACGGCGGTGAACTCGTCGCCGCCGGACAGGAGGATCGCCGCGTGCGCCAGGTGCAGCTCCGCAGGCCACGACTCGACCCTGACCCGCAGCGCCGCCGAGCGGTTGAAGTGCTGGCGCGCCTTGCGCGGGTCGCCCGAGGTGAGCAGGATCGCGCACTGGCGCAGCTCGGCCGTGGCCTGCACCGGCTCGTCCCCGAGCGCCTCTGCGGCCCTGGCCAGCTCCGCCGCCGCGCGCAGCCGGTCCTCGTGCCGCTGTTCGAGCCGGAACCAGGTCTCCAGCGCGTCCGCGATCCGCGCGAGCGCGCGCCCGGTCCTGGGCGCGGGCGCCTTGCGGGCCAGCACCTGGAGCAGCACCCGGTCCTCCATCGCGAACCAGGTCCTGGCCTCCTCGGCGGGCAGCCGCTCCGCGTACGCGCCGGCCTGCTCGGCGAAGTGCTCGACCAGCCGCCGCCAGGCCGCCACCTCCCGGGGCGTGCTGTCCGCGCCGCCGCCGCGGAACGCGCTCGACACCCTGACGCGCGTCATCCGGACGTTCTCCACCAGCCCAAGCTCGGCCAGCTCGTTGATCGCGTCCGCGGCGGACGGCACGCCGAGCAGCGCGGCGGCGGCCTGGTGGTCCACCTCCGCGATCGGCAGCCCGGCCAGCAGCACGAAGAGCTGCTTGGCCGTCGGCCTGAGCTGCTTGACGCTGAGCCCGAGCACGAAGTCGAGCGTGTCGGCGACAGACAGGCTGCGCAGGTCGTCCACCAGCGTCTGGAGCGGCACGTTCGGATTGCCCGCCAGCCAGCGGCCGACCCTGACGATCTCCAGCGGGCTGCCCAGGCAGGAGTCGACCAGCAGGTCCAGCGCCTTCGGGTCGGGGGAGCCCCGCTCGGCGCCGAGGTGGCGGGTGAGCAGGGCCCGGCCCGCGTCGGGGGCGAGCGGGCCGAGCTGGATGGGCTGCACGTGCTGCGGCGGCGGGTCGGTGAGCGTGCCCGCCACCACGACGTGCGCGCCGGGCACCCGGGTCGGCAGCCACTCGACCTGGCTCCACGAGCTGACGTTGTCCAGCAGGAGCACGCAGCCCGTGCCGGTGAGCGCCTCGATCACCTGCGCGGTCGCGTCCTGTGGCTCCTGGATGCCGCCCGGCGGGCGGTTCAGCGTGCGCAGCACCCGCTGGGCCACGCTCAGCGGCGTCTCGGGACGGTCCCTGTCGGGGCCGCGCAGGTCGGCGTAGCGCTGCTTGCGCTCCTCGCCCGCCAGGTCCCACCCCGCCTGGATGGCCACGGAGGACGTGCCCATGCCGATGCCGCCGTGCACCACGACGATCCCGTGCTCCAGGGCCTCCTCCTTGATCCGCCGCAGCTCGGCGTCCCTGCCCACCAGGCCGTCCACCCGGTCGGGGAACGGCATGGCCGCCAGGACCGGCCGGGGCCCGGGCTCGGGACGGCGGCGGCGCACCAGGTACGTGAGCACGCCCGCCACGACCGGCACCACCAGGACGAGCACGATCAGCAACCAGGTCGGGAACCCGCCGATGAGCTGCTTGATCAGCTCCTCCTGGAGGATCAGGATCGTGCCGCCCACCGTCAGCACCCCGCCGATCCCCAGCTCTGGCAGGTGCGCCGCGGCCCGCCGGTACAGGCGCGACAGCCGGAAGCTCAGCCGCTCCCTGCGCGAGATCTCCGTCACCGGCGCACCCCCCGGGTCAGCCCTCTGTAGAGCCGGCGCGCGGTCACGGCCACCACCAGCACGGGCACCGCTGTGGCGATCACCGCCTGCGCCGCCAGCGGGCTCGCCGCGCTCATGAAGTGGCGGGCCTGCTCCAGCAGGATCAGCGGCAGGTGGTCGCCGGACGGCCAGTTGAGCAGCAGCCCGACGACCGCGTCGTTCCAGACCAGGACGAACGCCAGCACCCCGGCCAGCACCACGGCCGGGCGCGCCTCGCGTACCACGTGGAACAGCTCCCACCGGTCCCGCGCGAGCATGGGGGCGGGCACCCGGACGAACGCGTTGTGCAGCACCAGCACCGCCAGCGGCATCACCAGCGCCGCGTGCACGATGATCAGCGCGAGCGGGGTGCCGACCGGGCTCAGCCAGCGCTGCAGCGGCACGGCGAACGCCTGCGGCGGCAGCGCCGCCAGGGCCACCGACACCAGCAGGACGGGCCGCCAGGCGCGCCGGGGCAGCAGGTGCTCGTGGGCCAGCACGTACGCGGCCGGCACCGAGGCCAGCAGCACCACGCACACCACCGCGACGGCCCGGAGGAACGTGGTGCCCAGCGCCCCGGTGAACGCGCTGTCGGACAGCGCCTCCGCGTACGAGCCGAGCGTCCACGGCTCGCCGTTCCACCACCCGGTCCGCGCGGCGGCGACCGGCTCGCGCAGGGACGTGAACAGCAGCGCCGCGAACGGCAGCAGCCACAGCACCGCCACCGCGCCGCCGAGCGGCCACAACCGCCGGCCCCGGCCAGCCGGGGGCGGCGCCACGGGAGCCGGATCCGCCCAGCTCACCCGCCCCCGCAGGCCGAGCAGCGCCAGCGAGGCCAGCCCCGCCACCAGCAGGGACATCAGCACGGCCAGCGCGGCGGCCCCGGCGTCGCCCAGATCGTCGTTGTGCCGCCACCAGTACAGCCCGCCGCCCTCCACCAGCGCCTGCGTCGCCCCCGGCACCCCCATCAGCACCAGGTCGAACACGCGGGCCGCCGCCACCAGCGCGAACAGGTACGCCAGCGCGGCCGGCCCGGCCAGCGCGGGCAGCACCACGGACCAGAGCCGCCGCTGCCGCCCGACGCCGAACGCCCTGGCCATGCGCAGCAGGTTCGACGGCAGCCGGTTCAGCGCCTCGTGGAAGACCAGGAACGCGACGCCGGCGTACTGCCAGACGAAGGCCAGCCCGAGCACCAGCCAGATCCAGCCGGGCCCGAGGAAGGCCGTGTCCCTGCCCAGCAGGGCGGCGGCCATGCCGCGCTCGCGGCTGGTGTCGAACAGCAGCCGGAAGATCGCTCCCGTGGTGAGCGGGGAGACCACGGCGGGCAGCACCAGGATGACCCGCATGACCAGGCCGAGCGCGGGGCCGGCGTTCCTGACCAGCCAGGCCAGGCCGAGGCCCACCGCGCACACGACCACGACCAGCACCCACCAGATCAGCGTGTTGCCGACCGCCTGCCAGGCCTGGCCGTCGCTCAGCACGTCGGACCAGGCGCCGGGCCTGGAGAAGCTGATGAGCACGGTCACCAGGAGCGGGGCCAGGATCACGCCCGCCGACAGCAGCACCGCCAGCAGCAGGTAGAGGGCGGCCCGCCAGCGGCTGAGCCCCTGACCGGCCACCGGCACCCTGGCGTCGTGGTGCGGGGCCACCTCGAACAGGAAGGCGTTCTGCTCGCTCATCGGGCGGCGCCCTCCACGATCTTCTCGCGGGCGGCCGCGGCCGCCGTGGCGGGCGCGACCGTGCCCGCGGTGACGTCGGTGAACAGCTCGGTGAGCACCCGCCACAACCCGCGCCCGTCGCCGCCTTCCAACCTGCCGATGAGCCGGTCGGACAGGTCGTAGTGGCGGTTCTCCGCCCTGCTCAGCGCCTGCGCGGGCGCGCGCAGCAGGGGGTGCGACGGCGCCCTGTACGGGGTCAGGAAGCCGCCCTCGTCCACCCAGTCGGTCAGCGCGTCACGCTCGCCGGCGGCGCGCGGCCTGGTCAGCCAGTTCACGAAGTCGAGCGCGTCCTGCCCGCCGCCGCGCATCGCCACGGCCACGTCGCCCCCCACCACCAGCGGGGGCGGTTTGTCCCCGTGCCGCGGGAAGGGGAAGTGGCGGGCCACGTCCCGGCCGCCGTAGAGCTCGATGACGGGCAGCGCGAAGTCGGGCGCGGCCACCACGTCGGCGGTGCGGTAGCTGAACACGTCGAGGATCGAGTCGTGGAACTGCATGGTCAGCGCCCGCCGGCCCTGGTCGTGGGTGAACGCCTCGCGCCAGATCGTGGCGAGCAGCGTGAGCGCCTCGGTGACCTGGGCCACGCCCCACCACGCCTGGTTGCCCCGCTCCGCCGGCGGGAAGAGGCCGTCGTACACCTCGGGGGCGTAGGCGAGCAGCACGTTCTCAAACCAGTCGCTGAGCACCCACCCGTCGGCCGCGCCGATCGCCAGCGAGCCGGGGCGGGGCTGCCAGGAGGTCAGGCTCGCCGGCGCCCACTGCTCGCCCGTACGCTGCCACACCAGCGACTTGTTCGCGATCTTGAACCAGGCGCCGAGCTCCTCCCCGCTCCCACGAGGCGTGACCAGCCGCCGCCAGAACTCCGGCTGCGCGTGCCCGCCGGTCCTGGGCCTGATGCGGGGCCGTACCACGGGGTCGAAGAGCAGCCCGAGGCGCGGGATGACGGCCACGTCGGGGATGACGTCCTCGGCGGGGCCGCGCAGCAGCGCGCTGATGTTGTCGCCCGCCGAGTAGACGCTGACGGGCCGCCGGAAGGCCGCGACGTACGCGTCCACCACACGCAGGAAGCGGCGTAACTCCTCGCCGCTCCAGACCACCGCCACCCGCAACGGCGGCTGCCCGGCACAGCCCGCCACCAGCACGGCGGGAACGGCGGCCAGCAACACCCTACGGCTGATCGGCATCGGCGATCTCCCAGATGCACGAGGGGGAGGCGAGGCTGGCCACCCTGGTGCCGTCGTCGGTGACGACGAGCACGGCCAGCCCGGGATCGGCGCCCAGCGCCCCGCTCACGGCCCCGTGGCACGGCCCGCAGCCCGTCCGGTCCTCGATCACCACCACCTTCACGGGCAGCGGCCGGCACAGGACCCGCGCCAGCGCGACGCTCAGCCGCTCGTCGTGGGCCAGCTCGTGCGGCCTCGAACGCAGGAAGCCCTGGATGTCCATCCGCCTGGCCATGAACGCGATCCGGCCCTGCACGAACGACGGCGCCAGGTCGTCACGCGCGGCCAGCGCCAGGTTCCGCTCGACGGTCAGGTGCGGCAGCAGCCCCGCGCCCGCCGGGACCAGCCCGATCTCGCGCTCCGCCGGCAGCCGCATGGTGATCTCCTGGCCGCCGAGGCGGATCGGGCCGCCGACGGGCATCTCCAGGCCGAGCAGCAGGTCGGTGAACGCGTCGGCCTCCGCGTGCCCCCCGGCCACCACCACGGCGGTCTGGCCGGGGTCGAGGGTCAGCGGGTCGGGCGACAGGCGGCGCCGGAGCCCGTGCGTCTCCCAGGTGAGACCGTTGATCTCCAGAAGTGGCACGTCCGCAAACCGCCGTCGAGTCGGGATGTCATCCGCACCTGACGTTCGCACAAACCGTGCGTGACTTCAACGTGATGGATCAGCACCGCTACGTGTTCACGAAGAGGCAGAAGGGGTGACCGTCCGGGTCGAAGTGCACGCGTACGTGCTGCTGGGGCTGGAAGCCGGCGACCGTCGCGCCCAGCTCGACCGCCCTGGCGCTGGTCTCGTCGAGGTCGTCCACCTCGATGTCCAGATGCGCCATCATCTGCTGGGCGCCGGGCCTGGCCGGCCAGGTCGGCCGTACGTACTGGGGGTCGGTCGAGAACGACAGCCCGGCCCCGCCGCCGGGCGGCGCGAGCATCACCCAGCCGGGCTCCTCCTCCCTCACCTGCCAGCCGAGCAGGGCCAGGTAGAAGGCGGCCAGCGCGTTCGCGTCGGGCGACTCCAGAACGGTGGCGGACAGTCTCACATCGGCTCCCGGGGTCCGGAGAAGTGCGTGGTGAACCAGTCTCGGGCATGCCCGGCCACGGCCTCCAGCGCGCCGGGCTCCTCGAACAGGTGCGTCGCCCCCGGCACGACCGTGATCAGGCTCTCCGCGCGCAGGCGCCCCCGCGCCTCCTCGTTCAGCTCCACCACCACCGGGTCGCGCCCGCCCACGATGAGCAGGGTCGGCGCGCGTACCTCGGCCAGCCGGTCCCCGGCCAGGTCGGGACGGCCGCCGCGCGAGACGACCGCGGCGACCGCGTTACCCGGTTCCGCCGCCGCCCACAGGGCCGCCGCCGCGCCGGTGCTGGCGCCGAAGTACCCGATCGGCAGGCCCTTGGCCTCCGGTTGCTCGCGCACCCAGGCGGTGCGTTCCAGCAGCCGTTCGGCCAGCAGCGCGATGTCGAACACGTTCGCCCTGTCGGCCTCCTCCTCGGGCGTCAGCAGGTCGAACAGCAGCGTGCCCAGGCCCGCCTCGTTGAGCGCGGCCGCCACGTAGCGGTTGCGCGGGCTGTGCCGGCTGCTGCCGCTGCCGTGCACGAAGACCACCACGCCCTGAGCGGCGTCAGGAACGATCAGATCGCCGGACATGTGCCACCCCTCCTCAGCTGCCGCGACCCTGCCGCTACCCGATCGAAGGGGGCTCTATCAGCGACTTCGCTGGGAAGAGGTCCTGGACATGGAGACCGAAACGGGGCGCGGGCGCGAAGTGGCCGGCTCCCCGCTCGAACGCATCGTGTCGGGCGGGGCGGCGGCGCTCTCGCGCGTGCGGAGCATGGGGTTCGGGCGCTGGCTGCGCATGGAGCGCGAGGCGCTGGCCCAGACGGTCAAGGTGACGGCGGCGTGCGCGCTGGCCTGGTGGCTGGCCGCGTACGTGCTCAAGGTGGACCTGCCGGTGCTGGTGCCCATCGGTGTCCTGCTGACGGTCTCCGCGACCGCGTACAGCACGCTCGTCCGCGGCGGCCAGCAGATCCTGGCCGTGGTCGCCGGCGTGGGCGCGGCGACGGTGCTGATCTGGCTGATCGGAGCCAACGTGGTGACGCTGGCCGTGCTGGTGGTGGCGGGCCTGGTCCTGACGCGCCTGCTGAACCTGCCCGCCCAGAACGTGCAGATCCCCATCACGGCGCTGCTGGTGTTCGCGCTCGGCAGCACGTACGGCTTCGCCCGCCTCGCGGACGTGCTCCTCGGCGCCGCGATCGGCATCGCGGCGAACCTCCTGGTCCTGCCGCCCCGCTACGTGGACAAGGCCGGCAAGGAGCTGTGCGGCCTGTCCGCCGAGCTGGCCGACCTGGCCGAGGACATGTCGCGCGGCCTGCGGGGCGACTGGGACAGGGACATGGCGGGCGACTGGCTGGAGCGGGCCCGCGGCCTGTCGACGCGCCTGGAGGACACCGAGGAGGCCGCGGAGCAGGCGGCCGAGTCCGTACGGCTGTCGCTGCGCCGCCGCCGCTACGACCGCCGCCTGCGCCAGGTGGCCGAGGCCGCCACCGCACTCGACCACGCCTGCCACCAGCTCAGGGGCATCGCCAGGGGCCTGGTGGACCTCATCGCCGGCGTACGCGGGCTGCCGGGCGAGCGCGGCGCGGACCTGCCCGAGCCCCTGGCGGACGAGCTGGCGGCGCTGTCACGCGTGTTCAGGGACTTCGGCATGCTGCAGGTCGGCCGCGGGCGGCGCGAGGACCTCGAAGACCTGTGCGCCGCGCTCGACGACGGCGCGCACCAGCAGCAGCGGCTGGTCATGGCGTTCCACCAGACCCGGAACACGGAGCTGCGCTCGCTGCAGGGGGCGCTGCTGGAGGACTGCGCGCGGATCCGCCACGAGTTCGACCCCGACAGCGGCCCGCACACCTCCGCCTTCCCGAGGCAGGATTGATCGCATGCCGGAAGATCCGGAGCCCGAGTGCCGGCTCCATCCCGACCTGGAGGTCCGCCCCTCACCGATCGCGGGCCAGGGCCTGTTCGCCACGGCGGCCATCCCCGCGGGCACCACCGTCTCCCGCCTGGGCGGGCGCCTGGTCACCTGGGACCGGCTCCAGGCCCTGTTCGCCGACCCCGCCGTCCCCTACGTCGACACCATCACCGTGAGCGCCGAGCTCCACCTGGTCCTGCCTCCCGGCAGCCCGATCGGCAAGGCCAACCACAGCTGCGACCCGAACCTGTGGTGGACCGGCCCCTACACCCTCGCGGCCCGCCGCGACCTCTCGCCGGGCGAGGAGGTCACCAGCGACTACGCCACCAGCACCGCCGACCCCGGCTTCGCGCTCGACTGCCGCTGCGCCACCCCGCTCTGCCGCGGCCGCGTCACCGGCACCGACTGGCGCCGCCCCGACCTGCGCGAACGCTACGGCGACCACTGGGTCCCCGCCCTCCTCGCGCTCATCCGGCGCCCCTGACGCGGCTCAATCCATGAGCCGCAGCCGGGCCTCCGCTTGGGCGGCGAGCTGGTCGAGCAGCTCGCGTCCGGCGCCCGCCACCACGGCCTTCTTGGCGTTGAACGCCCGCACCCACAACCCGGCCGCCCACGCCACCCCCCACTCCTCGCGACCCCAGCCCACATCCCGCGCCCGCACGTAACACTCCAGGAAGCGCGCGCTCTCCTCCACCGTGGCCCGCTCGGCTGCCCGCCCCGTCTCGGTGAACACCGCGGCGGCCGCACCCGCGACGGCGGGTTCCGGGAGTGCCACGACGCTGTCCCAGTCATGTACGGCGAGCAGCTCGCCCCCGCGCCACCACACGTTCTGCGACTCGAAGTCCCCGTGCCCCACCACGGCAGGCAGCCGCGTGCCCAGCAGCCGCTCCCGCACCCGCCGGCCCAGGTCGTCGAGCCAGCCGGGCCCAGGGTGGGCGTTGAGGTCGGCGTCCAGGTCGTCGGGCCACGGCCACACCCCGGCCCCGGCGTGCTCCCACCCCACCCACGGCGGCGCGGGCGAGAGCGGGCCGGCGGCGCCGGGAGAGGGAGCGAGCCCCACCAGCCGGGCCAGCGCCTCCGCGAACGGCCGCGCCCGGTCCACCCCGCTGCCGCCGAGCTGCTCACCCCTGGACACGTACTCCTCGGCCGTCACGACCTCCTCGCCGAGCAGTTCGGGTTCGGCGAGCGGGACGGGGCAGGCGAGCAGCTCGGGGCCGGCGAGCGGGGCGGGGCAGGGGAAGCCCGCCCCGGCCAGGTGCCGCTGCACGCCCACGCACCCCCGGACCCGGGCCTCGTCCGCCACCCGGCACTTGACCACCACCCGCCGCCCGTCGGCCAGCTCCAGCCCCCGCACCACCGAGAGATGCCCCGCCCGGAAGAGCTCCCCGACCGGCGCCGCCCCCAGCCACCTCGCGCACCACTCCGCCAGCTCCATCGCGCCAGTATCACGCGGGAGGCGGGCGCTGATCATGGCATACTGCACGGATGTCCGATTTCGTGGAGTTCCGGGCGAGGGGACGCGCGGCCCTGCTGGCCGGCGAGGCCACCCACGACCTCCCCATGGTGGACGGTGCCACGCGCTGGGGAGCCGCGGCCGTGCTGCGCCCCGAGGGCGAGATCGTGGACCGGATGACGGAGCTGGCCGCCACCGTGAGCGCCCCCGGCCACTGGGTGCACGGCGGCCGGACCCTGCACGTCACGCTCAGGACGCTGGAGCCGTACCGCACGCACATCCCCCAGGACGACCCGCTGCGCCGCGCGTACGGCGCCGCGCTGGCGGAGGCGGCGGACGGCCTGCCCCCGGCGGAGGTACGCCTGGCCGGCGTGAGCCCGCACCGGGGCGGCGTCCTCGTGGGCGCCCACCCGCAGGACGACACCCTGGACACGCTCCGCAAGCGCTTCGCCCACGCGCTGGAGTCGCGCCGCGTGCGGGACCTGGAGCACGGCCGCGTCCGCGACCTCTGGTACGTCAGCCTCGTGCACTTCGCCGCTCCGCTGACGAACCCCCGGGAGCTGGTCGAATGGTGCGACACCCACGCGGACGCCGACTTCGGCACCATCGGGCTGCCTGCGGCCGAGATCGTCCAGTTCCTGCACACCGGAGAGGGCATCCGCGTCCACTCCCTGGAGAGCGCCGCCCTCGACGGAGGCGGCGGGGCTTCACCCCGGCCCCATTCCTGAGGTGACACCCCGCCGCCGGCCCTTCAGCCCAGCAGCAGTGCTGTCACGAAGTGCAGCAGGTGCCAGGCCACGTAGGCGCTGAGCGAGCAGAACGCCCACTCCTTGCCGCGGCTGATCCGCGCGATCCAGCGCAGTTCCTCCGCCGGCTCGCGCCGGACCCGCAGGGTCCGCGACACGAAGTACGCCGCCAGCAGCCACGCGCCCGCCGACCCCATGACGAGCGCGGCCGAGATCGCCAGCAGCAGCGGCGAGGCGGAGTCGTCCCCGGCGGCGGGAAGCTGGTGGACCCAGGCCGCCAGGAGCCCGGCGAGCAGCCCGACGGTGATCCGCCTGTCCTTGCGCGCCTGTCGCTTGAGCCACTGAAGGTCTCGACGCAGATGGTTCTTGAGCATCCGGATCACCTCCGTTGGAGTAGCTGGTGTCACCAGCTAACGGGAGTTTCCGGCGAAGATCTGCGACCTCAGGCCCGGGATTTAACGACTTTTGTCGGCATTTCGTGGAGAAGCCGGAGTTCCTCCGCCACCTGCTTCGCCTCGAAGACGTCCCCGACCTCCTCCAGCGTCCGTACGGCCTCCCGGAGGTGGGAGACGGCGGCCCACCGGTGCCCGAGCCGGGCCGAGGTCAGCCCGAGCGCGCGCAGCGCGCACCCGAGGTCCCGCCGCGTCCCGCACTCGCGGTGCACGTCCCTGGCCTGCCGGGCGTACACCACGGCCTCGTCCGTCCTGTCCAGGTCCAGCAGCACCAGGGCGAGCGTGGTGAGCGCCGCACCCCACCGGTCGCGGGTGCCGGTCTCGTGCTGCAGCTCGACCGCCTCCCTGGCGGGCTCCAGCGCCTGCGCCGACCGGCCGGCCGCGAGCAGCGCCTGCGCCATCGACAGCAGCGCGCTGCCCCGGTTGTCGCGCAGCTCCTCCCTGATCGCCAGCGCCGCCCTGGCCGCCCGCAGCGCCGACCTGGGCTGCCCCAGCGACAGGTACGTGTACGTCAGCGTCTCCTGCACGTCGGCCTCGACCCGCCGGTTCCCCAGGCCCTGCACGATGTCCAGGGCTTCGAGCGCGTACACGAAGGCCACCTGCGACCGGCCCTGGCGCCGCCGCACCCGCGCGAGCCGGTTCAGCATGCGGGCCTCGATGGGCCCGTCGCGGATCACCCGGCTGATCGCCAGCGCCTGGCTCAGGTACTCGTCGGCGCGCAGGTAGTCCGACAGCCGCCAGTGCACCAGCCCGATGTCGCCGAGCGTCTCGGCCTTGCCCTGCTCGTGGTGGAGCTCGACCTGCACCGTCAGGGCCTGCTCGTAGTAGGACAGGGCCTCGGCGTAGCGGGAGCCGTTGCGCGCGATGCGGCCGAGCGCGCACAGGGCGCGGCCGCAGCCGTACTGGTCGCCGGTCGCGGTGTAGCCGGCCAGGGCGCGCTCGGCGTCGCGCTGGGCGTCGTGCGGGAGCCTGAGCAGGTCGTAGATCTCCGCCAGGCACAGCAGCGTCTCCGCCTCGGCGTGCTCGTCGCCGAGGTCGTGGCAGATCGACAGCGCCTCCAGGCCCTCCGACAGCGCGGCGTTCGGCTCACCCAGGTTGCGCTGCACGGTGGCCAGGATGATCAGGCTCTGCGCGGTGCCGCGCCGGTCGCCGAGCTCCTCGCGTACGTCGAGGGCCTGGCCCGCGTGGTGCAGGGCCAGCTCGTACCGCTCCTGCGACAGGTGCAGCCGGGACAGCGTGTGCAGGCTGCTCGCCACGCCGGCCGGGTCGTCGATCGCCCGGTGGAGCTCCAGCGCCTCGCCCGCGTAGCGCAGCGCGTCCTCGCTGTTGCCCGCGATGCCGTGCACCTCGGCCAGCTCGTTCAGCGCCCGCGCCTGGCCTTCGAGGTCGCCCAGCTCGGCGAAGTCCGCCAGCGCCTCGCCGATCAGCCTGGCCGCCAGCGTGGAGGGCCCGATGTCCCGGTGGAGGCTGCCCAGGCGGCTGCGCATCAGCGCGATGGCCCGCCGGTTGCTCACCTGCATCGCCGAGGTCAGCCCGCCCTGCTGCACCTCCAGGTTGTTCTCGTAGAACCGCAGCCGCCTGAACGGCTCGAACACGGCCTCGGCCAGCCGCCAGGCCATGCCGTGCGCGCCGCTCTCCCCGGCCAGCCGTACGGCGGAGACCAGCGAGCGCCGCTCGGCCTCGAACCACTCGCGCGGCGTCGCCGGGTCCGTCGCCACCGCCAGGTAGTGGTCGAGCAGCCGCGCCCTGGCCTCCCGCACGCCCGCCTCCGCGTGCCTGCCCAGCTCCCTGGCCAGCCGCTTGACCAGGTCGTGCACCCGGTAGCGCGGCCCGGGCAGCGGCTCCACCAGGTACGCCCTGTGCAGCCCCTCCACCGCGACCACCGCCTCGGTCACCGGCACGCCCAGCGCCGCCGCCAGCACCTCGGGCGTGAAATCGCGCCCGGGCAGCAGCCCGACGTGCCGGAACGCCCGCCGCTGCACCGGGCTCAGCGACTCGTACGCCAGGTTGAGCGCCTGCGTGAACGCCTCCTCGGGGTCGCCCACCAGCCGCCGGTCGGGCCGGCGCAGCTCCTGCGCCCGTGACTGCACGCTGAGCCCGGGGTTCTCGGCCAGCTTGGCCGCCGAGATCCGCAGCGCGAACGGGTGGTAGGAGCACACCCGCGCCAGCTCGGCCAGCGCGTCGCGGTCGGCGGCCCGCGGCGAGCCCTCGCCGAGCACCGCGACCAGCAGCGCCACCGCGTTGCCCGGGTCGAGCACCGGCAGGTCCATCAGGTCGGCGTGCCCGGTGGCGCGCAGCGGCGCCATCCGCGTCCTGCTGGTGACCAGCACCACGCAGTCCTTGCTGCCCGGAAGCAGCGCCCGCACCTGCGCGGGGTCGGCGGCGTTGTCGAGGATGAGCAGCAGCCGGCGGCCGGCGATCCTGCTGCGGTAGAGCAGCATCAGCTCGGCCTCGTCGGAGGCGGGCTCGCCGATGCCGAGCGAGCGCAGGATCTGCCCCAGGGCCTCGACCGTGCTCATCGGCGGCTGGCTCGGCGACTGGCCGCGCAGGTCGATCACGATCTGCCCGTCGGGGAACCGGTCGGCGTGCAGGTGGCCCCAGTGCGTCACCAGCGCGGTCTTGCCCACGCCAGGCAGGCCCTGCACGACCATCGTGTTCGTCCGCCTGTGCCGTTTCAGCCAGGCGGTGAGCAGGTCCAGGCTCTGCTGCCGCCCGATGAAGTCCGGCATGTCGGCGGGGAGCTGGCGCGGCTTGGGCACCTCGCCCACCGGCAGGGGATCGGCGGGCCCGGCCGGCCGGATCAGGAAAGGCGTCACCCGCCCCGCCCACGGTGCCGACAGGTGCTCCCAGCTCCCGGCGGCATCGCGCAGCGCGGACGGGTCGGCGATCCGCAGCCGCCGGTAGCGCAGCCGTACCAGCCAGCCGCGCTGCGTCCACTGCGTGATCTGGCGCTGCACCACGTCGGCGGAGCTGCCCACCAGGCCGGCCAGCGTCTCCATGGTCAGCGGCGGGGCCTGCTCGGAGCCCAGCCCGTAACGTTCGTCCAGGTGCAGCAGCCACACGGCCAGCCGGGCGGCGACGGGGGCGCGGGCCAGCGCCTCGTGCCTGCGCGCGGCCACGTTCCTGGCGAACAGCTCCTGAACCAGCGCCGTGGCCACGGCCGGGCCGGTGGAGGCGTGCTCGCGCAGCCGCCGCAGGTCGATGGGCCAGGCGCGTACCTCGGTCAGCGCGTCGACCCCGACGCGCTCGGCGGGGCTCCAGAAGGCCAGCTCGCCGACGAGGTCGCCGGCGCCCCTCAGGTCGTGCAGGGCCTCGCGGCCGCCCGCCGGGGTGTACTCGCGGGCGTAGCCGGAGTCGATCAGGTAGACGTTGTGGTCGGCCCGCGCCGGCGAGCACATCATCTCGTTGCGGTGGTACACCCGCAGGCGGGCGCCCTCGTCGACCAGCGACCTGAAGAGACTCACCCGGACACCACCCCCTTCAGGACGGCGGTGTCCTCGACATGACAGACGCGAAACGGCGCGTACGACTATCTGTCACATCAGTGGAGCGCAGCGGGAACCCGCTGTCAATCGGGCGCTGTCAATCGGGCGCTGTCAATCAGGTGCTGTCGATCAGACGTTGGCGGCGTCGGCGCGGTCGGGCACGAAGCGGTAGCCGACGTTGCGCACTGTGCCGATCAGCGACTCGTACTCCGTGCCGAGCTTCGCGCGCAGCCGCCGCACGTGCACGTCGACCGTCCTGGTGCCGCCGAAGTAGTCGTAGCCCCAGACCTCCTGGAGGAGCTGGGCGCGGGTGAAGACCCTGCCCGGGTGCTGGGCGAGGTACTTGAGCAGCTCGAACTCCTTGAACGTGAGGTCGAGCACGCGGCCGCGCAGCCGCGCGGTGTAGGTGGCCTCGTCGATCGACAGGTCGCCGCTGCGGATCTCGTCGGGGACCTCCTCCGTCGCGGCCTGCGAGATCCGGCCGGTGGCCATGCGCAGCCGGGCCTCCACCTCGGCCGGCCCTGCGCTGTCGAGCAGCACGTCGTCCACGCCCCACTCGGCGGTCATCGCGGCCAGCCCGCCCTCGGTCACGATCACCAGGAGGGGGCAGTCGATGCCGGTGGTGCGGATCAACCGGCACAGGCTCTTGGCCTGCGCCAGCTCCTTGCGCGCGTCCACGATGACGGCGTCGGCGGGAGGGGCGTCGATGAGGGCGGACGCCTCCGCCGGGGCGACCCTGACCGAGTGGAGCAACAACCCCAGCGCCGGTAGCACCTCGGCAGACGGCTCGAGGGCGTTGGTCAGCAGGAGCAGGTTGCTCATTACGGCCTCCTCAAACACGCAAGGACCCGGGGGCTACGTCGCCCAGGTCCTGTAGGCGAGGATATCCCACGAGTAAGTCGCGTCCATTGCGCGTCCAGCAGGTGAACAGCGCGTCTCCTGGAACAAGCTCGTTAAGGGCGACGCACAATAGTGCGGAAAGGATTGTGAGGTACGGCATGGCCATGGGAAAGGTGCGTTATTGGGCGGCCGCCAAGGAAGCGGCAGGAGTGGCCGAGGAACCGTTCGAAGCGGTCACTCTTGGTGAACTCATGACGAAAATCACACGAAATCGGTCAGAGCTGGCACGGGTCGTGCAACGATGCTCGTTCCTCGTGGACGGCTCCCCGGTCGGCAAGCGCCCCCACGGCGAGGTGATCCTCGGCGAGGGCGCGACCGTGGAGGTGCTCCCGCCTTTCGCCGGTGGGTGAGCGGTCAGGTGAGTGGCCGCTTCGCGGGGGAATGAGGATGCCAGTCGGTAGTCTCTTGATCCCCCGCTCGAGACAGGGAGCTCCATGCGCAAGCTGATCGTCTTTCTGATCGTGCTCGTCATTCTCCTTGTCGCCGTCGATCGGGTCGCCGTGGCCGGCGTCGAGCGCGATCTGGCGAACCGCATCGCGGCGACGGCCGATCTCTCCGGTACCCCGACCGTGACAATTGAGGGCATCCCATTTCTCACTCAGGCCGTCTCCGGGCACTATCCAGAGGTACGGTTCAATCTCGGCACGTTCACGTACGGCGATGTGCCGGTGAAGAACCTGCGGGGCGCCGCCTACGACGTGACGGCCCCCCTGGCCGACATCATCCAGAACAGACCCGACATCCGGGCCGGTCGCGTGACCGTCAGCGGCACCCTCACCAGGGCCACGATCGACAAGTACGCCCCCCAGGGCGTCAAGATCGGCGGGAACGGGCGGCGGCTCACGGCGTCGGGCGAGGTCACGTTGGGGGCGAACAAGGTGCGGTTCAACGCCGAGATGCGGGTGGTGCTCGCCGATGGGGGGATCAAGATCCAGGCCGAGAAGATCGAGGGCGTCCCCGACCAGGTCGCCCAGCTGGTCTCCTACACCATCCCGTTCCAGGGCAAGCTGCCCTTCGACGTGAGGGTGACCGGCGTCAAGAGTGTGGCCGAGGGGCTGGAGTTCTCGGCCGAGGCGTCTGACGTGCCGATTCGTGGATGAGATTGAACCGCTCTCGCCTGCCGTACGTGATGAGGGCGTGAGCACAGCCGGGACCGCCGACGAGGAACTCGTGAAGACCCTCTTCGACGAGCATGCCGGGCCCCTCTACGGCTACGTTCTGCGACTGACCGGTGACTCCGGGCGGGCCGAGGACGTCGTGCAGGAAACGCTGTTGCGGGCCTGGCGGCATCCCGAGGCGATGTCCGGCAGGCCCATCCGCGCGTGGCTGTTCACGGTGGCCCGTAATCTCGTCGTGGACCAGCACCGCGCCAAGAAGGCCAGGCCGCCCGAGACGGGCGACGAGGCGCTGGCGGTCCTGCCGGCCGACGACGAGCTGGAACGCGCGGTCGAGTCGTGGGCCGTGGCCGAGGCGCTGGCGGCGCTGCGGGCGGAGCACCGGGAGGTGCTGCTGGAGGTCTACTACCGGGGGCGATCGGTGAAGGAGGCGTCGGCGACGCTGGGCATACCGCCGGGCACGGTGAAGTCCCGCACGTACTACGCGTTGCGCGCGCTCAAGCTGGCGCTCGAGGAACGGGGGCTGGCACCGTGATGACGTGCGAGGAGGTCCGGATCTCACTGGGCGCGCACGCGCTGGGCGCGCTGGATCCGGAAGAGGCGGCGGAGATCGACCACCACCTGGCGACCTGCGAGGCGTGCGGCGCCGAGCTGCTGGAGCTGGAGGGAGTCGGCGCGTTCCTGGGCAAGGTGTCGGAGCGCGACGTGGAGCTGGTGGCCAGCCCTCCGCGCCAGGTGCTCGACCGGCTGCTGAACGACCGCGTCAAGCGGACCAGGCGCGGCCGCGCCCTGATGTCCCTGGTCGCGGCCGCGGCGGTGCTGGTGGTCGGCGGCACGGTGTGGACGGCGATCCAGACCGGTTCAGGGAGCGAGACGACGTCGGCGCAGGCACCCGTGCCCGTCGCTTCGCAGGCGCCCGAGGTCATGCGGGACCAGGGCTACGAGACCTACGACGAGAAGGCCAGGTCGAAGAGCCCCGCGGAGGACTCCCAGAGCGCCGCGTCGGCCTCCCCGAGGAGCCAGGCCTCCCGGAGCCCGGCGCCCGAGAGCGCCACGGACGCCCAGATCCGGCCCACCTCGAAGCCCGCCAGGGCGGACGAGGTCGCGTTCCCCGGCGAGAACAAGGCCGAGGAGTACTACGCCACCGTGCTCGTCCGGCCGGCGGCCACGGGCTCGGAGCTCGGCGTGCAGGTCACCGGGGTGCCGGTGGGCACCGACTGCCTGGTCGTCGTGGTCGGCGTGGACGGGCGGCAGGAACGTTCGGACAGCTGGGTCGTGCGGCGCGCGGACTACGAGACCGGGAAGATCTTCCGCTTCGGGACGGCGATGAGCCTCAAGGAGATCGCCAGGTTCGAGATCGTGGACACGGCCGGGAAGCTGCTCGTCCAGGTGCCCGTGCCGCCCACGGCCCGCGGGAAGTGAAGCGGTCGCCCGCGCGCTTCGGGAAGCGAACGGGCCGCCCGCGCGGTTGCACCAGGGGATGACGGTGACAGGCTTGTGGGTGGCGCTGGCGACGCTGGCGCTCGGAACGGTGATCGGGGTGGTCCGGTTGCGCCGCGACGGACGCGTGCACGAGGCCGGCGGCGACCGGCTGTCCGCCGACGACCTCGGCTCGGGGCTGGGGGCGAGGGCCACCCTGGTGCAGTTCTCGACCGCGTTCTGCCAGCCCTGCCGGGCCACCCGGCGGGTCCTGGCCGACGTGAGCGCGCTCGTGCCCGGGGTCGGCCACGTCGAGATCGACGCCGAGTCCCGGCTCGACCTCGTACGCCGGCTCGGCATCACCCGCACCCCGACCGTGCTGGTGCTCGACGCGGCGGGCGGCATCGTCAAGCAGGCCGCCGGGCAGCCGCGCAAGGCCGACGTGCTGGCCGCTCTGGCGCAGGCCGTACCGGACTCGTGAGTGTGACCCGTCTCACAAGTTGTCTCACCAACCGGACGAGATGTGACAGATGACGAGACGCCGAGTAGTGTCGTCGCCATGAACCCATCGACAGAGCTGCTGACGAAGCGGCGCGCGGTTGATTTCTGCCGCGTCGCCACCGCGCTCTGTCGCGCTGCCTGAGGACGATCTCGCGCGGACCTGTGATCCGCCCCAATCGACCCTTCAGGAGCATCCCGCGATGCGTGCCGATCCTAGAGCGCTGCGCTTCGGCGCGGCCATCACCACCCTGGTCCTGGTCTCCGTCCTGGTGACGGAGAGCTTCTGGCTGCTCGCCGCCCAGGTGGTGGTCTTCGCGCTCGGGGCGCACCGGCGCTCGCCGTACGCGATGCTCTTCAAGGTGCTCGTTCGGAGCGATCCAACGGAGACCGAGGATGCCCGTCCGCCCCGCTTCGCGCAGGGGGTAGGGCTGGCCTTCGCGGTCGTCGGCCTGGTCGGGTTCGCTGCCGGGATCACCCCGCTGGCCCTCGCGGCCACGGCCGCGGCTCTCCTCGCCGCCTTCCTCAACGCAGCCTTCGGATTCTGCCTCGGCTGCGAAACGTACCTGCTCATTCGCCGACTACTGCCCGCCGCCAACATGGAGGTATCCAAATGAGCCGCTCCGCCGCCCTGGTGGACGCCGACTGGGTCGAGGCCAACCTCGACACCCCCGGAGTCGTCCTCGTCGAGGTCGACGAGGACGTCAGCGCCTACGACAAGGGCCACATCCGTGGTGCCGTGAAGGTCGACTGGCGTAACGACCTGCAGGACCCTGTGCGCCGCGACTTCGTGGACAAGACCGGTTTCGAGGCGCTGCTGTCCGACCGCGGCATTGCCAACGATGACACCGTGGTGCTGTACGGCGGGAACAACAACTGGTTCGCCGCCTACGCGTACTGGTACTTCAAGCTGTACGGCCACGAGAACGTGAAGCTGCTCGACGGCGGGCGCAAGAAGTGGGAGCTCGACTCGCGCGAGCTGGTGAAGGACGTGCCGCAGCGGGCCAAGACCCAGTACGTCGCCCAGGAGCAGGACAGCGCCATCCGCGCCTTCCGCGACGACGTGGTGTCGGCCATCGGCAAGCTCAACCTGGTGGACGTGCGCTCGCCCGACGAGTTCACCGGCAAGCTGCTCGCCCCCGCCCACCTCCCGCAGGAGCAGGCGCAGCGCGGCGGCCACGTGCCCACCGCCCGCAACATCCCGTGGTCCAAGGCCGCGAACGACGACGGCACCTTCAAGTCCGACGACGACCTGCGCACCCTCTACCAGGAGGCCGGCGTCGACTTCGGCAAGGACACCATCGCGTACTGCCGCATCGGCGAGCGCTCGGCGCACACCTGGTTCGTGCTGCACGAGCTGCTGGAGCAGTCCAACGTGAAGAACTACGACGGTTCGTGGACCGAGTACGGCTCGCTCGTGGGCGTGCCGATCGAGCTGGGGGAGGCCCGCTGATGTCGGCTGCAGCACAGGGTTGCGGCGCGCCGGAGCAGACCGTCGCGCTGCCCGCTGGGATCGATCTGACCAACCAGGCCGTGATCCAGGGCGTCGTCACCGGCGCCGGCACGGCGTACGCACGACTGCTCGACCACTCCGGTGAGTTCACCGGCGAGGTCGTGGTCTCCGAGGACGGCGTCTTCCGCTTCTTCGCCGCTCCCGGCGACTGGACCGTCCGCATCATCGCGGGCGGCGGCGTCACCAGGGACGTGCAGGTGGAGGCCAAGCTGGGCGAGGTCGCCCAGCTCGCGGTGGCCGTCTGAGCATCCGCGTGGAGGCCCGCGTTCCCCAGCCGGGGAACGCGGGCCTTTCGCGTGCGACCGGATCCCGCTTCGCGGTGCTTCCGCGTGCAACCGGATGCCGTCCTGCGGTGTTGTAGAGAACGTGGTGGAAACCGACTGTCCCGACCCGGTGCGCAAGGCGCTGCTCGACGACCTCGACGAGGGGTTCGCCGAGCTGTACGGCGCCTACCGCGGCCTGGTCTTCTCGACCGCGCTGCGGCTGACCGGGCGCTGGGCCGACGCCGAGGACTACACGGCGGAGGCGTTCCTGCGCGCGTACCGGGCCCTGTCCGGGTACTCGCCCGAGCGCCTCGCCGGGCTGCAGCCGCGGGCCTGGCTGATGACGATCCTCATGAACGTCTGGCGCAACTGCGCCCGCGCCAAGTCCCGCAGGCCGCCGACCGACCTGGTCGAGGAGCCGCTGGACGAGGCCGACCCCGGCGAGGACGTCGAGGCGGCCGCCGTCCGCCGCGAGACCGGCGACGAACTGGCCGCGCTGCTGGGACAGCTCCCCGACGAGCAGCGGGCCGCGGTCGTGCTGCGCCACGTCGTGGACCTGCCGGTCAGCGAGATCGCCACCGTGCTGAAGATCCCCCAGGGCACGGTCAAGTCGCACGTGTCCAGGGGGCTGAGGCGGCTACGCGTACTAGGAGGTGCCCGATGACTCAGGATCCCCTGCTCACCGGACTCGCGGCACTCGCCGTGGAGCCGCCGGAGAGCCTGCTCGAACGGATCGCGGCCCGCTGGGTCCGCGTGCCGGCACCGATCGGGGAGCTGGCCGTGGCGTACACCGATCAGGGTGTGGCCTATGTGCACGCGGGAGAGGGCTTCGCGCAGGCGTTCAGGGAACGCTTCGGCCGCCCGCTGCTGCCGGCCGCCCGCCCGCCCGCCGGGCTGCTGCCCGCCCTGCGCACCGGCCGCCTGGGAGGGCTGCGGCTCGACCTGCGCGGGCTGAGCCCCTTCCAGCGTTCGGTCCTGGAGGCGGCGCGGGAGATTCCGCGCGGCGAGGTTCGGCCCTACGCCTGGATCGCCGCCCGCATCGGGCGCCCCAGGGCCGTACGGGCCGTCGGGACCGCGCTCGGGCGGAACCCGGTGCCGCTGCTCATCCCCTGCCACCGGGTCACCCGGTCGGACGGGATGGTGGGCGACTACGTGTTCGGCTCGCCGGCCAAGGAGCGGTTGCTGATCGAGGAAGGGGTGGATCTGGAGCGGGTGCGGGCGTTGGCGGGGGAGCGGGTGTTCTACCTGGCCAGCGACACGACCGGGGTGGTGTGCTTTCCGACCTGCCACAACGCGCGGCGCATCACGGCGGCGCACCGGCACGGGTTCCGCAGCCTCGCCCAGGCACGCGCGGCGGGCTACCGGCCGTGCCGCACCTGCCGGCCGGCCCAGGACGTCCCGGCGTAGCGCCCTGCGCTGGGCGAGTTCGGAACGCCCTGGCGTTGCGTCCGCACCGGGTGCCTCGCGTTGTGCTGGTTCACGACGCTCTGGCGTTGCGCCACGCCGGGCGTCGTACTCGTTGCGCCGGACGCCGCCGTACCCCGTCCCGCCGACCCGGCGCCGGTTGCGGCGGCGTGCCGGCACGCGGGCGCGCCGGGATGCGGTGGCGTGTCGGGTGGAACGGTGGTGGGGTGGGGGTCAGACGGGCTTGGTGGGGTAGCGCATGAGGAGTGTGGCGCGGACCACGTCGGGGCCGTGGGCCCGGTAGCCGTGCGGGACGTCCGACACCCAGGAGATGTGGTCACCGGGCCCGGCCGTGAGCGGCTCGTCCATGGGGCCGGCGCTGAGGGTGCCGGTGAAGACCGTGAGGTGCTCGCTGACCCCCTCGTGATGCGCCGGTGAGGTCTGCGTGAGCCCTGGCGGGATGCGCAGGCGGTACAGCTCGTACGTGACCCGATCGTCCTCGAACACCTCGAGCAGCTCGGCCTCGATGGCGGTGCCCCGCATGATCTGCGGTTCGGGCGGCGCGTCGAGGATGGCCCCGATCGGCACCCCGAGCTGCGCGGTGATCGCCCAGAGCGTTTCCAGGGTGGGGTTGCGCGTGCCGGTCTCCACGCCCGACAGCGTGGCCTTGCCGATGCCGGCGCGCTTGGCGAGCTCGGAGAGCGAGACGCCGCGCGCCTGGCGCAGCCGCCGCAGTCGATCTCCCACCACGCGAGGATCGGTGTCGAGTGCGGGCTGCGGCTCCATACAGCCATATTGCCGCACATCCGACCAGCATGTGGGTCCCGCTCCCCGACTCGTCGCAGTGGCCGCACCTCTGGAACCCGGCCGCGGTTCATGATCGCCGCGTGCTCATGATCGATCTGCGGAGAGTAGCGCTTTTGCCAGGTTGCGGCTGCGCCACAAGGGACAGACCGATACGATTCCACAGATGTCCGGATCGACAGGTGTGACGGCACCTCCGCGACCTGGGCCTACGCCGGCTCAGCAGATGCCCTCGCCGTACTCGCTGCCCCTGCACGCCCTTCGCCTGGCGGGCAAGTGCGCCCTGCCCTTGATCCTGTGGTTCTCGGCAGGTGAGCTGGCCCGCTGGGTGGTGCTCTACATCGCCACCGAGATCTCGCACGGCTCGTGGTGGCAGGCCCGGCTGGTCGCCACCCTGGTGCTGGTCACCATGGTGATCCTCATCTCCATGACCGTCGTCACCGGCATGTTCCTGTCTCTGCGCGAGGTCCTGTGGGAGACGCAGGCACGCAGGCGCGACGGCCAGGAGGACGAGAAGTTCTGGGTCTCGCTGAACCGGGTGGCACCCGCCTTCGCGGTCATCTACCTGGCCTGGGAGCTGTACTACCGGGACGCGAGCGACTTCCTCTCGATGGACCGGTTCCACAACCTGGACGACAATTTCTACACCCCGATACTCAACAACATCGCCAACGGTACCGACGAGAAGGCCACGTACGGGCTGGGCCTGGTCGGCCTGGACTGGCGGGTCTCCCTGGGCGCCATGGTGGTGACCTTCGGGCTGCGCATGCTCTTCTCGCGCCTGGTCGAGAGGGGCTCGGGGAAGTTCGCCGGCGTCGCAGCCGCGTTCGCCGAGTTCTCGTTCGTGTTCTGCGGCCTGAACGCCATCTTCACCTTCACGCAGCTACGCGGGGACTGGACCGAGCACCGCGCCGTCGTGAGCAGCGCCACCGAGGCGTGGAAGCACGCGCAGGAGACGGTGCCGGGCTGGAAGGCGTTCTGGGACTGGGTCGGAAGCGTCTGGCCGCACCTCATCGACGCGCTGGCCGTGCCGCTCACCTGGCTGGCCATCGCCGTGCTGGTCTTCGGCGCCTCCGTCGACGACGCCCGCCGCGCCCTGCGCGGCACCCGCCTGGAGCGGGGCATGGACAAGCTGGAGGAAAGCCACGACATCACCCAGCGCGCGGTGGACCGGGTCGTCGGCGGCTGGCGGGATCGCTGGGTGCCCGTCGCCAACGCCTTCCGGATCACCTTCCGGGGCGGCATGGCGCTGTTCGGGTTCATGTGCCTGCTGTACGTGGGCATCCACATCGGAGTCGAATACCTGGACAGGGGCGTACGGACGCTGATCGGCTCCGACGTCGCGTTC
Organism: Nonomuraea rubra; assembly: GCF_014207985.1. Classification (NCBI taxonomy): domain Bacteria; kingdom Bacillati; phylum Actinomycetota; class Actinomycetes; order Streptosporangiales; family Streptosporangiaceae; genus Nonomuraea; species Nonomuraea rubra. Next base: position 11,626,033 of record NZ_JACHMI010000001.1, on the reverse strand, counting down.
ATGTGGCTGGTGGTCAGCAAGCCCGTGGTGTTCATCGGGAACCTGCTGACCACCTGCCTGTCCTACTGCGTGCTGGCCGCGGCGTTCGACATCGCGGCGACCAGGGCACGCCTGCGCGGCGAGGACATCACCGCCTGAACACCAGCACGTCCTTGTGCTTGGCCTTCTCCTGCTCCGCGGGGTCCGTCGGGACGGCGAACAGCTTGTCCGTCGGCGTGTCGGACCGGTAGGTGGTGTTCGGGCGCAGGTACAGCTCGACCTGGGCGGCCACCGTCTTGGGCACGACGGCGACGGCGTTGTAGGTGTAGGCCTTGCCCACCTCGGCGTCCTCGTCGAGCGCGACGTTGTCCTCCGTGACCTCCACCTGCCAGGAGCGGCCCTCGCGGTCCCGCAGCTCCAGCTCGGGCTTGGCGGTGAGCCTGATGCCCGTGTCGTCGGCGCCCTTCCTGGTGATCGTGATCTTCATCCACTGCCGCTCCGGCGCGGTGGGCTGCGGCGGATCCATGGTTTCGAGCCGGGCCTTCCACGACACGTGCTCGAACGTCAGCTCCTTGCCCGCCTCCACCACGTGCACGATGTCGGCGGGCTGGCCGCTGCGGTAGAAGAGGAACGCGTCCACGGTGGGCGCGCCGACCCCGACCAGCAGCGCGACGACCGCGCTCACGCCCAGCATGACCGTACGCGGACGGCGCGGCGGCGGAGCGGCCTGCCCCTCCGGCGTCCCGTCGGAGGGCGGGGGCGCATCGGACGAAGCCGCCTCCGGCTCGGCGGGGCCCGCGGGCGGCGCGACCATGCCGTGCGCGCCTGCCCCGGGGTGCTCGCCCCGGGCCGCCTGTGCGGGGTGCTCGCCCTGGCCCGCCTGTACGCCGGGGAACGGTGGCATCGGGCCCGCCGCGGGAACGGCCGGGAGGGGCTGCGTGGAGCCGGTGCGGAAACCCGGGTGCGCGGGCGGCCAGACCTGCTGGTCCGGCTGGGTGCCGCGCCGGGGCGCGAACGGGTCGGTCTGCGGAGGCTGCCGCCGCGGCCCGGGCCGGTGACCCGCCTGGCCACCACCCTGCGGAGGCTGCTGGTCGAACCGGGGCTGGTGCAGGGGCTGCGTGGGCTGCCCGTGCTGCGGCCGGTAGGGGGCCTGCCCCGGCTGCCCCGGCTGCCCCGCCTGGCCGGGCTGGGGGTACTGGGGCTGATGCGGGGGTTGCGCGGCCTGGCCGGGCTGCGGCCGCTGCGGTAGCTGGCCGGGCGGCGCGGGCCGCGGATGAGGCTGCGTGGGCCGCCCGTGCTGAGGCTCGTAGTGCGGTTGTGCCGGGTCCTGACCCTGGGGCGGCTGCCCGTGCGCTGGCTGCCCGTGCGCTGGCTGGCCGTGCGCTGGCTGGCCGTGCGGAGGCTGGCCATACGCCGGCTGCCCGTGCGGAGCAGGCTGGCCGTGCAGAGGCTGCCCATACGCCGGCTGCCCGTATGCAGGCCGCTCGTCATCGTGCGCCGGAACAGCAGGGTGCGGAACGGTGTCCTCCGACTGGGACGGCTGGCCGGAAGGCGGCGCGAACCAGTCGCGGTTCGATTCGTTCTGGCTCATGGCCTTACTTCTTCTTCTCGTCCAGGTCGTAGACCTCCGCGGGCGCGGAGCCGAGCTGCTTGGCGGCGGCCTCGTCGATGCCGAGGTCGACCTGCGCCTCCGGCGGCAGCGGCTCGGAGTAGAGCCCGCTGACCGGCAGCGTGAAGACGGCCTGCGCCCCCGGCAGCGCCGTGGCCGGCACCTCGAAGACGTACCTGCCCTTCGACCACCACCCCGGCTGGATCCACGGGTACGCCAGCGTGTCCATCTTGTCGACCTTGTCGCTCGCCACGAACTTCTTGCCGTCGGCGGTGAGCAACTGGGCCTCACCCAGGTGGAGCGGCTTGCTCGGCACCGTGGCCGCGGCCTCGACGACCAGGAAGACCTGATCCGTCGCGGTGGTCTTCCCGTCGGCCTTGAGGGTCTTGGCCGAGGACACCTTCTCCACCCGGACGGAGAAGCGGCCCGCGTCGACGTTCTCCCCCTTCGCCCCCGTGTACGTGAGCGGCATGCTGTGATCGTCGCCCGACAGGTCCAGGGACTGGATCCCCACGGCCCCGGCGGCCAGCAGCAGCCCCACCACGAGGTGCAGCGCCCCGGATCCTCGCTCCCGCCGGGCCGCCTGCCTGCGGGAGCGCCCCCCGCGCGGCGCCACGCTGCGTTCCTGAGTCGCGGTCATCACGCCCCCTCTGGCTTGACCGGCAGGGTGACCTTGGCGGCGACCGTGTTCTCGTCCTCTTCCGTGAGCGGGTCCTGCTCGCTCTCGAGGAACCACTCGGAGGTGTCCTCCAGGGCGTTCTCGAACAACTTGTACTTGCCGACGTCGTAGGTGATCTGCTCGGGCGCCTGCGCCGAACCCTCCAGCTCGTAGCGCGCCACCACGATGGACGGAATGCCGGGATGCAGCTGGGAGTACTGGCCGCCGTGGGAGGACACGAAGAGGTCGCCCCCGGTCTCCGACTTGATCGCCGGCGTCATCTTCAGCAACGTGGCCCCGAAGTTCCAGCCGCCGCTCTTGCCCGAGGGCAGGCCGCCCACGTTGACGGTCTCGTCGGTCTTGTTGGTCACCTTGAAGATCACGTCGAGGAACCGCTTGTCCTCGGCGAAGTCGTTCTCCGCACGCTGTAGAGTGATCTTGGACTCGACGAACTGGGTGTCGAACCGCCCTTGGTCCAGCACCTGTCCGGGCTTGAGCTGAGGAGGCGCGGGATCCGGTCGCTCGTTCAGGCCACCCAGCAGAGCGGTGATTCCGATGGCGGCGAGCGCCACCAGGGCGATCGCGGGCACCACTACCGGGCGTCTGGGCTTGTCAGTGCTGCCGCCGGAGGGTTCCGTCATGGGTAAGGATGGTAATAGGTCTCGCTTGTCCCATCTGCCGCAATGCTCCCATCGAGCCGGTCGAATTGCCGAGAACCCTGCCGCTATAGCGCTTGTAACTCATACGCTGTCACGGAGCGGAAAGGGCTGACCCCTACTCCTCATGACATATCGGCGGCCGGAGGGTCACGTGGCAGACGTGCATCCCGAGCATGCCCAGCTCCAGGCGGACCGCATCTACCTGGGCTGGCAGTACATCCTGCTGCATCCCGACCCGGGCCCCCCGCCCCGACGCCCCTCGCCCGTCGAGGAGTCGCCGGACGAGCCCGACCCCGCCGAGCAGGAGCTGCTGCGCCGCGAGCGCATGCAGGAGGACATGCTCAACCGGCCGGTCCGGTTCCTGCGGATGTTCATGCTGGCCCTGACCGTGGTGATCCTGGCCGTCGCCCTGGCCGGCTACCTCGCCTGGCCCTTCGCGCTGGTCGCGCTGGCCGCCGCCGGCGGCGTGGCGGCCATCCTCAGCTACGCGCTGCTGCAGGGCGACCGCGCGGTCAGGTACCGGGTGCTCGAACAGCAGGCCAGGGACGAACGGCAGCGCCGGGAACGCGACAAGGACCTGTTCCGCGCCCAGGAGGAGCACGCCCAGCGCTACCGGGAGTGGCAGGAGTCCAAGGAGCGCCACGACAGGCAGCTCACCTGGTACGCGGTCGCCGTCCCCGACGAGCTCGACCGCATCGACGTGGCCGGCGGCACGTTACCGGGCTGGTCCGCGCTGGTCACGCTGCTCGGCGCCACCCGGCTCTACAGCGGCGGTCACCTGACCGTGCTGGACCTGTCGGAGGGCGCGATCGCCAAGGACCTCATCGAGCTGGCCCGCAAGGGCGGCGACGACCCGCTGGTCTGGGTGCTGCCCGTAGACCTGCCCCGGCTCGACCTGGGCGCCACGCTCAAGCCCGAGGCGTTCGCGGACGTGCTGGCGCATGTGGTGAGCGTGAGTGAGGAGCAGCGCAGCACCCGCGACCTCAGCTTCGACAACGCGATCCTGGAGCGCGTGCTGGAGGTGCTCGGCGAGAACGCCACGATCAGCCAGGTCACCGCCGCGCTGCGAGCGCTGGCGCAGGTCGGCGACCCGCGCGACGACCTGCGGTTCGGGCTGATCACCGCGACCCAGCTGGAGCGCATCGGCACGCTGTTCGGGCGCGGCGTGAGCGACCGGGTGGTGATCGAGCGGGCCTGGGCGCTGGAGTCGCAGTTACGCAAGCTGGAGACGCTCGGCACGCAGGCCGTACGGCTGCCGCCCGCCCGGCTCCGGGTGGTGAGCATGGACCGGCAGGCCGGCGTGTTCGGCAACCGGGTGCTCGGCACGTACGTGGCCACCGCCCTGACCCACATCCTGCGCCAGTCGCCCTCCTCCGACCGGCCCTGGTACCACACGATCATCGTGGCCGGGGCGGACAAGCTCAGGGGTGACGTGCTGGACCGGCTGATGGACGCGTGCGAGACCTCGCGTACCGGGCTCGTCCTGACGTACCGCTCGCTGACCCCCACCGTGCGGGAGCGGCTCGGCAGGGGGCACGCCGCGGTGGCGTTCATGCGGCTCGGCAACGCCGAGGACGCGCGGGTCGCCAGCGAGCACGTCGGCACCGAGCACCGGCTGGAGCTGGCACAGCTCACAGAGACGATCAGCGAGTCGCTGCCGGGCCTCGACGGCGGTTACACCTCCACGATCTCCCAGGTCGAGGAGGACCGGGAGGAGCGCGACGGCGACCACGCGGACCTCGCGGAGGACATCACCGAGTCCACCGAGTGGGGCAGGACCGCCGACAAGATCTCGGAGAAGGAGCGGGTGCTGCAGCGCTCGCGCGAGTTCCTCGTCGAGCCGCACCAGCTCCAGCAGCTCCCCACGACGTCCGTGATCGTCACGGACGCCACCGCGGACGGCCGCCGGGTACGCCTGGCGGACGCCAACCCGGCCATCCTCACCTTCCCCAAGACCACGCTCGGCGAGCTGGAGGACGTCCGGGAGGCGGTGCTGTCGCTGAACCCCCAGGCCGTGGACGGCAACGGAGAGCCGCCACCGAACCTCGGGCCACCACCGCCACGCCTGGACTGGCGCAAGGGCAGGCAATGACATGGTCAATGTCGAGGTGATGAGCTGACGGTTGGCGGAATTTAACAAAGAACCGTCTGTGGGGGATTGAAATGCAGCCGAGTGTCTCGCTGAGCGGGCCCTGGTACCGGATTCAGTCGATCGCAGCACCCTCGCGAAGCTCGTCGGCGGAATGGGATTTCGTCACTGTGCTTCCCGCGGTGCTGTCGGCGGCGCAGCGCGACCGGCCGTTCGTCATCGGATGGTTGTCGCGGGGCTCGGGGGCGCCGCTCGAACTCATCACCAACGCCGGCCCCTTGTCGCCGCCGCGCCAGCCACGCAGGTCCACGGACCTGCCCGACGACCCGAGCGGGCCGCAGCCGCTGCTGTTCCCCGGCGGGGCCCGCGGGGTGCGGCTGAACCAGGAGTACCTGGCCGACTTGGCGGATCTGGTGTGGACGCCGTGCCCGGGGCGGCAGGCGCCGCCACTGGGCAGCAAGGGCCGCGAGTTCGACCCGGACGAGCTGAAACGGCCCACGTTGTTCGAGTCGACGCTGGTGACGCTGATGTCGCGGCCGTTCGCCTGGCTGGTCGTGGCCGAGCCGACGGACCTGCTCGACGCAGAGGTGGCGCACCTGCGTACGCAGCTCAACGTGCTGCGGCAGTACGGCGACGCCTCCGAGCGCTCCCGCTTCGACGCCGAGCGGGCCGAGCGCCGCATGCAGGAGCTGGACGCCTTCCGCGAGGCCGGCCTGTGGAACGTGCGGGTGCTGGCCGGCGGGGCCACGGCCGACGAGCTGCGGCAGATCGCGCCCGTGCTCGTCGGGTCCGTCGAGATGAGCCAGCACCCGTACCGGCTGCGCAGCTCGCACGGCGCCGCCTACTCCCTGACGGAGGCCCTGGCCATCACCATGCAGGACCCGGCCGACGGCGCCGCCGCCCCGTTCGCCGCCACCGCGGGGGCGCTGGCCGCGCTGGCCGGGCTGCCCAGGCGGGAGGTGCCCGGCGTACGCGTGCTCGACTCGGGCTTCTTCGACGTGACCTCGGAGTCGGAGGGCGGCGAGCTGGAGCTCGGGGAGATCCTCGACGGGCAGGACCGCGCCGTGGGCTCCTTCCGGGTGCCGCTGGCCACGCTGAACCGGCACGCGTTCGTCACGGGCGCGACCGGCTCCGGCAAGTCGCAGACCGTACGGCACCTGCTGGAGCAGCTCAGCAGGGCCCGCATCCCGTGGCTGGCCATCGAGCCGGCCAAGTCCGAGTACGCCGCCATGGCCGGCCGCGTCGACGAGCCCGTCACCGTGATCAACCCGTCGGCGCCCGACGGCGTGCCGCTCAGCGTCAACCCGCTCGAACCCGAGCCGGGCTACCCCGTCCAGGCGCACATCGACATGGTCAGGGCGCTGTTCATGGCCGCGTTCGACGCCGAGGAGCCGTTCCCGCAGATCATGTCGCTGGCGCTGCAGCGCGTCTACGAGGCGACGGGCTGGGACGTGGTCACCGGCGGCGCCGTGCCCGGCTCGAACGTGCCGCCCAGCGTCCCCACCCTCGAACAGCTCCAGCAGCACGCCATGGACGTGATCAAGGAGATCGGCTACGGCCGCGAGGTGCAGGCGGACGTCGAGGGCTTCATCTCGCTGCGGCTGCGCTCGCTGCGCGTCGGCTCGGCCGGGCGCTTCTTCGAGGGCGGCCACCCCGCCGACATCGGCGGCCTGCTGGAACGCCAGGTCGTGCTGGCCATCGAGGACGTGGCCAACGACGAGGACAAGGCGTTCCTCATGGGCACGCTGATCATCCGGATCGTCGAGCACCTGCGCATGCGGGCCAGGCGGGAGCGCTCGGCGGAGCTGCGCCACGTCATCGTGATCGAGGAGGCGCACCGGCTGCTGCGCGACCGCGGCCACGGCCGGGCCTCCACCCACGCCGTCGAGCTGCTGGCCGGGATGCTCGCCGAGATCAGGGCGTACGGGGAGGGCATCGTGGTGGCCGAGCAGATCCCCACCAAGCTCGTCCCCGACGTCGTGAAGAACACCGCGCTGAAGGTCGTGCACCGGCTGCCCGCCGAGGACGACAGGCAGCTCGTCGGCGCCGCCATGAACCTCAGCGACGAGCAGTCGCGCCACGTGGTGTCGCTGCAGCCGGGCTCGGCCGCGGTGTTCGCCGACGGGATGGACCGGCCGCTGCGGGTGCGCGTACCGCTCGGGGAGTCCAGGGAGAAGGCGCTGCCGGGCCCGCCGCCGCCCATCCGCGGCCGCCGCTCGGCGGCGTGCGGCGCGCAGTGCCGTACGGGGCTGGCGTGCACGCTGGTGGAGCTGCGCGAGGCCGACGTGCTGGCCGGCGCGGCCGAGTGGGCGTGGCTGCGCATCTGGTGCGACACGGTCGTGCTGGCCTTCGTCGGCAACCGGCCGCTGCCGGGCGTGCCGCGCGCCCTGTCTGCCGCCTGGGGCGACCTGCCGGCGCGGCGCCGCGAATGCCTGCTCGCCACCCTGATCGAGCGCTCGGTGCAGCGGCGGGCCTGGTCGCTGCGCACGTGGTTCGACCCGGCCCTGCTGACCGAGAAGGCCGCCGAGACGGCCACGCGGCTGCTGGCCGGCGCCGACAGCGGCGGCGAGCGTCCAGGGGCGTCCTGGGTCATCCCGCAGGTGCGCTGGCTGCACGAGGTGGACAGGCTCTTCCCGTACGGCCAGCCGGCCCCGAACCTGCGCAGCCCCGCACCCCCCATGGAGTACGCCCTGTTCCGCCAGCCAGGCGGCCCCGCCACCGGCCCAGGCTCCGTCGAGCCCGAGCTGCTCGGCCACCGGGCCAAGGCGCTGCGGCACCACCCGCTGTCGATGGAGGTGGACCACAACCGGGCGCTGGCCTGGCGGGTGATCCTCGGCGACGACGAGCACGAGGGGGTGCAGCGCGACATCGGCACGGTGGCGATCGGCGTGGAGTCGTCGGCCAGGATCAGGCACGTGGGGCAGACGATGGGGGCGGGCTGGCTGGAGGGCGTGCTGTCGTGGCCGCGCCGCTTCGTGCTGCCGTTCGAGCAGGGCGGCTCGCCGGAGATCGCGTTCGCCGACCCGCCGAGCGCCTGATCGTAAAGGGGCGTTTTCGCGCGTGTCTCCAGACTTGGGGCCAACGCCGACTAGGATCCTTGCTCATGACCCAGCTTCCTCTGCGGGCCCAGCTCGCCAGTGCCCTGGGCCGCAGCGCCGCCACGCTGTCCAGGATGACCGGGCGTGGCGACGGCTCGGTGATCGGCGGTCGGGTCGGCCTGCTGCTCGAGCCCGACCTCCTGCGCCAGCTGGCCCGCGACCGCAAGCTGGCCCTGGTCAGTGCGACCAACGGCAAGACCACCACCACGAGGTTGATCACCTCGGCGCTGCTGGAGTTCGGCGAGGTGGCCACGAACGCGTTCGGCGCCAACATGCCCGCCGGCCACGTCTCCGCGCTCTCCCAGCACAAGCGCGCCCCCTACGGTGTGCTGGAGGTGGACGAGAAGTATCTGCCCGAGGTGCTCGCCCCGACCGGCGCCGGCCTCGTCTGCCTGATGAACCTCAGCCGCGACCAGATGGACCGCGCCGCCGAGATCTGGCTGCTGGCGCAGAAGTGGCGCAGGGCCCTGTCCGGCAAGCCCACCCACGTCATCGCCAACTGCGACGACCCGCTCGTCACCTGGGGCGCCTCCACGGCGGCCAAGGTCACCTGGGTCGCGGGCGGCCAGCGGTGGAAGGAAGACTCCTGGTGCTGCCCCGAGTGCGGCGGCCCGCTCGACCGCAAGGACGCCGACTGGGCGTGCCGGGAGTGCACGTTCCACCGGCCGGAGCCGCAGTGGGTGGTCGCCGACGACTCGGTGATCGACCCGCGCGGGCAGCGCTGGCTGCTCGACATCCAGCTCCCCGGCCAGGCCAACCGCTCCAACGCGGTGATGGCGCTGGCGGTGGCCGAGGCGTTCGGGCTGCCGGTGGAGCGGGCGCTGCCCCGGCTGCGCGAGGTCACCTCGGTGGCGGGCCGCTACACCACCGTCGAGCGCGAGGGCCGGCACGCGCGGCTGCTGCTGGCCAAGAACCCGGCGGGCTGGCTGGAGGCGTTCGACGTCGCCGACCCGCAGCTCCCGATCATCCTGTCGGTCAACGCGCAGGGCCCCGACGGGCGCGACACCTCGTGGTTGTGGGACGTCGACTACCGCATCCTGCGCGGGCGCCCGGTGTTCGTCACCGGCGAGCGCCGCCTCGACCTGGCGCTCCGGCTCGACGTGGCGGACGTGCCGTTCACGCTGTGCGGCACGTTCACGGAGGCGCTGGCCATGCAGCCGCCCGGGCGGGTGGACGTGATCGCCAACTACACCGCCTTCCAGCAGATCCGATCGGAGTTCGGCCGTGCCGTCTGACAGCGCCCTTCGCATCGTCTGGATCTACCCCGACCTGCTGAGCACGTACGGTGACCAGGGCAACGTGCTGGTCCTGGAGCAGCGGGCGCAGCGCAGGGGGATCGAGACCGAGACGATCCACGTACGCTCGGCCGACCCGGTCCCCGAGACCGGCGACATCTACCTGATCGGCGGCGGCGAGGACCGCCCGCAGATCCTGGCCGCCCAGCGCCTGCGCAGGGACGGCGGCCTGCACCGCGCCATCGCGCGCGGCGCGGCCATGCTGGCGGTGTGCGCCGGTTACCAGATCATGGGCAGCACGTTCGGCGGCGAGGAGGGCCAGCCGGTCGACGGCATGGGCCTGCTCGACATCTCCAGCGCCCGCGGCCCCGCGCGGGCGGTGGGCGAGCTGGTGGCCGAGGTGGACGCCGCGCTCAACCTGCCCACGCTGACCGGTTTCGAGAACCACATGGGCGTCACCCACCTGGGCCCCGGCGTCCGGCCGCTGTCGCGGACGGTCAAGGGCGTGGGCAACGGCGACGGGTTCGAGGGCTGCTACGCGGGGCACGTCGTGGGCACCTACCTGCACGGGCCGGCGCTGGCGCGCAACCCGGCGCTGGCGGACCTGCTGCTGTCGTGGCGGGTGGGCGAGCTGGCGCCGCTCGACGACTCCCGCTACGAGGCGCTGCGCCAGGAACGCCTGGCGACGGTGCTGCAGTCCACCTGAGGGCCGATGACGTGAATCGCCCCGAAGCGGGGTAGAACGTCGGCCGTGGGATCCACGGTCACCGTCCCCCAGACCCGCTCGATGAGCGGGGAGGAGCTGTCCGCCGACGACGCGTGGGAGACGCTGCGCAAGTACGGCGGCTGGCACTTCGTGCGCGACTCGTTCACCAGGTTCCGGTACGGCGACGGCATGAGCCATTCGCGGGCCCTGGCGTTCCAGATCTGTCTGGCCATCATCCCCGGCGCCATCGCCGTCGTCGGCCTGAGCGCGGTCACCCACCAGGAGGAGCTGGGCCGGGTGCTGCGGCTGACGCTGAGCGCGCTGGCGCCCGGCGGCGGCGCGGAGGCCGTCGCGCAGGTGCTCGCCGGTGGGAACGGCACCAGGGACGAGCTGGCCCTCTGGCTGGGCCTGGCCACCACGCTGGCCGCGCTCGCCTCGGCGATGGCGCAGTTCGAGCGGGGAGCGAACCGGATCTACGGCGTCGAGCGCGACCGGCCGTTCCACCGCAAGTACGCCAGGGCGGTCGTGCTGGCGCTGACCGCCGGGATCTGCATGATCACCGGCTTCACGGTCCTGGTGGGCGGCGGCGAGCTCGGCGACGCCCTGAGCGAGACGTACGGCTGGGGAGCCGGAGCCCGCCAGGCCTTCGCCCTCGTCCGCTGGCCGATCGGCTTCCTGCTGGCCCTCGCCTCCACGGTCACCCTGTTCAGGGCCTCGCCCCGGCGCAGGCAGCCCGGCCACACGTGGCTGGCCGCCGGGGCGCTGGTGGCGCTGGGGTTATGGACGCTGTTCACGCTGGCCCTGGCGGCCTACACCGAGTACAACAGCTCGTTCGGCGCCACGTACGGGCCGCTGACCGCCGTGATGGCGCTGCTGCTGTGGTCGTTCCTCAGCTCGATCGCGCTCTTCCTGGGCCTGGCGTTCGCGGCGCAGCTCGAAGCGTGCCGCGCGGGCTGCGTCGAGCCCGCGCACCCCGACTCGGGGCCGACGGCTACGGAGGAGCGCGAACCCCTGGTGGGAGAGGTCGGCTCGGCGATGATCGGCGCGGTCAGGGGCCTGTTCCGCAGGAGAAGGCCCGCTCGGGGGCGCCAGGACGGCTCAGGAGCCCGGGGCGACGTCAACCACGCTTCCTGAGCTGACTGCGTACGACGAGTGCCACACCCACCCAGACGAGCAGTTGCATCACGCTGTTCCTGGCATGCCGCCACCAGGTGACGGGCTGCTCTCCCATCGCCAGGGAGATGGCGACTGCGAGCAGGAAGAAGCACACCGCGGCGATCGCCCCGAGAACCGTCAGCGCGGCGATGGGGTGGGCGTTGATCTGCCTGCCGTACCAGTGGCCGGCAGCGTTGATCCTTGTCCGTATCGCACCGATCGTCCTCACGATCACCATCGTAAGCGGTCGATGCCGCCGAGATCAGTAGACCAGGGCCTGCACGCCCTCCGCGGTCACTTCCTCGACGAACGCCGGCGCGCCCGCGATCCGTACCCCCTCGATGAGGTCGTCCACGGTGATGTTCCTGCGCGCGGCGCACTGCGTGCAGAGCGTCACCCGGCCCGCCGCCAGCACGGCGTCGAGCAGGTCGGCGAGCGGCGCGGCATGCGGCAGCGCGAACTCCTTGGCCCGGCCGGGCAGCGCGAACCACGACGACTCGCCGGTCAGCCACAGCGAGACGGATACCCCGCTCGCGAGCGCGGCGGCCGCGACCGTGAACGCCTGGTTGCAGCGCTCGGGAGCGTCGGCTCCAGCGGTCACCTTGATCACCAGTGAACGTGCCATATCCGTCACCCTAGCTCCGCGGGCGGCCGTACGGGCGTGGTACGCCACTACGCTTGGGAACCATGGAAGAACCTGAGGTGCACCCCGACCTGGAGCCCATCGCGTTCCTGCTCGGGCGGTGGGAAGGCGCCGGCGTGGGCGGCTACCCGACGATCGAGAGCTTCAACTTCGGCCAGGAGATCGAGTTCGGGCACAACGGCAAACCGTTCCTGACGTACGTGAGCCGCACCTGGCTGCTCGACGAGGCCGGCAACCGGGTCAGGCCGCTGGCCACGGAGTCCGGCTACTGGCGGTCCCTGCCCGACCGGCAGATCGAGGTCGTGCTCTCGCACCCCACCGGGATCGTCGAGATCTACATCGGCGAGGTCGTCTTCCACAAGATCGAGCTGCGTACGGACGTGGTGGCGCGCACCGCCACGGCCAAGGAGTACACCGCGGGCCATCGCCTGTACGGCCTGGTCAACGGCAACCTCATGTGGGCGTACGAGATGGCGGCCGTCGGTCACCCGCTCACGGACCACATGTCGGCAGAGCTGAAGAAGGTGGCCTGAACCGATGAGCACGCCGTTCACCGCCGACGCCATCGAGGCGATCAAGCGGCACATGAATGACGACCACGCCGACGACGGGCTGATCATCGTACGGGGGCTCGGCGGGCGGCCCGAGGCCAAGACGGCGCTGACCAGCGACGTCGACGCCGAGGCGATCACGTTCACGATCGACGGCGGGGAGCGGGTGCGCGTGCCCTGGGGCGAGACGCTTACCGAGCGGGCCCAGGTGCGCAAGGCCGTCGTGCGGCTCTACCGCGAGGCGTGCGAGAAGCTCGGCCTCCAGGCCCGCGGCGAGCACTGAAAATGAAGAAGGGCCCCAGGCAACACTCCGCCGTGGCGGCGGGCCGGATGGACCATGGTCGGGACCGGTGTCCCGCCCTCCGGCTGCCAGGGGCCCCGGTGGTTGCCTCGTATTCGCGTCACGTCACGAGACAACAGTCCGCGAGGTCAGCGGACAACCACCTCGCTAGCCCGACTATGACTATCCATTATTCGGACCACCTCCTTTCCGCGTACTCAAGAAGCTATGCGGTCCGTCGCGAAACGGGCAAGTGAATATCGCCGGGTCGTAGTATCGGAGGCATGACCGAGACGCAGTGGCATGAGGAACTCCGCGCCAAGGGCTACCGGGTCACCCCCCAGCGCCAGCTCGTCCTGGAGGCGGTCAAGGAGCTGGAGCACGCCACGCCGGAGGAGATCTGCGTCAAGGTCCGCCAGACGGCGCGCGGGGTGAACATCTCGACCGTCTACCGCACGCTGGAGCTGCTCGAAGAGCTCGGCATGGTCACCCACACCCACCTCGGGCACGGCGCCCCCACCTACCACCTGGCGGCCGAGGCCGACCACGTGCACCTGGTGTGCCGGGGGTGCGACGAGGTGTTCGAGGTGCGGCCCGAGCTGGCGGAGGGGCTGGTCAAGGGGCTGGACGAGGAGCTGGGCTTCGTCGCCGACGTCCACCACCTGACCGTCTTCGGCCGCTGCCGCAACTGCCGCTAGCCCCCGGACAGCCGTGCCGGCGGTGCAGATAGCCTGGAAGACATGCGTAGCCCTCTGCTCGACCTCCCCGGCGCCGTTCCGGCGGACGCCCCTGACTCCGACGTAGCCGCGCACTACGGCGACCTGTTCGCCGAGCAGCGCGCGCTGGTCAAGGGAGAAGCGGTCGTCGACCGCAGCAACCGCGAGGTGATCCGCATCTCCGGCGCGGACCGGTTGAAATGGCTCAACGACCTCACCTCGCAGAAGCTCGACACGCTCAAACCGGGCGAATGGACGCAGACGCTCGACCTCGACCTGCAGGGCCGCGTCCAGCACCACCTCACGCTGACCGACGACGGCGTGAGCATCCTGGCCCACGTCGAGCCGGGCACCGCGCAGAGCCTGATCGACTACCTCGACCGCATGCGGTTCATGCTGCGGGTGGAGGTGTCGGCGGCCGACGACCTGGCCGTGCTGTCCACCGCCACGGAGGACTTCCTGGTGCCGCGCGCCGAGCTCGCCGACCACCTGGGTAAGCCGCTGGCGGGGCTGTGGGCGTACGAGGCCCTGCGCATCGAGGCGCACCGGCCGCGGCTCGGCTTCGAGACCGACCACAAGACGATCCCGCACGAGGTGGGCTGGATCGGCGGGGCCGTACACCTCAGCAAGGGCTGCTACCGCGGGCAGGAGACGGTGGCCCGCGTGCACAACCTGGGGCACCCGCCGCGGCGCCTGGTGTTCCTGCACCTGGACGGCAGCGTCGACACGCTGCCCGCGCACGGCGCTCCCGTGATCTTCGAGAGCCAGGAGGTGGGCGTCGTCGGCTCGGCCGCCCGCCACCACGAGCTCGGCCCGATCGCGCTGGCGGTGATCAAGCGCACGGTCCCGGTGGACGCGCCGCTGCTCGCGGGCGGGGTCGCCGCCGCCCAGGAGGTCATCGTCCCGCCGGACGCCGGCCGCAACGTCACCATCGACCCCTCCCTCCGCCGCCGCATCCGCTGATCAACTTCACCGCGCCGGGCTGAACTCCGGCGGGCATCGCCCCCGTGCCGTGCCGTGTGCCGCGCCCCCCGTCGCGCTGGGCGGGCGGCGCGTCGCAACCGGCGCCGGGCCGGCGGGACGGTGTGCGGTGGTGGCCGGCGCAACGCGCACGGTGCAACGAGTACGGCCGCCCGGGGTCACAGGTCCAGGACGAGGGTGATGGGCCCGTCGTTGACGAGGGCCACCTTCATGTCAGCGCCGAACACCCCGGTCTCCACCCTGGCCCCCAACCCCCGCAGCTCCCCCACCACCGCCTCCACCAACGGCTCCGCCACCGCCCCGGGAGCAGCGGCCTGCCAGGTGGGCCGGCGGCCCTTGCGGGCGTCGCCGTACAGGGTGAACTGGCTGATCACGAGGAGCGGCGCCGACACGTCCGAGCAGGACTTCTCGCCGTGCAGGATGCGCAGCCCCCACAGCTTGGCGGCGAGCTTGGCGGCCTCGGCGCGCGTGTCCGTGTGGGTGACCCCCACCAGGACGAGCAGGCCGGGCTCGCTGATCGCCCCGACCACGCGCCCCTCGACCTCGACCGACGCCGAACTGACTCTCTGTACGACTGCTCGCATGGCATCCCATTCTGGACCAGCACCAAACGCTTCATACACTCATGTCGAAAGGGGAATGTGAAATGTCGTTGATTGTGGAAGTTGTCCGGTCCGGGTTCGTGGAGTCCACGCATCAGGCTCGCATGCTGACCGTGGACGCGGCCGGCCGCCCGGTCGAGACCAGGGGTGCGGTGCACGTGCCGGCCTCGCCACGGTCGTCGATGAAGCCGCTGCAGGCGCTGGGCATGCTCCGCAGCGGCCTGCGCCTGGAGGACGAGCTGCTCGCGCTGGCCTGCGCCTCGCACTCCGGCGAGCCCTTTCACGTGGACGGCGTCAGGAAGATCCTGGCGGGAGCCGGGCTGGACGAGTCGGCGCTGCAGTGCCCCGAGGACTACCCGTTCGACCGCGCGGTGACCGAGCGCGGGCGCGTCTACATGAACTGCTCGGGCAAGCACGCCGCCATGCTGGCCACCTGCGCGGCCAACGACTGGCCGCTGAGCACCTACCTGGAGCCGGCGCATCCGCTGCAGCGGGCGATCCGCGAGACGGTGGAGGAGCTGACCGGGGAGCGGGTGGCGGCCTCCGGGGTGGACGGGTGCGGGGCGCCGCTGTTCTTCGTGTCGATGCTGGGGGTGACCAAGGCGTTCCGGGCGTTCCCGATGTCGTCGGAGGACGCGTACGAGCGCAAGATCTTCGACGCCATGCGCACCTACCCCGAGTGGACCTCCGGCACCGACAGGGCGGAGGCCAGGCTGATGCGGGCGGTGCCCGGGCTGATGCTGAAGGCGGGGGCGGAGGCGTTCGACGCGTTCGTGTTCGAGGACGGGCGCGCCGGCACCGTCAAGATCGAGGACGGTGGCACGCGCGCCCGCGTGCCCGTCACCGTGGCGGCGCTGCGCTCGCTGGGCCTGGACGCGCCCGAGCTGGCCGAGCTGGCCTCCGGGGCGGTCCTGGGCGGCGGGCGGCCGGTCGGCGAGCTCCGGGTGCGCTGAAGCCCCTACTCCGGGTCGGTGGCCACGCGGTCGGCGAGGCGTTCGTAGCGCTGCCTGGCGGCCTGCGGGGTGCCGAGGCCGAGCCCGAAGGCGATGTCCTGCCAGGTCATGTCCCGCCCGCGGGCGAGCTGGAGCAGCGAGGCTTCGAGCGCGTCCAGCTCCCCGCGGACCAGCGGGACGAGGCTCAGCGCGGCGGTGATGTCGGCGTGGTCCACCGCCGCCTCGCCGTCGTCCAGCCGCGCGGCCCCGCTGAGCAGGAACGTGACGAGCCTGACCGCCTCGTGCGGCGCGAGGGCCGACGGGTGGACCTGCCGCTGGCGCTGCTCGTCGGTGGCCGCGTGCCGCTCGGCGATGCGGTGCAGGGACGCGTACACGCGCTGCGCACGTGCCTGCTCGGCCTGCGGGGGGCTGAAGAGCTCGGAAGACATGAGATCACCATGGTGTACCGACACCGCTGCTGTCAACGGTTTGTTTTGAACAAGTTGTTCACTTCCTTGACGCCGGTGTCAAGCTTCTAGCCTGGTCGGGCGTCCCGCCGTGCCGATCGAGGAAGCAGCAGATGAAGTTCGGAATCAGTTACAGCACGCCGCATCACGGCGTGGATCCTGACAAACTCGCCGCGTTCGCCCGGCTGGCCGAGGAGTGCGGGTTCGAGTCGCTGTACGTCCCCGAGCACATCGTGCTGTACCCCGGCGCCAGGATCGGCCACTTCGAGCTGCCGCCTACGCTGCCGTACGCCGACCCGCTCGACGCCCTGACCTTCGTCGCCGCCCACACCGAGCGGATCCTGCTCGGCACCGGCGTGCTGCTGCTGCCGTACCACCACCCGGTGACCCTCGCCAAGCGGCTGGCCACCATCGACGTGCTGTCCAAGGGCAGGATGCGGCTGCTCACCGTGGGCCTCGGCGCCCTGCCGGGCGAGGCGGCGGCGGTGGGGGTCGACTTCGCCGGCCGGGGCCGCCGCGCCGACGAGGCGATCGACGTGCTGCGGCTGCTCTGGGCGGGCGGCGAGGAGGGCGTCGGCTTCACCGGGGAGTTCTTCGACCTGGACGGCCTCTGCAGCTACCCCAAGCCGCACGGGGCCACCACGCTGCCGATCCACGTCGGCGGATCCAGCCGGGCGGCCGCCCGCCGGGCGGGCCTGCGTGGCGACGGCTTCTACCCCGGCGGCAGGCTGCGCCCGGAGGAGCTGGCCGCGCTGTGGGAGCTCGCGCGCACCACCGCCGCCGGGGCGGGCCGCGACCCGGACGCGCTGGAGTACACCCGCTTCGGGGCGATCGACATGCCCGAGGGTCGTGCCGAGGAGCTGGCCGCGCAGGGGGTGACCCGCCTCGTCGTCAGCCCTTCGACCACGGAGCCGGACGAGCAGCGCGCGGAGCTGTCGGCGTTCGCCGAGCGCTTCTTCCTCTAGAGCGAATCCTAGAGCGAACGGAACTGGCGGGTCGCGGAGATGGCGCCCGACGTCGTCTGCGTGAACGTGCGCATCGAGCCGGCGAACTTCGACAGGTCCCACTCCGCGGGCCCGTGGTACCAGTACAGGTTGTCGGCCTGGTGCCCGTTGCCCGTGACGGAGGCCACCACCCGCGACCAGTGCTCCACCCCGTCGAAGATCACCGCGTACGGCAGGTAGCGCGAGAACAGCTCCACCCGGTGCTGCTCGGGCACGTCCCCCAGCTCGCCGGAGAACAGGTACTGCCGGAAGCCCATCGTGTGCGCCAGCGCCGCCGACCCCTTGGCGGTCTTGGCCGGCATGTACTGCCCGCCGGCCGCCAGCGCGCCGCCCGCGATGACCACGGCCAGGCCGAGCAGCCCGTACGTGGTGAACCAGGCCAGCCCCACCGTGGCCAGCAGCCCCACGCCGATGAGCACCACGCCGATCGTGGTCCACCTGGTGCGCTCGGTGTCGGGACGGCGGGCGAACCAGCCCTGCCTGACCACGTCGGCGTAGAGCGCGTCGCGCACCTTGCCGAGGTGGGCCGCGAACGACCCGGACAGCTGCGACAGCAGCACCGCGTCACGCCCGTCGAAGATGGCCTGGTAGAGCGCCAGCTCGTACGGCAGCAGCGCGTTCACCGGCGCGTTCGGCAGCCTGACGAGCATCCAGTCGGGCGCGTCGTACGCCTGCCTGGGCTGCTCGTCGATGCGCAGGTAGCCGCGGACGGCGAGGTCCACGATGGTGGCGGTCACGTCCACCACGTCGGCCTGCTCGTCCACCAGCGTGCCGATCTGGCCGGGGCGCACCCCGTCGGGCGGGGTGAAGTGGCCGTTCTGCACCGGATCGACCTTGCCGCTCTCGTGGCCGGCGACCCGCGCGTCGCGGCCGCGCGTCCAGTAGAGCAGGGCGACGCCGCCGAGCATCAGCACCAGCAGCCCGGCCAGGGCGCCGCCGGTGACGGTGTCGAGCGTGAACGCGGCCGACAGGGAGAACCGCTTCTCCAGGATGGGCTTGCCGCTGCTGGAGCCCTCGGGGTATCCGACGACGACGGTGAGGGCCTGGTCGGAGGCGATGTTCTCCTGCTCGAAGTCGGCCTGCGTGGCGCCGTGGTCCATGGAGGCCGAGGTGCAGCCGATGGCCGAGGTGAGCGCGCCGGCGAAGCAGGACAGGTTCTGGACCTGGCCGGGGCCGGTCACCTTGACCGTGGCCTTGGCGACCGGCTGGTTCCAGCCGTTCACGGCGAACCAGCGCAGCTCCTCGATGCCGCCCGAGGTCGTCACCGCCCCCTTGACGTCGTACTCGACGGTCTGGCCCGTCACGGTGAGCACGTCGCCGGCGAGGGTGCCGCCCTTGACGTTCGAGATCTGGTAGAGGCGGTCGTTGCTGTCGTCGTACCGCGTCCGGGTGATGAACGTGCGCTTGAGCTGCCCGGACGCGCCGCTGATCTTCTCGACCACGTGCAGGGTGCCGTCCTTGCCGAGGGTCATCGTGACCTCGTCCGTTATCCCGGCCTCCGCTGCGAGAGCGGCGGGGGTTGCGGACAACGTCAGAGCGGTGGCCGCCAGGGCGGCCATCGTGAGTCTGATACCCATGGCGGCAAATCGTATCGGTTCGTACTGTCAGTTCAGAGTGATGCTGTTCGCCGCCCGCTGGACGCTCTCCGGTGCGGCGCCCTGGCCGGGGTTCTCGTGGGCCAGCGCCTGGTTCGCGGCGACGAACGGGCGCATGCGCTGCTCGTACCTGTCGTAGGCGTCCGCGCCGCCGGCGCCGAGCTCCTGCGCCAGCACGTACGCGCCCACCAGCGCCAGGCTCGTGCCCTGCCCGGACAGCGGCGAGGCGCAGTACCCCGCGTCGCCCACCAGCGCGACCCGGCCCTTCGTCCAGCGCTCCATCTTCACCTGGGCCATCGAGTCGAAGTAGAAGTCGTCGGCCTTCCACATCGCCTCCAGCAGCCTGGGCGCCTCCCAGACCTGCGAGCAGTGCTCCTGGATGAGCCGCTTCTGCTGGTCGAGGTCGCGGTAGTCGTAGTCGATCTCGCCGGACCTGAAGCCGAGGTTGACCCGCATCTCGGCCGGGTCGCGGTCGCTGAACAGCGCGCCGCCCGCCTCGCCGGCGTTGAACCAGGTCTGCCAGTGGTCGAGGCCGGCGAAGTTGTCCGCGGTGTAGATGGAGACGTAGGTGCCGAGGTGGTGCAGGAACTGCTGCTCGGGGCCGAAGGCGAGCCTGCGCACGTTGGAGTGCAGGCCGTCTGCGCCGATGACGTGGTCGTAGCGGTCGCTCCACCCGCCCTCGAACGTCACCTCGCCGTCCTCGCCCAGCGTGGCGATCGAGTCGCCGTAGACGTAGCGGGCGCCCGCCGAGGCGTCCAGGAGGATGCGGTTGAGGTCGTCCCGCATGATCTCGACGTCGGGGCTGTCGAACCGGCCGCCGCTGAGCGTCTCCTCCTCGCTGCGCATGATCTCGTTGCCGTCGCCGTCCAGCATGTTCATGCCGCGCATGGTGGTGCGCAGCTCGCGGACCCGCTCCAGCACGCCCATCCGCTCGACCACCGTCAGCGCCGCGCCCCTGATGTCCACCGCCTGCCCGCCCTTGCGAGGCGCGGTCGCCCGCTCGACCACCGTCACGTCGAACCCGTGCCGCCCCAGCCAGTACGCCAGGACGGGGCCGCCGATGCTCGCGCCGGAGACGAGAACCTTCTTCATGACTGCGCTCCCTGTGTGTTGACGTTGTACGCAGAACTGAATGTACGTAGTACATACAGCAGGTGGCAAGGATATAGTGGGAAGATCTGTACTAGTACAGGAGGATGGATGGACACCCCGCCCCACGCCCGCATCGCAGCCGACATCAAGCAGCGCATCGCCGACGGCCGGCTCCGCCCCGGCGAGCGCGTGCCCTCGACCAGGCAACTCGCCAGAGACTGGAACGTCGCCCTGGCCACGGCGGCCAAGGCGCTGACCCTGCTGGCGCGCGACGGCGCCGTGGTGGCCGAGCCGCGCGTGGGCACGGTGGTGGCGGAGCGGCCCGGCACCCCGTCCAGACCCCGGCCGGGCGCGACGGCGGAGCACGAGCTGACCCGGCGCCGCGTCGTACGGGCGGCCATCGAGATCGCCGACGCGGAGGGGCTGTCAGAGCTGACGATGCGAGCCGTGGCCGGCCGGCTCGGAGCGGCCACCATGTCCCTCTACCGGCACGTGGGCGGCAAGGACGACCTGGTCATGCTCATGGTGGACGCGGCGTTCGCCGAGTTCCCGCTGCCCGAGGAGCGTCCGGAAGGCTGGCGTGCGCGGCTGGAGACCTCGGCGCGCGTGCAGTGGGCCGCCTACCGGGCGCACCCCTGGATGGCCGGGGCCACCCCGCTGACCCGGCCGGTGCCCTCGGAGGCCCTGCTCCAGCACTCGGAGTTCGTCATGGAGGTGCTGCAGGGCACCGGGCTTGACGCCGCGACCCGGATGTACGTGATGATCCTCATCTACAGCTTCGTGCAGGGCATCGCCGCCCACATCGAGCTGGAGCAGCGGGCCAGGGCGGACACCGGCATCACGGACGAGGAGTGGATGACCGGCCAGGAGGCGTTCCTGGGCGACGTCAAGGCGGCCAACCCGGCCTTCTCGCAGCTGCTCGACGAGCTGGGCGAGTTCGACCTCGACCTCGACCGGCTCTTCGAGTTCGGGCTGCGCTCGCTGCTCGACGGGCTGGCCAGGCTGGTCGAGCCCCGCTAGTCGGAGATCTGGATGCGCAGGCGGCGGAAGCCGCGGCCCTTGCTCTCGATCTTGGCGACCTTGATCCGCCCGATCTGCTTGGTGGAGGCCACGTGGGTGCCGCCGTCGGCCTGCGTGTCCAGGCCCACGATGTCGACGATGCGCACGTCCTCGACGGTCTCCGGCACCAGGTTGGTGGCCGTGCGGATGATGTCGGGGATGGTGAACGCCTCGGCCCTGGGCAGCACCCGCACGTCGATGCGCCGGTCGGCGAGGATCTCGGCGTTGCAGGCGTCCTCCACGGCCTCCTTGAACCCGGGGGGCACCTCGGGCAGGTTGAAGTCCATGCGGGCGCTGAGCTCGTCCATGTTGCCGCCGGTGACCAGGCAGCCGTAGTCGCGGAAGACCACCCCGCACAGCACGTGCAGGCCGGAGTGCGTACGCATGAGGGCCGAACGCCGCTCGTCGGCCACCGCGGCCCGCACCGTGGTGCCGGCCGGCGGGATCGGGTCGCCCTCGGCCGGGATCAGGTAGAGATCGTCACCTTTGCGCACCCCCACGATGCGCGTCTCGACACCCTGCCAGATCAGAACCCCGTGATCCGCCGGCTGGCCGCCCCCTCCCGGATAGAATGCCGACCTGCTCAGCACGATCCCCTCGGGCGTGGCGTCCAGGACGACGGCTTCGAAGTCGCGCAGGCTCTGGTCGGACAGCTCCAGTCTTTCGGTGCGCCCGTGGAGTTCGGTGCTCATGTCGGCAGCCTAGTGCCCTGAGGTGGTCATGCGTGGCCTGATGAGACGCGTCGTGGTGCTCGTCGCGGTGCTGGGGCTGCCGTCGTGCGCGTTCGCGGCGAAACCGGCGCCCGCCGAGCGGCAGGCGCCGGTGATGATGTTCGTGGGCGACAGCTTCACGGTCGGGTCGGGCCCGGTCCCGCCGTGGCAGACGTACGCCTCGCAGACCGCCCGCCTGCTGGGCTGGCAGCCGATCATCGCGGGCGCGGGCGGCACCGGGTTCTGCAACGCGGGGCGGGCGGGCCGCACGTTCCAGCGCTCGTTCGAGGTGGAGCTGGCCTGGCGCCCGGCCCCCGACCTGCTGGTCATCTCGGGCGGCCACAACGACCGCCGCTGGAGCCCCGAGCGGGTGCGCGGGGCCGCCGCGAGCCTGCTGGCCGAGGTGCGCGCGCACTGGCCCGAGACCAGGACGGTGGTGGTCGGCCCCATCTGGATGGGGGAGCCGCCGAAGAAGGCGTACGGGGTGCGCGACGCCGTGGCGGAGGCGGCCAGGGCCGGGAAGGTGTCGTTCCTCGACCCGATGCGCGGGACCTGGCCCAGGGACGCGGTGCTGCCCGACGGCGTGCATCCCACGCTCGCCGGGCACGAGGGCCTGGCCGCCTGGCTGGCGGCCGAGCTGAGGTGATCTCTACCAGGGGCCGTACGGGCCGCTGCTGCCCCGGCCGCCGCCCATGCCCTTGACGGCGGGCTTGACGTCGACGATGTAGATCGTGGCCGCGATGACGGCCGCGATGGAGAACAGCCCGAGGCCGATGCCGATGAACTGGGCGCCGCCGACCACCATGAAGGCCTGGAAGTAGCTCAACGCGCCCGCGGCCGAGAACAACGTGGCGAGACCGAGGATCAGCAGCCACAGGTTCTTCTGCAGCTTGCCCGCCGAGACGAACGCGTTGGCCGGCACCCGGAGCGCGTGCACGAGCGCGTAGATCGACATGCCGAAAATGGCCACGGCGAGCACCAGGAAGAGGAGGTTGAAGACCCCGTTGATCATGTCCATGTAGTCGTCTCCGCCCAACGCCGCGATGCAAACGGCTTCAGCCTAATAGGCGCCCCCGACATGCGGGCACCCCCGAACGGAAAGGCCCGCCTCCCTGCGGGAGACGGGCCGTGGACGTGCGTCAGGCCTGGGCCTTGGTGGAACGGGTCTTCTTGACCGGCTCCACGGGCTCGGCGACGGCCGGCTCGGCGGCCTCCGAGACCTCTTCGAGCTCCAGCGCGGCGGTGCCGGTCGTCTTGCTGACGACCTTGCGGCCGCGCGTGGCGAAGTCCTCGTAGACCTCGGTGGCCCTGTGGGTGAGCTGGTCGGCGTACTCGCGGGCCTTCTCGGGCAGGTCGCGGGCGAAGCCCTCGGCCTTGTCGGCGTACTCGCGAACCTTGACCGGCAGGTCCGTGGCGAGCTCGGAGCGCCGCGACTGCAGCTTGGAGAGCTGCTCAGGCAGCTCGCGCAGCTTCTCCACGGCGAAGTCGCCGGCACCGGCGACGGCGTAGAACGGCTTGGACTCGGTGAGCTTCTTGACCTCGGTGGCGAGCGTCATGGGTTAACCTTCCTTGGTTTCCTGGGTGACGTTGCCGTTGCGTGAGGTCGCCGCATAGGGCTCAAGAGCGGCGAGAAACTCCTCGGGCAGCGGCGCGTCGTCCGAATCGGAGTCATGCCGGGGGCGGGCGTTCTGGGAGGTCTGCTCGTCCTCGGCGTGCTTCTCCTTGCGGAACGACTCGTAGATATCGATCAGCACCTGGCGTTGCCGTTCGCTGAGATGAGCGTCGGCCCTGATCGCGGTGATCACGTCGCTGGGCGGCTCGCGGTCCTCGATGAGGCCCGCCTGCACGTAGAGCGCCTGCGAGGAGATGCGCAGACCTTTGGCGATCTGGTTGAGGATCTCCGCGCTCGGCTTGCGCAGGCCGCGCTCGATCTGGCTCAGATAGGGGTTGGAGACCCCCGCAGCCGCGGCGAGCTGGCGCAGCGAGATCTTCGCTTGCTGCCGCTGCTCGCGGATGTACTCACCGATCGAGCCGACTTTGGGTAGTGCCATGCCCACAGTCTGCCGCGCGGTGCTTGCAATTGCAAACGCGGTGATTAACACCAGCAAGCATCAGAGCTGGAAAACCCACAGGACGGGTGCGGCGGTGACCAACGTCACAGACAGCGCGATGAAGCCGTAACGGACGGACGTGGCCAGCTCGGGAGCGGGCTTGATCAGGCGATCGACCCTGGCCATGACGTTGTGGACGTGCACGCCCAGCATCCCGTGGGGCGTCGGCATGGCCCCCGCGGTGCCGAACCTGAGCAGCGCCGTGGCCAGCCGGCGCGGCGAGCAGTAGCGGCGGGCGCGGTCGTCGGCCGCCATCTCGACCAGCAGCTCGACCTGCGCCTGCGCGTCGGCCACCACCCTCGACCAGGGCAGCGCCCTGCGCAGCGCGGCGAACGGCAGCAGCACCAGGTCGTGCCGCTCGCGTACGTGGGCGGCCTCGTGCGCGAGCACGGCGGCCAGCTCGTCCTCCGACAGCAGCTTGAGCGCGCCCTCGCTGACCACGACCTGCGAGCGCAGCCCCGGCACGCAGTACGCGGCGGCGCTGGGGTGGGCCAGCACCCGCACGCCGGGCACGCCGGGATCGTCGTGCGAGATCAGCGCCAGCAACATGCGGTGCCTGCGACGGGCGCGCAACGCCTGCACGCCCGCGGTGAGCAGCACCGCGACCAGCACCGTCAGCGCGGTGAGCCCCGCGATCAGGGCCAGCACGTGCAGCGCGTCCCACGCCTGCGGCGGCGCCACACCCTGCGCGAACGCGATCAGACCGGGCAGGATCCCCACGTCGTACGGCTGCACGGCGAAGGCGAGCATCGCGCCCGTGGTGGCCAGGCCCCAGCACACGCCGAGGGACTGCCAGAGAATGATGGCCAGCCGGGGGGCGCGTGAGGTCCACCGGGCCGTGGTGAAACGCCAGGAGCCGACCGCGCACGCCGTGGCGAGCGCTGCCAGCGCCGCTGCCGTGATCACTCTTCCTCCAGCTCCGTAAGGGCTCTGCGCAGGATCTCCGCCTCCGTGCCCGACACGGCCTGGGCGAAGCGGGTCAGGGCGGCCGAGCGGTCACCCGTCAGGTCCAACGCCTCCAGCATAAGCTCAGCGATGTATGCGTCGCGGCTTTCCGCCGGTTGGTACCGCCATGCGCGCCCGTCACGGGTGCGCTCGAGGAAACCCTTGCGGGTGAGACGGTCGAGAACGGTCATGACCGTGGTGGGGGCCAGGTCGCGGTCGGCAATCAGCCTGCCGACCTCGCGGGCGGTCAGCGCGTTGCTCTCCGCCCAGAGGATGTCCATGATGCTGCGTTCAAGCTCGCCAAGACCCTTCACGCCCTTCAGGGTAGCTCTACAACGCGTCGAGCTGGCATCCGGGTGGCGAAGACGCCCCCCGATTCGCGCGGGAAACCGCCGGCTGACAGGCTGAGTGAGATGAAGCTCACGCTGGTCCAAGGCGACATCACCGAGCAGCGGGTCGACGCCGTCGTCAACGCCGCCAACTCCTCCCTGCTGGGCGGCGGAGGCGTGGACGGCGCCATCCACCGCCGGGGCGGCCCCGAGATCCTGTCGGAGTGCAGGAAGCTGCGCGCCGGCCACTACGGCAAGGGCCTGCCGGCCGGTCAGGCCGTGGCGACCACGGCCGGGCGGCTGCCCGCCCGGTGGGTGATCCACACGGTCGGCCCCGTCCACTCCGCCTCGGAGGACCGGTCCGGGCTGCTGGCCTCCTGCTACCGCGAGTCGCTGCGCGTGGCCGACACGCTGGGCGCCGCCTCGGTGGCCTTTCCCGCGATCTCGACCGGCCTCTACGGCTGGCCCATGGACGACGCCGCCCGGATCGCCCTGGAGACGGTCCGGACGGCGGGCGCCCAGGTGGAGGACGTGCGGTTCGTGCTGTTCGACGCCGCCGCGTACGCCGCCTTCGAGGCGCGCCTCTAGCTCATGGCGCCCAGGGCGATGCGACGGCCCACGTCACGTCCTGGTCGTAGCTCGCCGCCGCGTCGAAGGCGTGCGAGCCGCCCGGCACCGCGATGTGCACGGCCTCGGCGAAGTGCCGGACGTGGTGGCCGGCGATGTTGTACGAGGCCAGCGTCACCCCGCCGCCCCCGGCCCTGCCCGGCTGGGCGCAGAAGGTGGCGTCCTGGTCGAACAGGGGCGTGCCGTCGCGCGCGTCCTTGCGTACCCGGAAGTCGGCGTGCCGCAGGTAGTGGCCGGGGAAGTTGCGCGACTCGAAGGAGTAGCAGCTCCCCTCGGCCAGCCCCCGCCGCACGTAGAACGTGGCGTCCTCCCTGAGGAGCGGCGGGCTGGTGGCGCTCACCACGTCGGTACGCGCCAGCGAGTCCTGGTGCCGCAGGTACCGGTCGGTGAACCCCGGCGTGGTCACCCGCAGCGACTGGGCCGCCCCCACGGTCAGGCCGGCCCCGCTGCGCCACCACGGCGTACTCGGCAGCCAGGTGACGTCGGCGGCGAACGACGTGGCGGTGTCCCAGGCGTTGGGGCCGCCGCTGCGCGCGATGTAGACGGCGTCGTTGTTGTGGCGCAGGTAGGAGCCGGGCTGGTTGAGCGGCTCCAGCGACACGCCGGTGCCCGCCTGGGCCGCGCGGGCGCAGAACGTGGCGTCCTGGTCGAACAGGGGCGTGCCGTCGCGCGCGTCCTTGCGTACCCGGGAGTTGGCGTGCCGCAGGTAGTGGCCGGGGAAGTTGCGTGACTCGAAGGAGAAGCAGGTGGCGTTCGCCAGGCCGCGCCGGACCCAGAAGGTGGCGTCCAGCTTCAGGGTGTCCGTGCTGCCCGCGGTGACCACGTCCGTGCGGGCCAGGCCGTCCTGGTGGCGCAGGAAGCGGTCGGTGTGGCCGGCGGTGGTGACGCGCAGCGAGACGAGGCCGCCGGCCGTCAGGCCGGTCGCGGACTGGAGGACGGAGCGGTTGACGGTGCGTACGCGGTCCGCGTTCATCTTCGGCACCCGGCGGTCGTACGTCCACAGGCCGTTGACCTCGTTCTCGACGTCCGTGGGCTGGGTGTAGATGGACGCCGACAGGCCGTTGTTCGCGATGAGCGGCTTGAGCTGCTCGTTGATCGAGACGTAGCGGTCGGTCAGCGCCGTGGAGCTCGCGGTCATCTCGTACGCGAAGCCGGTGCCCGGCCACTGGTGGCCGGGGCTGAGCAGGCCGAGGCCGCCGAACTCGCCCAGCACCGCCACCCTGGTCGTGCTGGGCCGCTGCGGCGTGCCGGGGCCGACGTAGATGTGGTCGTCCACCACGTCGCCGTTGCCGCCGTCGAAGCCGCAGCAGTTGGAGCCGGAGTTGTTGTTGACCAGACGGCCGGGGTCCCAGCTCTTGACCAGGTCGGCGATGCGGGCGGGGTCGTACTCGCCCCAGCCCTCGTTGAACGGCACCCACTGCACGATCGAGGTGATCCCGCGCAGGTGGTCCACCATGCGGCGCAGCTCGCTCTCGAAGTTCGTCCTGTCGGCCGTCGAGGGGCTGACGCCGGTGCGCATGGAGGGCATGTCCTGCCAGACCATCAGGCCGAGCCGGTCGGCCCAGTAGTACCAGCGGGCGGGCTCGACCTTGACGTGCTTGCGCACGGTGTTGAAGCCGAGCGCCTTCTGCTGCTCCAGGTCGAAGCGCAGGGCCGCGTCGGTGGGGGCGGTGGAGATGCCGTCGGGCCAGTAGCCCTGGTCGAGGGTGCCGAGCTGGAAGACGAACCGGCCGTTCAGCGCCGGGCGCAGCACGCCGCCGACCATGGCCTTGCCGACCGATCTCATGCCGAAGTAGCCGGTCACGACGTCCCCGCCGCCGGCGCCGGTGAGCGTGACGCGCAGGTCGTACAGGAACGGGTCGTCGGGCGTCCACAGGCGGGCGTCCGGCACCGGGACCCGCAGGTGCGCGCCGATCGCGCCGGTGGCCGTGCCGACCACGTTCCCGCCGGTCAGGACCTCGGCCCTGACCTGCTGTCCCGACGCGCCCGCCGCGTGCACGACGAGGTCGAGCTGCCCGGCCGCGACGTCAGGGGTGGTGTCGAGGCGGGTGATGCTCGCGGCGTTGACCGGCTCCATCCACACGGTCTGCCAGATGCCGGAGTGCGCGGTGTAGAAGATGCCGCCGGGGGAGCGGCGCTGCTTGCCGATCGGGGCGCCCGTCGCGTCCACGGGGGCGTACACGCCGACGATGAGCTCGTTCGAGCCGGAGCGCAGGGCCGGGGTGATGTCGAAGGCGAACGGGTCGTAGCCGCCGGTGTGGGTGCCGACCTGGGTGCCGTTCACCCAGACCCTGGTCTCCCAGCTCACGGCGCCGAAGTTGAGCCGGACGCGGCGGCCCGACCAGCCGGCGGGCACGGTGAACGTCCTGCGGTACCACATGCGGTCCTCGTGCCGCTGGATCCGCGAGAGCCCCGATTCGATCGGGTACGGGACCAGCACCTGCTCGGCGAGGTTCTGGCCGGTGGGCGGGGTGGTGATGGAGCCGGTCGCGGCGAACTGCCACAGGCCGTTGAGGTTCTGCCATTCGGAGCGTACGAGCTGGGGCCGCGGATACTCCGGCAGGGCGTTGTCCGGGGTGACCTCGGCGGTCCATGGGGTGGTGAGCGGGGGCGCGGCCAGCGCCTCCTGCACGGGTAAGGCGACGACTGCTCCTGAGAGGACCAGCACCGCGGTGAGGCGGCGGGCCCAGCCTGAGAATCTGCTCATCTCGGCTCCTTGACGAGGACCGTGCCTGACTTCCCCCGACAGGTTGCGACCGAACTTGAACGAGTTGGATCGCACCGTGACCATATAACGCAGATCACCTGTGCGAAATAGACCATTTACCGGGGATCGACGGCCGCCCACGGAAGGGTCAGCTCACCGAGCCGCCACCGGGCGGGACCGCCCAGCGGCGGATGCGCCGGGACCGGCCAGGACTCGGCGAGCACGCCGACGGCGGCCAGCCACCGCTGCCGCCGCCCATGCGCCCCGTAAGGCGCGCTGACCGCCCAGGCGCGGTCGAAGTCGTTCAAAAACGCGTGGATCCGCTCACCCGGCACGTTCCGGTGGATGAGCGTCTTCGGCAGCCGGTCGGCCAGGTCGGACGGCCGCTCGAAGGCGTCGAACCTGGCCGCGAACGTGATCGTCTCCGGCCCGCGCCGCGACAGCCCCACCCACACCGCCCGGCGGCCGTTCTCCGAACAGGTGCCCTCCACCAGGACGCCGTGCGGAGCCAGCCTGCCCGTCAGCACGTCCCAGTAGTGCCACGCCTCGTCCTCGCCGTACTGCCGCAGCACGTTGAACGCGCGGACCAGCGTCGGCGGGCGCGGGACGGGCAGCTCGAAGCCGCCCAGCCGGAAGCTCAGCCCCTCCCGCTCGTACGGCTTGCCCAGCGCCACCCTGGCCGGGTCGATCTCGACGCCCACCACGTCCACGTCGGGCGCCACCCGGCGCAACCGGGTGAACAGTTCCAGCGTCGTCGTGTGCGAGGCGCCGTACCCGAGGTCCACCACCAGCGGCCGCCCGCCGGCGGCGCCCCGCAGCAGCGGGCCGTGCACCGCCGCGATCCAGCGGTCGCAGCGCCGCAGCCGGTTGTGGCCGGTCGTGCCCCGGGTGATCGTCCCAACCGGTTTAGCCACCGACGCGGTGCACCTTGTGCTGCGCGGCCTGGGCCCGGGGGCGGATGATCAGGCGATCGACGTTCACGTGGGCCGGGCGGGTGACGCACCAGGCGATCGCGTCGGCGACGTCGCCGGCCGTGAGCGGGTCGGGCACGCCCGCGTACACGCGGTCCGCCGCCTCCTGGTCGCCCCTGAACCGGGTGACCGCGAACCCCTCCGTCTGCACCATGCCCGGCGCGATCTCGACGATCCGCACCGGCTGCCCGACCAGCTCCAGGCGGAGCGTCTCCGCCATGGTGCGCTGGGCGTGCTTGGCCGCGACGTAGCCGCCGCCGCCCTCGTAGGCGCCGTGCCCGGCCGTCGAGGTGAGCATCACCAGGACGCCGTCGCCCGACTCGACGAGTTTGGGGATCAACGCCTGGGTCATGCGTAGGGAACCGAGCACGTTCACGTCGTACATGCGCTGCCAGTCGTCCAGCCGGGCGTCGGCCACCTGCTCCAGGCCGAACGCGCCACCGGCGTTGTTGACCAGCACGTCACAACGCTCCAGGCCGGCGGCCAGCGCGTCGACCGACTCCTGAGAGGTCACATCCAGCGTCACCGGCCTGATCGAGGGCACCTCAGCGGCCAGCTTGTCGAGCCGGTCGCGGCGCCGCGCGCCCGCGACGACGTCGTATCCCTCGGCGGCGAGGCGCCGCGCGGTCGCCTCTCCGATCCCGCTGCTCGCACCCGTCACCACAGCCGTCTTCCGCATGCTCCACATCCTAGGAGGTGGCTTCCCTACGCCTAGTTGTGACCGTCTGTCGGGAATGTCGAAAAAATCGGGACAGTTGTATTCCGTCTGGAGGTGGTGTCGAGTGAGGCACTTCGGAGGTGAAGTCGGGTGAGGCGACGACGGGTCAGCCGGGTCGCGACCATCAGCATGCACACATCGCCGCTGGACCAGCCCGGAACGGGCGACGCCGGAGGCATGAACGTGTACATCGTCGAGTCCGCCAGACGACTGGCCCAGCTCGGAGTGGAGGTGGAGATCTTCACCCGGGCCACCGCCCGCGACCTGCCGCCCGTGGCCGAGCTCGCTCCCGGCGTCCTCGTCCGCCACCTCACGGCCGGGCCGTACGAGGAGATGGACCGCGCCGACCTGCCCGCCCAGCTCTGCGCGTTCCTCTCCGAGGTCCTGCGCACCGAGGCCATGTACGACCCGGGCCGCTACGACGTCATCCACTCCCACTACTGGCTGTCCGGCCAGGTCGGCTGGCTGGCCAAGGAACGCTGGGGCGTGCCCCTCGTGCACACCATGCACACCATGGCCAAGGTCAAGAACCTCCTGCTCGCCCAGGGCGACAAACCGGAACCCCAGGCCCGCGTGGTCGGCGAGCAGCAGGTCGTCGAGATCGCCGACCGCCTCGTCGCCAACACCGCCGACGAGGCCCGTGAGCTGATCGACCTGTACGGCGCCCCCGAGCAGCGCGTCGCCGTCGTGAACCCCGGCGTCAACCTCACCCGCTTCCAGCCCGCCTCACAGGGCGCCGCCCGCCACCGGCTCGGCCTGCCGCAGAACGCCCACGTCCTGCTGTTCGTCGGCCGCATCCAGCCGCTCAAGGCCCCCGACGTGCTGCTCCGCGCCGCCTCCAGGATGCTCATCGACGACCCGTCGCTGCGCTCCCGCCTGGTCGTCGCCTGCGTGGGCGGTCCCTCCGGCAACGGCCTGGCCCGCCCCTCCCTCTTGACGGACCTGGCCGCGGAACTCGGCATCGCGGACGTCGTCCGCCTCGTACCTCCCGCGCCGCAGGAGGAGCTGGCCGACTGGTACCGGGCGGCGGACGTCACCGTCGTCCCCTCCTACAGCGAATCGTTCGGCCTGGTGGCGCTGGAGTCGCAGGCCTGCGGCACCCCCGTGGCCGCCGCCGCGGTCGGCGGCCTGCGCACCGCCGTCCGCGACGGAGTCTCCGGCCTGCTCGTCGACGGCCACGACCCGGCCGAATGGGCGCAGGCGCTGCGCCGCTTCGTCACCGCACCCCGCTGGCGCGACCAGCTCTCCCACGGCGCCCGCGCCCACGCGGCCGCCTTCGGCTGGCAGGCCACCGCCGCCCGCCTCATGGAGGTGTACGCCGGAGCCCTCGCCCACATGCACAAAGTGCCCGTCGCCGTGTCCTGACTTTTATTCTGGTCGGCATGCGCGATGTCGTCGAAGCCGCGCTCAAGGCCGCGGACGTCTCCTACGACGAGCCGCGGCCCGGGGCGTTCCTGGCCAAACTGCCCGGACAGCACAAGCTCGCCACCATGACCTGGCTGATCGTGGGCGAGCGCGTGCTGCACGTCGAAGCCTTCTTCTGCCGCCAGCCGGACGAGAACCACACCGAGTTCTACCGGTGGCTGCTCGGCAAGAACGGGTCCATGTACGGGGTGCACTTCTCCCTCGACCCCGTCGGGGACGTCTACCTGGTCGGGCGGGTGCCGCTGGCCGCGGTGAGCGAGGAGGAGATCGATCGGCTGCTGGGGTGCGTGCTGACGTACTCGGACGAATGGTTCGACCGGGCGTTGGAGCTGGGCTTCGCCTCCTCGATCCGGCGGGAGTGGGCCTGGCGCGCCAAGCGCGGCGAATCCCTCGCCAACCTCCAGGCCTTCGCCCGCTTCGCCGACCCTGACCGGTGACGCGCAGCAGGAAGAGAGTGCGGCGGCTCGTCGTCGGGGGCGAGGTCTTTCTCTGGACGGTGGCGCATGATCATCGCGATGGGGAGGGGCGGCTCGGCGAATGCCGGGAGATGCTGAGGTTGCGGGGCGGTCGAGGCCGGTTGCTCATCGTCTTCGAGGGCGGGCCGGGGCGGTTCGTACCCGATGGGTTCGTGCATTCGGGGGCCGTTGGGACCGGGGGGCTGTGGTTGAACCTGCACGAGCCTGGGACCGTACGGGCTCTGCTCGATGAGGCGGTGCGGCGGGGGTGGGACGGCGACGATCCGCGGACGGTGTGTCTCGACGGCTGGGATCTCTTCACCGCGGCCGCCACCCGCATCACCACGGCCGCCACCGGCGTCACCGCGCCTGCGACCCGCATAACCGCGACCGCCACTCGCATCACCTCGACGGCGCCATCCCCGCCCTCCGCCGAATAGGCACGGCCCCGAACTCACTGCCCCGCCTGCTCATCAACTGGCGCGCCTGACCCGTACGGCGGGGTACAGGCAGTGCGGCGCACGCCAGGAGCAGGCATGCACAACTCGTCCGGCGCTTCACCGGGGCGACGTCCAACTGGCACGGCCCGCAACCCCGCGCACTTCCCAAACCATAGGATTGGCCCCATGGCGACTTTGGTGCTGCTTAGGCACGGCGAGAGTGACTGGAACGCGAAGGGCCTGTTCACCGGCTGGGTGGACGTGAGCCTCTCGGCCAAGGGCGAGGACGAGGCCCGCCGCGGCGGCAAACTCCTCCAGGAAGCCGGGCTGAGCCCGGACGTCGTCCACACCAGCCTCCTGACCAGGGCCATCCAGACGGCCCAGCTGGCGTTGGCGGAAGCGGACCTGCTCTGGCTCCCGGTGAAGCGCAGCTGGCGTCTCAACGAACGCCACTACGGCGCCCTCCAGGGCAAGAACAAGGCCCAGACCAGGGAGGAGTTCGGCGACGAGCAGTTCATGCTGTGGCGGCGCTCGTACGACGTCCCGCCGCCCCCCATCGCCGACGACGACGAGTACTCCCAGGCCGGCGACCCCCGCTACGCCCTCCTCCCGCCGGAGCTCATGCCCCGCACGGAGTGCCTGAAGGACGTGGTCGACCGCATGCTCCCGTACTGGTACGACGAGATCGTCCCCGACCTGGCCGCCGGCCGCACCGTCCTCGTCGCCGCCCATGGCAACTCGCTGCGCGCCCTGGTCAAGCACCTGGACGGCATCAGCGACGACGAGATCGCCGGCCTCAACATCCCCACGGGAATCCCCCTCCTGTACGACCTCGACCCCAACTACCGCCCAACCACCCGAGGCGGCAAGTACCTGGACCCGGAGGCCGCCAAGGCCGCCATCGAAGCCGTCGCCAACCAGGGCCGCTAACAACTGCCCGGCCTTCGCGCCCACCGCGCGCTTCGCGCGACGCAGCTTCAGCCACCGCTGTGTGGGGGGCCCGGCCCCCCACCCTCCGGTCCAACTGCTCGGTCTTCGCCCAAGGCGCGCTTCGCGCCACGCAGCCTCAGGCAGCGCCCTGTGGGGGCGGGCCCCATACCCCGGGCGAGTGGCCTGCCGGCCCCTCGCGCTCCCCGGCCCCTGGCCAGGCGCACAAGCCACACCAGGCTGTGCCGACGATCATCGCCTCTCATCGACCGGTCGCCTGCTGAGGCGGTCGCGCTCTGGAAAAGGGGAAACCCATCGAGTCCGCCGTGGACCGGGACAGAACAAGGCGCTGCGTTTCGCGGAGACCGTTCCTGCCCTGTCCGTTCCCCGAGCCCGTGCGGCGGCATAGGGGTTCAGCGGTGCTGGACCCAGACGTTCGCTTCCACGAGCTCGCCGACATCATGCTCCCGGTCGATCATGACAGGGGCGAGCGCCCCTGGCACGATGTACCGGCCCGACTCCGGAAAGGGCAGGCCGGCCCACTCCTCCCACTCCGCGACGGAACCCTGCATGACCATCGAACGCTCCGCCGCACACAACATCCGAGCGCCCATCCGGTGGTGAGTACGAAGCCAAGGATCCAGCGGGGCGCCGTCCGGGCCGGTCCACGTCATGAACCGGGCCATGGGCGTCAAGGGATAGCGCGCCTTCAGCGCCGGCCGGACCGGTGCGATCACCCGAGTAAGCCCCGCCCGCGTACCCGCGTCGGCGAGGTGCAGGAGCATCAGCGCGGCCAGTCCCTGCCCCTGTAGGTCCGGCCGGACCTGGGCGGCGGCGATGACCATGGTGTCGGCCCGGCCGTTCGCTTCGCGCAGTTCGACCGCTTGGCGCAACGCGTCGTCGTAGCCGCCGGGCAGGTCGCCGATGGTGCCGTCCCAGCCCACGGGGACACCCCATCCTCCTGCGGCTATCTGGTCGTCCGCGTCCAGGAGGAGCAGGCTCAGGTGGGCGAAGAAGGCCTGTACGCGTTCGAGATATCGATCAGCGATCCGGTCGTGGAAGATGAACTCGGGCCAACCGGCGCTGAAGATGGTGTTCGCCTGCTCGTGCAGGTCGGGGCGGTCGGCGAAGACGACAGGGCGAAGGTCCACGGCTGTGCAGCCTACGCAGAGCGGGGCAGCGGGCACGAGGGGGCGGTGCAGCCGGTCAGAAGGTGCGGGGCTGGCGGTGCCGGACGAGCCCGCGCGGATCGAATGACGTGGCCCGGCGAAGGGGCGGCCTGGCCGGGTACAGGGACGTCCTGACCGGGCGCAGGAACGATCTGGCATCGCGAATGGGCAGCTCGGCCGGACCACAGGAACAGCCTGCCTGGAAAGGAGCCGAATACGGCCCACGAGCACGACACGCAAGCCGGACCCGAAAGCCCCAACCCCCAACTCGTCCCGAATCCCAACCCCAACTCAGCCCCAAGGCTTGACCCTTGATCGCGACCCGCAAGTCCGACCCGGGAGCCCGATCCGGAGGTGCGGAAAAGCGATGGACAGCCTCGATAGCGTGCTCATTATGGACAGCGTTGACGTCGAACAGTTCGTCCGCGACGGGTTCGCCAAGCTCGAAGGCATCGTGCCGCGCGAGGTCGGCGATGCGGCCAGGGCGTTGCTCTGGCAGCGGATCGGCCTGTCGCCGGATGATCCCTCAGGATGGACGCAGCCGGTGGTGTGGACGTCGGACATGACCGGCGAGGGGCCGTTCGGGCAGTTCATGGCCAGCCCGAAGTTGCATGCGGCCCTGGACGCCGTCGCCGGACCTGGCGGATGGCATCCGCGCGGAGCCGTCGGCAACATCCCGATCCGCTTCCCCCGGGTGGCACCGGCCGATGACCGGGGGTGGCACATCGACTCCAACACCATGCGAGCCGACGGTACCTGGGGAGTGAGCGCGCGTCCCGCCACCCTGCTGCTCCTCGTGTTGTTCTCCGAGGTCGGCACGGACGACGCACCCACCCGGATCCGCGCAGGGTCACACCGCGACATGGTCAAGGTGCTGGACGGCAAGCAGGTGCTCGACCCCATGAAGATGGGGCCGATCTTCGACGCGGCGGGCAGCGACCGGCCGCTGGCCCTGGCGACGGGCAGCCCAGGTGATGCCTACGTGGTGCACCCGTTCACCGTGCACGCCGCTCAGGAGCACCTGGGCACCGAGCCGCGGTTCATGGCGCAGATGCCTTTCGTCCTGACCAAGCCGCTGTCACCAGGGGGCGACACACCGCTCGCCCGCGCCATCGGTTGGTGAGGCGCCCGAGCGACCCACCATTACCGGCCGCCCGGTACGCGCAGCAGCCGTGGTGGCCCGCCTCACGATCCGGGGAGCGTGCAGCAGCCAAGCGCCGCATCGCGCACGCCAGGCTGCGCACGCCAGGCTGCGCACGCCACGCCACGCCACCCGCGCCGCGCGCGCCACACCGCGCGTGCCCGACGCCGCGTGTGCGAGTCTCACGCCGCATTGTGTCGCAGGCTGCGTGTGCGTGCGGCACAGTGCCCTGTGAGTGCGTCACGCCGCATGTCGCATCGCCGCCCCGCACGTGCCTCGCGTTGCCCCGCGGGTGCCTCATGCCGCCCAGCGTGTGCCTCACGGTGCGTGCCTAACGCTGCGTGTGCGTGACTTACGCCGCCCTGCACGCGTGTACGCCGTGCTCCACGTGCCGCACGCCGTGCTCCACGTGCCGCCGCACGGCGTACTTCGCGGGCCGCACGGTTGCGTGTGGGTGTCGGCGGCCTTGGGACGCCACGCCTCACCACCTCACGGGCTCGGATGCCGAGCGCGTTCACCTCATCCCGTGAGGCCCTCGGGGCCGCCGCGCCAGGACGGGAACGGTCGTAGACCGGCGGCTACGTCGTAGGCGGCGGTCGACAGGAGGCGGGTTGAGTCGAGTGTGGGGAGCGGTGAGTGCTGGGGCTCGATCAGGAGGGGGATCTCGGTGCAGACCAGTGCCACCGCGTCGCAGCCGCGGGCGGCCAGCCGTTCGACGACCTTGACGTAGGCGGCACGTGAGTCGTTGGTGAACAGGCCGTTGACCAGCTCGTTGAAGATGATTTCGTTGACCAGCTCGCGGTCTTCGGAGTCCGGTACCTCGGCGGCGATTCCCCGGGAGCCGAGGGCGCGGGGATATACCGGGCCTTCCATCGTGTAGGTGGTGCCGAGCACTCCCACGCGGGTGCGGCCGTCGCGCGCGGCCTGCTCGGCGACCACCTCGGCGATGTGCAGGCCCGGCAGGGCGAGAGGCGGGCCGGGGCGTTCCAGTGCCAGGTGGGCGGTGTTGTCGGGGCAGATGAAGAACTCCGCGCCCGCTCGGGCCAGCCGGTCCACGCTCACCGCGAGTGTCTTGCGTACGGCGTCGTGATCTCCCGCGTCCCAGGCGGGCATGCTGCGGCCGAACGGGATGTAGTCGAGTGTCACGTCGGGGTGGTCGTGCTGGCCCAGACGCTGGAAGCCCTCCTGGCAGAAGGACAGGAAGCTCAGCGCCGCGCCTTCGGTGCTGTGCGCGAGGATGCCGAGATGGCGCATGGACGGCGGTGGCAGGGTGGCGGCTCGGCCGTGCTCGGGCGTGGCGTGACTGCTGTTGCCGGGGAGCGGCCGGTCCCGCCCTTGTGGGTCGTGCATGTGGCCCCCGTTCGGTATATCGGAACGCTCGACCGCTATAGTGGACCGCGCGTGGGTGTTCGTCAAATCGAACAGATGGAAGTTTGGAGCGAACAGTGGCGGATGACAGACCTCCCTTCGAGCGGATCGCGGCGGCGATCAGGCGTGAGCGGGACCGTGCCGGGATGTCGCTGACGGAGCTCGCTCGACGCTCTGGGCTGGCCAAGTCGACGCTGTCCCAGCTCGAATCGGGCAGCGGGAACCCAAGCCTGGAGACGCTCTGGGCCCTCGGGGTGGCGCTGGGCGTGCCGTTCAGCCGGCTGGTGGACCCGCCGCGTCCGGCGGTACGGCTGATCCGCGCCGGCGAGGGGCCGGCCGTCCACTCCGGCCACGCCGGCTACACCGCGACGTTGCTGGCCTCCAGCCCGCCTGGCGCCCGCCGCGACCTCTACAGGGTCGAGGCGCAGCCGGGCGAGTCGCGGCGATCGGACCCGCACATGCCGGGGACTGTCGAGCACCTGGTGATCGGGGTGGGGCGGGCGCTGGCAGGGCCCTTGGACGAGCCGGTCGAGTTGGGGCCCGGGGACTATCTGTCCTATCCCGGTGATGCGCCGCATGTCTTCACCGCGCTCGTCCCTGACACGAGCGGGGTGATCGTGATGGAACATGTCTGAGCGGGAGCGTGGTCGCCGGGGCGTGCTGGATGGGGGATTTCCGCGCCTCCTCCAGTAGGTCTGCCCACGGCGACGATCTGCTCGCCGAACTCGGCGTAGCCGCGAGCGATGATCGTCCGATGCCGTGATGCCGCTGGTGATCACTGTGGCTCTGAGGCTCAAAGTGAGAGCGGCCTCAATTTATCTAAGTTGTTGGGGAGACGCGCAAAGGAACGGCACGTCCGTCAAGGGCCCTCCCCAGGCAGGTGTCACGTGAAGAGTCATCCCGGCGGCGACCGGCTGAGGGTTGCCGCGCTGCAGGCGGGGCTGAGCGGCTCGGCCGCCGGTGACCTTCCGTACGTCCTGGAGCGATGCGCCCAGGAGCGCATCGACCTGCTCGTTCTTCCGGAGTGTTACTTCGGCGGCATGCCCGCCGACAGGCCGGCCGCCGAGGCGGTGGCGATCGCGCCGCCCTACGCGAGCCTGCTCGCGGCCCTGGCGGACGCCTCCGCGGCGACGACGGTGGTCGCCGGGTTCACCGAGCGTTCGGCCGATGGGCGACTGCACAGCTCGGCGGCCATCGTTCGTGAGGGGAGGCTGGTCGGGGCGATCTCCCGCAAGTTGTTCCCCCGGGAGCCCGTCTTCAGCCCGGGCGATGACCTGCCGTTGCATCGCCACGGGGAGCACGCGTTCGGGGTCGTGATCTGCTACGACTGCAACTTCATCGAGCCGTCCCGTCTCCTGGCGCTGGCCGGAGCCCGCATCCTGGCCTGTCCGCTCAACAACGACCTGCCTGTGGACGTCACCCGCCGCTGGCTGAGCAGGTCGCGTTCGGCGTTCGTCGCGAGGGCGGTGGAGAACGACTGCTGGGTGATCACAGCGGACGTGGCGGGAACGGTGCCGGGGCGGGAGGGGATCGGCGCGACGCTCGTCGTCGCCCCGGACGGCCGGATCGTCGCCGAGTCGGACAGGAGTGCGGCCTCGGCGCTGGTGGTGGCCGAGATCGTGGTGGGCGGCGATTCCATGCTCGGTCGATGGGACGTCCGCAGGAACCCGGCGATCTTCGACAGGTGGCGGCGAAGCCAGGAACCATAGCCGTGGCGGGGGTGGTAGGCCAATGCGCATGAGGGCTGACCGCCATCGCCGGTCGCCCGACGCGCCGCCGCGGTGGTGGCCGACCGACTTTGCGGTGATGGGTCGGCCGACCCGCCGTGGCCGGCCGGCCGGCCGAGGCGGTGCGGGCCGGCCGACCAGCGGTGGTTGGCCGGCCCGCCCGCGGTCCCTATGGAGCCGGGTAGTCCGTGATGTACACAGGTGCACCCACCTTGGTGGTGTCGGCCGCGTCACCGACGCCGTTGACGACGTGATCGATGATCCCGGCGCTGAGGTTGACCGTCATGATGTGATGCAGCCTCACCCCCGGCGCCTGAGGCACCTCGAACCCATTCTCGGTGTGGATCTCCGGATTGTTCTGATTGAAGACGTACACCCCGCCCCCGTACAGGCGGTGCCTGCGCACGCGGTCGCCGACTTTGTAGCCGGCCCAGCCCTCGACGGCGCCGTTCATCCAGTCGGCCTGGGTCGGCGGGTCGTACGGCAGCTCGTTCTGGTACAGGATCGTCGTGCCGTCGTCGCCGTTCCAGATCGTGTTGTACTGCTGGAAGTGCTCGACGAACAGCCCGGTCGCGGTCACGTGGTCGCCGTTGATGACGGCGCCGTTGCGGCCCAGGTTGGTGTTCCAGCGCTGGGTGTCGTTGAGGCCCTCGACGCCGTGGTCGGCCCGCCACACCCAGGTGTGGTCGATGAGCACGTGGTCGCTGTTGACCTCGAGCGCGACGTCGGTCTTGCCGATGTGCGGCCCGCCCACCCGGAAGTACACGTCGGACAGGGTCGTCGGGTTGTCCGGCGAGGCCCGGCGCTCGCCGTGGCGCTTGCCGACGCGCAGCAGCACCGGGGACTTCTCCGTGCCGGCGTCGATGGTGACGCCCGCGACGACCACGCCGGGTACGTCGGCGACCTCGATCGGGGTCGAGCCGCGGGTGGCGGTGAGCGTGGCGTGCCCGAGCCCGAGCACGACCGTGTTGGGGCGCTTGACCTCGATGCTGCGCGGGATGTCGTACACGCCGGGAGTGAGCAGCAGGTTCTTGCCGCGGGCGAGCTGCCTGTTGATGTCGTGCACGGAGTCGGACGGCCTGGCGACGAAGAAGTCGCTGATCGGCAGCGTGCGGCCGGGCGTCAGGCCGGTGGCCCACGAGATGCCGCGGGTGTCCCGCCTGGCGGCGGGCACGCGGACGTTGTACCTGCCCTTCGCGTCGGCGTACAGGTAGGGCTTCTCGCGGCTGACCGGGGTGGTGTCGAGCGTGGTGTACGGCGGGCTCGGGAACCCGGTCTCGGCCGGGGCGCCGGTGACGCCCGAGAAGACCTGGTTCCACACGCCGTTCGACCAGCCGGCGACCTCGCTGTTGCGGGTCAGCCACTGCTGCTGCGAGCCGTTCGTGACGGACGGCAGCCTGGAGTCGGCGATGAAGCCGCCGCTGGCGTACTGCGGGCCGGCGGTGCAGTAGTCCATCAGCGACAGGGTGCCGCCGCTGACGTCGAGCCGGCGCATGGACACGGCCTGCGAGACGGCCCAGAAGTTCGCCGAAGACCGGCAGCCGTCCTGGCCTGCGGCGTTGATGTTGATCGACAGGTTCGACAGGGTGCGCCAGAAGTTGACGAGCGCGAGGCAGTTGCTGGTGCCGCCGTCCGCCAGGCAGCGGTTGTAGACCTCGACCTTGCCGTTGATGACGACGTCCGTGGGGGAGGCGCCGAGGCCGGCGATCTCCGTGTAGTAGCCGACCTTGATCTGGAGCGGCTGCTCGGCGGTGCCGTACGTGCCGGGCTTGAAGAGGTAGGCGTGGCGGGTGGTGCCCATCTCGTTGTCCACCTGGGCGGCGTGGGCGGCGTCGAGGGTGGCCTGGATGTCGCCGACCGGCATGCCGGGGTCGAACACGGTGACGTTCGGCCCGAGGTCGGGGGTGGCGGGTGACGCGGCGGCGGCGGTGGTGGCCGCCGATAAGACGGTGGTCGTGGCGGCGGCGGTCAAGAGGGCGGTCGTCAGCACGAGGCCGAATCGCGGCGCCCGGCCGCCGGGGGGCTGGGTCGTCGTCATACGGTCCGTCCCTTCCACTGCGGGGTTCGCAGTGCGCTCTGGACATCGCCGGATCCCGTTCGAGAGAGCGCTCTCTCGAACGGCCCGGCTTATATCGAGGCCCGAAGAATGTGGTTGCGGTTGTTTCTACCGCGTCACCCGGCCCGATCACAAGATGTGCGGAACGCCGCGGGCCGGACGTTCAGCCGCAGGGAGAAGGGGTCCAACGTCTTGGGCAGCGGGCCGGCCCGGCCGAGAACGGGAAGATCCACCAGTCGGCCGTGGCCCGCCCGTCCAGCCAGGC
The DNA here is from genome assembly GCF_014207985.1 of Nonomuraea rubra. Taxonomy (NCBI): domain Bacteria; kingdom Bacillati; phylum Actinomycetota; class Actinomycetes; order Streptosporangiales; family Streptosporangiaceae; genus Nonomuraea; species Nonomuraea rubra. The sequence goes on along the minus strand of NZ_JACHMI010000001.1, from coordinate 11,584,832 downwards.
CTCGGGGGTGAAGGTGTCGGCGTAGCCGAGCTGAGGGTTCCGGCTGTGAACGGCGACCGGGATCATGATGTCGGTGCCGGCGGGGAGCGTGGCTCCGTGCCAGGCGGTGGGCTCGGTGACGACGCGGGGCAGCGTGGCCACGAGCGGCCACAGGCGCAGGGACTCGTACAGGCAGGCACGCAGGTGCTCCCGCTCGCGGCCGGACGCGCCCGCCTCGGCCCGTGCCCGTTCGTAGTGCTCGGGATGGCCGGCCGCAGCCCGCGCACGCTCTCCCGCCGCCGAGGCCCCAGACCCAGCCAGTTGCCCTGCCGCCGCAGCGCGTTCAGCGCCGTCAGGATCTGTACGTCATCGCGGGCCGAGTCGCCGAGCACCAGCCTCAGGACGGCCCGGTCGTAGCCGCCGCGCAGCCGCTTCCAGTCCACCATGGCCGGCCGGCGACCGAGAACCCCGTCGAGCTCCTCCGCCACCACCTGGTCGACCCGCTGGACCAGCTCGTCCGCCGCCTGCGTGCCGAGACGGGCCAGCAGCCGCGTCACCGAGGGCCTGGGGACGACGATGCCGCGGGCGAACTCCGGTAGGGAGTAGAGCAGGGCGAACGTCAGGCTCTCCACCCCGGTCGCCTTCGGTACCTCGGTCAAGACAGACCTCCCGGCTTACACAAAAGTGCAACCGGCTGCTGACCAGACGCGACCTCATCCCGGCCACCTCGCTGAACATGCTGGCCGCCGCGTGGATCCAGTTCCAGAACCACGACTGGTTCAGCCACGGCGACAACCACCTGACCGACCCCATCGAGGTGCCGATCGCCGACGGCGACCACTGGTACGAGCCGGCGATGCGCGTGCGCCGCAGCCGTCCCGACCCCACGCCCCACACCGCGCCCGGCGCCCCGCCCACCTACGAGAACACGGTCACCCACTGGTGGGACGGCTCGCAGCTCTACGGCAGCCCCGAACGGCACTGCCGCTCGCTGCGCACCGGCGAGGGCGGCACGATGATCCTCCAGGACGGGCGGCTGCCGGAGGGGCTGGCCGGGATCGACCTGACCGGGTTCGACGACAACTACTGGGTCGGCCTGGCGCTGCCGCACACCCTGTTCGTCAAGGAGCACAACGCCATCTGCGGCAGGCTGCGCGAGGCGTACCCGTCGTGGGACGACGAGCGGCTCTTCCAGACCGCCCGCCTGGTCGACGTCGCCGTCATGGCCAAGATCCACACGGTGGAGTGGACTCCCGGCATCCTCGACAACCGGGCCGTGCGTGGGCATGAACACCAACTGGTCAGGGCTGCTGGGGCCCGGCTTCCGCCGCCGTCACGGCCGGGTGGGGCGCGGCGAGGTGATCTCCGGCATCCTCGGCTCGCCGATGGAGCACCACGCGGCGCCGTTCTCGATGACGGAGGAGTCCATCGCCTCCTACCGGTTCCATCCGCTGATCCGCGACGACTACCCGGTCCGCTCGCACCGCGACGGCAGCCTGATCACCACCGAGGAGCTGCTCCCGATCCAGGGGCAGCACACGCGCGCCGCCGTCGACAGGCACGGCATGTCCGACTGGCTCTCCTCCTTCGGCGTCAAGCATCCCGGGGCGCTGACCCGCACAACCACCCCAACACCCTGCGCGACCTGGTACGCGTCAGCGGCGAGCGCGTCGACATCGGCACCCTCGACGTCCTGCGCGACCGCGAGCGCGGGGTGCCCCGCTACAACGACTTCCGCCGCATGCTGCGCAAACCGCCCGTGACCGAGTTCGCGCGGATGGACGGCGACCCCGGGTGGGCCAGGCAGCTCGAAGAGGTGTACGAGGGCGACCCCGAGCGCGTCGACGTCACCATCGGGCTGCTCGCCGAGCCCAAGCCGCCCGGGTTCGCGCTGTCCGACACCGCCTTCCGCGTGTTCGTGCTGATGGCGTCCCGGCGGCTGAAGAGCGATCCGTTCTTCACCGACCTGTACACGCCCGAGGTCTACAGCCCCGAAGGGCTGGACTGGATCGACAGGACTGGCATGACCGAGGTCCTGCTCCGCCACCACCCCGAGCTCGCGCCCGCTCTCAGCGGCGTCCCGCACGCGTTCGCGCCCTGGCGGGCGCTCGCCTGACTCTCAGGCAGGCGCCGGTCAGGTCTCGGAGGCGGCCCGCCGCCCGCCGCGCCCCTTGGCCGTGTACGGCAGCACGAACAGGTACAGGCCGGTGAGGAACTGCAGGATGAGCGGGACGAGCGGCAGGTAGAACACCCACATCGCGGGATTCTCCTGCGAGACGGCGACGATGCAGCCGAGCACGGTCACGGTGAAGATCATGGACAACCAGCGGTGACTCTGCCGGATCCACTTCCTCGCGTTCATGGGAGAACCTCCTCCTCCAGGGCTCAGCGGGCTTGCTGGATGCGGATCAGGTTGCCGGCGGGATCGCGTACGGCGCAGTCGCGGACCCCGAACGGCTGGTCGATCGGCTCCTGCACGATCTCGGCGTCGCCCGCCTGCAGCCGTTCGAAGACGCCGTCGAGGTCGGGGGTGGACAGCAGGATGCCGGCGTACGTGCCCTTGGCCATCATCTCGGCGATGGTGCGGCGCTCGTCCTCGGTGACGCCGGGGTCGGCCGCGGGCGGCTGCAGGACGATGGAGATGCCGGGCTGGCCGGCGGGCCCGACCGTGATCCAGCGCATCCCGTCGTACCCGACGTCGTCGCGGATCTCGAAGCCGAGGACGTCGCGGTAGAAGGCCAGCGAGGCGTCCGGGTCGTCGTGCGGAAGGAAGCTCGAGTGGATGGAGATGTCCATGCGAGTCACGTTAGGGGCGGCTCGCGGGGCGAGGCTTCTCGATTCCTGACCGATACTGACCCCAGGGCTCCACAAGGACGATCCGGAGGCGCATTCATGTCGGAAGAGCGCGAGATGGAGACAGGCCGTTGTTTCGTCTGTAAGCGCGAATTCACCTACGACCCCAGAGAGGTCATCACTTTCCTGATAGATCCGGAAACCGGAGTTCCGCCGGGTTTCAGCGTTCTGGGAACGATGCGGCCTGCCAAACCGGAAGCGGTGGCCCGGTCCACCGATGAGCCTCTCTGCCCCGATTGCCTGGACATGGCCGAGCGGTACACGGACCAGCTGAACGCGCCGCCTCCCCGGTGGGAGAGCTGGCCGCCCAACGGAAATTGAGCCGGGCGAAGGGATGACCCTTCACCCGGCTCGAACGGCGGGCAAAGTCCGACGCGTTCGCGGGACTTCCCGGCCCGGAGGCTGTTAGCTTGGGCGCGCGCCGGTGACCAGGTAGACGACGTCCTGGGCCACCCGTACCGCATGATCCGCGTACCGCTCGTAGTAACGGCCGACCAACGTGATGTCGATCGCCGGCTCCACCCCGTGCTGCCAGTCCTTGGCCAGGATGTTCCTGAACAGCCTGCGATGCAGCCGGTCCATCGCGTCGTCGTCCTGCTCGAGCTCCATCGCCGACTCCACGTCGCGCGACGCCACGCAGCTCCCGGCCTTGGTGACCAGGTTCTCGGCGATCTGGCCCATCTCCAGGATGGTGGAGCGCAGCTCCGGCGGGATGGCGGAGTCGGGGTGCCGCAGGCGGGCCACCTTGGCGACGTGCACCGCGAGGTCGCCCATGCGCTCCAGGTCGGTGCCCATGCGCAGCGCCGTGATGACCATCCTCAGGTCCACCGCGACCGGCTGCTGGCGGGCCATCAGCTCGAAGATCGACCCCTCGACGTCGGCGAACACCGCGTTCACCTCCTCGTCGCGGGAGATGACGCTCTCGGCGAGCTGGAGGTCGGCGTCGAGCAGCGCCGTGGTGGCACGGGATATCGCCGAGCGGACAAGACGGGTCATCTCGACCAGCTTGTCTGTCAGTGCATCAAGTTCTTCATGGTACGCGTCGCGCATGTCGTCACCGTACGACCCGCTCGATGAACGAACCCCTACAGCAAGATGAACTTTCCAGGAAAGGGCCGTTCATCCCCTGATGAGGGGGTCTGTCCCTGCGGAAACGCCACCTACCATCGGAGTCATGAGTGAGATGGCCATGAGCTTCGCGGCCCTGGCCGGGTTCGTGGTGGGCGCGCTGGCGGTCCTGTTCTACCGCAATCAGATCGAGGCCCCCAGCCGTGCCGCCGCGGCGGACGGCGTGGAGACCGGCGCCGCGCTGCCGCAGGGCGTCGCATCGGTGCTGGCCGTGCTGCCCTCGTCCGCCGTGGTCCTTGACGCCCACGACCGCGTCCTGCGCGCCAGCTCGGCCGCAAGAGCGTTCGGGCTGGTCAAGGGCGACCGCCTGATGGCCGCGGAGCTGCTCGCCCTGGCGAGGCAGGTACGCCGCGACGGCGAGATCCGCGAGAGCGAGATCGACGTCGCCGGGCACAAGTTCGGCCAGGAGACCACCAACTTCGCCGTCCGCGTGGCACCTCTCGGCTCCTACGGCCAGGTGCTGGTGCTGGCGGAGGACCAGACCGAGCGGCGCCGGGTCGAGGCCGTGCGCCGCGACTTCGTCGCCAACGTCAGCCACGAGCTGAAGACCCCGGTGGGCGCCATGAGCCTGCTGGCCGAGACCATCCAGGACGCCGCCGACGACCCCGAGGCGGTCAGCCGCTTCGCCGGGCGCATGCAGCACGAGGCCGCCCGGCTCAACTACCTCATCCAGGACCTGATCACGCTCAGCCGGATCCAGGGCGCCGAGCCCATCCCGACGCCGGGTCAGGTCTCGATCGACGAGGCGATCCACGACGCCATCGAGTACTGCAACACCAGGGCCTCCGCCAAGGACATCGCACTCGTCACCGGCGGCACCGAGGGCCTGCGCATCTGGGGCGACGACGAGCTGCTCGTCACCGCCCTGCGCAACCTGATCGACAACGCGGTCGCGTACAGTCCCGACCACACCAGGGTCGTCGTCAGCGTGCGGCCCGCCGGCGACTCCGTCGAGATCAGCGTCAGCGATCAGGGCATCGGCATCCCCGAGGAGGCGCTGGAGCGCATCTTCGAGCGTTTCTTCCGCGTGGACGCGGCCAGGTCGCGCGCCACCGGCGGCACCGGCCTCGGCCTCGCCATCGTCAAGCACGTCGCCGCCGCGCACGCCGGCGAGGTGTCCGTCTGGAGCAAGGAAGGGTCCGGCTCCACCTTCACCCTCCGCCTGCCCGCCTTCGGCGGCACGGCGGTGGCAGTACCACCCTCGATTCCCCTGGAGGCAGCCAAATGACCCGTGTACTCGTCGTGGAGGATGAAGAGTCCTTCTCGGACGCCCTGTCCTACATGCTGCGCAAGGAGGGCTTCGAGGTGTCCGTCGCGGCGACCGGGCCCGAGGCGCTGGAGACGTTCGACCGCAACGGCGCCGATCTGGTGCTGCTGGACCTGATGCTGCCCGGCCTGCCCGGCACGGAGGTGTGCCGCTCGCTGCGGCAGCGCTCCAAGGTGCCGGTCATCATGCTGACGGCCAAGGACAGCGAGATCGACAAGGTCGTGGGCCTGGAGCTGGGCGCCGACGACTACGTCACCAAGCCGTTCTCCTCGCGCGAGCTGGTGGCCCGCATCCGCGCGGTGCTGCGCCGCCAGGGCGACGTGGTGGAGGAGCTGGAGACGGCCGTGCTGGCCGTCGGCCCGGTACGCATGGACGTCGACCGCCACGTCGTGGCCGTGCGGGGCGAGCAGGTGCAGCTCCCGCTGAAGGAGTTCGAGCTGCTGGAGGTGCTGCTGCGCAACGCGGGGCGGGTGCTGACCAGGGGCCAGCTCATCGACCGGGTCTGGGGCGCCGACTACGTGGGCGACACCAAGACGCTGGACGTGCACGTCAAGCGCCTGCGCGCGAAGATCGAGTCCGACCCGTCGAACCCGCGCTGCATCCTGACCGTGCGCGGCCTGGGCTACAAGTTCGACGCCGTCGAGGAGTAGGCGAATACGGAAAAACCCCGGTACCGCGCGGTACCGGGGTTTTGTCGTTCGCTCAGTGACCCTCTTCGGCCGCGGTGGCGGACGGGGTCGGGGTGGGCGTGGGAGCCGCGGTGGCGCCGGGGGCCGGGGGGTAGTCCTTGAATTCGCGGCTGCGCGTCACCACAGGCACGTTCATGGACACGACCCCGGCGTTGGCGAACTGGAGGTCCAGCTTGATGCTCTCGCCGCCCCTGAGGCCCTTGGGGATCGCCTCGAGCATGAGCTGCGGGGTGGGCTTGCCGGTGTTGACGAGCGTGTTGCTCGGGAGCTGGATCGGGGCCGTGACCTTCACCGTGCCCATGTTGCCGGCCGAGACCGCCTGGAGGGTGTCGGCGGTGCCCGCGGTGTTCAGGATGTTGAGGTAGATGGGGGCGGAGCCGCGCCAGGGGATCTGGGCTCCGGAGTCGGGCCCGAGGATGAACGCCTGCGGGATGTGAATGCCGCTCTTGCCGTACGCGTCCTTATCGATCAGCACTTGTGCTTCGTTGGGGGCGTACGGCTGGTTGGTGGTGGCGTCGAATCCGGCCGCGCAGCCCGCGAGCGCGGGGGCTGCCAAGAACGCGGCGGCTACGGCAATCCAGCGACGGCTGGTCACGGGCGGGTACTCCTTGGTCTTGCGCAGGTGTCGCGCGTGCGTGATGTGCAGCGCCCACCATATCCACCCCAATGCAAGGTCATATCCACACCCCCGCAGGTCATTCGCTATGTCCGGAAATGCGATTCATACAGTTGAGCGCTTGTCAAGCCCCAATATGCGGCTTTGACCTGCAGTTATGAGGATTTCACTGTTCCGGGAGGCTGTGGATGCGTGGTACCCTGGAGTACAGCGGAAGGGGTACTTGTCACATGACTTTCCAGGTCGGCGACACTGTCGTCTACCCCCACCATGGGGCTGCTCGGATCGAAGCAATCACGACGCGATCCATCAAGGGTGAGGAAAAGACCTACCTGGTGCTCAAGGTCGACAAGGGCGACCTTACCGTCCAGGTGCCAGCTGAAAACGCAGAACTCGTCGGCGTGCGCGATGTTGTCGGTCAGGAAGGCCTTGAGCGGGTTTTCGATGTCCTTCGGATGCCGCACACCGAGGAGCCGACCAACTGGTCTCGTCGCTACAAGGCCAATCTCGAGAAGCTCGCCTCCGGCGATGTGAACAAGGTCGCCGAGGTGGTTCGGGACCTGTGGCGGAGGGACCGCGAGCGCGGCCTGTCCGCGGGCGAGAAGCGCATGCTCGCCAAGGCTCGTCAGATCCTGGTCAGCGAGCTGGCTCTGGCCGAGAAGACCAATGAGGACAAGGCTGAGGCCCTGCTCGACGAGGTCCTCAACTCCTGAACACGAATCTTCCACGGGTGGGCGTCGGTGTCGACGTCCACCCGTTCTCATCGAGAGACTCAGGACGCGAGCTCAACCTCGCGGGCCTGCGCTGGCCGGGCGAGGTCGGCCTCGAAGGCCACTCCGACGGCGACGCCGCCGCGCACGCCGCCTGCGATGCGCTGCTGTCGGCGGCCGGGCTGGGCGACCTGGGCCGGCTGTTCGGCACCGCCGATCCGCGCTGGGCGGGCGCCTCGGGTGCCGTCCTGCTGGAGGAGACGGCGCGGCAGGTACGCGCCGCCGGCTTCGAGATCGGCAACGTGGCGGTCCAGGTGGTCGGCAACCGGCCCAAGCTGGCCCCGCGCCGCGAGGAGGCCGAGAAGGCGCTCAGCGCGGCCGTGGGGGCGCCTGTGAGCGTCTCCGCCACCACCACCGACGGGCTGGGCCTGACCGGGCGTGGAGAGGGCGTGGCGGCCATCGCGACGGCGCTGGTCGTCAACCATTCCTGAGCTCCCGGCGTCATACCTAGGGACGCGTGAGGGTGTCCTGGCGGGTCGTCGCCGAGCCCGCCTGATCCGGAGGCGGCGGTTCGTCACTGGCGCGGTACGGGCCGCCGCCTTCTCATGGGTAGTTTGCCTGCTCAGGGGGTATGTGTCTTCCCAAGACATGTGAACGTCTCGGGGGGAGCTACACATGATCGGCGCTATTGTTTCCGCAGTAGTCATCGGCGCCATCGTCGGTGCGCTGGCCAGGCTGCTGGTGCCCGGCAGGCAGAACATGTCCATCGGCCTGACCCTCATCGTCGGCATCGTGGCCGCTCTGGTCGGCACGCTGATCGCGCACGCGTTCGGCTGGGCCGACACCAGAGGGATCGACTGGATCGAGCACATACTCCAGCTCGCTCTGGCCGTCATCGGTGTGCTGCTTGTGACCCGCATGGGCATGGGGCGCGGTGGTGGCCGTACTGGCAGAACCACGACCTGACCTGGCCCTTCTTTACGGCATGCATAATCGCCGTAGATCGGGTAGCGACCTCCCTGTGAGAGTGAACCGCTCACCCTCACGGGGAGGTTTCATGTCATGACCATCGAATCCATCCTTGGCGCCATTGTGATCGGCGCCGTGATTGGCGCAATCGGTCGTCTGCTGCTTCCCGGCAGGCAGGCCATCGGGTGGATCCTCACCATCGTCGTCGGCATCGTCGCGGCCCTCCTGGGCACGCTGCTCGCGCAGGTGCTGGGCGTGCAGACCACGCCCGGCATCGACTGGATCGAGCTGGTGATGCAGGTGGTGCTCGCGATCGTCGGAGTCGGACTGGTCGCCGGGCTCAGGCGCGGTCGCAGCGTCTGACGACCGGCTCAAGCGGGATACATCGGCCCGCCCGGGAGAGCTCCCGGGCGGGCCCGCGCATGCCCTGATCAGTCCTCCGGCGGGCGCGGGGTGGCGCGCAGGCGTCCCGACGGGGCCGGGGTGTCGTCGGGCACCACCGGGTGCGGGGCGGTGTCCTCCATCTCCTCCCGGGTTTCCTCGGGGGTGTCTTCGTCCTCGAAGACGGGATGCGGCTGGGTGTCGGCGTCGTCCTCGTCCTCCTGGCGGGGGTGGACCAGGACGTCGGTGGGCTTGACCCGGTCACCCCAGCGGACGGGGCGCGTCACCGGCTCTGGCTCTGGCTCTGGTTCAGGCTCGGGTTCCGGTTCCGGTTCCGGTTCCGGTACGGGCTCGGGGGCGAGGTCCTTCTCCTGCATCGGCCACTCGGACACGCGGGCCGAGACCGGCGGCGTCTCGGGGGCGGCGGTGGGGCCGACCACCGGCGTGGGCTCCAGGACGGGCGCGGGCACCTCGGCGGCCAGCGGGGGAGCCGTCTCGGGACGGTGGAACGGCACGATGTCCTGCTCGACCGTACGGTCCTCGTCCTCGCCGCGCTCGGGGCCGCGTACGTGCTTGATCAGCAGTAACCACAACCACAGGGCCAGCGCCAGCATGACCCAGGGCGCCAGGGCCACGCCCACGGCCGTCTCCCGCACGCCGAACTGGAACCGCACCGCCGTGGCCACGTTCACCGCCGCGGCGGCCACGATCAGCAGCACCAGCACGAACGCCGCCTGCGCGCGCACCAGGATCCTGGCCGGGCGCAGCAGCAGCACGGCGATCAGCGCGATCAGCAGGAGCGCGTCGAAGGCCGCCGGGTAGAGGAAGGCGAGATCGGGCCTGGCCTCGCCGGTGACGGCGAGCGCGCGCAGGTCGTCGAAGGACAGCGCGCAGGCGGCCCCGGCGAGGGCGGCGACGGCGAGCCCGGCCAGGGCGATGCCCAGGCGGCGGAGCGTAGAGGGGGGAGTCACGTCCATGGCGGGTTCGAGCCTACAGAACAATGATGGTCCAGACCGATCAAGGGAGAGCCCCGCATGACAGTGCTTCCGGAAGATGCCCGTCTGCTCCTGGACGCGCCCAATTTCGCCACGGTGACGAGTCTCAACCCCGACGGAGCACCGCAGTCGACGGTGGTGTGGGTGCGCACCGACGGCGATGACGTCCTCTTCTCGACAGCGAAGGGACGCAGGAAGCCGCGGAACTTCGAGCGGGACCCGCGGGCCAGCCTGCTGGTCATCGACCCCGTCGATCCGTACCGGTACGTGGAGGTGCGCGGGCGGGTGACCATGACACCCGACCCCGAGGGGGCGCTCATCGAGGAGCTGTCGCAGAAGTACCAGGGCACGTCCTGGACGGACAAACCGGGCACCGAGCGGATTATCGTACGGCTCTCTCCCGACAGGGTCATCTTGCGGGGTTGATTTATCGGCGTGCTGACCGCCCTGAGGCGTTAGCCTTGCCTTCGTGAGCCTGCACATCTACGACACCAGCACGCGTGCCATCCGCGAATTCGTTCCGGTCGAAGCCGGCCGGGCGTCGATTTACCTGTGTGGGGCCACCGTGCAGGCTCCGCCGCACATCGGGCACATTCGCTCGGGTGTGAACTTCGACGTGCTCAGGCGCTGGATGACGCGTTCCGGGTACGACGTGACGTTCTGCCGCAACGTCACCGACATCGACGACAAGATCATCAGGGTGTCGGCCGAGGAGGGCGTGCCCTGGTTCGTCGTGGCCGAGCGCAACCAGCGGGCCTTCACCTGGGCGTACGACACGCTGGGCTGCCTGCCGCCGACCGTCGAGCCGCGCGCCACCGGGCACGTGCCCGAGATGATCACGCTGATGGAGCGCCTGATCGAGCGCGGCCACGCGTACGCGTCGGGTGGTGACGTCTACTTCGACGTGCAGTCGTACGCCGACCGCTACGGCTCGCTCTCCAACCAGAGGCTGGAGAACATGCGGCCCGCGGCCGACACCGACGACGAGTCCTGCAAGCGCGACCCGCGCGACTTCGCCCTGTGGAAGGGCGAGAAGCCGGGCGAGCCGACGTGGCCGACGCCGTGGGGCCCCGGGCGGCCCGGCTGGCACCTGGAGTGCTCGGCGATGGCGACGAAGTACCTGGGCCCGGCGTTCGACATCCACGGCGGCGGCATCGACCTGATCTTCCCGCACCACGAGAACGAGATCGCCCAGTCGCAGGCCGCCGGCGACGGGTTCGCCCGGAACTGGATGCACAACGGCATGCTCAAGATCGGCGCCGAGAAGATGAGCAAGTCGCTCGGCAACTCGCTGCTGATCCCCGAGATGGTGCAGAAGGTCCGGCCCGTGGAGCTGCGCTACTACCTGGCGGGCCCGCACTACCGCTCCTCGATCGAGTACTCCGAGGAGGCGCTGCTGGAGGCCGCCGCGGCGTACCAGCGGATCGAGGGCTTCGTGACGCGGGCCGCCGAGGTCATCCACGACGTCGACGCCGACGCGCCGCTGCCGCAGGCGTTCGCCGACGCGCTCGACGACGACCTCGGCACGCCGCAGGCGCTGGCCGTCGTGCACGAGGTGGTGCGCGAGGGCAACGTGGCGCTGTCGCGCGGCGACAAGGAGGCCGTGGCGCGGCTGCTGGCCGAGACCCAGAACATGCTCGACGTGCTGGGCCTCGACCCGCGCTCGCCGCAGTGGCGCGGCACCGGCTCCGACCTGACGCCCGTCGTGGACGCGCTGGTGGCGGTGGCGCTGGAGCAGCGCAAGGCGGCCAGGGAGCGCAAGGACTACGCGGCCGCCGACGCCATCAGGAACCAGCTCGCCGCCGCCGGCATCACCGTGGAGGACACGCCGCACGGGGCGCGCTGGGAGCTGAGCCGCTAGGACGAGGCGATCCGGGCGAGCTGGATTCCGGCGAGGCCGATCAGGACGAAATGATCCGGGCGAGGTCGATGATCACGAGCTTGCCCTTGAGCTCGTACCAGACCAGCCGGTCGTTGGTGAGGCCCGGCTGGACGCTCGTCATCCGTCCCTTGGCGTCCGGGCGCAGGCCCAGGTCGCCGGACTTGCCGGTCATCAGGTCGACCAGGGCCTGGTCCCGCCCGGGCGGGTGGACCGTCATGAAGCGGTCCTGCGACAGGCCGTGCATGGCGCTCTCCTCCAGCTCGCGCTCCTGCGAGCCGTCGCGCAGGCGGAAGAACGGCTTGCCGGCGGCGTTCTGCCCGACGCAGGTCGTGACGCCGCACCTGACGTAGCGGTCGCCGGGGCGGACCAGGGCCTTGCTCAGCTCGCCCGTCTCGACGTTGTAGAGCTCCTCGAAGCTGGGCTCCTGGTTCGGCGTGTACTCGCCGGGCGTGCCCACCCACGGCCAGCTCAGGATGTGGTGGCGGCCGGCGTTCTCGACGGGGGTCACGGCGCCGCCCTCGACGGGAACCGTGAAGACGCCCCCCGTCCTGAACGCGGAGAAGGCCAGCCTGTCACCGGCTACCACCAGCTTGTCCGCGCCCTGCCTGATCGGGGTGTCGGTCGGGACGACCGCGGGCTTGCCGCCCGAGATCGGCACGGACCAGAGCCTGGTACGCGTGTTCTCGATGGTCTGCCAGAAGATCCGGCCGGCGCCCGCCGTGAAGGCCGAGGCGTACACGCCCTTCGGCGTCCTGATGTCGGTGATCTTGCGGGTCCGGCCGGTTTCGAGCTCGTACGCGTACAGGGCGTCGGCCTTCTCGTGGCTCGCCCACGTCTCCAGCAGCAGCGTGTGGTCGTCGATGAAGATGACCGGGCGGAGCTTGCGGGTCTGCTGCGGGATCTTCCACACGGCGTCCGGCCAGACCTTCTCGACCGGGCCGGGGTTGGTGGCCTGCTCGGCAGTTGGCGTGGGGCCGGGGTTCACCGCCACTGGTGGGGGCTCCTGGGGGCCCCGTACCGAGAGGGTGACGCCGCCCGCTACCACGACCACGCCGGCCGCCGCGAGCGCCGTCACCGCGGTCAGCGTGTGGGTCCGGCGGCGCCGGGAGCGGCCCATCACCTGCGTGGGCAGGTCGCTCGGGGCCTGCGGCGCGCTCTCCGCGGCGCGGCCGAGGACCCTGGTGAGGTCGTTCTCCAGATCCTTGCTGCTCATGAGGCGTTCCCCTTGGCTGGTGTGTGGTGGGTGATCGTGGCGCGCAGCCTGGCCAGGCCGAGCGAGGCGTGGCTGCGTACGGTCCCCTGGGAGATGCCGAGCACGCGGGCGATCTCCGCGTCGGGGAGCTGCTCGTAGAAGCGGAGGACGAGCACGGTGCGCTGCTTGCGCGGCAGCTCCCCGAGGGCCTGCCACAGCTCCTGGTCGCCGTCGGAGGGCAGCGCGTCGTGCAGGGGCGTCTCGGGCGGCGCCCACGCGAGCTGCTCCCGCCGGCGGCGACGCCAGACGCTGATGTGCAGCCTGGTCATGATGACCTTGGCGTAACGCTCGGGGTCCTCCTTGCTGCGGACCCTCGGCCACGCCCGGTGCAGCCTGATCAGCGCCTCCTGCGTCAGGTCGGCCGCGTCATGCGGGTTGCCGCTGAGCGCGTAGCCGTAGCGCAGTAACGCGTTGGCCCGCTCGGCGACGAACTCCGTGAAGCGGGAGTCGTCTTCCACTTGTCATCGCCTTTCCGTGGTTTGTCACCACAGAGACGGACTTGGCGGAACATTTGTTGAATCCATCGTGGCTCGGGCTCACCAACGGCCCGAGTACCCTTGTTCACATGGCAGCAGGCGGTAGGGCTTCGGGCAGGCCCGCGAAGAAAAAGGGCCCGGCCAAAGGCACCGGAGGGCAGAACCGCCGGTCGCTCGAGGGCCGGGGCGCGACCCCGCCCGCCGAGATGCGCCACTGGTACAAGGACAAGGCCCGCGCCGAGCGCGTCGCCCGCGAGGAGCGCGGCGGCACCCGCCGCGCCGCCCCCGCCAGGCAGCAGCGCCGCTCGGAAGACGCCCCCGACTACGTCGGCGGCCGCAACCCGGTGCTGGAGGCCCTGCAGGCGGGGGTGCCGGCCAGCGCCCTCTACGTCGCCCAGCGCATCGACAACGACGACCGCGTACGCGACTCCATCAAGATCGCGGCCGAACGCGGCATCGCCCTCCTCGAGGTCACCCGCGACAAGCTCGACCGCCTGACCGAGGGCGGCGTCCACCAGGGCATCGCACTCCAGATCCCGGCGTACGACTACGCCCACCCGTCGGAGCTGATCGACCTCGCCCACGACACCGCCGAGACCCCGCTCATCGTGGCCCTCGACTCGGTCACCGACCCCCGCAACCTCGGCGCCATCGCCCGCTCCGCCACCGCCTTCGGCGCCCACGGCCTGCTCATCCCGTCCCGCCGCTCGGCCGGCGTCACGGGCGGCGCCTGGAAGACCTCCGCGGGCACCCTCGCCAGCCTCCGCGTCGCCCGCGCCGCCAACCTGACGGCGGCCCTGCGCGAATACCGCGAGTCCGGCATCTTCATCATCGGCCTCGACGGCGCCGGCGAAACCGACATCGGCGACGTCGACCTGCTGACCGAGCCACTGGTGGTCGTCGTCGGCTCGGAGGGCAAGGGGCTGTCGCGGCTGGTGCGGGAGCAGTGCGACGTGGTGGCCCGCATCCCGATGCAGGCGGCCGCGGAGTCGCTCAACGCGGGCGTGGCGGCTGGGGTGGCGCTGTATGAAGTCGCTCGTCACAGGCGTCGCTAGCGTCTACACTGGTAGGCCGTGCCGACGTAGCTCAATCGGCAGAGCATCTGTCTTGTAAACAGAAGGTCAGGGGTTCGATTCCCCTCGTCGGCTCTGCAGCTCAAAGGCCCCTTCCTCGTCTTGGAAGGGGTCTTTTTGATCTCTGTACAGCAGCGCCGTACAGCAACCGCGTTAGCTCGCCTGGTCCTGGCCTTGATCGCCGTTAGCCAGCCGGTCGTTGAGTCGGTCGAGTGCCTTGCGGGTCTCCGGGCTTGGGATCTGGGTGTAGACGTTCATGGTCACGCTGATCTGTGAGTTCGGAGGAGTGGAGGCGCTGAGCGGTGTCGAAACGGAGCCGGTCAAGGTGACCGTCGATCGCGTCGCCCTGATCGTCCAGAACCGAGTCCTAGAGCCGGAATGGGTGTATCGCTGGAACACACTCACGCGGTCGTACCCTTGGGAGCCGAGAGCCGCACCTGAGCGGCAGCAAGACAGTGGCGGCGGCCCTGACGGCGGCTGAGTGGTTACACGTTCTATACGCGTTCAAGTCGCCGCCCGATAGGGCGGCCGGGCGGTCCGGGCGGGCGTGCGGCCTCTCCGGGCCGGCCCCGCCGCGCATCGAATGTGCATGGCCGTCGGCAGAAACTCACCGGCGCGACGCGGGCAGGGCACAGTGCCGCCTGGACGTGCCGAGGTAGCAAGGCTTGATTCTGCACCGAATCTCTATGGTGTGCCCGCTATTCGATCATATGGATGTGCTTCTCTTGCTGGAGGCCACCGTGGCCCTGCTCGTGGGAGCACGTGTCGATTGTGAGGTCTGTGGGTGACTGGCGCCGTGATCAAGTCGCATCCGGCGAGAGCGAAGGTGAGAGACCCCTGGCTGGTGATGGTCCTCATCGTCCTGACCATTGTCTTCTCTTCTGGGTACGGAGTCATGGCAGTGGCCGCGAATGAGGGGTTGTGTCAGAAACGGGCGAATTATGAGAACGCCCTTGTCCGGAAGGCGTTGAGTCCCGTTCTCTCCCACGCTGGGCTGGTCGGGTCCATGGAGGACCAGAGCGACTGTGATTCCTCGACGTACGGGTCGTATGTGTATGTCTCCATTGAGAATGTGAAGCCGGAGAACGTCGTTGCCGCCTTCGCGAAGGCGGGGTGGAGCAGCGGCCCGGCCTCCGAGCGCACTCGGGACTGCGCTGCTGGGTGCGACGCATACGACTTGACCAAGAAGTTCGGGGAGCGGATCGTTAACGTGTTGGTCGAGGGAGCCCATGACGTGGAGATCTTGGCCTCGGCGGCCGACGACTGCTGGGATGCCGATGGCTACAGGTGCGTCGACGGGTAAAAGGCAATGTTCCCATGATCTGTACTTCCCATCGGGCGAAGGTGCCGCGGGCTTCCCGTCCTCGGGCCCGGCGTCCCCCCCGTACGGTCCCTTGCCATCGGATGAGCGGGCTGAGGTCACTTGCGATGGTTGTCGTACACCAACGGAAGACAGTCACATGGATCTTTAGTGAAGCTGATTTCGCGGTTTCGGGAAGATCCCGTCCGTACGTCAGATTGAGTAGTCCTGCTTGGGCAGCTGCAGCCAGGTACCGGGTGCGGTGATCGGCTGAGCGTCCATCAGGCGCAGTCCTGCGCCACCGCAACAAAACGCCACAGGGTGGTTGCGGTAGAGGTAGGCAGCGAGGATCTTGTCGGCCCTAGCGTCCGGGGGGACCATGTAGGCACTGTCCGGCTCCCAGGCTACGACCGCGCAATCTCGGGCGATGTACCCGAAGATGCCGCCTTTGGGATTGGAGTACATGCTGTAGCAGACAGTGCCCTGTGAGACGCGCTTAACGACGCCGGGTGTGGATGGGGTGAAACCCCAGGGTTGGGTGATGACGCAGCCGCCGGGCACATCCGTGATGCCGACGATCATGTCGGCGTCCGGGACGTTCCACCAGGTCTCGTAGAGAACGTCGATGTCCACGTCGTCGGCAGGTGCGGCTTCGAGGCGCGCTGTTGCCTCGGCCGCGCTCACGTCGGCCACGCAGGCCAGGCTCAGGCCGCCGTAGTAGAAGTCTCCCAGGGCAAGGATGAGACGTTTGGCTTCTGCCGCGGCGGCGGCCTCGGCCTCGGACAGACCGGTCTCCGGAGAGGGGACGGGGAAGAGGTCAGGGGTGGGGTCGGCCAGACTGAGACGGCCGGGGGACCAGCCGTCCATCATGAGGCGCCAAGGGTCCGCCCCAGCGGCGAGAAGGGCCCGGGCGTTGTCCACGCGGCCTTCGAAGACGGCCATCCAAAGCGCGGTACGGCCTCGATGTTCCGCATCGACGTCGTCGACCCGCATGGCCAGCTCGGCGACCACTTCAGGCGATCCCTGCTCGGCCGCGACGTGTAGCGGCTTGTCAAAGATGCGCACGCCAGAGTTGGGATCAGCGCCCGCGGTGAGCCGGTCACGGATCAGGTCGAGGTCTGACCACCCGTCATAGCCGACGATCCACCATCCGTCGTCGTCGGTGGCAGCCATGACACTCCTTGGATGACGCAGGGACACGTGCGCCACTGATCATGGCCCATGGGGCCGACATTTTGGTCGGTACCTTGCGAGGTGTCGGAGAATGGCAGTCCGAAGGGGGCCTGCCTCGGTAGAGTTTCGCGACCCGACGTCATGTGATCGGAGAGTCGTGGACGGCTGTGGATGATCTCGAAACTGGCGGGCTCGTTCTTGACGGAAGAGGTGCGTCGCGTTGCCCTGCGACCAGGCCCAACTCGTACACCACTCCCGCGGACGCAACCAGCAGACCAGGGCACCGGGCGCTTCCCGCCGGGCAGGTAGTTGTGGCGCATGCCGACCGGGCGCGGTGTCGCTGGATGCGCGGCTCAGGCCCTACTCGTCCTCTTCGTAGTGCCACTCCTCAAACAACCAGGGCGCTCCTATCGAGGCTCTGCGGGCGGCATATCCACACGGGAGGGACGCGGTTTCGGCCACGGCCGGATCGAGATCGATGATGTGTGCCACATGGCAGATCGCCGAAGGACCTGCCGCCTTTGAGCAGGGGTAGAGCGAGCGCTCAGACCTGTTCGAAGTGGAAGGCCTTGATGAAGCAGTCACGGGGCTGGGTGACCGCGAACAGGATGCAGTCCACGAGCGACTGTGCGGTGAGGGCGTCCTTGGCCTCCCGGGGTGTGGAGTTCCACTCCTCAGAGAGGGGGTCGGTGTTGTCGAAGTCGGGCGGGTAGAGCGATATCACCCGGACTCCCTGGGGGCGCAGGCGCTTGGAGAGGATTTCGGTGAAGCCGGCTTGGGCGCTCTTGGCCGCGTAGAAGGCGTCGTGTGCGTTCGAGCGGTGGTGGCCGGCCGTTCCGCAGGCGGAGACCATCGTCACCACGTCTGGCTTGTCGGAGTTGAGGAGGAGGGGGAGGAAGTTCTTCACGGTCAGGACGGTGCCCGTTGCGCCGGAGGCGATGGTGTCGACGACGTCGGCGTCGGAGGCTGACTGGAGGTCCGGCCCTTCGAGGTAGCGCGAGCCGTTGTTGATGAGGATGTCGACGCGGTCGGTGTGCTGGGTGACGCCGGAGGCGAAGTCGCGGATCGAGGCGGGGTCCGTCAGGTCGCAGGCGAAGGCGTGGACCTGCCGATGGCCTCGGGCGCGGATCTCGTCGCGGACGCGCTCGGCGGCGGCGAGGGTGCGTGCGGACAGGAAGACCTCCGCGCCGAGGTCTGCGAGCCGGATGGCCAGAGTTCGCCCGAAGTCGCGGCCGGCGGCAGTGATGACAACGCGGTAGTCGTCGAATCGCATGGTCTCGCTCCTTGAGCGCTTTTCATCCTGCGTAGCGGCCCTCTTCGATGAGTTGCAGGACGAGGATGGCCTGCACGATGGTGGTGGCGCGGTGCGGGCAGCAGCGCAGGCGGGTCAGGACTTTCCAGGTCTTCAAGGTGGCGACGGCGCGTTCGCCGCAGGCGCGGATGCGGGCGTGTGCGCGGTTGACCGAGCGCTGATGGCGTGACAGCGGTGGCCGCAGTCGATGGCCTTTGAACGGCGTGCGGATGCTGCCGCCTGCGCCTTGGTATCCCTTGTCGGCGAAGGTCTGTACGCCTGTGGTGGTCAGCGCGTCGATCAGGCCGGTGGCGCGTGCCGCGGTCAAGTCATGCGTGGCGCCGGGCATCGCAGGTGAGGCCCAGACGAGGCGGCCGGCCGGATCGGCCAGGACCTGCACGTTCACGCCGTGGCATCGGTGTTTGCCGGAGTAGTACGGCCGTTCGTCGGCCAGCCGGTCGATCGGGATCAGGGTGCCGTCCAGGATGGCGTAGGCCAGCCGGCCGGCGCGTAAGGCGGCGGCGTGCACATCGTCGGCGAGCATGGCGAGCAGGTCGGTCGCCTCACGGACGTAGCGCCAGGCGGTGCTGGTGCCGATGGCGAAGCCCGAGGCCAGACGCGCGTAGGTGTCGCCGTTGCGCAGATGGGCGAGCACGAGCAGGGCTTGCCGGGATGGGTCCAGGCGCCGCCACCGGCAGCGGCGCTCGGCACGCCGGGCGCGGATCAGTTCGGCCAGCCGGATCAGGGTGTGATTGGACAGCGGAATCGCGGCAGGGTAAGACAGCAACGAGGCTCTCCGGTAGAGGCATCGGATCTTGGTCGACTGCTGTCTTACCGAGAGCCTCTTCTCATGCCAACCCGTCCTCGCGCCGCCCCCGCTGACCAGCGCGATCAGGTTGGAAAAGCCTCCTTGATTGGAGAGGCTGTTTGTCGCGGTGAAGCGTGTCGGCCAGGGTTGCCCGGTGTCCCGCCGCCGTCCGGGACCGAACCTGGATCTGGGGGGATCGACGATCCAGGGCCGGGATGATTCACGGTGTCCGAGCGGGGCCTTCAAGCTCTTCCAAGAGCCGGCGCATCGCCGCACGGATGTGCTCTTCGATCTGTGCTCGCTTCTCGGGGTGGTCCTCCCAGGCCGTTTGCAGGCTGAGGAACGCCATCATGATCTCGGTCCGAGATGGCCGGGACGTGGAGATGTAGCAAGACTGCCAGTAGACCCCATGGGCAGCCGAAGGGAGGGACATCTCTCCGCGCAGTGCCCGCCGCGCGACCACCGCCATCATTCGAGGGCGCGCCTCCTCCACGTCCGGGACCGGCGAGCCCAACTCCTCCATGGCCTGGTGGAAAAGATCACGGGATTCGCGGACCTCATGGGAGAACAGGCCCGCCAGCTCGCGCAGTGCAGGCGAGTCCACTCCGCGTGCCAGCGCTTCGGCCGCGAGCATCGGCAGCTCGTCAGGGAGCATGTCCTCCAGAACGAGCCGGACTGCGACCTCAACCAACTGTTCCACGCCGCCACCCTATGATCGACTACTACGTGATCGGTTACGACGGAGGCGCCGGGACGGCGGTGGGCGTCAGCGGGGCACACGCGGACGAGGTCGTGCAGGCCAGCGCCGGCAGCAGGAGGGCGGTCAGCATCCGTTTCATCGTTGTGCGCGTTCCCTCCTGTGCCGGAGACATCACCGCAGCTCGCGATGGCGGAGAAGAGGTGACAGGGGCAGCGTAGGCAGGGGTGGTCGAAGCCGTGGGCGTCTACACCCATCCGGCATCGTGCGGCCGGCTGCTGTTCGTACACTGAGCGGATGCCTGATGCGGATCATGCCAGGTTGTGCCGGATCGCCGGCAAGCTCGCCGCGGTGCGCGCCATGCCCGTGCTGCCGAGTGCCTTCGGGGTGGAAGCGCATGGGTTCGAGCTCGGGCCGCCGCTGTCCGAAGCTGTGGTGGCCGAGTACGAGGAGCGGCACGAGGTGGCGCTGCCTGCGGGGTACAGGTTGTTCGTCACCGAGTTGGGCGACGGCGGCGCCGGTCCGGGGTGCGGGTTGCGCCGGCTCGACACCTCATGTTGCGAGCGTCGCCGGTCGGGACATCTGGCTCGGCCCAGTCCGTACGTGCCCGGACCGCGTTACCTCGACGATTGGGAAGAGCGGTACGAGGATCCGCCGGGGCCGGATCGTGTGTTCCTTCGCGGCACGCTGGGGATCGCCGATCACGGCTGTTCTCTCGTCAGCCGGCTGACCGTGACGGGGCCGGCGCGGGGCCGGGTGTTCAATCTCGACCATGAAGGACCGCTCGGCCCGTACGTCGTCGAGGACGCCGACTTCCTGGCCTGGTACGAGCGGTGGCTGGACGAGGCGGTCGCCGGTTACGACGTCGGCTGGTTCGGTGAGCGGCTGCCGCTGCAGGAGGCGGAGCTGGTCGCCGTGCTCGCCGGTGAGCCGTCGCCGGAGCGCCGGGCTCGGGCCGGGGAGTCGTTGCTGCAGTTGCCGGTCGTCAGTGAAGGTGGCTGGACGGCGTTGACCGACGCCATGGTCGGCGACGCGCATCCGACTGTGCGTGCCGTGGTGTGGGACCTGCTGCGATGGCAACGGCACCGGCACGGGCGTCCGCTGGACGACGCCGAGGCGATCGCGGACGACATCGCGCGGTACGCCAGGTCTTACGTGCCACCGGATCTGGAGGCGCTCGGGATTCTGGGCAGGCTCGCCTTCGCCGATGTGCTGCCGGAAGTGAGGTGCCCTGATCTCGAACGGCGTCGGCGGGCGGCGTACCGGCTGGCCTGGAAGCCTTGGGAGTGCAGCCGTGAGGACCTCCAGCGGGACGTCCTCGTCGAGGTGGCCGGTGGGCTGCTGGACGAGGACGACCCGGTGCTCCGCTCACACGGCGTCGTCGTCGTCCGCCAGTTCGGCCTGACCGGGCTTCATCCCGTGCTGCGCCGGCTGCAGAGAGCGGAGACCGGCCCGTGGGTGCTGCACAACATCGAGTGGTGCTTCGAGGAGCCGCCGGTCCCGGCGTCGACGGCGCGGGGATGCAGCGATGATCCGCCGTTCTGAAGGAGGGCTTGTCTGAGCATGACGGGCAGGTACTTCTCGCTTCCCGAGGGGGAGACCCTGCCGGGGATCGCCTTCGTTCACGGCGATGGAGTGCCATACTCGCCGGATGCCCTCCCTGATCTCCCGCGAGAACGCGTTCCACCTCAACGGCTCCCGGCCGACGCTGGTTCTCGTCTCGGCCGAGCCCGTCGAGCAGCTTCCGGTGTTCGAGCTTGGCTCGGGCGAGCCGTCGGTGTGCCCTGGCTGGCAGCTGGTCGCGGGTCTTGCCGTCTCCGTTGTGGACGGGCCGGGTGAGGCCGGGTTCCTCGTCGACGGACTCGTCTCTCCGGATCGGGTGGAGGAGCGATTCACCTGGTTGAGGGCGGTGGATCGGGCCGGTGGTGCCGTTGTGGCGGTGGTGGGGTCGCGGGAGCAGGCGCAGGACTGGGTGACGGTGGCCGGGACCGGAGGGGTGCGCGGCGGGTTCGTGCCGTTGGCGGAGCCCGACGAGGAAGCGGCTCAGTGACGGAGCCTGCTGGGATCGTGGTCGGCCGCAGTGAGGAGACCGATCACGTGCTCATCCAGGTGCGGCCGGTGGGTTCACGCCGCTCGTGGACGCGCTGGTCGCCGTCGATCGGCAGCCCGTGACCGCGCCTCAGCCGGGGCTGATCGTCGCGGCGAGCGTGGCGCCGAGTTCCCAGCAGGCCGCCAGGTCGTCCTTGCCCGGTGCCCCCGTCACCGTCACCGGTGGGTGGGCGCGCTGCCAGCCCAGGCCGGTGGTGATCGACTCCACCGCGCGGATCGCGCCCGTCGTGTCGTTGTTGCCGTGCACGTACAGCCCGTACGGCAGGCGCCGGGTCTCCTCCAGGCACGGGTAGTAGACGGTGTCGAAGAAGTGCTTGAGGGCTCCGCTCATATAGCCGAGGTTGGCCGGGGTGCCGAGGATGACGCCGTCGGCCTCGAACAGGTCGACGGCGGTGGCGCGGAGCGCGGCACGGGTGACCACGTCGACGCCCTCGATCTCGTCCGTGGTGGCGCCCTGTCGTACCGACTCGAAGAGTTCCTGCAGCGTCGGCGAGGCGGTGTGATGCACGATCAGCAGGCGTGACACGGTGCGATCCTCTCACGCACAGATGCGGCTTCCGGGCAGGGGCTCGCTAGTCGCCCGGGGTCACGGTGGCGCCGGGCAGGGACTCCGACCGGGCCTCGGGCGAGCCGACGGTTCGTGATGACTCGTGCGATCTTCGCTCACGGTCAAGGTGCCAGGAAGCCGTTGAGCTCGCCGTAGTCGAGGGTGCCGTCGAGGGAGGTCAGGGTGCCCTTGCCGAGGAGTTCGAGGGTGACCTGGCGGGCCGTGGTGTAGGCGGCCTGGGCGACGGCCGAGCCGAGGCTGATCCTGCGGACGCCCGCTGCGGTGAGTGCGGCCACGTCCGGGCCGCCGGGCATGGCCATGGCGTTGACCGGGAGGGGGGAGGCGTCGCTGAGCGTGCGGAGCGCGGTCAGGTCGAGCAGGCCGGGGACGAAGATGCTGTCGGCGCCGGCCTCGGCGTAGGCGAGCGTGCGGGCGATGACCTCGTCGAGGTCGCCGAGACCGAACAGGATGACGTCGGTGCGGGCGTTGAGCACCAGCCCGGGCAGTCCTGCCCGGGTCGCGGCGGTGCGGGCCTGCCGGATGCGGGCCGCCTGCTCCTCGACCGGGTAGAGCGGGCCGCCGGCGGCGCGGGAGTCCTCCAGGTTGACGCCGACCGCGCCGGCGGCGATCACGTCGGTGACGGTGGCCGTGAGGTCGTCGTAGCCGCCCTCGACGTCGGCGGTGACCGGGACGTCGACCACGGCCGCGATGCGGGCGACGGCGTCGATCGCGTCGGCTCGGCCGAGGCCGTGGCCGTCCTGGCGTCCCCGGCTCCAGGACACGCCGGCGCTGGTGGTGGCGATCGCGGGGGCTCCGGCTGCGGCGATCACGGCGGCGCTGGCGGCGTCCCAGGCGTTGGGCAGGAGCAGTACCGAATCGGTTTGCAGCGAACGGAGCAGGTCGGCCTTGCCGGCGGCGGTCATGGAAGGGGTCTCCTCGGCAGGTGGACGTCGTGGTGCGTGCTCCCAGGTATAGCGCCTGGCGAGGCGCGGCCTGAAGCGGATTTCGGACCTCATCGTCCCGTGCCCGAGGCCACCGTGAACGACTGCGCGGCGCTGAACCGGAACCAGCCGGGCGCCTGCGCGGCCGACGGCACCCCGGCCAGGCCGCAGAAGGTGGCCGAGATGCCCTGAGCCCTCGGCCACGGAGTATCCGCTGGTCTGCGAGCCGTCGTGAGGTCAGCGGTAGCCGGTCGTGTCCGCGGGCTTGCCCGGGTCCTGGACCTCCACCAGGTAACGCCAGCAGTCGGGCTGTGAGCCGTCCACGTCCGTGAAGCCGTACTCGCGGGCGAGTTGCCCGCTGGACAGCGACCGTCCGCTCCAGCGCATCACCTCGGCGTCCGCGGCCAGGGCGGCGACCGCGCGGCCGACGTAGCGGGGCGTCTCGGAGATCACGAAGTGCGGCTCTCGGGCGGTGGCGTCGCGCCAGTTGGCCTCGGTCACCCCGTAGTGCTCCAGCATCATCTCGGATCTGAGCCAGCCGGGCGTCAGGGTCACGGCCGCGCACCCGTACGTCCGCAGCTCCTGGGCCTGCGCGAAGCCGAGCCTGATCACGGCGCTCTTGGCGTGGTCGTAGAAGAATGAGACGCGGTAGTTGTCGTCGTTGTACTCCTTGGTCCCGTCGGTCATCTCCACCACGAGGCCGCCCGGGCGCTTGATCAGCAGCGGCAGCGCGTAGTGGCTGGTGATGATGTGCGTGTCGATGGCCAGCCTGAGCAGGCGCAGCCCGGCGTCGAGGTCGTGCTCCCACAGCGGCTTCTCCCACTGGGCCAGCAGTTCACCGCCCCAGATGTCGTTGACGAGCACGTCCAGGCGGCCGTGGTCGCGTCCGATGCGGTCCACGAGGGCCTTGACCTGCTCGCGTTCCAGATGGTCCACCTGGACGGCGATGCCCTCGCCGCCCGCCTCGGTCACCAGCGCGGCCGTCTCCTCGATGGTCTCGGGACGGTTGTACTCGGATCGGCTGCCGCCGGTGGTGCGGCCGGTCACGTACACGGTGGCTCCGGCGGCGCCCAGCTCGACGGCGATGCCCCGGCCCGCGCCCCGCGTGCCCCCGGTCACGAGGGCGACCTTGCCCTTCAAGTCACTCATGCCGGAGACGCTAGAGCGAAAAGCCGACAGGGTGTGTCATGTTTTCCGGAGCGGCCTTGACCGCCCCCGGCGCTTGCGTACGTTGGGACGGAGGAGGCCGCGATGACCGAGCAGCCCAGCAGCAAGGGAGCCTGGCCCGATCTGCCCCCGGGCCCGTACGGCACCCCCTCTCCCGACCTGGCCCGCAGGCTCGCCGAGGCGCCGATGGAGGCGGCCACGATGCCGAGCGGCGACCGCATCCCCATGATCGTCCGGTACGCGGACGTACGGGGCCTGCTGTCCTCCCCCGCCAGCAGCCGGAACCTGCGCGAGCCCGGTCTGCCCAGGATGGTCAGCGGCACGTTCCTGGACGACGACCCGGCGGCGCTGAACAACCAGGACCCGCCGGAGCACACCCGCTACCGCCGCATCATGCACGGCACGTTCACCCCCAGGCGGATCGAGCGCTGGCGGCCCCGCGTCGCGGCGATCGCCGGCGAGCTGCTCGACGCGGCGGGCGAGGAGTTCGACCTGGCCGCGGACTTCGCGCTGCTGCTGCCCGCGCGGGTGATCTGCGAGCTGCTCGGCGTGCCGATGGACCGGTTCGAGCAGTTCCGTGGCTGGACCGAGCTGTTCCTGTCCACCTCGACCGCCGGCGCCGAAGCGAGGGCCGAGGCGTACACCGCGTTCATGGCCTACGCGGCCGAGCTGATCGCGCGGCACCGGGACGAGCCGGGGGACGACCTGATCGACGTGCTCGTCGAGGCGCGGGACGAGGACGACCGGCTCAGCGAGGACGAGCTGACCAACATGGTCTTCACGCTGATCCTCGCCGGGCACGAGACCACCGCCTCCATGGTCATCCGGGGCACCTTCCGGCTGCTGTGCCATCCCGGCCAGTACGCCCGGCTCGTGGCGCACCCCGAGCTGGTGGAGCCGGCGGTCGAGGAGATCCTGCGGCACGAGGGGCCGGGAGGCCCCGGCATGCTGCGCAGGATCACCGAGGACGTCGAGGTGTCCGGCGGGACCATCCCCGCGGGCACGGTCGTGCTGCCCAACCTGTCGGCGGCCAACCACGACCCGTCGGTGTTCGGGGACCCGATGACGTTCGACGTCGGCCGGTTCGCCGGTGATCCGTCCCACCCGCACCTGTCCTTCGGGCACGGCCCGCACTACTGCCTCGGCGCGAACCTCGCCAGGATGGAGCTGCAGGAGGCGTTCCGCGCGCTGGTGACCCGGCTGCCGGGGTTGCGCGCGCAGGAGGACCTGGCGGCGGTGCGGTGGAACGACGACGCGTTCGCCTACCGGCCGCGGCGGCTGCTGGTCAAGGCCGGATGAGCGGGCGGCCTTTCATGACCCGAATGCTGTGAAGGCGCGGGCATGGCCGGGAAATGGGGAATAAGATGTCCGCCGAATCCCGTCGGCCATCCGTTTGAGGGAAGAGCGTGGGTCAGTTCCGTGCGCTGCTGTTAGGTGTGGCCGAATACGACGACCCGGGTATCGAGGACCTGCCTTTCGTCACCGATGACCTGGTCGACGTGGCCGTGGCGTTGGAGACGCGCGGCTGTGCGGTCGACGTGGTGGACGGCGGCGGACGCGTCGGGCGGACGCGGGTGTTCACGGAGGTCAGCCGTTTCCTCGCGGCCGCGCGCCCCGATGACACCCTGCTCGTCTATCTGAGCGGCCATGGTGCGCACAACGACAACGTCGACTACCTGTTGCCGACGGACGCGGATCTGCAGTGGCTGCGGCTGGCCGACGTCGCGGTGCCGCTGACCGCGTGGGAGACCGTCATCGAGAGCAGCCCGGCGGCCGGGGTGCTCTTTCTGGTGGACGCCTGCCGGGAGGGATACCACGAGAACGTCAAATCGGGCGTCTCGCGGACCGCGTGGTCGCAGAGGAGGGTTTCCGGAGCCGCGCGGCGGAACGTCGCCTGGCTGTTTCCGTGTTCTCCCGGCGAGGTGTCCAGGTATGTCCGCGCAAAGCCGGAGATCAGGCCGTTCAGTGTGTTCGCCCGCGCGCTTGAGCGCGCGATCGCCGATGCCGGCTGCCCCACCACGCTGTCTGAGCTGAAGAACGCGGTGGCCCGGCACATGGCGGCACTGGTCGCCGAGCACGGCCAGCCCCAGCAGCAGATCCGGCTGCGCGGCGAGGCCGATCACGACGGCTTCGTCGTGCTGCCCGGTGTGCACGTGGCCGCCGGGACGTCCGACGGCTGGACCGAGGCCGCCGCCGGGCACGTGGCATGGCAGAAGACCCGCGAGGTTCCCGGCGCCGAGCGGCTGCGTGACGACGTGATATCCCTCGTCCGCGCTCTGTCCGCCAAACGGCGAGCGGCCCGCGCGAAGCTGGCAGCCGACCCCTGGGACGATCCCCGGCTGGCGCTGCGCATGGCGGAGCGGACGAGTTTCCTGCTCGGATCGCTCCTGAACGACCTGCGGCTCTCCC
The DNA here is from genome assembly GCF_014207985.1 of Nonomuraea rubra. NCBI lineage: Bacteria > Bacillati > Actinomycetota > Actinomycetes > Streptosporangiales > Streptosporangiaceae > Nonomuraea > Nonomuraea rubra. The sequence goes on along the minus strand of NZ_JACHMI010000001.1, from coordinate 11,558,120 downwards.
CGGCCGAGGCGGCGCTCGTGGTCGCCCTGCCCTTCATCCACGACGCCTACTGGGCGGGCACGGCCGCTGCCGCGAGCGTGGTCCGCCCAGCCGGACTGGCCGCCGTCACCATGCCCACACCGGAGCGCGAGGCGTTCGAGGCGTACGTGCGCAAACATCCACGACTGCTACGACGCGGGCTGGCCGCGGGCCAGCGGACCGGCGCGGAGATCGGCTGGTGGCTGCTGCACAGGTGGATCACCGGCCGGGCCGGCGCCTACGATCCGCAGGCCATCGGCGCCCTGCTCGCGGGGCAGGGGAGCACGGGAAGACTGTTCGGGGAGGTACTGGAACCCGGGCGGCTGAGCGAGATGATGCGGCTGCTGTACGCCGACGCCGGATTCATCGCGCGGACCGACCGGCCCAAGGGGCTGTCCGCCTCCGTCGTCATCGCGCCCGGCCTGCTCGGGGAGCAGGAGCTACGCGAGCGGATGGTCGGCCATCTGGTGATCGTGGCCCACCGCATGGCGATCGAGACCACGCGCCTGAGCAGCGTGATCGTCGATCATGTCGGCATCGCGAAGCCCGTGGTCCCGGTGGACGTGCTCCGCTCGATCGACGAGGCCCGCTGGGAGCCGCGGGGCGCCGGCCGGGTGCTCAGGGCGGCGTGCTCGCATCCGGCCGTGGAAGTGGCACTGCGCGACCATGTGGGCAACGTGGATCGGCTGCTCACGGACATCAGGACGTCCGAGGACCCGTCGCTCGCGCCGCTCGCCGGGCTTCCCGGGCACGCGGACGCGGACCAGGTACGGGCCGCGGAGAACGACGGTGGCACGGCGTACACGTCGGCCGGCATCCGGTTCGTGCTCGACGAGGAGCGCGTGCAGGAGCTGCTGATGGGCGAGCAGCTCTACGGCGACGAGGATCTCGCCATCAGGGAGATCTACCAGAACGCGCTCGACGCCTGCCGGTATCGCAAGGCCCGCACCGAATACCTGCGGCGTACGGGTGCCGAACTGCCCGCATGGGAGGGACACATCCGGTTCACGCAGGGGATCGACGACCAGGGACGGCCGTACATCGACTGCGCGGACAACGGCATCGGCATGGGGGTCAGGGAACTGCGTGACGTCTTCGCGCAGGCCGGCGCCCGGTTCGCGGAGCTGCCGGAGTTCCTGGAGGAGCAGGCGGAGTGGGAGGCGCTGGATCCGCCGGTGAAGCTCTATCCGAACAGCCAATTCGGCATCGGGGTGCTCAGCTACTTCATGCTGGCGGACGAGATCACGGTGACGACGTGCCGGCTCGGCAGGGACGGCACGCCGGGGCGGCGGTTGCGGGTGTCCATCGCAGGGCCGGGGACGTTGTTCCACATCCAGGACCAAGGGCCGGGGACGGACGCCGGTACGGTCGTGCGGCTGCATCTGCGCACCGCGGGGGACAAGAGCCCGGTTTCCTGTACGGACACGTTGCGCCTCATCCTCTGGTTTTCCGAGTTCCGAGTCGAAGCCGTGGACAGTGTCAACGTGGAGGTCTGGCTTCCGAACGTGTTGCAGGAGCGGCACTTCAAGGGCAATCGCCATCCCGTGCCCGGGATGCCCGTCTGGTGGTGCGATGGTCAGGGGGCCGAGCTGGCCGACGGGCTGAAAACCCAGAGCATGAGCTTCGGGGTGATCGTCAACCTGACGGGCGAGAACATGCCGGAGCTGTCCGTCGACCGGAAATTTCTGCTCAACTCCCCGCGGAACATGAAGATCGTCACGCAGGTCCTGTCGGACGCGGTACACGTCTTCTCGGAGCCGGACGGGCCTCTGGCGAGCTTCGACTGGCTTTGCGAGTTCGTGGAGAATCAGCCGGTCGTCGCCGATCTGATCTTCGAGACCGTGATGGCGGAGGAGCGGCCTCTGTCGCTCAACGGAAGAAGCCTGGACTTCCGCAAGGCCGGCCTGCTGAGCCCTGATCGCCATCTTGTGCGGCCCGTCGACTCCTACCGTCGCGGGGACTATTTCACGCAGCGGCTGGCGAACCGGCGGGAAAGACGTGGAGCGGAGCCGCTGACCGATCACCTGATGGAGTGGCGCCTGGCGAGCCTGAGTTCCGATCGCCCCGCCGCAGGCGAGCGCGCGCGTCCTTCCGATGCCATCCTCCTCGACACGCACCCGATGAGTCTGAACACCGTCCGAGGTCGCAGGCACAGTTGGCTGCCTGTGGACGACCCCGTCCCCGCCCACCACATCGTGTCGGTGGCGATACGGACGGGATACACGATCGGCGACATGGCCCGGCGTCTTCAGGCGCTGGGCTTCCAGGTCCCCTCGGCGCTGCTCGAGGTGGGCGATCCTGAACCGACCGACCTGATGCTGCTCAGCACCAACCTGAACGGGGTGCGCCTGTGGATTCGCGCACATGACGAGGCTGGCCGCCTGCTTCCCGTCGCAATCGGGCATGTGGTGGCGGCGGCGGCTCAGTTCGGCCAGCCCATCAGAGTGGTGGCTGATCGGTTGACGGCGCTGGGATTCGCCGTGCCCGCCCCCTTGAGCAGGCTCGGAGCCGCCGAACCCGCCGACCGCATCATCGTCAGTCAGGACCTCGACGGCACCCTCCCCTGGCTACGGCCATACGACGGCCTCGGCCGTCCCGAACCGGTGGCCGCGGGACACGTGCTGGCCGCCGCTGCCCAACTGAGGCGGGAGGTGGCGGTTGTTGCGCAGCGCCTGACGGAGTTCGGTTACGTCGTGCCGGACGACCTGCGGAAGAGAGGCCAGGTGGAGCCGCAGCACCAGGTATTGATGAGCCGCAATCTGGATGGTTGTGCCCCGATGATCTCCGGCACGCGGGCTGTCCCGATCGGACACGTGCTGTTCGCTGCGGAACGGCTCGGGCACAGCATCGAAGGCGTGGCCGAGCGGTTGACCGCTCTCGGGTTCCAGGTGCCGGACACGATCGGCGAGGCGGACCGTCGCGATCTCGTCATCGTGAGCGCATGGCTCAACGGCGAGCCGCCATGGCGGGTGATGGAGGAGCGGCTGCGGTCCACGGACGTGATCGACATCGCGCGAAAGGTGCACCGCCCGGTTGGCGAGCTGGCAGGACGCCTTTCCCGGTTGGGCTTCGAGGTGCCAGAAGCGCTGTGTGACGCGGGCGAGACCCAGCCGAACGATCACTTGCTCGTCATGCGTGATCTCATGGCCGAGTCCCCTTACTCCCTGCGTCAGTGGGATGAGAGCGGTCGGCCCGTTCCTGTGCCACTCGGCCATCTGGTGGCCGCGGCCGAGAAGCTGGGCGGTTCGATCGGCCAGGCCGGGCGGCGGCTCGCGCAGCTCGGGTACCTGGTCTCGCCCGCCTCGCTGGATCTGGGCAAGCCCAGGTCCGGGGACCGGCTGATCACCAGCCGGGATCTCACGGGCGAATGGCCCTGGCTGGGCGACTCCGTCGTGCCGCTGGGACACCTGGTCACCACCGCGCAACGACTGGGACGGCCGCGCGAGGCGATCGCCCAACGCCTGCGGGAGCTCGGGTTCACCGTGCCGGCTCTGCCCGGACAGTCGATCAGCGGTGACGATCTCGTGCTCATGAGCCGTGAGCTCGCCCTGCTCCCCGCCGCGGACGCGATGCACTCCCGCCAGATCAGCGAGTGCGGCTGGTGGCTGGATCAGGAGGAGCCCGTGCCGATCTGGAACGTGGTGGCCGGGGCGGCGCAGCTCAACCTCGGTATTCCGGAGGTCGTCATGAGGTTGCTGGGGTTGGGATTCGACGTTCCCGACGTCCCGATGACGAAGCTCTGAGCGCGGCTGCTACAGCTCGCCCAGCTCCCCGAGCGGTTTCGTCCAGTAGTCGCGGTCGAAGGGCCTGCCCTCCGCGATGGCGTCGGTGTCGGAGATGGCGCGGTGCGGGTCGGCGGCGATGTGCACGATGTCGTTGAAGGTCTTGAACGCCTGCTCGTCCCCCGGCTGCATCGCACAGGTGTGGATGCGGTCGTACCAGTACTTCTGCTCCTCCTCGATGCGTGGCAGGAGCTCGGCGCGAGTGAGGGTTCTGGCCTCCGCGATCGTCAGCCGTTCGAAGCTCGGCATGCAGCCATTCTGTCCGAGCCGGCAGGCGGAGGCCAGAACCGTGCGGAGGCTCAGCCCCGTACGGCGCACAGCAGGCGGTTGTTGCCGCGCTGCCAGAGCGTGCCGATCTCCGTGAAGCCGGCCTCACGCAGGGCCGTCACGTGGTGGGAGAGCAGGTGGGACTCGGAGCCCCGGTGGGAGGAGCCGGCCGTCGTCCTGGCGGCGTTGAGCGCGGCGAGGTCGGGGTCGGCCTCGATCGCGTCCCACCAGGACCGCCAGTCCTCCGGCGGGTTCGCGCCGAACACCCGCTCGGTCTCGAGCCGGTGCACCTCGTGCTCCAGCCGCGAGAGCGCGGGCGTGGTGTCCTCGGTGTCCATGTGGTCGCCGTTGAGCAGCAGGCCGCCGGGGCGCAGTACGGTGGCCAGCTCCGCGTACACGGACTTCAGCTCGGGGCCGGAGATCCAGTGCAGCGCGGTCGTGCTGACGGCCGCGTCCACGGGCCGGCCGTCCAGGCCGAGCAGCCCGGTCCACCCGCTCGTCCGCAGGTCCGCCGAGACGAACGTGAGCTGCGGGTAGGCCGCCCGCCCCAGGCCGAGCAGCAGCGGGTCGGCGTCCACCGCGACCACCGTGGCCCCGGGCAGCCGCTCCAGCAGCCGCGCGGACAGCGACCCGGGGCCGCACCCCAGGTCCACCACCACGGGGTCGGGCCGCCCCAGCGCCTCCACCGCGTCGATCAGGGCCGTGAAGCGCGCCTCCCGGTCGGGCAGGTAGCCCTCCTGCTGGCGGTCCCAGCGCGCGATCCACGCCTGCGCGGCATCGTGAGTAAGCATGAACGCCCCCTGTAACTGTCATCTAAGATTTGGACAGTCACAACCTAGAACATGAAGGTGTAACCGGTCAATTGGACTACAACAGTCACACGGACATCGTGATCAGGGTGGCGGTGTCACTCGTCAACGAGCTGACCCCCGGCGAGCGGCGCGGGCGGCCCTTCCCCGCGCCGGTGGACGCCGGTGCCGCCGCCTCCGCCGGCCTGCGCGCCGTCTACCCCTCCTACCGCGAGGTCACCGAGGCCGAGGGGGCCGAGCTGGCGCGGGTCGCCGCCCGGCTGCGTACGGTCTTCACCGCGGTCGCCGCCGGCGACCTCGACAGCGCGGCGACGGAGGTGAACGCGCTGCTGGAGGAGACGCACGCCAGGCCGAGGCTCGAACGGCACGACGGCGAGCCCTGGCACCTGCACTTCCACGGCCGTGGCGGCACCACGGCGGGCGACTGGGCGGCGAGCTGCGCCACGGGGCTGGCGATCGTGCTGGGCAGCGAGTTCAACGACCGCCTGGGGGTCTGCACGGCGCCGCACTGCGACCGCGTCTACGTGGACGTCTCGCGCAACGGCACCCGCCGGTTCTGCTCCACGGCCTGCCAGGGCCGGGTGAAGACGGCCGCGTTCAGGGCCAGGACCAGGTCAGAGTGACAGGACCCTGATCGGGGCACCGTCGATGAAGGCGTCGATGTCCTCGACGGCCTCGCGGAAGTAGGTGCCGTAGTTCAGCTCCGTCACGTACCCGAGGTGCGGCGTGGCCAGCACGTTCGGCAGCGTGCGGAACTCGTGCCCCTCGGGCAGCGGCTCCTGGTCGAACACGTCCAGCCCGGCCCCGGCTATCCGCCTCGTCCGCAGTGCCGCGGCCAGCGCGTCCTGGTCGACGATCGCCGCCCGGGAGGTGTTGATGAGATAGGCGGTGGGCTTCATCAGCGCCAGCTCCCGCTTGCCGATGAGCCCGCGCGTCCGGTCGCCGAGCACGACGTGGATCGAGACGAGGTCGGAGCCGGTCAGCAGCGCGTCGAGGTCGGGAGCCAGGCGGGCGCCGCCGGCCGCGGCCCGCTCCTCGGTGAGGTTCGCGCTCCACGCCACGACGTCCATGCCGAACGCCCGCCCGACCGCCGCCACTCCCTGGCCGATCTTGCCCAGGCCGACCAGCCCGAGCGTGCGGCCGTGCAGGTCCGTGCCGATCGTGTGCTGCCAGGGCCCGCCCGCGCGCATGGCCGCCGACTCGGGCACCAGGTGGCGGGCCAGGCCGAGGATGAGTGCCCAGGTCAGCTCGACCGGCGGCGTGGCGATGCTGCCCGTGCCGCAGACGGTGACGCCGTGCTCCCGCGCCGCCGCCATGTCGATGGAGGCGTTGCGCATGCCGGTGGTGACGAGCAGGCGCAGGTTCGGCAGCCGGTCGAACATCTCGGCCGGGAACGGCGTGCGCTCCCGCATGGCGACGACGATCTCGCAGTCGTGGATCGCGGCCACGAGGTCGTCCTGGCGGCTGAAGTGCTCGCGGAAGCTCTCCACCCGCACCCGGGACCAGTCGGCCAGGCCGAGGGCCACATCCTGATAGTCGTCCAGCACGGCGCAGCGCAGCATGGCTCCGGATCTTACGCCCCGCCGCGCCGGCATCCAGTAAGCCCTCTTACCGGAGGGAGGTTTTCCCCTTACCCCGCGAACCGGGCGTCCCGCGCAACCGTGCGGAAGGGTGTCCTGAAGACCGATGGGAGAGGAATCCATCCCATGCTCAGACAACTGGCAGCAGCCGGCCTGGCCGCCGCTGCCACCCTCACCACCCTCGTGGCGCTCCCCGCTTCGGCTGACGCCGCCGCCAACGCGCGGCGGGTCGCGATGAACGGCAAGCAGGAGGTCCCCGGTCCCGGCGACCGTAACGGCTCCGGCGTGTTCGCCTACGAGGTGAGCCGCGGGCGGCTGTGCTACGTCATCACCGCCCGCAAGATCAGGCCCGCCACCATGGCCCACATCCATCGGGGCAGGAAGGGTGTGGCCGGCCCCATCGTGGTCACGCTCAAGGCTCCCGCGAAGGGCTTCGCGCGCGGCTGCGTCAAGGCGGTCAGACACCAGAACGCCAGGAACGCCGCCACCACGCTCACCTTCAGGGAGCTGCGCGGCATCGTGAAGTGGCCGCACCTCTACTACGCCAACGTGCACAACAAGAGGTTCCCGGCCGGCGCCATCAGGGGTCAGCTCGGCTGATCGCGGCGCCGGCCCCCTGCTCCAGCTCCCCGGTGGTGTGCCCCGGGGAGCTGGAGCCCGTTCAGTCGGCGGCCAGCCGCTCCGCCTCTTCGTGCAGCGCCTGGATCAGGATCAGCTCAAGGCGGAGCCGTTCGAGATCGGGCGCGACGTCGTCCAGGACGTGCATGATCGGGCCTCCCTAGAGTTTAGGACGCCCCATATGCCACAGAGGTTCACAACGCCTCAGGTTTCGCTCCTGAAACGTTCCCACGCGGACTGGCGAGTCATGCCGAGGGCGGCGCCGACGCGCTCCCAGCTGACGTCCCGGGAGCGGAGGTGCGCCACCCAGTCGCGTAGGTTGTCGTCCACCTGTGCCTGTACGGCGGCGATTTTCGGGAGATGTTCGAGAATTTGCTCGACGGTCATGGTTTCCCAGGCGGGAAGGCGCGGTTCGGTGGAAGCGGCGAGCCGTTCCTGTTCGAGGATTTCTACGCACAGCCCGACACATTCGTCACAAATGTGTACGCCGGGCCCGGCAATCAACTTGCTCACGTCCCCGCTCTTCTTGTGACAGAAGGAGCAATGGAGGTTCTCTTTCCAGTCAGGCATGACCTGACGGTAGCTCCGTCAGGCAGCACCTGACAACCCCTGCAGCCGATCCCGGTCCATGTGCGCCCGCAGGATCTCCTGCCGCTCCTCGCTGATCCTGCGGGACAACAACAGGTACGCGCTTAGCACCTGCCCGTACCTCTCGCGTGCCTGTTCGAGCTGGTCGCGCAGCAGGTACGCGCGTTTCGTGTCGCCATGTCGCTCGGCCTCGGCCAGCAGCGCGCGAGCCTCGTCCACGATCTCTTCGGCCCGCGCCCTCGTGCGGCGCAGCACCGCGGAGCACTCGTGCAGCTCCGTCAGCCGCGCCGAGGAGACGATGAACTCGGCAGTGTGCACGGCCGAGCCGTCGGCCGTTCCGCTGCAGAGATCAGATCCCATTTCCCGCCACCTCCCGGTCAAGGTTGCCTAACTGTAGACGCGCAACTCCGGGGCCGGGATCACCGAAGGTGCGCGGTGGTGGCGTAATGAACCCGGCGGAGATAAATCCTCTCCCGGGGAGGAAATCCTCCTCCCTGAAACTCATTCGGTGCCGGTTGAATGAGGTATTTGGCGGAGATCCCGCTGCTTATCGGTGGAATGCCGTGAATCTCCAAGGCCGCCAAAGCAGTGAGAACGAGACGCCGCGATCGCCCCCCACGGGCACCCGCACTCGTCACATACTGAGACGGGATGACGGCGCTACGTGACTGTGGAGTGGTGGAGATGCGCGGGGCAGGCGACGAGGACGACGCGGTCGACGTCAGCGTCGTGATCCCCGTTCACAACTGCCGGGCCTTCCTCGACCGGTGCCTCACCTCCGCGCTCGTCCAGCGCGTGAAGAAGGAGCTCGTCGTCGTGGACGACGGCTCCACCGACGGCAGCGGCGAGCTCCTCGACCTCTACGCCAGCTACCACCCGGGCAGCGTCAAGGTGGTGCACATCGAGGCCAGCGGCGGCGCGGGCCGGCCGCGCAACGTCGGCATCGAGCACGCCACCGGCCGCTACGTCTTCTTCTGCGACGCCGACGACCACCTCGGCCCCGAGGCGCTCGAACGCATGGTCGCCGTCGCCGACCGCAACGACACCGACATCGTCCTCGGCAAGATCGTCGGCCATGGCAGGCGGGCGCCCGTGTCGATGTTCGCGCGTGGCGCCGACCGGGTGCAGCTCGGCGACAGCAACGTCTACAACAGCCTGAGCTGCTTCAAGCTGTTCAGGAGGGAGCTGCTCGTCCGCCACCGCATCAGGTTCGGCGAGGGCATGCTGGTCGGGGAGGACATCCTCTTCACCGTGCACGCCTACTGCCACGCCCGGGCGATCTCCGTGGTGGCCGACCACGACTGCTACCACCTCGTCTCCAGGCCCGACGGCAGCAGCATCATGCAGCAGCCCGGCAGCAGGGACCCGCTGGCCTGGCTGGCCATGATCCGCGAGCCCATCCGGCTGATGGCCCGGCACGTCGAGCCCGGCCCGCTGCGCGACCACCTGCTGCGCAGGCACTTCAGGCTCGACATCTTCACCCAGCTCGGGGCCGTGTTCCTGGACAGCGACGACGTGCGCCGCAAGGACATCGCGCGCGAGGTCGCCGCGTTGTGCGAGGAGTGGTACACCCCCGGCGTCCACGAGCGGCTCAACACCATCGACCGGCAGCGGGCCGGCGCCCTGGACGACATCGACCGCCTCCTGCGCCTGGCCCGCATCGAGAGCGCCACCGTGCGGCGCCGGCTGACCGGGCTGCGCTGGGAGGGCGAGCACCTGGTGGTGACGGGCGCCGCCAGGCTCGCCGGGATCACCAGGGACGACGGCCTGGCCGTGGTGCTGCGCGCCAGGCACGACCCCGACAGGGAGCTGGTGGTGCCGGCCGAGCGGAAGGGCGGCGAGTTCACCGCCAGGGTGGACGCCGGCACGCTCGACTCCGGCGTCTGGGACCTGCGGGTCGCGGTCGAGATCGAGGGCGTGATCCGGCTCGGCAGGCTCGGGGCCGACCGCGACAGCGGCATCGGCAGGCCGCGGCCCCGGATGATCGGCGGCGTCGTGGCCCTGCCCTACTTCACCAGGGACAACGGGAACCTCAGCATCGACGTGGGCGGTCACGTCGTCGCGGTGCCCGGCGCGGTGCGGCTGATCAGGATGCGCTGGGCGCTCGGGCACCGGCTGCTGATGGACGGCGAGGTCACCGTGGCCGGCACCACCCCGCCCACCTCGGCGGTCAAGCGGGTCGTGTGGCGGGAGCGGCGTACCGGGCGCGAGCGGGCCGAGCGCGTGGTGGCGCTGCCCGGGGGCGGGTTCACGGCCAGGCCCGCGGTCGGGAAGCTGACGCCCGGCACCTGGGACGCCTACCTGGAGCTCGATCTGGGCGGGCCGCCCGCGCGGTTCAGGATCGAGACGGATACGGTGGCGGGGCCACGCCGGTGGTGGGGGGCGGCCCTGCTCAGGACCGTGCGGCCGTACACGACCTCGGGGAAGGGGCGGCTGAGCGCGGTGGTGCGGCGGCTGACGGCGGCGAGCCTGCTCAGAAGAATTCTCCGGTAATTGCCATCTATGTGCAGGTGCAAGACGATGTCCTAAAGTAGGACCGTTTGTCCGTCCTCTTCTCGGAGACCGTCCTCTTCCTGGAGGCAGCCGTGCACGTACCCGATGGCTTCTTCAACGCGGTGACATCCATCTCGGCCGGCGTCGTCGCGGCCGCCGGCGTCGCGGTCTGCCTGCGCGGGGCGCGGCGCGAGCTCGACGACCGCACCGCGCCCATGGCCGGGCTCGTCGCCGCGTTCATCTTCGCCGTGCAGATGCTCAACTTCCCCGTCGCCGCCGGCACCAGCGGCCACCTGCTGGGCGGCGCGCTGGCCGCGATACTCGTCGGGCCGTACACAGGAGTGTTGTGCATGGCCGTGGTCCTGCTGGTGCAGGGCGTGTTCTTCGCCGACGGGGGGCTGACGGCGCTCGGCATCAACATCACGATCATGGGCATCGTCACGGTGCTCGTCGGCTGGGGCGTCTTCCGGCTGGTCACGTCCATGGCCAGGGGGAAGGTCGTGGTGGCGGCGTTCCTGGCCGCGCTGATCTCGGTGCCTGCCTCGGCGCTGGTGTTCACGCTGCTGTTCTGGATCGGCGGCACCGCGCCGATCGAGGTCGGCACGGTGGCGGCCGCGATGGGCGGCGTGCACCTGCTGATCGGCATCGGTGAGGGCCTGATCACCGCGGTGACCGTCGGCGCCGTCCTGGCCGTCCGGCCCGACCTCGTGTACGGCGCCCGCGGCCTGGCCAAGCCGCTGGAACTGCGCGGCGCCGAGGGCACGACCACGGTCGCCGGCGAGGAGCGGCCGGTGGCCATCGGCGGCGCGCTCAAGCCGTTCCTGCTCGGCGGCGTCGGCGTGACGCTGGTGCTGGCCGGGCTCGTCTCCTTCTTCGCCTCGTCCTCGCCCGACGGGCTGGAGGCGGTGGCCGAGAACAAGGGCTTCATCGACCAGGCGGCCGACCACCTGTTCGGGGAGTGGGCGCTGGCCGACTACGGTGAGGTGGGCGGGATTCCCGTCGGCGTGGCCGGGATCATCGGCGTCGGTCTGGTGTTGCTCATCGCCGGGGCCGTGGCCTGGGTCGCGCGAAGCCGTAACAAGATCAGGGTGTGATTCGTGGGCGCTGGGCACCACCACCGGCTCTACCTGCCGGGCGAGTCGGTCGTGCACCGGCTGCCGCCGCAGTGCAAGCTGCTGGCGGTCTTCGCCTTCGCGCTCGTGGTGGTGGCCACGCCGCGCGAGCGGTTCTGGGCGTTCGCCGCGTACGCCGTCCTGCTGGGCGGCGTCGCGGTGGCGGCCAGGGTGCCGGCGGCGTACGTGCTGCGGCGCATGGTGATCGAGGTGCCGTTCGTGCTGTTCGCGTTCCTCATCCCGGTCGTCGGGCTGGGGGAGCGGACCGAGATGCTGGGGCTCTCGCTGAGCGTGCCCGGCCTCTGGGCGGCCTGGAACATCCTGGCCAAGGCCTCGCTGGGCGTGGTGGCGTCCATCCTGCTGGCGGCCACCACGGAGCCGCGGGCCATCCTGCTGGGGGCGCAGCGGCTGCGGCTGCCGAGCCTGCTGGTGCAGATCGCCATGTTCATGCTCAGGTACCTGGACGTGATCGTGGAGGAGATGCGGCGGATGCGGGTGGCCAGGGAGTCGCGCGGGTTCGAGGCGCGTAACCTCCGGCACGTCCCGGTGATCGCGCGGTCGGCCGGGGCGCTGTTCATCCGCTCGTACGAGCGGGGCGAGCGCGTGCACCTCGCCATGCTCAGCCGCGGCTACTCGGGGCAGATGCCGGTCATCCAGGAGCTGCGAGCGTCCGCCACCCACTGGGGGACCGCCCTCGCCCTGCCCGCCGTCGCCCTCGCCATCTGGGGACTAACGTGGTGAACTCTCTCGAAGTCCGGCAGCTCGCCTACGCCTATCCGGACGGCACCCAGGCACTGTTCGGGGTGGACCTGACGATCGGCCGTGGCGAGCGCGTGGCCCTGCTCGGCCCGAACGGGGCCGGCAAGACCACGCTCGTGATGCATCTCAACGGCATTCTCACCGCCGGGCACGGCAGCGTCACCGTGGCCGGCACGCCGGTGCGCAAGGACACGCTCAAGGAGGTCAGGCAGCGCGTCGGCCTGGTCTTCCAGGACCCCGACGACCAGCTCTTCATGCCCACGGTCCGCGACGACGTGGCCTTCGGCCCCGCCAACGCGGGCCTGCGCGGCGAGGAGCTGGACCGGGTGGTCAAGGACGCGCTGGACCGGGTGGGCATGCTGGAGGCCGCCGACCGGCCGCCGCACCACCTGTCGTTCGGGCAGCGGCGCCGGGTCGCGGTGGCGACGGTGCTGGCCATGGCGCCCGAGATCCTGGTGCTCGACGAGCCCTCCTCCAACCTCGACCCGGCGGCCCGCAGGGAGCTGGCCGAGGTGCTGCGCTCCCTCGACGTGACGGTGCTCATGGTCACGCACGACCTGCCGTACGCGCTGGAGCTGTGCGAGCGCTCGCTCATCCTGTCCGGCGGCGTGATCGCCGCCGACGGGCCCACCCGCGAGCTGCTGGCCGACGCCGACCTGCTGGCCCGGCACCGGCTGGAGCTCCCGTACGGCTTCGCGATCCCCACCGGCTGAAGCAATCTGGCCTCCCAGGCAAGGGCATGGGCGGCGAGATGGGTAGAAACCCGGAGCATGGCTCTTGACGGGGCGTTTGGTACGCGTTTAGGCCCGCCTTGTTCTCCTGCATCCGACTTTTCGTAGTTTGTGCATGCCCGGTATCCGGGGATGTCGAAGTACAGTGGCTCATCGAGGAGGGGCCCATGAAGCTGCGGCTTGCGCGACACGCCCTGGGCGACGCCGTGGTGGTGGCCGTCGAGGGAGAGCTTGACCTGTTCACCGCACCGTTCCTGCGTGACGAGGTGCGTGACGCCATCAAGCAGGACAGCGCGCGGCTCGTGCTCGATCTCCAGCAACTGTCGTTCATGGACTCCAGCGGCCTGTCGGTGCTGATCGAGGCCTGGCGGCTGGCCACGGGGGAGGGCGGCGGCGTGTCCCTGGCGGCGCCGCAGGCGCCGGTGGCGCGCATCCTCCGCACGACCGGCCTGGACCGGCGGATCAAGGTGTACTCCGACGTGGACACCGCCGTGGGTGAGATTTAACCGGCCCCGAGTAGAACTTCATTCGGTCTGCGGGTTAGGGTCCAGCCATGGACGTGAACGGATCTGCAGCAATCATCTCCGGCGGCGCCAGCGGCCTCGGTGAGGCCACGGCCCGCCTGCTGGCCCAGGCGGGCGCCACCGTGGTCATCGCCGACCTCAACGAGGAGCGCGGCAAGGCCGTCGCCGACGAGATCGGCGGCGTCTTCGCCAAGACGGACGTCTCCGACGACGAGCAGGTGCAGGCGGCCGTGGACGCCGCCGTGGCGACCGGCAAGCCGCTGCGCGTGGTGGTCAACAGCGCCGGCATCGGCTGGGCCGAGCGTACGGTCAACCGTGACGGCAACCCGCACAACCCGGCCACTTACCGCAAGGTCATCGAGGTCAACCTGATCGGCACGTTCAACCTCATGCGCATCGCCGCGGCCGCCATCGCCAAGACCGAGCCGGCCGACGCCGACGGCCAGCGCGGCGTGGTGATCAACACGGCGTCCGTGGCCGCGCTGGAGGGGCAGACGGGGCAGCTCGCCTACTCGGCCTCCAAGGGCGGCATCGTGGGCATGACCGTGCCCGCCGCCCGCGACCTGGCCGCCATCGGCGTACGCGTGAACACGATCTGCCCCGGCATCATCGACACCCCCATCTACGGCTTCTCGCCCAACTCCGAGGAGTTCAAGGCCAAGCTGGTGGCGCCGGTGGTCTTCCCCAAGCGCATGGGCCGGGCCGACGAGTTCGCCCACCTGGTCAGGTCGCTCGTCGAGAACGACTACATGAACGCCGAGGTCATCCGCTTCGACGGCGGCATCCGCTTCCAGCCCAAGTAAGGCAGGTCCCGTGTCTGACGAAGTGCTCGTCGAAGAGTCCGGCCATGTGGCGATCCTCACCATCAACCGCCCCCAGGCGCGCAACGCCATCAACGGGGCCGTGGCGAGGGGCGTCGCCGAGGCGCTGGACACGCTGGACGCCCGTCCCGACATCTCCGCCTATGTTCTGACCGGCGCCGGCGGCACGTTCTCCGCGGGCATGGACCTCAAGGGGTTCCTGTCCGGGGACTTCCCGGTGGTCAAGGGCCGCGGGTTCGGCGGGCTGACCGAGGCGCCGCCGAAGAAGCCGCTGGTGGCAGCCGTCGAGGGGTACGCGCTGGCGGGCGGGTTCGAGCTGGCGCTGGCCTGCGACGTCATCGTGGCCTCGTCGGCGTCGAAGTTCGGCCTGCCGGAGCCCAAGCGCGGCCTGGTGGCGGGCGCGGGCGGGATCATGCGGCTGCCGCGGCGGATCCCGTACCACGTGGCCATGGAGATGGCGCTGACCGGCGACCACTACGAGGCCGCCCGCCTGTACGAGCTCGGCCTGGTCAACCGGATCACCGAGCCGGGCGCGGCCCTGGAGGGCGCCCTGGAGCTGGCCAGGAAGATCGCCGCCAACGCCCCGCTGGCGCTCGCCGCGACCAAGAAGGTGGTCATCGAGTCGCAGGACTGGTCGCTGGAGGAGATGTTCGAGAAGCAGGGCGCGATCATCAACCCGGTCTTCGGTTCGAAGGACGCCATGGAGGGCGCCGCCGCTTTCGCCGAGAAGCGCGCGCCCCAGTGGAAGGGCGAATGACCGTCCCCCTCCCGTCTTCCTCATGGAACGGGAGGGGTCTCCTTTAGCGCGCGCATAGCTCTGCCTGGATACGGTAAAGAGAGAGGAGACAAGTTACCGGGAGAGCGCATGAGCGACTATTCGGGTTCCAGGTTCGAGTCGGCCAAGCGCGGGGCCGGAGCGCTCCTCTCCGGCGCGCTCAGCGCGCTGATCCTCGTGGTCGGCATGGTCGCGGTCATGTGGGTGGTCGAGGGGGTCGACTTCTTCCTCGGCGGCGCGCTCGACTACCAGTTCGGCATCGTCGGCTGGGATCCCGACGGCCTGGTGGGCATCCTCTTCGCGCCGTTCCTGCACGGCGGCTTCGGGCACCTGATGGCCAACTCGGTGCCGCTGCTCGTGCTGGGCTTCCTGGCAGGCATGCGGGACGTGCCCAAGTTCCTCTGGGCCACCGTGCTGATCATCGTCATCGGCGGCCTGGGCACCTGGGCGACGACCAGCCCGGAGTTCGTCACGATCGGGGCGAGCGGGCTGGTGTTCGGCTACTTCGGCTTCATCCTGGCCCGCGGGCTGTTCGACCGCAGGGTGCTCGACATCGTCATCGGGGTCGGCGTGGGCATCGCGTACTGGGGGATCCTGGCGGGGCTGCTGCCGAACCAGCAGGGCATCTCCTGGCAGGGGCACCTGTTCGGGCTCATCGGCGGCGTGGTGGCCGCCTGGGTGCTGCGGCGCAGGCCGCGGCGCGAGGTGAAGCCGGCCGCCCAGTACCCGTTCTGATAAGAATTGTCCATCTTTCTCCCTACCTCGGGTCCTTAGCCCGAACGCGGGCAGGCGTCGGTCAGAGCTGCTGAAGGACGGGAGCGCTGACCATGTCGAACAAGATGCGCATTGGGCTTGCCCTGCTCGCCGGGTACTTCCTCGGCCGGCGCAAGAAACTGCGCATGGCCGTGGCACTGGCGGCGGCCGGGGCTGCCGGTCGCGCGCGCGGGGGCAAGGGTGGTGGCGGTGGCGGTGGGCTGCTGTCGCAGGGGATCAAGAGCCTCACCTCCTCCGCGGACGTGGCGCCGATCGTCGACCGCCTGCGTGGAGATCTTCTGGAAGTCGGCAAGGCGGCGGCGGTCGCCGCGGCCGGCAGGCAGATCGACTCCCTGAGCGACAAGCTGCACGAGCGCGCCGAGGCTCTGCGGACGCCGGAGAAGAAGCCCGGCGACGACACGGAGCAGGCGGACGCGTCCGAACGCGCGCGGAACGGGGCGGGCGAGCCGCAGGACGAGCCACGGGACGAGCCGCAGGACGAGCCACGGGACGAGCCGCAGGACGAGCCACGGGACGAGCCACGGGACGAACCCGAGGACGCCGCCGAGTACGAGGACGAGGGCGAGGAGCCGGAACCGACGGCTCAGGAGCCGGAAGAACCCGAGAGGACCCATCGGCGGCCCCGCATGCTGCGGCGGACGCGCCGGGCTGTGAGGGGGAGCACGCATGGCTGAGACAGAGGCCGGGCGAGCCAGGAGGGTGGCCCGAGCGGCGGGACGAGCCGGGACAGGAACGGCCAGGCAAGCCGCCGGCGCAGGCAGGCGCCTGGCCGGCGCGGCGAAGAGCACGGGCGAGCAGGCGGCCCCCGCGGCGAAGGGGGCCACTGGGACGCTGGCCGGAGCCGCGAAGGGCACCACGCGAGCGGTGGCCGGCGCGGCGAAGGAGGCCGGGCAGGAGATCGTCAGGAACCTGCCCACCGACCGGCTCAAGGAGGAGGCGCGGAACCTGCTGCACGCCGCGGCAGGCCGGGCGCTCTCCCGCGCCGAGGACAAGCTCGAAGGGCTGACCGGCCGGCTGGCCGACTACGCCGGTGGCAAGGGATCCAGCCTCCTCGGCGCGGTGACCGGCTCCGGGGGCGACAGCCCGGGCATCGGCGGCGGAATGATGAGCGGAGCCATCAAGGGCGGCCTGAAGGGCGGGCTCAAGGGCGGGCTCAAGGGCCTCATGCAGAAGCTCACCGGCAAGGGCGACAAGGGAAACCGGAAGATCACCAACATCGTCGAGACCATCGACGTCGGTGCTCCCCGGCGCCTGGTCTACAACCAGTGGACCATGTTCGAGGACTTCCCGACGTTCATGAAGAAGGTCGAGAACGTCAAGCGGGAGTCGGACAACGACTCCATGTGGAAGGCCCAGGTCTTCTGGTCCCACAGGAACTGGAAGGCGCACATCGTCGAGCAGATCCCCGACCAGCGGATCATCTGGAGGTCCGAGGGCCCGAAGGGGTTCGTCGACGGCGCGGTGACCTTCCACGAGCTCACCGACGACCTCACCCGCATCCTGGTGGCGCTGGAGTACCACCCGCAGGGGCTGTTCGAGCGTACCGGCAACCTGTGGCGCGCCCAGGGGCGGCGCGTACGGCTGGAGCTCAAGCACTTCAGGCGGCACGTGATGGCGCACCTCCTCCTGCATCCCGACGACGTGGGCGACGGCTGGCGCGGCGAGATCCGCGACGGCGAGGTCGTCAAGGATCACGAGACGGCGCTGGAGGAGGAGCGCGCCGCCGAGGAAGAGGAGCAGCCGGAGGAAGCAGCGGACGAGTACGAAAAGGAGGAGCCCGAGGAGAAGGAGCCCGAGGAGGAGGAGCCCGAGGAGGAGGAAGAGGAAGGCGAGGAGCCGGAAGAGGAAGAGGACGAGTACGAGGAGCCGGAAGAGGAGGGCGAGTACGAGGAGGAGGAAGAGGAGGAGCCCGTCCCCGCGCGTGGCGCCCCCCGCTCCCGGGCGCGCTAGAGGTGGGAGCGCGTGTGCTCGGCCGGTGACGTGGCCAGCAACCGGTCGATGTAGGCCAGGCCCACGGCCGACGCCACGAACGCCAGATGGATCAGCGTCTGCCACATGATCTTGTCGTTCGGCGTGCTCTGCGCCCGGATGAACGTCTGCAGCAGGTGCACCGACGAGATCCCGATGATGGCCGTGGCCAGCTTGACCTTCAGCACGTTCGCGTTGACGTGGGAGAGCCACTCCGGCTCGTCGGGGTGGTCGTTGAGGTCGATGCGCGAGACGAACGTCTCGTAGCCCCCGATGATCACCATGATCAGCAGGTTCGAGATCATCACCACGTCGATGAGGGCCAGCACCGTGAGCATGACCACGACCTCGGGCGACGGCGCCCCCGCGACCGGGGCGTCACCGTGCAGGAACACGGTCTCGATCAGGTGCCACAGCTCCAGCGCGAACTGGTAGACGTACACGGCCTGGGCGACGATGAGACCCAGGTAGAGCGGGACCTGGAGCCAGCGGCTGGCGAACATCAGGTAGCCCAGGCTCTTCGGCCGGGCGGATGGGGGATTGGCGGGCAAGAAGGGTTCCTACTCGTAGGGGCGCAACGACAAGGAGGAGGAGGGCGCGATCGCCCTCCTCCTCGACGGTCCGGAGGCTGACTAGAGGCGCTCGACCACGTAGTCGACGCAGGTCGTCAGCGCCTCGATGTCGGCCGGGTCGACGGCCGGGAACATCGCGATGCGCAGCTGGTTGCGGCCCAGCTTGCGGTACGGCTCGGTGTCGACGATGTCGTTGGCGCGCAGCACCTTGGCCACGGCGGCGGCGTCGACGGAGTCGCTGAAGTCGATCGTGCCGACCACCTGGGAGCGGAACTCGGGAGCGGCGAACGGCGTGGCGTAGGCCGACTTCTCCGCCCAGGTGTAGAGGCGCTGGCTGGACTCGGCGGTGCGGGCGGTGGTCCAGGCCAGGCCGCCGTTGCCGTTCATCCAGTCGAGCTGGTCGGCCAGCAGGAACAGCGTGGCCACCGCCGGGGTGTTGTAGGTCTGGTCCTTGGCGGAGTTGTCGATCGCGACCGGCAGGCTGAAGAACTCCGGCACGTACCGGCCGCTCGCGGCGATCTCCTCGACCCTGGCCAGGGCGCGCGGCGACATGATCGCGATCCACAGGCCGCCGTCGGAGGCGAAGCTCTTCTGCGGCGCGAAGTAGTAGACGTCCGTCTCGTTCAGGTCGACGGGCAGGCCGCCGGCGCCGGAGGTGGCGTCCACGAGCACCAGCGAGTCGTCGGAGCCGACGCGCTTGATCGGCATGGCCACGCCGGTCGAGGTCTCGTTGTGGGTGAGCGCGTAGGCGTCCACGCCGTCCTCGGCGACGGCCTCGGGGTGGGTGCCCACCTCGGACTTGATCACGCTCGGCTCGCCCAGCCAGGGCGCCTTCTTGGTGACCGCGGCGAACTTCGAGGAGAACTCGCCGAACGACAGGTGCTGCGACTTCTCGCGGATCAGCCCGAAGGCGGCGATGTCCCAGAACGCGGTGGTGCCGCCGTTGCCCAGCACGACCTGGTAGCCCTCCGGCAGCGAGAACAGGTCGGCGAGACCGGAGCGCACGCGGCCGACCAGGTTCTTGACCGGCTTCTGGCGGTGCGAGGTGCCCATCAGGCTCGCGCCGGAGGCGGCGAGCGCGGCCAGTTGCTCGGTGCGAACCTTCGAGGGCCCGCAGCCGAAGCGGCCGTCGGCGGGCTTGATGTCAGCGGGAATAACGATGTCAGCCACGTAACGGAGCCTACCGACCGGCACGGAATGGCTTGCACCCGGTCCGGAGTATGAGATCGGTGAAACTTTCACCTCGCGCGCCAGGTCAGCGGCTCGTGCCTGACCGAAGGCTTGACGAAGTCGCCAGGAAATCCCACTTTCCAGACAAGTCGCAAGAGGCGTTGATGGCCATGGCTGACGCTGACGTCCTGACCGCCAGAGAGCTGGAGATCCTCTCCCTGACCGGTTCAGGCCACAGCGCCCAGGAGATCGCCGATCTGCTGCGGCTCTCCCGGTGCGCGGTGGAGAACCACCGGCGGCGCATCTACCGCAAGCTCGGCGTGGCGGGGCAGGGGCAGGCCGTCTTCCGCGGCCTCGGCCTGCTGGAGCCCGCCGGTCCCGCGCACGCGGAGCGCGCGGGAGGCAGGGAGCTGGTCGTGCTGAACGCCAGGTGCCCGATCGCCGCCGAGGTGGTGACGCGGGCGGTGGTCGGTGCGGGGCGGGCGCTCGCGGCCTTGCGGGGGCCGCTGGCGTACGAGGAGGAGATGCAGGGCATCCGGCTCACGGCGGTGCTCGTGGACCCCGTACCGGCGGACTGGGCGCTTCCTGGGCGGCTCGGGGCGCGCGCGGTGGCCGTGCCGTCGGACCCACCGGGGCCGTGCGCGGTGACCGACGCCGTGGCGCGGGGCGCGTACGCGGTGTTGTGGCTGGGGGACGTGCCCGGCCACCTGTGCGCGGTGCTGGACCTGGTGGCGCGGGAGTACCTGGTGGTGGGGGCGGGCATGGTGCGCCGGCTCGGGCCCGCGCCGCGGCTCACGGGGCGCGAGGCCCAGGTGCTGGCCTCGATCGCGCGCGGCGACACCATCAAGCAGACCGCCCGCCTGCTCGGCATCGCGGGCAAGACCGTGGAGAGCACCAGGGCCAGGCTGTTCGTGAAGCTCGGCGCGCGCAACCGGTCGGAGGCGCTGACCAACGCCTACCGCGCGGGCCTGATGCCGGTCGAGCGCCCCCGCCGCAGGCTCACTGGCCGCGGCTCGCCGGATCGACCCGGGCGAACGTGAGCAGGTCCACCATCCTGAAGTCGCCCGCCGGGCCGGAGCGCCGAGGCAGCGTGGGCCGCCAGGACGGGTTGGTGCGCAGGAACGAGGCCGGATCGAGCTGCAGCAGCCCGACGAAGACCTCGCCCACGATCCGTGCCCCCACCCCGGCCAGCCTGAGGCCGCCGCCCAGCACCTCGGCCTCCTTGAGCACGTAGTACCAGAGCGGGGTGCTGGAGGGCAGCCCGTGCCCGATCGCCTGCAGCTCGGGGAAGTGCTGCGCCTCCAGGGACTGCACGCCGACGGCCCGCGCGATGTTCTGCCCGGACGGCAGCGACCAGGTGATGTGCCGCAGCAGGTTGCGCTGCGCCAGCGAGGTCGGCGGGTCCGCGGACGGGATCGCGGCCAGCGGCAGGTTGAACAGCGGGGTGGAGACCCTGGTGTCGATGCGCTTGTTCGGCCGCACCTCGCCGTCGCCGAAGTCGAAGAACGTCTGCCAGCCGATGAACCGCCTGGCCGCTCTGGCCCCGCCGCGCAGGTCCACCGGGTCGGCCTGGCCCTGTCCCGCGGGGTCGAAGATGAAGCCGAAGAAGGCGGTGCCGTCGGGGTTGCCCGCCAGGTTCGCCCGGTACGACGGCCTGACCATGCTGTGCCCGAACCGGTAGGCCGCGCCCTGGAACTCGACCGGGATGAACTGCTGCCCGGCCACCGGACGGTAGAAGCGCCGCCCGTTCGCGAGGAGGTCGTCGACGACGCCCTGGCCGACGATCTGCGGCAGGAACTCCCTGAGCACCAGCCACTGGTAGTGCCACCTGACCTGCTGCCTGGCCGCCTCGAACACGTTGCCCTGCTGCCCCTGGGCGCGCAGGTGGTCCACGACCCGGTTGTGGAACAGCAGGAACGCGGCGTGCATCCCGCTGATCATCAGGTTCTCGTCGTTGCGGGGGTCGGGGATGATCGCCGTACGGTTCGCCCTGCGCGGCAGGTCCTCGAACCGGCCGCCGCTCTCCAGCCGGAACTTGGCGGTGTCGGCGGGGTCGTAGTACTGGGGGGTGGCCGCCGGGCCGCCGCCGTAGACGCTGTCGAGGTCGAAGCCGGGGGTCCTGGTGTTGGGCGACTGCTCGGGCGCGGTCGGCACGCCGAGGGGCGAGCCCTCGTCGAAGGTCATGTCGTGGTCGATGAACTGGCCGAAGAACGTCGTGCCGGCCGTGTGCGTGGCGTTGTCGAGGTTGTTCGGGCTCAGCTCGGGGTTGGTGATCAGCCGGATCGGGCCTTCCTGCAGCGGGTCCCTGGCGTCGATCAGGCCGCCGGGACGGCCCATCTCCATCAGCGCGGTCCTCAGGCTGGGCGCGTTGAGGTCGGCGAACGCGCCCAGCGTGAAGATGCGGCCGAACCGGTCGGGGGAGGTCGCCAGGCCTCCCGCGCGTGCCGTGACGACCTTGGCGAGTGCCTCTGCGGGGGTGAGCGTCAGTGCGGCGGCTCCGGCGCCTACGCCGGTGAGGAAGCCGCGCCTGGTTAAGCCGGATGTGGGCTCCATGACGTGCTCCTTACTGACCCTCACACCGGAGGAGGGCAGGCGCGCGCAGAACGTCATACCTGCTCGTGGGAGGGCCGAGGGTGCCTGCCGCCAGGCTGAGCCTCTGACAGGAGGCGGTCAAGGAACCACTTTCCCCTAGGGTCTTTCGTCCCCGGGAACGCGAAACGGCTACCGCGGCGGCCCTTCCTGGTCCAGGGCCGCGCGGTAGCCGCGCCACGAAATCAGTACTTGCCGACGACCTCGTCGGCGCCCTCGAGCTCGCTGAGCGGGCGCGAGGTGGGACCGGTGTAGGTGGCACTCGGGCGGACCAGCCTGCCCGTGCGCTTCTGCTCCAGGATGTGCGCGGCCCAGCCGGCCGTACGCGCGCAGGTGAACATCGAGGTGAACATGTGGGAGGGCACCTCGGCGAAGTCCAGCACCACGGCGGCCCAGTACTCCACGTTCGTGGCCAGCACGCGGTCCGGCTTGCGGGCGTGCAGCTCCTCCAGCGCGGCCTGCTCCAGCGCCGCGGCGACCTCGTAGCGGGGCGCGTCGAGCTCCTTGGCCGTACGGCGCAGCACGCGGGCGCGCGGGTCCTCGGCGCGGTAGACGCGATGGCCGAAGCCCATGAGACGGTTGCCCTTGTCGAGCTCGCTCTGGACGTACTTCTTGGCGTCGCCGAGCTGCTCGACGCCCTCGATCATGTGCAGGACGCGCGCCGGAGCGCCGCCGTGCAGCGGGCCGGACATGGCGCCGACGGCGCCGGAGAGCGCGGCGGCCACGTCGGCGCCGGTGGAGGCGATGACGCGGGCGGTGAACGTCGAGGCGTTCATGCCGTGCTCGGCCGCCGAGGTCCAGTAGGCGTCGATGGCCTTGACGTGCTTGGGATCAGGCTCACCGCGCCAGCGGATCATGAAACGCTCGACGATGGTCTTGGCCTCGTCGACCTTGCTCTGCGGCACCATCGGCAGGCCGAGGCCGCGCGCGGACTGCGCCACGAACGACAGGGCCATGACGGAGGCGCGGGCGAGCTGGTCACGGGCCTCCTCGTCGCTGATGTCGAGCAGGGGCTTGAAGCCGTAGGCAGGGGCCAGCATCGCCAGCGCGCTCTGCACGTCTACACGGATGTCACCGGAGTGGACAGGAATGGGGTACGGCTCCGCCGGGGGCAGGCCCGGCTGGAACTGATTGTCGACCAGCAGGCCCCAAACGTGCCCGAACGGGACACGGCCGACCAGCTCTTCGATGTCGACGCCCCGGTATCGAAGGGCGCCCCCTTCTTTGTCCGGTTCCGCGATCTCGGTCTCGAAAGCTACGACGCCTTCGAGCCCGGGTTTGAAGTCGGACATACTCGGCCGCCTCCCTTTCTTGCCATGTTTCGGCAACGCGATGCCTTGATGTCGAGATACCGGCGGGTCAATTTAACCCCCTCCCAGCTCATGCTCGGTCTCGGGACCCGCCGTTCCGGCAAACCCGCTGGTCGGGAGCGGTGCATGGGATCTACCACGCAAGCGCGCAAGAATATCGTCTCGTGGATGCCACCCCGCGCCCGCCCACGCTGGCGGGGCTTCGCCGTACGTACGAGGGCGAGCCGTTGCTCGAATCAGACCTCGCGTCCGACCCCATCGCGCAGTTCACCACCTGGTTCCAGGACGCGCTCGACGCCGGCCTGCCGGAACCCAACGCCATGGTCCTGGCCACCGCCTCCGCCGGCGGCCGCCCGAGCGCCAGGACGGTCCTGCTCAAGGGCTACGACGAACGCGGATTCGTCTTCTACACCAACTACGAGTCGCGCAAGGGCCGCGACCTGGCCGAGAACCCGCGCGCCTCCCTGCTGTTCCCCTGGCACCCGGTACGCCGCCAGGTGCGCATCGAGGGCACTGTGACGAGGATCTCCCACGCGGAGTCGGCCGAGTACTTCGACTCGCGCCCGTACGGCTCGCGCATCGGCGCCTGGGCCTCGCGGCAGTCGGCGGTCGTGCGTTCCAGGGAGGAGCTGGACGCCCGGTACGAGGAGCTCGCGGCCCGCTGGCCGGAGGATCCGCCGGTGCCCGACTTCTGGGGCGGCTTCCGGGTCGCCCCGATCGAGGTGGAGTTCTGGCAGGGACAGCTCGACCGGTTGCACGATCGGCTGCGCTACCGGCGGACGCGACCCGGGTGGGTTCTGGAGAGACTTGCCCCTTAATGTTCGTTAAGTGGCATTCGGGGATCTGGTCAAGCGTCATCTCGTAGACACCCGGCCGCTGGGCGTTCCCGCGTACCGGCGGATCTGGCTGGGCCAGGCAGTGTCACACGTCGGCGTCGGCGTGACCGTCGTGGCGGTCGGGCAGCAGGTCTACGTGATCACGCAGTCGTCGTTCTACGTCGGCCTGATCGGCATCGCCAACCTGATCCCGCTGATCGTCTTCGGCCTGTGGGGCGGGGCCGTCGCCGACGCCGTCGACCGGCGCAAGCTGCTCATCGCCGGCTCCCTGATCGCCTGGGCCGCCACACTCTTCATCCTCGTCCAGGCGCTGCTCGGGCTGAACAACGTCTACCTGATCTTCCTCGCGGTCGCGCTGAACTCCACCGGCTTCGCCATCACCGGCCCGACCCGGGGCGCGATCATCCCCAGGATCCTCGACGCGGAGCTGGTGCCCGCGGCGAACGCGCTCAACTCGCTCGTCTACAGCATGGGCGCGGTACTCGGCCCGATGGTCGGCGGGGTGGCGATGTCGTCCGGCGGGTTCGCCTGGGCGTACGCGGTGGACGCCGTCCTGTTCAGCGCCAACCTCTACGCGGCGCTCAGGCTGCCCTCACTGCCTCCGCTGGGTGAGGTGCAACGTCCGGGTGCCAGGTCCGTCCTGGACGGGCTCAGCTTCATCGTCAGGACCCCGGTGCTGCTGATGTCGTTCGTCGTGGACATCATCGCGATGGTGTTCGCCCTGCCGCGGGCGCTCTTCCCCGAGCTGACCGCCGTGCGCTTCGGCGGGGACCTGATCGCGCTGGGCTGGATGAACTCCGCCATGGCCATCGGCTCCGTCGCCGGGGCGCTGTTCTCCGGCTGGGTGGGGAGGGTCAAGCGGCAGGGGATGGCGCTGACGGTCGTCATCGCCGTCTGGGGGCTGGCCGTGGCCGCCGCCGGGCTCGTCCACGACCTGTGGCTGCTCGTGCTGTTCATGGCCGTCGGCGGGGTGGCGGACGTGATCTCCTCGGTGTGGCGGCAGTCGATCCTGCAGCTCTACGCGCCGGACGAGATGCGGGGGCGGTTGCAGGGGGCGTTCATGGTGGTCGTGGCAGGCGGGCCGCGCCTGGGCGACCTGCGGGCCGGCGCCACGGCCACGGCCTTCGGGCTCACCGGGGCGTGGGTGGGCGGCGGCCTGGCCTGCGCCGTCACCGTGCTGATCGTCGGGCTGTCGGTCGCCGGGTTCCGCAACTACCGCGCCGGCTCGTCCGCCGTGGTCCCGTCGAAGGGCAAGTCTCCCGCCTGACGTTCAGGCGACCCGCGCCGCTGCCTGGAGGTCGGCGAGGAAGCCCGCGTACGCCACGTCCCTGTCGGGCGCGCGCAGCACGGCCGACGGATGGATCGTGGCCACCGCCAGCGACTCGCCGAGCGGCACCGGCTCGCCGCGGTGCTGCGTCACCTTGAACGCCCGCCCCAGCAGCGACCGCGCCGCCGTCGCGCCGAGCACCACGACCACCTCGGGCCGCACCACGGCCAGCTCGGCGTTGAGCCATGGCTGACAGGCGTCGATCTCGGCCGCCGTGGGTTTCTGATGGATCCGCCTCTTGCCCCGTGGCGTGAAAGAGAAGTGTTTGACGGCGTTGGTGAGGTAGACGTCGTCCCGCTCGATTCCCGCCTCCTGCAGCCCTCTGTCCAGAATGCGCCCCGCCGGGCCCACGAACGGGTGCCCCTGCCGGTCCTCCTGATCCCCCGGCTGCTCGCCGACCAGCATGAACCTCGCCTGCTTCGGCCCCTCGCCGAACACCGTCTGCGTGGCGTTCCTGTACAGGTCGCAGCCCTCGCAGCAGGCCGCGGCGCTCCGGAGCGCGTCAAGATCGAGACGGTCGGGAAGGAACTCGGCCGCCCCATTGTTGCCGTCCTTAACCATCGCCGGTCGTTCTCCCAATAGGGTTCCCTGTGACTCCTGTGCCCGCAGCGGACGGGCTCAGTCCCACGACCGGCGAAGTACCATTCACTTGGGAGGAGCCTTGACCGCACACGGCCTGATCGACACCACGGAGATGTATCTCCGTACCATCTACGAGCTCGAAGAAGAGGGCATCGTCCCGCTGCGGGCCCGCATCGCGGAGCGTCTTCAGCAGAGCGGCCCCACAGTCAGCCAGACCGTCGCCCGTATGGAACGTGACGGGCTCGTCCGCGTCGAGGGTGACCGCCACCTGTCGATGACGGAGCTGGGCCGCACGCTCGCCACGCGGGTGATGCGCAAGCACCGCCTCGCCGAGTGCCTGCTCACGCAGGTGATCGGCCTTCCCTGGGAAGAAGTGCACATCGAGGCGTGCCGCTGGGAGCACGTCATGTCGGAGTCGGTCGAGTCGCGCCTGGTGACGCTGCTGGACAACCCGACGGTGTGCCCGCACGGCAACCCGATCCCCGGGCTGGCCGAGCTGGGGGCCAGGGAGCCGGTCGAGAGCGGCGACGACGTGCTGACGACGATGTGCGACCTCGCCGGCACACGCGACACACCGGTAGTCGTGCGTCGAATTAGCGAACAAGTGCAAAGCGATCCCGCTGTGATGCTTAAACTCAAGCAAGTTGGGATACAACCCGGACGCGAGGTGACGCTCGCGGCGAGCGACGACGGTGTACGGGTGACAGGTGACGGTGACGCGAAGGATACTCCCGCGGAGCTTCCGCGCGATGTCGCCGCGCACGTTTTTGTCTCCAAGCGCTGACGCGCGCCCAGCTACTTGGTAGAATCCCTCCTGGGAGGCCCTCCACTCTCCCCTGGCCAAGACCGTTGCAGGAGCGCCCGTGGTCCGCTTTGCATTCACGCCACCCCGAGGAGTGGTCTCCGGATGAAGCGATGGGGGGATCTGTCACAAGAAGCGGCTGATCACCTTGCTGCCGGGTCCGTGCTCGACCACGCCGAAATGGCCGTGGTCGTCACCGACCGTTTCAGCAATCTCCTCTATTGGAATCCGTTCGCCGAAAAACTTTTCGGCCGGCAAGGTAAGTCGCCTTCGCGTGACTCGTCCGTCCTGTCCCTCGGGATCATGGAGAAGGACCACCCGATGGCGATCGAGCTCGCCAAGCACGTGCTCAAGGGCGGCGTGTGGGAGGGCACGTTCGACGTCAGGCGCGGCGACGGGACGATCGTCTACGTCCGCGCGCAGGCCGTGCCGCTGCGCCCCGCGTCGGGCGGGGTGACCGGGATCGTCATCATGGCCCGCGAGGCGCTGCGCAGCAACGAGCGGGAGAAGGACCGCTTCGGGCTGCTGGAGCGCATCGGCGAGCGGCTGGCGGGCTCCCTGTACGTCGAGGAGACGCTCAAGCGGGTCGCGGAGATGCTCGTCCCCCAGTTCGCCGACCACTGCTTCATCGAGCTGATGGAGGGCGACCGGCTCGTCCGCAGGGTCTCGCAGCACGTACAGGGGTGGACGCCCCCGTCGGGAACATGGAAGCCGGTGGGCGCGGAGATCCGCTACCCCTCCGGCCACTACGCTGACACCGCGCTCCGCCGCCAGGAGACCATCCTGGTCGAGGACTTCTCCACCAACCGCAGCCCCGCCCCCCATGAGGGCAGCGCGCGCCTGTGCGGCGAGATCGGCATGACCTCCGCCATCGTGGCTCCGCTGCTGGTGCGGGGGGAGACGCTGGGGCTGATGTACCTCGGCCTGTCCAACCTCACCGACCGCCGCAGCCCCCACTACGACGCCTTCGACCGCGACTTCGTGGGCGCCATCGCCACCCGGGTCGCGCTGGCCATCGACAACGCGCTGCTGTTCGAGGAGGAGCGGCACACGGCCGAGTCGTTCCAGAAGTACCTGCTGCCCCGGGCGCTGCCGCAGCTCGACGGCCTGCAGATCGCCGTGCGCTACTACCCGGCCGCCCCGCTGGCCTCCCACGGGCAGGGCATCCAGACCCAGGTCGGCGGCGACTGGTACGACGTCATCCCGCTGTCCGCCGGCCGCGTCGGCATCGTGATCGGCGACGTCGAGGGCAGGGGCGCCAAGGCCGCGGCCATCATGGGCCAGCTCAGGGCGGCGCTGCGGGCCTTCGCCCAGGACGACAAGTCCCCGGCCGACATCCTGGCCAGGCTCGACGAGTGGACCCGCATCATCGCCACCCCCGAGCAGGACGACAACGGCGCCGACGTCAGCATCCCGCCCATCGTGACCTGCCAGTACCTCGTCTACGACGCCTGGTCCCGCCAGCTCTCCTTCGCCAACGCCGGGCACGCCCCGCCGCTGCTGCTGGTCGACGGGCAGTGCGTCGAGCTCGACATCGAGGAGGTCGGCCAGCCGCTCGGGGTGCGCGCCAAGGGCCTGCACGCCGACCTGGTCTACAAGGAGGAGACCCGCACGCTGCCGCCTGGCGCGGCGCTGCTCCTCTACACCGACGGCCTGGTCGACCGCCGCCCGGGCCGCGACGGCCGGATGCCGAGCGAGGCCGAGACGCTGGGCGTGCTCTGCGAGAAGCTGGCCAAGATGTCCGAGGCCGAGGTCGAGCGCATCGCCGACGCCGCCACCGTCGCGGTGCCCGGCGAGATCGACGACGACATGGCCATCCTCGTGGTCCGCTCCAGCGACGTGGACCTCGACGTGGAGGCCCGCACGTTCCCCGCCCAGCCGATCATGGTCGGCGAGGCGCGCCGGATGGCCGCCGAGGCGTTCGCGAGCTGGAACGTGCCCGAGGAACGCGCCGAGCTCGCCTGCCTGCTCGTCTCCGAGGTCGTCACCAACGTGGTCCTGCACGCCGCCACCGCCGGGGTGCCGCGCAGGGAGCTGGTCGTGGAGGGCCCGCCGCTGCCGTTCGAGGAGTCCTGGGACGTGCCGGGCTTCGAGGACGAAGTGGTCGGCGACAAGGAGTTCACGCTGCGGCTGCGCAGGGGCGAGGAGTCGGTCTGGGTCGAGGTGTTCGACCAGGACCTGCGGCTGCCCCGGATCCGCAGCGCGGGCGAGAACGACGAGGGCGGGCGCGGCCTCTACCTGGTCGACCAGCTCGCCAGGCGCTGGGGGTCGCGGCCCACCAGGGAAGGCAAAGCGGTCTGGTTCGAGATTCCCACGCGTGGCAGGTGAGTGATTCACTGGCGGCCATGGAGCTGGCCTTCGAGCGCCGGGGCACCGGCGCGCCGCTGATCCTCGTCCACGGCATCGGCCACCACTGGCAGGGCTGGCTGCCGGTGCTCGACCGGCTCGCCGCCGCGCGCACGGTGTTCGCGGTGGACCTGCCCGGCTTCGGGGTCTCGCCAGAGCTGCCGGCGCGCATCCCGTACACCGCCGAGTCGCTGGCCGACGCGGTCGAGTCGTTCTGCGCCCGGCTCGGCATCCGCGAGCCCGCCGTGGCGGGCAACTCCCTCGGTGGCTACATCGCGCTGGAGCTGGCCTCGCGCGGTGTCGTACGCTCCGCCGTCGCCCTCTCCCCGGCCGGCTTCTGGTCCCGCGCCGAGCTGCTCTACTGCCAGGCGATGCTGCGCGCCATGCGCGCCTCGGCCCGCTCCCTGCCCCTGGAGCAGCTGGAGAACCGTCAGGTCCGTACGGTGGCCTCCGGGCTGCTCGTCGCCCACCCCGCCAGGCTCGACCCGGCCGCCCTGATGGCCGCCACGCAGGCGCTCGCCAACGCGCCGGGCTTCGACGAGACGCTGGAGTCGTTCAGCGGGCTGATGCCGCCCGCGCCGCCGAAGTCGCCCGTCACGATCGCGTGGGGCGAGCACGACCGGCTGCTGCTGCGCCGCCAGGCCGTACGCGCGGCGCGGTGGTCGGGGCAGCGGGTCAAGCTGCTGAAGGGGTGCGGTCACGTGCCGATGAGCGATGATCCGGAGCTGGTTGCCCGGATCATCCTGGAATCGGCGTGAGGTCGCAGGCGGGAATGAGAGGATCGTGACCCTCACCTAGACGGGGGGTCACGAGTGCCTTCTGATCGGTATGTGCTGCTGGAGCGGCTCGGCAGCGGGGGCATGGGCACCGTGTGGCGGGCCACCGATCAGCTCCTCGCACGTACGGTCGCCGTGAAGGAGATGCACCTGCAGGCGGCGGGCAAGGCCAGGACGCACAGGGAGGCGCACGCCATCGCCCGGATCTCCCACCCGAACGTCGTCAACGTCTACGACCTCGTGATCCAGGACGAGCGGCTGTGGCTGGTGATGGAGCTCGTGGACGGGCCCTCCCTGAAGGAGCACGTCGCCGCCACCGGTCCGATGAGCCCGTCCGACGTGGCGGGGATCGGTCTGCAGCTGCTGTCCGCCCTGGAGGCCGTACACGCGGCGGGCGCGCTGCACCGGGACGTCAAGCCGGCCAACGTCCTGCTGCGACGCGACGGCAGGGTGGTCCTGTGCGACTTCGGCATCGCGGCGCTGGCCGGGGCCGGCACGCTCACCGAGAGCGGCGCGGTCGTGGGGTCGTTCGAGTTCATCGCTCCCGAGCGGCTGAACGGCGGGGCCGTGGGGCCGGCCAGCGATCTGTTCTCCCTCGGCGTCACCCTGTGCGTGCTGCTGGGCCGTTCCCCGTTCGCGCGGCCGGCGCCGGTCGGCGTGCTGCACGCCATCACGGAGGCCGAGCCGGAGCTTCCGGCCGCCGCGGGGCCGCTGCGGCCGGTGCTCGAAGCGCTGCTGCGCAAGGACCCGGCCGCCCGGCCGTCCATCGCGGAGGCGAGCGCGATGCTGCGGCCCTTCGCCGGAACGGACGCGACCGCTTACGACCTCTCGATGCCCTCGCCGGCTCCGCGCCGCCGCCGCCAGCTCGTCGGCCTGGCGGGGATCGCCGTCGCCGCCCTGGTCGGCGCCGCCGCCACCATGGTGGCGCTGACGAGCCGTTCGGCGGACGACGCCACGGCCGCTGCCGGCGGGACGCCCGCCGCTCGCGGGACGGCGAGCCCCGCGCCCCCGAGCTCCGTGGCTTCCGAGCCCCCGACCCGCATCGACGCCGTGATGCCGCTCCCGGACCACCCGAAGCAGCACTGGATGTTCTCCGGCGACCGCTACGTCCGGGTGAGCCTCACGCCGTCGGGCTACCCGGTGCGGCCCCTTCAGGCGCCCGCCCCGCTCGGAAGGTGGAGCGACACCCTCGGGCTCCTGCCGGGATTCCAGGACGGCGTGGACGCGACGATGCGGGTCCCCGGCTCTCCCGGCGAATACTGGGTCTTCTCCGGCACCCAGTACATCCGCATCCGGCTCGCCGGCGCCGACCAGGACCATGACGACACGCTGGTGTCCGGTCCGCGGCCGATCACCGACTGGGCGGACGCCTTCGGCGAGCTCGCCGGCGGCCCCATCGACGCCGTGATGCCGGTCCCGGACGACAAGCAGCAGTTCTGGGTGTTCTCCGGCGGCCGGTACGTGCGGACCACGCTGACCGGCACAGGCCCCCGCGGCCGGGTCACCTTCGGGCCGACCCCCCTCGACGCGTGGACCGGCACGTTCGGCAAGGTCGGCGAGTTCAAACAGGGCCTCGACGCGGTGCTGCCCGTGCCGGGCATGCCCAACGACTACTGGGTGTTCTTCGGGACGCACTACATGAAGATCCGCGTCACGGACCAGGTCTACGAGGACACGGTGCTCGAAGGGCCGCACACCCTCCGGAGCTGGTCCACCCCGGAGTGATCGCGGGTCAGCCGTCGCGGGAGGTGACGAACTCCTCGATCAGGACGGGATACTGCTCCCCGCCGTGCCCCGCCGCGATCGCGCGGTCGGCCAGCGTCTTGATCAGCCTCGGCAGCTCGGCGTTGACCCCGGCCGCCTCGCTCTCCTCGACCAGGTGCGCCATCGCCCGCGCGTCCGTCTCCAGGGCCGACACCTCAGCGGGGAAGGCGCCCCTGTCGACCTGCTCGGCATAGCCCGGCAGCCAGCCGGCCACCCCGGTGGCGATCTCCCGGGCGAACGGCGCGAAGGTCGCCGCGTCCACCCCGGCCGTCCTGAGCAGTGCGGTGCCCTGCAGCCAGGCGTTCAGGACGCTCCACATCATGGCCAGCCCGGCCGCGTCGTACAGGGAGGCCAGTCCCGGGTCCGCGCCGAGGTAGGTGACAGTGCCGAGCACGCCGAGCGCCTGCTCGTGCTCCGCGAAGTCCGCGTGCGGCCCGCTGAGCAGGATCACCGCCTCGGCGGTCCCGATCGCCGGCGGGATGGCCATGATGGCGCCGTCCAGGTAGCGGGCGCCGCGCTCGGCGGCCTCCCTGGCCTGGGCCGAGGTGCCCGAGGTCAGGTTGATCAGCGTCGTGCCCTCCAGGTCGTTCTCGCTGATCAGCTCGTGCACGGCGCCGTAGTCGGTGACGCAGACGATCGTCAGGGGACTCGCCTGGAGCGCGTCGCCGACCGTAGGTGCCAGCCGCGCGCCCCCTGCCACCAGCTGCTCGGCCTTGGCCGCCGTACGGTTCCACACGGTCGTGGGGTGCCCGGCCTTCAGGAACGCGCCGGCGAGTGCCTGTCCCATCAGTCCGAGCCCGATGATTGTCACAGGTGTAGCGGTTCTGTCGTTCATGGCAGCATCGTCAACGTTGAGACCGGTATGAAGGTCAAGTGAGGTTTCGATGCGAATCGGGGAACTGAGCCGCCGGACGGGCGTCAACGCCCACCAGTTGCGTTACTACGAAGCCCAGGGCCTGCTGGAGGCAGAGCGCGGGGCGAACGGTTACCGCGAGTACGACGAGGGCGCGGTGCTGCGGGTGAAGCAGATCCGGCACCTGCTCGGGGCCGGCCTATCGTCGGAGGACATCGCGTACCTGCTGCCCTGCGCGGTCGGGGAGGCCCCTGAGCTGTACGGATGTCCCGAGCTGCTGGCCGCGATGCGATCACGGCTGCGGCGGCTCGACGACCAGATGGTCCGCCTCGCCCAATCCCGCAGCGCGCTGGCCGACTACATCGACGCGGCCGAGCGGACGGGCCGCGACACCTACCCGCCCTTCGACCACGCGGACCTGGAGCCCGTCCCCGGCTGAACGGCCGGCGCCGCACGGTCCGGCGGCGTCCAAGCCGTTCGCGGGGCGGACAGTCCGGCGGCGTCCTGGCCGTTCGCGGGACGGGCAGTCCGGCGGCGTCCTAGCCCTGCGGCTCCGGCTTGTAGTCCTGGGCGAGGAGCCCGAGCAGCACCTCGTCCAGCCACTCGCCCATCACCCACGCCGAGGAGCGCAACACGCCCTCGCGCACGAACCCGTTCCGCTCGGCGGAACGCAACATCGCGGTGTTGTCCGCCAGCGTCTCGATCTGCAGCCGGTGCAGCCCGCGCACCACGAACCCGTAGTGGCACATCACCGCCACCACGTCGGTGCCGTAACCCTTGCCGCGGGCGGACGGCCGCAACCCCAGCCCGATGTGCGCCATCCGGTTGTGCGTGTCGATGCCCCACAACGTCGCGGTGCCGACCAGCGCGCCGCCGTCCAGCTCCACCACGGAGAACGCGACGTACCCCTGCGCCTTGTCGTCCACCTGGACCAGCGACTCCTGGGAGCCGGGCGTGATCGGGCGCCACGGGCTGGCCTGGGCACGCGAGTGGGTGACCACGTCGTCGTAGAGCTCGGCCTGCAGGACCGGGATGTCGTCCTCGTGCCGGGCCCTGAGCCCGACCTTACTGCCCTTCAGCATGCGAGATTCCTAGCCGAGAGGTCTGGGCGGCGGCAAACACTTAAACCAAGGGACAGCCGGATCATCACCCTGCGGGAACATCACCGCCGGTGCGCACCGCCGCTCCGGTGCTCCGGGGGAAGTCCGCACCGCGGGCGATGGCCTCCTGGCCACGAAGTTCGGCGATCATGGCGTCCAGGTGGCCGGCCACGGCGTCGTACCCCGCGCCGCCGAGGACGAGCCGCTTGGGAAGGACGTCCTGGTCGATCGCGGCGACGACGGCCCGGGCGCCACGATCGGGATCGCCGGGCTGCCTGCCGTCCTGCTCGATCATGGCGGCGCGCACCGCCGCGAGCATCGGCTGGTAGTCCGTGAGGTGCTCGTCGATCGGCTCGTCGGCGAACCCGCTGTAGGCCCGCGTGCGGAACGCGCCGGGCTCCACCGCGAGCACCCTGATCCCGAACGGCTCCACCTCCTGGCGCAGCACCTCCGTCAACCCCTCGATCGCGAACTTGGCGGCGGTGTAGATGCCGAAGCCGGGCACTCCGACCAGGCCGGCGACCGAGGACATGTTGATGATCGAGCCGCCCCCGCGCCTGCGCATGCCGGGCAGCACGGCCCGGGTGACCGCGAGAACCGAGAAGAAGTTCAGCTCGAACGTCCTGCGTACGTCGGCGTCACTCATGCCCTCGACCGAGCCGTACCATCCGCGGCCGGCGTTGTTGACCAGGACGTCGATGCCGCCGAAGCGGCTCTCGGCCTCGGCCACGCTCTCCTGGACCTGCCGGGTGTCGGTGACGTCCACGGGCAGGACGAGCGCCCGTTCCGGATGCCGGGCGGCCCAGTCGCTCAGTTCCGCCGGCCGGCGCGTGGTCAGCACGACGCGGTCGCCGGCCTCCAGCGCGGCGTTCGCGTACGCCATGCCGAAACCACCGGGGGTGCCACCCGTGATGTACCAGGTCTTCATCGGATGTCCTCTCATGGCGCGATCTCCAGCTGCCGGATCCGGTCGCCGGCGAGGGTGAAGCGCCATTTCAGGTCCGCGGTCCCGCCCGGGAAGTTGCCCTCCAGGCGGCCGGTGACCAGCACGGTGTCCGCGCCGGTGGTCTCGGCGCCGAGCAGCGTGATCGTGTACTGGTACTGCGACGCGGGGCCTCGAAGCCAGGCCAGGATCTCCGCGGCCCCGCGCCGGGTCTGGCCTTCGTCGGTGACCGCGGCGTCATCGGTGAACTGGGCGATGACGGCGTCCGGGTCGCGGCGGCGGTCGGCCTCGAAGTATCGGGCGACAACGCCGGGAAGGTCGAGGTTCATGAGCTCTCCTTGAGGTGACATCAGCGCTATATACGCTACAGGAGTCTATATAGCGCTACATAAGCTACTATAACGGCATGGGTAACCAAGGACGGAGTGGCAGCGCCCGCGATCGGCTCCTGCTGGCCGCCGCCGAGCTGCTGGACAGCTCAGGGGATCGCACGCTGTCGACGCGTGCCGTCTGCGAGCGCGCGGGGGTCCAGGCGCCCACGCTCTATCACCACTTCGGGAGCAAGCAGGGCTTGATCGACGCCGTGCTCGACCACGGGTTCACCCAGTACGTCCAGCCGCCGCAGGCTTCCAGCGATCCGGTGGACGACCTCCGCCAGGGCTGGGACCGGCACGTACGGTTCGGGCTGGACCATCCCACCTTCTACGCGCTGCTGTACGGCCAGATCGAGCCCGGCAAGCCCTGCGCCATCACGGCCCCCGCACACGCCATGCTGCGTGACCTGCTGACCGTGGCCGCCCGTCGGGGGCTGCTGAGAGTCCCGCCCGGCGACGCGGCCGACCAGATCCTGGCCGCGAACATCGGCGTCACCCTGAGCCTGATCACCCGGCCTGACGCCGATCGCGACCTGGGGTTGTCCGACCGCGTCCGCGAAGCGGCACTGGCCGCCGTCCTCCACCCGGGCGCGGTCCGGCCGGCTGACGCGGTGACGCGGGCCGGAGCGGCACTGACGCTGCGCGCGCTGGTGGACCAGGACCCCACGGAGCTGACGGCCGGAGAGTACGCCCTGCTTCGCGAACTGCTGGACCGGCTCGCCGAATCCCGATCCCGCCCGGATCCGGCCTGAAATCCGCGGCGCTAGATCTTGGTCTGGCCCCAGAGCAGCAGCATGACGATGACGAACACGATCACCACGCCGGCATAACCGATCGGCCCCAGGCGGATCGCCCGGCGCACGCGGTTGAGCAGCCAGGCGAACAGCAGGGCCAGGAAAACCAGGAGGATCAGGCCGCCGTCCATGTTGTCCAGTATGCGGCCCGATCCCGCCTTCCGCGCGAGTCGTCAGAAACCGAACGACCTGCCGATGATCTCCTTCATGATCTCGGTGGTGCCGCCGTAGATCGTCTGGACGCGGCTGTCCATCCACGCCTTGGCCACCGGGTACTCGGTCATGTACCCGTACCCGCCGTGGAGCTGCAGGCAGCGGTCGATGACCTTGGTCTGCAGCTCGGTCGTCCACCACTTCGCCTTGGCCGCGTCCACGGCCGTGAGCCGGCCGGCGTTGAGGGCAAGGATGCATTTGTCGACGTAGTGGCGGGCGATGTCCGTCTCGGTGGCCAGCTCCGCCAGCACGAAGCGGGTGTTCTGGAACGACCCGAGGTTGCGGCCGAACGCCTGGCGGGTCTTGCAGTACTCGACGGTCTGCTCCAGCACCGCCTCGGCCGCGGCGACCGCCGCCACGGCGATCGACAGGCGTTCCTGCGGCAGGTTGTGCATGAGCTGGAAGAAGCCCTCGCCGTCCTTGGGGCCGAGGCGGTTGGCGGCGGGCACGCGTACGTTGTCGAAGAACAGCTCGGCCGTGTCCTGGGCCTTCATGCCGACCTTGTCCAGGTTCCGCCCGCGGGCGAAGCCGTCCATGCCCCGCTCTACCACGACCAGCGTGGTGCCCCTGGCGCCCGCCTCCGGGTCGGTCTTGGCCACGACGACCACGAGGTCGGCGTTGATGCCGTTCGTGATGAAGGTCTTCTGGCCGTTGACGACGTAGTGGTCGCCTTCGCGGATCGCGGTGGTCCTGATGCCCTGCAGGTCGCTGCCGGCGCCGGGCTCGCTCATGGCGATCGCCGTGATCAGCTCACCGGACGCGAAGCCGGGCAGCCAGCGCTGCTTCTGCTCGTCGTCGGTGAGATCCACGACGTACGGGGCCATGACGTCGTTGTGCAGCGAGAAGCCGAGGCCGGTGGCACCGTTCCGCATGATCTCCTCGACGATCACGGCGTTGAACCGGAAGTCCTTGACGCCCGCGCCGCCGTACTCCTCCGGCACCGAGAAACCGAACATGCCCAGCTCGCCGGCCTTCTTCCAGACCTCACGCGGGACGATCCCGTCCTTCTCCCATTGGGGGTGGTGGGGGACGACCTCGCGGGACATGAAGTCGCGCACGGTCTCCTGGAAGAGGAGGTGCTCGTCGTCGAAGAGGTCTCGCTGCATCAGTCGCCTCCGCTTGCAGAACAGGATTCTGTTACCGGAAGGTATACCCGGCGCGGGGAGCTGGGGACACGGGTTCATCACAAGTGCTGGAAGAAGCGATTTTCGGCATGTGTTGCGGGTGTTTCGACTCTAAGATCTACCCTCGGTCTGGTATGTGGGGGATCGGAGTCTCCGTGAGTCGGTGGCACAAGGCGTTATTCGCCGCATCCTTGGGCATCGCGGCATCTGCTGGGATGGTCGTGACTTCCTCGATCCCCAGCCAGGCGGCGACGTCGCTGGTGATCAAGTACCGATGCACGGGGGGCATCGCGGGCACCGGCGTGGATCTGGAAGCACGCATGACGCCGCAGGTCACGGCCGGACGGATGGACGTCCGCTGGGACATGTCGTACAAGAGCCTGCAGCGATTCGGCTCGCCGGGCTTCTTTCCCGAGGGCTCCAAGCTGAGTCTCGAGGGCGTGGTGAACGCCAGCGGCGCCTGGAACGGTCAACTCGAACCTCGCGGAGACAAGACCCAGGGGCAGCTGGTTCCGGGAAGCTACCTGGACCTGCCTGAAGGGCTGACCGACGGTGCGGCGCTTGATCGGGCGGGCACGATCCGCTTCGAACCCGCCGGCCTGAGCCTCAAGTTCACGCCCGCCGAGGGCGACGTGAAGATCAACAGCGACGACTCCACGGACATCCAGTACACCGGGGCGTGGCAGTGGGACTACACCGCGGCGACGTACGACGACTACTTGAAGGACATCCGCTGGACCGAGGGGCTGGACGCGACCGCCAAGCTGGAGTTCCTCGGCACCAAGGTCTCCTACATCGGCCGGCGTGAGCAGGACCTCAGCAAGATCAGGGTGAAGATCGACGGCCAGGTAGTCACCTCGGGCCTGGTCGAGCCCGGCAAGGACAGCAGCGGCAATCCCATGACCGGCACCAAGAGCCAGGAAGTGCTCTGGACGTCGCCGCAGCTCGACTACGGGCCGCACACCATCGAGATCGTCAACACCGAGAGCAAGCGTGCCTACCTGGACGCCTTCCAGGTGTTCATCAGCGACGTGCCCGAGCCTCCGGAGCACGACAAGACCACCTGCACCATGCAGAACGACCCGGGCGCCATCGACGTGACCGTCCCCGGCAGCACGCCCACGGGCACCGGCACCCAGACGCCGACGGACGATCCCGGCACGGATCCGCCCACCGAAGACCCGAACGACCCGGATCCGAACGACCCCGACCCGAACGATCCGGACCCGAACGACAACGAGGCCGACTCCGGCGCCACCATCGGCGGTGACTTCGTCCAGGTGGTCACGCCGTCCGGCACCGCCACCGCCACCGCGACGGTCACCCCGAGGAGCACCGGCCCCACCGCGACCAGGTACTACCGCGCCCAGGTGGCCAACACCCCCAGTGGCGGCGTGGAAACCGGCGTCGCCCCCGACGAGGACAGGCCCCCGTTCGGCCTCATGGCCAGCGGCATGGCGTTGGTGATGGGAACTGCCGGCGGCGGCCTGCTGCTGCGCCGGCGCAGGGCCGCGCACGCGGGAGGAGCGCAGTGATGGCCGAGGAGAAGATGGCCGAGCAGGAGAAGTCGCCGATGCAGCGGGCGCTGCCCGGGCTGCTCATCGCCGGCTCGCTCGGCGGCATCGGCCTGGTCATGGTCAGCCTGCTCTCGCTGGCGCCCCCGGTGGACGACGGCTCGGGCTCGGGACAGCCGCTCGCCGCGCCCCAGGGCGCGCCGTCCACGCTGGAGATGTCGAACGCGGGCGCGTTCATCCTCCCGCCGACGGTCGGCCCGGGCGGCAAGAACGTCCCCCTGACCCCGGCCCGCCTCGACGCCCCGCCCCCGCTGGCGGCCGTTCCGGTCGTGCCGGCGATCCCCAAGGCCAAGCCCAAGGTCGGCAAGGCCGCGCCCAAGCCGACCCGCATCAAGATCCCCAAGATCAAGGTGAACGCGCCGATCGGCTCGGTCTCGGTGAACAAGAAGGGCGTGCTCGGCACGCCCCCGC
This sequence comes from Nonomuraea rubra, assembly GCF_014207985.1. Classification (NCBI taxonomy): domain Bacteria; kingdom Bacillati; phylum Actinomycetota; class Actinomycetes; order Streptosporangiales; family Streptosporangiaceae; genus Nonomuraea; species Nonomuraea rubra. Next base: position 11,519,041 of record NZ_JACHMI010000001.1, on the reverse strand, counting down.
TCAGCAAGCCCAACCAGACGGGCTGGTACAAGGGGTCACCGGTGCCCGGGGAGATCGGCCCGGCGATCATCAACGGTCACGTCAGCACCCGCTCGGGGCCCGCTGTGTTCGATCGGCTGCGGGAGCTGGCCAAGGGCGACCAGATCTACGTGTATCGGTCGGACGGGAAGGTCACCCGGTTCACGGTGAGCGGGATCGAGCAGGCGAGCAAGAACTCGTTCCCGACCAAGCGGGTGTACGGCAACACCAGCAACTCCCAGATCAGGCTTATCACTTGCGGTGGGGTCTATAACCGGACTACTCACCACTACACAGACAACATCGTCGTTTACGCAACGTTGTCGAAGAAGAAGGGTTGATGTGGGAAAGTTGGGGTGGATTTGGCGGTTTACGGGAAGTTGACAGGGACAGTTCGTAGGATCTCAACCTAACCGTGACCAACGGCTGGAATTCTGGCACGACTGTTGACACTGGCTTTGAACGGAGAAGGACCCGTGCTCATGTCCCAGGTGAGGCGCCGCCTCGCCCATACGACATCCGCGTTGGGATTGATGAGCGCGCTCGTCATCTCCGTTTGCTCCGTCTTCATCATGGCAACGCCTACGCCGGCGTCTGCGGCGTCGAAGCAGTTCAGCTATACCTGCGGTACTGGCGGCCCCTTCACATTCACCGCCAACACTCCGATTACTGTCACCCTTAGTGCGCCGGACTCGGTTGCGGCTGGCCAGACCTTTGACCTGACCGTGAACATCCCAGCGTTGACGCTGGCCCAGCCTGCGACTGCCAACAACACCGTGCAGGCCACTCTGACGATGACGGCGACCGGCGGTAGTGTCTCCGACCCTGGTGCGAAGTCAGGGCCGACCATCGCCTCAGGCCAGAACGCGTCGCAACCCGGAAACGTCGTCTACAAGATCGCGGCAGGTGCCACCACCACCACTAAGGTCAGCGTGGATCCCGGTGAGCTGAAGCTGGGCCTGACCACTGGTTCGACCGCCACCGCGACCTGCACTACGGCCTCCACTGAAGTCCTGGACGTCGCGATCGGCACGGGCAACGGCGGTGGCAACGGGACCGACATCGTCGCCTACGTTTGCGACGTCCCCACCGGTACCACGGACACGAACTACCCCACCGAGGCGGACGTCGACATCAAGGTCGTCATGACGCCCCCCACCAGTGCCACGGCCAACGCCGACGCCTCGATCACGTGGACCGGCACCATCCAGACCACCGGCGACACGCTGAAGGCTCCTCAAAACTGGCCCGCGTCTGGTGCCAAGCTCTTCGCCACGATCAAGGCGACCGGCGCCGGAGCCCCCGCCACCGCGACCGGCGAAGGCTCGTTCACGACGACCATCCAGCCGGGCGCGGACATCACGACCCTCCCCAGCGTCACCATCAAGGTCAAGCCGACGACCACGGGCACCGTGTCGCTGACCGCCGGCGACCTCGCTTTCGGCACCAGTTCGACCAGTCCCGTGCTCAGGTGCACTGCCCCGACCACCGGCCTCAAGGCGTACACGTTCACGGTGGGTGCATCCACCAGCCCCAGCCCCACCACAACGAGCCCCACCCCCACAACCACCAGCCCCCGCCCCACCACAACCCGCACCTCCACGGTGACGGTCACCCCGTCGAGCAGCCCCACCAGGAAGTCCCAGACCCCCAAGGCGGGCGCGGACACCGGTGCCGGTGGCATGATGGGCCCTGACGGCCGCCTGTTCATCCTGACGGGCACGGCCCTGGTAGGCGCGGCCGCGGTCGGCGGGCTGCTCATGCGACGCCGCTCCATCAAGGGCTGACGGAACGATGTCGGGCTACTATTCGTACGGCGGCGGCCAGACCCCCACCCCTCCGCCATCCCAGGACAAGGGCAGCACCGCTCTCAGAGCGGTCCTGATCACGGCCGCGATCGCCGGTGTGGTGACGGTCGTGGCCGGGCTGCTGATCGTCCTCAAGTCCCCCGCGGAGTACGGCCTCCAGAGCAACAGGGACGCCCTGGACCTCCAGGCCCAGCCGAAGCAGACCGCCCAGCCGGAGCAGGCCTGGTTCCAGGCCCCGGCGAACGTGCCGCCCCCGCTGCCGCAGATCACCCCGGCCCCCCCGATGCTGCCCTCCACCCCGATCAGGCTGGTGATCAAGCGCCTCGGGATCAACGCCCCGATCCAGTCGGTCGGCCTGAAGAGGGACGGCACGATCCAGGTCCCCCCGTCGGAGAACCACAACCTGGTCGGCTGGTACCGGAACATGTCCACCCCGGGCGAGGTGGGCCCCGCCGTGCTGCTCGGGCACAAGGACACCCGGACCCGCGCCGCCGTCTTCGCCCGCTTGCCGGAGCTCAAGAACGGCGACACCATCGAGGTCAAGCGCCAGGACAAGACGACCGCGGTGTTCACCGTCGGAGGGGTGGAGCAGGCGGACAAGCAGACCTTCCCGACCCAGCGCGTGTACGGGGAGCAGCAGAACGCCCAACTGCACCTCATCACCTGCGGTGGCACCTACGATCGGTCCACCGGGCACTACACGGACAACGTCATCGTGTACGCCACGATGACGAGCTCTTACAGAAGCTGAGCGCGGAGGCGGGCATGGGCTGGATGGCGAAGCGGAGACTGCGTACTGGCCCCACGGCGGCACTGCCCGCCAAACCGGACCCCGGCGAGCTGCTGCGCCTCGTCCAGCTCGCCGACCCGAACGCCAGGCGGGACGGCGACGACATCGTGGCGGTGGACGTCCGCGTGCACGCCCCGGTCGAGGCGGACAAGGACCTGACCGGCGGCGAGCTGGAGCAGGCGTGGGCGGTGCGGGTGGCCGCGGAGGGCCCGCTGCCGCTGGACTTCTTCGACCGCTACCTGGCCGAGGGCCTGGCGTTCCGGCTCGGCGGGCTCGCGGTGTGCCGGGGTGAGGTGAGCGATCCGGCCGACGGCAGCGCCGAGAGCGGGCCCGCGGTGATTCTCCCGGTACGTCCCACCGCCGAGGAGCTGGCACCCCTGCTGGAGCAGGACGAGGACGACGAGTTCCTGTTCACGGCCGGCGAGATCAAGGCCGCGCTGGTGCCGCAGAAGGGGCAGCCGCCGGCCGTACAGGAGCTGCTGCCCTTTGCCACCGAGCTGACCGCGGTCGAGTTGCGCGGCGACGACCCGGCGAAGCTGGGCGCGCTGGCGCTGGAGCTGTCGGAGGCGCTGAACGGCATCCCCGTGGACCGCTGGCGCTTCCGGATCGACGCACCGGAAGACCTGGTGCCCGCAACGGACGACGCCACGGAGGACCCCACGGAGGACCCCACGGAGGACGCCGTACCCCCCACGGCCCCTGCACCCGAATGACGTTCTGTTGTACCCTGCACCTAGTAACCGAATAATGCTCGGTTTCCAGGAGGCACTGTGGCAGAGGCGTACATCGTCGGGGCGGTCCGCACCCCGGTCGGCAAGAAGAAGGGCGGCCTTTCCACCGTCCACCCCACTGACCTGGCCGCTCACACGCTGAGGGCGCTGATCGACCGCACCGGCGTCGACCCCGAGGCGGTCGAGGACGTCATCATGGGGTGCGTCATGCAGTTCGGCCCCCAGAGCATGGACATCGCGAGAAATGCCTGGTTGTCGGCCGGTCTGCCCGAGACCACGGCCGGCGTCACGATCGACCGGCAGTGCGGCTCCTCGCAGCAGTCGATCCACTTCGCGGCCCAGGGTGTCCTGTCCGGCACCCAGGACCTGGTGGTCGCCGCCGGGGTCGAGTCGATGAGCATCGTGCCCATGGGCTCCTCGATCACGGCCGCCCTGGAGAAGGGCATGCCGTTCCCGTTCGGCGAGAAGTGGGTGGAGCGGTACGGCAAGCAGGAGATCTCGCAGTTCCGCGGCGCGGAGCTGATGTGCGAGAAGTGGGGCTACACGCGGGAGGTGCTGGAGCAGTTCGCGTTCGAGTCCCACCAGCGCGCCGCCAAGGCCATCGCGAACGGCTACTTCAAGGACCAGATCGCCCCCATCAACGGGGTCGAGGACGACGAGGGCCCCCGCGCCGACACGACGCTGGAGAAGATGGCCGGCCTGAAGACCCTGAAGGAGGGCGGCCAGATCACCGCCGCCACCTCCTCGCAGATCTCCGACGGCTCCGGCGCCGTGCTGATCGCCTCGGAGCAGGCCGTACGCGACCACGGTCTGACCCCGCGGGCCCGCATCCACCAGCTCGCGCTCATGGGCGACGACCCGGTCTACATGCTGACCGCGCCGATCCCCGCCACGCAGCGGGCGCTGAAGAAGGCCGGCATGTCGATCGGCGACATCGACGTGGTCGAGATCAACGAGGCGTTCGCGCCGGTGCCGCTGGCCTGGATGCACGAGCTCGACGCCGACCCGGCCAGGGTCAACCCGAATGGCGGCGCCATCGCCCTCGGCCACCCGCTGGGAGGCACGGGCTCGATCCTGATGACCAAGCTCCTGCACGAGCTGGAGCGCACCGGCGGCCGGTACGGCCTGCAGACGATGTGCGAGGGCGGCGGCCAGGCCAACGTCACCATCATCGAACGGCTGTAGCAAAGCGCGAGTGCCGCCCCGGGCGTAACGTGGGGGCGGCGCTCGCCTAACTACCCATCCTGGTAGTTGCTCTCATCTGCCCTTGGAAGGGATGCGGCGCGGCGGCGCGATGGGCCGCTGCGGCATCTTGGGCATCGGCCGCACGACCGGCAGGGCGGGGCGGCTCTTCTTGTTGGACGCACGGATGAACATACAAAGCTCCTCTACGTAATTCGGGACGCGGCTTCCTACGAAAGGGGCCGCTCTGCGAGCTCAGCTGCGTGCCGCGTCACTTGGCTGGACGGGGGACAGGGCTTGCTTGCGAATTACAGGTAAAGGCGCATGTCCTAGAGGCTAGGGGGGCGCCGGAGGCCCGTGCAACCGAATTAACGCCCCGGCGGACTCGAGGGTCGCCGCCACAACTCCCGCCTGGTCCGGCCCTCCGGACGGCAGCTACGAACGCCTCTCGGCCGGCGTTTCGGGAAGCTGCCCGACCACCTTGCCCTCGGAGTCCAACACCTTGATCATCGGGTTGTCGTCACCATCGATTTCCAGCACGATCCGCGGGCGTCCTCGCGAGTCGCTGAGCACCAGGAATGCTCCTTCCGGAGTGCTGTAGCCGAGCTGGACACGAGGCGGCATGGCGGGGACTTGGCCGATCGGGAGCGCCGGATCAGGCATGTGCTTCATCTCCAGCACTGCCGCGCCGAGGGTGCCCTCCCACCGAGTGGCCATAGTGATCGCCTGCGCGTTGGTGTAGTCGAGCGAGAGGCTGGCTCCGGCAGAAGAGGCAGTGATCCCTCCCTTCTCGTTGCCGTCCCCATCATTGAAGATCAGATAAGTGCCCTCGGGCCCCTGGCGTTGGTCGGCGGGATACGTCCTGCCCCCGATGATGATCGGTGGCTTACGCGAGCTCGCCAGAAAACGCTGTCGGCCTCGGAGGTCTATGACCCGGAACGATTCCCGGGCCTGCTCGCCGGAGGACTCCGCTCGTGCGGGTCTGCTGCCCGCCATCACGGTCACGCCACTCGCCAAGAGCGCGGCCGCCGTTCCGATCGCGGCCCGCCGATCACGTTGCTCCATCTCCCGTTTCCCCTTCCTCTTCGGAGGGCACCAGTCGATCATGCAAGCGTGGCTGTGTCCCTACGGCATGCATGAAGATCACGAGTGGGGATAGCCCCCGTTGCTGAAGCAAGCCAGATGTCGTCACGTCACTCGGACCGGGAACCTTCCTGATCGGGAACGGAACGCCCTTCGGCTCTCGCTGACCCCATGTGCCGGTTGCCTTCCGTTCGGTCCGGTGGATGTGGCCGAGGCCGCGGATCGGGCAGCAGCATGTCGCGTGCCTTCGCGTATTCGTTGGCCATCCACCCGGCCGGCAGCCGGCCCAGCCCGGAATCGGCCACCAGAAACAGGATGATGGCTGGTCGGTCTGCATCCGGCTCTCTGGCCTCGACGACGGTGAAAACCGCTTGCTGCGCTTGGCTGCCCGTGGAAGGCTGCGCTGCGGGTCGGCCCCGGTACGGGAGGCGCGCGTGAGCAGGTTCTCGATCTTGAATGTGACGTTCGACTGCTCCGACGCCGAAGCCATGGCGCGCTTCTGGAGCGAGGTCACCGGCTGGCCCTGGACCAAGGTGGAGATGCCCGGCAACCCCTTCTGGTGGGTGGGCGCCGATGATGACACCTTCCCTCACCTCGTCTTCGTCAACGTCCCAGAGCCCAGGCGCACCAAGAATCGCGTTCATCTCGATCTCCTGCCACATGGCGAACCTCAAGACCGGGAAGTTGCCCGGCTGGAATCGCTGGGTGCTCGCGTCGTGGACGATCGCAGGGGTGTCAGCCCAGGCGGATGGGTCGTGATGGCCGATCTTGAGGGCAATGAGTTCTGCGTCGAGGACGGCGACTAGCACGTCCTGCTGATCACGATGGTCGCCGGCGGCCTGCCCTGGTTCACACCCGTGCTGCCGAGATGACCAGGTCCAGGGCCTGCCTCGACTCGCTCAGATCGCGCATCGCCTGGTCGATGCGTTCGCGTTCCCTGCGGAGCCGCCCCACCACGTCCGGACATGTAGGCGCCAGCCGCTCCCCCCGCGCCTCCAGGCACGGCAGCACGGTCGCGATGGTCGAGGTGCTCAGGCCGGCCGCGAGCAGGCAGCGGATGCGCCGCACGGTCTCCACGTGCGCCTCGGTGTACTCGCGGTACCCGCTGGGCAGCCGTGACGGATGCAGCAGGCCCTGCTCCTCGTAGTAGCGCAGCAGCCGCTCGCTCACGCCGGTGCGCCGGACGAGCTCGCCGATCCGCATCCCCACCCACCTCCACGACTTGACTCTCACATACATGTGAGACTTTAGCGTTCCCGCATGAAGAAGAGTCTGCTGGTGCCGGCCATGCTGATGGTGAGCGTGTTCGTGGTCGGCACGTCCGAGTATCTGATCGCGGGGCTGCTGCCTCAGGTGGCCGCCGACCTGGGCGTTTCCGTTTCGACTGCGGGGCAGGCCGTGACGGCGTACGCGCTGGGGGTGGTGATCGGCGGGCCGTTGGTGACGGTCGCGACCGTGCGGCTGCCACGCAAGGGGCTGGCGCTGGGGTTGATGCTGCTGTTCGCCGCCGGGAACGCGGTGTGCGCGGCGGCGGGGTCGTACGAGGTGCTGATCGTCGGGCGGGTGGTCGCCTCGCTGAGCCACGCGGCCTTCCTGACCCTGGCGTTGATGGTGGCGACGCGGGTCGTCGAGCCGCAGCGGGTCGGGACGGCGATCGCCGCCGTGGGGTCCGGGTTCTCGGTGGCCACGCTGCTGGGCGTGCCTCTGGGGGTGCTGCTGGGGGAGGACGCGGGGTGGCGGACGCCGTTCGCCGTGCTGGCGGTGCTGGCGCTGGCCATGACCGGGTTGCTGGCCGCCGTGCTGCCCCGGCAGGAGGCGCCCGCCACGAGCGTGCGGGACGAGATCGCCACGGTGATGGGGCGGAGGGTGCTGGTGGTGATCGCGACGACGGCGGTCGGGCTGGCGGCGACCTCGACCGTGTTCACCTACCTGGCGCCGACGCTGACCGAGATCACCGGGTTCGGGCCGGCGGCGGTGTCGACGCTGCTGCTGGTGTACGGGGCCGGGAGCCTGGCCGGAGGGCTGGTGGCGGGGCGGCTGGCGGACCGGTCGCTGGGGACCACCGTGCGCGGCACGTTCGCCGGGCTGAGCGTGGTGCTGGCCGTCTTCCCGTTCGCGGTGCCGTGGGCGGGGTCCGCCGTCGTGGCGGTGCTGGTGTTCGGGCTGCTGACCTCGGCCACGACGCCGGTGCTGCAGAGCCTGGTGCTGCGGCACGCCGGGCGGGCGCCCACGCTGGCGGTGTCGGTGAACGTGTGCGCGTTCAACATCGGCATCGCGGCCGGGTCGGCGCTCGGCGGCGGGCTGGTGGCGGTGGACGGGCTGCGGTGGCTCGGACTCGCGGCCGCCGCGCTGAGCCTGGCCGCCCTGGCCGTCAGCTACGCGGCCATCCCGCGCCGGGAACCTCTGACGAGTTCCCCGGCCTGAGCAGCGCAGGCCGGGGAACGCGGGTCAGCCGAGCTGCGTCGGGTCGTGCTCCGGAACGCACGGCTTGACAGGCCCCTCGATCACCATCGCGTTGAGCTGCGCCTTGACGGGCCCCTTCGGGTTCTCGGTGAACTCCAGCGCCATCGTCTGCCCCTTCCCGACCTGGCGGGGATCGATGACGAACCCCTTCGGCCCCGGCCTGGCGACCTTGTAGTGCACGGACGCGCGCCACTCCTCCGGAGTGTCGTATCCGCCGCCGGCCATCGCGCCCCGGTCGTTCTGGCACTTGGTGTAGGGCTTGAGGTACGTGATGTCGGCGCTCACGCCCAGCTTCTTGAGGTCCTGCTCCAACTGCTCGGCGTCCCTGAACTCCTTGAGCTCCACCGTGATGGTGCCGTTGGCGTTCTCGCTCACCGCGTACGCCGGCTCCGGCCCGGTCAGCAGCGGCAGCGCCACCGCCGTCACGGCCGCCAGCCCGGCCACCGCCGCCCCCGCGAGCAGGCGGCGGCCGACACGGCGGCTGCGTTCGTTCCGCGCGGTCATCTCGGCTTTGAGGTCCATCAGCAACTGCTCCTCGAATCTCATCGTGGGATTCCTTCCATGACGAAGGGCAGGTCGCGAAGTGCCTTGCGGGCGCGGTGCAGCCGCACCATGGCGGTCCCCGGCCGGATTCCCAGCGCTGCCGCCGCCTCCGACGGCGTGAGCTGCTCCAGGACCACCAGTTCCAGGACGGCGCGCTCCCCGTCGGGTAACCCGGCCATGGCCTCGAAGGCCGCCCTGGCGGGCCGTTCCGCGTCTATCTGCTCCTCCAGCCGGGACACGTCGTCGCCGTCGAGCGGACGCCGCCCGCTCACGCGATGCGTGAGCTGGGACTCCCGCAGCGCCCGCCGCCGCTCGGACGACAGCGTGTTGCGCGCGACTCCGTACAGCCACGCGATCTCGCTGCCCTTGCCCGGGCGGTACGTGTGCGCCGAGCCGAGCACCGCGAGGAACACGTCGGCCGCCAGATCGGCGACCGTGTGCGGGTCGTCGACCCGGCGTGACAGGAACCGCGTGACAGCGTCGATGTGCCGCCGGTAGAAGGCTTCGAACGCCACGGGGTCGGTGGCGAGCTTCCCCCGTTTGAGACGCACCGGCCTTGCTCCCTTCGTCGATCTACACCCGTACTTGGTGAGAACCGACGAAAGGCTTACAAGTCAGGTCGCATCGGGTGCCGTTCGAAGCCTGTCACCATGGACCTGGCGAAGGGCACGAAGGCGGGCGACCGTCACGCCCAGTCCCGCGAGCGCCGCGACCAGCACCGTGACCGACAGCGGCGCCGGGAAGTAGGTGAGCTGCGCCCAGGTGACCGTCCGCCCGTTCACCAGGACGGACACCAGGTCCGGATATCCGACCAGCACCGCGACCGGGACGAGCGCCGGCAGCAGCCGCAGCCCGATCCGCCACCACGGCCGCCCCGGCCTGCGGGCGGCCCAGCGCCGCGCCCGCGCCACCCCCATGGCGCCCAGCCCGGCCGCGACCAGCGCGAACGCCGCCAGCGCCGCCTCGAAGAGTTGCCGTTCGTTGCCCGGCCCCTCCGGCGCCCTGCCCTCGCTCATCGCCGTGAGCCCGAGCATGATGTCGTACGTCGGGTCGTACAGCGTCGCGTTGTTGGTCATCACCGCGAACCCGTAGCCGGTCTTCGGCGAGACGGCCTCGACGGCGTTGTAGGTGAACAGGTTCCCTGAGTGCACGAGCTGCCCGTTGTCCTCGATGCCCCACCCCATCCCGTACGGGCGCAGCTTCGAGGGCTGGTGCATGACCTCCAGGCTCTGCCGCCCGACCAGCGGCCGCCCGTCGCCCGCCTGCGCGATCAGCCATTTCCCCATGTCGGCGGCCGTCGTGATGACCCCGCCCGCCCCGCTGTCGTCGTGGAACCCGTCGAGCTCCGGCCGGGGCAGCCAGGCCCCGAAGAGGGAGTTGTAGCCATGAGCGGGCCGGACGACCTGCGCGGAGACCGCGCTGGACGTCATGCCGAGCGGCCCGAACACCCGATCCCGCAGGTAGTCCCCGAACCGCCGCCCGCTCGCCACCTCCACCAGCCGCGCCGCCAGGTCGTAGTTGACGTTGCAGTACTCGTAGCGGGTGCCGGGGTCGGCGGCGAGCCGGGACTCGGCCAGGCGGGCGGTGTAGTCGGCCAGCGAGCCGGCCTCCTCGGTGGCGGCGATGTCCACGGTGCTGTCCGACAGGCCGGAGGTCTGGTTCAGCAGTTGCCGTACGGTGATCCGCGCCGCCCGGGGATCGGCCATCGTGAAGCCGGGCAGCTGCGCGGCCACCGGCGAGTCCAGCGAGATCTTCCCGCGCTCCACGAGCGTCATGACGGCCATGGCGGTGAACGACTTGCTGACGGACGCCACCCGCATCGGCGTGCCGGCGGTCATCGGCCGCCCGTCGGAGTCGTGCCCGTACCCGGCCGCGTGCACGACCTCGTCGCTGCGGGTCACGACCACGGACAGTCCCGGCACCCCGGTGGATTCCATCGCCTCCTGGAGGTAGGCGTCGATGGCGGCGGGCGTCAGCTCGGGCGCGGGGGCCGGGGTGAGGGTCAGGGCGAGGGCGAGAAGGAGTTTCACGGGGAAGAACCTAGGAAGCAGGGGCCCTGCCGCGTATCCGCCGACCGTCCAGAAGCACCCCTGTCGAAAGTCAGGTGTCCTCCAGCCGCGTCGGCACCGCCTTCTGCACCTGCTGGAACACCACCGACGTCCGGAACCCCACAATCTCCTTGCGCTTGCTCAGCCGGTCGAGCAGGAACCCGTGCAGGTGATCGAGATCCCGCACCCCCACGTGCAGCAGGAAGTCGTCCCCGCCGGCCAGCACGAACACGCTCAGCACCTCCGGCATGGCCGCCGCCGACTCCTTGAACGTGTTGATCACCGCCCGGCTCAGCGGCCGGACCTGCACCGAGACCATCGCCTGCACGCCGCGGTTGAGCGCCGCCGGGTCGATGTCGGCGTGGTAGCCGCGGATCACGCCGCGTCTGGTCAGCGACCTGACCCGTTCCAGGCAGGTGGAGGGGGCGATGCCGAGCTGCCGGGCCAGCTCGCGGTTGGACTGCCGAGCATCCGTTTGGAGCAGCCGTATGATCGCCGAATCAAGTTCGTCCATGTGCCCAGGTTCGCACGCCATTCCGGCCGAACGTTCGCTCAGCACCCGATCAAGCCGAATGTTCGAGCTACTTTCAGCGACATGAATGGACATATGGGGGCATGGCACGGCACTGCGCTTCTCGTCGGAGCCGTGCTGGGGCCGGGCATGCTGGTGCTGCCGCACCTGGCCGCCGCCTCGGCCGGGCCGGCGTCGGTGCTGGCCTGGGCGGGGATGCTGGCGCTGAGCGTGCCCGTCGCGCTGACGTTCGCCGCGCTCGGCACGCGTTACCCCGGCGGCGGGGGCGTGGCCGCCGTCGTCGGCCTCGCGTTCGGCCGCCGCGCCGCCGCGGTGACCGGCTGGTGGTTCTACGGCGCCGTCCCGATCGGTACGGTCGCCGGCGCGCTCGTCGGCGGCCAGTACGTCGAGGCGTGCCTGGGCCTGGACGCCACCCTGGCCGCGTGCCTCATCCTGGCCGCCGCGTTCGCCGCCAACGCCGCGGGGCTGCGCACGTCCGGACGGCTGCAGATCGGCTTCGTCGCCCTCCTCGTCGCGCTGCTGGCCACGGCGGTGATCAGCGCCGCCCCGCACGCCGACCCGGCCAACTTCACCCCCTTCGCCCCGTACGGCCTGGCGGGCGTGGCCGGCGCGGCCGGGGTGCTCATGTTCGCCTTCGTGGGCTGGGAGGCGGCCAGCCACCTGTCGGGCGAGTTCGCCGGCAGGAACGGCCTGCTGCGCGCCACCGCCGCGACCCTCGTGGTGATCGGCCTGCTGTACGCGGGCGTCTCCGTCACCTCCGTCGGCGTGCTCGGCGCGGACATGTCCGCCGTGCCGCTCACCGGGATGCTGGAGCTCGGCCTCGGGCCCGTCGCCCGCCCGGTGACCGGGGTGGTGGCGGTGCTGCTGACCTTCGGCGCGGTCAACACCTACCTCGCCGGGGCGGCGAGGCTCGGCGCGGCGCTGGCGGCGGACGGGGCGCTGCCGCGCTGGTTCGCCAGGGGCGGGGCGCCGGGGCAGACGCCGTACCGGAGTCTCGGGCTGGTGCTGGCGCTCAGCGTGCCGGTGCTGGTGTGGGCGGTGGATCTGGACCTGCTGATGCGGGCCACCTCGGCGTGCCTGGCGGCGGTCACGTCGGCGGGGGTGGCGGCGGCGGTACGGATGTTGCCGGCGGGCCGCCACCGGGTCACGGCGATCGTGGGGACCGGGATGTCGCTGCTGGGGCTGGCGTTCTGCGGGGCGTACCTGCTGGTGCCGGCCGTGCTCGGCGCGGTGGCGCTCGCGGCGACCGGCCTCAACCCTCGCCGTTCCTACAAAATCGGGCTATAAACGGCGACAGGGCGCCGTCAGGCGGGCAGTACACATGAGCATCAGACGGCGCGACGTCGGGAGGGTGCCATGACCCAGCACGCCAAGTACGCGGAGTCCAGGCAGGTCGGCGAGCAGGCTCGGGAGAGGGAGTGGGCGCGCCCGAGCTTCGCCAAGCAGCTCTTCCTCGGCGACTTCCGGATGGACCTGGTGTATCCGGCGCCCACGCCGCCCGGCGAGGCGACCAAGAAGGGGGAGGAGTTCGTCAGGGCGGTGCGCCGCTTCCTCGACGCGCGCGTCGATCCGGCGCTCGTCGAGCGGACCGCGCAGGTGCCCGACGACGTGGTGAAGGGGCTGGCGGAGCTCGGCGCGTTCGGGATCACGATCAAGGAGGAGTACGGCGGCCTGGGCCTGCCGTACCTGTACTACTGCCGGGCCCTCATGCTCGTCGGCTCCTACTGCCCGGCGCTGGCCACGCTGCTGTCGGCGCACCAGTCGATCGGGGTGCCGCAGCCGCTCAAGCTGTTCGGCACCGAGGAGCAGAAGCGCGAGTTCCTGCCCAGGTGCGCGGCGGGGGAGATCTCGGCGTTCCTGCTGACCGAGCCGGACGTCGGCTCGGACCCGGCGCGGCTGGCCACCACCGCCGTGCGCGACGGCGACGACTACGTGCTCGACGGCGTCAAGCTGTGGACCACGAACGGCGTCATCGCCGACCTGCTGGTGGTCATGGCCAGGACCGGCAAGAAGATCAGCGCGTTCGTGGTCGAGGCCGACACGCCGGGCATCACGGTCAAGCGGCGCAACACGTTCATGGGCCTGCGCGGCATCGAGAACGGCGTGACCGAGTTCTCCCAGGTCAGGGTGCCCGCCCGGAACCTCATCGGCAAGGAGGGCGAGGGCCTGCGCATCGCGCTCACCACGCTCAACACCGGGCGCCTGTCCCTGCCCGCCACCTGCGCGGGCAACGCCAAGTGGGCCGTCAAGATCGCCCGCGAGTGGGGCAACGAGCGCGTGCAGTGGGGGCGCAAGGTCGGCCTGCACGAGGCCGTGGCCACCAAGGTCGCCTTCATCGTGGCCACCGCGTACGCCGTCGAGGCCGTCTGCGAGCTGACCGCCCGCCTGGCCGACGACAGGCGCAACGACATCAGGATCGAGGCGGCGCTGGCCAAGCTGTTCGCCTCGGAGCTGTCGTACGAGGTGCTGGACGAGCTGGTCCAGATGCGCGGCGGGCGCGGCTACGAGACCGCCGAGTCGCTGGCCGCCAGGGGCGAGCGCGGGGTGCCCGCCGAGCAGATGCTGCGCGACTCGCGCATCAACCGCATCTTCGAGGGCTCCTCCGAGATCATGCGGCTGGCGATCACCCGGGAGGCGGTGGACGCGCACCTGTCGGCCGCCGGCGAGCTGATCAACCCCGAGGCCAGCCGCCAGGAGCGCGCCCAGGCCCTGCGCCGGGCCAGCCGCTTCTACGCCAAGTGGCTGCCCACGCTGGTGGCCGGCACCGGCAACCTGCCCACCGCGTACGCCGACTTCGGCCCGCTGGCCGCCCACCTGCGCTTCGTGGAGCGGACCAGCAGGAAGCTGGCCAGGTCCACCTTCTACGGCATGTCCCGCTGGCAGGGCAAGCTGGAGCACAAGCAGTCGTTCCTGGGCAGGATCGTGGACATCGGGGCCGAGCTGTACGCGATGACCGCCGTCTGCCTCAAGGCCGCGGAGGACTCCAAGGACCTGGGGCGCCGGCCGTACGAGCTGGCCGACACGTTCTGCCGGCAGTCCAGGCGCCGGGTGGACACGCTGTTCGACCGGCTGTGGGACAACAGCGACAACCACGACGTACGGGTGGCCGGCTACGTGCTCGACGGCCGCTACACCTTCGTCGAGGAAGGCATCCTCGACCCGTCGATCGAGGGCCCGTGGATCGGCGCCCCCGAGGGCGGGGAGAACGTCCGCCGCAAGATCCTCTGACATCCGGTCTAGACCACGTGTGCGGCCCTCGCGGCCCGAGTGTTGCCAAACCGAGACAGGGCGGTATAGACCGGCTGCTGAACTCCGGCTTACGCTTGCGCAAACGCGGGCATCTGCCGGCCCGCGTGCTCATCCCCCTGGGCGGGGTCCCGTTGGCTGGTACGGACCAGTAGGACCCGTCCGACGAGAAGGCGGTATCTCCAGTGAACATCAAGCTTGTGGGCGGCGCCGCTCTCGGCCTTGCCACGATGCTGGTCCTGTCCGCTTGCGGTTCCGGCGGCTCCGGCGGTTCCGGCGGCGACACCCAGGCGGCCGGCGACGGCCAGGTCACGCTGAAGATGGTCGCGGCCGACTACGGCGACGGCCCCGGCAAGCCGAACTCCGGCGAGACGTTCTGGAAGGGCGTCACCGAGGAGTTCACCAAGGCCAACCCGAACATCAAGGTCGACGTCCAGGTCATCAACTGGAACGACATCGACAAGCAAGTCGCCACCATGGTGCAGAACGGGCAGATCCCGGACATCCTGCAGACCGGCGACTACTCCGGCTTCGTCCAGGACGGCCTGCTCTACAAGGTGGACGAGGTCCTGTCCCCGAACGTCTCCGGCGACATGCTGCAGAAGTTCGCCGAGTTCGGCAAGGTGGACGGCACCGCGTACGGCATCCCGTTCGTCTCCTCCGCCCGCGCCCTGTTCTACAACAAGGACCTGTTCGAGCAGGCCGGCATCGCCGAGCCGCCGAAGACGTGGGACGAGCTCAAGGCCGCGGCCGAGAAGCTGAAGGCCAAGGGCGTGACCCAGCCGTTCGGCCTGCCGCTCGGCCAGGAGGAGGCCCAGGCCGAGTCGTTCCTGTGGATGCTCGGCAACGGCGGCGGCTACAAGGACGCCTCCGGCAAGTGGTCGATCAACTCGCCGCAGAACGTCGAGACGTTCACGTACATGAAGGGCCTGGTCGACGCCGGCCTGACCACCCCCAACCCGGGCACCAAGGACCGCAAGACGGTCTGGGAGGACTTCGGCGCGGGCAAGGTCGGCATGGTCAACGGCGGCCCCATGTCCATCCCGATCTTCGACGCGGCCGGGCTGAAGAACTACGGCGTCGCGCCCATCCCCGGCAAGGCCGGCCCGCTCGACACCACGCTCGGCGTCATGGACTGGATCATGGCGTTCAACAAGAACGGCCACGCCGCCGAGATCAAGAAGTTCTTCGACTTCTTCTACACCGGCACCGCCGCGCAGAAGATCTCCGACACCTACAAGCTGCTGCCCGTCACCAACGGCGGCATCCAGAAGCTGTCCGGCGACGAGAAGCTCAAGCCGTTCCTCGACGCCCTGCCCAACGCCAGCTTCTACCCCTTCCAGGACCCCAAGTGGGCCACCCTGAACCCGGCGATCAAGCAGACCATCGGCGGGGCCGTCAAGGACGACCCGGCCAAGGTCCTCGGTGAGCTGCAGAAGACCGCGGAAGCGGCCGGCTGATCCCAGCAGGACCACGGTGCGGCCGGCTGACCCAGCCGGCCGTGCCGTCCTTGCGAAAGGTGCTTGAGTGACAACGCTGGATGTGAAGAAGCCCCGCGCCAGGCGGGGCCTGCGCGCCCTCGAACCCCTCGCCTGGATCGGGCCCGCCATCGTGCTGATCGCCCTGGTCGTGCTCTGGCCCGTGGTCGAGATGATCAGGTCCTCGTTCCTGGAGATCAGCCGGCTGGGCGTGGTGCGCGGGTCGGCAGGGTTCGCGAACTACGAGAAGCTCTTCGCCGAGAAGGACTTCGCCGACGTCATGCTCCGCAGCGTGATCTGGGTGATCGCGGTCGTCGCGCTCACCGTGCTGATCTCGCTCGCCCTGGCCCAGCTCTTCAACCAGCGCTTCCCGCTGCGCAAGCTGGCCCGCTGGGCGCTCATCGCGCCGTGGGCCGCGTCGGTGCTGATGACGGCCATCATCTTCAAGTGGATGCTCGACCCCGAGGTCGGCGTGATCAACCAGATCCGCGTCCGGCTCGGGCTGATCGACGCGATGGGCGGCGCCGCCGCCGACCAGCTCGGCGACGCCTCCACCGCCATGCCGTGGCTGGTGTTCGTCGCCGTCTTCGTGTCGGTGCCGTTCACCACGTACGCGCTGCTCGCCGGGCTCGCCACGATCCCTGCCGACGTGTACGAGGCCGCCAGGATGGACGGGGCAGGACGCCTGCGGACGTACTGGTCGATCACGCTGCCGCTGCTGCGACCCGCGCTCACCGTGGCCGCCCTGATCAACGTCATGAACGTCTTCAACAGCTTCCCGATCATCTGGGCCATGACCCACGGGCAGCCGGGCTACTCGACCGCCACCTCGACCATCCTCATGTACATCCTCAAGGGCTCCGACATCGGCGAGTCGGCCGCCATGTCCGTCGTCAACTTCGGCATGGTGATCGTCCTCACGGTGATCTTCCTCAAGGTGTCGCGGTGGAACAAGGAGGTGGCCTGATGGCCGTCAAGACCATGCCGGCGCAGGCCCAGCCCCATCACCACCACGCCCGCCCCGGGCGGAGCGCCGCCCGCCGCGCGATGCCCAGGCTCAAGACCGTGCTCATCGCGGCCACCGCCTACGTCGTGGCGTTCCTGTTCCTGTTCCCGTACGTGGTCATGCTGCTGACCTCGCTGCGCTCCCAGGAATCGCTGCGCGACGTAACGTTCTGGCCCGAGGAGTGGGTGTGGTCGAACCTCACCGACTTCTGGGGCAGCGGCCTGGCTGGGAACCTGTGGGTGACGATCAAGGTGGCGGCCGGCTCGACCCTGCTCGTGCTGCTGGTCGCGCTGCCCGCCGCGTACTACTCGGCCCGGCACAACTTCCGCGGCCGCACCGCGTTCCTGATCCTCGTGCTGATCACCCAGATGTTCCAGCCCACCGCCATGGTGGTCGGCATCTACCGCGAGTTCTTCCAGTTCGGGCTGGTCGACTCGATCTGGGCGCTGATCCTCGTCAACGGCGGCTTCAACCTGGCCTTCGCCGTGTGGATCCTGAACGCGTACTTCTCCTCCATCCCGCGCGAGCTGGAGGAGGCCGCCTTCATCGACGGGAACGGGCGCTTCGGCGCACTGTTCAGGATCACGCTGCCGCTGGCCATGCCCGGCGTCATCACCGCGCTGATCTTCACGTTCATCGCCGCGTGGAACGAGTTCGTGGTCGCGCTGACCCTCACCACCACGACCGAGAACCAGCCGCTCCCCGTGGCGCTCAACTCGTTCATCGGGCAGTACCAGGTGGACTGGCAGAACCTGTTCGCCGGCTCGGTGATCGCCACCATCCCGGTGATCATCCTGTTCGCCCTGATCGAGCGGAAGGTGGTCGGCGGTCTGACCGCCGGCTCCATCAAGTAGCCCGCCCGGGCCGCCTCGCCATCCTCTGGGGCGGCCCCGGCGTGGTCACCGCTTCTGCGGAACGCGCGCCACGCAGAACACCGTCTGGCCGAACGGCGGCGTGACGAACCGCTCGATGAGCCTGGTCAGCGGCACCACCGTACGGTCGTAGATCTTGACCAGCCGCGGGTCCGGGTAGCCCACGCCACCCCGGCGCACGGCCGCCCACCAGGCGATGCCGCCCAGGAAGTTGATCGGCTTGAGCACCTCGACGTCGAGCCCCGCCTTGGCGACCGTGGTGCCCAGCGTCTTAGGCGTGTACCGCTGGACGTGGCCCACCTTGCGGTCGAAGTCCCCGTAGAGCTGCATGTAACCGGGCACCCAGATGATGATCCGCCCGCCCGGCAGCGTCACCCGCGCCAGCGAGCGCAGCGCCTCCGCGTCGTCCTCGATGTGCTCCAGCACGTTCATCATGACGACGGTGTCGACCTTGTCCTCCAGCGGGATGTCGGTCGGCAGCCCGAACTGCAGGACGCTGATGTCGTCGCGGTCCACGAAGCGCTTCTCCAGCTGCTCGACGCAGTAGGGGTCGAAGTCGCTCACCACGAGCCGGTCGAGCCGCGGCAGGAACTGCTCCGCGAAGTGGCCCAGCCCCGAGCCGATCTCCAGCATCGACCGGCCGACATGCGGGGCGACCATGTCGAACTCGTACTGCCGATAGTTCTTGGCCTCGTCCCCACCCAGGTGGTTCTCCAGGGCCTCGTCACCGGCCGCCGGTTGCACTACACGGTCATACCCAGAAGACATAATCCCGTTCCTTCGAGGGGCTCATGGATTGCCCGAGTCTAATGCCCTGAACAGTCACCAGGATGACACGATCCGCCGATCGCTCTTCCGCACGTGACCTGTTTGCGGTGGAATCTGACTCGCCATGGACGATGACGAGGCGATCGCCCGCTCGCTCGAAGGTGACCTGGCGGCCTACGAGGTGCTGGTCGCCCGCTACAGCGCGCTCGCCCATCGCACCGCCTACCTGCTCGGCGCCGGTGACGAGGCGGAGGACGTGGTGCAGGAGGCTCTCGTCAAGGCGTTCCGGCACCTGTCCGGCTTCCGCAAGGACGCGCCCTTCCGGCCGTGGCTGCTGCGGATCGTCGCCAACGAGACCCACAACCTGACCCGGGCGCGCGGGCGGCGCTCCTCGCTAGAACTGCGGCTCGTGGGCACCGCCGACACGCGGGTGCCCGACGACCCGGAGGGCGCCGCCGTCGCCACCGACCGCCGCTCCCGCCTGCTGGCCGCCGTACGGGGGCTGCCGGAGCGGGAACGTCAGGCCGTCGTGTGCCGGTACTTCTTACAACTGAGCGAGGCGGAGACCGCTCAGGTGCTCGACTGGCCCGTCGGCACCGTCAAGTCCAGCACTCATCGGGGGCTGGCCCGGCTGAGGGAGGAGGTGGGGGATGAACTCGCATGAGCCCTTCGACGAGCCCTCGAACGAGCCCTTCGACGAGCCCTCGAACGAGCCCTTCGACGAGTCTTCGGGTGAGCCCTTCGGCGAGCTCGAAGCCGAGCTGACGGCTCTCGGCGGCCTCCTCGACGTCCCCGGCCCGCCGCCCCCGGCCGACCTGGCCGCCGCCGTCCGAGCCCGCCTCGGACAACCCGCTCAGGCCCCTGACGAGCCGTACGGCACCTCCGGGCCGGATCCGGCGCACGGGCCGGTCACCGCTCCCGTGCGGCCGCCCGCCCGCAGGGACTCCCGGGCGCCGTCGCGGCATCGCAGGCGGACGAGGTGGGCGATCGTGGCGGCCGTGGTCGTCGCCGTGGTCACCGTCACGGCCGCCACCCCGCAGGGCCGCGCCGCCGTGACGCAGATCCTGCGCTTCGCCGGCATCGAGATCGAGCTCGGCGGGACGACACCCCCACCCGTCACCACCACGGCCACACCCCCGGGCGAACACGAGGTCCCCCTGCCGGACGTCCCCGCACAGGCCAGGTTCCAGGTGCGGACCCCGGCGGCACTCGGCCCCCCTGACCGCGTCACGGTGGCCGACGGCGGCAGGCTGGTGTCGATGTTCTGGCCGGGCGGCATCAGGCTCGACCAGTTCGACGGCACCGTGTCCCCGTTCTTCTTCAAGAAGCTGGGCCCGCCCACCCCCGAGTACACCCGGGTGAACGGCCGCGAAGCCTGGTGGATCCCCGGCGAGCACCCCCTCGGCTACATCCCCCGCCAGGACGGCCCGCCGGTCCCGCTCCGCCAGGCCGCCGCCACGCTCATCTGGCAGCAGGACGCGCTCAACTTCCGCCTGGAGGGAGCGAAGAGCATGGCGGAGGCCGTCCGCGTGGCGTCGTCAATCAAGTGAGCGCGTGAGCCAGTCGTCCACGCCCTTAAGCAGCTCCTTGCGCACCGACTCGGGCGCGGTGGACGACCGTACGGACTGCCGCGCCAGCTCCGCCACCTCCGCGTCGCTGAACCCGTACACGTCCCTGGCCAGCTCGTACTGCCGCAACAGCCGCGTACCGAACAGCAGCGGATCGTCGGACCCGAGCGCGATCGGCACCCCCGCGTCGAACAGCCGCCGCACGGGCACGTCCGCGGCCGACTCGGCCACCCCCAGGCCCACGTTCGAGGTGGGGCAGACCTCGCAGCAGATCTGCCGGTCGGCCAGCCGCTGCATCAGCCAGTCGTCCTCGGCCGCCCGCACCCCGTGCCCGACCCGGTCGGCGCCCAGGTCGTCCACGCACTGCGCCACGCTGCGCGGCCCCAGCAGCTCGCCCCCGTGCGGCACCGCCAGCAGCCCGCCCCGCTTGGCGATCCTGAACGCCCGCTCGAAGTCCCTGGCCGCGCCGCGCCGCTCGTCGTTGGACAGGCCGAAGCCGACCACTCCCTTGCCGGCGTACTGGGTGGCCAGGCGGGCCAGGGTGTTCGCGTCGAGGGGGTGGCGGGTGCGGTTGGCCGCGACGATCACCGCGATCCCGACGCCCGCGTGCCGCGCGGCCTGCTCCACCGCGTCCAGCATCAGCTCCAGCGTGGCCGTCAGGCCGCCGAAGCGCTGCGCGTAGCCCGAGGGGTCCACCTGGATCTCCAGCCACCGGGATCCGGCCGCCACCTCGTCCTCGGCGGTCTCCCGCATGAGCCGGTAGACGTGGTCCGGACGGGTCAGCACGGACCTGGCGATGTCGTACAGCCGCTGGAACCTGAACCAGCCCCGCTCGTCCGTCGCCCGCAGCTTGGGCGGCCAGTCCTGCTCCAGCGCGTCCGGAAGGGTGAGCCCCTGCTCCCTGGCCAGCTCGATCAGCGTCGAGTGCCGCATCGAGCCGGTGAAGTGCAGGTGAAGATGGGCCTTGGGAAGCGCGTGCAGGGGCCGGAGCATCTGCATATCTTGCCACTCAACCTCTGGGCGGGTTCGCGCGTTGGGGAGGGCGAAGGGGGACCCTCGCTGATGACAGACGACGACGAAGCGGCCTTCGACGAGTTCCTCGCCGCGCGCAGCACCTCGCTCCTGCGTACCGCGATGCTGGTCTGCGGGGCGACCAGGCACGACGCCGAGGACCTGGTCCAGCACGCGCTGGAGAAGGTCTACCGGAACTGGCCCCGCATCAGGCGCGACAACCCCGAGGCGTACGCGCGCAAGGTCATCGTGAACGCGGCCATCAGCAGGTCGCGGCGGCGCGGGGTGATCAGGGAGATCACATTCGCCAGGCTGCCGGAGACCGCCGCGGACAGCCCGGACCTGGACCTGCGCGACACGCTCATCGCCGAGCTGCGCAGGCTGCCGCCCAGGATGAGGGCCGTGCTCGTGCTGCGCTACTGGGAGGACCAGTCGGAGCAGGCCACGGCGGCCCTGCTCGGCTGCTCGGTCGGCAGCGTCAAGAGCCAGGCGGCGCGAGGGCTGGCCAGGATCCGCGAAAACCTGGATGTCTCAGAGGAAGTGACGAGATGACGATCGAGGACGACCTCGCCGCCGCCATGGCGGCGCACGTCTCCGATGTGCGGGCCGCACCCGGCCTGGGCCGCGCCGTACGCCGCCGGCACCACGCCCGCGTGATCCGCTTCCGTACGGCGGGCGCGGCGCTTCTCACGGCGGCGGTCGCGGCGGCCGTACCGGTGGCGATGAACCTCGCCGGCACCGCCGGCGCGGGCGAGGCCGCCAATCGAGCCGTCATGACCGAACCTCCGAGCGGTGCCCGCGAGTACGCCGGCCTCCGCCTGGAGTACCTGCCCGAGGGTCTCGCCTGGATCCCCGAGCCCGGCGACGGCCTGGTGGACCCACCGGCGAGCTACATCGCCGGCTTCGACAAGCTCGGCGACACGACCGGCCGCCGCTTCGTGCAACTCGTCGTGGCCCACGGCGAATCCGCCCTGGAACGAATCGGCCCGCCGTCCGGGCCGGGCACCGAGGTCGTGGACGTGAACGGCAGGCAGGCGCGCCTGGCCACGATGTCCCAGAACGGCGAGGTCGTCCCGTACGGCACCGGGGGCGGCACCCCCACGATCGCCTGGGAGCTGCGCCCCGGCCTGGCCGTCGAGCTGTGCGTCAGCCCCGAGTACGCCGAGGAGATCGACGCCGCCGAGGAGCTGAAGAAGATCGCCAGAGGCATCCGCGAGATCGGCTGAAACCCACGGTACGGACGGGGCCCGGCGGGGGATCATGAAAGCATGATCCCCGAGGGGCACGAGATCGGGCAGGGATGGCGTGCGGCCCTCGCGGCGCTGGCGCTCGGAGTGACGGCCCTCGTCATCTACGGCCTGTTCTCCTCCGGATTCGGACGCCTGCCACGCGCCGCCGTACCGACTCCCGAACCGGCGCCCAGCCAGGCCGAGCCCGCGCCTCTCGCGGAACCCGACCGGCCGGCCGCCGCCGGGGCCGGGCAGCCGAGCCCTGTCCGCGCCTCCGGATCGGGCGCGCTCTGGGTGGTCTCCGGCGGGTTCTGGCTCACGTACCTGCCGGACGGGCTCGCGCGCAGCGGCGGCGAGGTCACCGCGTCGGCCGCGCGCGCCAGGTTCGGCTCGGCGAGCAGGTTCGTCGAGGTCCAGGTCGAGCACGGTACGGTAGCCACCGACTGGGGCGCCTACCGCAAGCGGATCACCGTGCTGGACGCCCGCGCGACCACCGTGCGAGGCAGGCCCGCCGTGGCCGGCAGGCACCCCGGCGGCGGGCGGCTGATCGCCTGGCTCGAACGCCCTGGAACGGGCGCGTGGATCCGCGTCAGCGACTCCCTGAGCAGCGAACTCGTCGCTATTGCCGCCTCGGTCAAGGCTCCTGTAGGAGACTAGGAGCCTTTTCCCTGGTTCCACTCACTCTCATGGGGGGTCGATGCGGCGGTTGGCGGCGGTTCTCCTCCTGCTCACGCTCGCGGCGTGCGGGGCGGGCACCGGCGGGGGCGGGGGCGGCGACGAGGTGCGGGAACCCTGGAGCGCCACGCCGCAGCCCAAGCCGGCCATCACCGCCGACGCCGACACGATCGTGCTGTCCTGCGACGACACCGGCGTGCGCGTGCCGGCCTCGCCCGCGGGCCTCACCCCCGCCGGTACGTTCGCCCGCCTCGACTCGCTCACCCGCCCGCACAAGGTCGAGGGCCGCATCTGGAGCGACAACGACGAGCGCATGTACGTCGGCGTGGTGTGCGGGGCGCGGACGGCCGAGCAGTTCGCCACGCTGGTCGCCAGGTCGACGCTGACCGCTTACCAGGGCAAACCCGCGCTGCGCTGGACAACGCGGACGGGCGTGCGCAGCTTCATGTGGCTGGAACGGCCGGGCACCGCCGTCTACATCGGTGCGACGCCCGGCCTCGCCGACGACATCAGGTCGATCGCCGCCGACATCGCCTTCACCGCCTAGCTTCTAGTGTGCTTCGGCGAGCAGCTTGCCCATCCGGCTGACGCCCTCGGCCAGGTCGTCGTCACCCAGCGCGTAGGACAGCCTGAAGTAACCCGGGGTCCCGAAGGCCTCACCCGGCACCACGGCGACCTCGGCCTCCTCCAGGATCAGCTCCGCCAGCTCGCTGGACGTCTGCGGCCGCCTGCCCCGCAGCTCCTTGCCGATCAGCTCCTTGACCGACGGGTACGCGTAGAACGCCCCCTTCGGCTCAGGGCAGAAGACGCCGGGGATGTCGTTGAGCATCCGGACCATCGCCTGCCGGCGCCGGTCGAACGCCGCCCGCATCTCCGCCACCGCCGACAGGTCGCCCGACACCGCGGCCAGCGCCGCCATCTGGGCGACGTTGGAGACGTTGGAGGTGGCGTGCGACTGCAGGTTCGTCGCGGCCTTGACCACGTCGGACGGGCCGATCAGCCAGCCCACGCGCCAGCCCGTCATCGCGTACGTCTTGGCCACGCCGTTGAGGATCACCACCCGGTCGCCCAGCTCGGGGACGGCCGTGGCGATGCTGGTGAACTCGGCGCCGCCGTACACGAGGTGCTCGTAGATCTCGTCGGTGACGACCCACAGGCCGTGCTCGGCCGCCCAGCGGCCGATCGCCACCGTCTCCTCGCGCGAGTAGACGGCGCCCGTCGGGTTGGACGGCGAGACGAACAGCAGCACCTTCGTACGCTCGGTGCGCGCGGCCTCGAGCTGGTCCACGCCGGCGAGGTAGCCGGTGGACTCGTCGGTCACGACGTCCACCTGAACGCCGCCCGCCAGCTTGATCGCCTCGGGGTAGGTCGTCCAGTACGGGGCGACGACCAGCACCTCGTCACCCGGGTCGAGCAGCGTCGCGAACGCCTCGTACACCGCCTGCTTGCCGCCGTTGGTGACCAGCACCTGCGAGGCCTCGACGGCGTAGCCGGAGTCGCGCAGGGTCTTGGCGGCGATGGCCTTCTTCAGCTCGGGCAGGCCGCCGGCGGGGGTGTACTTGTGGAAGCGCGGGTCGCGGGCCGCCTCGATCGCCGCCTCGACGATGTACCCGGGTGTCGGGAAGTCTGGCTCGCCCGCGCCGAAGCCGATGACGGGGCGCCCTGCCGCCTTCATCGCCTTGGCCTTGGCGTCCACGGCGAGGGTGGCGGACTCGGAAATCGCGGAAATTCTCGCGGAGATGCGGGATCGGGTGGACATGCCTCCATGCTCCCATGGGCTCGTGACCTGGGCGATCAGGTTTTGGTTCGACGTGGCGGGCAATCACCCGTATGCTTTCGCCTGGTCCTTCCGCCGCATGTCGGCGAGCGGTTCGGTCCAGGCAGTGAGTCGATCAGGGTAGTCTGGTCAACGACATAGGGCACTGGCGCAATTGGTAGCGCACCGGTCTCCAAAACCGGCGGTTGGGGGTTCGAGTCCCTCGTGCCCTGCGAGTGCGGTCCGCGCAACAATAGGCGTGTAAGCGCGCCGCAAGACTGCGTTGGATACGACGGATCAGGTGAGGACTGTGGCGATCGACACGCGCGGCGAGACCGCAGACAAGCCTAGTGGCGAGAAGAAGACACGCACTTCTCCTGCCCTCTTCTACCGGCAGGTCGTCAACGAGCTGCGTAAGGTCATCTGGCCGACACGCAAGGATCTCATCACCTACACCACGGTCGTTCTGATATTCGTTCTGATCATGGTTGGGATCGTGTACGGGCTCGACGCTGCCCTCGGGTGGGCGGTCCTCCGCGTCTTCGGCGGATCCTGACCGAGACGCCGCCGGGTGGGTCGCCTGACGGAGTCGCCATTCGAAACCACGAAAGAGGAAGAGTCACCGTGTCCGAGTCTTCATTTCCGGCGGACGAGTCCCGCGACGAGTGGGGCGACGAGCTGGAAGAGGCCACTGAGGAGTCCGCCGAGGCGGCTCTCGAGGAGGCCGCCGAGGTCGAGGAGAGCGACGAGGCCGCCGACGAAGAGGCGGCCGCCGTCGAGGACGAATCGGTGCTTCCTGACGTCGACCCCGTCGAGGAGTTCAAGAGCTCGCTGCGCGGTCTTCCCGGCGAGTGGTACGTGATCCACTCCTACGCCGGTTACGAGAACCGCGTGAAGTCCAACATCGAGAGCCGCAACGTGTCGCTCAACATGGAGGACTACATCTACCAGGTCGAGGTGCCGACGCACACCGTCCAGGAGTTCAAGAGCGGCAAGAAGGTTCCGGTCAAGGAGCGGGTGCTGCCCGGCTACGTGCTGGTGCGCATGGAGCTGACCGACGAGTCCTGGGCCGCCGTGCGCAACACGCCCGGCGTGACCGGCTTCGTGGGCCTGTCCAACAAGCCGAGCCCGCTCAGCCTCGACGAGGTCGCCAAGCTGCTGGCGCCCGAGCCGTCCGAGGAGACCAAGAAGACCACGACGAAGGCCGCCAGCGGCCCCACGGTCGAGTTCGAGATCGGCGAGTCCGTCACGGTCATGGACGGCCCGTTCGCGACGCTGCCCGCCTCGGTGAGCGAGATCAGCCCCGAGTCGCAGAAGCTCAAGGTGCTCGTGTCGATCTTCGGTCGGGAGACCCCGGTGGAGCTCTCGTTCAACCAGGTCTCGAAGATCTAGGACGATCACATACACTTAGACGTTCGGTCGGCCGCCTAATCGCGAGGGCGGCCTCCGACATGTCCGGGCCCGCAATCCTTCGGGCCGGACGCAACGCAATCAGGACCCGGAGAAGGACAAATGCCTCCGAAGAAGAAAATCGCCGCACTCGTCAAGGTGCAGCTCCCGGCCGGCCAGGCCACGCCGGCGCCGCCCGTGGGTACCGCCCTCGGTCCCCACGGCGTCAACATCATGGACTTCGTCAAGCAGTACAACGCTGCGACGGAGGCCCAGCGGGGCAACATCATCCCCGTTGAGATCACCATTTTCGAAGACCGCAGCTTCACCTTCGTCACGAAGACGCCGCCGGCGCCTGAGCTGATCAAGAAGGCCCTGGGTCTCGACAAGGGCAGCGCGGTCCCGCACCGCGACAAGGTGGGCAAGCTCAGCCGCGAGCAGCTGCGCAGCATCGCCGAGACGAAGATGCCCGACCTCAACGCCAACGACATCGAGGCGGCCGAGAAGATCATCGCCGGCACCGCCCGGTCGATGGGCATCACCGTCGCCGAGTAAGACCTTTCCCAGCAGTTCGTGGGAGGGCCGCCGGCAACCGCGGCCCGGACACCACTAGGAGTCAAGAATGCAGCGCAGCAAGGCGCACAAAGACGCGGCCGCCAAGGTCGACCGCGACAAGCTCTACTCGCCCGTAGAGGCCGCGAAGCTGGCCAAGGAGACGTCGACCACCAAGTTCGACGCGACCGTGGAGGTCGCCCTCCGGCTCGGCGTCGACCCTCGCAAGGCCGACCAGATCGTGCGCGGCACGGTCAACCTCCCGCACGGCACCGGCAAGACCGCCCGGGTCCTGGTCTTCGCGACCGGTGACCGTGCCGAGGCGGCCCGCGAGGCGGGCGCCGACATCGTCGGCGCCGACGAGCTGATCGACGAGATCGCCAAGGGCAACCGGCTCAACGAGTTCGACGCCGTCGTGGCCACGCCCGACCTGATGGGCAAGGTCGGCCGCCTGGGCCGCGTGCTCGGTCCGCGCGGTCTCATGCCCAACCCGAAGACCGGCACCGTGACGCCCGACGTCGCCAAGGCCGTGACGGAGATCAAGGGCGGCAAGATCGAGTTCCGTACCGACCGGCAGGCCAACCTGCACTTCATCATCGGCAAGACGTCGTTCGGCGAGCGCCAGCTCATCGAGAACTACGCTGCCGCGCTGGACGAGGTGCTGCGTCTCAAGCCGTCGGCGGCCAAGGGCCGTTACCTGAAGAAGGTCACCTTCTCGACGACGATGGGGCCGGGCGTTCCGGTCGACCCCAACCTCACGCGCGGCCTCACGGCCGAACTGGAGGCCTGAGCCTCCGGCTCAGCGGCTCATTAGCGCCCCTGCCCGATTCGTTCGGGTGGGGGCGTTTTCTTGTTGGTGCGGGTGCGGGTGCGGGTGCGGGTGCATGGCAGAGGCCATGCGGTGACGCAGGTGCGGCGGGAGATGCCAGCCGGGTGGCGCGTGGTTGTGGCAGGGTGAGTGGCGCGCGGCGAGGTGGCGCGCGGCGAGGTGGCGCGAGACGCCGTGACGCGAGAGCGACGCCCCCGCCTTCGCGACCGGCGCCGGGTCGGCGGGGCGTTGTGCGGTGGAGTCCGGCGCAACGTGGTCGGTGCGATGTTGTCGGTGGGGTGGCTGGTCGGGGGTAGGGGTGGGGTCCGTGGGCGGGGCGGCCGCGTACGGTGGATGTGTGGGGGATGTGCAGAGGGGGTGAGGGTTAACCCTGGGTTTTCCCCTAATTGTGCGGGGAAGGCGCCATGACCCATCAACTTAAACGTAGGGTCAAAGCATGCTGAAGCGCACGATAAGTATGACCGCGGCAGGAGCCGCGCTGGTGGTGGCGGCGGTCGCCGGTTGTGGATCGAACGCCCAGCCCATCCAGGTCAACCTGGCAGCCTCCGAGGTGCTCGCGCAGGCCGCGCAGAAGACCGCCGAGGTCACCAGCTACACGGTCGACGCCGTGGTGAATGTCTCGCACCCCCAGGAGGGTGCCGGCAAGGTGCAGGGCCGCATGCTCTACCAGAGCAAGCCGCAGCTCGCCGCCGACCTCACCCTGGACACCGTCGACATGGGGGGCCGCAGCGTTCCCGGCGGGGTGCGGGCGGTGCTCCAGGGCGACACCGTCTACGTGAAGGTCGAGGCGCTCAACGACTTCCTGGGCAACACCAAGCCGTGGATCAAGGTCTCGCTGAGCGAGACGGGTCACGCGGGTGAGGTGAACCAGTACCTCGGCCAGATCCAGCAGTTCGACCTCGCCAACATGACGAAGCTGGTCACGGCGTCGCAGGACGTGAAGTCGGTCGGGACCGAGAGCGTCAACGGCGAGGACGCCACGCACTACAGCGGCACCTTCCCGGTGGACGTGGCCGTGCAGCAGCTGCCCGCCGACAAGCAGGCGCAGGCCCGTGAGGGGCTGGCCGAGCTGAAGGACGTGAAGTTCGACATGTGGGTGGCGGCCGACGGGCTGCCGCGCAAGCTCGCGCTGAACGGTTCCAAGGAGGGCGCCACGCTCGACGCGACCCTGTTCTTCAAGGGTTACAACGAGGCCGTCAACATCCAGACCCCGCCCGCCGACCAGGTCGGCGAGCTGCCCAAGGGCACGACCAACTGAGAACGATTTGGAAACTCGGCGGCCAGCACGTACTCTGGTCGTTGCCGAAGACCGCCGGTCGTCGTCGGGTGCTCTGAGCCTGGCGACCGAAGGATCCACGTCATGTGGGCGACCTGCGCAGGTGTGATGCGAGTTTCCCACATGGTTGATTCCGTGTGCGTGAGCCCCGTGCGCCCCTGCGCCGGGGCTGTTCTCATTTCTGGGCCTTCTCCGGCGGCACATTCTGGAAGGAGGCCCATGGCGAGGGCGGATAAGGCGACAGCGGTTGCCGAGCTCAAGAGTGAGTTCGAAGGCAGCCAGGCCGCCGTTCTGACCGAGTACCGCGGTCTCACCGTCGCGCAGCTCAAGGAGCTGCGCACCTCTCTCGGTGGGAATGCGAAGTTCGCCGTGGCGAAGAACACCCTGACCAAGATCGCGGCCACCGAGGCCGGTCTGACGGGCCTCGACGGCCTGCTCACCGGTCCGACCGCGATCGCCTTCGTCAACGGCGACGTTGTCGAGGCGGCCAAGGGTCTGCGTGACTTCGCCAAGGCCAATCCCCTTCTGGTGATCAAGGGCGGCGTCCTCGACGGCAAGACGCTCGACGCCACCGAGATCACCAAGCTCGCCGACCTCGAGTCCCGCGAGGTTCTCCTCGCGAAGCTTGCCGGTGCCCTCAAGGCCAAGCAGAGCGCCGCGGCCGCGATGTTCGCCGCTCTGCCGACGCAGATGGCTCAGCTTGCTGAGGCCCTGCGTGCCAAGCGCGACGAGGCTGGCGAGTAACACCCGGGGGTTGCCGCACGTACCGCGGTCCCGTTCCAAGTTTTCAGCAAGACCTAACGTAAGGAATCAATCATGGCGAAGCTCAGCACCGACGAGCTGCTCGACGCGTTCAAGGAGATGACCCTCCTCGAGCTGTCCGAGTTCGTGAAGGTCTTCGAGGAGACCTTCGACGTCAAGGCCGCCGCCCCCGTCGCGGTTGCCGCCGCCCCCGCCGCCGCTGGTGGTGGCGAGGCCGCCGCCGTCGAGGAGCAGGACGAGTTCGACGTCATCCTCGAGGCTGCCGGCGACAAGAAGATCCAGGTCATCAAGGAGATCCGCGCCCTGACGTCCCTGGGCCTCAAGGAGGCCAAGGACCTGGTCGACGGCGCTCCGAAGCCGGTCTTCGACGGCAAGGTCAACAAGGAGCAGGCGGAGAAGGCCAAGGCTGCCCTCGAGGGCGCCGGCGCCACCGTCACCGTGAAGTAACTTCCCCTTCGCTTCACGCAAGAGCTCTTCGGAAAGAGGCGGATACACCCTGGTGCCGGGTGTGCCCGCCTCTTTTCGCATGTCCGGGCCCTGAATGGCTCAGCAGATTCTCATGTACGTCTCATCGCCCGGCGAACCGGCCTGCCTAGCGTGCCCGGTGTGGTTACCGAAACGAAGTCTCGCTGGGCACTGGCCGCGCTGCTGGCCGGCACCGGGGTGCTCTACCTCTGGGGTCTGGGGGCCTCGGGGTGGGCTAACTCCTTCTACTCGGCGGCGGTGCAGGCCGGCAGCCAGAGCTGGAAGGCGTTCTTCTTCGGGGCTTCCGACGCCGCCGGCGCGATCACCGTGGACAAGACCCCGGCCTCGCTGTGGCCGATGGTGCTCAGCGTGCGCCTGTTCGGGCTGAGCTCGCGGGCGATCCTCGTGCCGCAGGCGCTGATGGGCGTCGGTTCGGTGGCGAGTTCCAGAGGCCGGCTGGTTCCGCGCGGGGGAGGCCGTCCGGGGGCGTTCAGGGGCGTGGCCGTGGCGGGACGGGACGGATGGGGGGTGGCGGCATGGGCGGGCTGCTGAACGCCGCGGCCCCGAGCGCCGAGCTGACCGCGCTGCTGGAGTCCGGCGCCTCCGGTTACACGTGGGCGGCGGCGACGGTGGGGTCCAACAACGCGGCCGGTTACCAGCTCGCCACGGAGCTGCCGGTGATGGCGGTGGGCGGGTTCAACGGCACGGACCCGGCGCCGACGCTGGAGCGGTTCAAGCAGTACGTCGCCGAGAAGCAGATCCGGTACTTCATCGGCACCGGCATGGGCGGCGCCGGTCGCAGCACGGGTGGCAGCGACGACGCGGCGCGGATCGCGGCCTGGGTGCAGGAGACGTTCACCGCCACCACGGTCGGCGGCACGACGGTGTTAGATCTCACTTCGTCCTGAAATATCGCAGAATGGGGGCGTGACGGCCACTGCCCCCCAGGTGGATTCCCGGATCATCGCGCCGCGGCTCAGCCGGTTCGGCGCCTGGCTCGTCGACATCGTGGTGTGCGCGATCCTCGTGTCCGGCCTCCAGCAGTTGTTCTCCGTCAACTGGGACGAACCCGTCAACCTGCTCCCCGGACTCGCCTACTTCGTGCTGTTCCACACCTGGTCCGGACGGACTCCGGGGAAGTGGCTGCTCGGGATCAAGGTGGTCGCGCGGGGAACGGATCGGCGGCCGTCGTGGTGGGGCTCGGCCCTACGCTCCGTCTGGCTGCTCTTCCCGCTGATCCCGGTGGTCGACTGGGTGATCGGGCTGGCGGCCTGGTTGTGGTCGTTCTACGACCGCGACAAGCGGTGCCTGCACGACGTGCTCGCGGGCACCGTCGTCGTGATCGCCAGCGCCAAGGACTGATCAGCCGGCCGCCCGGATCCGGGCGATGGCGCTGAAGTCCATGTAGTCCCTGGCGTGCACGATGCGGCCGTCCCTGATCCGGAGCACGAGCAGGCCGGGGACGGTCAGCTCCCGGCCGCCGGCCGTGCCGTGCACGGTCTGCTCCACGACCACGACCTCCGGGTCCTCCGTACGGTGCAGCGAGACCCTGCGTACCTCGTCGGCCTCGAACGGCGTGGCGCCCCACATCGCGCGGTAGCTCTCCCGTACCGCCTCCCTGCCCTCCAGTGGGGCCATCTCGCCGAACGGGAACTCGTGCAGCCCGTCCTCGGCGTAGAGGCCGGCCAGCTCGTCGGCCGACTTGTGCCGCATGGCGGCGTGGAAGCCGGTCACGATCTCGTCGATCGACATCGATCTCCTCATTTCGCTCAACGACTGTTGACTCAACGAGCGTAGAGTGAAAGAGGGTGCTCGGTCAACGCATGTAGAGTCAGGGGATGGGCGAGAGGGTGCTTCCGAGGGCCGAGAGGCGGCGCAGGACCGAGGGGAAGATCCTCGACGCGGCCAGGTCGCTCTTCGCCGAGCTCGGCTACGAGCGCACCACGATCAGGGCCGTAGCCAAGGCGGCCGGGGTCGATCCGGCCCTGGTGATGCAGTACTTCGGCAACAAGCAGCGGCTGTTCCAGCAGGCCGTACGGATGACACCGCCCGGCGGCGGCGAGCTGGGCCCGGAAGGGGCGGTCGAGCACGTGCTCGGCGCGCTCACCATGAAGCTGGGCGAGCTGCCGCAGAGCTCGCTGGCCATGATGCGTTCCATGCTCACCCACCCCGAGGCGGCCGCGTCGGCGCGGGAGGCGCTCGGCGAGCAGATCGAACGCCTGGCCGAGGCGTTGCCCGGCGAGGACGCCCGGCTGCGGGCGGCGCTGATGACGCTGGTCATGCTCGGCATCACCGTGGGCCACCAGCTCCTGGAGATCGACGAGCTGCGCGGCGTGCCGCAGGAGGAGCTCGCCCGGCTGCTGCGGCCGAGCCTGCTCGCGCTTACTGGACTCTAAGTCTCATAACTGCCCGGTAACAAGCTGCGGGATCCGGTTCCCGTTTCCCGGAACGCCGTTACCGTGAGGGCATCGTCGGCCTGCACTCGGGAAGGTGACCGTGGGCGTGGAAGTCGTGATCGACGGGTTGACCAAGTCCTTCGGCCGGCAGGTCATCTGGGAGGACGTCTCGCTCACGCTGCCCGCCGGCGAGATCTCGGTGCTGCTCGGGCCCTCGGGCACCGGCAAGTCGGTCTTCCTCAAGACCATGGTCGGCCTGCTGCGGCCCGACACGGGGCACATCTGGATCGACGGGTTCGACCTGGCCAACTGCGCCGAGGCGAAGCTGTACGAGCTGCGCCGCCTGTTCGGCGTGCTGTTCCAGGACGGCGCCCTGTTCGGCTCGCTCAACCTCTACGACAACATCGCCTTCCCGCTGCGCGAGCACACCAAGAAGAGCGAGGCCCAGGTTCGCCAGATCGTGATGGAGAAGGTGGAGCTGGTCGGCCTGCTGGGCGCCGAGACCAAGCTGCCGGGCGAGATCTCCGGCGGCATGCGCAAGCGGGCGGGGCTGGCCAGGGCGCTGGTCCTGGACCCGGAGATCATCCTGTTCGACGAGCCGGACTCGGGGCTCGACCCGGTCCGCACCGCGATACTCAACCAGCTCATCGTGGACATCAACGCCGACATCGAGGCCACGTTCCTGATCGTGACGCACGACATCAACACCGCCCGCACGGTGCCCGACAACATCGGGCTGATGTTCCGCAGGGAGCTGGTGATGTTCGGCTCGCGGGAGATGTTGCTGTCGAGCGACGAGCCGGTGGTGCGGCAGTTCCTGAACGCCAGGAAGCACGGGCCCATCGGCATGTCCGAGGAGAAGGACCTGTCGGAGCTGGAGGCCGAGGCGCAGATGGGGCACGACCCCGGGCCGCTGCCGCCGATCCCGCCGCAGCTCATGCCGTCCGGCAACAAGCTCCGCCGCACGCAGCGGCCTCCCGGCACCTGGCTGGCGGCCAACGGGGTGATCCCGCCGCAGGGGTCGTTCGTGGACGAGCGCGGGCGGAACTGGCTGGAGGAGTATCCACGGCTGGTCAACGCGCACCTGCACGGGATCGCCTGAGCCCGCACCTGCACCCGCCTGAGCCCGCCCGCCTGCATGGGCCTGAGGCCGCCGGCCTGCACGGGCCCGCCTGCCCGCTTCGCCGGAGCGGCCCCTGGGCGCGAGCTGCGCCGCCCGAGCCCCGAGTCTCAGGAGGGCCGTGCCGGGCTCTCAGCGGGCCTCTGAGGGCCATCTGAGGGCATTTGTGGAGATCCTTCGGCTCTGACCGATTCCTTCCGCAAGGGCTCCGTACGGGCTCCGTGAGCACGAGAGGGCGGTGACGCGCCACCCGCCCAACCACCTCCGTCGGTTGACAGGCTTCTGGAGCGGATGTCGCGTTATGATCCGGCAGCGGCCGGCCGGGAAAGGGGTGAGCAGACGTGGCAGGACTTGCCGTTCGCCCCGCTCGCATCCTGATCGCGGCACTCAGCGGGGTGCTGGCGGTGCTCGTCGGCGGCGGCGTGTGGATCGCGGCCCAGGCGCGCGAAGAACAGGGCAGGGCAGGCGACAAGCGCGCCGCGCTCCAGGCCGCGGGGCAGCACGCCAAGAACCTCGTCTCGCTCGACTACAAGAGCGTGGACACCGACATGCGGCGCATCCTCGAATCCTCGACCGGCACCGCCAGGGCGCAGTACGAGGCCGGCTCCGCCAAGCTCAGGTCCACCACGGTCGAGAACAAGGTCGTCCAGCACGGCGTGCTGCGCGCCACCGGCCTGGTCTCGATCACCGCCACCACGGCCAGGGTGCTGGTGGTGGCCGACGTGGAGATCCGCTGGGACGGCTCCGACAGCCCGCCGCAGGAGCGCTTCTACCGCTGGCAGATGGACCTGACCAAGGCCCGCGGGGTCTGGCTGGCCTCGAAGGTGGTGCAGGTCAAGTGAGGATCTTCGTGATCGCGCTGCTCGGCGTCCTCGTGGTCGTGGGCGGGGTGCTGGTGCCGACCATGTGGTTCGACCTGCGCGAGCTGCGCGACAGCGACGCGGCCGGGGCGGAGGCCGTGGTCGCGGCCAGGAAGGTCGCGCCCGATCTGCTCTCGTACGACTACCGGACGGTGGAGGAGGATCTGGCCCGGGCCGGCACGTTCACGACCGGCGAGCTGGCCGGGCACTACAAGGAGCTGGCAAAGTCCCTGGTGCCCAAGGCGAAGGAGGAGAAGATCGTCCAGACCGTGGCCGTGGCGGGCGCCGGGGTGGAGCGGGCGGAGCCCGACCGGGTAGAGGTTCTGCTCTTCGTGAACACTGGTACGGTCAAGGAGATCCCTGGTAAAGAAGGGGTCCAGCAAGAGTTCACCCAGAATCGCGCCAGGTTCGTCATGGTGCGGCAAGACTCTCGCTGGCTGGTGGCGGGCCTGTCCACCCTCCTGGGTACGGCCTGAGGCTCCAGGTGATCGCGGGCGCGTCGCTTCCTTCAATTGTTACCAAAAATCAGGTTTAGCGAAGCCTTTGATAGGGG
This sequence comes from Nonomuraea rubra, assembly GCF_014207985.1. NCBI lineage: Bacteria > Bacillati > Actinomycetota > Actinomycetes > Streptosporangiales > Streptosporangiaceae > Nonomuraea > Nonomuraea rubra. The sequence continues at coordinate 11,484,032 of NZ_JACHMI010000001.1, read as the reverse complement.
TACCCCAGTCACTGCAACACCGGTTGTCGGCATGGGTTCGACCCCCGGTGTGACGGAGCGTTAACCGCCCCCGTTCGCGGGTATCGTCTTGGGCCTGGCGGTAGGCGATCAGTCACACAGGGGAGAAAACCCAGCGTCCGGGCCCTGAGTCGGCTAAAAGTCGCGCTCGCGGGCTTGACGTTTCCGCCTGAACGGGCGATGCTGCGACCAACGTGGAGCATGCAGCGAGGGCGAAGTGGACAGGCGTGTGCCGTTCGGCTACACTGCCCCTTTGCGCTGCCCTTTGACGACCCGCGATGCTTGCTCACGTTGCGAGGTTGTCTGGCGTGCGTGTAGTCAGTCCGCCGCGAGCCCTCGGAAGGACATCTGTTGGCAGCCTCGCGCAACGCCTCCGCCGTACCCGCTGGTCCCCGTCGCGTCTCTTTCGCGCGTATCCAGGAGCCTCTCGAAGTTCCTGACCTTCTTGCTCTGCAGACCGAGTCTTTCGACTGGCTGCTCGGAAACGAGAAGTGGAAGGCCCGGGTCGAGGCGGCTCGCCAGGCCGGGCGCAGGGACGTCCCGACCCAGTCGGGCCTCGAAGAGATCTTCGAAGAGATCAGTCCGATCGAGGACTTCTCGGGGACCATGTCCCTGTCGTTCCGCGACCACCGGTTCGAGCCGCCGAAGTACTCCGTAGATGAGTGCAAAGAGAAGGACATGACCTTCTCCGCCCCGATGTTCGTGACGGCGGAGTTCATCAATAACACCACCGGCGAGATCAAGAGCCAGACGGTGTTCATGGGCGACTTCCCGCTCATGACGCCGAAGGGCACCTTCATCATCAACGGCACCGAGCGTGTCGTGGTCTCCCAGCTGGTCCGTTCGCCCGGCGTCTACTTCGAACGCAATGTCGACAAGACGTCCGACAAGGATCTGTACGGCTGCAAGGTCATCCCGTCGAGGGGTGCCTGGCTGGAGTTCGAGATCGACAAGCGCGACAGCGTCGGTGTGCGCATCGACCGCAAGCGCAAGCAGGCCGTCACCGTGCTTCTCAAGGCACTGGGATGGACCAGCGAGCAGATCCTCGAGCGCTTCGGCCAGTACGAGTCGATGCGGGCCACCCTGGAGAAGGACCACACCGCCGGCCAGGATGACGCCCTGCTCGACATCTACCGCAAGCTGCGGCCGGGTGAGCCGCCGACCAAGGAGTCGGCGCAGACCCTGCTGGAGAACCTCTACTTCAACCCCAAGCGGTACGACCTCGCCAAGGTGGGTCGCTACAAGATCAACAAGAAGCTGGGTGTCGACTCGGAGATCACCCAGGGCACCCTCACCGAAGAGGACATCGTCGCCACCATCGAGTACATCGTCCGCCTGCACGCGGGCGAGGAGTCGATGCCGGGCGCCAATGACCGTGAGGTCATCGTCGAGATCGACGACATCGACCACTTCGGCAACCGCCGCCTGCGCAGCGTCGGCGAGCTCATTCAGAACCAGGTCCGCCTGGGTCTGGCCCGCATGGAGCGGGTCGTGCGCGAGCGCATGACCACGCAGGACGTCGAGGCCATCACGCCGCAGACCCTGATCAACATCCGCCCGGTCGTGGCGTCGATCAAGGAGTTCTTCGGCACCTCGCAGCTGTCGCAGTTCATGGACCAGACCAACCCGCTGGCCGGTCTGACGCACAAGCGTCGTCTGTCCGCGCTGGGTCCCGGTGGTCTGTCCCGCGAGCGGGCCGGCTTCGAGGTCCGCGACGTGCACCCGTCCCACTACGGCCGGATGTGCCCGATCGAGACCCCTGAAGGCCCGAACATCGGCCTGATCGGCTCGCTGGCCTCCTACGGCCGGATCAACGCCTTCGGCTTCGTCGAGACGCCGTACCGCAAGGTCGTCGACGGCAAGGTGACCGACCAGATCGACTACCTCACCGCCGACGAGGAAGACCGCTACGTCAAGGCGCAGGCCAACACGACGCTCAACCCTGACGGCTCGTTCGCCGAGGCCCGCGTCCTGGTCCGCACCAAGGGCGGCGAGACCGAGCTCATGCGGGCCGAGGAGGTCGACTACATCGACGTGTCGCCGCGCCAGATGGTGTCGGTCGCCACCGCGATGATCCCCTTCCTCGAGCACGACGACGCCAACCGCGCGCTCATGGGCTCCAACATGCAGAGGCAGTCCGTGCCGCTGCTGAAGAGCGAGGCGCCGCTGGTCGGCACCGGCATGGAGTACCGTGCCGCGACCGACGCCGGCGACGTCATCAGCGCCGAGAAGGCGGGCGTGGTGGAGGAGGTCTCCGCCGACTACGTCACCGTGATGAACGACGACGGCACGCGGACGACGTACCGCGTCGCGAAGTTCAAGCGCTCCAACCAGGGCACCAGCTTCAACCAGAAGCCGATCGTGGCCGAGGGCGACCGGGTGGAGGTCAACCAGGTCATCGCCGACGGTCCCTGCACCGACCAGGGCGAGATGGCGCTGGGCAAGAACCTGCTCGTGGCGTTCATGCCGTGGGAGGGTCACAACTACGAAGACGCGATCATCCTGTCCCAGCGGCTGGTCCAGGACGACGTCCTGTCCTCGATCCACATCGAGGAGCACGAGGTCGACGCCCGTGACACCAAGCTGGGCCCGGAGGAGATCACCCGGGACATCCCGAACGTCTCCGAGGAGGTCCTGGCCGACCTCGACGAGCGCGGCATCATCCGGATCGGCGCCGAGGTCGTGCCCGGCGACATCCTGGTCGGCAAGGTCACCCCGAAGGGTGAGACCGAGCTGACCCCGGAGGAGCGGCTGCTGCGCGCGATCTTCGGCGAGAAGGCCCGCGAGGTCCGCGACACCTCGCTGAAGGTGCCGCACGGCGAGCAGGGCAAGGTCATCGCCGTCCGCGTGTTCAGCCGCGAGGAGGGCGACGAGCTTCCCCCCGGCGTCAACGAGCTGGTCCGCGTCTACGTGGCCCAGAAGCGTAAGATCACCGACGGTGACAAGCTGGCCGGCCGGCACGGCAACAAGGGTGTCATCTCCAAGATCCTGCCGGTCGAGGACATGCCGTTCCTGGAGGACGGCACCCCGGTCGACATCATCCTCAACCCCCTCGGCGTGCCCGGTCGAATGAACGTCGGCCAGGTGCTGGAGACCCACCTGGGGTGGATCGCCGCCCGTGGGTGGGACATCTCGGGCATCCAGGAGGCCTGGGCCGAGCGGCTGCGTGACAAGGGCTTCGAGCAGGTCGCCCCGCGCACCAACATGGCCACCCCGGTCTTCGACGGCGCCCACGAGGAGGAGATCGTCGGCCTGCTCGGCAACACCATCGCCAACCGTGACGGTGACCGGATGGTGCAGCCGACGGGCAAGGCGCAGCTCTTCGACGGCCGTTCCGGCGAGCCGTTCCCGTACCCGATCGCGGTCGGTTACATCTACATCCTCAAGCTGCTGCACCTGGTCGACGACAAGATCCACGCGCGGTCGACCGGTCCGTACTCCATGATCACCCAGCAGCCGCTCGGCGGTAAGGCCCAGTTCGGTGGCCAGCGCTTCGGTGAGATGGAGGTGTGGGCGCTGGAGGCGTACGGTGCCGCGTACGCGCTGCAGGAGCTGCTGACCATCAAGTCCGACGACGTTCTCGGCCGGGTGAAGGTCTACGAGGCCATCGTCAAGGGCGAGAACATTCCCGAGCCGGGCATCCCCGAGTCCTTCAAGGTGCTCATCAAGGAGATGCAGTCGCTGTGCCTCAACGTCGAGGTGCTCTCCAGCGACGGCATGTCCATCGAGATGCGCGACACCGACGAGGACGTCTTCCGCGCCGCGGAGGAGCTCGGTATCGACCTGTCCCGGCGTGAGCCGAGCAGCGTGGAAGAAGTCTGAGGGGGAGATCGCACAAAATGCTAGACGTCAACTTCTTCGACGAGCTCAGGATCGGTCTTGCGACGGCTGACGACATCCGTCAGTGGTCGCACGGCGAGGTCAAGAAGCCCGAGACGATCAACTACCGAACCCTCAAGCCGGAAAAGGACGGGCTCTTCTGCGAGAAGATCTTCGGTCCCACCCGCGACTGGGAGTGCTACTGCGGTAAGTACAAGCGCGTCCGGTTCAAGGGCATCATCTGTGAGCGCTGTGGCGTCGAGGTGACTCGCGCCAAGGTGCGTCGTGAGCGGATGGGCCACATCGAGCTGGCCGCGCCGGTCACGCACATCTGGTACTTCAAGGGCGTTCCCTCGCGCCTCGGCTACCTGCTCGACCTGGCCCCGAAGGACCTGGAGAAGGTCATCTACTTCGCGGCCTACATGATCACGCATGTCGACACCGAGATGCGTGAGCGTGACCTGCCCTCGCTGGAGGCGAAGATCTCCGTCGAGCGGCAGCACGTCGAGCAGCGCCGTGACGCCGACGTCGAGGCCCGGCAGAAGAAGCTCGAGGCCGACCTGGCCGAGCTGGAGGCCGCCGGGGCCAAGGGCGACCAGCGCCGCAAGGTCCGCGAGGGCGCCGAGCGCGAGATGCGTCAGCTGCGCGACCGCGCCCAGCGCGAGCTGGACCGGCTCGACGAGGTCTGGAGCCGCTTCAAGAACCTCAAGGTCCAGGACCTGGAGGGCGACGAGCTGCTCTACCGCGAGATGCGCGACCGCTTCGGCCGCTACTTCAAGGGCGGCATGGGCGCGCAGGCGATCCAGGACCGCCTGATCAGCTTCGACCTCGACGCCGAGGCCGAGAACCTGCGCGAGACCATCCGCAGCGGCAAGGGCCAGAAGAAGGCCCGCGCGCTCAAGCGGCTCAAGGTCGTGTCGGCGTTCCTGAACACGACCAACTCGCCGCGCGGCATGGTGCTCGACTGCATCCCGGTCATCCCGCCGGACCTGCGCCCGATGGTGCAGCTCGACGGTGGCCGGTTCGCCACCTCCGACCTGAACGACCTGTACCGCCGGGTCATCAACCGGAACAACCGCCTCAAGCGTCTGCTCGACCTCGGCGCGCCCGAGATCATCGTGAACAACGAGAAGCGGATGCTGCAGGAGGCCGTGGACGCGCTGTTCGACAACGGCCGTCGCGGTCGCCCGGTCACCGGTCCCGGCAACCGGCCGCTGAAGTCCCTCAGCGACATGCTGAAGGGCAAGCAGGGTCGTTTCCGCCAGAACCTGCTGGGCAAGCGAGTCGACTACTCCGGCCGTTCGGTCATCGTCGTCGGCCCGCAGCTCAAGCTGCACCAGTGCGGTCTGCCCAAGCAGATGGCGCTGGAGCTGTTCAAGCCGTTCGTGATGAAGAGGCTCGTGGACCTCAACCACGCGCAGAACATCAAGTCGGCCAAGCGGATGGTCGAGCGCGCCCGCCCCGTCGTGTGGGACGTGCTCGAAGAGGTCATCACCGAGCACCCGGTGCTGCTCAACCGCGCTCCGACGCTCCACCGCCTGGGCATCCAGGCGTTCGAGCCGCAGCTGGTCGAGGGCAAGGCCATCCAGATCCACCCGCTCGTCTGCACCGCGTTCAACGCGGACTTCGACGGCGACCAGATGGCCGTGCACCTGCCGCTGTCGGCTGAGGCCCAGGCCGAGGCACGCATCCTGATGCTCTCGACCAACAACATCCTCAAGCCGGCCGACGGCAAGCCCGTCACCATGCCCACCCAGGACATGGTCATCGGCCTCTACTGGCTGACCACCCAGAAGGACGGCGCGCTGGGCGAGGGCCGCGTGTTCGGCTCGATCGCCGAGGCGCAGATGGCCTTCGACCGCCGCGAGCTGGAGATCCAGGCGAAGATCCAGATCCGGCTCAAGGACGTCCTGCCGCCGCGCGAGTGGGTGGCCCCCGAGGGCTGGGAGCAGGGCGACGCGATCCGGCTGGAGACCACGTTCGGGCGGTGCCTGTTCAACCAGACGCTGCCGGACAGCTACCCCTTCGTCGACTTCCAGGTCGGCAAGAAGCAGCTGTCCACGATCGTGAACGAGCTGGCGGAGACCTACCCCAAGATCGAGGTCGCCAACTCGCTCGACGCGCTCAAGGACGCCGGCTTCCGCTGGGCGACCCGCTCCGGTGTCACCATCTCGATCGAGGACGTCGTCGCGCCCCCGAACAAGCAGGACATCATGGAGAACTACGAGCGCCGGGCCGACAAGGTTCAGCGCGAGTACGAGCGCGGTCTGATCACCGACGAGGAGCGCCGTCAGGAGCTCATCGAGATCTGGACGCACGCGACGGCCGACGTCGAGACCGACATGGTCAACGCCTTCCCGGCGACCAACCCGGTCTGGATGATGGTCAACTCCGGTGCCCGTGGTAACAAGATGCAGGTCCGGCAGATCGCCGGTATCCGCGGCCTGGTGTCCAACACCAAGGGTGAGACGATCCCGCGGCCGATCAAGGCCTCGTTCCGCGAGGGCCTGTCGGTGCTGGAGTACTTCATCTCCACCCACGGCCAGCGGAAGGGTCTGGCCGACACCGCTCTGCGTACCGCCGACTCGGGTTACCTGACCCGTCGTCTGGTGGACGTGGCGCAGGACGTCATCGTCCGCGAGATCGACTGCGGCACCGACCGCGCGGTCCCGCTGCACGTGGCCGACCGCGACGCGTCGGGCAACCTGGTCAAGGCGGAGAACGCCGAGTCCAACGTGCACGGCCGCATCCTGGCCGAGGACGTCGAGGTCGACGGCAAGATCATCGCCCCGGCGGGTGTCGACATCAACGACATCCACGTGACGAAGCTGGTCGAGGCCGGCGTCGAGACCGTCCGCACCCGTAGCGCGCTCGTCTGCGAGGCCAAGATCGGTGTCTGCGCGACCTGCTACGGCCGCTCGCTGGCCACCGGCAAGCTCGTGGACGTCGGCGAGGCGGTCGGCATCATCGCCGCCCAGTCGATCGGTGAGCCCGGCACGCAGCTGACGATGCGTACCTTCCACACCGGTGGTGTGGCCGGTGCCGACATCACCCACGGTCTGCCCCGTGTCACGGAGCTGTTCGAGGCGCGCATCCCCAAGGGTGTCGCCCCGATCTCCGAGGCCGAGGGCCGCGTCCGGATCGACGAGACGGACAAGACCAGGAAGGTCGTCATCACCCCGGACGACGGCTCGGAGGAGATCGCCTACCCGGTCTCGATGCGCTCCCGACTGCTCGTGCAGGAGGGGCAGCGCGTCACGGTCGGGCAGCAGCTCGTCGCCGGTGCCGTCAACCCGAACGAGGTGCTGCGCATCCTCGGCCCGCGGGCCGTGCAGCTGCACCTGGTGGCGGAGGTCCAGCAGGTCTACCGCTCGCAGGGTGTGTCGATCCACGACAAGCACATCGAGATCATCGTGCGGCAGATGCTCAAGCGCGTGAACGTGCTGGAGTCCGGTGACACCGACCTGCTGCCCGGCGAGCTCGTCGAGCGTCCGCGCTTCGAGCAGATGAACCGCGAGACCGTGGCGGAGGGCGGCTCGCCCGCCGCCGGCCGTCCGGTGCTCATGGGCATCACGAAGGCGTCGCTGGCCACCGAGTCGTGGCTGTCGGCGGCCTCCTTCCAGGAGACGACCAGGGTGCTGACGGACGCGGCGATCCACGCCAAGTCCGACTCGCTGCTGGGCCTGAAGGAGAACGTCATCATCGGTAAGCTCATCCCGGCCGGTACCGGCATGCCGCAGTACCGCAACATCCGGGTCGAGCCGACCGAGGAGGCCAAGGCCGCCATGTACACCGTGGGTGGATACGACGGCTCCGCCGCCGACTACACCTTCGGCACCGGCAGCGGCGAGGCGGTTCCCCTGGAGGAATACGACTTCGGCCAGTACAACAGGTGATTTCTTCCTGATCGCTGAGTGATGCGCCCGGGTCTCTCGACAGAGAGACCCGGGCGCGTCGCGTTCCGGCCCTTCTCCGGTTACGGCGGTGCGGTGGCCCCCCAGACGCCGTACGGGGCTGAGGGCCTTCCAGGGAGACGCCTGCTGAGCCCTTCAGCGGCCGGCCGCCGCTACGGCGCTCTGTGGGCCGTGTTCCGTGGTGAGCGCCCACCAGCGACGCGGGCAATGCGAAGTAACAGGTGGGTGGCTGTTTGGGGAGTTGGGGGCGGAACACCCCCGGGCCCTATATCATGGGCTCCGGAGCTGTAGATGGGCTGGATGAGAAGGCCCCGGCGACCCGGAGTGGCAAGGCTAGCCGCCTTGTCGCGCCGTTTTGACGTGTCGCCAGGGCCTGGGTAGTCTTGAGCATCGTGCCCGTCTTCTAGCGGGCTTTCGACCGTGCGCTCATTACGGGCGCGGGACGGCTTCCTGGCTCGTAATCCTCGCGGACGTGTCTGTGTGAACAGCGCGACACGCCCGAGCGCGGGGGCGCCGAGACAAGAACAATCAGCAGGTCATGACACCGGCAGTACCTGCGAAATGCAAGACCTGATGACGTAACACCGGCCAAGGCACGAAACGGAGTGGCAGTGCCCACTATTCAGCAGTTGGTCCGCAAGGGCCGGCAGGACAAGGTCTCCAAGACCAAGACTCCTGCCCTCAAGGGGAGTCCGCAGCGGCGCGGCGTGTGCCAGCGCGTGTACACCACGACCCCGAAGAAGCCCAACTCGGCACTGCGCAAGGTGGCCCGCGTTCGGCTCACGAACGGCATCGAGGTCACGGCCTACATCCCCGGTGTGGGCCACAACCTGCAGGAGCACTCCATCGTGCTCGTGCGTGGCGGTCGTGTGAAGGACCTGCCGGGTGTTCGCTACAAGATCATCCGTGGTTCGCTCGACACCCAGGGTGTCCGCAACCGCAAGCAGGCCCGTAGCCGCTACGGCGCGAAGAAGGAGAAGAGCTAACAATGCCTCGTAAGGGTTCTCCTGGCCGTCGTCAGCTCATGTCTGACCCGGTTTACAGCTCGCCGCTGGTGACCGCCCTGATCAACAAGGTGCTTCTGGACGGCAAGCGCTCCATCGCGCAGTCGATCGTCTACGGCGCCCTCGAGGGCTGCAGGGAGAAGACGGGCAACGACCCGGTCGTCACCCTGAAGCGCGCGCTTGACAACGTCAAGCCGACCCTCGAGGTCCGCAGCCGTCGCGTCGGTGGCGCGACCTACCAGGTGCCGGTCGAGGTGCGCGCCGCGCGCAGCACCACCCTGGCCCTGCGCTGGCTGGTGCAGTACTCCCGCGCCCGCCGCGAGAAGACCATGACCGAGCGCCTCATGAACGAGCTCCTCGACGCCAGCAACGGCCTCGGGGCGAGCGTGAAGAAGCGCGAGGACACCCACAAGATGGCCGAGTCCAACAAGGCCTTCGCTCACTACCGCTGGTAGTGGGTTCGACGAGACGACGAGGACGCGAGAGAAGTGGCCACCCAGACCGCTCTTGACCTGGCCAAGGTCCGAAACATCGGGATCATGGCCCATATCGACGCGGGCAAGACCACCACGACCGAACGCATCCTGTTCTACACCGGGATCAACTACAAGATCGGTGAAGTCCACGAGGGCGCTGCCACGATGGACTGGATGGAGCAGGAGCAGGAGCGCGGCATCACGATCACGTCGGCCGCGACCACCTGTGAGTGGGCCGGTCACACGATCAACATCATCGACACGCCGGGTCACGTCGACTTCACCATCGAGGTTGAGCGCTCGCTGCGCGTCCTCGACGGTGCCGTCGCCGTGTTCGACGGTGTGGCCGGTGTCGAGCCGCAGTCGGAGACGGTGTGGCGTCAGGCTGACCGCTACGACGTCCCCCGGATCTGCTTCGTCAACAAGATGGACCGTGTCGGCGCGGAGTTCCACCGCTGCGTCGACATGATGATCGGCCGTCTGGGCGCGACCCCGGCCGTCATCCAGCTTCCGTGGGGTGTTGAGGCCGACTTCAAGGGCGTCATCGACCTCATCAAGATGAAGGGGCTCATCTGGAGCGCCGAGGCTGCCAAGGGCGAGATGTACGACACCGTCGACATCCCGGCCGACCACGCCGAGGCCGCCCGTGAGTGGCGTGACCGCCTCATCGAGACGGTCGCCGAGAACGACGACGAGCTGATGGAGCTCTTCCTCGAGGGCACCGAGCCCACCGAGGAGCAGCTGGTCGCGGCCATCCGCCGCGCGACGCTGGCCAGCGCCATCAACCCGGTCCTGTGCGGTACCGCGTTCAAGAACAAGGGCGTGCAGCCCCTGCTCGACGCGATCGTCGCCTACCTCCCCGCGCCGACCGACATCCCGGCCTTCAAGGGCCACGCGGTCGGCAACGAGGAGAAGGTCATCGAGCGTCACGCGGACCCGACCGAGCCGTTCTCCGCTCTCGCCTTCAAGATCGCCAGCGACCCGCACCTGGGCAAGATCACCTACATCCGCATCTACTCGGGCACGCTCGAGGCCGGTTCACAGGTCATCAACTCTGTGAAGGGCAAGAAGGAGCGGATCGGCAAGATCTACCAGATGCACGCCAACAAGCGCGAGGAGCGCCCGTCGGCGATCGCCGGTCAGATCGTGGCCGTCATGGGTCTGAAGGACACCACGACCGGTGACACCCTCTCCGACCCGTCGAACCAGGTCGTGCTCGAGTCGATGACGTTCCCGGCTCCGGTCATCAACGTCGCCATCGAGCCCAAGACCAAGGGCGACCAGGAGAAGCTGTCCACCGCCATCCAGCGACTGGCCGAGGAGGACCCGTCCTTCCAGGTCCGCCGTGACGAGGAGACCGGTCAGACGGTCATCTGGGGCATGGGCGAGCTTCACCTCGAGATCCTCGTCGACCGCATGCGGCGCGAGTTCAAGGTCGAGGCGAACGTGGGCCGCCCGCAGGTGGCCTACCGCGAGACCATCCGCCGCAAGGTGGAGAAGATCGACTACACCCACAAGAAGCAGACCGGTGGTTCCGGTCAGTTCGCGCGGGTGATCATCAACCTCGAGCCGCTGGGCGAAGGCAACGACGGCTACGAGTTCGAGAACAAGGTCACCGGTGGCCGCGTCCCGAGGGAGTACATCCCGTCGGTCGACGCCGGTGCCCAGGAGGCCGCCGAGTTCGGCGTGCTGGCCGGTTACCCGATGGTGGGCGTGAAGGTTACGCTGACCGACGGTGCGGCCCACGACGTGGACTCCTCGGAAATGGCGTTCAAGATCGCCGGTTCGATGGCCTTCAAGGAGGCCGCGCGCAAGGCGGACGCCGTGCTCCTCGAGCCGATGATGGCCGTGGAGGTGACCACGCCCGAGGACTACATGGGTGATGTCATCGGTGACCTCAACGGTCGCCGCGGGCAGATCCAGGCGATGGACGACCGGGCCGGCGCCAAGGTCGTCCAGGCGCTCGTGCCGCTGTCTGAGATGTTCGGCTACGTGGGTGACCTGCGTAGCAAGACGCAGGGGCGCGCGAGCTACAGCATGCAGTTCGACTCCTACGCGGAGGTGCCTCCGGGCATCGCCAAGGAGATCGTCGCGAAGGCCCGGGGCGAGTAGTTTCCAGTCCGATCCCGCGAGGGATCGGACCGGGACTTCTGTCCTGGTCCCTGGTGGGGTGGTGCGAGCCACCCCGCCGCCAAGGGGTTCGGGAGTTCCCGGGCCCGAGTGTGTAGACGAAAGTCAGTCAGATTCTCAAGGAGAGAACCAGTGGCTAAGGCCAAGTTCGAGCGGACCAAGCCGCACATGAACATCGGCACCATTGGGCACATCGACCACGGCAAGACCACGCTGACCGCGGCGATCACCAAGGTGCTTCACGACCGTTACCCCGAGCTCAACAAGGCGACCCCGTTCGACAAGATCGACAAGGCGCCGGAGGAGAAGGCTCGCGGTATTACGATCTCCATCGCGCACGTCGAGTACCAGACGGAGAAGCGTCACTACGCGCACGTTGACTGCCCGGGTCACGCCGACTACGTCAAGAACATGATCACCGGTGCCGCCCAGATGGACGGCGCCATCCTCGTGGTCGCCGCCACCGACGGCCCGATGCCGCAGACGAAGGAGCACGTCCTCCTGGCCCGCCAGGTCGGCGTTCCCTACATCGTCGTGGCCCTGAACAAGTCCGACATGGTGGACGACGAGGAGATCCTGGAGCTCGTCGAGCTCGAGGTTCGCGAGCTCCTGTCCGCTCAGGAGTTCCCCGGCGACGACCTGCCCGTCGTCCGCGTCTCCGCGCTCAAGGCTCTTGAGGGCGACGAGAAGTGGGCCGACAGCATCATCGAGCTGATGAACGCCGTCGACGAGAACGTCCCCGAGCCCCCGCGTGAGACGGAGAAGCCGTTCCTCATGCCGGTCGAGGACGTCTTCTCGATCACCGGTCGCGGCACCGTCGTCACCGGTCGTATCGAGCGCGGCATCGTCAAGGTCAACGAGCAGGTCGACATCATCGGCATCAAGCCGGAGAAGACCACGACCACCGTCACCAGCATCGAGATGTTCAACAAGATGCTCGACGAGGGTCACGCGGGTGACAACGCCGCCCTGCTGCTCCGCGGCATCAAGCGCGACGACGTCGAGCGCGGCCAGTGCATCATCAAGCCGGGCACGACCACCCCGCACACCGAGTTCACCGGCCAGGTCTACATCCTGTCCAAGGACGAGGGCGGCCGCCACACGCCGTTCTTCAACAACTACCGTCCTCAGTTCTACTTCCGTACGACTGACGTGACCGGCGTTGTGAACCTCCCCGAGGGCACCGAGATGGTCATGCCGGGCGACAACACCGAGATGCGCGTTGAGCTGATCCAGCCCATCGCCATGGAGGAAGGCCTCAAGTTCGCGATCCGTGAGGGTGGCCGCACCGTCGGCGCCGGTCGGGTCACGAAGATCATCAAGTAGCTAGACCGTCGGGGCGGCGGTCGGCCCCGAACCTTCGGGCCGGCCGCCGCAACGCGTGAAGGGCCCCATGCAAGAGGCGCCGTGATCCAGCAGTCACTTCGGCCAACGAGCGAAGGCTAGTGACCGAAGTCACTGCCGGATCACGGAAGAAAAGGCAGATCGACTACGTCTGCCTCGTGGGGTTAATGCGGGGTTTCACCTGCATGAACACACAGCGGCACAGGCCGCACGATACTTTTTCAGACGACAGCGAAGGACACCGAGGCCACTATGGCGGGACAGAAGATCCGCATTCGGCTCAAGGCCTATGACCACGAGGTCATCGACAGCTCGGCCAAGAAGATCGTCGAGACGGTGACGCGGACTGGCGCGAAGGTCGCGGGCCCGGTGCCGCTGCCGACCGAGAAGAACGTGTACTGCGTCATCCGCTCGCCGCACAAGTACAAGGACAGCCGCGAGCACTTCGAGATGCGCACGCACAAGCGGCTGATTGACATCATCGACCCGACCCCCAAGACGGTTGACTCGCTCATGCGGCTCGACCTCCCCGCGGGTGTCGACATTTCGATCAAGCTCTGAGGGAACGCACTGACATGGCTAAGACGATCAAGGGCGTCCTGGGCAAGAAGCTCGGCATGACCCAGGTCTTCGACGCGGACAACCGGCTCGTTCCGGTCACCGTGGTCGAGGCCGGTCCGTGCGTGGTGACCCGCGTCCGCACCGCAGAGAAGGACGGCTACTCCGCCGTTCAGCTCGGCTTCGGGCAGGTCGACCCCCGGAAGGTCAACAAGCCGCTCGGCGACTACCTGCGTAAGCACGACATCACCCCGCGCCGTTACTTCGCGGAGATCCGCACCGACGACGCGAGCGACTACACCCTGGGCCAGGAGCTGCTGGCCGACACCTTCGAGGCGGGCCAGTTCGTCGACGTGACGGGCAAGAGCAAGGGCAAGGGCTTCGCCGGTGTCATGAAGCGGCACGGCTTCGGTGGTCTGGGCGCGTCGCACGGTACGCAGCGCAAGCACCGTTCGCCGGGTTCCATCGGTGGCTGCGCCACCCCGGGCCGCGTTTTCAAGGGTCTGCGCATGGCTGGTCGGATGGGTAACGTCCGCACCACTGTGCAGAGCCTCAAGGTTCACGCCGTGGACGCCGAGAAGGGCCTCATCCTGATCAAGGGTGCGATCCCCGGCGCCAACGGCAGCCTGGTCCTCGTCCGTACCGCTGCCAAGAAGGGGGCTGCCAAGTGAGCACCACTATTGACGTCCTCGACGCCAGCGGCGCGAAGGCCGGCACCGTCGACCTGCCCGAAGACATCTTCGGCGCGAAGGTCAACGTTCCGCTGATCCACCAGGTGGTCGTGGCCCAGCTCGCCGCTCGCCGGCAGGGCACCCACAAGGCCAAGACCCGCGGTGAGGTCTCCGGCGGCGGCAAGAAGCCGTACCGCCAGAAGGGCACCGGCCGCGCCCGCCAGGGCTCGACCCGCGCGCCGCAGTTCACCGGCGGTGGCACCGTCCACGGCCCCGTGCCGCGCGACTACTCGCAGCGCACGCCCAAGAAGATGAAGGCCGCCGCCCTGCGTGGCGCCCTGTCCGACCGGGCGAGCGGCAACCGCGTGCACGTCGTGAGCTCCCTGGTCTCGGGCGAGACGCCCAAGACCAAGGCCGCGCTGGAGGCCCTGCGCAAGGTCACCCAGTCCGCCCGCGTCCTGGTCGTGGTCGACTCGGACGACGAGCTGACCTGGCTGAGCCTGCGCAACGCTCCCGAGGTCCACCTGCTGGACGCCGGGCAGCTCAACACCTACGACGTGCTCGTGCACGACGACGTGGTCTTCACCCAGGAGGCGTACGACCAGGTCGTGGCGCGGCTGAGTGGCGGGAAGGAAGACGCCTGATGGAGAAGATCGCCGACCCGCGCGACATCATCATCAAGCCGGTCGTCTCTGAGAAGAGCTACGGCCTGATCGATGAGAACAACAAGTACACGTTCCTGGTGAAGAAGACCGCGAACAAGACCCAGGTCAAGATCGCTGTCGAGCAGATCTTCGGGGTCAAGGTCACCAGCGTGAACACGATCAACCGGCAGGGCAAGCGCAAGCGGACCCGTACCGGCTACGGCAAGCGTCCCGACACCAAGCGCGCGATCGTGAGCCTGGTCGAGGGCGATCGGATCGACATCTTCGGTCAGATCGGCTGACAGCCATAGAAGTGAGTGGGCCTGCCAAGGGCCCGCGGGGCTGAGACCGTCGCACTCCGGTGCGGCGGGCTCACCCATGTAACCGACGAAGGATGAACGAAAAAGATGGGCATCCGTAAATACAAGCCGACGACTCCGGGTCGCCGCGGATCGAGTGTCTCGGACTTCTCCGAGATCACCCGCAGCACTCCTGAGAAGTCGCTGCTTGCGCCCCTTCACAGCAAGGGCGGCCGCAACGTACACGGCCGGGTCACCGCTCGCCACCAGGGCGGCGGTCACAAGCGCGCCTACCGGATCATCGACTTCCGCAGGCACGACAAGGACGGCATCCCGGCCAAGGTCGCTCACATCGAGTACGACCCCAACCGCACCGCCAACATCGCCCTGCTCCACTACGCCGACGGCGAGAAGCGCTACATCATCGCGCCGACCGGCCTCAAGCAGGGCGACCGGATCGAGAACGGTCCCGCCGCCGACATCAAGCCGGGCAACTGCCTGCCGCTGCGCAACATCCCGACCGGTACCTTCATCCACGCGGTGGAGCTCCGTCCGGGTGGTGGCGCCAAGCTCGGCCGCTCCGCGGGCGCTCAGATCCAGCTCCTCGCCAAGGAGGGCCAGTACGCCACGCTGCGTATGCCGTCCGGTGAGATGCGCATGGTGGACGTGCGCTGCCGCGCCACGGTGGGCCAGGTCGGCAACGCCGAGCAGGCCAACATCAACTGGGGTAAGGCCGGACGTATGCGGTGGAAGGGCAAGCGCCCGACCGTCCGTGGTGTCGCGATGAACCCCGTCGACCACCCGCACGGTGGTGGTGAGGGTAAGACCTCCGGTGGTCGTCACCCGGTGAACCCCAAGGGCAAGCCCGAGGGCCGTACCCGTCAGGCGAACAAGGCCAGCGACAGGCTGATCATCCGCCGTCGGTCCAAGAGGAAGAAGCGGTAGGAGCAGCCGAAATGCCACGTAGCCTTAAGAAGGGTCCCTTCGTGGACGACCACCTTCAGAAGAAGGTGGACGCCCAGAACGAGAAGGGCACCAAGAATGTCATCAAGACGTGGTCGCGTCGCTCCATGATCGTTCCCGACATGCTCGGGCACACGATCGCCGTGCACGACGGCCGCAAGCACGTCCCGGTGTTCGTCACCGAGTCGATGATCGGGCACAAGCTCGGAGAGTTCGCCCCCACGCGGACGTTCCGCAGCCACGTCAAGGAAGACCGCCGCAGCCGGCGGTAAGCGTCCCAGAAGTAGGAGAAAGCGATGGAAGCCAGGGCTCAGGCGCGGTTCGTCCGTGTCACGCCCCTCAAGGCCCGCCGCGTGGTGGACCTTATTCGCGGGCTGCCCGCTTCGGAGGCGCAGGCCGTGCTGCAGTTCGCTCCCCAGTCGGCGAGCGAGCCGATCTACAAGGTGCTCAGCTCCGCCATGGCGAACGCCGAGCACAACTTCGATCTCGACCCGAGCACGCTCTTCGTGAGCCGCGCCTGGGTCGACGAGGGCCCGACGCTGAAGCGGTTCCGCCCGCGTGCACAGGGTCGCGCCTATCGGATCAACAAGCGGACGAGCCACATCACCGTGATCGTGGAGTCCCGCGAGCCGAAGGGAAGGACCCGATAGTGGGCCAGAAGGTTAACCCGCACGGGTTCCGCCTCGGCATCACGACCGACTTCAAGAGCCGGTGGTACGCCGACAAGCTGTACAAGTCGTATGTCGCCGAGGACGTGGCGATCCGTCGCATGCTGCAGAAGGGCATGGAGCGGGCCGGCATCTCCAAGGTCGAGATCGAGCGCACGACGGACCGCGTGCAGGTGGACATCCACACCGCGCGTCCCGGCATCGTGATCGGCCGTCGCGGCGCCGAGGCCGACCGCATCCGCGGCGACCTGGAGAAGCTGACCAAGAAGCAGGTCCAGCTCAACATCCTCGAGGTCAAGAACCCCGAGATCGACGCGCAGCTCGTCGCGCAGGGCGTGGCCGAGCAGCTGTCGAGCCGCGTCTCGTTCCGTCGTGCCATGCGCAAGGCGATGCAGTCGGCCATGAAGTCCGGCGCCAAGGGCATCCGTGTCCAGTGCTCCGGTCGTCTGGGCGGCGCCGAGATGTCGCGGTCGGAGTTCTACCGCGAGGGTCGCGTGCCGCTGCACACGCTCCGCGCGGACATCGACTACGGCTTCTACGAGGCCCGTACGACCTTCGGCCGCATCGGCGTGAAGGTCTGGATCTACAAGGGCGAGGCTCCGACGAGCCGCGCCGAGCGTGAGGCGGCCGCCGCCGGCGCTCGTGCCGGCCAGCGTCGCGAGCGCGACGACCGTCGTGGTGGCGGCGGCGACCGTCCGCGTCGTGGTGGCGGCGACCGCCCCCGTCGTGGTGGCGGCCGTGGCGACCGCGCCCCCCGCAACGAGGCGGCCTCGCAGGCCGCCCCCGAGACCGGCCCGGCTGCGCAGCCGGGTGCTGAAGGGAGCTGACCATGCTGATCCCGCGCAGGGTCAAGCACCGCAAGCAGCACCGGCCTGACCGCAGCGGAGCCGCCAAGGGCGGCACCAGGGTCGTGTTCGGCGAGTTCGGCATTCAGGCTGTTGAGCACTCCTACGTGACCAACCGCCAGATCGAGTCCGCTCGTATCGCCATGACCCGTCACATCCGCCGTGGCGGCAAGGTGTGGATCAACATCTACCCCGACCGTCCGCTCACGAAGAAGCCGGCCGAGACCCGCATGGGTTCCGGTAAGGGTTCGCCGGAGTGGTGGATCGCCAACGTCAAGCCCGGACGCGTGATGTTCGAGCTGTCCGGCGTGGCGGAGCCGATCGCTCGCGAGGCGCTTCAGCGTGCGATCCACAAGCTCCCGATGAAGTGCAAGATCGTTAAGCGTGAAGTGGGTGAGGCGTGATGGCTAAGGGCCTGACCGCCGGGGAGCTGCGGCTCGAGGACGAGGAGACCCTCGTCCAGAAGCTGAAGGAGGCGAAGGAGGAGCTGTTCAACCTCCGCTTCCAGTCGGCGACCGGTCAGTTGGAGAGCCACGGGCGGCTGCGCGCCGTCCGCCGCGAGATCGCCCGTATCTACACCGTGATGCGCGAGCGCGAGCTGGGCATCGTCACGGTCGAGAAGGAGACGAGCGATGGCTGAGACCACCGAGACCAACGAGACCGCTGAGACCGCCGAGTCCGGGCGGCACTTCCGCAAGGTCCGCGAGGGCCTCGTCGTCAGCGACAAGATGGACAAGACCGTCGTCGTCGCCGTCGAGGACCGCGTGAAGCACCGTCTGTACGGCAAGGTCATCCGCCGTACGACCAAGTACAAGGCGCACGACGAGGCCAACGCCTGCGGCGTCGGCGACCGCGTGCTGCTGATGGAGACCCGCCCCCTCTCCGCCACCAAGCGGTGGAGGGTCGTGGAGATCCTCGAGAAGGCCAAGTAGGCCCTCTCGGATACAACGCGCCTCGTGGGGGCTCTGTGAGCCCCCATGACGGCGTCCAAGGACGCGGGGCCCGACGGCCTCGCGTCGCCTGCGGTGCGGCGCCCTGAGGGGCGCTGTGGCCGTGGGAACAAGACAATGCCAGGTTCCGCCAGGCTCAGAAATGAGAACCGGCGCGACTAACAGGAGTAGACGTGATCCAGCAGGAGTCGCGGCTCAAGGTCGCCGACAACACGGGCGCGAAGGAGATCCTTTGCATCCGCGTTCTCGGTGGTTCGGGCCGACGCTACGCCGGTATCGGCGACGTCATCGTCGCCACTGTCAAGGACGCGCTGCCGGGCAGCACGGGCGTCAAGAAGGGCGATGTGGTCAAGGCCGTCATCGTCCGCACGGTCAAGGAGCGGCGCCGGCCCGACGGCTCCTACATCCGCTTCGACGAGAACGCCGCCGTCATCATCAAGGACAGCGGTGACCCTCGTGGCACTCGTATCTTCGGCCCGGTCGGCCGCGAGCTGCGCGACAAGAAGTTCATGCGCATCATCTCGCTCGCCCCGGAGGTGTTGTAATGCCGAAGTCGCTGCACGTGCGCAAGGGTGACCTGGTCCAGGTCATCGCCGGCAAGGACAAGGGTGCCAAGGGCCGTGTGATCGCCACGCTGCCGCGCGAGGACCGCGTGGTGGTCGAGGGCGTCAACATGATCAAGAAGCACGCCAAGGAGACCCACCAGGGCCCGCGCGGCGCCAAGACCGGCGGTGTGCAGACCATGGAGGGCCCGATCCACGTCTCGAACGTGAAGAAGCTCAAGGACGACAAGCCCGCCGACAAGAAGGCCGACGAGAAGAAGGCCGACGAGACGGGTGAGGACAGCTGATGACTGCCACGACCACTGAGACCGAGACCGAGCGTCCGACGCCGCGACTCAAGACGAAGTACCGCGAGGAGATCGCGGCGCAGCTTCGCGAGCAGTTCGGCATCGAGAACGTCATGCAGATCCCGGCCCTGACCAAGATCAAGGTCAACATGGGCGTGGGCGAGGCGGCTCGTGACTCCAAGCTCATCGAAGGTGCCGTCCGCGACCTCACCGCGATCACCGGCCAGAAGCCGGCCGTCGTCCGGGCGCGCAAGTCCATCGCGCAGTTCAAGCTGCGCGAGGGCATGCCGATCGGCGCGCACGTCACGCTGCGCGGCGACCGCATGTGGGAGTTCCTCGACCGGCTGCTGGCGCTGGCCCTGCCCCGAATCCGGGACTTCCGGGGCCTGTCGCCGAAGCAGTTCGACGGCAACGGCAACTACACGTTCGGTCTGACCGAGCAGGTCATGTTCCACGAGGTCGACCAGGACAAGGTCGACCGGCCGCGGGGCATGGACATCACGATCGTGACCACCGCGAAGAACGACGACCAGGGCCGGGCGCTGCTGAAGCTCCTCGGCTTCCCGTTCAAGGAGGCCTGATCCAATGGCGAAGAAGTCGCTGATCGCCAAGGCGGGGCGCAAGCAGAAGTTCGAGGTCCGGGCGTACACGCGGTGCTCGCGCTGCGGCCGTCCGCGCGCCGTCTACAGGAAGTTCGGCCTGTGCCGCGTGTGCTTCCGCGAGATGGCGCACCGGGGCGAGCTGCCCGGCATCACCAAGTCGAGCTGGTAGGTAACCTGGTGGGCGGCCCGAGTGCCGCCCATCGGGCACTCATATTCGGATAGCAGAATCAGGACGCCTCTCCGGGGGTGTCCGTGACCACGCCGAAGGTCCACCGGTAGAGCGCGGAGAGGTAGCCGCAAGGCGGACTCGACCGTCAAAAGCGCTTCACCGACTGGAAACCGCGGCGAGGAAGGCCACTGGCCATGACGATGACCGACCCGATCGCAGACATGCTCACGCGTCTGCGTAACGCGAATTCGGCGTACCACGACAGCGTGTCGATGCCGTACTCGAAGATCAAGGCGCACATCGCCGAGATCCTCCAGCAGGAGGGTTACATCCAGGCTTGGACCGTCGAGGACGCCAAGGTCGGGAAGAACCTCGTGGTGGAGCTCAAGTTCGGGCCCACCCGTGAGCGCTCGCTCGCGGGCCTGCGCCGGGTTTCCAAGCCCGGTCTGCGGGTTTATGCGAAGAAGGACAACCTGCCTCGAGTCCTGGGCGGACTGGGCGTCGCGATCATCTCGACGTCCCACGGCCTCATGACCGACAAGCAGGCCGGCAAGCGTGGCGTGGGCGGCGAAGTCCTCGCCTACGTCTGGTAGAGGGGAGGAACACAGCATGTCGCGAATCGGACGGCTGCCCATCCCTGTGCCGAGTGGCGTCGACATCACGATCGACGGCCAGGATGTCCAGGTCAAGGGCCCGAAGGGCACGCTCACTCACACGGTCGCCGAGCCCATCACGGTGGTGCGCGACGACGACGGCGCGATCGCCGTCTCCCGGCCCAACGACGAGAACAAGGTCCGTGCGCTGCACGGCCTGTCCAGGACGCTGATCGCCAACATGGTGCAGGGCGTCACTCAGGGCTACTCCAAGAGCCTTGAGATCGTCGGCGTCGGTTACCGCGTCCAGGCCAAGGGCCCGACGCAGCTGGAGTTCTCTCTGGGCTTCAGCCACCCGGTCATCGTCGACGCCCCCGAGGGCGTCAGCTTCCGCGTCGAGAAGCCGACCCTGTTCCACGTGGACGGCATCGACAAGCAGAAGGTCGGCGAGGTCGCGGCCAACATCCGCAAGTTGCGCAAGCCTGACCCGTACAAGGGCAAGGGCGTGCGCTACCAGGGCGAACAGATCCGCCGCAAGGTCGGAAAGGCTGGTAAGTAGGCATGGCTCCGAAGGTTGCGTTCAGCAAGCACACGGCTGCCCGCACCGTTTCGCGGGCCCGCCGTCACCGCCGCGTCCGCAAGTTCGTGGTCGGTACGGCCGAGCGTCCGCGCCTGGTCGTCAACCGCTCGACGCGTCACATGTTCGTCCAGATCGTGGACGACTCCGTCGGCCACACGCTGGTGAGCGCCTCCACCATGGACGCCTCGCTGCGTTCGCTGGAGGGCGACAAGACGGAGAAGGCGAAGAAGGTCGGCGAGCTCCTCGCTCAGCGGGCCAAGGAAGCCGGGATCACCAAGGTCGTCTTCGACCGCGGTGGCAACCGCTACGCCGGCCGCATCGCGGCCCTGGCGGACAGTGCCCGCGAAGGCGGGCTCGAGTTCTGATGGCTACTGAGAAGAGGAACCACTGATGGCTGCAGCTCCGCGTCGCGGTGGCGGCACCGGTGGCGAGCGGCGGGACCGTCGTGACGATCGCCGCGGCGGCGCCGCCGACAAGGGCGTCTCGTACATCGAGCGCGTAGTGAAGATCAACCGAGTGGCCAAGGTCGTGAAGGGTGGTCGTCGCTTCAGCTTCACCGCCCTCGTCGTCGTCGGTGACGGCAACGGCCTGGTCGGCGTCGGCTATGGCAAGGCCAAGGAAGTCCCCGCGGCCATCGCCAAGGGTGTCGAAGAGGCGAAGAAGCACTTCTTCAAGGTGCCCAGGATCCAGGGCACGATCCCGCACACCGTGCAGGGCGAGGAGGCGGCCGGCGTCGTCTTCCTGCGTCCGGCCTCGGCCGGTACCGGCGTCATCGCCGGTGGCCCGGTGCGCGCGGTCCTGGAGTGCGCGGGCATCCACGACGTGCTGTCCAAGTCGCTCGGCTCCGACAACCCGATCAACATCGTGCACGCCACCGTGGCGGCTCTGAAGGGCCTCTCGCGCCCCGAGGAGATCGCCGCCCGCCGTGGCCTGCCGATCGAGGACGTGGCCCCGCCGGCCATGCTCAAGGCTCAGCGTGAGGGCCTGGCGGAGGCTGCGGCCGCGAAGGCGGTGAGCTAGTCATGGCACGCCTGAAGATCACTCAGGTTCGCTCGAAGATCGGTGGCAAGCAGAACCAGCGTGACTCGCTGCGTTCGCTTGGCCTGAAGCGAATCGGCGACGTCGTCGTCAAGGAGGACCGGCCCGAGATTCGCGGGATGGTCTCCGTGGTGACGCACCTCGTCGAGGTGGAAGAGGTCGACTAGTCATGACTGACAAGGCTCCGCTCAAGATTCACGACCTGCGTCCCGCCCCCGGCGCCAACAAGTCGAAGATCCGCAAGGGTCGCGGCGAGGCGTCGAAGGGCAAGACGGCCGGTCGCGGCACCAAGGGCTCGCACGCCCGTACGACGGTTCCCCTCGGCTTCGAGGGTGGCCAGGTGCCGCTGCAGAGGCGTCTGCCGAAGCTCAAGGGCTTCTCCAACGCCCTGTTCAAGACGACCTACCAGGTCGTCAACCTCGACAGGATCGGCGAGCTGTTCCCCGAGGGTGGCGAGGTCACCGTCGAGGGTCTGGTCGCCAAGGGTGCTGTTCGCAAGAACCAGCTCGTGAAGGTGCTCGGCACCGGCGAGATCTCGGTCGCGGTGAACGTGACGGCTCACGCCTTCTCGTCCTCCGCGAAGGAGAAGATCGCCGCCGCCGGTGGTTCCGTTACCGAGCTGTAGTAACGCTATGACGAGGCGTGGGGGCTTTGACAATGGGCCCCCACGCCCGTAGTGCGTTAGAGTTCGCGAGACGGCAGGCTTCTGTCCGGCTCGTTTGACATGAGACTTCAGATGGCAGATCCCCGCACCATCGCTTACTCACACCGCCGTAAAGGCGCGCAGGAGGGACCGTGCTGACCGCGTTTACCCGGGCGTTCCGGACACCGGACCTGCGCAAGAAGTTGCTCTTCACCCTGGGCATCATCGCGCTTTTCCGTCTCGGCTCGGTTCTTCCGACCCCGGGAGTCCACGTCCAGAACCTCGCCGCCTGTTTCGACCAGGCTCGGAGTGGCGACACCGGCAACATCTACGGGATGGTCCAGCTCTTCAGCGGCGGTGCGCTGCTGAAGCTTTCCGTGTTCGCGCTGGGCATCATGCCGTACATCACCGCGAGCATCATTCTCCAGCTGCTCGTCGTGGTCATTCCGCGACTCGAAGCGCTGAAGAAGGAAGGCCAATCCGGCCAGACCAAGATCACGCAGTATACGCGTTATCTGACCATCGGGCTCGCGGTTCTGCAGTCCACCGCCTTCATCGCGCTGGCCCGTACCGGCCAGCTCTTCCCGAACTGCCAGCAGGACGTCCTGCTCGACCCCGACAACATCTTCATGATCGTGACGATGGTGGTCATCATGACCGCCGGTACGTCGGTGATCATGTGGCTGGGTGAGCTCATCACCGACCGCGGTGTCGGCAACGGCATGTCGATCCTGATCTTCACGCAGGTCGTCGCGGTCTTCCCCTCCGAGCTGGCCAACATCTTCCAGGCGAACAAGTTCACCTTCGCCGTCGTCATGGTGGTCGGCGTCTTCATGATCGCCGCGGTCGTGTTCGTCGAGCAGGCCCAGCGCCGCATCCCGGTGCAGTACGCCAAGCGCATGGTGGGCCGCAGGATGTACGGCGGCACCTCCACCTACATCCCGCTGAAGGTCAACCAGGCCGGCATCATCCCGGTGATCTTCGCGTCGTCCCTGCTCTACCTGCCGCAGCTGATCACGTCGCTCTTCCAGACCAGCGACAACGTGGTGATCACCTGGATCTCGCAGAACCTGGCCACGGGCGACACCCCGATCTACATGGCCACGTTCTTCCTGCTGATCATCTTCTTCACCTACTTCTACGTGTCGATTACGTTCAACCCCACTGAAGTCGCCGACAACATGAAGAAGTACGGTGGATTCATTCCGGGCATCCGCCCCGGCCGTCCGACGGCTGAATACCTGAACTTCGTGCTCACCCGTCTGACCGCGCCTGGCGCGCTCTATCTGGGTCTGATCTCCATGGTCCCGATCGTCGCGCTGGCGGTGGCCGGTGCGAGCCAGAACTTCCCGTTCGGAGGGACGAGCATTCTGATCATGGTAGGCGTCGGCCTGGACACGGTGAAGCAGATCGAGAGCCAGCTGCAGCAGCGTAACTACGAAGGTTTCCTGCGGTAGTGCGTCTCGTTCTGGTCGGGCCCCCCGGAGCGGGTAAGGGGACACAGGCCCAGTACATCGCATCGAACCTGTCCATCCCGAAAATCTCGACAGGTGACATCTTCCGTGCCAACGTCTCCGGCGGCACGGACCTTGGCAAGCTGGCCAAGACGTACATGGACCGTGGCGACCTGGTGCCCGACGAGGTCACCATCGCCATGGTCCGTGACCGTCTGTCCGAGGACGACGCGCAGGACGGGTTCCTGCTCGACGGCTTCCCGAGGAACGTCGCGCAGGCGGAGATCCTGCGCGACATGCTCAAGGACTGGGGCCAGGCGCTCGATCTCGTTCTGGAGCTCGTGGTCGACGACGACGAGGTGGTCAGGCGGCTCGCCGGCCGGCGCACCTGCAGCCAGTGCGGCCGCATCTGGCACGTCGAGTTCGACGACAAGAAGGACGACAAGTGTGACGCGTGCGGGGGCGCGCTCTTCCAGCGTGACGACGACAAGGAGGAGACCGTCAGGCACCGCCTGGAGGTCTACCAGGAGCAGACGGCACCGCTGGTCTCCTACTACGCCGACGAGGACATCCTCGTG
Source organism: Nonomuraea rubra (assembly GCF_014207985.1). Taxonomy (NCBI): domain Bacteria; kingdom Bacillati; phylum Actinomycetota; class Actinomycetes; order Streptosporangiales; family Streptosporangiaceae; genus Nonomuraea; species Nonomuraea rubra. The sequence continues at coordinate 11,459,222 of NZ_JACHMI010000001.1, read as the reverse complement.
GGCGTCGACGCGACAGGGCCGGTCGAGGAGGTCACTCAGCGGGCCATGGACGCGATCCGGCCGTTCCTGGGCTAGTCCAGTTACGACCGATTTGCGGAGGTGGCACGGGTTTCCGTGCCACCTCGCGGCTATTGTGGGGGGAATTGGGCCCCCACCGTGGCCCGTTGAGACCCAGGGGGGCAGAAGATGTTCAAACGCAACAGACACGGCATCCAGATCAAGTCGCCGGAGCAGCTCGAGAAGATGCGGGCCGCGGGCCTGGTGGTCGGGCGCACGCTCGACCTGCTCAAGCGCTCGGTCGAGCCCGGCATGACGCCGCTCGACCTCGACGTCATCGCCGAGAAGGCGATCAGGGGCGAGGGCGCGATCCCGTCGTTCAAGGGCTACCAGGGCTTCCCCGCCACGATCTGCGCGTCGGTGAACGACGAGGTCGTTCACGGCATCCCGACGGACGCCCGCAAGCTGCGCGAGGGCGACATCATCTCCATCGACTGCGGCGCGATCCTGGAGGGCTGGCACGGCGACTCCGCCGTCACGGTCCCGGTCGGCGAGGTGGACCAGAAGCTGACCGAGCTGATGCGGGTCACGGAGGAGGCCATGTGGCGCGGCATCGCCGCGCTGAAGCCCGGCCGGCACCTGTCCGACATCGGGTACGAGGTCGAGCGCTACGTGAAGTCCCAGGGCCGCTACGGCATCCCTCCCGAGTACGGCGGCCACGGCATCGGCACCGAGATGCACATGGACCCGTGGATCGCCAACCACGGCAAGCCCGGCCGCGGCCCGGCGCTGGAGGAGGGCATGTGCCTGGCCATCGAGCCGATGGTCAACCTCGGCACCGAGCGCACCCGCGTGCTGGCCGACGACTGGACCGTCGTGACGATCGACGGTAAGCACTCCGCACACTTCGAACACAGCGTGGCCGTGACACATAATGGTCCTTGGGTGCTTACCGCCCTGGATGGGGGCGAATCGCGCCTGGCTCAACTTCAGCTCTAGCCGGGAGTGATTGGGATGGCGAAGAACAGCCCCGAGATGCGTGCCTCCGACGCCGACCGAGACCGGGTCGCTGCCATCCTCCGCGAGCACACGGCGCAGGGCCGCATCACGATGGACGAGTTCAACGAGCGGCTCGAGAGCCTCTACCAGAGCAAGACCTACGGTGAGCTGGCCAAGCTGACGTCCGACCTGCCCGACGTGGACCTGCGCCACCTGCCGGTCAAGGCGGGCGCGGCGGCCAAGCCGCAGCAGCAGGGCATGCACAGCGGCATGAAGGCGGCCTGGAGCGCCTGGGCGGCGGCCAGCGGCATCAACTGGGTGATCTGGCTGATCGTGAGCATCACGTCCGGCGACCCCGCCTACCCCTGGCCGCTGTGGGTGATGGGCCCGTGGGGCGTGATCCTGCTGGTGAGCACCATCTTCGGGGACAGCAGGCCGAAGCGTACGTAGGGGCTCTGTGCAGTAGTGCACTGTGTGAATTCCTGCGCAGTGCGGACAGGCCCGGCTTCCTAACGTGAGCTGTGTCGGACCACGACTCACGGAGGAACCCACATGCGCAAGGTCCTTGCAGCCACCGCTCTCGCCGGCTCGATGGTGTTCGCCGGCCTCGCCGCAGCCCCCGCCGCCCAGGCCGCCACGCAGGCGACCGGGTCGCTGGGGAGCTGGGGCCCGTACCACTCCAGCGGCAAGAAGGCCTACACCTACGGCAAGACCTACAAGTCGGGCAAGAAGGTCTACACCCACTGGTACGGCAAGGAGTACACGCCGAAGTACGGCTACGTCTGGTTCAAGTACTACTCCGGCGGCAAGTGGTACAAGTTCTACAAGAAGTGGGACGGCTCGCACCACGGGGTGTGGTCGGGCAAGGGGATCAAGAAGGTCTACACCTGGACCTGCTGGGGCGGGAAGTACGCGTACTGCGGCTCGCAGCACCGCATCTACTGATGGACCCCACACGGACGGGCCCGCCGGGAATCTCCGGCGGGCCTCGCGCTGTGCGCGTCAGGCATTGGAGGCGTGGGGTACACTCACTCATGGTTGTGTCAGGACACCTGGCACGCGTTTCGCGTTTTGGGCTCAGGTGTCGTACACTCCTTAGTCGGCTCACTATGACTTTCCACGCGTCGGCGATCCTTGCCGATCGTCGCTCTCTTCGAAGCGTGAAGGTCGCGGCTGCGTAGTGAACCGGAGCCTCAGACGACCGATCAGTGAAACGCGAGGAATTTTGGCCAAGAAAGACGGCGCCATCGAGATCGAGGGCACTGTGGTCGAATCGCTCCCGAACGCCATGTTCCGGGTGCAGCTCGACAACGGCCACAAAGTCCTGGCCCACATCAGCGGACGCATGCGGATGCACTACATCCGAATCCTTCCCGATGACCGGGTCGTTGTTGAGCTGAGCCCCTACGACCTGAGTCGTGGGCGGATCGTCTACCGATACAAGTAAAGACGTCTGAGGACACGAAGGACAATGAAGGTAAAGCCGAGCGTCAAGAAGATCTGCGACAAGTGCAAGGTGATCCGCCGGCACGGTCGCGTCATGGTGATCTGCGACAACCTGCGCCACAAGCAGCGCCAGGGTTAGTCGCCGCAAGGCTTCTCCGAGTCCGCCCCATCAGGGAGCGGGCTCGATCCATGAGGAGCCTGCATCAAGTAGTCGCGTCTCACACCTGAACAGGCAGTGCTCTCGCTGAACCGTTCAGGAGACCCCCGGTCGGAGGCCGGGGCCCTCACCCCGGGCATTGGGGAGGGGTAGTGCGGCGCAAGACCTCCGCCACAAAGAAGGAGAATGCCCGACCATGGCTCGCCTGGTTGGCGTCGACCTCCCCCGCGACAAGCGGCTGGAGATCGCTCTCACCTACATCTACGGAATCGGCCGCACCCGCGCCCAGGAGATCCTCCAGGCCACCGGCGTCAGCGGCGATCTCCGCGTGCACCAGCTCTCCGACACCGAGCTCGTCCCGATGCGTGACTACATCGAGGCGAACTTCAAGATCGAGGGTGACCTGCGCCGCGAGGTTCAGGCCGACATCCGTCGCAAGATCGAGATCGGTTGCTACCAGGGCATCCGGCACCGCAAGGGCCTGCCCGTGCACGGTCAGCGCACCCAGACCAACGCGCGTACCCGTAAGGGCAAGAAGAAGACCGTCGCCGGCAAGAAGAAGCCCGGTAAGAAGTAGTCCCGCGCCGCGGACCGAAGACCTCAGGAGTGAAGGCAAGCAATGCCTCCTAAGAGCCGCCAGGGTGCGCCGAAGAAGGTGCGCCGCAAGGAGAAGAAGAACGTCGCTCATGGGCACGCCCACATCAAGAGCACGTTCAACAACACGATCGTCTCGATCACGGACCCGAACGGGAACGTGATCTCCTGGGCCAGCGCCGGCCACGTGGGTTTCAAGGGCTCCCGTAAGTCCACCCCGTTCGCCGCCCAGATGGCCGCCGAGAACGCCGCCCGCCGCGCCATGGAGCACGGCATGCGCAAGGTCGACGTCTTCGTCAAGGGCCCCGGCTCCGGCCGTGAGACCGCGATCCGCTCGCTGCAGGCCACCGGCCTGGAGGTGGGCTCGATCCAGGACGTCACCCCGGTCCCGCACAACGGTTGCCGGCCGCCGAAGCGCCGCCGCGTCTGAATTAGCCCAGGAGATACAGAGAAATGGCTCGTTACACGGGCGCGGACTGCAAGCTCTGCCGTCGCGAGAAGACCAAGCTCTTCCTCAAGGGCAGCAAGTGCGAATCCGCCAAGTGCCCCATCGAGATCCGTCCTTACCCGCCGGGTGAGCACGGCCGCGGACGCCCCAAGGAGTCCGAGTACCAGCTTCAGCTTCGTGAGAAGCAGAAGACCCGCCGCATCTACGGCGTCCTCGAGAAGCAGTTCGCGAACTACTACGAGGAGGCCACCCGCAAGACGGGCAAGACCGGTGAGGTGCTGCTCCAGATCCTGGAGAGCCGCCTCGACAACGTCGTCTACCGCGCCGGTTTCGCCCAGTCGCGCGACGCCGCTCGCCAGCAGGTCCGCCACGGGCACATCACGGTGAACGGCAAGAAGGTCGACATCCCGTCGTACCGCGTGCGCGAGCACGACATCATCGAGGTGCGCGAGACCAAGCGCAACCTCCTGCCGTACGAGGTGGCCCGCGCCACCGCCGGCGAGCGCACCGTGCCCGCGTGGCTCGGTGTCGTGCCCGAGAAGCTCCGCGTCCTGGTTCACCAGCTGCCGGTCCGCCAGCAGATCGACACCCAGGTCCAGGAGCAGCTCATCGTCGAGCTCTACTCGAAGTAAGTAGTCACCGGTCCGGTCGGGGTGCGGCACGCCGCATCCCGACTAGGCTGTTTTTATCGGAGTGGCGTCATATAGCGGTCGCCACACGAAACCAGGGGAGACCCACATGCTGATCGCTCAGCGTCCGACTCTTCTCGAAGAGTCGATCGACGAGACCCGGTCCCGGTTCGTCATCGAGCCGCTGGAGCCGGGCTTCGGTTACACCATCGGCAACTCTCTGCGCCGCACGCTGCTGTCGTCCATCCCGGGCGCGGCCGTGACGAGCATCCGCATCGAGGGCGTGCTGCACGAGTTCTCGACCGTTCCCGGGGTCAAGGAAGACGTCACCGACATCATCCTCAACCTCAAGGAGCTGGTCGTCTCCTCCGAGCACGACGAGCCGGTCGTGATGTACCTGCGCAAGCAGGGCCCGGGCGAGGTCACCGCCGCCGACATCGCGCCTCCGGCCGGTGTCGAGGTGCACAACCCCGAGCTGCGCATCGCCACGCTGAACGGCAAGGCGAAGCTGGAGATGGAGCTGACCGTCGAGCGCGGTCGCGGCTACGTCTCCGCCGCGCAGAACAAGCAGCCGGGCCAGGAGATCGGCCGGATCCCGATCGACTCGATCTACTCCCCGGTCCTCAAGGTCACCTACAAGGTCGAGGCGACCCGAGTCGAGCAGCGCACCGACTTCGACCGCCTCATCCTCGACGTCGAGACCAAGCCGGCCATGAAGCCCCGCGACGCGGTGGCCTCCGCCGGTAAGACCCTCGTCGAGCTCTTCGGCCTGGCCCGCGAGCTCAACGTCGAGGCCGAGGGCATCGACATCGGCCCGTCGCCGACCGACGCCGCCCTCGCGGCCGACCTGGCGCTGCCGATCGAGGAGCTGAACCTCACGGTCCGCTCCTACAACTGCCTCAAGCGCGAGGGCATCCACACCGTGGGTGAGCTCGTCGCCCGCAGCGAGCAGGACCTGCTCGACATCCGCAACTTCGGCGCCAAGTCGATCGAAGAGGTCAAGCAGAAGCTGCACGAGATGTCGCTGGCGCTCAAGGACTCCCCGCCCGGGTTCGACCCGAGCGCGGTGGCCGGCGGCGGCTACGACGACGACGACAGCGCGTACGTCGAGACCGAGCAGTACTGATTCCCAGATAGCGCGGGCCCCCGACCCGGGGGCCTGGCGGCCCGACCCCGGTACCTGGTACGGCCGGAGCGGGTGAACTCCCAAGGAGAACTAACATGCCCAAGCCCACCAAGGGTGCACGTCTTGGCGGCAGCCCGGCGCACGAGCGGCTGATCCTGGCCAACCTGGCCACGGACCTGTTCCGCCACGGCAAGATCCGCACGACGGTCGCCAAGGCCAAGCGCCTGCGCCCGCTGGCGGAGCGCCTGATCACCAAGGCGAAGAAGGGCGACATCCACAACCGGCGTCAGGTCCTGACCGTCGTTCGGGACAAGGGCGTCGTGCACCACCTGTTCACCGAGCTCGCGGTGACGTTCGCCGAGCGGCCCGGTGGCTACACCCGTATCACCAAGATCGGCCCGCGTAAGGGCGACAACGCCCCGATGGCGGTCATCGAGCTGGTGACCGAGCCGCTGGGCGGCGTCACCACCCGCCGCACCGAGGCCCCGGCTGCTGCTCCGGCCGCCGCCCCGGCCGAGGAGGAGACCAAGGCCGAGGCCGCTGAGGAGGCCCCCGAGGCCGCCGCCGCTGAGGAGACCAAGGCGGAGGCCGCCGAGGCTCCCGCCGAGGGCGCCGAGGCTCCTGAGGCGAAGAAGGACGAGGCCTGATCTTTCAGGCTGGATGAGATGGGCCCGGATCCCCTCGCGGGGGTTCGGGCCCTTTTCCATAGGTGAGGGAGAACCATCGTGGTACGGCTCCGCCTCGATCTCGCGTACGACGGGACCGGCTTCTCCGGATGGGCCAGGCAGCCGGGGCTGCGTACGGTCCAGGGGGAGATCGAGCAGGCGCTCGGCCGGATCCTGCGGCTCGACGGGCCCGCCATGCTGACCGTGGCCGGGCGTACCGACGCCGGGGTGCACGCGCGGGGGCAGGTGGCCCACGTGGACGTGCCGGAGGCGGCGCTGGGGGAGCTCGACGGGAACCGGGGGCGCCTGGGCGTCGATGAGCGGCTCGCTGCGCTCGTGAGACGGCTCGGCGGGGTCCTGGAGCCAGATGTACGGATTTATCGGGTCTCGGTGGCTCCTGAGGGCTTTGACGCACGGTTCTCCGCGATGTTCCGGCGGTACGCGTACCGGGTGGGTGACGCTCCCGGCGGCGTCGACCCGCTGCGGCGGCGCGAGGTGGTCTGGCACAACCGGCCCCTCGACCTCGGGGCGATGAACGCGGCCGCGTCGCGACTGATCGGCGAGCACGACTTCGCGGCATTCTGCAAGAAGCGCGAGGGCGCCACGACGATCAGGGAGCTGCAGCGGCTGGACTGGGCCCGGCAGCCGGACGGGGTGCTGGAGGCCACCGTGGTGGCCGACGCGTTCTGCCACTCGATGGTGCGGGCGCTGGTCGGGTCGCTGCTGGCGGCCGGTGACGGGCGGCGGCCCGTGGAGTGGCCCGGGCAGGTGCTGACGGCGGCCGTACGGGACTCCGGGGTGCACGTCGCGCCCGCGCACGGGCTGTGCCTGGAAGAGGTCGGATACCCGCCGGAGCCGGAGCTCGCCGCGCGGGCGCGGGCCACGCGGCGAGTGCGGACGGCGGCCTCAGCCCTTGGTGATGCGGCGCTCGAGCACGAGTGAGGTCTGGTCCCTGAACGCCCCGCTGACCTTGGGCAACGTCTTGTCCTTGGCCTCCGGCGTGTGGCCGTCGGCGTGGGTGGCGTAGCTGAAGACGATGTAGCGGCCCCAGACCAGGCCCGAGGCGTAGCCGCCCGCGATGTGCACGCGCTCGCCGCCCGACTTCTCCGGGCCGGGCAGCGGGCGGAACCAGATGTTGCGGGAGAGGTTCTTCGCCTGGTCGGCGGTGGCGGCGGCGTTCCTGTCAGGCAGGACGGCGATGCCGGTGGTGACGGCGTAGCGGCGCTTGCTGTCGACGTACGTGGCCCTCAGGACCCGGCTGCACTTCTGCTCCTTGAGCGCGTCGGCGAACTCGCCCGTGGCGGCCTTCTCGCAGGTCGTCTCCATGTCGGCCTTGACCCTGGTGAACGTGGTGCCCGCCGCGCCGACCTTCTTCTTCGGGAACGCCTCCGACAGCGACAGCTTCTGCGGGTCGGTCTGCTCGGAGTTGAGTATCGACGTGCCGGCGGCGTCCGGCGGCGGGGTCTGCGCGGTGGCGGCGCTCGGTGGCGCGGTGGAGCGGGCCGCGGCCGTGGTGGGCGGGGCGCCGCTCACGGCCTGGAAGGCGAAGAAGCCGCCCGTCGCCACGCCCGCCAGGGCCAGCGCGCCCAGCGTCACCAGCAACGCCCGCTTGCTCTTCGCCGGTGGTGGGGGTGGGGGCGGGGTCTGGAACGGGGGCTGCTTGAACGCGCCCGGCGGGAAGGCCGGGCCGCCTGCCGGGGGCCGGGGGAGGTCCAGCGAGGTGGACGGGCGCTGGCCCCAGGTTTCTCTGGAGAAGGGGAGCTCGGGCAGTTTGTCACCGGTGGGGGGTGTGGGGGGCCAGACGGGTACGTCGCCGGGCTCCGGGGGGCGGGTGGACTGGTTCGCGTTGGGGTCGAAGTAGTGGGCCGGGGGCTGGTCGGCGGCGGGGTCTTCCGTGGCGACGGGGGCGCCGAGGGGTGGGGGGTGGGCGCCCGGGGCGGTCGGGAAGGGGAGGGCCAGGCGGGTGTCGTCCGGCTCCAGGTCTTCCTGGTGGCCGGTGGGGGGCTGGCCCTGGGCGGGGGCCGGTGGGGTGCCTTGGCCGGTGCCCGGCGTGGAGCCTTGGCCGGTGCCCGGCGTGGGGCCTTGGCCGGGGCTCGGGTGTGCGGCGTCCTGGGCGGTGCCTTGGCCGGGGCTCGGCTGGGTGGCGGGCGGCTCGCCGTCGGGCGGTGTCGTGGCGTCCGTGGTCAGGAAGGCGGGGCGGGGGCCGGTGGGGTTGGTGGCGTCCTGCTCGGTGGGGGCGGGTGTGCTCTGGGCCGGGTGGTGGGCGGCGTCCAGCTTCGCGGCCTCGGGGTCGAAGTAGTGGGCCGGGCGGGCGAAGCCCTCGGGGTTGGTGGCGTTCGGGTCGAAGGGCGGGGGGAGGCTCGGCTCGTCAGGCTCGGCCTCCAGCTCGCCCGTGGCGGCCGGCCAGGGTGGCATGGCGTGCGGGTCCGAGATGGGGGCGGGCCAGGCCGGCATGCCCGCCGCTGCGGCCGTGAACGCGGGCGGCGGCTCCCACGGCGGCGCGCCCGGCACCACCGGCTCCGCCGGCCACCGGCCCAGGTCCTGGCCGGGGTCGTGCTCCTGCTGGTCCCAGGGGCGGATGTCCTGGATGCGGCCCGGGCGGGTCTGGTCGTCGTCCGCCTGCCACGGGTGGTCGGACTCGGGGGTGCCGAAGGGGGTGAAACCGGTCGGGGGCGCGGCGAACGGCTCCTGGTACGCGGGCGGGGTGAAGGGCTGGTGGGCAGGTGCCTCCTGGGCGCCCTGCGCGTCGAAGGGCTGGTCGGCAGGTGCGTTCTGCGGGAGGAAGTGCTGGTCCTGCTGAACGTCATGCGGGTGGACGTGCTGGTCCTGCTGAACGCCCTGCGGGTGGACGGGCTGGTCCTGCTGAACGCCGTGGGCGCCGTGGGGCTGGTCCGCCTGGGGAACCTGCGTGCCATCCTGCGCGGTCGGCGGCTCCCAGGTGGGCGGCTGCGGGGCGAAGGCGTGATGGCCGGTGGGTGGTTCGGGGGACTGGTGCTGTCCGCCGAAGGCGTGCTGGTCGGGCTGTGGGGGACCGGAGAGGCCGTGGTCGGGGTGGGTGGGGTCGGAGAACCAGTCGTACGGGGCGGCGTCGTCGCCCGGCACTTCCCATGGCTGGGCGCCGGGCGACGTCTCCTCGTCGGAGGCCGATCCCTGGAGGACGGGTGGGACGGGAGCGTCCGCCTCGCCGGATGGAGCGAACGCCGCTGGAACGTCTTGCCCGTCGGTCTGGCCGAAGCTCGGCGGTGGCGTCGCGGGTACGGCCGAGCGGTCGGCTTCCCTGCGATCGTGCTCAGACCCGGGTTCCTGGCCACGCATAGCTGGAGCCTAGCGAGAGTAGCGAGATCGTTATGTCGGTATGGGTGTTCCCAGAGGTCTCACGAGCCCGCTACAGGCGCATATGCCCCACAAAGACCGCTCAGCTCAGCGCGCTGCCGGTGAGCGCCCGGTGATCCAGAGCCTGGAACACGGTGGCCTTGGTGATGTCGTTGATGGCCTCGGAAATCTGCTTCGACCCCTTCGAGTCGGGCTTCGTGCCGTCCTTGTTCTGGAACCAGACCAGGATCGCGTAGTGCCCGAACGTCGAGACCTTCGCGCCGCCGGCACCGGAGCCGAGGAGCTTCGTGACGCTGTCCTTGCCCGCCAGCGGCTTGACGTAGTTCTCGTCGTTGCCGCTCTTGGCCACCTTGCTCGCGTTCTTGCTCGTGCTGAGGTTGGCCACGCCCACCGTGCCGATCACCTTGCCGGCCTTGTCGCGGAAGCTCGCGCGCAGGAACTGGTTGCACTTGGCGGACTTGAGCGCCTTCTTGAGGGCATCGCCCAGGGCGCCGTCCTCGCACTTCTTGTCCTTGCTGGTGATCGTCATCTCGTAGCCGCGGCCCGAGACCGTGAACTTCTTCTTCGAGCCGAAGAACTCCTTCACCGAGATCCCGTCGGGGTCGGTCTCGCGGTCGGCGGCGAACCCGTACTTGCCGGGCGGGGCCGACGGCAGCGGCGCCGAGGTCTGTCTGGGGGTGGCGGTCTCGGCGGAGGTGGGGGAGTCGGCGTTCCACATCAGGTAGAGGCCGCCGCCGAGGAGGCCGAGCACCACCACGCCGCCGATCGTGGCCAGCAGCGGGCCGCGCGAGCGGTTGCCGCCCTCGTCGTAGGGGCTCCAGCCGACCCGGCTCTGCGTTCCCCGGGAGGTGTCGTCCTTGTCGTTCTGGTCGGTGTCGTCGGACGCCTTGCGGTCCTTGCGGGAACGGCGGGACTTGCCGGTCGCGGGAGCGTCGTCGCCGGGGGTGTCGGTGGCGAAGGGGTCCTTGCCACGGCTGGGAGGTGCGCTGTCGTCGGAGTCGGCCGCGCGCCTTCCACGGCGGCCTCCGCCGCGTCCCTCGGCACGCCCTTCGGCGCGCCCATCAGGACGTCCGTCGGGGCCTTGCCCGCCCGGGCCACCGCCGGGGCCACCACCGGGACCGCCACCTGGGCCGCCAGGGCCGCCGCCGGGGCCGCCTGGGCCGGGGCCGTTCGGGCCGCCGCCGCCGAAAGGCCCGCCGCTGAAGGGGTCACCACCGAACGGGTCGGAGCCGAAGAAGCCGCCACCGGACTGCGGGCCGCTCGGAGGGCCGCCGGAGGGCCTGCCGCCCCCGGCACCACCGCCACGGCCGCCGCCACCGGGACCGCCACTGCCAGGGCCGCCACCGGGGCCGCCGCCACCGGCGAAGGGGTCGCCGCCGGAGCCGCTACCTCCCGGCCCGCCGCCGCCGAAGAAGTCGCCGCCTCCCGGCCCGCCGGCGCTGAAGGGGTCGCCGCCTCCGGAGCCGCCTCTGGGCTCGCCGTTGCCGGGGCCGCCGTTCGTGGGGCCGCCTGGGCTGCCGTTGCCGGGTGCGCCCGCGGGGCCGCCGCTGGTGAAGAAGCTGCCGGAGGGGCCGCCGAAGCCGCCGGGGCCGCTGTCGAAGGGGTCGCGCGGCCTGCTGCCGAAGGGGTCGGTGGACCCGGAGGGCCGGTCGGGCCCGTTGCCGGAGGGGCCGCCGAAGAAGCCGCCCGAGGAGCCGTTGCCGCCGTTCGCGGGGCCGCCGTTCACAGGGCCGCCGTTCGGGGGGCCGCCGTTGCCGGGTGCGCCCGCGGGGCCGCCGCTGGTGAAGAAGCCACCGGAGGACGGCCCGTTGCCCGAGGCGCCGTCGTTCGCGGGGCCGCGGCTGGTGAAGAAGCCACCAGAGGAACCGCCGTCAGCGGGACCGCCACCGTAGGGGGCACCGTCTGCGGGAGCGTCGCCCGGACCTTTCGGGCCGCCTCCCAACCCGTAGGGGGCGCTGCCCGAGCCGTTCTCACGTTCCCCACTGCCGTTGGAAACCATGCGGCGACATTACCGTGATGTTCGTCATTGGGTTCCGAAGTCCTGAGTCCACCATGGTCCGCCCGGGCCCGAGGCGACGCCGACGCCGATGGCTTTCAGGTCGCAGTCCAGGATGTTCGTGCGGTGGTCGCGGCTGGCCATCCAGCCGTCCATCGCCTCTTCGGCGGTGACGTATCCGGCGCCGATGTTCTCGGCGGAGCCCCAGCGGTATCCGGCGCGCTCCATCCGTTCCCAGGGTGAGGCGCCGTCGGGGGAGTTGTGCGACAGCCGCCCCGTACGGGCCATCTCGAGCGAGTGCGCACGCGCGGAGCGGGTGAGCGAGGTGTCCACCCGCAGCGGCCCGCAGCCGCGCCGCGCCCGGGCGGAGTTGGTCAGGGTGACGACCCTGGAGGCCAGGCCCGTGATGACCCGCACCTCGTCGTCGTGGGGGTCGGCGAGCACCGCGGGGTCGTCGTGCGTGTTGAAGCCGTCGATCTGGTCCTTGGGAGTCCTGGTCGGCTTGGGGGTGGCCGGGTCGCGGGCCGACTGCTTCGTGGTGATGCCGCGGGGGATGCGCTCGGCCTGGGGCTGTGCCTTCCTGGCCGCCGTGGGCGCGGGGTTGGCGGTGGCGGCGGCGGGCGGGACGGTCTCGTTCAGGTAGACGTGGGGGGCGGGCTCGGGACCGTTGGTCAGCCGGCCGATGAGCACGCCGGTGAAGAGCACGGCCAAGAGGCAGGTCAGCAGACCCAAGCGGCTCCGGCGCCGAAGGCCGCGCTGGGTTTGCCGGGTGTGAGAGATCCGCCACATACCGCCGCTAACGATAGAGATGTCTGGTCCTGGGAAAGAAGGGGTCCCAGGGAAACGAAATCGAACCGTTCTGCGGTCGGGTAGACTCGCCTCGGGTTACCGGTCACTTTGACCTGCACGCCTTTGGGCGGGTAGCTTAGGTTCGTTGTGTGCATAGGTCCAGCGTGACCAATGCGCGGCGCGTCCGGCGTCATCTCCCGTGTTGAGGAGACGGAAGGTCCGGGCCGTCGTGTGCCCGCACCGACCGACCAATGTAGCTGTCGCATCCGACAGCGCCGAAGACGCGAGCATAAAGAAGGCTACGACCGTGCGCACGTACTCACCGAAGCCCGCCGACGTCCAGCGTCAGTGGTACGTCATCGACGCGACCGATGTCGTGCTGGGCCGGCTGGCCAGCCACGTCGCGACCCTGCTCCGCGGCAAGCACAAGCCGATCTTCGCGAACCACGTCGACACCGGTGACTTCGTCATCGTCATCAACGCCGACAAGATCGCGCTGAGCGGTAACAAGCGTGAGCAGAAGAAGGCGTACCGCCACTCGGGCTACCCGGGCGGTCTGCGTTCCGTCAGCTATGGCGAGCTCATGGACAAGCGCCCCGACAAGGCCGTCGAGAAGGCCGTGAAGGGCATGCTGCCGAAGAACTCCCTCGGTCGGAAGATGGCCAAGAAGCTGAAGGTCTACGCGGGTTCCGAGCACCCGCACCAGGCCCAGCAGCCGGTGCCGTTCGAGATCACCCAGATCGCCCAGTAGTAGTTCGAAAGAGTTAGAGGAGAACCGTGGCTGAGCCCACCGGTGTCGAGACGGCCGTAGAGACGGCCGAGCTGGAGGACTTCTCCGGCGAGGACTTCCCGTCCGAATACACCACCGAGTCCGCCGCCAGCGCCGACGCTCCCGTGCGCAAGCCCGTCACCACGGGCAACTCGTACGGCACCGGCCGCCGCAAGGAGGCGATCGCCCGCGTGCGCATCGTCCCCGGCACCGGCAAGTGGACGATCAACGGTCGTTCGCTGGACGTCTACTTCCCGAACAAGGTCCACCAGCAGATCGTCAACGAGCCCTTCGTGGTGCTCGGCGCCGAGGAGGCGTTCGACGTCATCGCCCGCATCGACGGCGGCGGCGTCACCGGCCAGGCCGGCGCGCTGCGCATGGGCCTGTCCCGCGCCCTGGCGATCCTGGACGTCGAGGTCAACCGCCCGCCGCTGAAGAAGGCCGGCTTCCTCACCCGTGACGCCCGCGCCACGGAGCGGAAGAAGTACGGCCTCAAGAAGGCCCGTAAGGCTCCGCAGTACAGCAAGCGCTAAGTTGGCGCGCCTTTTCGGCACCGACGGGGTACGTGGGGTCGCTGGTCGCGACCTCACGGCGGAGCTCGCCATGGATCTGTCCGTGGCGGCGGCGCACGTCCTCGGCGATGCAGGCGCGTTCGCCGCTACCGGACGCCGTCCGGTGGCGGTCGTGGGCCGGGACCCGCGTGCCTCGGGAGAGTTTCTCGAGGCCGCCGTGGTCGCCGGCCTCGCGGCGTCTGGAGTGGATGTGCTGCGCCTCGGCGTGCTGCCCACCCCGGCCGTCGCCCACCTCACCGCCGCGCTCGGCGCCGATCTCGGGGTCATGCTGTCGGCCTCGCACAACCCGGCGCCCGACAACGGCATCAAGTTCCTGGCGCGCGGCGGCTTCAAGCTGTCCGACGCCGTCGAGGACGAGATCGAGCGCCGGCTCGGTGAGGAGTGGAGCTTCCCCGTCGGCTCCGGCGTCGGCCGCGTGCGCGACGCGTACGGGGAGGCGGACCGGTACATCTCCCACGTGCTGACCACGATGAGCGCGTCCCTGGACGGGCTGAACATCGTGGTCGACTGCGCACACGGGGCCGCCCACATGGTGGCACCGGAGGCGCTGCTGCGCGCGGGCGCCAGGGTCGAGGCGATCGGCGCCAGGCCCGACGGCCTGAACATCAACGCCGGCCACGGCTCGACCCACCTGGACAAGCTCCAGCAGGTCGTCATCTCGCGCGGGGCCGACCTGGGTGTGGCCTACGACGGCGACGCCGACCGCTGCCTGGCGGTGGACCACACGGGCGCGATCATCGACGGCGACCACATCATGGCCATCCTCGCCGCCGCCATGCACGGCGAGGGCACGCTGGCCAAGGACACCGTCGTCGCCACCGTGATGTCCAACCTGGGCTTCAAGCTCGCGATGCGCGGCGCGGGGATCACCGTGGTGGAGACCGCGGTGGGCGACCGCTACGTGCTGGAGCGGATGAAGTCCGACGGCTTCAACCTGGGCGGCGAGCAGTCGGGGCACGTCATCATGCTCGACCACGCCACCACGGGCGACGGCCTGCTCACCTCGCTGCACCTGCTGGGCGTGATGGCCAAGTCGGGCGTGCCGCTGAAGGAGCTGGCCGCGGTGATGACGCCGCTGCCGCAGATCCTGATCAACGTCAAGGACGTGGACAAGGGCAAGGCCTCGGTGCCCGAGCTCGTCGCCGCCGTCGCCGAGGCGGAGGCCGAGCTGGGCGAGACCGGCCGGGTGCTGATCCGGCCGAGCGGAACCGAGCCGATGATCCGGGTCATGGTGGAGGCCGCTTCCGAGGAGCACGCCACCCAGGTGGCGGGGCGGCTGGCCGACGTCGTGCGTACGGCCTGCGTCTGAACGACCCTTCCTGTACGGCCCGCGGGTGGATGCGCCCGCGGGCCGTACTCGCGTCCGCTACTCGTCGCCCGTGAGCGAGAAGACGCGCAGGCGCTGGCCGGCCCAGAAGACCGCGCCGACGGTGACCACGAGCAGCGCCGGGATGGCGAAGCCGAGCGTGACGTCGGCCTGGAAGAACGGCGAGTCGCTGAACTGGTCGGCGATCGACTGCCCCCAGTACTGGATGGAGAACTTGCGGGCGCCCGGGATGAGGTTGCCCACCAGGCTCTCCCAGACCAGCGCGTAGATGATGCCGATCGTGACCGCGTGCCGGGTGACGACGCCGAGCAGCAGGAAGACGGCGGCGTAGGCGATGCCGGCGACCAGGGTGCCCACCGCGAACCCGGTCGCGATGCCGTCCTCCGAGCCGATCAGCAGCCAGCCCGCGACGTAGGTGGGCACCGCCCCGAACACGGCCAGCAGCGAGGCCGCGACCAGGAACTTCGTCTGGATGATGACCGGGCGCGAGATCGGCTTGGACATCAGGTGGATGATGGTGCCGTCGTCGATCTCCGGGGCGATGACGCCGGTGCCGGCGATCAGGCCGAGCAGCGGCAGCATGGTGCTGATGGCGAAGCTCTGCAGCAGCATGACGGCCGAGCGCTGGTCCCCGCTGCCGACGACGCGGAACAGCACCGCCAGCGCGATCAGGGCGAGCGGGAGCAGCAGGAGCAGGATGATGCGCCGGCGGCCCAGCAGGGCGCGGTACGTGATGCCCGCTACCACGGTGTTCATTCAGGTGCTCCTGTTGATCAGGTAGGAGAAGACGCTCTCCAGGTCCTCGTCCGCCGGGGAGACCTGGTGGAGGCGGACGCCCTCCTCCTGCGCCACGCGGGGCAGGAGGCGGGCGAACCGGCGGAACTCGGTGGCCTGGACCTCCAGGCCCTCTGGGCGCAGCGTGATGCCGCCGGTCGAGGCGTCGCGGACGAGGGCGGCGGCGAGCCTCCTGTCGTCGCTGGAGCGGATCATGAACAGGTGGGGCCGGTCGGTCATCAGCCGCCTGATCTCGCGGAAGTTGCCCGACGCGGCGTGCCGTCCCGCGACCAGCACCTCGATGTGCTGGGCGACCCGCTCGACCTCCTCCAGGATGTGCGAGCTGAACAGGATCGTCTTGCCCGCCGTGCCCATCGAGCGGATCAGGTCCATGAGGTGCAGGCGCTGGCGCGGGTCCATGCCGTTGAACGGCTCGTCCAGCAGGAGGACGGGCGGGTCGTGGACGAGCGCGGCGGCGACCTTGACGCGCTGGCGCATGCCCTTCGAGTACGTCTCGACGCGCCGGTCCTTCGGCTCCTCCATCTCCACCGTGGCCAGGGCCTTGCGGGCGGCC
This sequence comes from Nonomuraea rubra, assembly GCF_014207985.1. NCBI lineage: Bacteria > Bacillati > Actinomycetota > Actinomycetes > Streptosporangiales > Streptosporangiaceae > Nonomuraea > Nonomuraea rubra. Next base: position 11,443,027 of record NZ_JACHMI010000001.1, on the reverse strand, counting down.
TCGACCGGGTCGGGCAGGCTGTGCAGCCGGGCGGCGGACAGGACGAACTGCCAGCCGGTCAGGAAGCCGTAGACGCCCTCCTTCTCCGGCACTAGGCCGATATTTCGGTAGATGTGGTGGTTCTTCCACACGGTGGTGCCGTCCAGCGTGACGGTGCCGCCCGACGGGGACAGGAAGCCGGCCATCATGTGCAGCAGCGTCGACTTGCCCGCGCCGTTCGGCCCGAGCAGGCCCGTGACGCCGGGCCCGATGGTCATCGTGACGTCGTTGACCGCCACCACGTTGCCGTACCAGCGGGACACCTGCGAGAGCTCGATCTTCATCGCGCGGCCGCCTTCCTGTAGCGCAGTGCGAGGGCGGCCAGGCCGGCGGCGAGCAGCACCACCAGGACGGCGACCGAGGCGGCGCCGCCCGGGTACGGGGCGTCCTCGATGGAGTGCCGCGGGGTGCCGAGCAGGTTGTGCTGCACGGAGTCGACCAGCCAGAACGGGCTCGCCAGCCAGGCCCAGACGGCCGCGGACTCGTTGCCCGACGAGTACAGGGTGCCGTAGACGATCGGGACCGAGGCGAACGACAGCAGGTAGACCGTGATCACCGAGGCCACGCCGAGCCCGCGCCGCGGCGTGAACGAGGCCAGCGCCAGCCCGAACACCGACAGCAGCAGCGCCAGCATCAGGGCCATCAGCATGGCGCCGAGGTACTCGCCGGTGGCCGGCGGACCCGGCATGTCCACGATCAGCTCGCCCAGGAAGGTCACCGTCAGCGGCACCCCGATCAGCGCGAACACCGCCACGGTCATCGCCGCCACCTTGGCGCCGACGTACTCGGTGATCGCGACGGGCCGCGACAGGTAGAGCGGCAGCACGCGGTAGCGCAGGTCGGGCGCGACCACCGTGGGGGCCTGCGCGGCCAGGAAGATCGCGACCACGGCCTGCATGACGACCGCGAAGCCGCTGTAGGGGATGCCGCGCTGCTGGATCAGGGCCATCATGGCGATGCCCACGACGGAGGGCAGGATCATGATCGCGGCCAGCGCGAACGGCACGATCTTGCTGCGGGCCGGGCGGCCGAGGCCGAAGACGCCGCGCAGGCTGTGGACGGCCAGCGCTCTGGTCGAGTAGCCGCGGCCGAGCCGGGGGCCGTCGTAGTGGCGGTAGCCGATGTCGTAGATCTCAGACATGCGCCACCTCCTCCCTGAAGACGTCCTCGATGCGGTGGCGTCCCTGTTCGAGACGGATGAGGGCCAGGTCCAGCTCGGCCGTGGCGTCGCGGATCGTGTCGAACGTCTCGGGCCCCAGCACCTTGACCACCAGCATGCGGCCCTGCCGCGAGACGGTCTGCCCGCCGGCCGACAGCCTGGCGGCCAGCTCGTCGAGGCCCTCGTCCACCTCGACCGTCACCGTCTGCGTGGCCTGCGTGAACTCGCCGATCCCCGACGAGCGCAGCAACCGCCCCGCGTCGATGACGACGACGTGGTCGCAGATGCGCTCCAGCTCGCCGAGCAGGTGGGAGGTGACCAGCACGCTGATGCCGAACTCGGTGCCGATGCGCCTGATCAGCGCGAGCATCTCGTCGCGGCCGCGCGGGTCGAGGCCGTTGGTCGGCTCGTCGAGGAAGATCAGCTTGGGGTCGTGGACGAGCGCCTGGGCCAGCTTGACCCGCTGCTTCATGCCGGTCGAGTAACCGCCTACAGGGCGGTAGCGCTCTTCGGCCAGGCCCACGTGGCGCAGCACGTCGGCGGCGCGCTCGCGGGCCGCGGTGCGCGGCAGGCCGGACATCCGGGCGAGGTGGACGACCAGTTCGGTGGCGGAGACGTCGGGGGGCAGGCATTCGTGCTCGGGCATGTAGCCGACGAGCCGGCGGATCTCGGCGCCCTGGGCGGTGACGTCCAGATCCAGCACGCGCGCGCTGCCGCCGGACGGCGGCAGCAGGCCGAGCAGGATCTTGATCAACGTCGACTTGCCCGCGCCGTTCGCGCCGACCAGCCCGGTCACGCCGGGTCCCACGGTGACCGTGAGCTGGTCGACCGCGGTGACGGTGGGGAACCGCTTGGTCAGCCCCTCGGTGGCGAGGATGTGCATGTGCCGGACCCTACTAGCCGCCCAGGCGGTGTGGCCTCGGTCATATGGATGAACGGCGTCCTACTTGAGGCCAGAATTTCCGCTGGACCACGAGGGTGACCGTGCCCGAGATGACCATCCCCAGGATGTTGACGCCGAGCTGGGAGACGGAGGGCGCGACCTCCTTCCAGTCGGACACCGCCGCCGCGACGGCCACGTAGCCGGCCGCGGGCACCGTGGTGACCGAGATGAAGACGCCGACCAGGGCCGACGACTTGCCCGCCGTGATCGACAGCACCCCGGCCGCGCCCGCCAGCAGCGCCACGATGAACGACCAGCGGTCCGGCTTCACGATGAACTGGACCTCCACGTTCGAGTCGAGGTTGTGGTAGTCGATCCAGCCCCACCAGTGGGAGACGAGCGCGCACACGTACGTGATCGCGATGGCCACCAGGAACCCGATGACCAGCGTCCGCAACGCGGTCACGATCAGGTGCCCCCTGCGCTGCAGCAGGCCGAAGCAGATGGCGGTCACCGCACCGAACTCGGGCCCCAGGACCATCGCGCCGACGATCAGGATGGGCGAGTTTTGCAGCACGCCGATGCCCGCGAGCTGGGTGGCGATGGCGAGGAAGGCCAGGTAGGCCCAGGTCACCCGGGAATCGGTGGAGACCTTCTGCGCCAGATCCTCCCAGACCACCGCGTCGTCGGGCTCGCCGGGCGCCTCCTCGACCGCCTCGTCCGCCACCTTGGACAGCGAGAGATCGACCTGCTCGACGGCGATGGAGCCCTCGGTCTCCAGCCACTTGAGCTTGCTCAGCACCTCGTTGGCCGACTCCCTGGCCGAGTCGCAGAGGATCACGTCGCCCAGCGGCTCGCGGGCCGCGCCGGGCAGCACCACGAGGTTGGTGACGCCCGGGCAGCCCTCCAGCACCCCGATCGCCTCGTCGGTGCGGGCGGGAGGGATGATCAGTCGCAGATGAAGCACGCAGCCATTGTGTCGAACGAACTTTGACGAGGTGTTGATAGCGGTAAGCGAGGCTCCCTCACATGATCTGGATCTGGTGCCATGACCACGGTGAGGAGTGCTGGTTCGCCGGCCTCGACGACCTGGAGTGCGCGGGCAGGTTCGCGCGCTACCTGTTCGAGGAGGCGTTCAGGTCTGGCGGAGCCGAACCCGCCGTACGGAGTGGTCGGCGCCCTTCTTGAGCACGAGGTCGGCGCGGCCCCTCGTGGGGGCGATGTTCTCGACGAGGTTGCGCTCGTTGATGTCGCGCCACACGTTGCGCGCGAAGTCGGTGGCCTCGTCGTAGGACAGTTCCGCGATGTGCCGGAAGTACGACTTCGGGTCCTCGAAGGCCGTACGGCGGAGCTTGTGAAACCGTTCGACGTACCAGGTGCGGATGTCCTCGATCTTGGCGTCCACGTAGATGGAGAAGTCGAAGTAGTCGTTGACGGCGAGGGAGGTGGGCGGGGCCGGTTGGAGGACGTTGAGCCCTTCGATGATCAGGATGTCGGGATTTTTCACGGTCTGGTGGGCGCCGGGGACGATGTCGTACTCGAGGTGGCTGTAGACGGGCGCCTTGACCTCCGCTCCGCCCGCCTTCACCTCCGCCACGAACCTGACCAGCGCCCGCCGGTCGTAACTCTCGGGGAAACCCTTGCGATGCATGATCTTCTTGGCCTCGAGCACCGCGTTGGGGTAGAGGAAGCTGTCGGTGGTGATCAGCTCCACGTGCGGGTGCTCGGGCCAGCGGGCCAGGAGGGTGTGCAGCAGGCGCGCCGTGGTCGACTTGCCGACCGCGACGCTGCCCGCGATGCCCAGGATGTACGGCACGCGCTGCTCGGATTTGCCGAGGAACGCGCTCAGCACGCTGCTGCGCTGCTTGGACCCGGTGAAGTGCAGGTTGAGCAGCCGGGTCAGGGGGAGGTAGATGTCGGTGACCTCGGTGAGGTCGATCGGGTCATCGACGCCGCGTAGCTCTTCCAGCTCGTCTGCGGTGAGAGTCAAGGGCGTGTTCTTGCGGAGCTCGCTCCACTGCTCCCTGCTCAGTTCCACGTAGCCGTTGTTCACCTAGGCAGCGTAGCGATGTGCCACGAACCGGACCTCGGGCGGGGCGCCCCCAACGATCCACAGCCTGTGGACAAAGACGTGGGATTACCGAGAGCCAGTTCGGGGAAGATAGACGGGTCTTGGCGAAACACGCCGTGCAACGGCTGACCAGCGGCTACTGTCCCGACGGGAGGTATTCCGTGGACCGTCGTCGCTTCATCTCCAACGTCGTCGCCGGGATGGCCGGCCCGTTCGCGGGCGTCGCGTGCGCCGGCGCGAAGGGCGGGGCCGATCCCGTGCGCGGGTACGGCCCGCTGCGCCCCGTACGCGACCTGCGTGACGGGAAGGCGCGGCTGCACCTGCCCGACGGGTTCAGATACCGCTCGTTCAGCGTGGCGGGAGACAAGTACAGCGACGGGTCCACCGTGCCGGGCAAGCACGACGGCATGGCCGCCTTCTCCGGCCCGAAGGGCAGCGCCGTGCTCATCCGCAACCACGAGGTCAACGGGCCGGTGGGCGCGTTCGGCGACAGGCGCAAGGCCTACGACCCGATGGCGGGAGGCGGCACCTCGACGCTCCAGGTCACCCGCTACGGCGAGGTGATCAGCAGCATGCCGTCGCTGAACGGCACCATGATGAACTGCTCGGGCGGCCCCATGGCCTGGCGGGCCTGGGTGAGCTGCGAGGAGACGGTCAACGGCCCCGACGTGGCCGACGACCGTTCCGGCGAGGACAACTCCAGGCTCACCCGCAAGCACGGCTACCTCTTCGAGGTGCCGGTCGCCCGCGCCGCCACCGCCAGGCCGATCCGCTCAGCCGGGCGCTTCCCGCACGAGTCCGCCGCCTTCGACCCCTCCTCCGGCGCCATCTACCTGACCGAGGACAACTTCTCCTTCCCCTCCGGCTTCTACCGCTACCTGCCGCCCAAGCACCCGATCCTGGCAGGGCGGCTGCTCGACGGCGGCAGGCTGCAGATGCTCGCCGTGGACGGCACCGACCGCGCGGACCTGTCGAAGGGCCAGGAGCCCGGCGCCACGTACGGGACCGCCTGGGTGGACATCGACGACCCCGACCCCGGCTTCACCGGCAGGCCCGCCTACGACGAGGCCGCCCAGGCCGTCGGCAGGCAGGGCAGGAAGAAGGGCGCGGCGATCTTCGCCCGGCTGGAGGGCGCCGTGCACCACCACGGCACGGTGTACTTCGTCTCCACCCAGGGCGGGGCCACGGCGCCGGGCGAGCGGGCGCCCGACGGGTTCGGCGACGGGCGGGGGCAGGTGTGGGCGTACGAGACGTGGAGCGGGCGGCTCAGGCTCGTCTACGAGTCGCCGCGCTCGTCGGTGCTCGACCTGCCCGACAACGTGACGGTCAGCAGGCGCGGCACGCTGGTGCTGTGCGAGGACGGCGACGAGGACAACTACCTGCGCGGGCTCACGAAGAGCGGGCAGATCTTCGACTTCTGCCGGTTGCAGCCCGTCGCGGGTGACGACGGGGCCGAGTTCGCCGGCACCACGTTCGGCCCCGGCGGTCACACGCTCTACGTCAACCTGCAGGCCAGGCAGGGCATGTCCATCGCGATCTGGGGGCCGTGGGAGCGCGGGCCGTTCTAATACGCTGGGACGATGATCCTGGGTATCGGCGTGGACGTCGTGGACATCGCCCGCTTCGAGGCGGCGCTGGAGCGTACGCCGCGGCTGAAGGAGCGGCTGTTCACCGAGGGCGAGCGGCCGCTGCCGGTGCAGTCGCTGGCCGCCAGGTTCGCCGCCAAGGAGGCCGTGGCCAAGGCGCTCGGCGCGCCGAAGGGGCTGGGGCACCTGGAGGCCGAGGTGCACTGTGACGAGCTGGGCAAGCCCGAGCTGCGGGTCTCCGGCAAGGTGGCCGAGGTCGCGTACGGGCTCGGGGTCAAGCGCTGGCACGTCTCGCTCAGCCACGACGCGGGCGTGGCCGTGGCCTATGTGATCGCGGAGGGATAGCTTCGGATCATGCGTACCGCGTACACCGCCGACCAGATCAGGGGCGCCGAGCACGCGCTCATGGCCAGGCTGCCCGAGGGCACGCTGATGCAGCGGGCCGCCGCCGGGCTCGCCGCCGTCTGCGCCGACCTGCTGGGCCGGGTCTACGGCACCCGCGTGGTGCTGCTCGTCGGCAGCGGCGACAACGGCGGCGACGCCCTTTACGCGGGCGAGCGGCTGGCCAGGCGCGGAGCCAGGGTGGACGCCGTGCTCGCCGGCTCGAAGACGCACGAGGCCGGGCTGCGCGCGCTGCTCGACGCCGGCGGCCGGGTCGCCGAGGCGGCCGCGATCGGGCGGGCCGACCTGATCGTCGACGGGCTCGTGGGCATCGGGGCCTCGGGCGCGCTCAGGGAGCCGTACGCGCGGCTGGCGGAGGAGGCGAACGCCGCCCGTGGCGCGGTCGTGGCCGTGGACGTGCCCAGCGGGGTGGACGCGAGCACCGGCCGGGTGGAGGGGGCCGCCGTCCGGGCCAGGGTGACCGTCACCATGGGGGCGTACAAGACGGGGCTGCTGGTCGATCCGGGCGCCGCCTTCGCCGGGGACGTCCGGCTGATCGACATCGGGCTGGGGGAGTACCTGCCCGATCCCGACGTCGCCGCGCTCACCGGCCGCGACGTGGACGACCTGATCCCGCGACCGGGCGAGGAGTCGGACAAGTACCGCAGAGGGGTGCTGGGCGTCGCGGCGGGCAGCGACCTGTTCACCGGCGCGGCCGTGCTGGCCGTCGGCGGCGCGCTGCGGGGCGGCGCGGGCATGGTCAGGTACGCCGGCCGCGAGGCGCCGGTCGCCCAGGTGCGCGCGCACTGGCCGGAGGCCGTGGTCACGCTCCTCGACGAGCCCTCGATCGCGCACGTGGGCCGGGTGCAGGCGTGGGTGCTCGGCCCCGGGCTCGGCACCGACGCCTGGGCGCACGAGCTGGCGGCCAGGGTGCTCGCCACCGACGTGCCCGTGCTGATCGACGCCGACGGCCTGACCCTGGTGGCCGGGGACAGGAGCCTGCTGCGGCGCGCCGCGCCGGTCCTGATCACCCCGCACGCGGGCGAGCTGGCCAGGCTGATCCGCGCCGACCGCGCCGCCATCGAGGCGGCCCGGCTGGAGCACGCCCGGCGGGCGGCGGCGGAGCTGGGGGTGACCGTGCTGCTCAAGGGCTCGACCACGGTGGTGGCCGAGGACGAGCGGCCCGCGCGGGTGAACGTCACCGGCACGCCCTGGCTGGCCACCGGCGGCACCGGCGACGTGCTGTCCGGGCTCGCGGGCGCACTGCTGGCCCAGGGGCTGAGCTGCTACGACGCCGCCTCGTGCGGCGCCTACCTGCACGGGCTGGCCGGGCACCTGGCCGCCGACGGCGCCCCGCTCGCCGCCGCCGACGTGGCCACCGCCGTTCCCGCGGCCATCCGTACCGTGACCAGCGTCGGCCCGTGACACGTCCCGGATGAAAACTGGACTCGGCCACGAGCCGGAGCTGCCACACTAGAAGGATGTACTCTCCAGTGGCCACGCCCGCCCAGGCGCGGGTCGATCTGGCCGCCATCAGGCACAATGTCGCCCTGCTCAAGGAGCGCGCGGGTGGCGCGGAGATCATGGGCGCGGTCAAGGCCGACGCCTACGGGCACGGGCTGGTGCCCACGTCCGAGGCGGTGCTGGAGGGCGGGGCGAGCCGGCTCGGCACGGCGTTCGTCAGGGAGGCGCTGGAGCTGCGCGCGGGAGGCGTGACCGCGCCGATCCTGTCCTGGCTGATCACCCCGGGCGAGCCGCTCGACGAGGCGCTGGCCGCCGACATCGAGCTGTCGGCCGCCGACGTGCGGCTGCTCGACGAGATCGCCGCCGCCGCCAGGCGCGCGGGCCGCCCCGCGAAGCTGCACCTGGAGGCCGACACCGGCATGAGCAGGGGCGGCGCCCCGCTCGCGGCCTGGCCGGACCTGCTGGCCAGGGCGGTGGAGCTGCGGGCCGAGGGCGTCATCGAGATCGTCGGGCTCTGGTCCCACTTCGCCTGCGCCGACATCCCCGGCCACCCGTCGATCGCGCAGCAGCACGAGGCGTACGAGGCGGCGCTGAAGCTGGCCGACCAGGCCGGCGCGGCGGACTCCGGCGTGATCAGGCACCTCGCCAACTCCGCCGCCACGGTGACGCTCCCCGAGACGCGCTACGACCTGGTCAGACCGGGCATCGCCATGTACGGCCTGAGCCCCATCCCCGAGCTGGGCGACTTCGGCCTCAGGCAGGCCATGACGCTGACGGCCAGAATCGCCCTGGTCAAGCGGGTCACCGAAGGCTGCGGCGTCTCCTACGGCCACCTGTACGTCACCGACTGCGAGACCACGCTCGGCCTGGTCCCCCTCGGATACGCGGACGGCATCCTGCGGCACGCGACGGGGCGGGCCGAGGTCCTGGCGGGAGGCCGCCGCAGGCTGGTCGCGGGCCGGGTGTGCATGGACCAGTTCGTGATCGACCTGGGCGACGACCCGCTGTCGGCAGGCGACGAGGTCGTGCTGTTCGGGCCGGGCGACGAGGGCGAGCCGACCGCTCAGGAGTGGGCGGATACCCTCGGCACGATCACGCATGAGATCGTGACCAGGATCGGTGCGCGCGTGCCGCGCGTTCACCAGAACGTGACGCAGGGCACTTCGCGGCGGGCATGAGCGGAGAAGGATCGGGGACATGACGACGACGACAACACGGCGCAGGGTCGGGATCGCCGGCGCGCTCGTCGGTGCGGCTTCCGCCGGTGTCGCGGCGGCGGCGCTGGCCAAGCGTTACGCGGTGGGCCGGATCAGGCTGCGTCCCGACCACGAGGCGAGCGAGCCGTTCGGCGAGCTGCGGGGCAGGGAGCGCACGCTCGTCACCTCCGACGGTTACGCCCTGCACGTCGAGATCGACGGCCCCGAGGACGCGCCGCTGACCGTGGTGCTCTGCCACGGCTACTGCCTCAGCCTGGAATCCTGGCACTACCAGCGCAAGGACCTGCGCGAGAACTACCGGATCGTGCTGTGGGACCAGCGCTCGCACGGCCGCTCCCAGCGGGCCGGCGCCGACGACTGCACGATCGACCGGCTGGGCGACGACCTGGCCGAGGTGATCGAGAAGTTCGTGCCGGGCCCGTGCGCGCTGGTCGGCCACTCCATGGGCGGCATGACCATCATGGCGCTGGCCGACCGCCGCCCCGAGCTGTTCGGCGACAAGATCCGCGCGGCGGCGCTCATCGCGACCTCGGCCGGCAAGCTGGCCGAGCTGACGCTGGGCCTGCCCGCGATGCTCTCCAAGGTCGTGCACAAGGTGGCCCCCGGCACGGTGTCGCTGCTGGGCAAGCGCGGCACGTGGATCGACAGGACCCGCCACGCGGGCAGCGACATCGCCTTCCTGATCACCCGCCTCATCGGCTTCGGCGACTCGAAGAACGTCAGCCCCACCGTGGTCGACTTCGCCGAGTCCATGATCAGGGCGACGCCGACCGAGGTGGTCGCCAACTTCTACCCGGCCCTGATGAACCACGACAAGCTCGCCGCCCTCCACGTGCTCGACCCGGTGCCCACCGCGATCGTGGTCGGCGACCGCGACTGGCTGACGCCGCCCGACCACAGCAAGGCCATCGCCGCCGCGCTGCCCAAGGCGCAGCTCACCGAGGTGCCCGAGACCTCGCACCTGATCCAGATGGAGCGGCCGGGCATCGTCAACGACACGCTGCGCGACCTGCTGAAGAGGGTGGAGATCTAGTGCGGCTCGCGACTCCCGACGACATGCGGGCCTACGGCGCCCGCCTGGCCGCCCGGCTGCGCCCCGGCGACCTGCTGGTGCTGTCCGGCCCGCTCGGCGCCGGCAAGACCACGCTCGTCCAGGGCATCGCCGAAGGGCTCAAGGTGCGGGGCCCGATCACCTCGCCCACGTTCGTGATCGCCAGGGTGCATCCCTCGCTGCGCCAGGGGCCGCCGCTCGTGCACGTGGACGCGTACCGGCTCGGTGGCGACCTGGAGGTGGACGACCTCGACCTCGACGCCTCGCTGGAGGAGTCGGTCACCGTCGTCGAATGGGGCGAGGGGCTGGTCGAAGGGCTGGCCGACGACCGGCTGGAGATCCACATCGACCGCGAGGCCGGCGACGAGGCCCGCATCGTGACACTGCGAGGCGTGGGCCCCAGGTGGGCCGACACGCCGTCTGATCCGCTACAAGACTGAAACCTCCGTCAACGCCCGGTAAAGCTGGCACCCTTGACGTACCAGGCCAACGATATAAATCATGATCGTTGGTCAGGGATTCGCCCAGATTTTCTGGGTATCAGGACGAGCGAGTTCACCGATTCTGGTGGATGCTGGGGTGCAAGACGGCGGAGTGGGGTGCGGGCCGGTGCTCAGGGTCAGGCGTGTCGCGTACGCGGGAGCCATCGTCATGGTCGGTCTGACCGGCTGCTCCGCCTCGGCGGAGACCAATCCAACAGGCACACCCACCCCGACAGCCTCGACACCGAGCCCAGGCACCCCGACAGGCACCACCACCACGACGGCGACCGGCAGCCCGCGGCCGACCACCACCACGACCAGGCGGACCATCTCGGTCCAGCTCAACCCCGACCGCGTCACCGCCGGTGAGACGTCCAGGGTCTGGATCCTGGCCAACTGCCCCGTCCCGACCGGCGGCCCGGCCCACACCGGCACCGCCACGTCCAGGGCGTTCATCAACGGCGTCACGCTCAATCCGGTCCCCGCGGCCTCGCTCAGCCCCTCCCCGACCGCCACCGCCGGCTCGCCCTGGGTGCGCGGCGAGGCGCAGGTCTCGGGAACGATCCGACGCGGCAGCTACCGCGTGGACGTCAAGTGCGACGGCACCAACGACCTGGGCAGGGCCACGCTGCGGGTCGTCGCGGCCGAGACCGACGAGCCGAACACCACCGTGCCCACCAGGGCGCCCAGGGCGGGCGGCGGAGGCACGTTCGCGCAGGACGCCTCGGACGAGTCCTCGATCCCGCTCGGCCCCGCCGGCGTGCTGATCGCGCTGGCCCTGGCCGGAGGCATCGGCTTCGCGGTCAAGCGGCGCAACCGGGCCTAGCGCCGTGGCCCGCCCTGGACGGGTGGTGCTGGCCGGCGCCATCACCGGTCTGGTGCTGGTCGCGTTCGGCAGGGGGATGCAGACCGGCACCACCACCACGCCCGCCGCCGACGTCGTGCCCAAGAGCATCGACATCCCCTCGATCGACGTCGAGGCTCCGCTGATGGAGCTCGACCTGCTGAAGAACGGCGAGGTCGAGCTGCCGCCGTACGAGAAGCCGAAGCTGGCCGGCTGGTACAACGGCAGCGCGGTGCCCGGCGAGAAGGGCGCCTCGGTGATCATCGGCCACGTCGACACCAAGACCGCGCCCGCCGTCTTCTACAAGCTCAGGCAGTTACGCAAGGGCGAGACCGTCAAGGTGGAGCGCAGCGACGGCAAGGTCGTCGAGTTCAAGGTCGACTCCATCGAGCAGGTGCACAAGGACCGGTTCCCCGCCGAGCGCGTCTACGTCGAGGACGGGCTCAAGCTGGTGACGTGCGGCGGCAAGTTCGACTACGCCAAGGGCGAGTACCTTGACAACGTCATCGTGTACGCGTCCCAGGTCTGAGAGCAGATGAGCAGCGACGATCACCCGCCGGCCACCGGCAGCCGGATCCCGTGGCACGAGGTGCACCCGAAGGTGCGCGCGGCCGTCGAGGAGTTCCTCGGCGAGCCCGTGGCCGAGGCCGTCACCCAGCCGGGCGGCTTCTCGCCGGCCGCCGCCGTACGCGTGCGCACGACGGGCGGCAGGCGCGCCTTCGTCAAGGCCGTCGGCCCCGAGCCGAACGCCGACAGCGTGCGCATCTACCGGTCCGAGCTCAGGATCGCCGCCGCCCTGCCCGCGCACGTGCCCGCCCCCAGGCTGCTGACCGGCTTCGAGCTGGACGGCTGGGTGACGCTGGTCTTCGAGGACGTCGAGGGCCGGCACCCGGCGATGCCGTGGCGGCGCGACGAGCTCGACCGGGTGCTCGCGGCGGTGGCGGAGATGTCGGCGGCGCTCACCCCCGCCCCGATCGACGCGCCGGGCATCGAGGAGGTGTTCGGCGGCCCGTTCACGGGCTGGCGCAGGCTGCTGGACGAGGACACCGGCGGGCTCGACCCGTGGATCCTGCGCCACCTCGGGGAGCTGGCCGAGCTGGAGTCGGGCTGGGCGCGGGCGGCGGCGGGCGACAGCCTGGTCCACGCCGACCTGCGAGCCGACAACATCCTGCTGAGCGGCGAGCGGGTCTACGTCGTGGACTGGCCGTGGGCCTGCCGGGCGGCGCCCTGGTTCGACCGGGTGGCCCTGCTGCCGTCCGTGGGGATGCAGGGCGGGCCGGCGCCGCACGAGCTGTTCACCGACGGCGATCCCGCGGTGACCGCGGTGGTGGCGGCCCTGACCGGCTACTTCGTCCGGCAGTCGCGGCAGCCGGGCCCGCCGGGGTTGCCGACGCTCAGGGCGTTCCAGCGGGCGCAGGGCGTGGTGGCGCTCGACTGGCTGAAGCGGCGTACGGGCTGGGCCTGAAGCGGCCGGGTGAGACCCGCGCGGCGGGTAGGCTAAACAGTCGTGCTGGTCCTGGCCTTTGATACCGCGACGCCCGCCGTCACCGCCGCGCTCCACGACGGGGAGCGCGTGCTCGCCGAGTCGACCACGATCGACGCCCGGCGCCATGGTGAGCTGCTCGTGCCCACCATCGAGGCCGTGCTGCGCGAGGCGGGCGTGCCGCTGCGCGCGGTGACGGCCATCGTGGCGGGCAGCGGCCCCGGCCCCTACACGGGGTTGCGCGTCGGGCTGATGACCGCGCAGGGCCTGGCCACCACGCTGGGCGTGCCGGCGTACGGCATCTGCACGCTCGACGCCGTCGCCTACGGCAGCGGGCTGTCCGAGCCCTTCCTGGCGGCCACCGACGCGCGGCGCAAGGAGGTCTTCTGGGCGCGTTACTCCGACCACCGCACCCGTGCCGACGGGCCCTTCGTCGACCGGCCGGCCGACGTGCCCGTCGAGGGGCTGCCGGTCGTGGGCGCGGGCGCGCAGCTCTACCCCGACCTCCTGGGCGGCGGTCTCGATCTGCCGCCCTACCCGTACGCGGGCGCCCTGGCCGCGCTGGCGGCCGAGCGGCTCGGCGAGGGGGTCCAGCTCGACCCGCCACGCCCCATCTACCTGCGCAGACCCGACGCGGTGGTGCCGGGCGCGCCCAAGAGGGTGACGGCGTGAAGCTGCGCACGATGACCGAGGCCGACCTGCCGGCGGTCATGGCGATCGAGCGGGCCACGTTCCCGCTCGACGCGTGGAGCGAGGGCATGATGCGCGGCGAGCTGGCCGAGATGCCCCGCACCCGCCACTACGTGGTGGCCCTGGTGGACGACGAGATCGTCGCCTACGCCGGGCTCGCCGCCGCGGGCGACCAGGCCGACGTGCAGACCATCGCGGTGCTCGACAAGCACCAGGGCACGGGCATCGGCAGCGCGATGCTGACCGAGCTGCTGGGCGAGGCGGTCCGCAGGGGCGCGCGGGAGATCTTCCTGGAGGTACGCGCCGACAACCCGCGCGCGCAGGCGGTCTACCGGCATTTCGGGTTCGAGGAGATCGGCACCCGCCGCCGCTACTACGACGACGGCACCGACGCGATCATGATGAGAAGGAAGCTTGGTGACTGACGCACCCCTGGTCCTCGGCATCGAGACGTCCTGCGACGAGACCGGCATCGGCATCGTCAGGGGTCACACGCTGCTGGCCAACACGATCGCCTCCAGCATGGACGAGCACGCCAGGTTCGGCGGCGTGGTGCCCGAGGTCGCCTCGCGCGCCCACCTGGAGGCCATGACGCCGACCGTGGAGGCCGCGCTGGCCGAGGCCGGGCTGAAGTTCTCCGACATCGACGCCATCGCCGTGACCGCCGGCCCCGGGCTGGCGGGGGCGCTGTTGGTGGGCGTGGCCGCGGCCAAGTCGTACGCGCTGGGCCTGGGCGTCCCCCTCTACGGCGTCAACCACCTGGCCGCGCACGTCGCCGTCGACCAGCTGGAGCACGGGCCGCTGCCCAAGCCGTGCATCGCGATGCTGGTCTCGGGCGGCCACTCCTCGCTGCTGCTCGTGCCCGACGTGGCCGAGGACGTCATCTCGCTCGGCTCCACCGTCGACGACGCGGCCGGCGAGGCGTTCGACAAGGTGGCGCGGGTGCTGGGCCTGCCGTTCCCCGGCGGCCCGTACATCGACAGGGCCGCCCGCGAGGGCTCGGGCATGGCGATCGCGTTCCCGCGCGGCAAGCTCGACGACGGCACGCTCGACTTCTCCTTCTCCGGGCTCAAGACGGCCGTCGCGCGCTGGGTCGAGGCCCGCGAGGCGTCGGGCCAGTCCGTCCACGTGCCCGACGTGGCCGCCTCCTTCCAGGAGGCCGTGGTGGACGTGCTGACCCGCAAGGCCCTTCAGGCGTGCCGCAAGTACGACGTGCACGACCTGCTCATCGGCGGCGGCGTGGCGGCCAACTCGCGGCTGCGCGCGCTGGCCCAGGAGCGTTGCGACGCGGCCGGCGTACGGCTGCGCGTGCCCAGGCCGGGGCTGTGCACCGACAACGGCGCCATGGTCGCCGCCCTCGGCTCCGACCTGGTCGCCGCCGGGGTCACGCCCTCGACGCTGGAGATCCCCGCCGACTCGTCGCTGCCGATCACGACCGTGCACGTGTGAGCTCGCGCCTGCGGGAGAGCACCCGCAGGCGCAGCACCAGGGCCACCGCCGCCAGCACCGAGAACAGGCCGAGCTGCCACCAGTCGTCGTCGCTGCCGCCCAGGTGCCGGTCCAGCACGTGGTTGACGGCGTGGAAGGTGTTGGTGAACACGTATCCGGCCAGCACCACCGCGAGCACGTCGCGCCACCACAGGGCGCACACCATCATCATGCCGATGCCGATCTGGAAGACACCGGCGTCGTGGAGGAAGTGCTCGTGGTTGGGCCAGTTGGCCCACTCGGCGAAGCTCGCCGGGTCGATCCGCATCCACACGCCGGTGACCAGCATCGTGGCCGCCGCGACGACCACCGTGATCTTGACGAACATCCGTCGCTCTCCCTTCGGGTTCCGAGCAACGGACGGTCATGACCCCGCGAACGTGACAGCCGCGCCTGTGAGCCTGCCCACAGGCGCGGCGCTCGTCAGTCCTTGGCCCTGGTCGGGCGCAGGAGGGCCTCGGCCAGCGCGAGCATGGTCTCCTCCAGCGCGTCCAGCCGCTTGTTCAGGTCTGCCGCGGCCGGCTGGACGATGCCCGTCACCGTGCCGGCCAGCTCGTCGCCGTCGGGCCTGGCCCTGACCAGCTCGGTGAGCGCCTCGGTGGCGGCCGTCAGGCGCTCGGCCTGCTCGCCCACGTGCGCCTGGAGCACCTCGCCCACCCGCTCCTGGATGGCCAGGTCGGCGGGCAGCCGGCCCACGGACGCGGTGACCGCCTCGATGCGCTCGTCGACCGACTCCAGGTGCTCGCCCGCCTGCTCGGCGCGCGCGGCCAGCCCGTTGAGGTGGGTGTCGAAGCCGTGGAAGCGGGTGTCGAGGCCGCCGAAGTGGCCGTCGATGGCGTCGAAGCGGCTGCTCATGTGCTCCTCGGCCTCGACCAGCCGCTCGTCGATGGCGTCCATCTGGTTGTCGAGCTTGTTGAAGCGGCCCTCGTTGCGGGTGGCGAGCTCGGCGGCGTGCTGGTCGGCGGCGGACATGCGCTCGTCGAGCGAGGAGAAGCGGGCGTCGATGCGCACGTCGAGCGCGTCGAACCGGTCGTCGTGGCGGCCCAGGTGGCCGTCGAGGGTGCCCAGCCGCTTGTCGACCCCGCCGAGCTGGCCGTCCATGGAGACGAGCCGCTTGTCCACGCCGCTCATGCGGCCGTCGAGGCCGTCGATCCTGGTGTCGATGTCGGCCAGGCACTCGTCGGCGGACTCCAGCCGGCTGTCGAACCCGGTGAGCCGCGAGTCCAGGCCGGTGAGCTTGCCCTCGGCCCTGTCGAGCCGGGCGTCCACGCCGCTGAGCCTGGCCGTCAGGCGCTGCTCGCTCTCGCCGAGCTGCACGGCGAGGTGCTGGTCGGCCTCGTCGAGCCTGGTGGTCAGGCGCTGCTCGACGCCGGCCAGGCGGCCGGTGAGCGTCTCGTCGGCCTCCTTGAGCCGGCTGACGAGGCGCTCGTCGGCCTCCAGGAGGGCCGTGGCGAGCCGCTGGTCGGTCTCGTCGAGCCGGGTGCCGAGCCGCCGGTCCGTGTCGTCCAGGCGGGCGCTCAGCCGTTCGTCGGTCTCGTCGAGGCGGGTGGTGAGCCGCTCGTTCGTCTCGTCCAGCCGGGTGCTGAGCCGCTGGTCGGTGTCGGCGAGCCGGGCGGTGACGCTCTCGGACAGGTCGTTGACGACGTCCTCGACCCGGTCGGTGCGGCCGGCCAGCTCGGCCATCGACTTGTCGAGCCGGGTGAAGCGGCTGGCGGCGGCCTCCATGCTGGAGTTGAGGCCGGCCAGCTGCGCCGCGAAGTCGGACATGCCCTTGGTGATGCCGTCGGTGGTGTCGAGCACCGACTGCAGGCGCCTGAGCGCCTCCTCCACGCTCTCGCCCACCGTGCCCACGTCGGCCCACAGGCTCGGCAGCTCGGCCACCGGGGTGACCCGGGCGTCGACGTGGCCGACCTTCTCGCCCACGGCATCGACGTGGTCGCGTACGGCCTCCACGTGCTGCGCCAGGCCCTCCGCCCACATCGGTGGCTTGGCGGAGATCTCGTCCAGCCGCCCGCTGACCGTCTCCAGCGCCCCGCTGAGGCCGCCCAGCTCGCGCTCGCGCACCTCGCGCAGCAGCCACTCCATGCCTTCGAGCCGCTGGCGGATCTCGTCGAGCACGGCGCCCTGGGTGCGTTGCTCGTAGACATGGTCCTGGGCGGCACGCGCGAGCAGGTCTCGCATCCTCTTGGGGACGGCGTCGTAGCCGTTTGGAAGAAGGGCGGCGTGGTTGGAATGGTCCACCGAAAGCTCCTTCGCTCGCCGACGGTCTGCCGCGCAGCGGTGGGATAGGTCCGGTTTATCGTTGAAAGGTGAGAGCGCGGTCAACCGCAATGGGGCGGAGAACTCCTCGCCCGCCCACCTTAGCCTTTCGATCAAGGTCCGTCAGGGGTGAATTGAAAGATCGCCATTAACGTACGGATGGCCGGATTCGGCGATTCAGGCAGGTGGGGAGGGCTTGCACAGGATTACTGAGGGTTTGTCGGCAATTCTGGTGAGCATGATCACCATGGATTTGTCGCCCTTGAGGCGCAAATCGGTGCGCAGGCGCTCGATGTCCACGGCGGAGCCGCGCTTTTTGATGGTGACATTGCCGATTTGTCGCTCACGGAGGGCGGTGCGGAGCCTTTTCAGGGAAAAGGGAAGAATGTCATCCACTTCGTAGGCGGCGGCCCACGGGGTGTCCACCGGCTCGTCGGCCGTGACGTAGGCGATCATCGGGTCGAGCAGCCTGCCGCCGACCAACTCGGCCACCTCGCCGACCAGGTGCGCGCGGACGGCCGCACCGTCCGGCTCGTAGACGAAGCGGCCCGGCGCGCCGACCGGGGCCCGCACGCCGGTGGCGGTCATCGTGTGGCCGCCGGGCAGCAGGGTCGCCCGCCTGCCACCTCGGGACCCGGTCCACAGGGTGGCCTCCTTGACCTCCCCCTTGTACGAGATCCACTCCGCCTCGGCGCCCTCGGGGATGAACTCGTACGGGATGCCGGGGGCGACCTTGAGGCAGGCCAGGCGCGCCCGGGAGACCAGGTCCAGCACCACGGGCCAGGGCGGCGAGTAGGCCAGGGGGTCGAACGTCCGGCCCCGGCCCGTCCGCCTCGCAGGGTCGGCGAACAGCGCGTCGTAGTCCTCCGGCCGGACGTCCGCCGCGTCCGCCACGGTCACCGTGACCCGGTCGGCCAGCCCGAACTCCTCCGCGTTGGCCCTGGCCACCGCGACGGTCAGCGGGTCGGTGTCCACGGCGGCCACGGTGCAGCCGGCGCGGGCCAGCGCGAGCAGGTCGCCGCCGACGCCGCAGCACGCGTCCACGACCCGGGGCGCCCGCGCGCCGTGCAGGTCGAGCAGGCGGCGGGCACGGTGCGCGGCCACCTCCGCCCTCGTGGACTGCTCCAGGCCGTGCGGCGTGAAGAACATCCGCCCGGCGTCCGCGCCGAACTTGGCCCTGGCCCGCTCCCTGAGCCCGGCCTGGGTGAGCGCCGCCGAGGTGAGCGCCGCGTCGTACGTCCTGCGCAACGTGGTGGCGGCGACGACCGGGTCGGCGCCCGCCAGCTCCCCGGCCTCCGCCAGCGCGCGCCTGCCGCGCGGGGTCAGCAACTCGGTGAAGGCGTCGAGGTCCACGTCATCTGACGTTAGCGGCACGCGGGAGCGGGGTGGCCTCCGGGCGGCGCGGCGGCGGCCGGGAGGTTCACGCACGTGGAAGACTCGACCATGCCGGGGGCCTGATCGCTCTCAGCAGACGCGTTCGTGTTGACTGTCAAGCCCCTCTTGCATATGTTTCCTGTTGGCACTCTCCCCTTGAGAGTGCCAACGTGCGACGAGGCAGGTCTGACACCCGCGACGGCAGGCCCCGCTGGTCGCCTCTTCTAGATCATTCAAATCTGAAGGGGAGGTCCGATCGTGACGACCGCCACCAAGGTTCCCGTTAAGCCGCTCGGCGACCGCATTGTGGTCCAGCCGCTTGAGGCCGAGCAGACCACCGCTTCCGGCCTGGTCATCCCTGACACCGCCAAGGAGAAGCCGCAGGAGGGCAAGGTCCTCGCGGTGGGCCCGGGCAACTGGGACGAGGACGGCGACAAGCGGATTCCGCTCGACGTCTCTGAGGGCGACATCGTCCTCTACAGCAAGTACGGCGGCACCGAGGTCAAGTACGGCGGCGAGGAGTACCTCGTGCTCTCCGCCCGCGACGTTCTCGCGATCATCGAGAAGTAAGCCGGTTGTGTCGAGCCCCGGGCGCTCTTGAGGGCGGCCGGGGCTTTCGACGCTAGGAGAGGACTTTCAGCAATGGCGAAGATCCTGGAGTTCGACGAGGACGCCCGCCGCGCGCTCGAGCGCGGCGTGAACGCCCTCGCGGACGCCGTGAAGGTAACCCTCGGCCCGCGTGGCCGCAACGTCGTCATCGACAAGAAGTTCGGTGCGCCGACGATCACGAACGACGGTGTGACCATCGCTCGTGAGATCGAGCTGGAGGAGCGCTACGAGAACCTCGGCGCCCAGCTCGCCAAGGAAGTTGCCACCAAGACCAACGACATCGCGGGCGACGGCACCACCACCGCGACCGTCCTGGCCCAGGCCATGGTCCGCGAGGGCCTGCGCAACGTGGCCGCCGGCGCCTCGCCGCTGTCGCTCAAGCGCGGCATCGACAAGGCCGCCAAGGCCGTCAGCGACAAGCTGCTGGCCAGCGCCCGCGAGGTCGGCGACAAGAAGGAGATCGCCAATGTCGCGACGATCTCCGCGCAGGACGCGCAGATCGGCGGCCTGATCGCCGAGGCGTTCGACAAGGTGGGCAAGGACGGTGTGCTCACCGTCGAAGAGTCCAACGCCATGGGCATGGAGCTCGAGTTCACCGAGGGCATGCAGTTCGACAAGGGCTACCTGTCGGCCTACATGGTGACCGACCCCGAGCGGATGGAGTCCGTCCTCGAGGACGCCTACATCCTGCTCACCCAGGGCAAGATCTCCTCCATCGCGGACTTCCTGCCGCTGCTGGAGAAGATCGCCCAGACGAAGAAGCCGCTCCTCGTGGTCGCCGAGGACGTCGAGGGCGAGGCCCTGGCCGTCCTGGTCACCAACAAGATCCGCGGCACCTTCACCTCCGTGGCCGTCAAGGCCCCGGGCTTCGGCGACCGCCGCAAGGCGATGCTGCAGGACATGGCCATCCTCACCGGCGGCCAGGTCGTCAGCGAGGAGGTCGGCCTCAAGCTGGAGCACGTCGGTCTCGAGGTGCTCGGCACGGCCCGCCGCGTCGTCGTCACCAAGGACGCCACGACCATCGTCGACGGCGCCGGTGACGCGCAGGCCATCGAGGACCGCGTCAAGGAGATCAAGATTGCCATCGAGCAGTCCGACTCCGACTGGGACCGCGAGAAGCTGCAGGAGCGTCTGGCCAAGCTCGCCGGCGGTGTGTGCGTGCTGCGCGTCGGCGCCGCCACCGAGGTGGAGCTGAAGGAGAAGAAGCACCGCCTCGAGGACGCGATCTCCGCGACGCGCGCCGCGATCGAGGAGGGCATCGTCTCCGGCGGTGGCTCCGCGCTCATCCACATCTCGAAGGACCTCGACGACCTCGGCCTCACGGGCGACGAGGCCACGGGCGTCGGCATCGTCCGCCGCGCGCTGGTCGAGCCGGCCCGCTGGATCGCCGAGAACGCCGGTCTCGAGGGCTACGTGGTGACGCACAAGGTGGCCGAGCTGGAGGCCGGTCACGGCCTCAACGCCGCCACCGGCGAGTACGTGAACCTGCTCGACCAGGGCGTCATCGACCCGGTCAAGGTCACGCGCTCGGCCGTGCAGAACGCCGCTTCGATCGCGGGCATGCTGCTCACCACCGAGGCGCTCGTGGTGGACAAGCCCGAGGAGGAGGCCCCGGCCGCCGGCCAGGGTCACGGTCACGGCCACGGCCACTGACCGCGCCTTCCGTCCCGTTACGGCCCGCACCCGGAGGGGGTGCGGGCCGTACGGCGTTTCAGGGGCCGGGCCCTAGGCTGGGGAGCATGCGGTACGCGCGGGCTGTGGAGCGGTTGAGGATGCTGGCCGGGGCGTGCGAGCAGACCAGGCGGCTGCCGGCGGAGGAGCCGTTCCTGCGGGAGGCGCACGTGTTCGGCCCTCTGACGGAGGGGGCGGATCCGCTCGCCGAGATCGAGGTCGCCTTCGTGCTGAACCTGCCGCCGGAGGAGGTGGCCTGGGGCACGCACCCGCCGGGCACGGCGTGGCTGGTGGACTTCCTGCGGCTGGACGAGGGCGGGATCGCCTACTGGTGGCGGTCGTTCGGGGAGCCGGTGGCCAACCATCGCATCCACCGGCCGGTGCGCTTCTGGTCGCTGGAGGGGATCGACGAGGGCGTGCTGGCGGCGCTGCGGGAGCGGCGGTTCGAGGCGCTGCGCGGTGCTGGGGCTCCCCGCGGGGAGGAGCGGGTCGCCGGGGTGGCGGAGGAGCTGGAGGCGGCTCTGGAGCACCTCAGGGCGGTGCAGGGGGCGTACTGGGACCGTCAGTGGCGGCGGGAGCACCGGGGGTTGCGGCGGTATCCGGAACATCACCTCTGGGAGGCGGTACGGGGATACCTCGAACTGCTGGACGCGCGCGATGAATGATCTTGAGCGGCGGCGTGTCCCCTCATGGGCGGGTTGGGGGGAAGTGGGGGAAAAGGTGGCTTATTGGAGTAAACCGGGAGTGTGCGATAAGCGTCGGGGGGTCTGACAAATGTCGCGCATTCCGGGTTATCGCCTGAAACATTATGTCAGCATAAAGGCTTAGTGTGGTCGGTTGATTACTGCTCGTTATCGTCGCTTCAATGTGACCAATCCGTAGCCGTTCGCTATGACGACAGGCCGGATCAGTGCGGGCATCATGCCTATCGTGAGCGAGGGAAGCGTCGCCGACGCCAAAATTGGGGTAAGGCTCGCGTCGAGACTTCCGGCACGGACGGATGACTCCGACCTTAGGGAACTGACGAGCCTCGCCGTGCAGGGAGATCGCAGTGCGATCGAATCCCTGCTCGGGGAGTTGCGTCCGATGGTGGTGCGGTATTGCCGCGCCAGGCTGGGCAGGGTTTCAGGGCAATATCACATTGCCGATGACGTAGCCCAGGAGGTGTGCATCGCGGTGTTGTCCGCGCTGCCGCGGTACCGGGACATGGGGCGGCCCTTCGCGTCCTTCGTGTTCGGGATCGCCTCGCACAAGGTGGCCGACGCGCTGCGGAGCTCGGTGCGCTCCGCGGTGCCGACCCAGGATCTGCCCGACGGGCCCGACGACGGCCCGGGGCCCGAGGAGACGGTGGTCCGTTACATCGAGGTGGAGCACGCCCGGCGGCTGCTGGCCAGGCTGCCCGACAACCAGCGCGAGTTGCTGCTGTTGCGGGTGGTGTCGGGGCTGTCGGCCGAGGAGACCGGTAATGTACTCGGTATGTCACCGGGTGCGGTCCGCGTCGCCCAGCATCGGGCGCTGGCGAGGTTGAGGCAGATGGCCGAGCTGGAGTCGGCTTGACGCCTGAGGAAGATACCGATGCGCTGCTCGACGCGCTCGGTCGTGGAGAGCTGCCCGATCCGGGCGATCGCGCGGCGCGGCTGCTCGCCGCGCTGCTCGAGGACGTCGATCAGCGGCGCTCCTCCGTGTCGATGACGCCGTCGACGTAGCCGCGGGCGTAGTCCCAGCTGACGTAGTCGGCGGGGTCCGGATGGAAGGCCGGCTCGTGCACCTGCGGCTGGCCTTTCTCGATCATCTGTTTGAGGTTGCCGCGCAGCAGCTCCCAGTCGAAGAAGTGCTGCTCGCCGCATTCAGGGCAGTCGAGCACGAGCCCCAGCACCCCCTGCGGTTCGAGCAGGGAGCGGAAGACCTCGACGTCGGCGAGGTCGGTGATGGCCTCGTCGCGCTCGGCGGCGGTGAGTGGCTCGGCGTCGTCGAGCGCGCCCATCGCCGAGGACGGGTCGTTCGGGTCGTCCGCGAACGGATCGCGGGGGACGTCTTCCAGCACCTTCCCACCATATGACCGAAGCGGCCCGCGCGGTGGGGTTTACCTCAGCCATCCGCGTCTGGCCGCCTCGACCCCGGCGTGGAAGCGGGATTGAGCCCCCAACTCGGTCATCGCGTCGGCGAAGCGGGCACGGACGGTGCGTACCGACACGCCGAGCTGGCGGGCGATCGAGTCGTCGCACATGCCCTGCGCGGCCAGGCGCAGCACCTGGAGAGCGCCGTCTCTCCCGCGTCCCCACGGCAGGGGCACGGCGCGGGCCCACAGCTCGCGGAAGAGCGAGCTGAGCACGCCCACCACGACGGACGTGCGCACGAGGTAGAAGTTGTAGGCGTGGTCGGGCAGGTTGCCGCCCCAGTGGGCGGGCAGGCCGGCCATCTCGGGCCCGGCGGCCATGAACCAGCTCGGCACCCGGTCCATCGTGCGCACCTCGCCCCCCGCCTCCGTGAGCCGGGTGAGCTGATCGCGGACGCCGGGGAGCACCAGACTGGAAACCGGGATGATCGCTTGAACGGTAAGCAAATTCCGTTTTTGCGCATCAATCCATGGATCCGCAAATTTACGGACAAAGTCAGTCATAGTCCGGTCATCGGGAACTGCGGTTAGTAAAGGCATTGGTGGGGTTTGACATTGTACGGCGATGCCCACCACGCTCTCGTAGAGGATGTCCGCCCCCCTCGCCATCTCCACCGTGAAAGGCCCGCTGCGATAGTCGCGCCCGGCGTCGTAGTCGCGGATCAGCCCTCGGATCGAGCCCAGCGCCGAGTCGATCCTGCGGCTCTCCTCCGCCAGCCTGTCGAGCCGCTCGGCGATCAGCCGGCCGAGCGCCGCCGCGGGGTGTCTGGCCAGGTACTGGCCCGAGTGTTCGTCGATCACTCCCAGCCTGACGAGGTCGTCGAGCTGGCGGCCGACCTTCTCGATCGGGCCGTCCATGGCCTGGGCCAGGTCCGAACGGGTCGCCTTGTGCAGGCGCAGCACCGCGGAGTAGAGCGCGGTCTGGGCCTGGTCGAGGCCCAGTGTCTCGAGCGGGTCGGACATGATCAGCGGCTCGTCGCGCATTATGGGCGGCTCCGTTGGGGGGACACGGGCGTGCCGTGAGGATAACCCCGCATTCGCTTCGTGTCCGCGTGTTGCGCTGACTGCTTCGCCGCGGCGTGCAACTTCGTGCAATTGCACGTTTTCACATTGCGATGTTCCGTTGAGTAACGCAGGCTTTACCTAGCGTCGGCATCCAGCCAAGGGCGCGGTGGCGCCGGCCATCAGGACGCGGAGGGGGGTTCGGTGGCGTGTCGCGCCGCCGTCGCCCTGGATGCCGGTGGCCGGGGGATGGGACGGATCACCGACCGTCCCATCCCCCGGCACTCTGTCGAGGCCGGGAGTCACGAGGACCGTGGGGGTCTTCGTGCTCCCGGCTTCATCGCGTTTTGGAGGCAGGGCCTAGACTTGGTGCACATCAACGCTAGGCAGGAGGGGGCCGCGGCATGTCCAAGTTCACCGAGATGGGTCTGACCTTCGATGACGTGCTGCTGGTGCCCGGATATTCGGACCTGCAGCCAGGGGAGGCCGACACCCGATCTCGCCTGTCCAAGGGCATCACGCTGTCCATCCCGCTGGTCTCCGCGGCCATGGACACCGTCACCGAGGCCCGCATGGCGGTCGCCATGGCCAGGCAGGGCGGCATCGGCATCCTGCACCGCAACCTGTCGGTCGAGGAGCAGGCCCAGCAGGTCGACCTGGTCAAGCGGTCCGAGGCCGGCATGGTCACCAACCCGGTGACGTGCAGCCCCGACGACACGCTGGCCGACGTCGAGCGGCTGTGCGCCACGTACCGGATCTCCGGGGTGCCCGTGACCGACGTGTCGGGCACGCTGGTCGGCATCGTGACCAACCGCGACATGCGCTTCGAGACCGACCAGACGCGGCCGGTCCGCGAGGTCATGACGAAGATGCCGCTCGTCACCGCCCCGGTGGGGGTCTCGCGTGACGACGCGTTCGCGCTGCTCAGGCAGAACAAGATCGAGAAGCTGCCGCTGGTGGACGCCGACGGCAGGCTGCGCGGCCTGATCACGGTCAAGGACTTCACCAAGAGCGAGCAGTACCCGCTGTCCACCAAGGATGCCGACGGGCGGCTGATCGTCGGCGCGGCCGTGGGTGTCGGCGGCGACGCCGAGCTGCGGGCCAAGGCCCTCATCGAGGCCGGGGTGGACGTCGTGGTCGTGGACGTGGCGCACGGCCACTCCAAGGGGCTGGCCGACATGATCGCCAAGGTCAAGGCCAACAGCAAGGTCGAGGTCATCGGCGGCAACATCGCGACCAGGGCCGGCGCCCAGATGCTGGTCGACGCGGGCGCCGACGCCGTCAAGGTCGGCGTGGGCCCCGGCTCCATCTGCACCACCCGCGTCGTGGCCGGGGTCGGCGCGCCGCAGGTCACGGCCATCTACGAGGCGTCCAGGGCGTGCGCGCCCGCCGGGGTTCCGGTGATCGGCGACGGCGGCCTGCAGTACTCCGGCGACATCGTCAAGGCCATCGCCGCCGGGGCCGACACGGTCATGCTGGGCTCGCTGCTCGCCGGGTGCGAGGAGTCGCCCGGTGAGCTGATCTTCATCAACGGCAAGCAGTTCAAGTCGTACCGGGGCATGGGCTCGCTCGGCGCCGTACGCAACCGCGAGCGCGGCGGCACCTCCTTCAGCAAGGACCGCTACGCGCAGGCCGACGTCGGCGGCGAGGACAAGTACATCCCCGAGGGCATCGAGGGCCAGGTCCCCTACCGCGGCCCGGTCGCGGCCGTCGCCCACCAGCTCATCGGCGGGCTGCGCCAGGGCATGTGGTACTCGGGCTGCCGCACGATCGAGCAGATGCACACCGACTGCGAGCTCATGCCGATCACGGCGGCGGGCCTCAAGGAGAGCCATCCCCACGACATCCAGATGACCGTGGAAGCTCCGAACTATCACAGAAGGTAAGTTCATGACTCAGCAGGTGGAGATCGGCCGGGGTAAGACCGGGCGGCGGGCGTACGCGCTTGACGAGATCGGCCTGGTGCCCTCGCGGCGCACCCGTGACCCGGAGGAGGTCTCGATCGCCTGGCAGATCGACGCCTACCGGTTCGAGCTGCCCGTGGTCGTCGCTCCCATGGACAGCGTGGTCTCGCCGGCCACCGCCATCGAGATCGGGCGGCTCGGCGGCCTGGCGCCGCTCGACCTCGAAGGGTTGTGGACGCGTTACGAGGACCCGCTGCCGCTGCTGGAGGAGTGCGCGGCCCTCGACCAGGAGGCGGCCACCAAGCGGCTGCAGGAGATCTACGCCGCGCCGATCAAGGAAGAGCTGATCGGCCGCAGGATCGAGGAGATCCGCGCGTCCGGGGTGACCACCGCCGTCCGGCTCTCGCCGCAGCGTACGGTCCAGTACCACAAGACCGTGATCGACGCGGGCGTCGACATCTTCGTCATCCGCGGCACCACGGTCTCGGCCGAGCACGTGTCGGGGCGGGCCGAGCCGCTCAACCTCAAGCAGTTCATCTACGAGCTGGACGTGCCGGTCATCGTGGGGGGCTGCGCCACCTACACCGCCGCGCTGCACCTGATGCGCACCGGCGCGGCCGGCGTGCTGGTGGGCTTCGGCGGGGGCGCCTCGCACACCACCCGCAACGTGCTCGGCGTGGCCGTGCCGATGGCCACCGCGATCTCCGACGTGGCGGCGGCGCGGCGCGACTACCTCGACGAGTCCGGCGGCCGGTACGTGCACGTGATCGCCGACGGCGGCATGGGCACCTCCGGCGACATCGCCAAGGCCATCGCCTGCGGCGCCGACGCCGTGATGGTGGGCTCGCCGCTGGCGCGCGCGGTGGAGGCTCCCGGTCACGGGTTCCACTGGGGCTCCGAGGCGCACCACCCCGACCTGCCGCGCGGGCGGCGGGTCGCGTTCGGCACGGTCGGGACTCTGGAGCAGATCCTGCACGGGCCGTCGAGCGTGGCCGACGGGTCGATGAACCTCATGGGCGCGCTGAAGCGGACCATGGCCTCGACCGGTTACTCCGACATCAAGGAGTTCCAGCGGGTCGAGGTCGTGGTGGCGCCGACCCAGCGCTGACGTCCTGGTGGCCGCCGCCCGATGTCCACGGGTGGCGGCCGCGACGTAGGGTTCCTGCCATGGAATCGGTTGAGGACAGGGTCGCCCGGCTCGAACAGCAGGTGGCGGCCCTCCAGCGCTATCTCGGCGTCGATCTCTCCAGCGGTGAGCGGCCGCGGTTCCCGCCGGAGTTCTACCAGGCGCTGCGGCGGGGCAAGACGATCCAGGCCATCGCGATCTACCGCAAGGAGACCGGGGCCACGCTCAGGGACGCCAAGAACGCGGTGGAGGAGATTCAGCGCAGGGCGGGCTCCGGGTTGTAGGCGTGGCGGAGGTCGAGCGGGTCGTCCGCGAGGAGCACGGCGGAGCCGGGCGGGTCTTCCGCGCGGAGTTCGGCGGCGTGCCGGAGGTCGAGCGGGCTTTCCGCGAGGAGTACGGCAGGGCGGTCTCGGTGCTCGTGCGCGTCTTCGGGGACATCGACGTGGCCGAGGAGGCGGTGCAGGAGGCGTTCGCCGTGGCGCTGCGCCACTGGCCGGAGGCCGGCCCGCCGCCGAGCCCGGCAGGCTGGATCATCACCACCGCGCGCAACCGGGCCATCGACCGCCTGCGCAGGGAGTCGGCGCGGCACGACAAGCACGCCCAGGCCGCGCTGCTGCACGCCCCCGCCGAGCACGTGGACCAGGGGCCCGTGCGCGACGACCGGCTCCGGCTGATCTTCACCTGCTGCCATCCGGCGCTGGCCACGCACGCCCAGGTGGCGCTCACGCTGCGGTTGCTGGGCGGGCTCACGACGGCGGAGATCGCGCGGGCGTTCCTGGTGCCCGAGACCACCATGGCGCAACGGCTGGTCAGGGCCAAGGGCAAGATCCGGGACGCGCGCATCCCGTACCGGATCCCGGAGGAGGCCGACCTGCCCGCCCGGCTGCGGGCGGTGCTGGCGGTGGTGTATCTGATCTTCAACGAGGGGTACACGGCCAGCTCGGGCGACCGGCTCGTCCGCGAGGAGCTGTGTGCCGAGGCCATCAGGCTCGGGCGGCTGCTGGCCGCGCTGGTGCCGGACGAGCCCGAGGTCATGGGGCTGCTCGCGCTCATGCTGCTCGTCGAGTCGCGGCGGGCGGCCCGTACCGGGGCGGGCGGCGAGCTGGTGCCGCTGGCCGAGCAGGACAGGGCGCTCTGGGACCGCGGGCTCGTCGAGGAGGGGCAGGAACTGGTCCGGCGGTGCCTGCGGCGCGACGAGCCGGGGCCGTACCAGGTGCAGGCGGCGGTCAACGCGGTGCACGGCGACGCGGCGAGCGCGGCGGAGACGGACTGGGGGCAGATACTCGCGCTGTACGACCTGCTGCTGACCCTCACCCCGACGCCCGTGGTGGCGCTGAACCGGGCGGTGGCCGTGGCCGAGGTGAAGGGGCCGGAGCAGGCGTTGCGGGTGGTCGAGGGGATCGAGGCGGGCGAGTACTACCTGTTCCACGCCGTGCGGGCCGATCTGCTGCGCAGGCTGGGGCGCGAGGCGGAGGCCGCGCAGGCATACGAGGCGGCGATCGCGCGGTCGGGCAACGAGGTGGAGCGGGAGTTCCTGCGGGGGAGACTGTGAGCGGCCGGGTTCGTCAGGCGGGGGTGTGGCGGCGGCGGTGGGCGCGTTGCCGGCAGGCGTTGCCGCAGTAGCGGGCGGGGCGGCCCGTGGCGGTGGGCGCGATGGGGGTGCCGCACTCCGCGCACCTGATTTCGTTAGGTTTCGTTACGGCGGTTCGCAGGCCGTCCAGGACGATGGCGGTGCTCCGGCCCGGGGTGGCGGCGGCGTGCTCCATGGCGGCGCAGCCCGCGATCAGGCTGGTCACGTCCGCTGCGGTCACGTCGGGGCGGACGGCTCCCGACCGCTGGGCGCCGGCGAGCAGGGGAGCCAGTGCGGCCAGGAAACGGTCGCGGACGCCGGGGGAGATGCCGGTGGCGGAGCTCATCGACTCGCAGAGGGCCTTGTTGAGCGCCACCTGGGACACCGCGCGCTCGAACGCGGCGAAGAAGGCCGCGCCCGGGTCGCCTGACGCCGGGGCGGCGAGTTCGTCCACGAGCCGGTCGAGCCGGTCGTTGACCACCGCCGCGAGCAGCGCCTCCTTGCTGGGGAAGCGCCGGTAGACGGTGCCCGCGCCCACGCCGGCCCGGCGCGCGACGGTGTCGAGCGTCGCCGACGGGCCCTCCTCGGCGAACGCCTCCCGCGCCGCCTCCAGGACGCGGGCGTGGTTGTGGCGGGCGTCCGCCCGGCCGGGAACGGTCATGCCCTGAACCTCCTGAGGGTTGACAACCGGAACGGGCGCTCCGTAGCTTCTAAGCGGGTTGTACGTTCCGGATTCTAGTCCGTTCTGGAGGTATGTGATGCATCCGTCCGCCCGTGAAGTGGCCGAGCGTTTCCTGGCCGTCACCGCAGGAGGCGACCTCGCCGCGCTGGCCGACTTCTTCTCGGAGGACTCGGTGATCGAGATCCCGTTCACGCCCGGCGGCGTGCCCTTCAGGTTCGAGGGGAGGGAGGGGCACCGGGCCAGGTTCGAGCGGGCGGGGGCGGTGCTGCGGCAGGACCGGCTGGAGAACGTGGTGCTGCACGAGACCACCGACCCGGAGGTGGTCATCGCCGAGTACGACCTGCACGGCCACGTCCTGTCGTCCGGGCAGCCGTTCGCGAGCACGTACGTGATGGTGATGAGGATCAGGGACGGCCTCATCGTGCACTCGCGCGACTACGCCGACCCGCGGCGCGCGGCCGGCTACCAGGACGAGCTCGCGGCCTCCTGAGGGGCGGTGGCGGCAGGCTCGTGACCAGCGATGTTGGCCTAGCATGCGGGCATGGCTGATCTTCGGCACACGCACGAGCTGACGTACGAGGAGGACCGCGTCGTCAAGCGCTACCTGGACAGCAAGCCGGGCGCGGCCGAGCGCGAGTGGCGGGCGCTGAGGCTGCTGGCCGAGCACGCGCCGGGGCTCGCGCCCGAGCCGATCGCCTTCGAGGGCGGCGCGGTGACGATGTCGAGGATCCCCGGGGTGCCGCTGCGCGGGCTGTTCGCGCGGGACAGGCACATGTCGGCCATGGCGGCGGCGCTGGCGGAGCTGCACGCCGCCGTGCCCGGCGACGTGCTGCGCGGCCTGCCCGTACGCCCCTGGCAGCGCGAGGCGCTGGTCGACTGGGTCAGGGAGCGCTGCGCCGCCTGGCAGCCCAGGGAGCCGCTGGCCGACCGGGCCGTCACGGAGGGGCTGCGCTGGCTGGAGAGCTGGTCGCCGGGCGAGGCCGGGGTCAGGGAGGCGTTCGGCGCGGGCGACGGGAACCTGGCCAACTTCCTGTGGGACGGCACGCGCGTCCGCATCGTCGACTTCGAGGACTCCGGGCGCAGCGACGTCGCGTTCGAGGTGGCCGAGCTGGCCGAGCACGTGTCGATGTGGGTGGACGGGGAGGTGGAGATCGCGCACCGGTTCGAGCTGAGCCCGCAGGAGGAGCGGCGGACCAGGGAATGCCGCAAGGTGCACGCGCTCGTCTGGTTCTTCCTGCTGTCGCACGAGCACCCGCGCAACCCGCCCGGGACCTTCCAGCGGCAGGTCGAGCGGGTGCTGGCAACATTGGGCGCATGAGGCTCGCAGACGAGGGCGACAGGGCCGCCGTGGAGCGGCTCGTCCAGGACGCCTACACGCCGTGGATCGAGGTCATCGGCATGCGGCCGCTGCCGCTGGAGGCCGACTACGCCGCGCTCATCGCCGCGCGCCGGGTGCACGTCACCGACCGGCTCGACCGGCTCGACGGGCTCATCGTGCTCGTTCCCGAGGACGGCGTGCTGCTGGTGGAGAACGTCGCGGTCCGGCCCGAGCTGCACGGCAGGGGCATCGGGCGCGGCCTCATGGACTACGCCGAACAGGAGGCGCGGCGGCTGGGGCTGCCCGCGCTGCGCCTCTACACCAACGTCAGGATGGCCGCCAACATCGCGCTGTACGAGTCGCTCGGCTACGCCGAGACCGGCCGCGAGGGCATCGAGGGCCGCTCGGCCGTGCTGATGCGCAAGCAGCTCGACCTGCCCTGATGCGCGAACAAGCCGGTTCGTGCTGATGCGCCGACAGCTCAGCCCGCGAGTACGCCCAGGAGGTGGCTGACCTCGCGGGCCACCGCGTCGCGGCCGGCCTTGAGGTACTTGCGCGAGTCCACCACCCGCTCGTCGTGGGCCAGGTAGTCGCGCACGGCGCCGGTGAACGCCTTGTTCAGGTGGGTCGCGATGTTGATCTTCTTCATGCCCTGCCGTACGGCCTCGCGCAGCACCTCGTCGGGCACCCCGGAGGAGCCGTGCAGCACCAGCGGCACCGGCACGGCCGCGCGCAGCTCGGCGATCAGCTCCAGGTCCAGCACGGCGTCCTTGGTCGTCATGGCGTGCGAGGTGCCCACGGCCACGGCCAGCGCGTCCACGCCGGTCCTGGCCACGTAGTCGACCGCCTCGTGCGGCTTGGTGCGGGCGCCGGGCGCGTGCACGCCGTCCTTGCCCCCGACCTCGCCCAGCTCGGCCTCCACCCACACGCCGCGCTCGTGGCACCAGGCGGCCACCTCGGCCGTGGCGGCGACGTTCTCCTCGTCGGGCAGGGCCGAGGCGTCGTACATCACCGAGCCGAGGCCCAGCGTCACCGCCTCCTCGACCAGCGCCCTGTCGGTGGCGTGGTCGAGGTGGACCGCGACCGGCACCTCCGCCTTCCTGGCGACCGCGAGCGAGGCCAGCGCGATCGGCTCCAGCGCGCCGTGGTAGCGCACGCAGTTCTCGCTGATCTGCAGCACGACCGGCAGGCTCAGGGCCTCGGCGCCGGCCACGATGGCGGTGGCGTGCTCCAGCTGGATCACGTTGAACGCGCCCACCCCGGCGGGCGACTGGCTGACGAGGTCGCCGATGGAGGCGAGGGGCATGGCGGGGCTCCTTACGTGATGATGATCTGGGGGTGGATGTCGGCGTACACGTCGGGGTCGAACTCGCCTGCCACGGGCCTGGCCACCGCCGCCGCGCCGAGCGCGGCCGCGCGCCTGAGCCTGTCGGGCCACGGATCCGGCTCGACCAGGCCCAGCGCCAGCCCCGCGACCAGCGAGTCGCCGGCGCCGGTCGGGTTGCCCCGCACGGTGTACGGCATCCGCGCCGCGAACGTGCCCTCCCCGGTGACGGCCATCAGCCCGTCGGCGCCCATGGACACCACCACGGCCCCGGCGCCCTGGCCGAGCAGCGCCCGCGCGCCCTCGGCCGGGGTGCCGCCGGGCACGGCCCTGGCCAGCTCGTCCGCGTTGGGCTTGAGGATCGAGGGGCGGCCCTTGGGCGCGTGGCGCAGGGGGTCGCCGTCGGCGTCCACGATGGACGGCACGCCCCGGTCGGCCGCGATGGCCGCCAGGGTGGCGTAGGTGTCGGCGGGCAGGCCGCGCGGCAGGCTCCCGGACAGCACCACCGCGTCGGCTCCGGCCAGGAGGGTCTCGTAGTGCCGGACGAAACCGGCCAGCTCGCCGGCCGTGACCTCGGGGCCCGGCTCGTTGAACAGGGCGGTGTGGTCGGGGTCGGTGACGGCGAGGGTGGCGCGGGAGTCGCCGGCGATGCCGTACAGGGCGGCGGGCAGCCCCGCCGCGTGCAGGTCGGCCTCGACCGCGCGGCCGGTCGGCCCGCCGGCCAGGCCCGTGACCAGCACGTCCCGGCCGAGCGCGGCCAGCACCCTGGCCACGTTGACGCCCTTGCCGCCGGCGCGCCTGTGCACCGCGCTGACCCGGTTGACCCCGTCCCAGTCGACGCCGGGCACCTGGTACGTCACGTCGAGGGCGAGGTTGAGCGTCACCGTGATGATCAATTAAGGCTCCGTGATCCAGACGCCGTCCTTCAGCACGCCGTCCACGTCCAGGGAATCGGAGAGCACCAGCAGGTCGGCCGCCTTGCCCACGGCGATCGAGCCGATCCTGCCGGCCAGGCCGAGCAGTCGCGCGGGCGTCAGCGAGGCCACCTGGACGGCGTCGGGCAGCGACATGCCCAGCTCCTGGACGGCGCGCCGGAACGCCACGTCCATCGTCAGCGTGGAGCCCGCGATCGAGCCGCCCTCGACCAGCCGGGCCACGCCGTCGTCCACGCGCACCGCCATGGAGCCGAGCACGTAGTCGCCGTCGCCCAGGCCGGTGGCCGACATCGCGTCGGTGATCAGCGCCGTCCTGCCGGGCCCCGCCACCTCGTACGCCAGGCGCAGCATGGCCGGGTGCACGTGCACCCCGTCGTTGACCAGCTCGACCGTCACCCGCTCGTCGTCGAGCAGCGCCGCCACGGGCCCCGGCGCGCGGTGGCCGAGCGGCGGCATCGCGTTGTAGAGGTGGGTCGCCACGGTGGCGCCCGCCTCGATGCCCTCGATGGTCTGCTCGTAGCCGGCCTCGCTGTGGCCGATGGCGGCGAGCACGCCTTCCGCGACGGCCATCCTGATCGTGTCGAGCGCGCCCGGGAGCTCGGGCGCGATGGTCAGCATGCGTACGTGCCCGCGCCCCGCCTTCACCAGCCCCGCGAACTCCTGCGGCGAGGGCTCGCGCAGCCGCGTCGGGTCGTGCGCGCCGCAGCGGGACCTGGCGATGTACGGGCCCTCGAAGTGGATGCCCGCCACCAGCCCCTCGTCGCACAGCTCGGCCAGTGCCGCCGCCGCCCTGGTCAGGCCCTCGATCGTGTCGGTGACCAGGCTGGCCATCGTGGTGGTGGTGCCGTGGCGGCGGTGCAGCGCCACGGCCTCGCGCGCCTGCTCCAGGTCGCCGGTGGGGAAGGAGCCGCCGGCGCCGCCGTGGTTGTGCACGTCCACGAACCCCGGCACGACGTGCCGGCCGCCCACGCTGAGGCCGGGACCCGGGGCGGATCCGTGGCCGACGTGCGTGATGCGGCCGTCTTCGATGGTCAGCCACCCCTCGTGCACGCCCTCGGGCGTCACGATCCTGGCGTCGGCAAGAGTAAGGCTCATGAAGAAAGGATCACAGATCGCGTGAGGTGCATGGGCTCGTCGGGGCTCAGCCCCTGGG
This sequence comes from Nonomuraea rubra, assembly GCF_014207985.1. NCBI lineage: Bacteria > Bacillati > Actinomycetota > Actinomycetes > Streptosporangiales > Streptosporangiaceae > Nonomuraea > Nonomuraea rubra. The sequence goes on along the minus strand of NZ_JACHMI010000001.1, from coordinate 11,409,146 downwards.
CGAAGGCCCGTGCCACGGCGACCCGCTGGGCCCGGATCAGCTCGGCCATGGGGTCGAGCGAGGTCTCGAAGAACGTGCCGCCGGTCTCCTCGACCTGGGCGCGCAGCCCTTCCGGGGCGGTGCCGAGCATCCAGGTCACCCGGCCGGGGGCGGCGATGCTGATCGGGCCGTGCCGGTACTCCATCGCCGGGTAGGCCTCCGTCCAGGAGCGGGACGCCTCGCGCATCTTCAGCGCCGCCTCCTGCGCCAGGCCGACCGACCAGCCGGTGCCCAGGAAGCTGAACTGCTCGGCCCGCACCAGCGCGTCGGGCAGCGGCGCGGCCACGGCCTCCTCGGCGTCGGCGATCGCCTGGGTGAGGTCCTCGCCCAGGGAGGCGCGGAGCATGGCGAGCTGCGTCGTGGCGAACCTGGTCTGCACGACCGACTTCTCGTCGGCGTAGTCGAGCACGACGACGTCGTCCGCGGCCGTCATGATCGGCGTGTCCGGGTCGGCGGTGATGGCGACGCTCCTGTCGCTCGTCCTGGCCAGCAGGTCGAGGACCTCGGTCGTGGTGCCCGAGCGCGACAGCGCCAGGACGCGGTCGTAGCGGCGGCCCTGCGGGAACTCGGAGGCGGCGAACGCGTCGGTCTCGCCGTGCCCGGCCCGCTCGCGCAGCACTGCGTACGCCATCGCGATGAACCACGACGTACCGCAGCCGACGACGGCGACCCGCTCGCCCCGGCGCGGCAGCGCGTCGGCGGGGATGTTCGCGACGGCGCGGCGCCAGCAGGACGGCTGGGACGCGATCTCGGCCTCGGTGTGGGTGGTCACCACTTGCCTCCCCATGGTTGATTGTTTCTGCGCTTTTTATATCAGCACAGAGCAGAAATGAACACCGGTAGCTCTGGCGTTCCAGGTTGTGCCACCCTTGCTCCTGTTCCCCATGCCCCAGGAGGCCTCCGTGTCCCGCTATGACCGCTGGAACGCCATCCTCGAGCTGCTGGCGCAGGAGGGCAGGCTGTCGGTGGAGGAGGCGGCCCAGGCGCTCGACGTCTCCACGGCGACGATCAGGCGGGACTTCGACCAGCTCGCCCAGCAGCAGATGCTCATGCGGACGCGGGGCGGGGCGGTGGCGCAGAGCGTCAGCTACGACCTGCCGCTGCGGTACAAGACGGCCAGGCACGCCGACGAGAAGCACCGCATCGCCCTGGCGGCGGCCGAGCTGGTGACACCCGGCGCCGTGATCGGGCTCAACGGCGGGACCACGACGTCCGAGCTGGCCCGCACGCTCGCGACGGTGCCGGCGCTGGAGGCCGGGTTCACGATCGTCACCAACGCGCTGAACATCGCGGCCGAGCTGACCGTCCGGCAGCACGTCAAGATCGTGGTCACGGGCGGGGTGGCCAGGCAGCAGTCGTACGAGCTGATCGGGCCGCTGGCCGGCGGCGTGCTGGAGCAGGTGACCCTGGACGTGGCGTTCCTGGGCGTCGATGGGCTGGAGGTCGAGCTGGGGGCCTCGGCCCACCACGAGGGCGAGGCCAGCGTGAACCACCTGCTGATCAGCAGGGCGGCGCAGGTCGTGGTGGTGGCCGACTCCTCCAAGATCGGCAAGCGGGCGTTCTCCAGGATCTGCCCCATCGGCCAGATCGACACGCTGGTCACCGACGCCCAGCTCCCCGACCGGCTGGCGGGACAGCTCACGGACGCGGGCGTGAAGGTCGTACGTGCCTGAGGGCGTTACAGGGCGATACGTCCGAGGGTAGGTATGGAACGCAGACCACAGGCGTTCCAGGGGGAGTTATGACGTCGGGAAGGAACGCGGCCCGGCTCGGGCCCGCGGAGCGGGCAGAGGCGCTGGAGCGCATGGCGTCCCAGGAGCTCGACGTGGTCGTGGTCGGCGGCGGCGTCGTCGGGGCCGGCATCGCGCTGGACGCGGTGACCCGCGGGCTCGACGTGGGCCTCGTGGAGGCGCGCGACTTCGCCTCGGGCACGTCCTCGCGCTCGTCCAAGCTGATCCACGGCGGCCTGCGCTACCTGGAGCAGCTCAACTTCGAGCTGGTGCGCGAGGCGCTGCAGGAGCGGGCGCTGCTGCTGCAGCGCATCGCGCCGCACCTGGTGCGGCCGGTGCCGTTCCTGTTCCCGATGACCCACTACGGGTGGGAGCGCCCGTACGTGGGCGCGGGCGTGGCGCTCTACGACACGCTGGGCTTCGCCACCGGGCTGACCCGCGGCGTGCCCGGGCACCGGCACCTGTCCAGGTCACGGGCGCTGCGGCTGGCGCCCGCGCTGAAGAAGACCGCCTTCACCGGCGCCGTCCAGTACTGGGACGCCCAGGTCGACGACGCCCGCTACGTGATGACCATGCTGCGCACCGCCGCCACGTACGGCGCGCACGTCGCGCCCAGGGCGCAGGTGGTGGGGTTCCTGCGGGAGGGCGAGCGGGTCACCGGCGTGCGGGTGCGAGACCTGGAGTGCGGCGAGGACTTCGAGATCCGCGCCCGGCAGGTGGTCAACGCCACCGGCGTCTGGACCGACGACATCCAGGAGCTGGTGGGCGGGCGCGGCCAGATCCACGTACGCGCCTCCAAGGGCATCCACCTCGTCGTCCCGCGCGACCGCATCCACTCGGTGACCGGCATCATCCTGCGTACGGAGAAGTCGGTGCTGTTCGTGATCCCCTGGGGCCGCCACTGGATCATCGGCACCACCGACACGGAGTGGACGCTCGACAAGAGCCACCCCGCCGCCTCCCGCACCGACATCGACTACCTGCTCGACCACGTCAACGCGGTGCTGTCGGTGCCGCTGACCCGCGACGACGTCGAGGGCGTGTACGCGGGGCTGCGGCCGCTGCTGTCGGGCGAGTCCGACGAGACGTCCAAGCTGTCCAGGGAGCACGTGGTCGCGCACCCCGTGCCGGGGCTGGTGATGATCGCCGGCGGGAAGTACACGACGTACCGGGTCATGGCGAAGGACGCGGTGGACGCCGTGGCGCACGGCCTGGACCAGCGGGTGCCGCGCTCGTGCACCGACCGCATCCCGCTCGTGGGCGCGGAGGGCTACCAGGCGCTGTGGAACTCCCGGCACCGCCTCGCCCAGGAGTCCGGGCTGCACGTGGCCAGGATCGAGCACCTGCTGCAGCGCTACGGCGCGCTGATCGACGAGGTGCTGGAGCTGATCGAGCGGGATCCGTCGCTGGCCCGGCCGCTGTCGGGGGCCGACGACTACCTGCGCGCCGAGATCGTCTACGCCGCCACCCACGAGGGCGCCAGGCACCTGAACGACGTGCTGACCCGGCGTACGCGCATCTCCATCGAGACCTTCCACCGCGGGGTGGCCGTGGCGCAGGAGGCCGCCGAGCTGCTGGCCGAGCCGCTCGACTGGGACGGCGAGCAGGTCAAGCGGGAGGTCGAGTACTACACGAAGCGGGTGGAGGCCGAGCGGCGCTCGCAGGAGCAGGACTCCGATCACGAGGCCGACGCGATCAGGCTCGGCGCGCCGGAGATCGTCCCCGTGGTCGTCCCCGAGCACTCGCCGTGAGCGAGCCGGCCGGTTAGGAGGGGCGGCCCGCGGCGCTGCGGGGTCCGCGGACCGCCCGTTCCAGGGTGGTATCAGCTCACGCGGGCGGGTACCGCGTGGCGTCGTGGATGTCGAGCAGCGGCTCCTTGACGCCGTCGCCCGAGTCGTCGGTCCAGTTGCTGTTGCCGGTCGAGATCAGCGTGCTGCGCACGGCCAGGGAGCCCGCCCTGGTCGTCGGCTTGTGGGTGCCCGAGGTGAGCAGCGCGGCCGCGCCCGCCACGTGCGGGCTGGCCATCGAGGTGCCGCTGATCGTGGCGTAGCCGCCGGCGCGGTAGGTCGAGTAGATGCACGTGCCCGGCGCCGTGATCTCCACCGTGGCGCCGTAGTTGGAGTAGAACGCCGAGGTGTCGTCCTGGTCGGTCTCGCTGCGGCACGAGAGCGTGCTGCCCCCTGAACCGCCGGGCAAACCGTCGTTGTCGGTCAGCGCGGAGACGGTGACCACGTCGGGGTGGTTGGCCGGGAAGAACGAGGAGGTGTTCGTGTGGCTGTTGCCCGCGGCCACCACGACCACGATGCCGGCGTTGACCGCGTTCGTGATCGCCGTGCTGATCGCGCTGCTGGTGCAGCCGTTGCAGCCGAGGCTGAGGTTGATGACCTCGATGGTGGAGGCGCGCGCCACCACCCAGTTGATGCCGGCGGCGATGCCGGACAGGGTGCCGGAGCCGGCCGCGTTGAGCACCTTCACGCCGTGGATGCGGGCGCCGGGCGCGACGCCCACCGGGCCGATGGTGTTGTCGAGGGCGCCGACGGTGCCCGCGACGTGCGAGCCGTGGCCGTTGTCGTCGGTGCCGGAGTTGTTGACGCAGACGCCGGTCAGGCAGTTGGCGCGGGCGACGACGTTCAGGTCGGGGTGGGTGTTGTCCACGCCGCTGTCGACCACGGCGACGTCGGCGTCGATGCGGACGTCGTCGGTGCCGTCGATGTCCAGGTTCGGGTTGCTCGGGCCGAAGATGCGCCTGACGCCCGTGGGCACGGTCTGGACGAAGGCGTGCACTTCGGCGTCGGGCTCCACGCTGATGACGTTCGGGTTGCGCTTGAGCTGCTCGGCGGCGGTCGCGCTCAGGCGGGCGGTGTAGCCCTTGAACGCGTGCTCGTACACGCCGACGAGCTGGCCGCCGAGGTCGGCCACCTGGTCCTGGGCGGCGCCGCGGGGCGCGCGCATGGCGGGGTTGAGCTGGACGATGTACGTGCCGTCCGGGGCGGCGGTCGCTGCTGAGACGGGCAGGGGCGCGGCGAGTAACGCCAGTGCGCTGACGAGCAATGCGAGCAGGGGGGTGCGTGGTCGCATGGCAGCGTGGGCCCTTTCTGGATCATGGACCGGCCCGCCCGGTATGACACGAACCAACCGGTCCGACACTAGGGTGTAAGCAAAGTTTTCATCATTTGTCGGGATAAGTCCACAAAAAGAGTGCCGGTTCGCTACGAACCGGCACTCTTTGGTTGCTTAACGGAGTGGGATCCACGCTTGTGAGGACAGCGTGGCGAGGTCGTTGACCTGGACCCCCTCGTACGAGACCGTCCACAACGAGTCGCCGATGACCATCGAGCGCTGGATGCCCGGCTCGTAGCTGTAGCCGCCCTCCTGGCGCTGCGTCGGATGCTTGATCATCCCCAGCTCCTTGACCTCCGCGTCGCCGATCTGGAGCACCAGCGCGCCCGACTCGTACGCCTTGTTCAGCGGGATCACCGACAGGCCGGTCTTCGGCCAGTACAGGAACGCGTGCGGGTCCCACTCGGCCCCCGAGCCCGAGTCCTTCTGGAAGAGCCGCGACAGCCGGCGCGGCGCGGCCGGGTCGCTGACGTCGAACAGCGAGACCTGCGTGCCCCGCGTCCTGCCCTCCTCGGTGGCCTCCTGGCCGATGCCGATGAGCCGGCCCTCGCTGCCGGGATGCAGGTACGCCGAGTAACCCGTGATCTTCAGCTCGCCCGTCACCCTGGGCGCCGCCGGATCGCGCAGGTCCAGCGTGTAGAGCGGGTCCACCTGCCGGAACGTGACGCAGTAGCCGATCGGCCCGATGAACCTGACCGAGTAGATGCGCTCGCCCTTGCCCAGGCCGCCGACCTCGCCCACCTTGGCCAGCGTGTCGGCCCTGAGCACGTAGACGGTGCTGGAGCTGGTCTTCTCGTCGCCGGAGTTCACGGTGGTGGCGACGCGCAGGTGGCCGTCGTGCTCCGACAGCGAGTACTGGTTCAGCAGCCGTCCCGGCACCTTGCCCGAGGCCACGTACGCGGGCGCGCCGGGCCTGGTGATGTCGAACCGGTGCACCTCCGTCTCCTCGGGCGGCACCGTGGGCGTCGGCTGGGTGCTCGACGGGCGCACCGGCGGGTCTTCAGGGGTGGGCTCCACCGCGGGGGCGGCCGCGCCGGAGGAGGCCGGGGGCTCCTCGACGGGGAGCGGGCGGGCCACCACCGGGAACCACCAGCGCGGGTTGCTGGCCACGTACAGGCTCTGGCCGGTGCCGTACACCACGTCGCCGTCGGCGGCCAGGCTGATCGGGTCGGTGCCCGCCGCCGTGACGCCCTGCGCCAGGTCGATGGTGTGCAGGGTCAGCATCGAGGTGCCGGTGTAGCCGGCGGGGTGGCTGACCCGCTCGCACTTCACCGTGTCCTTCCTGACGGCGCCCGACGCGTCTGTGATCTCGATCTTCGGCAGCCAGGCGTCCACCGGCGCGCGCCGGACGGCGTCCTGGTTCGCCTTGATCAGGTCGGCCTCCGTGGCGTTCTGCTGCGGCTCGGGGAAGGCGATGTCGGGCTGGCTGCGGGTGACCAGCCGGACCGTGGAGCCGACCATCCTGGCGTCCACGTACGAGCCCTGCGGCCGGATCGTGCTCAGCACCTTGGGCTCGCCCGCCAGGTCCACCACGACGTAGCGGGTGTCGGCGGGCGGCCCGATCGAGCGGGTCTTGTACATGATGTCGCCGCCGCGCATGAGCACCAGCGCGCGGTCACCCGAGAGCAGCAGGTCGGCGGGGAGGCCGGGGCCGCCCTCGCCCTCCGTCAGCCTGACCGACCCGGTGATCTTCCTGGTGGCCGTGTCGATGATCCGCAGGGTGCCGTCCGCGACCGTGATGACCCGGTTGCCGTCGGTCTTGACCAGGTCGGGCTCGTCCACGCCGGCCTCGTGCACGTTCGTGGTGGAGTGCTCCGGCGTCGTCGCCACCCTGGCCTTGCTCTCGGCCGCGGCGTCGTCCGCGACCGCGAACGGCATGACGCCGCCGAAGCCGTACGCGGTGACGTTGGCGGCGGCCTGCTCGCGCAGGCCGGCCAGCGCGTCGTCGCAGCTGTTGTAGGCCACCAGGCGGACGGCGCCGAGTGACGTCGCCTTCGGGGGCGGGGCGGAGGAGCCTCCCGTCGAAGAGGTGCAGGCGGCCGTGACCGCCGCGAGTGCCGCGGCGGTCACGGCCGTGCGGATCAACGTCTTCATGCCCTCATCACGGCTGCGCGAGCGGGATGGTTCAGGAGCCTCTGGACGGGTTGGCGGTGAAGACCGGGCTGAAGTTGAGCTCGTCGGGCACTTCGAGCATCTTGCGCAGCAGCTTGCCGCTGAAGTCGAGCACCTGGATCTCGTCGTTGGGGCCGTTGTTCTGTTCCCAGCAGTAGAGGTGGCTCTCGTCGTAGAAGCCGAGCACCTTGTCGCAGTCGGAGGTGAACTTCTTCACGCGCTCACCCGTCGAGGTGTCCCAGACGCAGTGGTCGCCGTCGCCGCCGTTGGGGCAGTTGGTGACGAACGTCTCGCCCGACGGCGAGAAGATGTCCTGCGTGCCGGCGGAGAGCGTGCCGATGCTCGGCAGCGAGCGGGTGGCCTTGCCCTCGGTGTCGAAGAAGCGCAGGTTGCGGTTGGTCTCGCTGCCGTAGACGTTGACCACGCCCTCCTCCTCGCCGTCGAATCCGAAGGCGGTGTCGCGGATGGAGGTGTCGCTCACGTTGACCACGTCGGCGGTCTTCGCGGCCACGTCCACGACGACGAAGCCGAGGTAGAGCCACTTGCTGCCGCTCTTCTTCTCGATGTTCAGCAGGATCTTGGAGCCGTCCCTCGACCAGGACCTGATGCTGCTGATCAGCGGATCCTTGACGGTCTTGATCGTCGTACGCTCGCCGGAGCCGCGGTCGGTGATCTCGATGAAGTCGAAGTCGTCGGAGCTGTAGCTCCTGCCCCTGGTGGCCAGGAGCTTCCCGTCGGGGGAGACCATCGACTCCCAGTTCTCCTGGAACTTCGTGAACGTGCCGCGCAGCGAGCCCCTGGCGTAGTCGATCCAGTCGTCGTCCTCCTTGTCGAAGACCTCGTAGGAGGTCAGGACGATGGCGTCGGCCGGGTTCTCGTAGAGGTAGATCTTGCCGCCGGGGAGTGTCCTCCTGGTACCGGTCGCCGGCACGGCCGGTGCCGTCGGCGACGGCTCGGCGCTCTTCGAGGCGCGGGACCGCCCGGGGGTCGGGGTCTCGGTTCCGACAGCCACCGTCGTCGTGGCCTTGTCGATCTGGATGATCACGATGACGCCAGCGAGCAGGAGCAGCGCGACCGCCACCGTGACGCCGGCGATCAGCGGCCCCTTGCCGCTCTTGCGCGGCGGCGCCTGCGTGTAGAGGCTCTGCTGACCGTAGGGCGGCGGGGCCGTGGGTTGCTGCTGCCAGTGCGGCTGTTGGGGCTGGGGGAACTGGGCGCCGGTCGCGTACGGGACGTTCCCGGACATGGGCCCCGAAGGGGCGCCGGCCGGTGACGCGAACGGTGAGCCGGACGGAGGGCCCGAGGGAGGCCCGTACGGCGGCCCGGAGGGCGGGCCGTACGGCGGGCCGGACGGGGGGCCAGATGGGGGGCCGGATGGTGGGCCCGCGTGAGGAGCGTAGGGCGGCTGGGCGGGGGCGGCCTCGGCGGCGCCCTGCGCCAGCATGCCGGGGTTCGGCGCCGGCTGCTGCAGCAGCCGCATGATGACCTGCTCGGCCGTGGGCCGCTGCGCCGGGTCCTTGGCCAGGCAGGCCACCACCACGTCACGCAGCGGGCCCTCGCCGAGCGCGTTCAGGTCGGGCTGCTGGTTGAGCACGCGGTTGATCACCGCGGGCATGGTGTCGCTGCCGAACGGCGCCCGCCCGGAGGCGGCGAACACCATGGCGCTGGCCCAGGAGAACATGTCGGCCGCCGGCCCCACGGTGTGACCCATGATCTGCTCGGGCGGCATGTACGACGGCGTGCCCACGACCATGCTGCTGATCGTGGAGGTGGCGTTGAGCGCCCGCGCGATGCCGAAGTCGATCACGCGCGGCCCGTCGGCGCCTATGATCACGTTCGCCGGCTTGAAGTCGCGGTGCACGATGCCGGCCTGGTGGATGGCGGCCAGGGCCGTGGCGGTGCCGATGGCCAGCCGGTGCAGGACGGAGCCCGTGCGCGGCCCCTCCTCCTGCACGACCCGCTGTAACGAGGGGCCCTCGATGAACTCGCTGACGATGAACGGCCTGTCCTGCTCGACCCCGGTGCCCAGGACGGCGGCGGTGCAGAAGGGCGCGACCTGCTGGGCCACCTGGACCTCGCGCAGGAATCGCTCCACGCTCACCTGGTCGCCCGACAGGTCGGGCCGCAGCCACTTGACGGCCACGTGGTGGTCCGCGTGGTCCTTGGCCAGGTAAACGACGCCTTGACCGCCCTCGCCTAGCCGGCCGAGGAGCTCGAAGCCCCCCAGCCGCTGTGGGTCTCCGGGTCGGAGCGGAGCGAAGGATGCCATGAGGGGATTCTGGCCCTATGCCGCGCATCCGCAAAAACTACCCGCCGGTAGCAACGCGGAATATGCTTCGGAGATGCAGGTCACGTCCAGCGGTAGGACCCAGTGCGTCATTGCTCCCTTCACCGGAGAAACCCTTGCTGAGCTGCCCATTTCCGGCGTAGATGACGTCCGGGCGGCGTACGCGAAGGCCAGGGCGGCCCAGGCCGACTGGGCGGGCAGATCTCCCGCGGAACGGGCCAGACCCTTCCTTCTCCTGCACGACGCCATCCTCGACCGCAGGGACGAGATCCTCGACCTCGTCCAGAACGAGACGGGCAAGGCCCGCAAGCACGCCTTCGAGGAGGTGCTCGACGTCGCGGGCTGCAGCCTCTACTACGCCCGCCGGGCGCCGCGCCTGCTCGCGCCGCGCGCCCGCAAGGGCATCTTCCCCGCCGCCACCCGCGTGACGGAGCTGCGCCGGCCCAAGGGCGTGGTCGCGCTGATCAGCCCGTGGAACTACCCGCTCGCGCTGGGCGTCACCGACGCGGTGCCCGCGCTGCTGGCCGGCAACGCGATCGTGCACAAGCCCGACACCCAGACCGCACTGTCCACGTTGTGGACCATCGACCTGCTGGCCGAGCTGGGCATGCCGCGCGAGATCTGGCAGGTCGTGCTCGGCGAGCCGGCCGATGTCGGCGACGCGCTGCTCGACCACGCCGACTACGTCGTCTTCACCGGCTCCACCCGCGGCGGCAGGAAGATCGCCGAGGAGGCGGCCAGGCGCCTCATCGGCTGCTCGCTGGAGCTCGGCGGCAAGAACCCGATGATCGTGCTCGACGACGCCGACCTCGACGTGGCCGTGCAGGGCGCCGTCCGGGCCTGCTTCACCAACGCCGGCCAGCTCTGCCTGTCGATCGAGCGCCTGTACGTGCACGAGTCCGTCTTCGACGCCTTCGCCGAGCGCTTCGCCCGCGCGGCCGAGGGGCTCACGCTCGGCGCCGGGCACGACTGGTCGGTGCAGATGGGCTCGCTCACCTCCCGCCGCCAGCTCGACACGGTCACCGCGCACGTGGACGACGCCGTCGCCAAGGGCGCCACGCTGCTGACCGGTGGCAGGGCCCGGCCCGACCTCGGCCCGCTGTTCTACGAGCCGACCGTGCTCACCGGGGTCCGGGAGGGCATGGAGCTGTGCCGCGACGAGACGTTCGGGCCCGTGGTGGCGCTCTACCCCTTCGCCACGGACGACGAGGCGGTCGAGCTGGCCAACGACACCGCCTACGGCCTCAACGCCTCCATCTGGACCTCCAGCCCGCCCCGCGCCCGCCGCCTGGCCGCCAGGGTGCGCGCGGGGACGGTCAACATCAACGAGGGGTACGCCTCGGCGTACGCGTCCTACGACGTGCCCATGGGCGGCATGAAGGCGTCGGGGCTGGGCCGCCGGCACGGGGTCGAGGGGCTGCTGCGCTACACCGAGGCCCAGGCGGTGGCGTCGCAGGCGGGGTGGCTGGGGTTCGAGCCGCCGGGCGGGGTGCCGTACGAGAGGTGGGCGGGGGTGCTGGTGACGGCGCTGAAGGTGATGCGGCGGGCCCGGCTCAAGTAGGCGCTCAGAGCGGGTGGCTGACCCAGACGTTCGGCTCCACGTAGACGGCGTGGTCGTGGGTGACGTCGCAGTGCACCGGGCTGAGCGCGCCCGGCACCTCCACCGGCCCTGACCGGTCGAACGGCAGGCCGGTCCAGCCGCGCCACTCCGCCAGCGTGCCCGCCACCACCATCGAGCGCGGCGCCACCTTGACGATCCTGCCGCCCGCCCGTACGTGCACCCTGAGCCAGGCGTCGTGGGGCAGGCCGTCGGCGCGGGTCCTGAACGCGTACTCGTCCATGGGGGTGTGCGGTTCGAGGTGCTTGAGGTTGGGGCGCACCGGGGCGACCAGCTCGCGGTGGCCGAGCCGGGCGGCCTGGGAGCGCATCGCCGCCAGCATCACCGAGGACAGGCCCTTGCCCAGCAGGTCGCGGCGGACGGTGATCTCCAGCGCTGAGACGGCGTCGGTCGGCCTGCCGCCCTCGCGGGCCAGCCAGCCGGACCGGATCACCCCGTCCCAGCCGTCGTCGGGCAGCTCGCCGCCGTCCGACACGAACGGGGTCAGGTAGCCCCGCGCGACCAGCCGCCCGGGCTCGGCGTCGTCGTCGGCCACGAGCACGTGGTCCGGGTACGCCGTCTTGACCACCGGGTAGTACAGATCCGCGATCGGGTCCTCCAGCATGAACCGGTGCCACGTGTGCTCCATGTCCCAGAGCGTCGGGGCGAACTCGGGGCGCTCGGCGAGCGTGGTGATGCGGACGGCCATGCCGACCATCCTGCCCGCGGTCCCGGCCGCCCCGCGCCTCATTTATGGGTACTTAAGATCCCAAGAAGGGTGCGCTAGCGTCGGCCCATGACAGAACTTGACGCCAGGCTACGCGCCATCACGGACCTGATGGTGGCCGAGGCACGCGAGGGCGGCGGCAGGCACGAGTACGACGGCCGGATCCAGGACCTGTCGCCCGACGGCGTACGGGCCGGTCTGGCACGGCTCGGCCAGGGCCCCGCCCCCGCGGACGCGCACGACGCCAGGCACCTACAGGTGTTCGAGGACAGTCTGCGCAACCAGCTCGGCGAGCTGGAGCTGCACAGGAAGAACCCGCTGTTCCACCTCTCCAACCTCGACCTGGCCTGCTACGACCGCGACTACGGCCCCGAACAGGAGCGCGCCGCGGCCAAGGCGGCCCACCTCGCGCTCTGGCCCGAAGCCGTGGACGCGGCCGTGGCCGCGCTCGACCAGGTCGCGGCCCCCGTCGCCAAGTCCCTGCTCGGAGCCGCGCAGGGACTGGCCGCCGGCATCACGGACGAGGCCGCGCTCAAGGCGCACGCCAGGCTCGTGGCCCACCTGGAGCGGGCCGTGGCCGAGGGCGACCCGGACGCCTCGCTCGGCGGCGACGCGCTGGCGAGGCTGATGGGCACCGCCGAGGGCCTGCCGGTCGATCTCGGGAAGCTGGCCGAGCGGGCCGACGCCGAGCGCGACCGCCTGATGGTGCTGCTCGCCGACTCCTGCGCCAAGCTGGGGGAGAAGGACCGGGCGCCGCTCGACGTCGTACGCGAGCTGGTCAAGGACCACCCCGACCCGGAAGGCGTGATCGAGGCCGCGCGGATCGGCACCGAGAAGGCCATCGCGTTCACCCGCGAGAAGGACCTCGTGCCCTACCACGACGGCGAGTGCCTGGTGGGCCTGGCGCCCGAGTCGCGCCGCTGGGCGATGGCCATGATGGCGTGGAACTCGCCGGGCGAGCCCGAGGGCCCGTCCTGGTACCACATCACGCCGCCCGACACCTCCTGGCCCGAGCAGGACCAGGAGGAGTGGCTGGAGGTCTTCAGCGCCACGACGCTGCCCGCGATCAACGTGCACGAGGTCGCGCCGGGGCACTTCTCGCACGCCAGGGCGCTGCGTCGGGCGCCGTCCGAGGTGCGCAGGGTGCTGCAGTCGGTGGCGTTCATCGAGGGCTGGGCGCACTACGCCGAGGAGTTGTGCGTCGAGGAGGGCTTCGAGCAGGGCGACCCGCGCTTCGAGATCGGCGTGTGGGTGGAGGCGCTGATCCGCGTCACCCGGCTGGCCTGCGCGATCGGCGTGCACACCGGCCAGATGACCGTCGAGGAGGGCGCCAGGCGGTTCGAGTCCGACACGCACCTGGCGGGCCCCGCGGCGCTGTCGGAGGCCCGGCGGGCCTCGTTCGACCCGACGTACGGCCGCTACACCTGGGGCAAGCTGCTCATCATGGACCTGCGCGAGCGGGCCCGCGCGGAGTGGGGCGCCGGCTTCACCGTCCAGCGCTTCCACAAGGAGCTGCTCGACCTGGGCGCGCCGCCGCTGGGCCTGATCGGCGCGGTTCTCTGACGTACGGGCGAGATCGGGTAGCGTCTCCCGGGGTGATCGGGGGAACGTCTGTAGCGTCGAATCGCTAGGGAGGTTTGTCCGTGCGCGAGCTCTCCGGCAAGGTCGCGGTGGTGACGGGTGCGGCAAGCGGCATCGGGCGGGCGCTGGCCCTCCGGTTCGCGGCCGAGGGGATGACGCTGATGCTCGCCGACGTCGACTACGGCGGGCTCGCGCAGACGGCCGCGATGGCCGGGGACGTCCAGGTGCTCACGCAGATCACCGACGTGTCCGACGCCTGGTCCGTGCGGCACCTGGCCAACCGCTGCTTCGGGGAGCTCGGGGCGGTCCACGTGCTCTGCAACAACGCGGGCGTCTTCCAGGGCGGCCACATGTGGACCCGCGACGAGGAGGACTTCTCCTGGCTGCTCGGCGTGAACCTGTGGGGCGTGCTGCACGGCGTCCACGAGTTCGTGCCGCGCATGATCGAGCAGGACTCCGAGGGCCACATCGTCAACACCGTCTCCGTCGCGGGCCTGTTCGCCTCGCCGGGGTCGGGCGGCTACTCGGTGACCAAGTACGCCGCCCTGGCCGCCTCCCTGACACTGGCCCAGGACCTGGCCGCCACCGGGTCCAAGCTGCGCGTGAGCGCGCTGTGCCCGGGGGCGGTCAGGACCCGCATCGGCGACTCCGACCGCACCCGCCCGCCCGGCCTGACCGTCAACCCGACCGCGGACGAGGTGGAGTCGCGCGAGTCGGTCGCCAGGGCGGCCGAGCGGGGCATGGAGCCGGCCGAGGTGGCCGACCTGGTGGTGGCGGGCATCCACGAGGAGCGGTTCCTGCTGCTGACCGACCCCAGGTACGCCGACCGGCTGCGCGAGCAGACCGAGACCCTGCTCACCGGGAGCCTGCCCGTCTACCAGTGACGGTCGTGCGCCAGCACCCGCACGACCGTGCCGCTGCGCGGCCTGACCAGCACCCGTACGGAGTCGCCCGGCAGCACGTCCTGGTAGAGCCCCTGCTCGATCTCGAACGCGGTGGCCTTGGGCGAGCTGCCGTCGTGCAGGGCGAGGTAGTGGCGGCCGGCGTCGGCCCACCGCTTGACGACGTACCCGGTGACCTCCTGGCGCTGCGGGAGCGGCCTGGCGGGCTCGATCTCGCCGCTGTGCCACCCGCTGCCCGTGAAGATCCACTCCTGCTCGGTCCCGGCCGGGCCCGCCGCGGCGGCCTCGCGGCCGCGCGCCGTCGGCACGAACCCGCGGCCGCCCATGAGCAGCCCGATCCCCGCCACGAACGACACCGCCGTGGCGATGATCCCCGGCCAGGACACCCCGGCCGCCGCGACCGTCACGTACCAGGGGACGACGAGCGCGGCCGCGAGCAGCACCGGCACGAGCAGGCTCGGCCAGCGCCGCCGCGCCAGCCCCAGCTCGATGGCGTGCCGGCGGACGAGGGGGACGAACGCGCGGTCGAGCTCGGCCGCCGTCGGCATGAGGTCGATCACCGCGGCCTCGGAGGCGCCGGCCATGCGGGTCCGCACCCGTTCCAGGACCCACCGCTCGTAGGCCGGCAGCGGCTCCTCCAGCGGGGGCCTGAGCGACAGGTGATCGCCGTCGATCGCCACCCGGCCGCGCCCGGCCAGCTCGAACAGCGCCGTGTGGAACACCTCCTGGGCCCGCATGCCGCGTAAGAGGTCGCCCACGGGGGCGGGTACGGGCACGTCGGCGCCCTGCCCGGGGTCGTGCCGGCTGGACACCTTGAAGGCGGTGACGAGCACGGCGGCCCACAGGGCCCACGCCGCCACCGGCCAGACAAGATCCATCGTTCTGTGTTAGCACGTCGGCCGGTGCCAGGCCAGGTGTAAGAGCCAAGGCGGATACACTGAGGTCACCGCATTCGCCTTTGGGGGGTTCTTCCGGTGTCTGAATTCGACACAGTGCTGGTGGTCGACTTCGGCGCACAGTACGCGCAGCTCATCGCCAGGCGGGTGCGCGAGTGCCACGTCTACTCCGAGATCGTGCCCTCGACCATGCCGGTCGAGGAGATGATGGCGAAGAACCCGAAGGCGATCATCCTGTCCGGCGGCCCCTCCTCGGTGTACGCCGAGGGCGCCCCGCCGGTGCCGTACGGGCTGTTCTCCACGGGCGTGCCCACGTTCGGCATCTGCTACGGCTTCCAGGCCATGGCCCAGGCGCTGGGCGGCGAGGTGGCCCGCACAGGCGTCGCCGAGTACGGCGGCACCGCGCTGGAGGTGCTCGACGAGGGCGTCATCTTCGCCGGCCTGCCCGCCAGCCAGACCGTGTGGATGTCCCACGGCGACAGCGTGGCGGCGGCGCCCGAGGGCTTCGCGGTGACCGCCTCGACCCGCGAGACGCCGGTCGCCGCGTTCGAGAACGTCGAGCGCGGGCTCTACGGCGTGCAGTTCCACCCCGAGGTGCTGCACTCCGAGCACGGCCAGACCGTGCTCAAGCACTTCCTGGAGGCGGCCGGCTGCCGCCCGTCGTGGACCATGCTCAACATCGTCGAGGACTCCGTCGAGGCCGTGCGCCGCCAGGTCGGCGACGGCCGGGCCATCTGCGCGCTGTCGGGCGGCGTCGACTCCGCGGTGGCGGCCGCGATCGTCCAGCGTGCCATCGGCGACCGCCTGACCTGCGTGTTCGTCGACCACGGGCTGCTGCGCAAGGGCGAGGCCGAGCAGGTCGAGCGCGACTTCGTGGCCGTCACGGGCGTCAAGCTGCGCGTGGTCGACGCCGCCGACCGGTTCCTGAAGGCCCTGGAGGGCGTCACGGACCCGGAGGAGAAGCGCAAGATCATCGGCCGCGAGTTCATCCGCGTCTTCGAGGACGAGCAGCGCGCCATCATGGCCGACGGCCCGGTCGACTTCCTGGTCCAGGGCACGCTCTACCCCGACGTGGTCGAGTCGGGCGGCGGCACCGGCACCGCCAACATCAAGTCCCACCACAACGTCGGCGGCCTGCCGGAAGACCTCCAGTTCAAGCTGGTGGAGCCGCTGCGGGCGCTGTTCAAGGACGAGGTGCGCCGGGCCGGCGAGGAGCTCGGCCTGCCGGCCGCCATGGTCTGGCGCCAGCCGTTCCCCGGGCCCGGCCTGGGCATCCGCATCGTCGGCGAGGTGACCCGCGACCGGCTCTCCATCCTGCGCGAGGCCGACGCCATCGCCCGCGAGGAGCTGTCCAGGGCCGGCCTCGACCGGCAGATCTGGCAGTGCCCGGTGGTGCTGCTGGCCGACGTCCGGTCGGTGGGGGTGCAGGGCGACGGGCGCACGTACGGGCATCCGGTGGTGCTGCGGCCGGTGACGTCCGAGGACGCGATGACGGCCGACTGGTCGCGGGTGCCGTACGACGTGCTGTCGCGGATCTCGACGCGGATCACCAACGAGGTGCGCGAGATCAACCGGGTGGTGCTCGACGTGACCAGCAAGCCTCCGGGCACCATCGAGTGGGAGTGACCCCGCTCTCACACTGACCGGGTCAGCAGGTGGGCCTCGCGCATCCGGCCGTCCGGGGTGAACCGGCCGAAGAAGTGCACGTCGATCGCGAGGTCCTTGCCGCGCTGCCGTACGTGCAGGGTGTAGCGGGCGGCGAGGCGGTCCCCGTCCGTGTACGCCTCGTGCACCTCCATGCGGCTCTCGGGGCGGTTCTTGCGTACCGGGCGGGTGTGGGCGATGAGCTTGTCCCGGTCGATCGGGTTCCCGTCGGCGAGCTGCATGATGTCCGGCGTGTGGTACCGGTCGATGATCACGGCCGCGTCCTCGTCGGTGTTGACCAGGTCGTCGCTCAGCGACGTGAAGAAGTCGGCGATGAACGTCTTCGGGTCCGTCTTCATGATGCTCCCAGTGCTGCCATAACTCTTACGCGCTGTAAGATATACACAGCCCATTAACTTGGACAAGGTGTAAGAGATGAGTCAGTCCCCGGCCAGGAACCGCCGTGCCGACGCCCGTCGCAGCAGGTCCGCCATCCTGGCGGCGGCCGTCGAGCTGCTCGACATCGACCCCGACGCCAGCGTCGACGCCATCGCCACCGCCGCCGGGGTGAGCAGGCAGACCGTCTACGCCCACTTCCCCTCCCGTGACCGGCTGCTGGCGGCCGTCCTCGACCACCTCACCGAGGAGACGGTCGCCGCGATGGAGGCCGCCGGCCCCGGCAGCGGCCCGGCCGCCGAGGCGCTGCTGCGGCTGCTCGACGCCGCCGACCGTACGGCCGGCCGGCACCCCGCGCTCCTGCCCAGGCTCGCCGCGCTGCCCGTGACCTCGCAGGACGACCAGGCCCGCCACGCGCCGGTCGCCGAGCTGCTGGAACGCGTGATCAGGCGCGGCCAGGCGGCCGGCGAGTTCGACGCCGAGATGCCGGCGGAGTGGCTGGTCGCGGTCACGATCAGGCTCGCGCACGCGGCGAGCGAGCAGGCCACCGCCGGCCTGATGTCCAAGGAGGAGTCGAGGCGGGCGCTGCACGCCACCCTGCTGCGCGCTCTCGGCATCGCCGGGCCCTGAGGTGTATCAGAGCCGGATCCGCCGTCTCCTCACACACGGGGGCCGGTCGACCCGGAGGGGAACGCACAAGGTGGGCGCGACACGAGACATGCACCGAATCCCGCGCGGCAACATCACCTTCGCCATCCTGGCGGGCGAGCGCGCGCTGTCGGTGGACGGCGACCTGCGGGCCGCCCGCTACTGGTTCGACGCCGCCTACCAGGACGCCGAGCTGAGCGGCGACCCCGAGCAGCTGGCCCGCGCCGCGCTCGGGCTGAGCGGCGTGTGGGTGCACGAGCACCGGACCTGCACGGACTGGGAGCGGGTACGCACCCGCCAGCGCCACGCCCTGCTGCGGCTGGACCCCCGCTCGACGCTCGCCCTGCGGCTCCGGGCCAGGCAGGCGGCCGAGGAGGACTACCGCGCGGGCACGCACGACACGATCCTCCGGCTGCTGTCACAGGCGCGCGGCGCCGGTGACCCGGTGGCGCTGGCGGAGACGCTGAGCCTGGCGCACCACTGCCTGCTAGGGCCCGGGCACGGGCAGCGGCGGCTCCGGCTGGCCCAGGAGCTCATCGGGCAGGCCGCGCGCACCGGGCGCCGCGGCGACGCGCTGATGGGGCTACTGCTGCGTACCGTGGACCTGTTCCTGGACGCCTCGCCCACGGCCGAGCGCAGCCTCGAAGAGCTGCAGGGCATGCTGGCCGCCAAGGAGCACCGGGCGATCGGGTTCGTGGTCAGCGCGATCAAGGTGATGCTGACCATCCGCGCCGGCCGGTTCGAGGAGGCGGAGACGCTGGCGGCGGTCTGCGCGGAGCTGGGCGACGCGACCGGCGACGTGGACGCCACCGGCTGGTACGGCTGGCAGCTCGTCGCCATCCGCTGGCTCCAGGGCCGCGGCGCCGAGCTCGTCCCTGCGCTGTCGGAGATGGTGCACTCGCCCACCCTCAGCGCCCTGGACAACTCCTACCTGGCCGGCCTGGCCGCGGCAGCCGCCGAGGCGGGCGACCGCCGTACGGCCGAGGGGCTGCTGGCCCGGCTGCGCGGGCCCGGCCTGCCGCGGTCCAGCACGTGGATGACGTCGATGTACTTCATGATCGAGGCCGCGCACCTGCTGCGGGACACCGACACCGCCGCCTGCGCGTACGCCGCGCTCGCCCCGTTCGCCGACCTGCCGGTCATCGCCGGCCACGGCGTGACCTGTCTCGGCTCCGCGCACCACCCCCTGGGCGTGGCCGCGCTCACCCTCGGCGAGGCGGACCGGGCGGCCGAGCACCTGCGAGCCGCCGTGCGGCAGAACCTGGCGCTGGGCCACTGGCCGGCCACCGTGCTGTCCAGGCACCGGCTGGCCCAGGCGCTCGCGCTCAGGGGTGACCCGGGCGACGAGGGGCCCGGCGCGGCGAGGGAGGCAGCGGAGCTCGGCATGGTGCTGCCCAGGGCGGCCACCCGGCCCGGCGAGGCCGGCGGCGGCATCCGCTGCCGGCGGCGCGGCCTGCACTGGCTGCTGGAGCTGGACGGGCGTAGCGCCCTGGTCGGGCACAGCGTGGGCATGGGCTACCTGGCGACGTTGATGGCCAACCCCGGCCAGGAGATCCCGGCCATCGACCTGGCCGCCGGCGCGGAGGCCGGCAGGAGCGCGGCGAACTCGGCGCAGCCGGTGCTCGACGAGGTGGCCAGGCGCACGTACAAGGAGCGGCTGGCCCGGCTGGACGGGGAGATCGGCGAGCTGGAATCGGCCGGCGACCTCGAACGGGCCGCCGCGCTGCGCGAGGAGCGGGAGTGGCTGCTGGCCGAGTTGGCCGCGGCCACCGGCATCGGCGGGCGGGCCCGGCCGTTCACGGGCAGCGAGGAGCGGGCCAGGGTCGCCGTCGGCAAGGCCATCTGGCGGGCCGCGGACCGGGTCGCCGCGGTCGATCCGTCGATCGGCGAGGAACTGCGCGCCACCGTGCGTACGGGGACGCGCTGCTGTTACCGGCCCCGATGAGCCGATCGTCACGTATGCGCGCATACCTCTGAGGTTTGTGGGAAGGGAGGCTTCTCCTGGGCCAACGCGGACCGCGGTTGGCGAGGGTGCCCGTGACCCGCGGTTCGGAAGGAGTGGCGAAGCCCGCATGGGCCATGCGAGCGAGTACGGCAGGCAGCCGTTGGTGTTGCTCGTCGAGGACGATCCGCAGGACGCGTTCATCGTCGAGGAGTTGCTGGAGGACAGCGGCCTGGCCGTACGCCTGGAGTGGGCGCGTTCCGTGGACGAGGCCAGGCGGGCCCTGGTCCGGTTGCGGCCGCAGTGCGTGCTGCTGGACCTCGGGCTGCCCGACGCGTACGAGTTCTCGGCCCTGTCCGCCGTGATCGAGGAGGCGGGCGACGCGGCCGTCGTGGTGCTCACCGGCCTGGCCGAGGAGCAGGCGGGCCTGGCGGCGTTGACGGCGGGCGCGCAGGACTACCTGGTCAAGGGCCGGGTCGAGGCCGAGTGGCTGGGCCGGACGCTGCGTTACGCGATGCAGCGCAAGCAGGCCGAGCAGGCCGCCGTGGCGCTGCACGCCGAGCGCGTGCGCGCCAAGGAGAACGAGCGCCTGGAGCGCGGCCTGCTGCCCACGCCGCTGCTGCAGAGCATGCCGATCGGGGTGGCCTCGCGGTACCGCCCCAGCAGGGGCTCGGCCACGCTCGGCGGCGACTTCTTCGACGTCGTCGAGTCCGACGACAAGGCCGTGCACGCCGTCATCGGCGACGTCTGCGGGCACGGCCCCGACGAGGCCGCGCTCGGCGTCTGCCTGCGCATCGCCTGGCGGGCGCTGGTGCTCAGCGGCGTGACGGGCGCGGCCCTGCTGCGCAGGCTCGAACGCATCCTGGAGGCCGAACGGCCCGGCACGGACATCTTCGTCACCATGTCCACGCTCGTCCTGGAGCCCGACCAGCGCACGGTGCGGATCTGGCGGGCCGGCCACCCCGGCATGCTGCTGCACGACGGCGACGCGGTGAGCCTGGCCGACCCGGCGCACAGCCTCGCGCTCGGCCTGCCGGTGGAGGCCGACTGGCACCAGGACGTGCTGGAGCTGCCCAGGGGCGGCGGGCTCACGCTCTACACCGACGGCCTGTTCGAGCGCCGCCTGCCCGGCGCGCCGCCGCGCTGGCTGGGCGAGGAGGGGCTGCTGGAGCTGGCCAGGCGGCACGCGCACCTCGACGGCGAAGGCTTCCTCGACGCGCTGATCGCCGACGTCGAGGAGGTCACCGCGCCCGACGCGCCCGCCGACGACCTCGCCGTGGTGCACCTGCGGTGGAGAGAGCAGGCATGACCGAAACGTCTCGCCTGCGGTGGAGAGAGCGCGTATGACCGAAGCGTCCCGCCTGCGCCGCCTGACCGTGCACGGCTGGTTCCTGGTGATGATCGCGGCCTTCGCCGTCCTGATCGTGTGCTGCGCGGTGATGGGCGCCGTCATGATCGAGCGGACGAGCAGCCTGTCCGACGAGCTGACCGCCCGCATCTCGCCGGCCGCGATCGAGGCGTCCCAGATGCAGAAGGCCCTGATCGACCAGGAGACCGGGGTCAGGGGCTTCCTGCTGACCGGCCGGCAGGAGTTCCTGCAGCCGTACGCCGAGGGGGTGGCCGCCGAGCGGCACAGCCGCGCGCAGGTGGCCGCGTACGTCGGCGACCGGCCGGGGCTGCTCGCCGAGCTGAACGCCATCAGCGACAGGGCCGCCGCCTGGCGCAGGGAGTACGCCGAGCCCATGACCGCCGAGCGGCGCGAGGGTGGCGGCGTCCCCGGCGTGACGGTGGAGGCGGGCAAGCAGGCGTTCGACGAGATCAGGACGATGCTCCAGCGGCAGAACGACCTCCTCGCCGAGCTCAGGGAGAGCTCACGGGCCGAGCTGTCCAGGGCCGAGCGGCTGCGCAACTGGTCGTTCCTGGCCATGCTCGTGCTGTTCCCGCTGGCCGTGGCGGGCATGGCAATCCTGCTGCGCCGCGCGGTCGTCCGGCCGCTCGACCAGCTCCGCACGGCCTCCCGCGAGATCGCCGCCGGCGACTTCGAGCACGTCATCCCGGCCAGGGGCCCCGCCGACATCCGCGAGGTCGCCGAGGACGTGGACCTGATGCGCGTACGGATCATGCAGGCGCTGGGTGACTCCCACCGGCAGCAGGTGCTGCTGCGCGAGCAGGCCGCCGACCTCGACGCGCAGGCCGTGGAGCTGCGGCGGTCGAACGCCGAGCTGGAGCAGTTCGCGTACGTGGCCTCGCACGACCTCCAGGAGCCGCTGCGCAAGGTCGCCACCTTCTGCCAGCTCCTGGAGAAGCGCTACGGGGAGGTGCTGGACGAGCGCGGCAAGCAGTACATCCGCTTCGCCGTGGACGGGGCCACCCGGATGCAGGTCCTCATCAACGACCTGCTGAGGTTCTCCCGGGTGGGCAGGGTGTACGACGAGCGCGAGCCCGTCGAGCTGGAGGAGACGCTGGACAAGGTGATCGACGACCTGTCGGCCCCGGCGGAGGAGTCCGGCGCCCGGTTCGAGCGCCCCGGCAAGCTGCCCGCCGTCATCGGTGACCCCACGATGTTGCGCCTGCTCTGGCAGAACCTCATCAGCAACGCGATCAAGTTCCGCGACCCGGCCCGCGCGCCGCTGATCCGCATCGGGTGCGAGCCCGGGGCGGACGGCTGGGAGTTCTCCGTGGCGGACAACGGCATCGGCGTCGAGCCCGAGTTCGCGGACAAGATCTTCGTCATCTTCCAGCGCCTGCACAGCCGCGAGCAGTACAGCGGCACCGGCATCGGCCTGGCGATGTGCAAGAAGATCGTCGAGAACCACGGCGGCCGGATCTGGCTGGACACCGGCTACACCGGCGGCGCCCGCCTGTGCTTCACCCTGCCCGCCGGCGACCACGAAGGAAAGAGCTCATGACGACCGGACAGCCCATCGAAGTCCTCCTCGTCGAGGACGACCCCGGCGACGAGCTCATCACGCGCGAGGCGTTCGAGGACAACAAGATCCGCAACAACCTGCACGTCGTCAGGGACGGCCTGGAGGCGCTCGACTTCGTCTACCGGCGCGGCGAGCACGCCGCCGCGCCGCGCCCCGACCTGATCCTGCTCGACCTCAACCTGCCCAAGTACGACGGCCGTCAGGTGCTCGAACGCATCAAGGGCGACCCCGAGCTGCGCTCCATCCCCGTCGTGGTGCTCACCACCTCCTCGGCCGAGGAGGACATCCTGCGCAGCTACGAGCTGTTCGCGAACGCCTACGTGAGCAAACCCGTCGATCTCGACCGCTTCATGGCCGTGATCCGCCAGATCGACGAGTTCTTCGTCACGGTGGTGCGGCTGCCCGGCCGCGCGCCGGCGTTCGGCGGGGACGACAACGCCTAGGCCCGCCTGTCGAGGCGCCGCCGCAGCGCCTGCCCTGCCTCCGCCGACAGCCGCACCAGGCTCCCCAGGAACAGCGGCACCAGCAACGCCCCGATGAAGATCGGCGAGGCCATGTAACGGAAGTCCTGCGCCGAGATGTTGGCCAGCACGGCGAGCTGCTGCCCGGCCACCACGGCCGCCACCCCCAGCACGTACCGGTTGCGCAGCGCCCACGCCCCCAGCCCCACCGCCAGGTACGACAGGTACGCCCACGACGCCCCCCGCCACAACACCCAGTCCCACTCGGGCATCAGCGCCCCGGTCAGCCAAGGATCGGCCACCTGGTTGAGCTCCAGGGACAGCGGCCGCAGCGAGTACACCCACCGCCCGGGGAAGTCCGCCACCTTGTCCGGCCCCACGTACGTGTCGGCGTTCGGCCGCCGCGAGAACCGGTACGTCATCCCCCCGGTCACCTGCTCGTCCTGCACCGGTCGCCACGCGATCGCGCCCCTGCACAGCCGCGCGTCCACGACCAGCCGCGGCTCGGTGACCAGCAGCCGCCGCCACAGCTCCAGCAGCTCGCCGGCGTGCAGGTCGGCCTGCGGCCAGCTGAAGTCCTTGCGCCAGATCAGCGGGTTGATCGTGTAGCAGGTGCCGCCCTCCCACCACCGCTCGATCGGCGCCACCGCGGACATGAGGCTGATGTCCCGCGGGGTGAACAGGTCCGGCCGCTGCCGGTAGGCGACCGCGATGTCCCCGTACGCGGTGTGGTAGACGTACGTCTTCGACGGGGCCACGATGCCGAACTGCGGGAACACCACGTTCGAGAGCACGAGCGGCAGCGCGGCGGCGAGCGTGCCGGTGAGCAGCAGCCGCAGCCGCACGGCCGGGACGAGCACCACCAGCGCCAGCACGGCCACGCCCGCGATGAGGAAGCCGTTGGCGCGGAAGAGCCCGAGCGCCACGAACAGCAGCGCCAGCCCGGCCAGCGCGGGCACGCCGACGGCGCGCCTGGCGGCGATCCGCGCGCACAGGCCCGCGATGGCCACGGCGCAGATCGTGAACGGCACGTCCTTCCACAACGTCACCGTGAACGCGCCCACCGGCGGCGCCAGCGGCATCAGCACGACCACCACGGTCGTCAGCAGCCGCGGCGCGCCCATCGCCTTCAGCGACTGCGCCAGGTAGGTCAGCGCCCCGGCCATGGCCGTGGTCTGCGCGAACGTGACGGCGCCCAGGTCACCGGTCTTGGTGAAGCTCAGCCACAGCAGCGCGTCGTAGACCACCGAGTGATCGCTCACCCAGGGCCCCACCATCGTGTGGCTGAGGTAGAGCACCGAGTCGCGGCTGAACAGACCCGGGTAGAACGCCGCCCACCAGCAGCCGAGCACGGCCTGGACGATCAGGAAGGTCGCCAGCGCCACCCAGGGCCTGCGCCTGGTGTCTCTCCCCATGGTTCCATTCCCGAACTGAGGGGGGAACTGCTCAGAAGTAGCTCTCCCCTGGCGTCGGACCCTTGCCGCGCAGCAGTGTGGGCACCGTGACGAGGTGGTAGCCGCGCTTCTTGAGCTCCCTGAGGATCTCCGGCATGACCCGCACCGTCTGCGGCACCACGTCGTGCATCAGGATCACGCCGTCGCGCCTGGCCATCTTCAGCACGGTCGCCTTGATCTTCTTGGTGTCCCGCAGGCTCCAGTCGAGCGTGGTGTGCGTCCACAGGATCTGCGCCAGCTCCGTCTGGCCCGCCAGCCCCAGCACCCGCTCGTCCGTGTGCCCGTACGGCGGGCGGAACATCGTCGGACGCCTGCCCGTTACCTCCTCGATCACCTCCTGGGTGACCTTGAGCTCGTCCAGGATCTCGTTGTCGGAATGTGCCGGCAGCGAGGCGTGCGAGTAGGTGTGGTTGCCGATCGCGTGCCCGCGCGCGACGATCTGCCTGGCCACCTCCGGCCGCTCCTCCACCCGCTTGCCCACGAGGAAGAACGTGGCCTTGGCCCCCGCCTTGGACAGCTCCTTCAGCAGGGCCGGGGTGTCCTTGCCCGGCCCGTCGTCGAAGGTCAGCGCCAGGCACTTGACCCGGGCGCAGTCGACGGCGGCGGTCTGAGCGGCCTGGGCAGGCAGCGAGGTAAGGGCTAAGGAAGCCGCGAGTAGGGCATGAATCACCACACAGCAAAGCCTAGAGGCAACCTCGCCCGCCCTGGCGTGCCCTATGGTCTCGGTCTGGGCACCCTTACCTGTTGAGCCGGGCCCGCAGGAAGAGCGTCACCCCTCGGAGCGACTTGACCGGCAGGTAACGCTCGGCGCAGACGACCGCCGACAGCCCCGCGTTCAGCAGGATGGGGGTCCTGCGCAGGTCGCTGCCGGCGCTGGAGCGCCGCCGGTGGCGGGCCACGAGGGGGCGCAGGAGCACGTTCCAGCTCCAGATGCGGTCGACGGTCAGCCCGGCCTTCTCGACGACGACCGTGAGCGAGTCGCGGCCGTAGCGGCGTACGTGGCCGACGGCGTCGTCGTGCGCCGACCACAGCGACATGTCGCACGGCACCGCGATCAACGCGTGCCCGCCGGGCGCCAGCACCCGGGCGATCTCCTCGGTGACCAGGTGGTCCTCGCGGATGTGCTCCAGGACGTCGAACGCGGTCACCAGGCTCACGCTGGACGTCTCGAACGGCAGCGCCCGCGCGTCCGCCCTGACCGCCTTGAGCCCCCGCTTCCTGGCCGTCTCGACCGCGGCCTCGCACTGGTCGGTCGCGGTCGCGTCCCAGCCCGCCTCGACCAGCACCTGGGTGTTCCCGCCACCCGCGGCGCCGATGTCCAGCGCCCGGCCCGGACGCCCCAGCCCGCGCAGCTCCCTGCGCAGGATGGCGCGGCGCTCGCGGTACCACCAGTGGGTGTCCTCGAGCGCGATCAGGCGGCGGATCTCAGTGGTTTCCATCGATCAGTTCCTTGTCCGGGAGAAGACCAAGCGGAGCAGGGCGAGCAGGCAGTACGTGGCCGCGACGGCGCCCGACTCGGGCACGGCGCCCTGGGCCGGCACGCACAGGACGGCCGCGGTGGTGAGGGCGTAGAGAACCGCGCATCGGGCCGCGGCGCGGACGGCCGACCGGTGGCGGGCCGTGAGGCTGACGATTCCGGCCAGGAGGAGCGCGCCGAGATTCGCCGGCGCCGGCGACCACATTTCCCGTAACGGGATGTACGCCAGCGCATGCAGAATTCCAGGGATTATCGCGATAAATGCAGAAATGTCGAAAATTGGGCGGGTGAGGATCGCGTCCGGGTGGATCGGCGCCGGGGCGGCCCTGCGTACCTGGACCCGGGCGCGGCCCGTCGACATCGACCAGGCCACCCTGGCGAGGCCCTTCAGGTCGTCGATGGCCGTCCTGACCACCTTGACGCGGGAGTCGGCGTCCTCGATCCAGTCCACCGGCACCTCGTGCACGCGCAGCCCGTTGTGCTCGGCCAGCAGCAGCAGCTCGGTGTCGAAGAACCACGCGTCGTCCTCGACCTTGCGCAGCAGCGGCCTGACGACGTCCGTCCTGGCCGCCTTGAACCCGCACTGCGCGTCGCTGAACCGGACCCCGAAACCGTGCCTGAGCAGGGCGTTGTAACCCCGTGACACCACCTCGCGGCGCAGCGAGCGGCGGGTGCGCGCGCCGGGCGCCAGCCGGGTGCCGACGGCGAGCTCGGAGTGGCCGGCGGCCACCGCCGCCACCAGCGGGAACAGGGCGTCGAGGTCGGTGGACAGATCGACGTCCATGTACGCCACGACGTCGGCCGGGCTGTCCTGCCAGGCCGCGCGCAGCGCCGCGCCCCGGCCCCTGATGTCCAGCCGCCGGGCGTGCACCCGCTCCAGCTCGCCGGCCAGCGCCGTGGCGACCCGCCAGGTGCCGTCGGTGCTGCCGTTGTCCACGATCGTGATCCGCCACGGCAGCGGGAACCCGGCGTCGAGGAAACGGACCAGCGTGCGGACGCAGCCGGGGAGCGCGCGCTCCTCGTTGAGCACGGGGATGACGAGGTCTACGCTCGCCGGCCTGGCCGCGGCGTCGAGGACGCGGGGGCTCGGCTCCATGGCGGCACGCGTGTCCATCGACTCCCCTGATCTGCTCGTGGCCGTGGGTCCACGGAAATGGTGCTGGGGGAGTCCAGCGGGGCGCGTGCGGCTTTTTCCGTGCCATTCCGAGAAGCGGAAGTATCTTTACCTTTCGGGGAGCCGGTACACCGAAGAGGTCGCATTCCGGAACCGTAGCTGCGCGAATTTCTCCAGCGCCGGATTTATGCCGGTAAATAGCCATTTGACGCCATATTTCTGGGCGAGTGTCCGGACGTTCTCCGACGTCGGCGCCTCGAACACCACGTCGTTCGCCGCCAGCCGGGCCCGGTCCACGAACGGCTCCGCCAGGTACGACCGGACGAACGGCCTGGCCCGCGACAGCGTGCTCTCGGCGTACGCCCAGCCCTCCACCAGCACCCGCCGCTCGGTGAACCCCGACACCCAGAAGTGCCGGCTGTCGCACACCTGCCACCAGTCGTAGCGGCAGTGCAGGTTCGTGGCCACCACGTCGCCGGGCGCGGAATGCGCCCGCAGCCACCGCCCCGCCTCCAGCGCCCCCTTAGGGATCGACCGCTCCCGCCGCTCCGCCCACGGGTTGACGTGTGCGACCACGTCCCGCACCGAGCCGGGCAGGGCGTACCCGGCCAGCACCGCCACCACCGCCAGCACGGACCCGCGCCGCCACAACAGCAGCGCCGCCACCCCGAGCACCAGGTACGGCATCACCACCCGCACCAGCGCCCCGCCCCCGAACTCCACCTCCGACACCAGCAGCGCACCCCCCGCCCCCGCCGTGGCCAACCACGCGGCCCGCCCCCACGCCACCCTCTGCCTGGCCGCCAGCACCCCGCACACGGCGGCGACCGACAGGTAGGGCCGGGCCGCCTCCAGGAAGTACAGCTGCGACTCGGCCGGATGCCCGAACACCACGGCCGCCCCGATCCCCGCCGCCCCGATCCCGAGCAACAGCAGCACACCGGGCTCCAGCACCCGCCGCCCCACCCCCGCCACCCCGCCCCACACGCAGGCCAGGCAGAACAGATGCACCGCCGTCAGCACCACCAGCGGCACCGCCGACACCGAGGCCAGCTCCGGCATCCCCACCCCGGCGACCGCCCCCCACACCGTCCGCATGGTCGCGAACGGCGAGACGGCCATCCCCTGAGCCCCCTGCCCGAACAGCACGAACTGTGCGAACCCCAGACACCCCACCGTCATGACCGCGACCCCCAGCCACGCAACCCGCACGCGCCGCTCCACCGCTACCCGTACGGCGATGACGACCAGCAGCCCGGCCAGCAACAACGGCAGATAAGTGGCCTTCGCCCCGGTAAGCGCCGCCAGCAACACGACCAGCGCCGCCCACCACGCCCGCCCTCCACGACCCGGCCCCGCCCGGCCTTCACCCACCAGCAGCAGCACCACAGGCACGAACAACAACGCCCCGAACGTCTGCGTCGGACTCGTCGAAACCGTGAACATGGAACGCGAGCTGAACACCGCCCCCTCCACCAGCGCGGGACTGAACAGGAAGTACGTCACCCCGACCGCCGCAATCCCGGCCCCCCAGCTCCCGCCCAGCCGCCGCCCCAGCGCCGCCACCAGCACCACCATCGCCACCGCCATCGGCAACGTGGCCAGCCGGTAGACCAGCGTCACCGGCTCGATCCCGGTCACCCAGCTCGTGGCGGCCATCTCGGCGTACACGAACCAGTGGTAGGCCAGCGGCTCACCCAGCACCGAAGGCAGGGTCGGCGGAAAATGATGCCTGACCTCGCCCACCATGGCCAGGTGGTACGGCATGTCCACGTACCCGGCCTCGACCGGCACCCGGTACTGGAACAACGTGCTCCACACGACCAGGTACGCCACCACCCCGGCCAGCGCCCAAGCACACCACCGCGGCACCCGCTCCCCGCCCGCACACCCCCGCCAGTGCCGCCGCAACCCCGGCACCCCCGCGAACACGCCCACGATCACCACAGGCGGCACCAGCACGAGCAGCGGCACCCCCACGGCCCGCGCCGGAATGTACGCCAGCACCTCGACCGCGTACCCGAGCGCCAGCCCGGCCGCCACCTCCTCACCCACCGACCGCCCCCGCCCGGCCAGCCCCCGCCACAACAACGTCCCGGGCAGCGCCACTCCACCCCCGACATAAGCGGCGAAGGCACACAGATCGCGAACGGAGACCCCGCACCACAGAAAGGCGGCCACAACACCGGCGCACACGAGCGCGGCGGGCCCCCAGGTTCCACGCCCTGGAGACACCCGCAGGCGGGCGAGCGTGCTCTCCGGAGCCGCCAGCGTCATCGAATAACGGTCACCAGGCGCGTGAACTCGGCCGGCAGATCCACCCCGTCCCACACCCGATGGAAGCTCAACGCGCTACCGACCGGCACCATCCGATCGACGCCCCGCCCCGCCAGCCCCCTGGCCAGCTCCTCCAGCTCGTCCTGGCCGAACCCGAAGTGCGTCATCGTCTGATCCCGCCGCTCCACCAGGGGCACCAGCTCACCCAGCGCCCCCAGCCTGGCGTGCGCGAACGTCCCGGCCCCCAGCCACCGCCGGGGCGCCGCCGCCGCGGCCGACAGGTGGACGACGGCCAGCGCGTTCCCGTGGAACTCCACGCTCTCCGCCAGCCCGTCGGCGGCCAGCCCGTAGGTGGAGACCCGCTTCTCCACGGCCATCGCCGCGTCCACCCCCCAGCCGCGTACGGTCACCACCCGCGCCACGTGGTCGGTGAAGTCGGCCCGCGCCGCGTCGCAGTCACCCTCGGACCCCACCCAGAACACGGTCCTGGGGGAGGAGCAGGCGGCCTGGTCGAACCAGTAGGTGTCGTTGACGAACCCCTCGGCGACCGTCACCCGCGCCGCCCGGGGCGCGCACAACCACGCCGCCGCCCGCACCACCGCGAACGACGAACGGTCGGGGAAGGTCAGGTCGCGGGCGTGCGGGGCCAGCGCGTGCCGCCGGATCTCCCGTACGGCGCCGTCGCCGCCCCACACCACCCGCAGGTCGCAGGCCGCCGACAGCGCGGCGGTGACGGTGCCGGAGCGGCCGTAGGAGATGACACGCTGCGTGGCGGCGATCACGGGGTCGGCGTCGGCCAGCGCCTCGTGCAGCGTCTCCAGGATGGTCTCGGCGACGGTGCCGGAGCGGTGCGACAGGCGTACGACGTTGCGGTTGCCCATCAGGGCCGACAGGGCCCAGGAGTAGACGAAGACGGTGTCGACGTTCGCGGGCGGGACGTGGAAGATCAGGCCGCGCGGGACGCGTACGTGCTCGCCGCCGAGCCCTGCCACCGTGCGGGCCAGCTCGCTGGGCCGCAGGAAGAAACCG
Source organism: Nonomuraea rubra (assembly GCF_014207985.1). Lineage (NCBI taxonomy): Bacteria > Bacillati > Actinomycetota > Actinomycetes > Streptosporangiales > Streptosporangiaceae > Nonomuraea > Nonomuraea rubra. The sequence goes on along the minus strand of NZ_JACHMI010000001.1, from coordinate 11,378,783 downwards.
AGCGAGCCCAGCTCGGGATGCCTGCGCGCCAGCGCGGGCCGCAGCAGCCGCCGCCCGAAGGCCGCGAGGAACTCCCTGACCCGCTCATCACCCACCCGCAGCCCGCCGCCACCCTCGGGCTCGCCACCGAACTGGCCGAGCAGCACCTCGACCGGCACGGTCCCCCCGGCGGGAAACCTGACGTCCACGGCAGACGCGTCGTCACGCGCCGTGCCGGACGCGTCGTCACGCACGATCGCGGATGCACCAAGCGCGGCACCCGATGAGTCGCGGGCGACGGCAGGCATGTCGCTTGCGGTGGGAGACGTGTCGCGTGTGGTGCCGGACGATTCGTGCGCGGTGCCGGACGTGTCGCGTGCGATGGCGGTGCGGTCGTCAGGCATCAGCCCTGCCCCATGGTGTCGCTGCACCCCCGCGCCTCGGCCCGCGGCAGTCTCCCCAGGACCTCGAACCGCTTGCCCGGCCAGCTCCCGTCATCCACCCCGCGCACCACACCCAGATCCTCGGTCAGCAACACATGCCCCGGATACGACGTCGGCAGCGTGCTGACCACCTCGATGATCCCCGGCACCCCGGCCGGCGCCTCCTGCCAGGTCTCGGGGTCGCGGATCACGACGTCGGCGAAGTCGGGGCAGTAGAGCCCGTCACCCTCGGGCCCCTCCAGGAACACGGTGCCGATCTGCTCGACCATGCCGTAGAAGTTGTGCACCCTGCTCAGCCCGCACTCGGCCGCCAGCCGCCGCCGGAACTCGGCGTTGTCGACCGCCTGCTCGGCCAGCCGCTTCCACCCGCCGGAGTGGATCAGCACGCCCTGCGACAGGTCGGCGCCCAGCCCGCGCAGGTGCAGCCAGACCATGAACGTGAACCCGAAGACGAGGAACCGCTCGCCCCCGTGCCGCGCCAGGAACCCCTTGACCGCCTCCGCGTCCACCCGCCCCTGCTCGTCGAGCACGAACGTGTGGTCCCTGCCGAAGTTCATCATGCCGAGCACGCCGGCGCCGCGGGCGCTCAGCGTCGGGTCGCGGACGACCGAGCGGGTGTCGACCACCAGCATGGGCAGCCGCCGCTCGCCGAGCACGGCCCGGATCGTGGCGGCCAGCATGCGGGTCTGCGCCGCCGCGGCCTCCCGGTCGAGGTGGATGCGGCTGGGCCGCTGCCCGGTCGTGCCGCTGGAGGTCAGCACCCGGAACACCTGCTCCTCCGGCACGCTGCGCAGCTCGTGCGTCTTGAACAGCCGCACGGGCAGCCACGGCAGCTCGGCCAGCCGCTCGTAGGGCGGCGCCGCGCCGATGGCGTCGAGGATCCTGCGGTACGGCGGGCACGACGCGCGGTGCCGCTCGGTCAGCGCCGCCAGCTCCGGCACCAGCACGGCCTCCCGCTCCGGCGCGCTCAGCGTGAACACGCGCGCTCACCACCGGCCGCGACGCTTATCCGAGCGACCCCATCGTGCGAGAGGCGCTCACGCATGCACTCCATCGTGCGAAGGCGCTCACGCATGCACTCCATCGTGCGAAAGGCGCTCATGCATGCGACTCCAGACTGCGGCACCCGCTCATGTGAGCGACTCCAGCGTGCGATAGTCGATCTTGCCCGTCGCCAGCAGCGGCAGGTGATCGATGTGCCGCATGTCGAACCCGCTCCAGTGCAGGCGCAGCTCGGCCCCCAGCCGCCGCGCCATGCGCACCTGGGCGGCGGGATCGAGCGCTTCCGTCCAGACCGTCACCCGGTCGTCGCCGCTGGTCACCGCCACGGGGCCGAGGCCGCGCAGCAGCCGTTCGACGTCGTCGAGGTTGACCCGGGTGCCGAAGACCTTGGCGATGCGCTTGAGCCGCCCGGTGACCTCCAGGAACCCCTCGGGGTCGAGTGCCCCGAGGTCGCCCGTGCGCAGCACCCCGCCGAGGTCGTCGCCCCTGGCCAGGTCCTCGGCGTTGTCGGCGTAGCCCATCATGACGTTGGGCCCGCGGTAGACGATCTCGCCGTCGGCGATCTCCAGCGAGCCGCCGGGCAGGGCGAGGCCGACCGTGCCGAGCTTGTCGGCGAGCCGGTCGGGAGGCAGCACGGCCATGCGGGCGGTGGCCTCCGTCTGCCCGTACATCACGTAGAACCGCTCCACCTGCGCGGCGAACTCCTCGATCAGCTCGGGCGCGAGCCGCCCGCCGGCCTGCGTGAGCGTGGTGAGCCTGGGGTACTTCGAGCGGTCGAAGCGGATGCGGCGCATCATCGAGTACTGGTACGGGACCGCGGCCAGCGACGTGCAGTCGTAGGCGTGCAGATCCGCCCAGAACGAGCGCTCCAGCAGCCCGGCCTCCGTGAGCACGACGGCGCCGCCCGCGATGAGGTGGCTGTTGAGCACCGACAGGCCGTAGCTGTAGTGCAGCGGCAGGCTGGTGGGCGCGATCTCGCCGGGCCCGATGGACAGGGCCGTGGCGATGGCCTGGGCGTTGGACAGCACGGCCTGGCGCGACAGGCGGACCAGCCTGGGGTTGCCCGTGGAGCCCGACGTGGCCAGGAGCAGGCCGAGGTCGGGATGCGGGTCGGGCACGTCGGTGCGGGGCGGCGGCGGGTCCTCCAGCGGGTTGGTGAACCCGAGCAGCGCGGCCGGCCTGAACCGCTCCGACAGCTCGGCCAGCGTGGCGGCCGGCAGGTCGGGGTCGAGCAGCGCGATCGGCCGCCCGGCGTGCCAGGCGCCGAGGTAGCAGAACACGGAGGCCATCGTGTTGCGCATGGCGCAGAACAGCGGCCCGGGCCGCAGCCCGTCGAGGTTTTCCGCCGCGCGCTTGATGTAGTGGGCCAGCTTGTCGCCGCCGATGCCCTCCTCGGCACCGGAGGGGATGAGCTGGGCCTGCGGGTGCGGGAACATCACGGCACCAGCCCGCCGTCCACGCCGAGCACCTGGCCGGTCACGAACCCGGCCTGCGGCGACAGCAGGAACGCCACGGCCGCCGCCACGTCGCCGGGCTCGCCGAGCCGGCCGAGCGGGGTCGCCGCGACCACGCCCGCGCGGGCGTCGTCGCCGAGCGTGGCGAGCAGGTCGGTACGGATGTAGCCGGGGGCCACGGCGTTGACCCTGACCCCGGACGGCCCGAGCTCCTTGGCCGCGGCCATGGTGAGCCCGAGCACCGCCGCCTTCGTCGCCGAGTAGACCGCCTGCCCGGCCCCGCCCGCGCGCCCCATGACCGAGGAGACCAGCACCACGGCCGGTGCCGTGCCCCTGCGCAGCAGCCGGAGCGCGGCCTGCAGGGTGTGCGTGGCGCCGACGGCGTTGACCTGGAAGAGGCGGTCGATGGCGGCCTGCCCCGTCATGCCGAGCAGGCCCGCCTCGTGCACGCCCGCGTTGACGACGAGCCCGTCGAGCAGCCCGTGCCGCTCGTAGATCCGCCGCATCATGGCGGACACCTGGGCCAGGTCGCCCACGTCGCCGGCCACCGAGTCGGTCACGCCGCCGGTCTCGGCCGCGATCTCGGCCGCAGCCTTCGCGGCCCGTTCCTCGTCGCGCCCGTGCACCACGACCGTGTGGCCGGAGGCCGCCAGCGTGCCGGCCACGGCCCGGCCGATGCCCCTCGTCGAGCCCGTGACCAGCGCGACCCTGGGACAGGGGGCAGCGGTGCGGGTGTCGTCAGAGGGCGGCGGCGCCGATGCCATGCTTCTCCAGCAGCTCGGCCGCCTTGGCGAACGAGCTCATGTCGATCATTTCGTCGGTGTCGATCATGACGGAGAACTCGTCCTCCATCGCCGCGATCAGCGCCATGTGCGCGAGGGAGTCCCACTGCGGGATGGCGCGGTATTCGAGGCCGTCGACGTCGGTGTCGGGCGGAAGGTTGAGCGCCTTGCGGAAGACGGCCCGCAGGCGATCGAGATGACTCATGATCACTCACTCTCTGTCCTCAAGCCATGACGAAGTGTAGCGGCAATCGCTCGCCAGAAGAAACCAAGCCCCCGTCCTGAGTAATGGAACCGTATAACCAGGCGTGACCCCCGAGGAGGGCTGGGAATGTCGGATGGGACCACGGCAACCGTACGGGGGGAATGATGGACGAATCCAATCACTGGTACGGGCACTCCCGCATACTCGGCGCGTACTGTGGCCTGCCGGACGAGGCTCCGAAACGAATCCAGGGTTTCCTCCAGCACGGATGGAACTACCTGCATGGATTTCCCCCGAATGACCACTGGTGCAGCCCGGGATATCCCCGTTTCGTCTGGTCGGACGTGCTGCGGCGCAGGGGCTGGTCGATGGGCCGCAGGGGCCACTATCTGATCGGCGCGCCCTGGATCTACCTCCTTTACCTGGAGCCGGACCGGGGTGTGGTGCCCGATCGCAACGGTACGATCTGGTATCCCTTTCATGGCTGGGAAAAACATTCCGTCAGCGGCGACCACGCCCGACTTGCCGACGAAATCCGAGATGTCGAGATTGGCCCGGTAACTGTCTGCCTTTATTGGCTTGAATACGCAAATCCGGACATTCGGCGTTCGTATGAATCGAGGGGTTTCCGGGTCATCTGCCATGGCGAGCGTGGATCCCGCTGGGAGGGAAAGGGCCGCGACTTCCTGCGCAAGCAGCTGGTCGAGTTGCGGCGCCACCGCAGGGTGGCCTCCAACCGGCTCGGCAGCGCGCTGTTCTACGGCGCCTCGGTGGGCTGCGAGGTGGCCGTGTACGGCGATCCGATGCAGTTCGACGACGAACGTCCCGAGTACGGCGGCACCGCCCGCCGCAAGCGGCTCTGGCCCGAGCTGCACGGAACGCACGTCGATCCCGGGCTGGCGGCGGAGGCGGCGCGGCGCGAGCTGGGATTCGAGTATCAGGCGACACCGGAGGAGCTACGGCAGATGTTCGGATGGAAGCGGGTGCGCACCGCATGAAGGCCCCGACGAGCGAGGAGGCGCCCGGGAACGTCCGGTTGATCGGCGGGGAGATGCTGCTGTGGTCGGACCTGGCCGCGATGGGCGGCGTCACCGAGTGGCGGGGCGCGGCCCTGGAGCTGATCAGGCGGACGATCCCGGAGGACGGGCGGGTGCTGCTGGTCGGGCCGCATCCGCGGACGCTGGTGGACGACGTGGTCGCGCGCGCCCCGTCGGCGGCCGTGCTGCTGCGCTCCTACCCTGACGCCTGCGCGCTGGGGGCGCGGCACCCCGAGCTGGCGGTGTTCTGCGGCCGGCTGGAGCTGCTGGACGCAGAGGAGCCGTACGACCTGGTGCTGGCGATGGACGGGCTGCTGCGCACCCACTCGGCCGAGGCGCCGGCCGCGGCCTGGGACGAGTCGCTGGGCGCGCTGGCCGACCTCGTCGCGCCCGGCGGCAGGCTGGTCCTCGGCGTACGCAACGACCTGGGCGTCGACCGCTTCATCGAGGCCAGACCGGCCGACCGGGAGTGCGCCGACGACCAGTGGGCGCCGCACGGCTTCGACCCGAGCTACCCCAGCGGCCCCGAGGCCCTCGACCTGGGGCTCGAAGCGGCGGGGCTGAGCCTGCAGCGCTGCTACGCGGCCTATCCGGACCGGCGGGCGCCGCGGTCGCTGCTGTCCAGGGAGGCGCTGGCGTTCGAGCTGCCCGAGGCGCTGACGTTCCCGCTGAGCGCCAGGGACGGCGACCGGATGCTGGTCGCCGACCCGCTGCGGCTGACCCGGCTGGTGTTCAGGCACCGCCTGGGTGAGGAGCTGGCCCCGCTGTGGCTGGTCGTGGCCACCAAAACGCCCCGCCCCGACGGCCGGCCGCAGTCGGTGGAGCTGCCGCTGGGCCTCATCGAGGAGGGTCCTGCCCTGTACGAGCTCACCGCCGCCGGCACCAGGCGCCTGCCCGGCGGTCAGGAGCGGCCGATCCCGGCGGGCCGGGTGGTCGAGGAGATCCTCGTCGAGGCGTGCGCCCGCGAGGACGTCAGGACCGTGCGCGACCTGCTCGGCCGGCTGGCCGAGTGGCTGGAGTCGGGCGGCGACGTGTCGGCGGCGACCGACAGCCTGGTCTACGACGGCGAGCGGTTCGCCGCGGTCAACCCGCCGGCGGGTCCGGCCGTGCCGCCGGGGCCGAGGGTCGTGCTGTGCAGGATCCTGTGGCGGTTCGCGGTCAGGCTGCTGGCGGCGGGGCACCACCATCCGTGGCCGTGGCCGCTGGAGGCCGACCAGCTCACGCTGACCCTGTGCGGCATGGCCGGGCGGCCGTGCGACGCGGGCGACCTCGACCGGGCCCGCAAGCTGGACGCCGAGCTGGGCCAGCCCGCCGAGCTGGCCGAGCACGCCCCGACGTACCGCGACCTGCTGGCGGCCCGCGACCGCCTGGCCGACCAGCTCACCGCCGCCCTGGCCAGGATCTCCCGCCTGGAGACCAAGCTCTCCTACCGCGAGCGCGAGCTGGTGCGGGCCAAGGCCAAGCTGCGCAGGACCCAGCGCAAGGCCACCGCCTACCGCAGGACGCTCGGCTACCGCCTCTCCCGCCGCCTGGCCCGCCCCCGCAAGGTCGCCCGCCGCGTCATCCGCCTGCTGTCCGGCTGAGGTAACGAGCTGAGCAAACGATGAGGAGTGCATGTGCCGGTTCTTTCGGTGATCGTCCCGTTCCACAACGTCGAGAAGTACATCGGACCCTGCCTTGACTCCATAGCGGCCCAGACGCTGCAGGAGATGGAGGTGATCTGCGTGGACGACGGCAGCGCCGACCAGGGTGCGGCCGTCGTCGAGTCCAGGCTCGGGGACGACCCGCGCCTCACCCTCATCAGGCAGGACAACCACGGGGTGGGCCACGCCCGCAACGTCGGGGTCCGCCGCGCGACCGGCGAGTACCTCGCCTTCGTGGACGGCGACGACACCGTCCCGCGCGACGCGTTCAAGCGCCTGGTGTCCTCGCTGGAGGACACCGGCTCCGACCTGGCCTGCGGCAACGTCATGCGCCTCTACCGCAACCTGCTCGTCCCGTCGTGGGCGCACCGCGAGGCGTTCGCCAGGCCCGCCAGGCGCACCCACATCACCCGGCATCCGCTGCTGATCCGCGACCGCATGTTGTGGAACAAGGTCTACCGCCGCTCCTTCTGGGACGCCCAGGGCCTGAGCTTCCCCGAGCGCATGTACGAGGACCAGCCCGTGGCCATGGCCGCCCACATCGGCGCCCGTTCCGTGGACGTGCTGGCCAGGGTGGTCTACCACTGGCGGCACCGCGACGAGCCCGACGCCTCGATCACCCAGCGCCGCCTGGAGCCGGGGAACCTGCGCGACCGGCTGCTGTCCGTGCTGCAGACCGCCGACCTGCTGGCCGCCGGCGCGCCGAAGCTCAAGCCCGTCTTCGACCGCGACACGCTGGACATCGACATGGCCGTCGCCGTGGAGGCGCTGGCCGCGATGGGCGAGGCGGCCGATCCCGGCCTGGCGGACCTGGCCGTGCGCTACCTCGACGGCGTGTCGCGCGAGGCGTGGCAGAGCCTGCCGTTCGAGCAGCGGCTCCTGGTCCACCTGCTGCACGAGCGCCGGCTGGGCGAGCTGGCGGGCCTGTACGCGCAGGCGGAGGACGGGAGGCTGCGGCCCAAGATCGGCTCGGTCGGGCTGCTGCGCAAGCGCTGGTACGGCCGCCACCCGGCGATGCCGGGGCATCTGTCCGAGGTCTCCGGCGAGCTGGCGCTGCAGACCAGGCTGGTGAGCGTCGACTGGAACGACGGCGTGCTGCACGGCTCGGGACGGGTGGCCGTGGGCCGGTTCGACGTGGGGGAGCTGCGCCGGGTGCGGGTGCGTACCTGGATGCAGGAGCGGGGGACCGGTGACGTGGTGCCGCTGTCCGACGAGGAGAGCGTGCCCGTCTGGGAGAGCGTCGAGCAGGAGGACGGGGGGCGGCTGCCGGAGCACGCGTTCCCGTTCAGGTTCGCGTTCGACCCCGGCGCCCTGTCGCGGGGGCAGCTCGCCCGGCACGGCCACTGGGACCTGAAGGTGCAGCTCAGGGGGCACGGCCTGCGGCTGGACGGCCGGGTGGCCGGGCCGCGCTGGCTGCCGCCGCTGATCCCGGTGCCGCGGCGGAAGGCCGGGGTGTGGCTGGTGCCGGCGCGCAACGCCAAGGGCGCCTGGGGCGTGCGGCTGCGTACGGCAGAGGCGATCATCGGCGAGTACCGCGTGGACGGCGGCGAGCTGATCCTCTCGGGGGAGATGACCGACGTCGGCGACGGCGAGCCGGTGCTGCGGCTGCAGCGCAGGAGCGACGGCGAGGAGATGTACTTCCCCGTGGCGCTGGCCGGGCAGGACTTCCACGCGCGGGTGCCGCTGGCCGACATCGACGAGCGCGTGGGGCACGAGTCGTGGTGGGAGGTGGTGATCGACCAGGGCACCGCACTGCGGCCCCTGGTACGGACGAGGCAGCGGGCGGTCGCGACGGTGGACGAGCGGCGCTTCCTCATCGACCGGGCCGAGGACGGCTGCCTGCTCCTGGCCGAGCGCTAGCTACCGGAGGATGCCGGTCAGCGTCTCCGCGACGTGCTCCTGCTGGGCGTCGGTCAGGCCGGGGAACAGCGGCAGCGACAGCTCCTCGGCGTAGTACGCCTCGGCCACGGGGCACAGGCCGCGCCGGTAGCCGAGGTCCTCGAACACCGGGTGCCAGTACGCGGGCACGTAGTTGACCTGCACGCCGATGCCGGAGGCACGCATGCGCTCGTACACCTCGCGCCGCCGCCCGTCACCGATCCTGACGGGGTAGAGGTGCCAGCTCGGCCGCACGTACGCGCGCTGGGCCGGCAGCGTCAGCCCCGGCACGCCGGACAACATCGTGTGGTACCGCTCGACCAGCTCGGCCCGCCGCTCGCGGAAGCGCTCCAGCCTGCGCAGCTGGCTGACGCCGAGCGCGCACAGCACGTCGGGCAGCCGGTAGTTGAGCCCGAACTCGTGCACCTCCTGGTGCCAGCCGCCCTCGCCGGGATGGCGCTGCTCGGCGGGCTCCCTGACCAGGCCGTGGTTCCTGAACCGGGCGGCCCGCCGCAGCAGCGCGGGGTCGGCCGCCGCCACGGCGCCGCCCTCCGCCGTCGTCACGGTCTTGGTGGGGAAGAACGAGAACGTGGTCAGGTCGGCCAGCGAGCCCACCGGCCGGTCCTTGTACGCCGACCCGATCGAGTGCGCGGCGTCGGCCACGAGCACGGCCCCGGCCTCGCCGGCGACCTGCCGCAGCTCGTCGTAGTCGGCGGGATGGCCGGCGTAGTCGACGGCCGTGATCACCCGGGTCCTGGCGGTGACCAGCGCGGCGGCGGCGTCGGGGTCGAGGTTGCCGGTGTCGGGACGCACGTCGGCGAAGCGCACGCGGGCGCCGAGGAGGGCGGCCGTGGCGGCCGTGGCCACGAACGTCAGCGGCGAGGTGACCACCTCGTCGCCCGCTCCGACCCCGGCCGCCACGTAGGCGACGTGCAGCGCCGCGGTGCCCGACGTGACCGACACGCATGGCACGCCGCCCGTCCAGCGGGCCAGCTCCGCCTCGAACCGGCCGACCGCGGGGCCGGTCGTCAGCCAGTCGCCGCGCAGCACCTCGGCGACCGCCTCGACGTCGGACTCCGCGATCGACTGCCGGCCGTAGGGCAGCATCAGCCGGCCACCATGTCGCGCAGGTCGTCGACCGACAGCCACTGCTCGTTGGTGTCGGAGCGGTAGGAGAAGCCGTCGGGCAGCAGCTCGCCGGTCTGCGGTGGCGCGTAACCCCAGGTCGCGATCGTGGGCTGGAGGACGTAGCGGTCTTCCAGCCGGAGTGTCCTGCGGCCGTCGTCGGGGCCGATCATCTCCTCGTGCAGCTTCTCGCCCGGCCGGACGCCGATCTCGTAGACCGGGCTGCTGGGGGCCAGCGCCTCGGCCAGGTCGGTGATGCGCATGCTGGGGATGCGCGGCACGTACAGCTCGCCGCCCTGCATGAGGTCGAAGGAGTCGACCACGAACCTGACCGCCTGCTCCAGCGTGATCCAGAACCTGGTCATGCGCTTGTCGGTGATCGGCAGGCTGCCGCCCTGCTGGGCCAGCCGCTGGAACAGCGGGATCACCGAGCCCCTGCTGCCGACCACGTTGCCGTAGCGGACCACCGAGAAGCGGGTCTCGTGGGCGGCGGCGTAGTGGTTGGCCGAGACGAACAGCTTGTCGGCGACCAGCTTCGTGGCGCCGTAGAGGTTGATCGGGCTGGACGCCTTGTCGGTGGAGAGCGCGACGACCCTGCGCACGCCGCAGTCGATCGCGGCCTCGACGACGTTCTGCGAGCCTGCCACGTTGGTGCGGACGTACTCGAACGGGTTGTACTCGGCGGTGTCGACCTGCTTGAGCGCGGCGGCGTGCACGACGTGGTCGACGCCGTGCATGGCGCGGGTGAGCCGGTCGCGGTCGCGGATGTCGCCGATGAACCAGCGCAGCCGTTCGTCGTCGCCGAAGAGCTGCCTGGTCTCGTACTGCTTGAGCTCGTCGCGGGAGAAGACCACCAGGCGGCGGACCGCGAGCGAGTCGAGTGCGTGACGGATGAACGCCTTGCCGAAGGACCCCGTTCCTCCGGTGATCAGAATCGACGATCCACTGAGAATGCTCACGTGGCCCCCTGAAATCGCGCTGACGCGCTGTAGTCGTCGTGGCAGGCGGTAGCATAGCGCGATCGATCAATCACGCGCTGTCACACGGGGGAATGGGGCTTCGGTGCGTATTGTCGGAATTATTCAGGCCCGGATGGGCTCAACCCGGCTACCCGGAAAGGTGCTGCGGGAGCTGGGTGGCCGCTCCGTGCTGGGCTGGGTGGTCCGCGCCGCGCGGGAGGCGGGAGCGCTGGACGACCTCGTCGTGGCCACCACGACGGAGCCGGCCGACGACGCGGTCGTCGCCGAGTGCCACCGGCTGGGCGTGGCCTGCCACCGGGGGCCCGTCGACGACGTGCTGACCCGGTTCGCGCAGGCGCTGGAGGGCCGGCGGTGGGACGCCGTCATGCGGTTCACCGCCGACTGCCCGCTGCTGGACCCGGAGGTGATCAGGGAGGCGGCGCTGGTCTTCCGCGCCGTGCCGGGGCTCGGCTACCTGAGCACGAGCCTGGCGCGCACGCTGCCGCGCGGGATCGACGTGGAGCTCGCGAGCCGGGCCGCCTTCGCCCGCGCCGACGCCGAGGCCACCGGCTACCACCGCACCCACGTCACCTCCTACCTCTACGAGCACCCGGGCGACACGCGGCTGCTCGGGCTCGCATACCGGCCCGCCGCCGACGACCTGCGGGTCACGCTCGACACCGAGGACGACTGGCGGCTGATCTCGGCGGTGGTGTCCGAGCTGGGCGACCGCTGCGTGCCGGTCAGGACCCTGGTGGGCTGGCTGCGCGAGCGCCCCGAGGTGTGCGGGCTCAACGCGCACGTGCGGCAGAAGGCCCTGCAGGACGCGTGAGCGGCGTGGCACGCCCGGCGCGGGTGGGCTTCCGCTGCGATGCCGGGGTCAAGAGCGGGGTCGGGCACCTGGTGCGCTGCGTGGCCCTGGCCGAGGAGCTGTGCGCGCGGGGCGCCGAGGTGTTCTTCCTCGGCGAGGTGTGCGGCTCGGCGTGGGCGCGGGCGCAGCTCCGCGAGCGCGGGCTCCCGCTGGTGCCCGCGCCGCGCGAGCCCGCCAGGCTGGCCGCGCTGGCCTGCGAGCTGCGCCTGGACGCCGTGGTGCTCGACTCCTACGACCTGCCCGCCGGGACCGGGGCGGCGCTGCGGGACGCCCGCTTCGCGGTGCTGGCCCTGGTCGACGGCGACCCGCTGGGCCAGGAGGCCGACCTCTACCTCGACCAGAACCTCGGCGCCGAGCGGCGGCCCTTCCCGCTGCCCGCCGAGCGGCTGGCCGGAGCCCGGTACGCGTTGCTGCGCGACAGCGTGCGCCGGCGTAGCAGGGCGGTCCCCGGCGGGAACGCGGTGCCCAGGGTGCTGTGCTTCTTCGGCGGCACGGACAGCGGCGGCGTCGCCCCGGCGTGGGCGCGGGCGCTCAGCGCGACCGGCAGGCCCTTCCTCGGCACGGTCGTCAGCCCCGAGCCGTTCGAGGCGGCCGGGCCGATCACCGTGATCCCGCCGACGGACCGGCTGCCGGAGCTGATGGCGGCGGCCGACCTGGTGGTCACGGCAGCGGGGTCGGCCGTCTGGGAGCTGCTCTACCTGGGCGTCCCGACGGCGTTGACGTGGGTGGCGGACAACCAGCTCATCGGCTACGAGGAGCTGGTGGGCAGGGGGGCGGCGGCCGGGCTCGGGCGCGCGGCGGACCCGGCGGCGACCGGCCTGCTGGCCCGCCTGCTCGCCGACCCCGCCGCCCGCGAGGAACACGGCCGGCGGGGCAGCGGCCTGGTGGACGGCAGGGGCCGCGAGCGGGTCGCTGACGCGCTGCTCGGGCTCTGCTAGATCAGATCCCAGCTCAACGGCGTGCCGAAGGCGACATCCCGGGCGAAGCGCCGCCCCATGACCGCCGAGGCCGCGTCCGGCGGCAGACCGCCCGCCGGACGGATCGACCGGACGTTCTCCGGTGTCACGGGCTCGCCCGCGGACACGTCCCGCACCACGTACAGCGAGCGGCGGAAGCGCAGCCCCTCCCGCTCGGACGGCCGCGGCCCGATCGCCACCTCGCCCAGCGACTCCCAGGCCCGCTCGCTCTCCACCACCAGCGCCGCCAGCTCGGCAGGCTCCAGCGAGAACGCCGAGTCCACCCCGCCCTCGGCCCGCGACAGGGTGACGTGCTTCTCGATCAGGCAGGCCCCCAGTGCCACCGCCGCCAGCGCGGCGCCGATCCCTGGCGTGTGGTCGGACAGCCCCACGACCTCGCCCGTGATCGCGGCCAGCAGCGGCAGCGCGCGCAGGTTGCTCTCCGACGGGGAGGCCGGGTAGGACGCCGTGCACGACAGCACGGCGAGCCGCGTGCACCCGGCCTCGCGGGCGGCCGACACCGCCGCCTCGATCTCGGAGACGGAGGCCATTCCCGTGGAGATGATCAGCGGCTTGCCCGTGCCGGCGGCCAGCCGGATCAGCGGCAGGTCCACGATCTCCGAAGACGCGATCTTGTACGCCGGCGCGCCCAGCTTCTCCAGCAGCTCGACCGCCGTGGGATCGAACGGCGCCGAGAACGCGACCAGCCCCCGCTCCCGCGCCCGCTCGAAGATCGGCTCGTGCCACGCCCACGGCGTGTGCGCCCGCTCGAAGAGCCGGTAGAGGCTCTCCCCGCCCCACAACTCGTGCTCGTCGCCCACCCGGAACGGCGGGGCGTCGCAGTCGATGGTCAGCGTGTCGGGCGTGTACGTCTGCAGCTTCAGCGCGTGCGCCCCCGCGTCGGCCACCGCGTCCACGATGGCCAGCGCCCGCTCCAGGCTGCCGTTGTGGTTGCCCGACAGCTCGGCCACGACGAACGGCGGATGCCCCGGCCCGATGGCCCGTCCCCCGATGGAGATCATCCTTCTTCCTTCCTGATCTCGAAGGTCACGGCGTCGCGCGTCACCCCGTCCACGACCTGCTTGCGCCGGCCCACCTCGACGAACCCGAACCGCCTGTGCAGCCGCATGACGGGCTCGTTGCCGTCGAGCACCTCGCCGCGCAGCCTGCTCAGCCCGAGCGGGCCGAAGGCGTGCCCGACGGCCGCCCGCTCCAGCCCGATCCAGGCCCGCAGCAGGCTGCCCTGCCGTTCCAGGGTGTCGAGGTCGAGGTAGTAACCCCAGGTGGCGCTCTCCGGCGTCAGGTCGGAGTAGGTCACCACCCCCGTGGCGACGCCGTGGTGGTCGTAGATCAGAACACGTCTGCCCGGGTCGGTGCGGACGGCCGCCCACCAGCGCAGATGCTCGTCCTCGGTGATCTCGTGCGTGGTGAAGCTGGCGGCGCGCACGCGCGGATGGTTGCGCCAGCGGCGCATGTCCGCCAGATCATCGCCCTGGACGTCCCTCAGCACCGGTGCCCCCTTACTCCTTGTGCTTGATCTCTTGCACAACGTAGCGGATTACGCGTCCGGTAAAGAGCTCATCAGGGACAGTCATCGGACACGGAATCCGGCCGGGCGGCGAGGCATGCTGCCCTCGACCCGGTACCGAGCCAAGGAGCGAATCCGGCATGATCCCCCTGCTCAGCGTCATCGTCCCGATCTACAACGTGGAGCCGTACCTCACCGAGTGCCTGAAATCGCTGGCCGCCCAGACCCTGGAGGACCTGGAGGTGGTCCTGGTGGACGACGGCTCCGTGGACGGCAGCCGGCGCATCGCCGAGGACTTCGTGTCCAGGGACGACCGCTTCGTCCTGATCGGCCAGCGCAACCTGGGGCCCGGTCCGGCCCGTAACCAGGGGATCAGGCAGGCGCGGGGCACGTACCTGGCGTTCGCGGACGGGGACGACGTGGTGCCGCCCGAGGCGTACGAGCTGCTCGTCGGCAGGCTCGCCGAGACCGGCTCCGACCTGGCGTGCGGCGCCGTGCGGCGGCTGGTGGACGGCGAGCTGGAGGAGTCGATCCTGCACGAGAAGGTGTTCAGGCGCCCGCAGCTCTGCACGCACATCACCGACAAGCAGGTGCTGATCAGGGACCGCACGGTGTGGAACAAGGTCTACCGGCGCGACTTCTGGGAGCGCGCGGGCCTGGCGTTCCCCTCCGGCATCTACGAGGACGTGCCGGTCGCCATGCAGGCCCACGTGCTCGCGACCAGCGTGGACATGGTGGGCGAGATCGTCTACCACTGGCGCAAGCGCGAGGAGGGGCAGACCTCGATCACCCAGCGCCGCTCCGAGCTGTCCAACCTGGGCGAGCGGCTGGCGGCCATCCGCTCGGTGCGCGCGTTCCTGGACGAACGGGCGCCCGAGCTGCTCGACGGCTTCGACGCGCTGGTGCTGGAGAAGGACACCGTCTTCCTGTTCCAGGCGCTGGAGCGGTGCGAGGGGGATCCGGGGCCGCTGCTGGAGCTGGCGCACGCGTGGCTCGCCGCGCTGGGGCCGCACGTGCTGGACTCCGCGCCGTCGCTGCGCCGGCTGGAGCTGCACCTGCTCAGGCGCGGCCTGGTCGCGGAGCTGCGTACGGTGCGGGAGTTCCGGCGCGGGCGCGAGGACGTCACGCGCGTGGTGCCGCGCGGGCTGCGCACCACCAACTGGTACGGCGACTACCCCTTCTTCCGCGACCGCCGCCTGCGCATCCCCGACGAGGTGTTCGACGCCCGCGAGGAGCTCAAGCTGATCGCCAGGGTCGAGTCGTGCGAGTGGACCGGCGCCGAGTACCGCCTGCGCGCCTACGTGGGCATCCATCGCGTCGACCGCAAGG
This sequence comes from Nonomuraea rubra, assembly GCF_014207985.1. Classification (NCBI taxonomy): domain Bacteria; kingdom Bacillati; phylum Actinomycetota; class Actinomycetes; order Streptosporangiales; family Streptosporangiaceae; genus Nonomuraea; species Nonomuraea rubra. The sequence continues at coordinate 11,363,592 of NZ_JACHMI010000001.1, read as the reverse complement.
TCCCCAAGGTCGGCCTGTGGCTCAGCGACGGCCGGCGCCGGGTCCCCCTGGAGACCCGGCGCCGCGGCCGCTACGGCGTCGTGGCCGCCGTCGACCCGCGCCGGCTCGAAGGCGGCGGGCCCTGGCGGCTCCAGGTACGGGCCGAGATACGCGGGCTCGTCCTCAAGAACTGGTGCAGGGACGCCGCGGGCGGCGCCGTGTGGCGGTTCTCCGTGCCGGGTTGGTCAAGAAGCGGCATGGACATCCCCCAGTAGTTCCAGACAGTAATCGTTCCGGCGCGTCGCGTGGTCATGCTGGGAGGCATGAGGACCTATTCGCTGGATGACGTCTACGAGACACGCAAGCGGAGAGACTCCTGGTGGACCGTGTATTTCGTGGACCCGGTCGCCTGCCGGGTCGCACTTCCCGTCGCCAATCGCACCCGGATGACACCCAACGGACTCACGGTGCTCTCGCTGGTCCTCGGCATGGTGTCGGCCGCCTGTTTCGCGACGAACCACCTCATAGCAGGCGCAGGCTTCTTCTATCTGAGCTTCATGATCGACTGTGTGGACGGCAAAATCGCCCGGCTCAAGGGCACGGGGACACCGTTCGGTCTCTGGCTCGACTACGTGGGCGATCGGATCAGGGTGGTCCTGTGCGCGGGGGGCCTGGCCTACGGGCAGTACGCGCTGACCGGCGATGTGCGCTACGTGGTCCTCGGCGCGGCGGTGGCGGTCCTGGACCTGTTCAGGTACGTCAACGCCCCGCAGATGAAGCGCGTGCGCGAGGCCGTCAGGGAGGAGCGCCAGGACCCGCTGTCGGAGCCGGATCCCCTTCTCGGCCCGGATCCCCTGCTTCACCCGGACCCGCTGATGGACCCGGACCCTCTCGCGGACCCGGATCAGCTGCCCGATCAGGAGCCCGGGCGGGGAGCGCCGGGGCGGGCACGCCGGCCGCGCGCCTTCTTCCGGATCTTCAGGCGGCTCAACCGGTTCCTGGCCCGGCACCGCGTGCGGTCGCACCTGGTGAGCGGCATCGAGTTCCACGCGGCGGTGTTCGTGATCGCGCCCCTTGCGGGGGCATGGGCGCTGATCCCGCTCGCCGCGCTGTCGGGGCTCCTGCTGCTCGCCAACGAGGTCTTCCTTGTCTACCGGATGTGGCTCTTCACGCGCAGGCACGGCGCGGGCTCGCCTCAGCAGAGCCGAGAGCACGTTCTCGTCTAGATTTTCGGGGGTTAGTACTACATGTCCGACCGGCCAGTCTTCGTCATCGGATGTCCGCGGTCCGGCACCACGATGCTCCAGCTCATGCTCCACTCGCACCCCCGTCTGGCGGTGCCTCCGGAGACGCGCTTCCTCGTTCCCGCTTATTACCGCCGCCGCACGTGGGGCGACCTCCGGGTCGCCCAGCGGCGCCGCGCGCTGGCGGAGTGGATCGCGACCGACCGCAGCACGAAGTTCCGCGAGCTCAAGATCGACAAGAACGAGTTCGTCCGCCAGTCCGTCGAGGGCCCCGGCTCGCTCGGCTCGGTCATCGGCACCGCCTTCCGCATGTACGCCGACCGCTTCGACAAGGCCCGCTGGGGCGACAAGCGGCCCAGCTACGTCAAGCAGGTGGACCTGCTGCTGCGGCTCTTCCCGGACGCCCAGTTCATCCACCTCATCAGGGACGGCCGCGACTGCGTGGCCTCGCTGAAGGAGATGCCCTGGTACACCCTTGACTCCTTCCACGCCGTCTCCACCTGGGCGGAGGCCATCGACGCGGGCGGCCGGCTGAAGCGCACGCTGGCCGCGGACACCTACTACGAGCTGCGCTACGAGGACCTCACCGACGACCCGATGACCGAGCTGAAGAAGCTCTGCCACTTCCTGGAGGAGGACTTCTCGCCGGCCATGATCTCGCCGCGCGAGGCGGCCAGCGTGGCGGTGCCGCAGCACAAGGTCTGGCACAGCAACACCCACCGCGAGGTCACCCGCAGCCGCGTGGGGAGCTGGTCGAACCGGCTCGACGCCTGGGAGATCTCGCTCTGCGAGCACATGCTGGGCGACCGGCTGGAGTCCATGGGGTACGAGCTGAGCGGCGCGCCCAAGCCGTCCAAGGAGCACGTGGTGGCGTGCCAGAAGACGATGCAGAAGCGCAAGGCGTCGCGCATGCGCAAGGGCATGCGCGACCGCTTCAACCGGCTGCGTGAGCCGAGCCCGGTCGCGGCGCTGCTCACCACCCGCCAGCGCTCGCTGGCCGGTGTCCCGCAGCAGCGCAAGGAGCTCACCGAGCCCGTCTGACGAGGCGGCGGCCCTGGGAGTCGGCGTTCTCACCGCTCTAGCGTTCGATGTGCGCGAACAGCGACTCCCAGCGGTCCAGCACGTGCTCCAGGCGGAAGGCCTCGACGCGGGCGCGGGCGTCGGCGCCCAGCCGGCGCCGCTCCTCCTCGTCGTCCACCAGCCGCCCCAGCTCCACCGCGAACGTGTCCACGTCCCCCGGCGGCACCAGCACGGGAGCCGCCGACCGCACGCCCCCGGACACGTCGAAGGCGACGGCGGGCACCCCGTGCGCCGCCGACTCCAGCAGCACCACGGGCAAGCCCTCGTACTCGCTGGTCAGCCCCAGCACGGAGGCACGCAGGTACTCGGCGGGCATCTCGGCGGCGGGCACCCGCCCGCGGAACACCACCCGGTCCGCCACCCCCTCCGACCGGGCGTGCGCGCGGAGCCGTTCGAGCTCCCCGCCGTCCCCGATGAGGTGCAGCTCCCACGGCTCGGGCGCGCCCGACCGGGCGAACGCGCTGATCAGCCGGTCGAAGCGCTTGACGCCCTCCAGCCGCCCGACCCCCAGCACCCGCGGCGACTCCAGCACCGACATCTGCTCGGGCCAGGCCGCCAGCGGGTTCGGCAGCGCGGTGGCGTTGGGCAGCAGCGCGTGTTCCGAGAACGCCCGCGCGTCGTCCTCGCTCAGGAAGACCGCCTGGTCGAGCCCGGGGTAGTGGCGCCTGATCGAGGCCAGGTGCCAGCAGTCGCGAGCGTGGTCGTACGACCCGTGGTACTGCCCGATCGGCCGCAGCGGGCCGGGCAGCAGCGGCGCGGCCCTGGCCACCACGGACGGCGAGGTCATGACCGCGTAGCCGGGCCCGAGCTCCGCGAGCAGCGCCTTGAGCCGCCGGTCGGCCCGCCTGCGCGCCAGGCCGCCCGCCGCCGGCCGGTCGCCGACGACGTGGCGGTGGTAGAGCGGCCGGTCCACGTACCGGAACGGGGCCGCGGCCCGCTGCAGCCCGATCACGTGCACCTCGTGCCCGCGCCGCGCCAGCCCCTGGGCGAGGGTGTGGGTGACCTGCTGGATGCCGCCGAGCGTGTCGGCGTCCAGGCAGGTGAACACGACGGTCATCGGACGGCCTCCCCGAAGAAGTCGGCCACGATCCTGGCCGCCGCGTCCCCGTGCTCGTCGGCGCACCACAGGTCGCGGAAGGCCGCGTAGCGCCCGGCGTACGCCTCGTGCACGGCCGGCAGCGCGCGCAGCACCGCCACCAGGTCCTCGGTCGTCGTCAGGCACGGGCCCGGCGCGATGGCCGGGAGGTCGTGGTAGACGCCGCGTTCCGAGAGCCGGTAGTCGTCCCAGTCGTCGATGAAGAAGATCATCGGTTTGCCTGTCAGCGCGTAGTCGCACATGACGGAGGAGTAGTCGGTCAGCAGCGCGTCCGAGGCCAGCATCAGCTCGTTGATCTCCGGGTACGACCCGGCGTCCCTGACGAAGTGCCGCAGGTGCTCGGGCGGGCTGTACCGCTCGACCGGATGCGTACGCAGGACGACCACCCAGTCGTCGGCCAGCTCCTCGGCCAGCAGCTCCAGATCCACCCGTACGGATTTGCCGCTGTTCTTCGCCCGATCCCGGTAAGTAGGCGCATAAAGCAGGACTTGTCGCCCGGATGGCACCTCCAGCCGCCGCCGCACGTCGTCCGACTGCCGGGCCTGGACGAGCGCGTCGCACCGGGGCGTCCCGCACCGGTACACCTTGCCCGAGTACCCGTTCGACGGCAGGAACACCCGCGAGAACTCCGCGCTCGGCGACACCAGCGCGTCCCACCGCGCCACGGCCGCCCGCCACCGCGCGCGCGGCCCGTCGAAGTCGCCGCGCAGGTCCGGCGCGTCGAACCCGATCGACTTGATCCCCTGCCCGTGCCAGGTCTGCAGGTAGCGGGTGCCGCGCGGCTTGGGGTAGTCCAGCGGGAAGCCGTGGCTGTCGACCCAGATCCCGGCCCTGGCCATGGTGTAGACGTAGCGCCAGCTGCCCCTGCGTACGAGCCGCGCGTCGGCGGGGAAGTTCCCGCGCCCCCTGGCCACCGACCAGACGGCCTTGATGGGCAGCCCGCGCCGCCGGATCTCCTCGTAGATGGCGCGGGGGCTGCCGCTGTAGCCCTTGCCGACGTCCGACTCGAACAGCGCCAGGTTCCGGCGCCGCGGCAGCACCCTGATCAGCACCTTGTACGCGCGCAGCTTGTTCGCCGGCGTGCTGACCCGCTTGATCAGCCGCCTCCTGACCCGCCGCCACAACGACCGGGGCGCGAGATCGGGCCGCACGCACAGGTACGCGGCGTAGCCCTCGACCCTGACCGTGCACCCGGGCAGCTCGACGGGCTCGGTACGCGGGTCCGCGATGATCCGGTCGGTCGTGGTGTGCCCGTCGGAGGTCCTGGTGAAGCCGATGCGCGGGTCGCACCTGCCCTTGGGCGTGAACGTGACGTGGCTGACGTACCCGCCCTCGCCCGACGGCTGCGGCGAGATCGGCACCCGTTCCCTGCCGAGCTGCAGGAACGCCGTCCAGTCCACCGGCAGCGCGCCGAACGGGTCGTACGTGCGCACGGTCATCCGCACCCGCTCGCCGTCCGAGGACAGGGCGGCGACCTCGTGCCGCAGCCTGGAGGCGCTGAAGGGCAGCTCGGCCAGCCGCAGCGCGGTGATGTCCAGGCCGGGAGAGACCGACGTGCCCCAGTACGTGCGCCCGTCGAGCTGCACGGCCGCCCGGGGCGCGGCCCGCGGCCCGGTCAGCGAGGCGGCGGCGACCCGAAGGTCCTCGGTGCGGTCGTCCAGGATGAGCCGGCAGCAGACCCGGTCCAGCGGGTCGACGCGGTCGAACACCTCGCCGGGGATCTCCTCCAGGTACGGCCGCACGATCGCGGCGAACTCCTTGATCCACACCGCGTCCCGCATCGGCAGCGGGTTGAGGTAGACCCGCAGGTCCTGGCGGAGGAACCGGTACTGCCTGTGCGGCACCAGGTCCTCGGCGCCGTGCTCGCGCAGGAGGTCGTCGCTCAGCCGGGCCGCGATCACGCGCTGCCGCACGTTCGCCAGGTCGTCGATGCTCAGCGAGATCGAGTCGTTCGTGGCGGCCCGGTGCCAGTGGTAGACCGTCCACGGCACGATCGCGAACCTGCGCGCCACCGCGTACAGCTCGGCGGCGAAGACGTGGTCCTCGTAGTGGATGTCCTCGGGGAACCGCAGCACGTGCCGGCGCAGGAAGGCCACGCTGTAGAGCTTGTTGGTGCTGAAGCAGTCGAGGAACAGCTCGGGCTCCTGCCTGATGCCCTCGACCACCCGCCGCCGCTCGAACAGCGACGGGTAGTACGGCCGCAGCCGCCCGCTCGGCTCGAACAGCCGGGAGATCTGCCCCGACACGAAGTCGGCCCCGGTCCGCTCGATCTCGGTCAGCAGGCTCTTGCACGCGTGCCTGGGCAGTTCGTCGTCGCTGTCCAGGAACATCACGTACGGGGAGGCCGCCGCGTCGATCCCGTCGTTGCGCGGCGCCCCGCAGCCGCCGCTGTTGACCGGCCTGCGCAGGTACCGCACGCGCGGATCGGCCCGCGCGAGCCGCCGGGCCACCTCCGGCGTGCCGTCCGTGCTGGCGTCGTCGGAGATGATCACCTCCAGGTCGCGCAGCGACTGCCGGAGTACGGAACGCACGGCCCTGGGCAGGCGGTCCGCGTCGTTGTAGGTGATGACGACAACGCTGCAGTCGGGCATCCCGGAAGTCCTCCCCCTAGTTCCCCAGCGGGAGTGACACTTCCCCCAGGGCAGCGGAAGCGTCCGGACTTTAGGGAGTATTTGCTGAAAATCAGCGCATAAGCCGACGTATGACCCAAATAAGGACAAGTAGCACCGCGAGGCCGCCCGCGATGGGCGCCAGCCGCTTCAGCAGCGGCTGCCCCGCGATCTCCAGCAGGTCCAGCGCCTCCTCGTCGGGCGAGCGTGACGTGCGCAGCGTGCCCGCCGGCCTGGCGTCCTGCTCCGGCACCGCGCTGAGATGCCGCTCGTCCTCGTGCTTCTCCTGCTTCTCCTGGACGGGAGGCGCCGGCTCGACCATGGGCTCCGAGAGCAGGTCCGCCAGGTTGGCCGCGAACTTCTCGATGAGCCTGCCGCCGACCTCGGCCATCACGCCCCGCCCGAACTGGGCGGGCCTGCCGGTCACGTTGAACGACGTCTCCACCGTCACCAGCGTGGCCTCCTCGCGCGGCTCCATGCGCGCCTTGACCGTGGCGGAGGCCGTGCCGGAGCCGCGGGCCTCCTTGCCCGACGCCTGGATGGTGAGCGAGTAGGAGTCCTTGTCCACGTCCTCGAACCTGGCCGTACCGCGGTAGGTGACCGTGATCGGGCCCACCTTGACCTTCATCCTGCCGGTGAACTCGTCACCCTCGAAGATGTCCAGCGTCGCCCCGGGCAGGCACGGCGCGACCCGCTCGACGTCGAGCAGCACGGCCCAGGCCTGCTCGATCGGTACGGGAACAGTGAACTCGTGCTCGAACCGCATCGCCATCGATCCGCTCCTTCTCCGATGCCAGTGACCCTACGACGGCTCGGGGGCGCCCCGGAAGAGGCGCCCCCGACACAGATCAGGGCGATCCGGCCGCCGCCCGTACCGCGCGGTCGGTCAGCACCTTGGCCAGGTGCCGCCGGTAGTCGGGCTGGGCGTGCAGATCGGCCGGCGGCGAGGTGTCCGCCGCCGCCTCCGCGCACGCCCGGCGCACCTGGTCGCCCAGCTCCACGCCCTCCAGGGCCGACTCGGTCGCCCGCGCGCGCAGCGGCGTCTGGCCCATGTTCGTCAGCCCGATCCTGGCCTCGGCGATCGAGCCGTTCGAGCGCCTGACCGCCGCCGCCACGCCGACGATCGCCCACGCCTGCGCGGTCCGGTGGAACTTCTCGTAGTGGAAGCCCCAGCCCTGGCCCAGCTTCGGGATGCGCACCCCGGCCAGGATCTCGCCCTGCCGCAGCGACGACTCCAGGTAGTCGACGAAGAACTCCGCCGCCGGGATCTCCCGCTCGCCGTCCGCCGAGGCCGCCACGAACACCCCGTCCAGCGCCAGCACCACGGCCGGCAGGTCACCGGCCGGGTCCGCGTGCGCCAACGAGCCGCCGAACGTGCCCCGGTGCCGGATCGCCGGATCGGCCACGTGCGCCGCCGCCATCGCCACCAGCGGGCAGCCCGCCGTCACCACCGGGGAGCGCATGACCTCGTCGTGCGTGGTCATCGCGCCGATGTAGACGTGGTCGCCGCGGTCGTGCACGCCCTTCAGATCGGCCAGCCGGCCGATGTCCACCAGCTTCGACGGGTACGCCAGCCGCAGCCGCAGGAACGGCAGCAGCGACTGCCCGCCCGCCAGGACCTTCGCGTCCTCGTCCGAGCCGAGCTCCCTGCACGCCTCGGCCAGCGAGCCTGGCCGTACGTAGTCGAACTGCGCGGGGATCATCGCCTGACTCCTTCCAGGGCACGCCAGACCCGCTCCGGCGTGCAGGGCATCTGGACGTCGTTCACGCCGCGCGGGCGCAGGGCGTCCACGATCGCGTTCACCACGGCCGGGGTCGAGGCGATCGTGCCCGCCTCGCCCACGCCCTTGACGCCCAGCGGGTTGCTGGTCGCCGGGGACTCCGTCCTGTCGAGGGCGAAGTCCGGCAGGTCGGCGGCCGACGGGAGCAGGTAGTCGGCCATCGTGGCGGTCAGCAGGTTGCCGTCGGCGTCGTACACGGCCTCCTCGAACAGGGCCTGCGCGATGCCCTGCGCGATGCCGCCGTGCAGCTGGCCGTCCACGATCAGCGGGTTGACGACCTTGCCGACGTCGTCCACCGCCACGTACGAGCGGATCCTCACCATGCCCGTCTCGGTGTCCACCTCCACGGCGCACAGGTGGGTGCCGTGCGGGAAGGAGAAGTTCTCCGGGTCGAACGTGACGTCGGAGTCGAGCCTCGCCTCCACCCCGTCGGGCAGGTTGTGTGCCGCGAACGCGGCCAGCGCCAGCTCCTGGATGGTCGTCTGCGACTCGGTGCCCCGGACCTTGAACGCGCCCGCCTCGAACTCCAGGTCCTCCGGCGAGCATTCGAGCACGTGCGAGGCCAGCTTGCGGGCCTTGTCCCTGACCTTGTCGCACGCCTTGAGCACCGCGATGCCGCCGATCGTCAGCGAGCGCGAGCCGTAGGTGTCCAGGCCCTTGGGCGAGACCGCCGTGTCGCCGTGCAGCACCGTGACGTCCTCGAACGGCACGCCGAGCGCGTCGGCCACGATCTGGCTCCACGCCGTCACATGGCCCTGCCCGTGCGGCGAGCTGCCGGTGACGACCTCCACCTTGCCGGTGGGCAGCACCCGCACCGAGCCGTGCTCCCAGCCGCCCGCTCCGGCGTTGTTGTCGCCGAACCACCGCGAAGGGCCCAGCCCGCACATCTCCGTGTACGTGCTGACGCCCAGCCCTAGCTGGACGGGGTCGCCCCTGTCACGCCGGTCGTTCTGCTCCGCGCGCAGCTTGTCGTAGCCGAACAGGGCCATTGCCCGGTCCGTCGCCGCCTCGTAGTTGCCCGAGTCGTAGGTCAGGCCGGAGATCGTGGTGTAGGGGAACTCCTCGTGCTTGATCCAGTTGCGCCGCCGCACCTCCAGCGGGTCCAGCCGCAGCTCGGCGGCCAGCTCGTCCATCATCCGCTCGATGCCGAACGTGGCCTCGGGCCGTCCCGCGCCGCGGTAGGCGTCCGTCGGCATCTTCGTGGTGAACACGCCCGTGCAGGCGAACTCGTAGGCGTCCATCTTGTAGATGGCGTTGAACATCTGCGCCCCGAGCAGCGGCACCGCCGGAGTCAGCAGCACCAGGTAGGCGCCCATGTCGGCCAGCAGCTCCACCTGGAGCCCGCGGATGCGCCCGTCGGCGTCGGCCGCCAGCCGCAGGTGCTGGATCTGGTCCCGGCCGTGGTGCACCGTCAGGTTGCCCTCGGTGCGCGACTCCGTCCACTTCACCGGCCTGCCCACCCTGCGCGCCAGCAGCAGGCACAGCACCTCCTCGGCGGTGACCTGCAGCTTCGAGCCGAACCCGCCGCCCACGTCGGGCGCCACCACGCGGAGCTTGTGCTCGGCCACGCCGGTCACCAGCGCCAGCATCGTGCGCAGGATGTGCGGGATCTGGGTGGACGTCCACATCGTGAACGAGTCGCCGTCGGTGTCGCACAACACCGCCCGCGGCTCCATCGCGCTCGGGATCAGCCGCTGCTGCACGAACGTGCGGTCGATCACCACGGGCGCGTCCCTGAACGCGGCCTCCAGGTCACCCGAGGTCTCCTTGAAGGTGAAGGCCCGGTTGCCCGTCTCGTGCACCTTGGCGGCGGACCCGCCGAGGGCCTCGTTCATGTCGAGGACCGCGGGCAGCTGCTCGTAGTCGACCTCGATCGCCTCCAGGGCGTCCGCGGCGCGGTACCGGTCGGTGGCCACCACGCAGGCCACCGCCTCGCCCACGTAGCGCACCTCCGAGACCGCCATCGGCGGGTGGTCGGGGACGACCGTGTCGCCGCTGCGCGGCCACGCGCACGGCAGGCTGCCCTGCTCGGCCGCGAAGTCCTGGCCGCTGAACGCCGCCACGACCCCCGGCAGGCCGCGTGCCCCCGACACGTCGATCCTGGTGATCCTGGCGTGCGCCATCGGGCTGCGCAGGAACATCACGTGCAGCGTGCCCGGCCGCGAGAGGTTGTCCGTCCACTGCGTGCGCCCCGTCAGCAGCCTGGCATCCTCCTTCCGCTTGCGCGGCCGGCCTACCTCTTGAGTGGTCATGGCGTGCTCACCGCCTGACCCATCTCCTGCGCGCCCCTGCGTACCGCGCGCACGATGTTGCAGTAACCCGTGCAGCGGCAGAGGTTGCCCTCCAGCCCCTGCCTGATCGTCTCCTCGGACGGATCGGGATCTTCCCTGAGCAGATCTATCGCGGCCATGACCATGCCCGGCGTGCAGTAGCCGCACTGCAGCGCGTGCTCTTCGTGGAAGGCCCGCTGCATCGGATGCAGGGAGCCGTTGGCGCCCAGGCCCTCGATGGTGACGACGTCGCAGCCGTCGGCCTGGACGGCGAGCACCGAGCAGCTCTTGACGCTCTTGCCGTCGAGCATGACCGTGCAGGCCCCGCAGTTGCTGGTGTCGCAACCCACGGGGGTGCCGGTCTTGCCCAGGCGTTCTCGTAGCAGATGGACGAGCAGGAGTCGCGGCTCGACGTCCTCCTCGTACTGGATACCGTCGACAGTGACGGTGATTCGGGGCATACGTCCTCCCTCAGGAGCAGGGGGAAAGGCGGACACTCCCGAACCTACGCCGGTGTTTTTCCCGGTCAAGGGTTACTTACCGCGGACCACCCGCGCGACGATCGCCACCAGCCCTGCGAAGGCCAATCCCAGCACCGTCACCCCGACCAGGACCAGCGGATCCGTGATCGCGCGTGTCACCACCAAAATGCCCAGAACGACGAAGAGCACGCCGCTCAGCAGGGCCATCCAGTCCGTCCGGTGCAGGCGACGGGGCCGCTCGACGTCACGCGGCACGCCGCACCTCCATGTCGCCCAGGCCGCCCCTGAGATTGAGCACGATGGTGGCGGCCTTGCCCTTCGGCTTCACCTCCGGCTCCAGGATCTTGTCCGTACGCACGTCCACGCCGCCCCTGAGCGACTGGTCGATCACGATGTCACCGATCTTGTTGCTCGCGTGCACCTCGACCCGCGCCGTCGGGGGCACGATCACCACCAGCTCGCCGGCCGAGATCGTGGCGTTGACCGTCACGTTCGAGCCCGGTGGCAGCTGCAGCTCCGACAGGTCCAGCGTGCCGTCACCCAGCCCCGCGTCGAACACCTGGCCCACCTCCGCGATGGTGGTCGGCGCCCATTCGGCCGTCCCGATGTTCCTCGGCATGCCGCCCAGCATCAACCCCATGCCCACGATGAGCGCCACCGCCGTGCCCGCGGCCACCAGGCCCGCGCCCCGGCCCCACCAGGCGGCCACCAGCAGGCCGGCGCCGATGGTGATGAGCATGGCGCCGCCCACGATGGTCGGGCTCACTCCCGCCGCTGACCTTGCTTGGACGGCCACGACGATCCCTCCGATGATCAATGCTAGCAGGATGGTGATGAGGCCGATGAACGACCTCGGGCGCCGGCGCCGCTGCTGGGCGGGGCGGCGGTACATGCTCGGGTCGTACGGGGAGTAGCCGCCCGGCCTCCTGGCCGGGTCGAGCGGGCGGTAGGGGCCGTTCGGGGCGAACGGCTCGCCGTGGCTGCCGTAGTCGATGGTGGTCGGAGGGTTGGGGCGGTAGGTGGGGGTGGGCTCGTGCGGGGGAATCCGGTGCTCGGCGGTGATCGCGTACGGGGAGACGGGCTCCTCGTCGTCGCGCTGCTCCGGCTTGCGAACGACCGCTTCCGGGACCGGCTGCGCGGCCGGCGCGTCCTGCCGGCCGGGCGCTTGCTGCTCGGCGGGTGCGTGCCGCTCGGGCTCCGCGTCACCCACCGGCGTCGTCGGCTCGTCGGCTGCGGTGGCGTCAAGCTCCTGCTCGGCCCGTTCGGCCAGCCCGGCTTGCTCGGCCTGCGCGGCTTGAGCGGCCTGCCCGGCTACCGCCGGTTGTGCGGCCGGCGCCTGCGACGGCGGGGCCGGGGCGTGCGGCGGCTCGGGAGCTGCCGGGGGCTCGGGTGGTTGGGGAGCGCGTACGGGGGCGGCGCTCTCGTAGGAGGCGGCGGGTTGCTGGGCGCCCCGCCGGCGGCTCAGCCGTTCGGGCATCGACCGGGCCAGCGCCCGCAGGTCCACCCCGCTGGAGTGCGCGGCCAGCAGCGACACCGCCAGGAACACCCCCACCACCAGCGTGCCCGTGTCCAGCCACACCGTCGCCAGGTTGATCGCCAGCCCGAACCCCAGCACCGCCGTCAGCAGCGCCATCACGGTCTCGGCGTCGAAGTCGCGCCGCGTCCACTGCTCGATGATCCCCGGCCGCCCGTTCGGCTCCTTCATCAGCAGGAACGCCGCGAGGTAGAGGAACAGCCCGATCCCGGAGCCGAGCAGGAGCACCGTGAAGCCCGCGCGGAACACCACGGGGTCGATGCCGGTGTGCCGCCCGAGGCCCGCGCACACTCCCATGAGGAAGCGTCCCTCGCTGCTGCGTCGCAGCTCCCGGGGAGGAGAGGCCGGCTGCCTGGGCGGAGCTTCTGTCATGCCTACCATCGTGGACCTACGCGTGCGGTGCTCGCATCCGGGACACCCCTGAGCCGACCCGGGGGTTGTTCCCTGATGCCCGCATGGCCCCCGACATGTGACTATGGCCATGTTATGGCTGACCAGAAGACTCTCGCCGAGCAGAGCGGCGACAAGCCCTACCGCCGGATGATGCGCCCCATGGAGGGGCGCCTGCTCGGCGGTGTCGCCCAGGGGCTGGCGGCGCAGCTCAAGCTTGATCCGGTGGTGATCAGGCTGATGTTCGTGCTGCTCACCGTCGTCCAGGGGGCCGGGGCGGTGGCGTACGCGGTGTTGTGGATGGTGACGCCGCGCCAGCCGTACCAGGGGCAGGCGCCGCAGCGCGACTGGAGCCAGCTCGCCGCGTTCAGCGCGATCGGGGCGGCGCTGTTCTCGTTCGGCTGGCTGACGGGGGCCAGCCAGGGTGGCATCGGCATGTTGCCGTTCGCGGTGGGCGGGATCGGCGCGCTGATCCTGTGGCAGCAGGCCGACCCAGAGCGCCGCAAGAGCTGGGTGAGCGGTGCTTCGCGCAGCATGAGCAAGAACCGCGTGCGTACGCTGCTCGGCATCATCCTGGTCGTGGTCGGCGCGACCGGCTTCCTGGCCGCGGAGGGCGAGCTGCCCCAGGTCAGGGAGAGCCTGCTGTTCACGGTCGTGGTGGTCGGCGGCTTGCTGGTGATCGCCGCGCCGTGGCTGGCCGGCCTGTGGAAAGAGCTGCAACTCGAGCGGCGCGAGCGCATCAGGCAGGAGGAGCGGGCGGAGGTGGCCGCCATGGTGCACGACTCGGTGCTGCACACGCTCACCCTGATCCAGCGCGTCGCGCACGACCCCCGGGAGGTCTCCCGCCTGGCCCGCTCCCAGGAGCGCGAGCTGCGTAACTGGCTCTACCAGCCGAAGCAGGACGCCGACGCCACGGTGGCGGCCGCCGTACGCAGGATCGCGGCCGAGGAGGAGGACGCGCACGGCGTGCCCATCGAGGTCGTCTGCGTCGGCGACATCGCGCTCGACCCGTCCGGCAAGCTGGCCGCGATGCTGAAGGCGTCCAGGCAGGCGATGGTCAACGCGGCCAAATACTCTGAGAGTCCCTCGATTTCCGTCTACGCGGAGGTAGAGGGTGAAGAGGTCACGATTTTCGTGAAGGATCGGGGCAAGGGGTTCGACCTCGAGGCGGTGCCGCTCGACAGGATGGGGATCAGGGAGTCCATCATCGGGAGAATGGAACGTCACGGAGGTTCGGCCCGGGTGCGTACCGAGCCCGGCGAGGGCACGGAAGTGATGTTGACGATGAAGGTGGAGAAGGCATGACGCGCGTACTGATCGTCGATGACCACCGGTTGTTCCGATCGGGCGTGCGCGCCGAGCTGGGCGACTCGATCGAGGTCGTCGGCGAGGCCGAGGACGTGGAGACGGCGGTCCAGGCGATCGCCGCGCACCAGCCCGACGTGGTCCTGCTCGACGTGCACATGCCCGGCGGCGGCGGCCAGGAGGTGCTGCGCCGGGTCCTGGGCTCCGGCTCGCAGGTACGGTTCCTGGCGCTGTCGGTCTCCGACGCGGCCGAGGACGTCATCGGCGTGATCAGGGGCGGTGCCCGCGGCTACGTGACCAAGAACATCAGCGGCAAGGAGCTGACCGACGCCATCAACCGCGTGGCCGAGGGGGACGCGGTGTTCTCGCCGCGCCTGGCGGGCTTCGTGCTCGACGCGTTCGCCTCGTCGGAGGCGCCGTCGATCGACCCCGAGCTCGACTCGCTGACGCAGCGGGAGCGCGAGGTGCTGCGGCTGATCGCGCGGGGGTACGCGTACAAGGAGATCGCCAAGGAGCTGTTCATCTCCGTCAAGACCGTGGAGACGCATGTCTCCTCGGTGCTGCGCAAGCTGCAGCTCTCCAACCGCCACGAGCTGTCCCGCTGGGCCACCGCGCGCCGGCTCGTCTGATCCGGTACGCGAGCCGGGAGTTGCCCGTTTAACGGGCTTTTGGACCGTTACAGGATAGTTATCTGCATTTCGCGCACGAAACAGTGCTCACAGTTGTCACACAAGGAGGCAGTCGAAGCACAAGTCCAGGAGTAACCCCTTTGAAGCGCGTCACCCGGATGCTTCCGGCACTGGTCGCACTGGTCGCCGCGACAGCGTGCGCGGCGGAGAGCGCCCCCGTCCCCCGGCCCCACGTGAGCATCGTCCCCGCCGCCGCGGTGGCCACTACGCCGGCCCCCACGCCGGCCCCCACCCCGACCTCCTCCGGGAAGAAGATCAAGGTCGGCATCGCCGACATCACCCCGATGGGGGAGAAGACCGAGAAGGTGGGCGTCGGGTTCCCGATCATCGTCACGTTCGACCGGGACGTGAAGGACAAGGCGGCCGTCGAGGCGGTGCTGGACGTCGAGTCCGAGGAGGCGCACGAGGGCGCGTGGCGCTGGGTGTCCGCCCGCAAGGTGATCTACCGGACGAAGACGTACTGGAAGCCGTACCAGAAGGTGCTCTTCACGGCGCGGCTGTCGGAGCTGCCCGGCAACACCGGCGCCAAGAACGTCTCCCGCAGGTTCGCCGTCGGCGCGAAGCACATCTCCGTGGTCGACACCCGCAAGCACCAGATGAAGGTGTACCGCAACGGCAAGCTGGCCAAGAAGATCCCGATCAGCGCCGGCAAGGGCGGCCTGATCAGGAACGGCGTGGACGTCTACCTGACCACCAGCGGCGTGCACCTGACCATGGGCAAGAAGGCCGTGGAGACCATGACCTCCTCCTGGATGGGCGTGACGGACCCCAAGGACCCGCGCTACTACAAGGAGGAGATCCCGTGGGCGGTGCGCATCTCCGACAGCGGTGAGTACGTCCACCAGAGCGCCGGCTACTACCAGTACCTCGGCCGCTCCAACCAGAGCCACGGCTGCGTCCGCGCCACCCCCGCCGGGGCCAAGTGGTTCTACACGATCGCCCAGCGCGGCGACGTCGTGAAGATCACCGGCACCAAGCGCAAGCTCCAGTGGAACAACGGCTGGAGCTACTGGCAGCTCAACTGGACCCAGTGGAAGAAGGGCAGCGCGCTGAAGGGCTGACGACCGGACCAGGGCCGCTCACCAGGGTGAGCGGCCCTTCGTGCTGTCTCAGAGCTTCTCCAGCGGCGCGTACGCCAGCAGCAGCGTCTTCTCCCCGCCGCTGCCGAAGTCGATCTTGACCTTGGTCTTCTCCGCGACCCCGTCCACGGACACCACCGTGCCCAGCCCGAACGCGTCGTGCGAGACCCGGTCGCCGGGCGTCAGCGAGGGCACCTTGCGCCCGCCGCCGCCGGAGGAGCTCTTGGCGGGGGCGGCGGTGCGGGCGGGCTCGCGCCGCGTGGCCGCGCTCCAGGCCGACTTCTCCGGGTCGGTGCGCCACTCCATGAGCTGGCCGGGCACCTCGTTCACGAACCGGGAGGCGGGGTTGAACGACGGCGCGCCCCAGGAGCTGCGCACGGCCGCCCGCGTGAGGTAGAGCCGCTGCTGCGCCCTGGTGATGCCGACGTAGGCCAGCCGCCGCTCCTCCTCCAGCTCCTTGGGCTCGCCCAGCGAGCGGACGTGCGGGAACACGCCGTCCTCCATGGCCGTCAGGAACACCACGGGGAACTCCAGCCCCTTGGCCGTGTGCAGGGTCATCAGCGTGACGACCCCCTGGCCGCCGTCGGCGTCGGGGATCTGGTCGGCGTCGGCCACCAGCGACACCTGCTCCAGGAACTCCACCAGCGTGCCCTCCGGGTTGGCCTCCTCGAACTCCGAGGCCACCGAGACGAGCTCGTTGAGGTTCTCCAGGCGGGACTCGTCCTGCGGGTCCTCCGACGCCTCCAGCTCGGCGCGGTAGCCGGTGGCCACCAGCACCTCCTCGGCCAGTGCCGACGGCGGCACGCCCTCGCCCTTGGCGATCAGCTCCTCGATCAGGGCGACGAACTCCTTGACCGCGTTGAGCGAGCGCGTGGCCATGCCGTACGCCTCGTCGGCCCGGCGCAGCGCGTCCCAGAACGTGATGTTCTCGCGCGACGACAGCGCCTCGATCATGGCCTCGGCCCGGTCGCCGATGCCGCGCTTGGGCACGTTGAGGATGCGCCGCAGCGACACCACGTCGGCCGGGTTGGCCAGCACCCGCAGGTAGGCCAGCAGGTCCTTGACCTCCTTGCGCTCGTAGAAGCGCACGCCCCCGACCACCTTGTACGGCAGCCCGGTGCGGATGAAGATCTCCTCGAACACGCGGGAGGCGGCGTTGGTGCGGTAGAAGACCGCCACGTCGCCCGGCTTGACGTCCTCCTCGTCGCTGAGCCGGTCGACCTCCTGGGCCACGAACATGGCCTCGTCGTGCTCGTTGTCGGCGACATATCCCACGATCTTGGGGCCGTCGCCCTGGTCGGACCAGAGGTTCTTCGGCTTGCGCGACTCGTTGCGCGCGATCACGGCGTTGGCGGCGGCCAGGATGTTCTGGGTGGAGCGGTAGTTCTGCTCCAGCAGGATCGTGCGGGCGTCGGGGTAGTCGCGCTCGAACTCCAGGATGTTGCGGATCGTCGCGCCCCGGAAGGCGTAGATGGACTGGTCGGCGTCGCCCACCACGCACAGCTCCGACATGTCGGCGCCCGAGCGCACCAGCTCGCCGTCGTTCGTGCGCAGCTCGGGATGGCCGACCAGCTCCCTGATCAGGATGTACTGGGCGTGGTTGGTGTCCTGGTACTCGTCGACCAGCACGTGCCTGAACCGCATCCGGTAGTGCTCGGCCACGTCGGGGAAGAGCTGGAACAACGTCACCGTGTTCATGATGATGTCGTCGAAGTCCATCGCGCCGGCCTCGGTCAGCTTGAGCTGGTAGGCCTTGTACGCCTGCGCGAGCGTCTTCTCCAGGTGCGAGCCCGCCCGCTCGATCGCCGTCTCGTAGTCGATCAGCTCGTTCTTGAAGTTGCTGACCTGCGCGGAGAACGAGCGCGGCGGATACCGCTTCGGGTCGAGCTCCATCTCCCTGCAGACCATGGCCATCAGCCGCTGCGAGTCTGCCTGGTCGTAGATCGAGAAGCTGGACGGGAAGCCCAGCCGCTTGGCCTCGCGCCGCAGGATGCGCATGCAGGCGCTGTGGAACGTCATCACCCACATCGCCTTGGAGCGCGGCCCGACGAGCTTGTCGATGCGCTCCTTCATCTCCCTGGCGGCCTTGTTGGTGAAGGTGATCGCCAGGATCTCCCCGGGATGCGCGTTGCGCTCGGCCAGCAGGTACGCGATGCGGTGCGTGAGCACCCGCGTCTTGCCCGACCCCGCTCCGGCCACGATGAGCAGCGGACTGCCATGATGGATCACGGCCTCCCGCTGCTGCGGGTTGAGGCCATCGAGCAAGGGGTGGTCAACAGAGACTTGGGTCGGCACCCACCTAGGTTAAGACGCCCCACCGACAATCGGCGCCCGGAATGCCTTCGGCGGGGTTCCGGTTGTCCTCCACGTACGGTGCGAAAGGGGAGACATGCTGCCGGAGAGCGAGATCAACCGCGTACTGGTCGTGACCGCCCACCCCGACGACGCCGACTTCGGCGCCGCGGGAAGCGTGGCACTGTTCGTGGACAGGGGCGTGGAGGTCACGTACCTGCTGGTCACGGACGGTGACGCGGGCGGTAACGAGCGTACCTTGGACAATTCCGGCATGGCGGAGCTGCGCAGGACCGAGCAGCTGGCCGCCGCCAAGGCGGTCGGCGTGACGGACGTACGCTTCCTCGGCTACTCCGACGGCCAGGTGGTGCCCTCGCTGGAGCTCAGGCGGGCCATCGCCAGAGTGATCCGCCAGGTCAGGCCCGACCTGGTGATCACCCACCACCCCGACCGCAACTACCAGTTCATCGCCCCCAGCCACCCTGACCACCGCGCCGTGGGCGGCGCCACCCTGGACGCGGTCTACCCGGACGCGCGCAACCCGTACGCGTTCCCGGAGCTGATCAAGGAGGAGGGGCTGGAGGCGTGGACCGTACGCGAGGTCTGGCTGAACGGCGGCTCCACGCCCAACCACTGGGTGGACATCACCGAGTCCATGGACCGCAAGCTCGCGGCCTTGCAGTCGCACGTGAGCCAGGTCTCACACGTGGAAGGCTTCACCGACTTCGTCAGGAGCCGCTTCGCCGCCTGGGCCGAGCAGGCCGGGCTCGGCGAGGGCAGCTACGCGGAGGGCTTCCAGGTGGTTCCGACCGCCTGAGCGTTCCTGGAGCGGCGTTTCTGGAACTAGGGCACCGAGCCGGGCGGCACCACCCACAGCGAGGGCTGCCCCGTCACCTCCGAGATGATGTCGAAGGCGTGCCCGTAGTGCAGGATCGTCGCCCCGTGCACCTCGGCGCAGGCGGCGATCAGCAGCTCGTTCGGGCCGATGCCGCGGTGCTGGGAGATCTCCACGAGCTGCCGCTGCACGGCCATGGCCCGCGCCTGCACCTCCTGGTCCAGGGGGAGCAGGATGCACTGGCGCTGGGCGTGCAGGATGCGCAGGTAGTGGGCGTAGTCGCGGGCGCTGTAGAGCACCTCCAGGTCGATGACGCTGCAGGTCGCCACCGCCCGCGCGGCGAAGAGCGGCTGCAGCGCCTTGGAGATCACCTCACTGACGCGGATGCGGGCCAGGGCGCTCCTGTCGAGGAGATACATCAGTCCTGTCGTTGCCACGCATGCTTCGTGATCTCCGGGTCCAGCAGATCCGGGCTCCCCTCCGTGCGCCAGAACTCGAACGCCCTGATCGCACCCGCTCTTTCCGCGTCCCTGTCCACGACCGCCTGCAGCGCGGCGTGGACCGTTTCTCTCATGGTCGGCGTACCCAGCGTTTGCTGGGCCGCTTCCAGGAGCTCCTTGTCGATGTCGATTACCGTACGCATGCAGCACCACCTCCGTACCTCCGGCTTATGAGAATTGCCTAATCGGGGGGAGGCGCACATCCCAAGGCGGCGCGGCCTTGAAACAGGCGCCTCGGAGACGTTAAGGCCTGTGGCGCCGCAGGTTACGGGGTGGTCCGAGGGCGGGGGAGAAAACGATGCCGCGGGGCGAAAACCTTCATCCCGCGGCGATCGGACGGTGCCCCGCCGGATTGGGCTGGGGTGCCTGTTTTTGGGTGTTCGCAATTCCGGGCCGGTGGGATGGACGGCTTCATTTCGGGTGGGGGAAATTTTCCGCGTCCGGGCCCGGAAGCCTGGCCGCCAGCCGGGCGAAGGCATAGCCGAGAGAGTTGGTCGCCAGGTGCAGCATGACGGGGGTCAGGAGGCCCCGGTGGCGGCGCAGCTCGCAGAACAGCACCCCGGCCGCCGCCGTGGACACCACGCTCCCCGCCACGACCCGCGCGGTGTCCAGATGTCCGGGGGACTCGCCGGCCGTCAGGGCGCCCAGGGCGGGGTTGGCGCGCGCCATGTCGATGGCCGGGAGGATGTGCCAGAGGCCGAACAGGGTGGAGGAGACCGCCGTGGCCGCGGCCGTGCCGTGCCGGCGGCGCAGCATCCCGTACAGCGCGCCCCTGAACCCCACCTCCTCCAGCAGGACCGTGCCGAGCGGGACCTGGAGCAGCGCCTCCTCCAGGACGCGGGCGCGGGAGAGCGACAGGGCGCGGTCGTCGTGGAAGAGCGGCCTGGTGCGGGGCATGGCGACGCCGGCCGTGTAGACGCCGGCCACCGCGGCCGCCAACACGCCACCGGCGACGGCGCCGCGCCGGCCGTGCTCGAAACCGAGCTCCTTCCAGGACACGCCGGACCTGCGGGCCATCGCGACCAGCGCGGCGGTGGCGACCGTGGAGGTCAGGGGGCCCAGGCGGGGGGCGATCTTGTTGTTGAGGATGTTGGCGGCGGTGAGGACGGCGATCGAGCGCAGCAGCACCCTTGCAGGTTACGTCCCGCTCGCCGGTCCGCAGTCGGGCCGCGGTCCCGTTCGCCGGTCCGCAGTCGGGCCGCGGTCCCGTTCGCGGCTACTCAGGCGGGCTGCGTCCCGTTCGCGACTCTGCGGGCTGGTTGCGGCCTAGGTTCCGGTTGCGACCCGTTCGAGCGGGACGTCGGGGAACGAGCCGTCGCCGAACAGGACCCGTGCCGCCAGCGCCCGGCCGGCGCGGCTGCGCAGCACGGCGATCGCGGCCTCCGCCGCGGCGGGAGAGCGGACGCCGGCGAACGCGCGGCGCAGCAGCAGGCGGCCACGGAAGCGGGCCCTCAGCGCGTTCCCGTCGTAGCGGGCCAGCACGCTCCGGTCGCCCGTACGCAGGTAATCGGCCGTGACCGCCGCGGCCAGATCGGACATGCGCAGGCAGGGATCCAGCCCACCTGCCGTCAGCGGCGAGACCGCGCCCGCGGCGTCCCCGACGAGCAGCCCGGCCGGGCACGCCAGCCGCCGCAGCACCCCGCCCACCGGGATGGGGCCGCCGCGACGCTCGACCGGACCGGCCGGCGGCGCGTATCCGGGGGCGTCCGCGGCGAAGGTGTCCAGCAGGTGGCGGATGCCGCTCCGCATGGCGCCCGGATACCCCGCGACGCCGACGTGCGCGTGCCGGCCGTCGTCGACCGCCCACCCCAGGTAGCCGGGGGCGATCCGCGGATCCAGCACGCAGTGGAAGGCCGGGACGGTCGTGCCCGGCGCGATCGGGTGGACGAGCTCGGCGCCGACGATGAACCGCCGGTTGAGGTCCAGGCCGAGATCGCGGGCCACCCGGGAGCGGGCGCCGTCCGCGCCGATGACGAACCGCGCCGTCACCGCCTCCGTCGAGGTGCCGTCATGCCGTACGCCCAGCAGGACCTCCACCCCGGCCAGGCCCGTCGAGGCGCCCTCGTACCGTACGCCCAGCAGGACCCGCGCCCCCGCCGACTCCGCCTCGCGGCGCGCGTGCCGGTAGACGGCGGCCATGTCCGCCACGCGGTACTCGTCGCGGTCGCTGGTGAGCCGGATCGGCGACCGCCTCGACGGCGGGTACAGCAGCACGTCGCGGATGCCGGGGCCGAGCAGGTGATCCGGCAGGTCGAAGTCGTCGAGGGTGCGCCGCACGAAGATGCCCGTGGTGCGGATGCCCGCCGACAGCGTCCTGCGACGGTCGATCACCGTCACGTCCAGCCCGCGGCGGGCGAGCAGGCCCGCCGTACGGAGGCCGGCCAGGCCCGCACCCACGACCAGTACGTCCACTCTTCGCATACCTGGCGACGCTAGGCCGGACGCCTCCGCCAACGCGATGCTTTGCACGGTACCTCCACACAGCTGCACTGAAAGGCAGGGGTTTCGCCACCGTCGCGTTCCAGACGGCCCGTGCGGAGGCCCAGTGCCTGCCTCCGCTTCGGGCGAGGAGCCGGCGCTCGACCTCCGCTCCGGCGAGCCGCTCCGGCCGGGCGGGGCTCAGTTCACCGCTCGCTTGACCAGCTCGCTGATCCGCGCCTCCACCTCGGGCGTCACCTCGGTCAGGGCGAAGGCGGCCGGCCACATCGTGTCGTCGTCCAGGCTCGCCTGGTCGCTGAACCCGAGCGTCGCGTAACGCGTCTTGAACTTCGCCGCGCTCTGGAAATGGCAGACGATCTTGCCGTCCAGCGCGTAGGCGGGCATCCCGTACCAGAGCTTCGGCGCCAGCGCCGGCGCGCTCTCCAGGATGACGGCGTGCACCCGCTCGGCCATGACCCGATCGGACTCCTGCATCTCCGCGATCTTCGCGAGCACGTCCCGGGCCGCCTCCGCCGCCTTGTCCGCGCGGGAGCCGCGGCGCGCGGCCTTCTTCTGGTCCTGGGCGTGCTCCTTCATCGCCGCCCGCTCCTCGGCCGTGAACCCCTGGTAGGTGCTGCTCATGATGACTTTCTCCTTGAGATCGTGATGGTCGGGGTCGTTCAGGCGGACGTGGTTTCCCAGACGAACCCGTCCAGGTCGGTGAAGGGGCCGGTGCCGCCGCCGAGCACGATCCGGTGTGATCCGGTGCCCTCCTGGGGCATTCCGGTGTCCTTGGCGAGGGCCCTGCGCGGGTAGAGCGCCAGCTTGACGTCCGTGGACGGGGTGTCGAACTCGACGTACTTGCCGCCGAAGCTCTTCGCCACGGCCAGGCCCTGCTCGACGTAGAAGCGCTTGCTCGCCTTGACGTCCGCTACTCCCAGCAGGAGGGCGACCTGGTCGATGTGCCGGGTGGCGGGGGCCGTGTCCTTCTTGTTCGAGGTCGCGACCTTGCAGATGGTCCCGTCCGGGGCGAGGACGACGCCGCCGTAGCCCCAGAAGCTCTTCGTGGCCGGCTTCAGCGTGGTGGCGCCGGCGTCGAGGGCGGCGGTGATGAGGGCGTCCACGTTGCCCGGCTGGGACGCCACGAGTGACAGGGCGAACCCGCGGAAGCCGGTCGTGGGCGCGTCCGAGGCACGTACGTGGACGTAGGAGTCGAGCCCGAGGGCCTGGTAGAAGGCCTGCGCGGCGGTGAGGTCGGGAACTTCCAGGGTGACGGAGGCGAAGGTCATGGCGGAGATCCTTTGAGAGAGCGGGTGGAGCCGGTCGGTTGATCGGGGAGACGGGAGTCTCAGGACGGGGCGCTCAGCGGTCCTGGAGGAGGCCGAGGACGTTGCCGTCGGGGTCCACGACGGTGGCCACCACGCGGCCGGCGCCGACCTCGTTCACGGCCTCCTTCACGGTGCCGCCCGCGGCGATCACCTCGGCCAGCGTCGCCTCGATGTCGTGCACGTGCCAGTACGCCACCGGCGAGGTCATGCCCTGCGGTCCACCGCCCGGCACCAGCCCGATGTGCTGGCCCTCGGCCTCGAAGCCGACGTAGTAGGCCGTGTCGACCTGCGGCGCCATGCCGAGCAGGGCCGCGTACACCGCCTTGGCCTTGGCCAGGTCGGACACCGGGTGCAGCACGGTCTTGATGCCCTGCGTGGAAGAGCCGGTCACTGTCGCTCCTGTGGTGGTCGTGGGTCGCATCGACCCGCCGGGTAGGTGCTCACAGCTTCGCGTCCGGCCCCGCGGGCCCACATCCGTGGCGGCCACGGATTCGCTCCACGGATCGGCTCCACGGACCCCGTACGGTGGCCGTCACGGATGGGCAGTACGCAGGGGATAGGGCACACTGGCACAGTGCTGGCAGCAGTGGACATCTCGCCCCGTGAAGCCGAAGTGCTGGAGCTGATCGGCGCCCATCTGAGCAACGCCGAGATCGGTGCCCGGTTGTGCATCTCGGTCCGTACCGTCGAGAGCCACGTCTCCTCCCTCCTGCGCAAGCTGGACGTCCCGGACCGCCGGGCGCTCGCCCAGCGGGCACCCGAGCCGGCCGCTGATGCCGCCCCGTCCCACCGGGCACCGGTGCTGCCGTCGCTGCTGACCTCGTTCATCGGCAGAGCGGACGAGCGGGCCGAGCTGGCCGAGCTGATCAGGACGCACCGCCAGGTGACCGCGGCCGGCCCCGGAGGGGTCGGCAAGACCCGGCTCGCGCTGGCCGTGGCCGCGCAGGCGGCAGGCGAGTACTCCGACGGGGTGTGGTTCGTCGACCTGGTCCCGGTCACCGACCCCGGCATGGTCGCGACCGCGGTCGCCGGGGCGCTCGGTCTCGGCGAGCAGCCCGGCCGCGACATGACCGAGTCGGTGGCCGCCGCGCTGGCCGACCGCCACGCGCTGCTCGTGCTGGACAACTGCGAGCAGGTCGCGGACGGCGTGGCGCTGTTCCTCGAACGGCTGCTGGCGGCGTGCCCCCGGGTGACCGTCCTGGCGACCAGCCGGGCCCGGCTGATGGTGCCGTTCGAGCGGGTTTACGCGGTCCCGCCGCTGTCGCTGCCCACCGACGGCGGGTCGGACGCGGTCACGCTGTTCATGGAACGGGCGGCGGCGGTCGGCTGGCCGCTGGATCCCGCGCTGCGCGACCAGATCGCCGCGATCTGCGAGCGCCTGGACGGCATGGCCCTGGCGATCGAGCTCGCCGCCGCCCGATATCCCACCCTGGGGCTGGACGGCATCACCGCCGCCCTGTCCCACCCCCTCCGCATGCTCACCGGCGGCTCCCGGGCCGATCAGCGGCACCGCTCGGTGCGGGCGGCGCTGGACTGGAGCCACGCCTTGCTGGATCCGGCCGACCGGGCGCTGCTGCGCCGGGTGTCGGTGTTCGCGGCGCCGTTCACCGCCGGCGCGGCGGCGGAGGTGACCGGGGACGAGGAGGGCCTGGTCATCGACGGCCTGGCCCGGCTCGCCGAACAGAGCCTGCTGGTGGTGTCGGCGTCCCCCGGCGGCACTGAGTACCGGGCGCTGGAGACCATCCGCCAGTACGGGACCGAACGGCTGACCGAGGCCGGCGAGCTGGCCGACATCCGCTCCCGGCACCTCCGCTGGTGCCTGGCCAAGGCCGCCGGCCTGGCGGCCGTACGCGAGGACTGGCGGGCCAGGTTCGACCTGGTGGCCAACGACCTCCGCGCGGCCCTGGCGTGGGCGGCCGACCAGCCGGAGCGGCGGGCGGAGGCGTACGATCTCGCCCGGCACCTCGCCGGGCTGGCCTTCACCCGCAACCTGGTCGGCGAGTCCCAGCGACGCCACGAGCAGGCGGCCGCGCTCGCCGACGACCCGGCCTCGGCCGCTTCGGCACTCCGGCACGCCTCCGTCGTGGCCGGCTGCAGGATGCGTGGTGACGACATGTTCCGCCTGCGCTGCGCGGCCGCGGACGCCGCACGCAGGTCCGGCGACACCGCCGGCGCCGCCGCCGACCTGGCGGCCGCCGCCACCGCCACGTTCCGGTTCGCGACCACGTTCGTGCGGCTGCCGGCTCCTGGGGAGGTGCTCGCGCTGATGGACGAGGCGCGCGGACTGGCCGGCGACGACCCGGCGGCCCTGGCCGCAGTGGCAACCGCCGAGGCCGGCTGGACCCTCCACGCCGCGGTCACCGGCGGGCAGGTGCTTGGTGATGCGGCCACTGACGGTCAGGCGCGCGGTGACACGGTGCGCGGTGGGGCGTTGCTCGGTGACGTCGTCGGTGCGGGTCGGGGGGAATCTGACGACTCCGTGCCGGAGACGATCGCGCGCGCGGAACGGGCAGTCCAACTGACCCACCGTACGGGTGATCCCCTCGCCGAATCCACCGCGCTCGATGTGCTGACCGGAGCCCTGAGCTGGGCCGGTGACACGTACGCCGCCGCCGCCACGACCCAGCGCCGGATCACGCTGCTGACGTCCGCACCCACCACCCCGGCCACCACCCACGAGCTGATCGAAGCGCTCGGCGAGGCCGCCGAGGCCAGTCTCGGCACCGGCGACCTGCCCGCAGCCCGCCAGTGGGCACGCCGGCTCGCCGAACACCCGTTGCTGGCCGAAGTCGGCCACCGCGCCACGAACTGGCTGCTGGTCACCGACGCGCTGGCAGGCAACGTGGACCAGGTGGTCGCCGGCAGCGTCCGGTTCCTCGACGCGTGGCACCGGGCAGGCAGCCCCGCCCAGTCGTACCTCGGCCGGGCGATGGCCGCCGTGGCGATGATCCACGGCCTGCGCGACGACCATGACGCGCGGCGCGAATGGCTAGAGGTCCTGAACCAGCTCGGCACCCTCCCAGGACATTCCTACGGTTACGGGGCGATCTTCGACGCGATGCTCCTGCTGCACCGCGGGCAGGCCGCGGAGGCGTTGGAGCGGATGGCTCCCGAGCCCAGGCAGGTGTGGAAGTGGGTCACCTGGATCTGGCACCACTGGTACGTCGCGCTGCGCACCGAGGCCGCCGTGCTCGCCGGGAACCCGGGCGCTCGCGACAGCCTGACGGAGGCCCGGACCATCGTGGCCGGCAACCCGGTCGCAGGCGCCATCGTCGAGCGGGCCGCCGCCCTCCTCGACGGCGACGAGCAGGCACTGCTCGCCACGGCGAACGCGTTCGAGACCGCCGGCTGCCGCTACCAGTCGGCCCGCACCATGGTGCTCGCCGGCGGCGACCAAGCCGAACGCGGCCTGGCCGTCCTCGCCGAGCTGGGTGTCGCCCCGATGGCCCCCCACCGGTGATCTCATCGCGAGCGGGCCGGACGTGCGGGTGTGACGTCCAGGCAGGTGGTGGGCGTGGGGTCCGGCGGCGGGCGTTGCGTCCAGGTGGAGGCCGGCGTGTGGTCGGCTCGGCGGCGGGTGTCGCGTCCAGGCCGGAAGCGGGCGTCGCGCCCGTCCAGGAGCGGTGCTCACGACGCTGCCTTCTCCTGCGAGCTCACGAGCTCACGAGCTCACGTGGGCTCGCGGGACCGTTGACCGCCAGAGTCCCGGGGATGCTTCTGGGCGCGGGGTGTCAGGAGGCGGCGGGGCGGCGCCAGCCCTCGGGGAAGCGGGTGCGGCGGCGTTCCTCGGGGGTGAGGCCGCCCCAGATGCCCTCCGATTCCCCGGCGCGTAAGGCGTAGGAGCGGCACTCCTTCACCACCTGGCAGGTCGCGCAGACCGCCTTGGCGCGGGCCTCCTGCAAGGGGGTGGGGGCGAGGGGGAAGAAGAGGTCGGGGTCGCTGGATCTGCATGCGCCCCTGCGCAGCCAGCTGATCTCCTCCGGTGCCATGGGTCAACGGTAGAGCCAGGTCATGATCGGTGACATCATCCTGTGGGTTGACCTGTCGATACAACCGCTGGTTCGATCCGGCCCCGGCTCGTACGCCCTCAGCAGGTCCCCACCCCGCCCCGATAACCCCGGACGAACGACGTCTGCCGTTGCTCGGCCGTCCCGTGGGCCGCCGGGTCGAGCCAGTCGTCCGTCGGGTCGCCCGCCGCCGCCAGGCTCGCGAACAGCTCGTACTCGTCCCCCTCG
The DNA here is from genome assembly GCF_014207985.1 of Nonomuraea rubra. Taxonomy (NCBI): domain Bacteria; kingdom Bacillati; phylum Actinomycetota; class Actinomycetes; order Streptosporangiales; family Streptosporangiaceae; genus Nonomuraea; species Nonomuraea rubra. Next base: position 11,336,446 of record NZ_JACHMI010000001.1, on the reverse strand, counting down.
TCCGTCGTCAGCGCGCCCGAGCCGACCAGCGCGGCGAGGGCGCCGCCCGCGTAGCAGTCGGCCTGGAGCTCCATCTGGACGTTCAGCGTGAAATCGGTACGGAGCTGCGCCTGCACGGCGTGCCCGAGCTCATGGGGAATGATGACATAGACCGACCCGTCGCCCATCTCATTCCAGAGCCCCTCCATCCAGCCCTGGTCGAACGCGATGAAGTGACCGAGCGGGCAGTAGAAGGCGTTGTTCGGAACGGAGGGCTGATCGCCGCAGCTCGGGCCGGCGTCCCCCGAGTACGGGATGAAGTCGCTGATGGGGCGGTACGTGCGCCCGAGCTGCTGGAACTGCTGGCTCCAGAACTCCTCCGTCAGCGTGCGCGCCGTGACGACGTCGTCCTCGAACGAGTCGGCTCCCCGCTGATCCATGGACGGCGATCGGACGACGCCGCAGGCGGCGAGCAGGGCGATGGCGATCAGGCCGGCGAACAGCCTGGTGAGCGGGGGCAGGGCACGGGTCACGGCTTCACGCATCCGAAGAGGTCACGGGCTTCAAACGTCCCAGGTGTGTACGGGTTCGTTGGTGTGCATGCGCTCGATGTACTCCAGTGTCATGCCCCGCAACGCCTCGTGCCGGTCGTCTCCGGAGGCGGCCCGCGCCCGTACCCTGTCGACCTGCCAGCTCGCCCCCGTACGTCCTGACAGGCAGCGGCCCTCGATGACGGACAGCAGCCGGTCCGCTACCGTCCCGCGCACGCCCCACGTGGCCAGCCCCTCCCTGGCCATGGGCAGCAGCCGCCGCAGGATCAGCTCCGCCGCCGGCACCTCGCCCAGCCCCGGCCAGTACAGCCGCGCGTCCAGCCCGTGCCGCGCCGCCGCCCCGAGGTTGTCCTCGGCGGCCTTGAACGACATCTGGCTCCAGATCGGACGCTCGTCGTACGGCAGCACGCGCATCAACCCGTAGTAGAACGCGGCGTTGGCCGCGATGTCGGCCACGGAGGGCCCGGCGGGCAGCACGCGGTTCTCCACGCGCAGGTGCGGCACCCCGTTCACCACCGCGTACACGGGTCGGTTCCACCGGTAGACGGTGCCGTTGTGCAGGGTCAGCTCGTGGAGCTGGGGGATGCGGCCGCGTTCGAGCTCGGCGCGCGGGTCCTCGTCGTCGCAGAGGGGCAGCAGGGCAGGGTAGTAGCTGACGTTCTCCTCGAACAGGTCGAAAACGCTCGTGATCCACCGCTCTCCGAACCACACCCTGGGACGTACGCCCTGCGCCTTCAACTCCGCCGGCCGCGTGTCCGTGGCCTGCTCGAACAGCGCGATCCTGGTCTCCCTGTGCAGCTCCCTGCCGAACAGGTACGGCGAGTTGGCCGCCACGGCCACCTGCGCGCCCGCGATGGCCTGGGCGGCGTTCCAGTGGGCGGCGAACGTGTCGGGGCTGACCTGGAGGTGGAGCTGCACGCTGGTGCAGGCCGCCTCGGGGGCGACGCTGTCGGCGTGCGTGTCGAGGCGTTCGACGCCCTCGATGGACAGGTGCAGGTCCTCGCCCCTGGCCGCGAAGATCTGCTCGTTGAGCAGGCGGTAGCGCGGGTTCGCGGAGAGCGTGCCCTCGCCGATGTCCTGCTCGCGCAGGGTGGGCAGGATGCCGATCAGAACGAGGTGGCCGCCCTCGGAGCGGGCGCGTTCCTCGGCGTGGTTGAGCCGGGCCCTGACGTCGTTCTCCAGGCGCAGTGCGCCGTCGCCCGCCAGGTCCTGGGGCTCGATGTTGATCTCGACGTTGAACTGGCCCAGCTCCGTCGCCCAGTCCGGCTGCGCGATCGCGGCGAGCACCTGGGCGTTGCGCATGGCCGCCTCGCCGTGCGAGTCCACGAGGTTGAGCTCGATCTCCAGACCTGCCAGGGGGTGCTCGAACTCGAAACGTGATTCGCGCAGCATCTGGGCGAAGACGTCGAGGCATCTGTGGACTTTTTCCCGATATTTCCGGCGGTCTTCCCTGCTGAACACGACCACCGGCACGTCCCTGCCCATAGCACGAAATGTCGCACGCAAAGGGCGGCTAGGCCATAGTGCGAACGCCACAGGATTCCGACTCGGGCCGGATCCGGTCGGGGCCTGCCGCGCGATGGCGGGGTTGGGACGTGGCGATCTGGTGCGGTGCGGTGCGGGGCTCGGGCTGATGGTGGGGGTTGGTTGCAGGCCGGGATCGCCCGGGCGGCGCTCGTGCGGGGACCTGAGCCTGAGGTCTTGGAACGTCTCGGAACGTCTCGGAACGTCTAGGAACGGCGGTCGTGCGGGAGCGGGGTTCTGGGGCGGTGGGCGTGTGGGGAGTGGCGCTCTTGGAGTGGTGGCGGACGGGCTTGTCTCCACGCGTCGGCCCGGAGCACGCCGCCGCATCTGTCCGGCCGCTGCTGCGGTCGTCGAAGTTATCCACAGGCTGCTCACACCAATGGTCACGGCTGGCTAGGGTTCAGGAATGCGCGTTTTGATTTCTGGTGGGGCGGGATATATCGGCAGCACGATCGCGTCGGCGTGCCTGGACGCCGGGATCGATCCCGTCATTCTGGACAGCCTCGTGACGGGCCGGCGGGAGTTCGCCGATGGGCGGGTGTTCTATGAGGGGGATATCAGCGACGGCCCGCTGATTGACAAGATATTCGCCGAGAATCCGGATATCGAGGCCGTCATCCACTGCGCGGCTCTCATCGTGGTCCCCGACTCCGTGGCCGACCCCATCGGCTACTACCGCGCGAACGTCGCCAAGAGCCTCGAGTTCGTCGACCACCTGCTCCGCAACGGCTGCACGCGGATGATCTTCAGCTCCTCCGCGTCGATCTACCGCACCGGCGCCGACCACACGGTGGACGAGGAGTCCCCGCTCGACCCCCAGAGCCCGTACGCGCGGACGAAGGCGGTCTGCGAGGGCATGTTCGCCGACATCGCCTCCGGGCGGCCCATCAGGATCCTGTCCCTGCGCTACTTCAACCCGATCGGCGCCGACCCCAGGATGCGTACGGGCCTGCAGCTCCGCCGTCCCAGCCACGCCCTGGGCAAGATGATCGAGGCGTACGAGGGCGGCGTCCCGTTCCGGATCACCGGCACCGAATGGCCCACGAGCGACGGCACCGGCATCCGCGACTACATCCACGTCTGGGACCTGGCCACCGCCCACGTGGCGGCACTGCGGCGCTTCGACGAGCTGGAGGCCGACGTGATCAACCTGGGCACCGGCGCGGGCACCACGGTGCGCGAGCTGGTCGACGCGTTCAACCGCGTCGTCGAGCGCCCCATCGAAGTCGTCGAGGCCCCGGCCCGCCCCGGCGACGTGGCCGGCGCCTACACCCGCAGCGACCGTGCCCACCGCCTGCTGGGCTGGCAGGCCCGCTACTCGGTCGAGGAGGGGATCAGGCACTCACTGGAGTGGGCGGGCATCCGCGACTCCCGGCTGGGCTGAGCGACGGCACCCCGGGGCTGCTGGGCTCCGGGGTGCGGCATCGTGGGAACTACCGGCGGATAGAAGCCACGGTGTCGTCTGCGATCTCCAGGTACTCCTGAAGTTCCTCGGACGAGGAGTCCGGGAACTCGTCCATGGCGGCCACCTCGTGCTCGGGCGGCTCGGTGATCGTGACGCTGTGCCCCCAGGCGCTGTACCTGGTGTCAGTGTGTTGCAGCATGCCGGAGAGGACGCTCTTGACGGTGGTGTGCAGGCGGGTGGGCAGACCGGTGGAGGCGGTGCTCAGCCGGTAGTCGAACGTGCCTGTGATCTCACCCCCGCTGATCTGGTGCCCCTGCTTGCCGGTGACCGTGCCCCGGTAAACGCCGTTCCGCACGGACTTGGCGTGGGAGAGCAGACCCTTGAGCTGGGGAGGCCGGAAGATGTCCACAGGGTGTGCGGAGGGGGTTCTCCAGTTTTCGCTGTCCTCCATGTGCACCCACGTCTTGCCTTCGGGAAGATCTTCCCGCAAGGCGTCGCTCCGCATGTAAATATGCTTCCCCACCATGAGGACGCGCACGGTCGTCGGCTTCTTGCTGACGACCGTGCTCCGGATGGTCATGTCCGCGGCGACAACGCCAGACGTGCCGAACCCGAAAGTGCCCGCCGTCTCGAAGTACACCTCCTTCTTGCCCTTGACCTCCGACGAGAGGACCTCGGAGATCTTCACCCCGTGGCCCACGACCAACTGCTTCTTCACCGCCCGTACCGGATCGGGAGCGGCCGCCTGCGCGGGGGCGGCGCCGAGCAAGGTCGCGGCGGCCACCGCCGCCGCCAGTGCCTTCTTCATGTCGATGTCCTCAACGAAGAAAGAGTCCTCCCCCGCCAGAGGGGCGGGGGAGGACTCGATCGATCAGGTCAGCCGGCGATGCTGCCGAGCGGCAGGTCCAGCGACTCGATGTCGTCCTCGCCGTCCTTGAACGTGGTGGCGACCTCCTCCGCGGGCGGAGCCTTGATCGACACCGCGGAACCCCAGCCGGTGTAGCTGGTGTCCACGCTCACGCTGCCCCCGCCGACATCCCCCAGCGCGGACGCCGGGAACGTCGCCACGACGCGGGTGGGCAGGCCCGCCTTGTTCACGGTGATCCGCCAGCTGATGGCGGCCTTCAGCCCCTTGGCGGAGGGCTTGTCGAGCCAGGTGGCACGCAGCCACGGCGAGGCCTTCCACAGGTCGCCGATCACCGTCTTGCCCGAGTACCCGCTGCCGGTGGTCTTGGCGCCCTTGAGCAGGGTCTTGAGCGTGGCGGGCTCCGCCAGGTTCAGCGGCTGGCCGAACGTGCCGAACATGCCGCCGGTCGGGCCGTTCGGGGCCTTGAACCAGGTCTTGTCCTCGGGCAGGACGGTCGTCCAGAAGCCGCCGGAGACGTACGACGTGGTGCCGATCCTGATCGTGCGCTCGGGCTGCGTCATCGCCTTGAGCGTGGCCACCTCGTCGGCGTTGTCGCCGTTCTCGTCGAGGCCTTCGAGGTCGCTCGCGTTGAGGTTGAGCTTGCCCGTGATGTCGGAGGCGGCGATCCCCGACTTCTTGAACTGCAGGGTGCCCGTGCGGCGCAGGAACACCTGCCGCAGGCTGCCCTGGCTGATCGTGGTGCGCTCGCTGAACTTCACGCCCTTGCCGGCGACGAGCTGCTTCTTGACGGCCACCACCGGGTCCTTGGGCGCTGCGGCCAGCGCGGGAGTGGCGGTCACCAACGCGGCGGTCGTGGCTAACGCCACGCCCGTCAGGATTCGCTTCATGCGGGTTTCCTTGGATGTTGTTGAGGGGGAGTTACGGTGCCGCCGGGGCGGGGGAGCCGGTCCCGGCGAACGGCTCAGCGGGCCGAGGGGGCCTCGACCCTGCCGAGCGAGTTCAGCGAGCCGTTCGGGATCTCCTGCGGAACTTCCGTCTCGGCCCCGAGCTCGCTGTAGTCGGCCACCTGGTCGGATGGCGGGGCCTTGATGGTGATCTTGGCGCCCCAGCCCGTGAACCGGGTGCTCACGGTGGTGGTCGTGCTCCCGAGGACGCCGAAGTCCATCGTGTACTCACTGCGGACCGAGTTGATCAGGCCCTTGGAGTTCAGATCGAGAGCATAGTTGATCTTGATCTTGCCCAGCCTCTTGTCGATCTTCTCGCCGTAGAGCTTGCTGACGTCGGCGAACGTCAGCGAGCCCCGGTACGTTCCACTCTTGGAGCTCTTGGCCTTGGAGACGAGCGCCTTGAGCACCTTGGAGTCGAAGACGTCGAGCGGCTGGCTGGTGTAGATCACCGACGGGTCGGCGTACCGGACCCACTTCTTGCCCTCGGGCAAATTCTCGCTGTATATCCCGCCCTGGACATACGTCTGCTTACCCACGGTGATACTCCGGGACGGCATCAGCCCGCCGGCCATTCCGCCGTTGTCCCGGAAGCGCAGATCCGCGGCGACGACTCCGGACTTGCCGAATCCCAGGGTGCCGTTGGTCGTCCTCGTCTGCCCGTTCTTCCCGTTCATGGTCGTGCGGGACGTCTCCGAGACCCGCACCCCATGCCCGGCCACGTACTGCTTCTTCAGGGCCTTCACCGGGTTCACGGGCGCGGCCTGGGCCGGCGTGGCGGTCATGAGCGCGGCGCACGACGCCAGCGTCAGACCCGCGAGAATTCGCTTCATTCGGGTTTCCTTCAGCATTACCAAGAGGAGCGGGGGGCAAGCCTGCCATTGGAAGATCACGACCATATATCGAGCGCCACGTGTTACGGCGACTAATTCATGCAATTTCCGTGCAGATGTCATCCTGGGGAAGTGAGATCACCGTCACATAGCGGAAGAACCGCGACCCGGTGACCTGGGCAGGTCAAGCTTCGGGCTAGGCTTCACTGGCGGAAACGCCCGGCACGCACGGGTTGCCCGGGGCGTCGAACATCAGTCGGATAAGCAAGGACGGACCCTCGTGGACCTGTTCGAACATCAGGCGAAGGAGCTCTTCGCTGACTACGGCATCCCTGTGCCGCGCGGCATCGTCGCCCACACTGTGGAGGAGGTCCGGTCGGCCGCCGAGGAGCTGACCGGCCGCGTTGTCGTCAAGGCTCAGGTCAAGACCGGCGGCCGCGGTAAGGCCGGCGGCGTGAAGGTGGCCGACGACGCCGCCGACGCCGTGACCAAGGCCGAGGCCATCCTCGGCATGGACATCAAGGGCCACACGGTCCACAAGGTCCTCATCGAAGAGGCCAGCGCGATCGCGGAGGAGTACTACTTCTCCTTCCTGCTCGACCGCGCCAACCGCACGTTCCTCGCGATCTGCTCCGCCGCCGGCGGCATGGACATCGAAGAGGTCGCCCACACCTCCCCGGAGAAGGTCGCCAAGGTGCCGGTCTCCGCCCTGACGGGCATCGACCGCGCCAAGGCCCGCGAGATCGCCCAGGCCGGCGGCCTGCCGGAGAAGGCGCTCGACGGCGCCGCCGAGCTCATCGAGAAGCTCTGGTGCTGCTTCGTCGACGAGGACGCCACGCTCGTCGAGGTCAACCCCATGATCCTGTCGGCCGACGGCCAGGTGAAGGCCCTCGACGGCAAGGTCACCCTCGACGACAACGCCGGCTTCCGGCAGGCCGACCACGAGGCCCTGGCCGACAAGGCCGCCGAGGACCCGCTCGAGGCCAAGGCCAAGGAGAAGGACCTCAACTACGTCAAGCTCGACGGCAACGTCGGCATCATCGGCAACGGCGCGGGCCTGGTCATGTCCACCCTCGACGTGGTCGCCTACGCCGGCGAGGCGTTCCCCGGCAAGCCGTCCCCCGCCAACTTCCTCGACATCGGCGGCGGCGCCTCGGCCGAGGTGATGGCCGCGGGCCTGGAGATCATCCTCTCCGACCCGAGCGTCAAGTCGATCTTCGTGAACGTCTTCGGCGGCATCACCGCCTGCGACGCCGTCGCCAACGGCATCGTCTCGGCGTTCAAGCTGCTGGAGAGCCGCGGCGAGGCCGTGACCCACCCCCTGGTGGTCCGCCTCGACGGCAACAACGCCCTGCTCGGGCGGCAGATCCTGGCCGACGCCGCGCTCCCGCGCGTCGAGCTGGTAGACACGATGGACGAAGCGGCCAAGCGTGCCGCCGAGCTCGCTGCGGTAGGTGCGTGACCCATGGCCATCTGGTTGACTGAGAACAGCAAGATCATCGTTCAGGGCATGACCGGTGGCGAGGGCACCAAGCACACCCGCCGCATGCTCGCCTCCGGCGCCAGGGTCGTCGGCGGCGTGAACGCCCGCAAGGCCGGCACCACGCACGAGGGCCTGCCCGTGTTCGGCACGGTCAAGGAGGCCATGGAGGCCACCGGCGCCGACGTGTCGGTCGTGTTCGTGCCGCCGAAGTTCACCAAGGACGCGGTCAAGGAGGCCATCGACGCCGAGATCCCGCTCTGCGTCGTGATCACCGAGGGCGTGCCGGTGCACGACTCCACCGAGTTCTGGGCGTACGCGGTCGAGAAGGGCAACAAGACCCGCATCATCGGCCCCAACTGCCCCGGCATCGCCTCGCCCGGCGCCTCCAACGCCGGCATCATCCCCGCCGACATCACCACCGCCGGCCGCATCGGCCTGGTCTCCAAGTCCGGCACGCTCACCTACCAGCTCATGTACGAGCTGCGTGACTTCGGCTTCTCCACGGCCGTGGGCATCGGCGGCGACCCCGTGATCGGTACCACGCACATCGACGCCCTCCAGGCGTTCCAGGAGGACCCGGGCACCGACGCCATCGTGATGATCGGCGAGATCGGCGGCGACGCCGAGGAGCGGGCCGCGGCCTACATCGAGCAGCACGTCACCAAGCCGGTCGTGGCCTACGTGGCGGGCTTCACGGCGCCCGAGGGCAAGACGATGGGCCACGCCGGAGCCATCGTGTCCGGCTCCGCCGGCACCGCCCAGGCCAAGAAGGAGGCCCTGGAGAAGGTCGGCGTCCGCGTCGGCAAGACCCCCTCCGAGACGGCCCGCCTGATGCGCGAGATCATGCAGACCCGCTGACACCCAGCTTCTCTCCGCGAAGCCTCGCCCGGCATGCCGAGCGGGGCTTTCGCGTGCGTGGGGCAAGGGTGCTCGCGGGGCGCCGTGCGGGTGGTTGAGTGTTGATGCACGTCAACGGCTCACAGGTCGCCACGGCACCGGCCCACTGTGCGTCGTAACGGCGGTGCGCCACTGAACGGGTCAGGCAGCGTCTTCCTGGACGGGCGCGAGGCAGCGACGGCGGGTGGGGCAAGCCTGCGGAGCCGTAAGGGATGGAAGTCGGCGCGCCGTAACAGATGGAAGCGCAATCCCGGCGCGTCAACCAAGCTTTGGTTGGGAAAGATTGAGAAAATCGCCGTGTGACGGCGATCCTCGACCAGCTGCGTACAGGCCCCCGGTCGATGCTTGGCAAGCTCGCGGGCGACGACGACGAGGCCAGGCGCCCGCTGCCGGTCTCAGGCATGCTCGCCGCCGTCTTCACGCTGGGCGTCGGCCTGGCCGCGCTCACCACGCTCACCCTGGTCGGGTGGATCGCCGCGCCGCGCGGCACGCTGGGCGCCGGGCTGCCGGGGGTGTTCCGTACGGCCGCGCAGTTGTGGCTGGCCGCGCACCATGCCGGGTTCGCCATTCCCGGCGGGCGCGTCGGGCTGCTGCCGCTCGGGCTGATGATCCTGCCCGCCGTGCTCCTCTACCGCGCGGGCCGATGGATGGCCCGCGACGCCGACCTGCGGCTGCGCCTGCCCGCCCGGCTGCCGAAGAACAGCCCCAAGGAGCAGGCTGGGGCTCGCCGTCGCGCCCAGCTCGTGCTGGTGGTGCAGGCCGGGGTGTCGCTCGCGGCCCCGTACGCGCTGCTCGCGGGCCTGATCGCGCTGGTGACCAGCAACGAGATCACGCAGCCGTTCATCGGGGAGGCGCTGCTCAGCCACTTCGTGCTGGCGTTCCTGGCGGGTTCGCTGGCCACGGCGCGCATGATCGGGCCGTGGCGGGTGATGTTGCGGCTGCTGCCCGAGCGCGTGCGCGCCCTGACGGTCGGTACGGCGGTCGCGACGGCGCTGCTGCTCGTGGCCGGGTTCGTGCTGGTGCTGATCGCCGTCGTGCTCAACTTCGACCAGGTCGAGGAGCTGTCGGGGGTGCTGTCGCCCGGGTTCGTGGGCGGCGTCCTGCTGGCGCTGCTCCAGCTGCTCTACCTGCTGAACGCCGTCATCTGGGCCTTCTCCTACATCGCCGGGCCGGGGTTCGCCATCGGCGCCGACACCCTGGTGGCGCCCACGGGCGTGCAGCTCGGCACCGTGCCCAGCCTGCCGTTGCTCGGTGCGCTGCCGGAGAGCGGGCCCGTGCCGGCGTGGATGATGGCGGTGGTCGCGGTGCCGTTCGCGGCCGGGGCCGTGGCGGGCGTGATGGTGGCGAGGATCTCGCCGTCGCCGTCGTACGAGGCGGCGCCGCTGTGGGGGTTCCTCACCGGGGTCACGACCGGGCTCGTGGCGGGGGTGCTGGCGGCGTTGTCCGGCGGGCCCATCGGCGGTGGGCGGCTGGCGGCGGTCGGGCCGTCGCCGTGGGAGGTGGCGCTGTCGGTGGCGCTGGAGGCCGGGGTGGCCGCGGGCATCTCGGCGGGCGTGACCAACCTGCTGCTGCTCAACAAGAAGGCCAGGGCGCCGCTCGACAAGGCGGCCGCCCCCGTACGCAAGGCGGGCGCCGCGCTGGCGAAGGCGGCCAGCAAGGTGGGCCTGGCCGAGTCGGACCCGCGCCCGCTGCCCGGCCACTGGATGGACGCCACGGAGGCCGACACCCAGGAGATCCCGGTCATCAGGGACGACTGGCAGGACGAGCACGCTTCCGCCGAGGCGGAGACCCAGGCCCAGGCCCGCCCGCAACCACCGGAGCCGGCACCGGTGGCCCGGCCGCCCCGCAAGGACATCGTGGACGAGTCCGACGACCGCGGCGGCCACGTCATCTACGTCGACCCGTACGCGTGGGACCGCGACTGATCGTCGCTCCGTACGGCCTGGGACGGCGACCGATCGTCGTCCCGTACGGCGCGGAACCGCGACCGAGCGGGTGCCCGGTTACGGCTGCATGGCGCCGAGGACTTCCAGCACGTCCGGCGGGAGCTTGCGCTGCGCGGCGTCCCTGAACTGGGTGAAGCACTCGCCCTGCGCAGCCACCGTGCCCGCGCCCTTCATGCACTCCTGGTAGGCGGAGTACTCGTCCATGAGGTAGAGCTGCATGCCCGTGGCCCCGGCGGACAGGGCCAGCGCGAGCGCAGAGACGGTGATGCCGCCCACCGCCACGCCCGTGGGCCTGCCCGCGCCTCTCAGCAGGGGCAGCGCCCGGATCCCGGCCATCAGCGCGAACAGCGCCATGACCAGGCCGGCCAGCGGCAACATGAACGTCATGGCCAGCGCTGCGATGGACAACCAGATCGCTCGGCGGCCCGCTGACTCCGCGGGCTGCTGGCCTGCCGGTGCCTTCACCGGTGTCGACACCTGACCTCCTCTGCGTCGCCGGGCGATGAACAGATACCCTGTGACCCCCACCCTGTTTCCTCATTGGAGTGTGTGTGTCTAAGGCTGGGCGGCTCGTCGTCCTCGTCTCCGGCTCTGGAACCAACCTACAGGCCCTGCTGGACGCTTCCGCCGACCCGTCGTACGGGGCTCGAGTGGTCGCGGTCGGCGCCGACAGGGAGGGGATCGAGGGGCTGGCGAGGGCTACCAGGGCAAATGTCCCGACATTTGTTGAAAAAGTGGGCAATCATGCGACGCGGGCGGACTGGGATGCCGCCATCGCGGCCAAGATCGCATCGTACGAACCCGACCTGGTGGTGTCCGCGGGCTTCATGAAAATTTTGGGTACGCCGACGCTCGACGCGTTCCCCGTGCTGAACACGCATCCCGCGCTGCTGCCGTCGTTCCCCGGCGCCCATGGCGTGCGTGACGCGCTGGCCCACGGGGTCAAGGTGACCGGCTGCACGGTGATGCTGGCCGACGAGGGGATCGACACGGGGCCCATCGTGGCGCAGGAGGCGGTGCCCGTGCTAGCAGACGACGACGAGGCGGTCCTGCACGAGCGCATCAAGACGGTCGAGCGCCGGCTGCTCGTCGAGACCGTCGGCCGGATGGTCCGCGAGGGCTGGACGGTCAGCGGACGTACCGTCCGAATCGGCAATCACACAGGAGGGGAATCCACGTGACTCGCATCGCCATCCGGCGCGCGCTGATCGCTGTTTACGACAAGTCCGGGCTCGAAGAGCTGGCCAGAGCCCTCGACGGCGCCGGTGTGGAGATCGTCTCGACCGGTGGCACGGCCGCCGCGATCTCCTCCTACGGGATTCCGGTGACGAAGGTGGAGCAGCTCACCGGGTTCCCGGAGTGCCTGGACGGGCGGGTCAAGACGCTGCACCCGCGCGTGCACGCCGGGCTGCTCGCCGACGTCACCAAGCCGCACCACGTGGCGCAGCTCGACGAGCTGGAGATCGACCCGTTCCAGCTCGTGGTGGTGAACCTGTATCCGTTCCAGGAGACGGTGGCCTCCGGGGCGTCCGACGAGGAGTGCGTCGAGCAGATCGACATCGGCGGCCCCGCCATGATCCGCGGCGCCGCCAAGAACCACAACACCTGCGCGGTCGTGGTGAACCCGAGCTTCTACGGCGACGTGCGCGACGCCCTGGCCGAGGGCGGCTTCACGCTGACCGAGCGGCGGCGGCTGGCGGGCATCGCCTACGCGCACACGGCGTCGTACGACGTGGCCGTGGCCAACTGGTTCGCGGGCACGTACGTGGGCGACGGCGAGGAGTTCCCCGAGTTCGCCGGGACGGCGTACGAGCGCAAGGCCACCCTGCGCTACGGCGAGAACCCGCACCAGCGCGCGGCGCTCTACGCGGACGGCGGCGCTGCGGGGAACGGCGGGCTGGCGGGCGCCGAGCAGTTGCACGGCAAGGAGATGTCGTACAACAACTACCTCGACGCCGACGCCGCCTGGCGGGCCGCGTGGGACTTCGCCGAGCCCGCCGTGGCCATCATCAAGCACCAGAACCCGTGCGGCATCGCCATCGGCGCCGACGTCGCCGACGCGCACCGCAAGGCGCACGCCTGCGACCCCGTCTCGGCGTACGGCGGCGTCATCGCCGTGAACCGGCCCGTCACGGCGGAGCTGGCCCGGCAGGTCGCCGACGTGTTCACCGAGGTGGTCATCGCCCCCGGGTACGACGAGGAGGCGCTGGAGGTGCTGCGCGCCAAGAAGAGCCTGCGCCTGCTGGCCTGCCCGCAGGGGCCGTCCTCGCCGACCGAGTTCCGCAGGATCGACGGCGGCCTGCTCGTGCAGACCGTGGACCGCGTGGACGCGTCCGGCGACTCGGCCGCGCAGTGGGAGCTCAAGGCCGGCGAGCCGGTCTCGCCGGAGGTGCTGGCGGACCTGGAGTTCGCCTGGCGCGCCTGCCGCTCGGTGAAGTCGAACGCCATCCTCCTGGCCAGCGGCGGCGCCACCGTGGGCGTCGGCATGGGCCAGGTGAACCGGGTCGACTCCTGCCGCCTGGCCGTCACCCGGGCGGGGGAGCGCGTGGCCGGGTCGGTGGCGGCCTCCGACGCGTTCTTCCCGTTCCCTGACGGGCTGGAGGTGCTGCTGGAGGCGGGTGTGCGTGCCATCGTGGAGCCCGGCGGGTCCATCAGGGACGAGCTGGTGATCGAGGCGGCGAAGAAGGCCGGTGCGAGCCTGTACTTCACGGGCACCCGCCACTTCTTCCACTGATCGCCGCACGGCTATCCGATAAGGGGTGACATGATCAATATGTCACCCCTTATCCGTTTTTGCGGCGAGCACCCCTGAGGCCGGGCTACCCTGAACTACTTCCCGGTCCTCGTCCCCCGGAGTTCACCTATGGCGCTCGACGCGTTCCTGCAGGCGTTCGTCACCCTGAACGGCCTGGCCACCAGCCCCTTCGTGCTCCTGGTCCTCGCCTTCATCGGCGCCTACCTCGGCAGCCGCGTCGTAGAGGTCATCCCCTTCACCCGCCGCATCATCGAGCGCCGCGAGGCCCAGGCAGCGGCCGAGCGCGACTGACCGCACCCGCCCGTCACCGCAGTCCTGGGTGGGCCGAGCGCGACCGGCCGCGCCCGCCCGTCACCGCGGCCCTGGGCGGGCCGGAGAGCGCCGGTCGGTGCTGACGAACGCCGGGGAGTCTCCGGGCAGGTCAGAGCGCTCGCCAGGCGAGCTGCGCCGCTCCGGCCAGGCTGGCTCGCACGCCCAGAGTGCTCTGCTTGACCTGCACCGCCCGTACGAAGGGCAGGCCGGAGACGTCGTCCAGCGCGTCCCGTAACGGGTTGAAGAGGACCTCTCCGGCAGCCGACACGCCGCCGCCGATGACCACCGCCGTGAGCTCGACGGCCGCCGCGGTGGAGGCGATCATGCCGGCCAGGGCCCTGGCGCTGCGCTGGAAGGCCGCCACCGCGACGGGATCTCCCGCGGCGGCGTCCCGGGCCAGCGTCCGCGCATCCGCCTGAGCTTCTTCCAGGTGTCCCGCCGCGCCGCCATGGTCGCTCTGCGGCGGGAGTTCCGTACGGGCGGAGCCGCCGGCATTTGAGGCGGCGCCGGGTGACCAGCCGTGCGCCAACGCCCAGCGGGCCATGTTGGGGCCGCTGGAGTAGCGTTCGACGCAGCCTCGGCCGCCGCACTCGCAACGCTCGCCATTGGGGTCGATGCTCATGTGGCCGACATGTCCGGCGTTTCCGGTCGGGCCGAGGAGGGGGACTCCGTCGATCACCAGGCCGCCGCCGATGCCGGTCGACACGACGATGCCCAGCAACGACGTGCAGCCGCGGCCGGCTCCCAGCCAGTGCTCGCCGAGGGCGAAGCACTGGGCGTCGCCGGCCAGCACCGTGGGGAGCGTGGTCAGCTTCTGCACCTCTTCGCGCAGCGGGAAGCCGCGCCAGCTCGGCATGTTCACCGGGCTCACGGTGCCCGAGGCGAGATCCACGGGGCCCGCGCAGCCGATGCCGGCGGCCTGGGGCGGCGGGCCGCCGTCCATGACGTCCGTGACGAGGGCCGCCAGGGCGGACATGACCTCCTCCCGGGGCGTCGGACGGGTGGCGGAACGCAGGATCGAACCGGCCTCGTCCACCAGCGCGGCGGCGAGCTTGGTTCCTCCGATGTCGATGGCAAGTACGCAGGTCATCAGTGTTTGTGGTGGTTGTCGGGCTGGCGGGGGTCGCCAGGGTGCTCCAGTCCGGGCATGAGTCTTACTTTCTTGGCGCGCAGGTCGTCGAGCCACCAGGCGAAGGCTTTTCGCTGGGCGGCCCGGAGAAGGTCGGGTTCTTGACGTGTCGGCTCACTGTCGGGCCGGGGCTCGGGGACGGCGATCGCGACGTGCCAGCCGAGGGCGTCCTCGACCGGGGCGGTGAGGGCGCCGTCCGGATGGCGCCGGAGGGCGTCGGCGATCGCGCTCGGCAGGGATCCGAGCGTGACCGCGCCGAGGGGTTCCAGGTCGGCGGGGGTCGCCCGCTGGGCTTGGGCGCGGTCGGGGAACAGCCGGTGCCGTACGAGGTGGCGTGGCTCGGGCTCGGACGCAGGCCGGGAGCGCCATTCCGAAGGGATCGTCACCGTGGCCGTGACGTGCTCGAACACCGCCCGCACCCAGGGGTTGGCGTTGTAGGCGGCGGCGTTGATCGAGCCCAGCTCCACGGCCGCCACAGGGTCCAGGAGGGGATGTTCGGGGATGGCGGCTCCGAGTGCGGGGGCGGGTCGATGCCGCGGAGGCAGGTCTTCGCCTCCGAGGGGTTGGGGGCTGAGGTCGGTAGCTGCCGATTCGCGGTGGGGTGGAGGGCTGAGGTCGGTGGCTCCCGGTTCGCGGTGGGGTGGAGGGCTGAGGTCGGTGGCTCCCGGTTCGCGGTGGGGTGGAGGGCTGAGGTCGGCGGCTGCCGGTTTGCGGTGGAGCTGCGGGTTGAGGTCGGTGGCTTCCGGTACGCGGTGGGGTTGCGGTGCGCGGTGGGGTTGCGGTGCGGGTGCCAGGAGGAGGTCGGTGGCGGCCCATTCGCAGAGGCACTCGGTGAGGATGACCTGCGTCAGCCAGCGGGCCAGCTGACGGTCCTCGGAGGTGCCCGGCCTCGGCAGGGTGGAGCTGAGCGGCCCGTTGCGCAGGTCCGCCAGGCGCCGGTCGAGACGCTCGCGCGGAACCGGCCGGTCGGCGACCCAGCCGATCGTGTCGGCGGGCGTGTGCTCGTGGGGCCGCCGGTGCTCGTGGTGCCATAGGTGCTCTTGGGGCCGAAGGTGCTCCTGGGGCCGCCAGTGCTCGTGGGGCGGCGGGGTCGTGGCGGGGGTGTCGACCGGCTGCTCAGGGATCTCGGTCAACGGGTGACCTCCAGGCGGATCGCCGGCGCGTACTGGCAGCGGCCGAACCACATGACCTTGGCCAGCGCCCACGCATGCCCGGGCGGCTGGTCGGCCGGGACCTCCACCGGGAACGTCACGTCGATCGTCTCTCCCGCCGCCACGGTGAAGCCCTGGATGACCTCGGGAAGCATGGCCCACGTGCCCCAGGGTGACGCCAGTTGCGACTCGCCGCGGATCTCGTCCGAGGTGGTGTTGGTGAGCCGCAGGGTCAGCGAGGCGCGCTTCCCTGGGCGGAGGGAGACGGCGTCGGCGAGGGGTTCCAGCGACAGGCCGGTCGGGCGGGCGTCGGGCGACTTGGTGCCGCGGATGGCGGCGCCGGGCTTCGCGGGCCGGTCGGTGACGGGCAGCTCGGGGAGGTCGCCGGTGGCCACGGTGGTGACGTCCTCGATGACCTGGCCGCCTGCCGAGGTGCGGGCCGAGATGAAGGACAGGCCCGGGGGCGTCGTGGTGGGGGTGATCGTCACCGGGAAGCGGAGGTGGCCGCCGGGAGGCAGGCGGAAGGGGCGCCGGGACGGGGTGGCCGTCCAGCCGTCGGGGACGCGGATGTCCGCGATGCCCTCATGTGGCTCGTTCGTGAGGTGGGAGGCGAGGACCACCTCCACCTCGAACGGGCCCTCCGGTGAGGTGACGAGGCCCGGGGTGAGGGTGATGGAGATCGGCAGGTAGCCCAGCGGGGCCGGGCCCTTGTTGTGGAGCCAGTAGCGGCTGTAGACGGGCTGGGCTCGTTCTGTCGTGCGGGCGGCTTCGGGGGCGGCCGGTTGGGGTGGCGTGGTGGCGAGGTAGGTGGCGATCTCGAAGCCGGCGAGGGGGAGGTCGTGGGGGTCCGCGGCTTCGGTGCCCGGGCGTTCCAGGAGGTCGGCGTGGGTGAGCGGGTCGAGCTGGAGGACGGGGGAGGCGAGCTCGGCCCGAGAGCCCAGGCCGGTGGACTCGGCCAGGCGGATGGTCACGGCAGGCTCCGGAGCCGCGGGGGTGAGGCCGTGGGCGAGGGGGTTGCCGGTGGCCTTCAGGGTGCTCAGGAGGACGTCTCTGGGCGGGGTGATGGTGAGAAGGGAGTGGGTCGAGGGCAACGGGCCCTGCTGGGCGGAGGGGAGGAGGCGGGGGAGCAGCGGGGTGATGTGTTCCTGGGCCGCCGCCGGGAGCTGGAGGGCGCGCCAGTCGCCTGCTCCGGACACCAGGGAGTAGGAGAACTCGTGCGTCCAGTGCTGGAGCTGGAAGCCGGAGCCGTCGGGAGTCGTGCGGTGGGGCGGGTCCAGCCAGATGCCCGACGGCCAGCCGGTGCAGGAACGCATGAGGGACAGGTGGAGCGCGCCTGACGGATCCACGGCGAAGCCCGGCAGGCCGTACGTGAGCAGGGCGACAGTACGGCTCTCCAGCCGCTCGACGCCGAGGGGGCAGTGTGCCTCGATGGTGGCGTCGGCCAGGTCGGACACCAGGTCGGCGATGGGGCCGGTGACGATCAGGGCGGGGAGGGCACGCAGGTCGCGCAGGTCGGCGCTGGGCTGCCAGACCTCATGGAGCGGGCGTTCCGCCGGGATCCAGACGCGGGTGGCGCCCGACCGCAGGGCCTTGGCGTAGGACTCGTCGGCTCGGGCGAGCAGCTCGGCGGCCAGCGGGTTGGTGTCGGGGCCGCCCAGCACGATGCGTACGTCGGGGAGGTTGGAGTCGACGTCGAGCCAGCCGTACCGGGTGCCGTGCGCGGAGGACGTCGTCGCCGTCACGCCGGCTCTGGCCAGGGCTACCACCAGGTCGCGGGCCTGAGGGGCGTCCTCCAGGGTGGGGACCACGACCTCCGCGACGCCCAGCGCCCGCGCGCCCGCCTCGCCGAGGTCGACCTTGGCCGTGGACGACAGGCCGAACCAGGTGTTGGCCGGGTTGTCGAGTGTCCACGGGTGCTCGGCCGTGTCCACGTCGGGCAGGGCGAAGCCGCGACCGACCACCGCGCCCGAGACGTCTGAGACGGGGAGCGCGCCTTCGACCCGGGCCGGGAAGCGGACGCGGAGCAGGCGGTCGGCGCCGGTGTGGTCGAGCACGCGGGTGGTGAAGTCGATGCGGTCGGAGCCGGTCAGGAGGGTGACGGTCTGCTCGTAGGTGATCTCGCCGACCCGGCCGGTGACGGTCAGGCGCTGACCCAGCGGGCTGGTCTCGGTGGTGGCCGAGGTCGCGGGGTGCTCGGACGAGCCGACGACGTGGCCGGTGGGGATGAGGTGCCACGGGCCCTCGCCCATGTCCGGGTGCTGGGGATATTCGTCGTAGAGGCGCAGCTCGTTGCCGGGGCCGGTGAGGAGCTCCTGGCCGGAGCGGAGGTCGAGGATCGATGACAGGGCGCCGCCCCGGGCGGGATCGGCGGTGATCTGCCAGCGGTCGTTGCGGATGGTGGCGGGGGTGGTACGGGGATCGCCGGCCAGGCCGGCGGTGCTCCCGGTGGTGCGGGTGCCGTCCGGGCCGGCGGTGCTCCCGGTGGTGGTACGGGTGCTGTCCGGGACGGCGGACGTGGTGGAGCCGGCGGCGGTGCCCGAGGTCTGGCGCCAGGGCTGGGGCGTGCCTGGGACGACGGCGTACGTGCGCCACCCCATCGACGGCACGTCCCGCGCGAGGAAGGTGACGACGCCGTTCTCCACGACGGCGGGGACCTCGGCGCTCGCCACGTCCGCGACGGCGGAGATCTCGGCCCGCGATGCGTCTGCGACGGCGGGGACCTCGGCCCCTGACGCGTCCGCGAGGGTGTGGCCGGCGGGGAGGGAGACGCGGACGAGGCCGTCGCGGGTGAAGGGGAGCGTGTTGGTGACCACGACGCTGCGGCCGTCCACCGCGATCTGGCCGGTCAGGGCCGCGAGGGCGGTGTCGCGGGCCTCCGCGGCCAGGTCGTGGGCCTCGCGCCAGCCGGTCAGCAGGTCGATGTAGACCTGGTCGGACTCCGAGCCGGTGATCGCGTCGTGGTGGGCGCCGTAGGCGAGCTGCCGCCACACCTTGTCGAGCGCCGTGTGCGGGTAGCCGCCCAGGCCCAGCAGGGACGCGAACGTGGACAGGCGCTCGGCGTCCAGGGCCGCCACCTCGGCGGCGCGCTGGGCCTGCTTCGTGTCGATGTAGGAGACGTCCTTGCCGGTGTAGACGGGGTTCATGTCGCGCGTCTGGGGGCTGAAGGACGAGCGGCCGGCGCGGACGGCGTCGAGGAAGTCGCGCGGGGTGGCGCAGACGAACCTGGGCCAGACGTAGCGGGACGCCCACTCGCGGTGGATGTCGGTGACCCACTTGTTGGGCGGGGTGTAGTCGGTGCCGACCGGGAGCAGGATGTTCCTGGTCGCGGCCACGGGCTTGAGCGAGCGGTAGAGGTCGTAGACCGCCTGGCAGGCCTCGTCGAGTGACGGCGCGGAGTCCATGGACCAGCCCGCCGAGTAGTGGGCGGGCATGTAGTGGGTCAGCACGCCCTGCCCCGACGGCGCGATCCACTCGAACTCGCTGGGGAACTGCATCAGCGCCGCGTCGTTCTTGGCCTGCTTGAAGTTCTTGCTGATCGGCCCCCACTGGTGGAACGGCCCGCGCGCCCACGCGCTGCCCGTAAGCCCCGCCGCCGCGAGGTAGCCGGGGAACTGCGGGTCGTGCCCGAACACGTCGAGCTGCCACGCCGTGCGCGGATCGCCGCCCAGGATGTCGCGCTGGTAGCCGATGCCGTGCACGAGGTTGCGGATGGTGGTCTCGGCGCCGGTCAGGTTGGTGTTGGGCTCGTTGTACGTACCGCCGACCAGCTCGGCCCTGCCCTCGGCCAGCAGCGCGCGCAGGTCGGCCCGGCGCTCGGGACAGGTGTCGAAGAACGGCTTGAGATAGTCGACCTCCGCCAGCACGAAGCGGTAGTCGGGGTCGCGCAGCGCCAGCTCGATGTGCGCCTCCACCAGAGCGAACGCGTTGCGCTCCCACAGCGGCCTGGTGGTGGCGTCGGCGGACAGGAGCTCCCACGGGCTGGTGTAGGCGGCCTGGGTGTTCCACCACACCGGGTCGTAGTGGAAGTGGGACACCATGAACATCGTCCAGCCCGGCTCCTCCGCCGTGACCGGGACCTGCAGCGTCTCCCCCTCCAGGGTGAGCAGGCACGGCACGGTGGTGCCCGGGGGCGCCGACACGACCAGCGGGACCTCCAGGGTCGCGGCGGCGGGGGGAACGGTGATCTCGCCGGCCAGGCGGACGCCCGCGCCGCGCAGCCCCAGCGACGATGCGTGATCTCCCTGGGCGACGGTGACGCGCAGCACCTGGTGCGGCTCGCCGGGCGTGCCCACGAACAGGTCGGTCGACTCTGCGGACAACAGGCGGAAAGGCAAGGGGACCTCCGTGCACTTGTTGCTGGCGCCCGTAACACTAAGCCCTTCCAAGATCAATGACAACGATGTCAGTGTGCGGCTGTGGATAACTCGGATCGACTGCCTGGGGCCTGTGGATAACCGGGCGCGGCGGAGTACGGCGAGGGCGGGCGTGGTCCGGTGCGGAGGAACGGGGGAGGCATGGAAGGATTGCGGCATGAGCGCAGTGAAACTCGATGGCAAGGCGACCGCCGCCAAGATCAAGGCAGACCTCACGAACCGGGTGGCAGCGCTCAAGGAACGCGGCGTCACCCCCGGCCTGGGCACCGTGCTCGTGGGCGACGACCCCGGCAGCCAGATCTACGTCGCGGGCAAGCACCGCGACTGCGCGGAGGTGGGCATCGCCTCCATCCGCGTCGACCTGCCGGCGACCGCCTCCCAGGCCGACGTCGAAGCGGCCATCGACGAGCTCAACGCCTCCCCGGCGTGCACCGGCTACATCGTCCAGCTCCCGCTGCCCAAGCACCTCGACACGATGGCGCTGCTGGAGCGCATCGACCCGGCCAAGGACGCCGACGGCCTGCACCCGGTCAACCTCGGGCGGCTCGTGCACATGGTCGACGCCCCGCTGCCCTGCACCCCGCACGGCATCGTGCTGCTGCTGCAGGAGTACGGCGTCCCGATCAAGGGGGCCGAGGTCGCCGTGGTGGGGCGCGGCATCACGGTGGGGCGCTCGCTCGGCCTGCTGCTGACCCGCCGCAGCGAGAACGCCACCGTGACCCTCTGCCACACCGGCACCCAGGACCTGGCCGCCCACGTCCGCCGGGCCGACATCGTGGTGGCGGCGGCCGGGGTGCCCGAGCTGATCACCAAGGACATGGTCAAGCCGGGCGCCGCCGTGCTCGACGTCGGGGTCTCCCGCGTGAACGGCAAGATCGCCGGGGATGTGGCGCTGGACGTGGAGGAGGTCGCCGGGTACCTCACGCCGAACCCGGGCGGGGTCGGGCCGATGACGCGGGCGTTGCTGCTGTCCAACGTCGTGGAGGCCGCCGAGCGCCGCCTCCGGTGACGGCCGGGATGGTCGGGGGCCGCCGCCTCCGGTGACGGCCGGGATGGTCGGGGGCCGCCGCCTCCGTCATTTGACGGAGGTCGTGGCGGCCTCGTCGCTCCAGGATGGGTCCTCAAGGGCTCTGCCAGCGCGAACGCGGCAGGGCAGCCCTCTTGAGGAGGTGTCCATGGAGCTGGACGGGCTGGTCGCCGTCGTCACCGGCGGTGCCTCCGGGCTCGGCGCCGCCATCGTGGACGGCCTGGCGTCCCACGGCGCGAACGTCGTCTACGGCGACCTCCGCGAACGCGCCGACACAGGCGGGCGTGACCGCGCCGACGCTGGCGGGCGTGACCGCGGCGATGCCGGCGGGCGTGACCGCGGCGATGCCGGCGGCCGTGACCGCCCCGATGGCGGGCACAACCCTCAGCACAGTGTGAGTGGCGGCGCGGGCGGTGGCCACGCGCGTGGCGGTGCAGATCGTGGCGACGCGCCTGGTAGCGCGGATGGCGGCGCAGGTGGTGGCGGCGCGCGTGGTAGCGCGGATGGCGGCGCGCGTGAGGATGCGGGTGGCGGTGCGCGTGAGGATGCGGGTGGCGGTGCGCGTGACGATGCCGGTGGCGGTTTCCGGGATCGCGAGAGCGGACAACCCTCCGGCCGCACCTGCTTCCACCCCTTGGACGTCCGCGACCCCCACTCCTGGCAGGACCTGGCCACCAAGGTCCGCACCACCTACGGCCGCCTCGACCTCCTCGTCAACAACGCCGGAGTCAGCACCCGAGCCGACCTCCTGTCGACCACGGACGACGACTGGGACCGCATACTCCGCACCAACCTGTGGGCCCCCTGGGCGGGCATCCGCACGTTCATCGAAGACCTGACCACCAGCCCACGCGCCAGCGTCGTCAACATCGGCTCGATCTACGGCCACCTCCCACCCCCGCCACCCCCCGCACCCCCGTCCTCGGTCGCCTACCAGGTCAGCAAGGCCGGCCTGCACATGCTGACCAGAACGGCCGCGGTGGAGCTCGCCCCCAGGGGCATCCGCGTCAACGCCGTCCTGCCGGGCGTCTTCGTCACCCCGCTCCTCCAGGACCTGCCCGCCGAGCAACTCCGCCCCCGCATCGAGCGGGCCCCCATGGCCCGCCCGGGCGACCCGGCCGACGTGGCCGCGGCCGTCTGCTACCTGGCCTCCCCGCAGGCGTCGTTCGTGACGGGCGTCCTGCTGCCCGTGGACGGCGGATACACCGCGTCCTGAAAATCCCCCCATGAAGTGAGAGGTCGCGATGACCAGCGACAACACCACGACCACCCCACCACCCACCTCCGCCACCTCGAACCTGCGCGCCGTCGTCGCGGGCAGCTTCGGCAACGTCATGGAGAACTACGACAACCTGGTGTACGCCTACACGGCCGCCACCCTGGGCAAACTGTTCTTCCCCGAGTCGGACGGCCTGGCCGGCACCCTCTACACCTTCGCCGTCTTCGCCGTCGGCTTCCTGATGCGCCCGCTCGGCGCGATCACGTTCGGGCACGTCGGTGACAAGTTCGGCCGCAGGATCGCGCTGGTCGTCAGCGTGCTGATGATGGGCGCGGCCACCACGCTGATAGGCCTGCTGCCGACGTACGAGAGCATCGGCGTGCTGGCCCCGCTGCTGCTGGTGGTGCTGCGCATGGTGCAGGGCTTCTCGGTGGCGGGCGAGTGGGCGGGGTCGGCGGCGTTCCTGGTCGAGTACGCCCCTGAGCGCAGGCGCGGCTTCTTCGGCAGCTTCAACCAGGTCTCGACGGCGGCCGGGTTCCTGCTGGCGTCCGGGGTCGTGGCGCTGAACAGCACGATCTTCACCGAGCAGCAGGTCATCGAGTGGGCCTGGCGGGTGCCGTTCCTGCTGTCGGCGCTCACGGCCGTGGCGGCGCTCTGGCTCAGGTACGGCCTGGCCGAGACGCCGGCGTTCGCCGAGGAGCAGGCCAGGGGCGAGACCGCGAAGAGCCCGCTGCGCGAGGGCCTGCGCACGCAGTTCGGCGGCATCGCCCGCGGCTTCGGGTTCACGATGTTGTGGACCGTCGCGTACTTCTTCTTCCTCACCTACCTGCCCACCTGGCTCACCGACGTGGCAGGCGTGGACGCGGGCGTGGCCCGCGTCTCGAACCTCGTCGGCCTGGTGACGCTGACCCTGTGCATCGCGGCGTTCGGCGCGCTGTCGGACCGGATCGGCCGCAAGCCGCTGCTGATCGCCGCCGCGGCCGGCTTCCTGGTGCTGAGCTGGCCCGTCATGGCGCTCATCCAGAACGGCGGGGTGTTCGGCGTGTACGCGGGGCAGATCGCGATCGGGGTGATCCTGGCGATGTTCTCGGGCCCCGGCCCGGCGGCGCTGTCGGAGCTCTTCCCGACGAAGCTGCGGTATTCGACGATGTCCATCGGATACAACTTCGCGGTCATGGCCTTCGGCGGCACGGCGCCGTTCGTGGCGACCGGGCTGGTCCAGCTCACCGGCTCGGGCATGGCGACGGCCCTGCTGCCGATCGTGTCGGCGGCGGTCACGCTCGCGGTCGTGGCCGGCATGAGGGAGAGCGCCCACCGGCGCCTCCACTGAGGAGATCATCATGACGAAGCTGATCGCGGTCGAGGGCACGTACGAGGAGATGGGCGCCGAGCTGGGCCGCCGCACGAGCGAGCTGGTCGAGCGGAGCGTGCAGACCTACCTGCGGCGCTTCCGCGACGACGCCGGCCTCTCCGCGGCGGACGTGTCCCGCTGGGGCGCCGTCTACCTCGACGTGGCCAGACGGTACGACGCCCGCATCGCCGCCATGCTGGAGGGCCTGGCGGCGGGCGCCGGCCAGCCCATCGAGCACATCACCGCCCTGAACGCCCGCACCGAGATGTTGTACGGCACCGGCTACCGCGACGAGGGCTGCACCTCGGTGGCCGTGCTCCCCAAGCACACCAGGCAGGGCCACACCCTGCTCGCGCAGAACTGGGACTGGCACCCCGAGCAGGGCCCGGTCACGTTCCTGCTGGCGACCAGGGACACCACGGGCTTCACGGTGCTCACGCTGGCCGAGGCGGGCATGCTGGCCAAGTCGGGGCTCAACTCGGCCGGCCTGGGCGTCTGCGCGAACCTCCTGGTCTCCGACCGCGACACCGGCGGGGCCGGGGTGCCGTACCACTACCTGCTGCGCGGCGTCCTGCAGTCGCGGACGATGAGCCAGGCGCACCGCAAGGCACTGGACGTGGTGCGCATCTCCTCCGGCAACCTGCTCATCGCCGACGCCGGCGGCGAGGCCATCGACCTGGAGGTGGCGCCGGACGTCTTCGGCACGCTCCTCCCGCAGAACGGCCTGATCACGCACTCCAACCACTTCCAGGCCCCGCTCCCGCTGGTGGACAGGAAGGCCGCCACCTCGGCGCTGACCCTGCTGCGGCCCGCCAGGGCCAGGCACCTGCTGGAGGACGCCGCCGCGGCCAGGACCCTGGAGCCGGAGGACGTCGTCGCCGCGCTGCGCGACCACTACTCCTACCCCGACAGCATCTGCCGCCACGTGGACCCCGACGCCGGCAAGGGCGAGGAGATCGCGTCCGTCTACTCCGTGGTGATGGATCTGGACGCCCGCGAGCTGTCCATCGCCGAGCACCCGCCCTGCGAGCGCCCGTACGAGAGGTGGCGGCTGGACGACCTGTTCACGCCCGGCGCCGGACCCGAGATCTGCTTCCCCATCGAGGAGGACCATGCCTGACGACCGTTCGACGATCTGCCTCACGTTCGACTTCGACGCGATCTCGCTCTGGCTCGCGCGGGGCATGGCCTCGCCTGGGCCGGTGTCCCGGGGCGAGTTCGGGGCGCACGCGATGCCGCGGATCCTGAAGCTGTTGCGGGAGCGCGGCATCACCGCCACGTTCTTCGTTCCCGGGCACACCGTGGACACCTATCCCGCCGAGTGCGCCGCCATCGCGGAGGCGGGGCACGAGATCGCGCTGCACGGGTACGTGCACGAGCCGGTCTCCAAGCTCGACCGGGCCGGAGAGCTGGCGGCGGCCGTGCGGGCGCGCGAGTCGATCGTCAAGGTCACCGGGTACGAGCCCGTCGGGAACCGCACGCCGAGCTGGGACTTCACCCCTTCGACCGTGGACGTGCTGCTGGAGCTGGGCTGCGAGTACGACTCCAGCCTCATGGCCACCGACTACACGCCCTACTACGCCAGGCGCGGCGACGTGGCCGACCCGGACGGGCCGTACCGGTTCGGCGAGCCCACCACGCTGGTCGAGCTGCCGGTGTCGTGGACGCTGGACGACTACCCGCAGTTCGAGTACCTGCGGATGGACACCGCCGTCCTGCCGGGCCTGCGGGAGCCCGCGGGGGTGTTCCGCAACTTCCTCGACGACGTCGACTACATGCTGCGGGACGTGCCGGGCGGGGTGTGCGTGCTGACCTTCCACCCGCAGGTCATCGGGCGCGGGCACCGCATGCTGGGGCTCGAACGCTTCCTCGACGCCTGCCTGCAGCGGCCGCTGGACTTCCGCACCTGCGCGGACGTGGCGCGGGCGTTCCGGGCGGCCTGATGCGGGCGCTGGTCATGGGCGCCACCGGCGGCCTCGGCCGCGCCACCTGCGCCGCACTGTCGGCGGCGGGCCACGAGGTGGTGACAGTGGACTCGCCGCGTACACAGGCGCGGGCGAACTCGCCGCGTTCACAGGCGCGGGTGGACCCGCCGCGGTCACAGGGGCGGGCGGATTCGGCGCGTTCACAGCCGCAGGTCGATGTGGTGGCCGATCTGGCGGAGCCGGGCGCGGCGCGGGCGGCGGTGACGCGGGCGTGGGAGTCGTACGGGCCGCTGGACGCACTCCTGCACGTGGCCGGACTGTTCCCGGCACGGCGCGCGCTGGAGACGACGGAAGAGCTGTTCGACACGGTGATGGCGGTCAACACGCGCTCGGCGCTGATGGCCGCGACGGCGCTGGCCGACCTCTGCGTACGGCACCGCCGCCCCGCCACCGTCGTCCTCACCAGCACGGGCGGCGCCCTGCGCCCGCGCCCCGGCACCACCGTCTACGCGGCCTCCAAGGCGGCCCTGGAGGCGGTGACCAGAGGACTCGCGCTGGAGCTGGGCCCGCTGGGCGTGCGCGTCAACGCCGTCGCGCCCGGCTTCGTGGACGTCGGATCGCCGCTGAACCCCGTCCCCGCCGCGTACGTCGAGGCCGTGCGGGCGGCGAGCCCGGCGGGCAGGGTGGCCACGCCCGCCGACATCGTGCCCAGCCTGCTGTGGCTCTGCTCTCCCGACTCCGCCTGGGTCAACGGTCACGTGCTGGCGGCGGACGGCGGCGCCGGCCTCGGCTCACCCGGCATGCCCTCCTGGCTGGGCGAACACCGGACGGAAGCGGTGCCGGGCCAGCTCGACGGGTGAGATGACCCGGCTCCTGCCGTCCTGCACCTGGTGGACGAGATGGGCGTGGGCGAGCGAGGCGTCGAACGTGTCGTCGGGGTAGGCGAGCGCCCGCTGCCCTCGCCCGCCGAAGTAGTACGGCCCGGCGGCGCCCCGGTGCACGGTCTCCCGCAGCGAGCGCACCGTCGCGCCGAAGTCCCACGGCCGTCCCACCGTGGCCCAGGCTCCGGCCAGCAGGTGGATCATGTCGTAGTGGATGGCCGCGCTGCCGCTGCCCGGCTCGTCCCCGTACGCCCGCCGGTAGCGGTCCATGAACCTGGCGCTCACCGGGTCGCCGTACGTGCCGATGACGGTGGCCCACAGCAGGCCCTCCGCCAGGCCTTCCATGCGTTCCTCGAAGCGGGGGATCGTGGGCGTCCAGACCGTGTAGACGAGTGAGCGGGAGCCGGTCCCGCGCAGCTCGCGCAGGAACAGCCGGAGCTCGTCCTCGACGTACGTGCAGACCAGCACGGCGGCGGGGTCGCCGGACTGCAGGGCCGCCACGACGGAGGCCCAGGGCACGCCCGTGTCGGGGACCGGCACCACGGCGGCCAGCTCCCAGCCGCGGGCGGAGGCCAGCGCGTCGAGGTCGTGCGCCTGCCCCGCGTCGAACCCGTCGGCCCGCACCACCACCATCACGCGCCGGTTGCCGGGGCGCCACTGGCCGGAGGTCGCCAGCAGCTCCAGCGTCCTGATAAATCCGGACATGTAGGCGGTCTCTGTCGCGCACACCTGGAACGTCTGGCCGAGCACGCCGGGATTGTCGTGAACGTGCTCGGCGATCGACGGCGTGACCATGGAGTGCATGAGCGGCGCCCGGTACTCCGCGGCCCGCATGATGGCGTCGAGGTGGTGGCGCGGGCTGACGTTGCCGAGCGTGATGGCGTCCACGTCGTGCGAGCGCAGGTAGTCCACGGCCGCCAGCAGCTCGGCGTCGGTGTCGCCGGACACCTCGATGGCCAGGTGGTCGACGCGCCGCCCGGCCACGCCGCCCTTGGCGTTCAGCTCCTCCACCGCGATCGCGGCCCCGCGCCGCATGGCCAGCGCGTCGAACCGGCGCGGCCCGTCCAGCGGGTAGATCGCCCCCAGCCGGATCGGCCGCCGCCGCACCTCACCACGCGGCACGACCGCACGCCCGAGACCGGCCTCCATGCGCCCGGCCCCGCCGGCTTGCGGGCGTCTTGTCTCACGGGGCTCCTCGCGGGCCGGCCCGCAGGGCTCGGCGAACGGTGCGAGCAGCGCCTCCCCGGCCGTGGCGAGCGCCGCGGCCGCCGCCCGCGTCGGCGCGCCCAGCTTGGCCAGCACGTTCTCGACATGCGTGGCCACCGTACGGGCCCCGCATCCCACCCGCGCGGCCGTCTCCGGGTTCGTCATGCCGACGGCCACGCACGTCAGCACCTCGTGCTCCCGCTGCGTCAGCCCCCACGGCGCCTCGCACCGCTGCGCCTCCAGCCCGGTCAGCGGCCCGCGCTCGGTGTCGTGGCTCTCGACGGTCACCCGGTAGAGGTGGCGGTCGGCGCCCCGCCAGTAGTACCGCAGCGTGCCCGCACCACCGGCCCGCCTGGCGTGGTCCACGAGGGCCTGGTTGTCCGTGAAGAAGGCGCCGGCGCCGGTGAGCACGCGCCCACCGGCGTCCACCGTGAGCCTGGCCCTGAACGGAGGCTCGGCTTCCAGACGTTTCCCCATTCAGCGACGATACCGGGCGAAGTGTCTCAGAAGGGATAGCGGGCGATGTCCCCCTGCATGGTGACCCACTGCGTCTCGGTGAAGGCGCCGGCGTTGGCCCCGGTCCCGCCGAACCGCGCGCCCGTCCCCGACGCGCCCATCCCGCCGAACGGGGCCACGGCCTCGTCGTCCACCGTCTGGTCGTTGATGTGCACGACGCCCGTAGGCACCAGGTCCGCCAGGGCCAGCCCCTTCATCACGTCCCGGGTGAGTATCCCCAGCGACAGCCCGTACGGCGAGCCGGCGGCCAGCGCCGCCGCCTCCTCCAGCGTGGAGAACGTCGTCACGGGCGCCACGGGCCCGAACACCTCCTCCGCGTACGCCGGCGCGCCGACCGGCACCTCCGCCAGCACCGTCGGCCGGTAGAACAGCCCCTCGTACGTCCCTCCGCACGCCAGCCGCGCCCCGGCCGACACGCTGTCGGTGACCAGCCGGTGCACCCGGTCCCGCTGCCCCGCGTCGATGAGCGGCCCGAGCGCGACCTGCCCGGTGGCCGGGTCGCCCACCGGCAGGGCGCTCGCCTTCGCGGCCAGGCGCGCGACGTACTCCTCGGCCACGGCGGCGTGCACCAGGTGCCGGCCCGAGGTCATGCAGATCTGCCCCTGGTGGAAGAACGACGCCCAGGCGCCCGCCGACACGGCCGGGTCGAGGTCGGCGTCGTCGAAGACGACCAGCGCGGAGTTGCCGCCCAGCTCCAGGTGCACCCGCTTGAGCGAGCGTGCGGCCAGCTCGCCGACCCTGCGCCCGGCGGCGGTCGAGCCGGTGAAGGAGATCACGGGGACGTTCGGGTCGGCGACCAGGGCCTGGCCGGCCTCGGGGCCGCCGGGCAGCACGTGCAGCAGGCCGCCGGGCAGCCCGGCCTCCTCGAAGACGCGGGCGATGGCGTACCCGCCGCAGACGGCGGTGCGCTGGTCCGGCTTGAACACCACCGCGTTGCCCAGCGCCAGAGCCGGGGCGACGGACCTGGTGCCGAGGATGAGCGGGAAGTTGAACGGCGCGATCACGCCCACGACGCCGACGGGCACCCGCCGGGCGAAGCTGAGCCGCTTGCGCGCCGTCGGCAGCACCTCGCCGAGCGGCTGCGAGGCCAGCGCCGCCGCCTCGTAGCACTCCTGCGCCGCCACGTGCGTCTCGAAGGCGGCCTTGCCCGGCACGCCGCCCGACTCGCGCACGATCCAGTCCTGGATCTCCTGCGCGTGCTCCTCGAACAGGCGCCCGGCCCGCCGCAGCAGCGCCGCCCGCTCCTCGTACGGGGTCGCCGCCCAGGCCGGCTGCTCCTGCCTGGCGCGTACGGCGGCGGCCGCCACGTCCGCGGCGCCGGCCGTGCCCGCGCGGCCCAGCTCGGCGCCGGTGGCGGGCTCGACGACGGGGACGTCACCGGTCCGCGAGGCGGTCCAGCCGCCGTCGAAGAGCGATCCCGTCCAGATCTTGGGGTCCAGGAACGTCATGATGAGCCTCCTCGGCACTAGGGATCCACGGTCACGACCACGTCGAGCAGCAGGGGGGTCTCGCGTGCGGCGAGCGTGGGCAGGACCTCGTCAAGGGCGCCGGTCAGGCCGGCGTACGTCTCGATCCGCTGCGCGGGGCAGCCGAGCGACCTGGCCAGCGCGCCCATGTCCACCTCGTCGAACGGCGGCCACGGGCCCTTGCCGCCGCCGTGCTTGTCGGCCAGGCCGTCCATGACGGCGTACCGGCCGTTGGCGAGCACCACGAACAGCGCGCCCACCCGGTAGTGGGCCGCGCTCCAGAGGGCCTGCACGCCGTACAGCGCCGAGCCGTCGCCGACGACGGCGACCACGGGCCGGCCGGGCTGCGCCATCCGCAGGCCCACCGCGGCGGGCACGCCGAACCCGAGCCCGCCGTTGGCCGCCGAGATGAAGCCGAACGAGGTCCTGGCCGGCACCATCGCGTGCAGGTCGGGACGCGCGGAAGGCGCCTCCTCGATGAGCGCGACGTCGTGCGGGAGCCGCGCGGCCAGCTCCCGCAGCACGTCCGTGGGCCGTAGCGGCCCGCCCGAGTACGGCTCGTGTCCTGACACCCGTGCCCAGACGCCGCCACGCCCGGGAGGGGGCAGCAGGTCGGCCAGGCGGGCGCAGACGGCCTCGGGAGCGGCCAGGTACGCCAGGTCGGCGGGGCTGCGATGCGCCACCGCGGGGTCGTCCGTCACCAGCGCGATCGTCGTGCCGGGCTCGACCAGCGCGCCCGGCTCGTAGGAGTACTGCCGGAACACCGGCGCCCCCACCGCCAGCACCACGTCGTGGGGCCGCAGCCGCTCCCGCAGCCCGCTCCGTCCCCCGGGCAGCACCCCTCCGTACTGCGGATGGTCCTGCGGGAACCCGGCCCGCCCGCCGAACGACTCCTGGTACACCGGGCACCCCAGCCGCTCGGCCAGCGCCACGAGCGCGAACCAGCCCGGCCCCACGCCCGCGCCCGACACGATCGCCGGGCTGCGCGCTCCGGCCAGCAGCTCCACCAGCGGCACGAGGTCGGCGTCGGCCACGGCGGCCGGGCGCAGCAGCCGCGCCGGAGCCGCCACGGTCTCCCCGTCGAAGGGCGCCTGCCAGTCGTCCATCGGCACCAGGACCAGCGCGGGCCCCCTGGACGTGGTCGCCTCGTGGACGGCCCTGGCCACGGCGCCCGGCACGTCCTGGGGCCGCACCGGCTGATCGGTGCGTACCGGGTAGTCGCCGGCCAGCCCCGCCAGCCGCCCGGCCAGGAACGGCTCCAGCGCCAGGTGCCGCCGGTCCTGCTGGCCGACGACGATCACCAGCGGCACCCGGTTCTCCCTGGCGGTGGCGATGGCGCTGACGGCGTTGCCCAGCCCGGCCACGCTGTGCAGGAGGGCCAGCGCTGGAGCCTCCCGCCCGATCGCCCAGCCGGTCGCCATGCCGACCACCGAGCCCTCGTGCAGGGCCAGCACGAACCGCAGGTCGTCGGGCAGCCCGGCGAGCAGCGGCACCTCGGTCGAGCCGGGATTGGCGAAGATCGTGGTCAGTTCGTGCTGCCGCAGGATGTCGAAGACGGCGTCCCTAACGGTCCTCACTGTGCCCCCTTGCTCGCTGGATCTGCCGGTAGACGTGCCCGCGCAGCTCCCCGAAGCGGGGCAGCGACCGCGTCGTGAGCTGGTCGCGCTCGGCGGGCAGGTCGATCTTCAGGTCCTCCATGACCGTGGTCGGCGAGGAGGACAGCACCACGACCCGCCGGCCGAGGTAGACGGCCTCGTCGATGTCGTGGGTGACGAACAGCGTGGTGATCTCGAAGTTCCGCCACAGCCGCAGGATCAGGTCCTCCAGGTCCGCCCTGGTCTGGGCGTCCACGGCGGCGAACGGCTCGTCCATCAGCAGCACCTGCGGCTCGTACGCCACCGCGCGGGCGATCGCGACCCGCTGCTGCATCCCGCCGGAGAGCTGCCAGGGATGGGCGTCGGCGGCGTCGGAGAGCCCGACGGCGCGCAGGGAGTCGGCCACGCACCGCAGTAGCGTGGTCTTGCCGCAGCCCGACGGGCCCACGACGCAGACCAGCTCGCCGGCGCGGACGCTCAGCGTGATCGAGCCGATGGCCTCGACCCGGCGGCCCGGGCTCTCGTACACCTTGCGCAGGTCGTGGATCTCAAGCACGGGCGGCTCCACTGCCGTAGTACCAGGCCAGCACCCGCCGCTCCACGCGGCGGAAGAGCAGCGACAGCCCGAGCCCGAGCAGGCCGAGCAGGAGGATCCCGCTCCACATCTCGGCGATCTGGAACTGCCGCTGGAACAGCACGATCGTGAACCCCAAGCCGCTGGAGCTGGCGAACATCTCGCTGATGACCATGAGGATGATCCCGATGGACAGCGCCTGCCGCAGCCCGGTCATGATCTGCGGGCTCGCGCCGCGCAGCACGAACCGCCGCATCCTGGACGCGCCCCTGATGCCGTACATGCGGCAGGTGTCGGCCAGCACCTCGTCCAGCGCCCGCACGCCCTCCACGGTGTTGAGCAGGATAGGCCAGAGGCAGCCCGAGACGATGACCAGCACCTTCATCGGGGTGTCGATGCCCGCCAGCAGCATGATCAGCGGGACCAGCACGGGCGGCGGGATGGCCCTGAAGAACTCCAGCACCGGCTCCAGCGTCGCCCGCAGCCGCCGCGACAGCCCGATCGGCACGCCCAGCGCCACGCCGAGCAGCCCGGCCACCGCGTAGCCCGCCAGCAGCCGGCCCACGCTGGGCAGCACGTCGTCCACGAGCCGCTCGGAGAACCACGTCTCGGCGAACGCCCGCCCCACGGCCGCCGGGCTCGGCAGGTAGAACGAGCTCCCGCTGACGGCCCACCAGACCAGCACCAGCAGCACCGGAAGGGCGAGCAGCCTGACCGCCTTCACGCCGCCACCTCCGAGCGCACCGCCGGATGCCAGGCCAGCACCCTGCGCTCCAGCAGCCGCACGGCCGCGTTCACCGCGATCCCGACCAGCCCCGCCAGCACGATCAGCGCGTACACGGCGGGCACCGCGCCGCTGCTCTGCGCCACCTGGATCTCCGCGCCCAGCCCCGGGCTGCCGATGACCAGCTCCGCGGTCACCGCCAGGATGAACGCGACCGCCGCCGCCAGCCGCAGCCCGGTCATCACGTACGGCAGCGCCGCCGGCCACACCAGGTGCCTGACCCGCGACCAGGCCGACAGCCGGTACGACCTGGCGGTGTCGAAGGCCACGGAGTCCACGGCCGCCACGCCGTACAGGACCTGGATGAGCACCTGCCAGAACGACGCGTAGCCGACCAGCATCAGCGTCGAGCCCAGCGACGGCCCGAACAGCAGCGTGGCCAGCGGCACCAGCGCCACCGACGGGATGGGCCGCAGGAACTCGACGGTCGAGCTCGTCAGCGCGCGCAGCCCCGGCACGATCCCGATGACCACCCCGGTCACGACCGCCGCGCAGAACGCCAGCGCCAGGCCGATCGCCCAGCCGCGCAGCGTCTCGCCCAGCGCGATCCACAACTCCGCCGTGCCGAGCTGCGCCCCCAGCGTGGCGAGGATCTCCGAGGCGGGCGGCAGGAACCGCTCGTCCACCAGGCCGAGCCGGGGCACGGCCTCCATCAGCAGCACCAGGCCGCCGAGCCCGGCGGCGCCGTACCCCAGCCGGGCGGCGCCGTCCCGCAGCCTGGGCGGCAGCCCGTCGCGTCGGATCACGGCACCAGCGCCGACACGTCGATCTTCTCCTTGAGCACCCCGTCCGCCACCGCCAGGTCGGCGGTGGTCTGCACGGACGCCTTGTTCACCTCGGCCGGCCACTTCGGCAGGTAGATCTTGGCGATCACGTCGGGCGCGATCTTCGTGTACGTCTTCAGCACCTCGCGCACCTCGTCCGGATGCGCGTCGGCGTACTCCAGCGACTTGCGGATCGCCGCAGTGAACCGCCGGGTCAGGTCGGCGTCCGTCCTGCCGGTGGTGAAGTACATGGCCACGGTCAGGTCGGAGGTGGCGTCGGCGAAGTTCCAGGCCACGGGGCGGGCGCCCTGGCTGATGGCCTGGCTGACGAACGGCTCCACCACCCAGATCGCGTCCACCCGGCCGCTCTGCAGCGCGGCGGGCGCGTCGGGGAAGGGCAGCTCGACGAACTCGATGCCGGTCGGATCGCCTCCGGCGTTGCGCACGGAGGCGCGTACGGTCGTGTCGCCGATGTTCCTGAGCTGGTTGACCGAGATCTTCCTGCCCGCCAGGTCCTTGGCCGCCCTGATCGGGCTGTCCGGCTTGACCAGCACCGCGCTGAAGTCCTTGCCCTGCTCGCCGGTCGAGGAGACGCCGTTGGCGACCACCTTCACGTCCAGCCCCTGCTGCTTGGCGGTCAGCAGCGAGGTGGTGTTGGCGAAGGCGAACTGGAACTGCCCGCTCACCGCGCCCGAGACGGCCGCCGCGCCGCCCTGGACCGGGGTGATGGTCAGGTCGATCCGCTGTTCGGTGAAGAATCCCTTGGCCTTGCCGAGGTGGATCGGCGCGGTGTCCACGATGGCGATCACCCCGGCGTTGACCTTGGTCAGGCCGGAACCGCCCTGGGCGGGCGCGCCGGGCTGGGTGCCGCCGCCGCAGGCGGTCACGAGTAGAGCGGCGAGGACCACGAGAGCGCGACGCACGGCATGCTCCTAGTTGTTCGCTCTGCGCACATGTATTCTCGGATCGAACAACCCCGTATCGCGGAAGCTACGCTCTTGTCGGCTCCTGTCAAGGGGATCACCATGGTGGACCACGTGCAGTCGCTGGCCCGCGGGCTCGCGGTGATCCGGGCGTTCAGCGCCGCCGAGCCCGAGCAGACGCTCAGCCAGGTGGCCCGCGCCACCGGGCTCAGCCGGGCGGCGGCCAGGCGGTTCCTCCTCACGCTGACCGAGCTCGGGTACGTGCGCAACGACGGGCGGCTGTTCGCGCTCACACCCCGGGTGCTGGAGCTGGGGTACGCCTACCTGTCCGGCCTGTCGCTGCCCGAGGTGGCCGACCCGCACCTCGAACGGCTGGCCGCCGAGGTGCGCGAGTCGGCGTCGGTGGCGGTGCTGGACGGGGAGGACGTCGTGTACGTGGCGCGGGTGGCCACGGCGCGGATCATGCGGGTCAGCATCAGCATCGGCACCCGGTTCCCGGCACACTGCACGTCGATGGGGCGGGTGCTGCTGTCCGCGCTGCCGCCGGAGGCGCTGGAGGCGTACCTTTCGCGGGCCTGCCTGCGGCGGCTCACCTCCCGCACGATCGTGCTGCCCGCCGCCCTGCGGGCCGAGCTGGACGAGGTGCGGGTGCGCGGGTGGGCGATGGTGGACCAGGAGCTGGAGGAGGGGCTGCGCTCGATCGCCGCCCCCA
Organism: Nonomuraea rubra; assembly: GCF_014207985.1. Lineage (NCBI taxonomy): Bacteria > Bacillati > Actinomycetota > Actinomycetes > Streptosporangiales > Streptosporangiaceae > Nonomuraea > Nonomuraea rubra. Next base: position 11,301,353 of record NZ_JACHMI010000001.1, on the reverse strand, counting down.
TCCGGGACCGGACGGGGCGGACGGTGGCGGCGGTCAACGTCTCGACGCACGCCACCCGTACGAGCCTGGAGGCAGCCGAGCGCGACCTGCTGCCGCCGCTGCTGGCCACGGCGGGCAGGATCGAGGCCGACCTCGCCTCGCTGTCACCCGCCCGCAACTGAGCCACCCCTCTTCTTTCCGGCCTCTTCTCTCCGGAAGGACCCGACGGCGGGTCACCGGTTGCGGTATCGGTCCGTGGCCAGGCGCGTGGCCCGGATGGCCGCGTCCGCCGTGTCGTAGCGCCGCTGCGCCAGCCCCACGAAGATGCAGTCCACGATCAGCAGCTGGCTGATCCGGCTGGCCAGCGCCCCGGGCCGGAAGGCCGTCTCGCGTCCCGCCGACACCAGCGTGTGATCCGCCAGCGCGGCCAGCGACGACCGCGGGTTGTTCGTGATCCCCACGACCAGCGCCCCCGCCTCCGCCGCCGTACGCGCCGGCACCAGCACGTCGGGCGTCTCCCCGGTGCAGCTGATCGCCACCGCCACGTCCCCGGCCTTGAGCAGCGCCGCGCTGGTCAACGCCAGGTGGGCATCGCTGAACGGATGGCTGGACAGCCCGATCCGCAGCAGCTTCTGCGACATGTCGGCCGCCACCAGCCCCGACGCGGCCACGCCGTACACGTCCACCCGCCGTGCCTCCGAGATCGCGGTCACGACCTCCCCGAGCTGGTCGGGATCGAGCTGGGCGGCCGTGTCCGCCAGTGCCTCGGACTCGGCCCTGGCCACCTTGGCGATCACGTCCGTCAGCGGGTCGTCGGGGCCGAGGTCGCCGGGCACCAGCCGCTCGGGCTCCTTGGCCACGGCCGCCGCCAGCGCGAAGCGGAGCTGCGAGTACCCGGAGAAGCCCAGCGCCCGCGCCGTACGCACGACCGTCGCCTCGCTCGTCCCCGACACCACGCTGAACTCGGTGATCGTGCTCCGCACGACCAGCCCGGGGTCGTCCAGGATGAGCCGCGCGATGGACTGCGCCGCGGGCGTCAGCGAGGGCAGCACGGCGCGTACGGCCGCGACCGGGTTCGCGGGTTCGACGCTCATGCGAGCAACCATTCGGCCGCGGCGAGCGCGGAGACGCGGGAGATGCCGTGGGTGGCGACGTGGGTGGCGCCAGGGGGCGGGGCCGGGATGCCGGTGTCCACGATGATCGCGTCGGGCCGGGCGGTGAGGGCCTTGGCCACGATGTCGCGTACCCAGGGGTGCCGGGCGGCGTCGTGCACCACGAGCACGACGGGCCGGTCATCGAAGGCGGGCAGCTCCCCGTCGGGGCCGAGCCGGACGCTGCCGGTGTTCGGCAGCAGGGAGGCCAGCGCGGCCGTGACGCCGGTCTGCGTGGCGGGGTCCACGGCCTGGTTGAGCCGCGTGTTGATCTCGACGACCAGCGGCCCGCGGTCGAGCCCGGCGGTGCCCGTCGTGGTGAGCGCCCTGCGGGCGGCCCGCATGCCGACGCCCTCGTCGGCGTCGTCGTGGGCCTGCGCCCGCGCCTTGGCCTGGTCGGCGTACCAGCCGGACAGCGCGCGCACCCGGGCGGCGGCCTCCGCCAGCCGCTCCTCGGGCAGCCGGCCGTCGTGGACGGCGGCCACGATCGCGTCGCGCAGCTCCCGCAGCTCGTCCTCGGTGGTCAGCCCGGCGCAGATGGCGTCCACGCCGGCGGCGAGCGCGCGCACCGCGACCTCGCCGGGGCCGAACATGGCGGCCACCGCCCGCATCTCGATCGCGTCGGTGACGAGCATCCCGTCGAACCCGAGCTCGCCCCTGAGGAGTTCGGTCAGGACGGTACGGCTGAGCGTCGCCGGCATCGACGGATCGAGCGCGGGCACGAGCAGGTGGCCGGACATGATCGAGCGCACCCCGGCGTCGATCGCGGCCAGGAACGGCGGCAGGTCGCGCTCGGCCAGCACCTCCCGCGAGGCGTGCACGGTGGGCAGCGCCAGGTGCGAGTCGGTGACCGTGTCGCCGTGCCCGGGGAAGTGCTTGGCACAGGCGGCCACGCCCGCGCCCTGCACGCCGCGCACGTAGGCGGCGGTGTGGCGGGCGACGAGCTCCGGTTCCGGGCCGAACGAGCGCACGCCGATGACAGGGTTGGCGGGGTTCGCGTTCACGTCGGCGGAGGGCGCGTAGTTGAGCGTGATGTCGAGATCTGCGAGCATCCTGCCGATCTGGCGGCCCACCTGCTCGGTGAGCGCCACGTCGTCCACCACGCCCAGCGCCCGGTTGCCGGGAAAGGAGCTGCCGGCCATGACCTCCAGCCGGGTGACCGTGCCGCCTTCCTCGTCGATGGCGATCACGGTGCCGGGATGTTCCGCGCGTAGTTGCCGGACGAGCCGCGCGCTGACGGCGTTGCGGGCGAACAGCACCACGCCGCCGAGACCCTCGCCCAGCGCGCGGCGCAGCCAGTCGGGGGCGGAGGTCCCCTCGAACCCCGGATGCAGCACCGTCATCGCCAGTCTGTACAGGTCACCGCTCATCGGCATTTTCCTTCACAGTTGTTGATCTGAAGGTAATTTTCTGTCATCGTCGGCCTCGACACAACCACTTCCGAGAGGCCACCCCCCATGCCCAGCAGAAGGACTCTCCTGAAGGGTCTCGCCCTCGCCGCCGCTGCTTCCGCCGTTCCGCTGCCTGCGTTCGCTGAATCCGGATATGTCCCGCCGTTACGGCAGATGAGGGGCATGTGGATCGCGTCCGTGGTCAACATCAACTGGCCGTCCAAGCCCGGGCTGAGCGCCGAGGAGCAGAAGGCCGAGTACCTCGCCTGGCTGGACGTGGCCGTCCAGAGGAAGCTCAACTCGGTGTTCGTGCAGATCAGGCCGACCGCCGACGCGTTCTGGCCGTCACCGTACGAGCCGTGGTCGCAGTACCTGACCGGCACCCAGGGGCAGGACCCCGGCTACGACCCGCTCGGGTTCGCCGTGGAGGAGACGCACAAGCGCGGCCTGGCCTTCCACGCCTGGTTCAACCCGTACCGCGTCTCGATGCAGGCCGACCCGGCCAAGCTGCACCCCGACCACCCCGGCCGCAAGAACCCCGACTGGATCCTGCCGTTCGGCGGCAAGCTCTACTACAACCCGGGCATGCCGGAGGTCCGCAAGTTCTGCCAGGACGCGATGATGGACGCGGTCACCCGCTACGACATCGACGGCCTGCACTTCGACGACTACTTCTACCCGACCAACACCACGGCCTTCGACGACGCCGAGGAGTTCGCCAAGTACGGCGCCGGCTTCCCCGACCTGGCCGCCTGGCGGCGCAACAACGTCGACCTCATGGTGCAGGAGATGCAGCAGCGGGTGCTCGCCGAGAAGCCGGAGATCGCCTGGGGCATCAGCCCGTCCGGCATCTGGCGCAACAGGGGCACCGACCCGCTCGGCTCCGAGACCAACGGCGGGCAGTCGTACGACAACCTGCACGCCGACACCCGCGGCTGGGTCAAGAAGGGCTGGCTGGACTACATCGCGCCGCAGCTCTACTGGTACATCGGGCAGCCGCCGGCCGACTACTCCAAGCTCGTGCCGTGGTGGTCGGACGTGGCGAGCGGCACGAACACGCTGCTGTGGATCGGGCAGGCCGCGTACAAGGCGGGCGACCCCGCGCAGGCGCCCGAGTGGCAGGTGCCGGGCGAGCTGTCCAGGCACCTGACGCTCAACCGCGAGCACCCCGAGATCGGCGGCGACATCTGGTACAACGCCAACGACGTCAAGGTGGACCGGATCGGCTCCGTCTCCACCGCGGTCAACGACCACTACCAGCGGCCCGCGCTCGCGCCCGTGCTGCCCAGGCTGGCGGGCGGCGAGCCGCCGCGGCGGCCGGTGCTGGCCTACGCCAAGCGCGTGCACTCGGGCGGTGTCGAGGTGCGGGCGGTGGCCACCGGCAGGGACGAGCCGTTCCTGTTCGCCATCTTCCGCTTCGACCGGCACGCCGGCCCGGGAGACTTCGCCGACGCCCGCAACCTCGTCGCGGTCGTGCCGGGCGACCGGCAGATCCGCTGGACCGACCCCGACGGCAGGCGCGGCCACCACTACTACGCGGTGGCGGTCGACCGGGCCAACCGGACGAGCAGGCCGAGCAACGGTTTCCGGGCGATCTGATAGGTGCTACCCGGATGATTTGATCCGGGCGATTTGAGGAGTGCTGCCCGGATGAGCTGATCCGGGCGGCGACCTGATGGGTGCTGCCCGGATGATCTGAGAGGTCTGAGGGCGTGCTGCGCCTGCGCGCGTCGCCGGCCGGTTTCCTGACCGGCGACGAGCCCGGCACACGCCCTCCGGACGTGTCACCGCTGCTCGAATCCGTGCCGTGACCGGCACGGCGGGGGCTTGAGGGTCCGACGCTGCCGGAACCCCTCGCCGAAGCCCCGGTCGCGATCTCAGAAGCCCTGTTAAGACGCCCTGCGCCCAGCCGCCGAAGGCTGCTCGGCCGTGGCGGCCCCAGCCGCGCGCTGTGGCGGGACCACCGGGGTCGGGCGCACGAGTCCGAGCGCGACGACCTCGTTGGCCAGCCGGGTGCGCCGGTTGGTGCCTTCGGGGATCCTGAACTTCTGGTAGAGCCGCAGCAGATGCTGCTTGACCGCGGCCTCGGTCACGACCAGGTCGTCGGCGATCTCGCGTGCGGTCGCCGGAGCGACGAACGCCTCGTCCGACAGCGCCGGCCTGCAGAGCGAGGTCAGCACGTCGACCTCGCGCCTGGTCAGCTCGGGCGCGGCCGCCCTGCGCAGCTCGACCTCGGGGGTGAAGTCCTCTCGGGGGACTCCACCGATGCGACCCCGCGCCGCGCCGAACGAGACGACGTCGCCGTCGTCAAGGACCCTCCGGGCGATCGGCCTGCCGTTCACCCGTGTGCCGTTCCTGGACAAGCCCAGGTCCACGACGTACAGGTAGGGTCCTCGTCTGACGAACTCGGCATGGAGTCGAGACACGCTGGGGTCGGTGAGCCGGATGTCTACACCCCGGCCCCTTCCGACCGTCGTGATCTCGGGGCGCAACGGGACCACCTCGCCAGTGTCCTCGATGCGTATGAACGGCCCCTCCACGGCAGTTCCTCCCCAGGTAGCCCGCCGTAACTATTACTACAGCTCCGGCTTACCCAACCGAGGGGATGCGGAATCTCCTTTGCCGAAAGGAGAATCCGACGTGAAATTGGTCTGGACCTTTGCGGTCGGTTTTGCCTGCTCACGGGTAGACTTCGGACGACGATAAGCGGAGGAAACACTCATGGCGGACAAGCCCACGAAAGGTCTGGCCGATGTCGTCGCGGCGTCCACAGCGCTGAGTGACATCGACGGAAAGGCCGGTCGCCTCTTCTACCGTGGATACGACATCCACGACCTGGCCGGCCGCGCGACGTTCGAGGAGACCGCACACCTGCTCCAGCGTGGCAAGCTGCCCACCCGCTCCGAGCTCGACGCGTACGGCGACGAGCTGGCACGCGGCCGGGAGCTGGGCGCCCTGGTGTCCGCGAACATCGCCGAGATCGCCGAGAAACAGAAACCCATGGAGGCGCTGCGCTCGCTGGTCTCGCTGTCGGGCGCCGACGACCCCGACAAGGACTCCATCGCCCCCGACGCCAACCTGCGCAAGGCGGCCAGGCTGGTCGCCCAGCAGCCGCTGCTCGTCGCCCGCTACCACGCCGCCCGCACCGGCGCCGAGGCCCCCGAGCCTGACCCGTCGCTGAGCATCGCCGCGAACTTCCTGCTTCAGGTCACCGGCCGCACGCCCGGCCCGCGCGAGGTCGAGATCTTCGACGAGTGCCTGGTCCTGCACGCCGACCACACCATGAACGCCTCCACCTTCGCCGCCCGGGTGTGCGCCGCGACCCTGTCGGACATGCACTCCGCCATCGTCGCCGCCATCGGCACCCTCAAGGGCCCGCTGCACGGCGGGGCGAACGAGCAGGTCATGAAGACCCTGGAGTCGCTGTCGCCGGGAGGCGTGGCCCAGGCCGTACGCGACAAGCTGGCCGCCGGCGAGAAGATCATGGGCTTCGGTCACCGCGTCTACAAGACGGAGGACCCGCGCGCCACGCACCTGCGCAGGATGTCGGCCGAGCTGGGCGAGTCCAGCGGCGACGACACCTACTACCGGATGTCCAAGGAGATGGAGGAAGTCGTCTTCGAGACCAAGGGTCTCTACCCCAACGTCGACTTCTACGCCGCCTCGGTCTACCACTACCTGGGCATCCCGACCGACCTGTTCACGCCGGTCTTCTCCATCAGCCGCATGTCCGGCTGGACCGCTCACGTGATCGAGCAGCACGCCGACAACCGGCTGATCCGCCCCGACAGTGAGTACATCGGTGAGACCGACCAGAAGTGGAAGCCGATCGAAGAGCGTTGAGCAACCAAGGGACTGAGCAGCGCGAGACCTGGGGGCCGTATCCGCTGATCCTGGCGGGTGCGGCCGTCGGCGTGCTCGTGGTCTTCATCGTGAACCCGCGCTGGGGCGGGTTCGTGCTGGGCGCCGCCATCATGATCGCCGCCGCGCTGCGCTTCGCCGGGTACGGCGGGCAGCTCGCGCTGAGGAGCAAGAGGATCGACGTCATCACGCTGTCCGTGTTCGGATTCGTGCTGGTCCTGACCTCGCTCCTGCTTTACAACAACGAGCTGAAGGCGCTCATCCTGTCCCTTTTCGCACCGTGACCTGGCGGTCCGATAGCCTCAACGCATCCATTCATTGAAGGGGAACCATTCGCATGCCCAAGATCAAGGTGGAGGGCCCCGTCGTCGAGCTTGACGGCGACGAGATGACCCGGATCATCTGGCAGTTCATCAAGGACCAGCTGATCCTTCCCTACCTCGACGTCGACCTGAAGTACTACGACCTCGGCATCGAACACCGGGACGCCACGGACGACCAGGTCACCATCGACGCCGCGAACGCCATCAAGAAGTACGGCGTCGGTGTGAAGTGCGCCACCATCACCCCGGACGAGGCGCGCGTCGAGGAGTTCGGCCTCAAGAAGATGTGGAAGTCCCCCAACGGGACCATCCGCAACATCCTCGGCGGCGTGATCTTCCGCGAGCCGATTATCATGTCGAACGTGCCGCGGCTCGTCCCCGGCTGGACCAAGCCGATCGTCGTCGGCCGTCACGCCTTCGGCGACCAGTACCGCGCCACCGACCTGAAGATCCCCGGCGAGGGCACGCTGACCCTGACGTACACGCCGAAGGACGGCTCCGAGCCGATCGAGCTCGACGTGTACGACTTCCCCGGCAGCGGCATCGCGATGGCGATGTACAACCTGGACGAGTCGATCCGCGACTTCGCCCGCGCGTCGATGCGTTACGGCCTCAACCGCGGCTACCCGGTCTACCTCTCCACGAAGAACACGATCCTCAAGGCCTACGACGGCCGCTTCAAGGACATCTTCGCCGAGGTCTTCGAGACCGAGTTCAAGGACGAGTTCGACAAGGCCGGCCTGACCTACGAGCACCGCCTCATCGACGACATGGTCGCCGCGGCGCTGAAGTGGGAGGGCGGCTACGTCTGGGCCGCGAAGAACTACGACGGCGACGTCCAGTCCGACACGGTCGCCCAGGGCTTCGGCTCGCTCGGCCTGATGACCTCGGTCCTGATGACCCCCGACGGCCAGACCGTCGAGGCCGAGGCCGCGCACGGCACCGTGACCCGCCACTACCGCCAGCACCAGCAGGGCAACCCCACCTCCACCAACCCGATCGCCTCGATCTTCGCGTGGACGCGTGGCCTGGCGCACCGCGGCAAGCTCGACAACACCCCGGCGGTGACCGAGTTCGCCAACAAGCTGGAGCAGGTCTGCGTGGAGACCGTCGAGGGCGGTCAGATGACCAAGGACCTCGCGCTCCTCGTCGGCGGCGACGCCAAGTGGCTGACCACCCAGGACTTCCTGGCGGCTCTCGACGAGAACCTCAAGAAGAAGATGTCGGCTTAACCGCCGCTGAACACGGCCTCTACCTGCGGTTACCCCGCCTGGTAGAGGTCGTTCGGCTGTCTGCCGCCGCCTCGGGCGTGGTCAACTTTTTGGTGGTTTCCCACAAATCGGGCCGCGTAGCGTGCGCTGTGTACGACATGGGCGCCGCCGGTCGGCAGACGGGAGAGTTGATACTGCACGGGGCTGTCGTGCCGCAGGGCACATCGTTGGTCTACAGGAGGGCTCGGTCGGGTGTTCAGTCGTGTCGCCATCGTCAATCGTGGTGAGGCCGCCATGCGGCTCATCCACGCCGTACGGGACCTCGCCGCGGAGACCGGGACACGGATGGAGACCGTCGCCCTGTACACCGACGTCGACCGTACGTCGACCTTCGTCCGCGAGGCGGACCTGTCCTACGATCTCGGCCCCGCCTCGGCGCGCCCCTACCTCGACCTGAAGGTGCTGGAGCGCGCCCTGGTGGAGACGGGGGCCGACGCCGCGTGGGTCGGGTGGGGCTTCGTCGCCGAGGATCCCGCGTTCGCGGAGCTGTGCGAGCGGATCGGGGTCACCTTCGTCGGGCCTGGCCCGGACGCCATGCGCAAGCTGGGCGACAAGATCGGTGCCAAGCTGATCGCCGAGGAGGTCGGCGTGCCGGTCGCGCCGTGGAGCCGCGGCGCCGTCGAGAGCCTCGACGCCGCCAGGACGGCCGCGGCCGAGATCGGTTACCCGCTGATGCTGAAGGCCACCGCGGGCGGCGGCGGGCGCGGCATCCGCGTGATCACCAGCGAGGCCGAGCTGGACGACGCCTACGAGCGCACCAGCCAGGAGGCCGCGCGGGCGTTCGGCAGCGGCGTCGTGTTCCTGGAGCGGCTGGTCACCGGAGCCAGGCACGTCGAGGTGCAGGTGATCGCCGACGGCCAGGGCACCGCGTGGGCGCTCGGCGTCCGCGACTGCTCGGTGCAGCGGCGCAACCAGAAGGTCATCGAGGAGTCGGCCTCGCCGGTGCTCGCCCCCGAGCAGGCGGCCGAGCTCAAGGCGTCGGCCGAGCGGCTGGCCGTGGCGGTCGGCTACCGCGGCGCGGCGACCGTCGAGTTCCTCTACCACCCCGGCGAGCGGCTGTTCGCGTTCCTGGAGGTCAACACGCGCCTCCAGGTCGAGCACCCGATCACCGAGATCACGACCGGGTTCGACCTGGTCAAGGCGCAGCTGCACGTGGCGTCGGGCGGCCGGCTGGAAGGGGAGCCGCCGGCGGAGCGCGGCCACGCCATCGAGGCCCGGCTGAACGCCGAGGACCCCGACCGCGACTTCGCGCCGTCCCCCGGCCGCATCGCCCGGCTGGACCTGCCCGCCGGGCCGGGCATCCGGGTCGACACCGGCGTCAGCGAGGGCGACACCATCCCCGCCGACTTCGACTCCATGATCGCCAAGATCATCGCCTACGGCCGCGACCGCGAGGAGGCCCTCGGCAGGCTGCGCCGGGCGATGGCCCGCACCTCGGTGATCATCGAGGGCGGCGCCACGAACAAGAGCTTCGTGCTCGACCTGCTCGACCAGCCCGAGGTGATCGACGCCGGCGCCGACACCGGCTGGATCGACCGCGTCCGCGGCGAGGGCAGGCTGGTCTCGCACCGCCACTCCGGTGTCGCGCTGGCGGCCGCCGCCATCGAGGCGTACGAGGAGGAGGAGCGCGCCGAGCGGCAGCGGCTGCTCGCGACCGCGTTCGGCGGGCGCCCGCAGGTGCAGCACAAGAGCAGCCGGCCGCTGGACCTCAAGCTGCGTGGCGCCGGCTACCGCGTGCGCGTCGCGCGGGTCGGCGCGCACCGGTTCCGCGTCGCCGTCGAGGCGGGCGGCGAGATGCGTACCGCCGACGTCGAGCTCGACCGCTTCGACCGCTACACCGGGCAGATCGTCGTCAACGGCTGCCGCTACCGCCTGCTCATCGGCACGCACGGGGCCACCCACCTGATCGAGGTGGACGGCGTGGCACACCGCGTCAGCCGCGACGAGGGCGGCGTCGTCCGCTCGCCCGCGCCCGCCCTGGTCGTCGCCACGCCGCTGGCGGTCGGCGCCGAGGTCGAGGCGGGCGCGCCGGTCCTGGTGCTGGAGTCCATGAAGATGGAGACGGTGCTGCGGGCGCCGTTCAAGGCCCGGCTGAAGGAGATCTCCGTCTCCGTGGGCAGCCAGGTGGAGACGGGCGCGCCGCTGCTGCGGCTGGAGCCGCTGGCCGACGACTCCGCCGCCACGCTCGACGAGGCGGTCGGCGCCGCCGAGCTGGACCTGCCCCCGGCGCCCGGCGAGCTGCCGGCGCGGGAGCGCGCCAGGCGCGGCCAGGAGGGCCTGCGCAGCCTGCTGCTGGGCTACGACCTCGACCCGCACGACGAGCGCCGGGTGCTCGACGACTACCTGGCCGCGCGCCGTACGGTCATCGAGGACGGTCACCGGCCGCTGGCCGAGGAGCTGGAGCTCTTCGAGGCGTTCGCCGACCTGGCCGAGCTGAGCCGCAACCGGCCCGCGGGCGAGGACGGCGACGAGCACGTGCACAGCCCGCGCGAGTACTTCCACACCTACCTGCAGAGCCTCGACGTCGAGCGGGCCGGGCTGCCGGACTCGTTCCAGGCCAAGCTCGCCAAGGCGCTGCGGCACTACGGGGTCGCCGAGCTGGAGCGCACCGGCGAGCTGGAAGGGGCGGTGTTCCGCATCTTCCTGGCCCAGCAGCGCGCCTCCGCCGATGTCGCGGTGCTGGCAACCCTGCTGCGCTCCTGGCTGCGCGAGCCGCCGCCGGACGAGGCGCTGCGCGAGCCAGCCGGGCTCGTGCTGGAGCGGCTGCTGGCCGCCACGCAGGTCCGCTACCCGGTGATCTCCGACCTGGCGCGGGGCGTGGTGTTCGCCTGGTTCGGGCAGCCGCTGCTGCGCCGCAACCGCGCCCGCGTCTACGCCGGCGTGCGCAGGCACCTGCGCCACCTCGACGCGCACCCCGGCTCGCCCGACCGCGCCGAGCGCATCGCCGAGATGGTCCGCAGCACCGAGCCGCTGGTGCGGCTGCTCGGCCAGCGCCTGGTCCGCGAGAACCTGGACAACGCGGTCATGCTGGAGGTGCTGACCCGGCGGTACTACGGCAACAAGCCGCTCATCGCCGTCCGCACCAGCGAGGTGGCGGGCTGCACGTTCGTCATCGCCGAGCGCGCGGGGTCGAGCGTGGTCTCCGCCGCGGTGAGCTTCGAGGCGCTGGGCAGCGCGCTGCGCGGCCTGGCCGAGCTGGCCGGCGCCGGCGAGGACGTCGTGGACGCCGACATCTACCTCGTCTGGGAGGGCCAGCCCGAGGACTCCGACGCGGCCGCGGCAGCGCTGCACGAGGTCGTCGCCGCGCACCCGCTGCCCGCGCAGGTACGCAGGATCACCGCCACCGTCGCCGGGCGCGGCGGCGCGGTCATGCACCACCACTTCACCTTCCGCCCGTCGGCCGAGGGCATGGCGGAGGAGCGGCTGATTCGGGGCCTGCACCCGTACATCGCCGAGCGCATGCAGCTGGAGCGGCTGAACAAGTTCGACCTCACCCGGCTCCCGTCGTCGGACGAGGAGGTCTACCTCTTCCAGTGCGTGGCGCGGGAGAACCCGTCCGACGACAGGCTCATCGCCTTCGCCCAGGTACGCGACCTGACCGAGCTGCGCGAGCACGACGGCAGGCTCGTCGCGCTACCAACAGCCGAGGACATCATCGCCGCCTGCGTCGACTCCATCCGCCGCGCCCAGGCCAGGCGGCCGTCGAAGAAGCGGCTCAACACCAACCGGATCGTGATCTACGTCTGGCCGCCCAGCAACCTCACCCGCGCCGAGATCGAGATGCTCGCCCGGCGCGTGCTGCCGACGACCGCGGGGGCCGGGCTGGAGGAGACGCTGTTCATCGCGCGGCAGCGCGACCCGGAGACCGGCGCGCTGACCAAGGTCGCCGTGCGCATCTCCCTGGACGCCACCGGCGCCCCCAAGCTGACCATCAGCCAGCCGTCGGACGCGCCGATCGAGCCGCTGGACGACTACCGGCAGAAGGTGCTGCGCGCCAGCAGCCGCAACACCGTCTACCCGTACGAGCTGACCGGCATGCTCGGCGACTTCGCCGAGCACGACCTCGACGACGACCACCGGCTAGTGCCGGTCGAGCGGCCGAAGGGCCGCAACACCGCGGCGCTCGTCGCGGGCGTGGTCACCACGCGGACCAGGCGGCACCCCGAGGGCATCACCAGGGTCGTGCTGCTCGGCGACCCGACCAAGTCGCTCGGCGCGCTGTCGGAGCCCGAGTGCCGCCGCGTGATCGCCGCGCTGGACCTGGCCGAGCGGATGCGGGTGCCGCTGGAGTGGTACGCGCTGTCGGCCGGCGCCCGGATCTCCATGGAGTCGGGCACGGAGAACATGGACTGGGTGGCCGCGGCGCTCAAGCGCATCGTGGAGTTCACCCAGGACGGCGGCGAGATCAACATCGTGGTCGCGGGCATCAACGTCGGCGCGCAGCCGTACTGGAACGCCGAGGCGACGATGCTCATGCACACCAAGGGCATCCTGGTGATGACGCCGGACTCGGCGATGGTGCTCACCGGCAAGCAGTCGCTCGACTTCTCCGGCGGCGTCTCGGCGGAGGACAACTTCGGCATCGGCGGCTACGACCGGGTGATGGGCCCGAACGGGCAGGCCCAGTACTGGGCGCCGAACCTGTCCGCCGCCCGCGACGTGCTGATGTCGCACTACGACCACACCTACGTCGCCCCCGGCGAATCGGGGCCGCGGCGGGTGCGGACCAGCGACCCCGTCGACCGCGACATCTCCGACTTCCCGCACATCGTGGAGGGCAGCGACTTCTCCACGGTCGGCGAGATCTTCTCCAGCACGGCCAACCCCGACCGCAAGAAGCCGTTCGACATCCGCACGGTGATGCGGGCGCTGTCCGACCAGGACCACCCGGTGCTGGAGCGCTGGGCGGGCATGGCCGACGCGGAGACCGCGGTGGTGCAGGACGTGCACCTCGGCGGCATGCCGGTGTGCCTGCTCGGCATCGAGTCGCGGTCGGTGCCGCGGCGCGGCTTCCCGCCCACCGACGGCCCCGACACCTACACGGCCGGCACGCTGTTCCCGCGCTCGTCGAAGAAGGCCGCGCGGGCGATCAACGCGGCCAGCGGCAACCGGCCGCTGGTGGTGCTGGCGAACCTGTCCGGCTTCGACGGCTCGCCGGAGTCGATGCGGAAGCTGCAGCTCGAGTACGGCGCCGAGATCGGCCGCGCGATCGTGAACTTCCAAGGGCCCATCGTGTTCTGCGTGATCTCGCGGTATCACGGTGGCGCGTTCGTGGTGTTCTCCAAGGCGCTGAACCCGAACATGACCGTGCTGGCGCTGGAGGGCTCGTTCGCCTCGGTGCTCGGTGGCGCTCCGGCCGCCGCGGTCGTCTTCTCCGGCGAGGTCAATGCCAGGACGGCGGCCGACGCGCGCGTACAGGACCTGGAGGCGCGCGTGGCGGCGGCGGCCGGGGCCGACCGTGCGGCGCTGACCGCCGAGCTGGACGAGCTGCGCGCGTCGGTGCGGGCGGAGAAGCTCGGCGAGGTGGCCGCGGAGTTCGACCGGGTGCACAACATCCGGCGCGCGGTCGAGGTCGGCTCCGTGGACGCCGTCATCCGCGCCGCGGAGCTGCGGCCGAAGGTGATCGAGGCCATCGAGGCGCGCCTGAAGTAGCCGGAGGAGGGCCGTCCCGTCCCCGGGGACGGCCCTTTCCCATGTCTTGACGTGTACGGCGGCGTGGCACTGTTGATCACGTGGGTATGAGGCAGCTCAGAACAGTCGTACGCGTTTCGGGGGGTTCGGATGCGACTGAGAATTCTGAGTGGGCTGGGGGCGCTCACCGCCGCCGCGATCCTGTCCGGCTGCGACTCTCAGCCGGACACCACCAAGCTGGCCGACACCAAGGTCGACGCCGCCACGAAGCTCAAGGCGACCAAGGCGGCCAAGGTCAAGAACGCCGCCAAGGTGAGGGCGAACGAGCTCGGGCAGATCCCGGTGCTGATGTTCCACCGGATCGTGCCGAAGCCGCAGACGACGGACGACAGGTCGCCGCAGCAGTTCAGGGCCGACCTGGAGCGGCTGGTGAAGGAGGACTACGTGCCGATCACGGCCGCCGAGATGGTGGCCGGCAAGATCGACATCCCTGCCGGCAAGCACCCCGTGGTGCTGACGTTCGACGACTCCTCGCCCTCGCAGCTCACGCTGAACCAGATGGGCGAGCCGCAGAAGGACACCGCGGTCGCGATACTCAAGGAGGTCGCCGCCGCGAACCCGGGCTGGAAGCCCAAGGCCACGTTCTACGTGACGCGCGACATGTTCGGCAAGACCACGCGCGAGGAGCAGGCGCAGATGCTGCTCTGGCTCAAGGACAACGGCTTCGAGATCGGCAACCACACCAGCGACCACCTGAACCTGCGGGGCCGCTCGCACAAGGAGGTCGAGGAGCAGATCGGCAAGATCGCCGCGCAGATCAACTCCTTGTCCTACACCAAGCCCACCACCATCGCCCTGCCGTACGGCAACCAGCCGAACAAGAAGGACTGGGCGATGCGCGGCAAGCTCTACAACCACCAGGGCGCCTTCCTGGCCGGCTACACGCCCGCGCCGGCGCCCTTCAGCAAGTCGTACGACCCGGCCGGCATCCCGCGGATCAAGGCCATGGAGAAGAAGGGCGACTGCGCGCAGTTCTGCTCGCACGCCTGGCTCGACTGGCTCAAGAAGAACCCGGACATGCGTTACACCTCGGACGGGGACGTCAGCACGGTGGCCTATCCCAAGTACAAGGCGCCGTACCTGCGCAAGTCCTTCACCACCTGGAGCCTGCCCTACTGATCGAGCACCCTGAAGGTGATCCCCGCGCGGTGCAGGCGGTCGATGAGGGGCTGCCCCATGGCCGAGGCCGTGGTGAGCTGGCCCGCGCGGCCGGGGACGTCGTCGAAGGCCAGGCAGAGGGCCGACTCGGCGAGCATCTTGGCGGTCTCGTCGTAGCCGGGGTCGCCGCCCGCGACCTGCGTGACCACGCGCTCGCCGCCGCCCTCGCCCAGGAACGTGACCTTGAACCAGCTCCTGGCCCGCCGCGCGGGTGACGGCCCCTCGCCGGGTCGCACCCGGCTCTGCATCCAGCGGCGCGCCGGCGGGAGCTGGGCCAGAGCCGCGAACGCGCCCGCGCCCGCCACCGTGGCCAGCGCCCGCGGCAGGGTGCGGACCGCGTAGTGCTGGCGGTAGGCGAAGTCGGGGCCGTAGCGGTCGAGCAGGCGGGCGGAGTAGCCGACGACGTGCGGGTCGATGCTGGGCATGGGCAGGGCCCAGCCGCCCACGTAACGCAGCCCGCCGGGCCCGGAGCTGACCGTGCGGCCCTTGGGCCTGGGCTCGGCCGAGCGGCGCTGGGTGCCCTGCGCGACGGCCTGGCGGGCGCGGCCCATGACGGCCAGCACGGTGGCCGCCGTGCCGCCCGACGGGCGCCCGCTGACCCGCAGGAAGCCGCTGACCCTGAGCGGGACGCCCTCGGGGAGCCGGCCGACCGTGTGCAGGACGCCGAGGTCGTACGGGATCGAGTCGAAGCCGCAGGCGTGCACCAGCTTGGCGCCGCTCCTGACCGCCCGGTCGTGGTAGTACACGTACACGCGGTCCATGAACTCCTGCTCGCCCGTGAGGTCGAGGTAGTGGGTGCCGGCGTCGGCGCAGGCGGCGACCAGGGGCTCGCCGCGCAGGACGTACGGGCCGACCGTGGTGGCCAGGACCCGCGTCTGGCGGACGAGCGCCGCGAGCGAGGCCGCGTCGGTGGCGTCAGCGGTGAGGACCGGCACGTCGAGCCCGAGGCGTTCCAGCTTGGCCCGGTCGCGTCCGGCCAGCGCCCAGCGGGTGCCGGGGCCCGCGGCCCTGGCGAGGTAGGCGGCCGTCAGGGCGCCGGTGAACCCGCTCGCGCCGAACAGCACGATGTCATAGGGGCGATCCATGATCCTGAGGCTTCCCGGAACGGGGTGCGGGCGCAAGATGCAGGGCCCGATTCACGAAAGACACGAAGCCGTGACGTAGCCTAACCTTAACCGATCCCTGAGAAGTTGCTGAGCGTCGTAAAGTTTGCGTCGATGGGGTTCAGTACACGTGGGGATGACGAATGCCGCAAATCTCGCCGCTGGTCGCCGGCGATCCCACCGAGCTTGGCTCCTTCCGGCTGTCCGGGCGGATCGGCGAAGGTGGCCAGGGCATCGTCTACCTGGGCGTCAACGACAAGGACGAGCGTGCCGCGATCAAGCTGCTGCACGTCAAGTTCAGCGGCGACACCATCGCCAGGTCACGCTTCGCCAGGGAGCTGAAGGCGGCGCAGCGGGTCGCGTCGTTCTGCACCGCCCGGGTGATGGAGGCCGATCTCGACGGCGACACGCCGTACATCGCCAGCGAGTACATCGACGGCCGGCCGCTGCGCGAGGTCGTCGAGACCGACGGGCCGCTGACCGGCACGGTGCTCGACCGGCTGGCCATCGGCACCGCCACCGCGCTCACCGCGATCCACCACGCCTCGATCGTGCACCGCGACTTCAAGCCCGACAACGTGCTGATCGCCGCCGACGGGCCGCGCGTGGTCGACTTCGGCATCGCCCGCATCATCGACTCCACCGGTACGATCACCAGCCGCGCCATCGGCACCCCCGCCTACATGGCGCCCGAGCAGATCGCCGGTGACGACATCGGGCCCTTCACGGACGTCTTCTCGTGGGGGGCGACGATCGCCTTCGCCGCGACGGGGAACGTGGTCTTCGAGGGCAAGTCCATCGCGACGGTGCTCAACCGCATCCTCAACCACGAGGTCGACGTCTCCATGCTGCACGAGCCGCTGCGCAGCGTGGTGCGCGAGGCGCTGGCCAAGTCGCCGGCCGAGCGGCCGTCGGCCGACCAGATCCTGCTGCGGCTGCTGGGGCAGTCGTCCACGGCGGGGGCGTCCACGGCGGTGCTCAGCAGGGGCGTTCAGGTGGCCAGCGAGGACACCACGCCGTTCATCAGGGTGTCGACGCGGTCGATCACCGAACAGCCGGGGCGCAAGGGCTCCGTGGTGCCGCCCTCGCAGACCGGCGCCTCCCAGGTCCCGGTGCCGTCCGCTCAGACGGGTGCCTCTCCGCTGCCGTCCGTTCCCTCCGAGGTGGCGCCGCAGGACCTGCAGCACACCGGCGGACAGCACACCGCAGGACAGCACACCGCAGGACAGCACACCGCCGGGCAGCGGGCCATGACAGCGCCGTCGGGAGGACCCGCGGGCACGGTCCCGCCGCGAGGGGGCGGGGCGCCGTACCCGATGCCCGAGCCCGCCCCGCCGGCGCGGCGGCGGCGGGCGAAGGTCTGGCTGGGGCTGGCCACCGCGCTCGTGCTGATCGCCGCCGCGGCGATCGCGCTGGTGCTGAACGGCAACCTGGCCAACCTGACGTTCCTGCCGGGCTCGGACCCGGCCGAGGACACGCCCGAGCCCGCCACCAGCTTCGCCACGGTGGCCGACAAGGTGGCGCAGACCGGGAAGATCGTGATCGGCGTCAAGGGCGACCTGCCGGGCGTCGCGCTGCAGAACGGCGGCGAGTTCGAGGGCTTCGACATCGAGATCGCCAAGCGGATCGCGACCGAGCTGGGGGCCAAGGAGACGACGTTCGTCCAGGTCGGCAGGTACGACCGCGAGCCCGCCCTGGCCGAGGGCCGGGTGGACCTGGTCGTGGCCACCTACTCGATCGACCAGAGCCGGACGCAGTTCGCCGGGCCGTACTACCTGGCCCACCAGGACCTCCTGGTACGCGCGGGCGACGGCATCGAGAAGATCGGCGACCTGAAGGGCAAGCGGATCTGCGCGCCCAACAGCCCGTCGGTCGGCGCCGTGCAGGACCGGGTGAAGGTCATACCGGTCACGGCCAGCGACTACGCCGCCTGCATGGACCTGCTCAGGAGCGGCAAGGTGAGCGCGGTGCCCGGCGACGACCTGATCCTGGCGGGCTTCGCGGCCAGGGAGAACATGCGCTACAAGATCCTCGGCGCCAAGCTCACCAACGAGCGTTACGGCGTCGGCATCAGGAGCGGCGACGTGCGGACCTGCCAGGCGGTGGAGGCGGTCATCGCCGACTTCTACGCCAGGGGCTACATCCAGCAGCTCCTGACCAGGTACTTCGAGAAGGTGGAGTTCGACGCGGAGCTGAAGGTGCCCGCGATGGAAACCTGCTGATGACGAGCGGGTAACATCCCAGGCGTCAACGATTCTTGCTGGGAGTTAGGGGTAGGCCATGGCGTCGTCAGCCACTGTGCCCGTAAAGGTGACCGTCACCGGAGCCGCCGGCCAGATCGGCTACGCACTGCTGTTCCGCATCGCGTCGGGGCAGCTGCTCGGCGCCGACGTCCCGGTCAAGCTCAGCCTGCTGGAGATCCCGCAGGCGGTGAAGGCGGCCGAGGGCACGGCGATGGAGCTGGACGACTGCGCGTTCCCGCTGCTGTCCGGCATCGAGATCACCGACGACCCCAACGTCGCCTTCGCCGGGGCCAACGTGGCGCTGCTGGTCGGCGCCATGCCGCGTAAGGCCGGCATGGAGCGCGGCGACCTGCTCGGCGCCAACGGCGGCATCTTCGGCCCGCAGGGCAAGGCCATCAACGACCACGCCGCCGACGACATCAAGGTCCTGGTCGTGGGCAACCCGGCCAACACCAACGCGCTCATCGCCCAGCGGAACGCGCCCGACGTGCCGGCCGACCGCTTCACCGCGATGACCAGGCTCGACCACAACCGCGCGCTGTCCCAGCTCGCCGCCAAGCTGCAGGTGCCGGTCGCCGAGATCAAGAAGATGACGATCTGGGGCAACCACTCCGCCACGCAGTACCCCGACCTGTTCCACGCCGAGGTGGGCGGCAAGGTCGCGGCCGAGCAGGTCGACACCGAGTGGCTGCGCGACACGTTCATCCCGACGGTGGCCAAGCGCGGCGCCGCCATCATCGACGCCCGCGGCGCCTCCTCGGCCGCCTCGGCCGCCAACGCCGCGATCGACCACGTCTACGACTGGGTCAACGGCACCGACTGGACCTCGGCTGCCGTGGTCTCCGACGGCTCCTACGGCGTGCCGGAGGGCCTCATCTCGTCGTTCCCGGTGCGGGCGGCGGGCGGCAAGTTCGAGATCATCCAGGGTCTCGAGATCGACGGGTTCTCCCGCGAGCGCATCGACGCCAGCGTGCGCGAGCTGGAGGAGGAGCGCCAGGCCGTTCAGGAGCTGGGCCTCATCTGAGCCGCCGCACCGAACGCGCGCCCTCCACGGCGGGGGCGCGCGTTTCGCTTCCCGGGATGGTCTACGGGGGCACCGCGTCGGGGCAGGAGGTCGGCTGGGTGGCCGGAGCGGGCTGCGGGGTGGCGAAGAGCACGCCGGCCGCCGCCAGCGCGCTGCACACCACGATGAGGGCACCGAAGATCAGCTTCGTGACCCTTGGTGAAAAGCTCCTCACATTTCGGTATCACAGCACATATTGACGCTCCGTATGGTCATTTCGCGGAAAGCGCTCCCCAGGCGTCGGCGACGATGTCGCGCAGCGCCGCCCGCTCCGGCTTCCAGCCCAGCTCGCGCTGGATCCTGGCGGACGAGGCGACCAGCACGGCCGGATCGCCGGGCCGCCGGTCGCCGACGACGGCGGGGATCTCGTGCCCGGTGACCTCGCGGCAGACCGAGATCACCTCCTGCACGGAGAAGCCGGTGCCGCTGCCCAGGTTGTAGACGCGGTGCTCGCCGGGGGTGGTCGCGTCCAGTGCCAGCAGGTGGGCCCTGGCCAGGTCGGCGACGTGGATGTAGTCGCGGACGCAGGTGCCGTCGGCCGTGGGGTAGTCGGTGCCGAACACGCTGACCGACTCGCGCTCGCCGGTCGCCACCTTCAGCACGTTCGGGATGAGGTGGGTCTCGATCGTGTGCCGCTCGCGGAACCGCCCGTAGGCGCCGGCCACGTTGAAGTACCGCAGGCTCACCGCGCCCAGCCCGCGCTGCCGCGCGTACGCGCTGAGCGCGGTGTCCACGGCCAGCTTGGAGGCGCCGTACGGGTTGGTCGGCCGGGTCGGGTCGTCCTCCTCGATCGGCGAGCGCTCCGGCTCCCCGTACGTGGCAGCCGTCGAGGAGAACACGATCCGCCCCACGCCCTTGTCGCGCATCGCGTCCAGCAGCCCCAGAGTGCCGCCCAGGTTGTTGGCCCAGTAGAGACCCGGCTTCTGCACCGACTCGCCCACCAGCGACTTGGCCGCGAAGTGCAGCACCGCGTCCACGCCGTCGAGCGCCTGCCCGGCCTCGGTGATGTCCGCCCGGACGAAACGCGCACCCTCCGGCACCGCGTCCTCATGCCCGGTTGACAGGTCGTCGAGTACGGTCACCTCGTGCCCCGCCTCGATGAGCTGCGCCGCGACCACGCTTCCGACGTACCCGGCGCCTCCGGTGACCAGTAGCCTCATGTGTACTCCTGTTCGTATATGTTTGATTTTGTCAGGCTTGCCGTTCAGCATACGCGGGAAAGCCGACGAGTACGCTGCCAACCACCATGTTTGACACCGTCGCGGCCAACATCGCCCTGGTCCTGCTGTTCATCCTGATCGGGGGTTTCTTCGCGGCCGCAGAAATCGCCATGGTCTCCCTGCGCGACAGCCAGGTCCGCAAACTCTCGCAACGGGGACGTCGCGGTGAGCGCGTGGCCAAGCTGGCCCGCGACCCCAACAGGTTCCTGTCCGCCGTCCAGATCGGCGTGACCGTGGCCACCATGTTGTCGGCCGCGTTCGGCGCCGACCGGCTCGCGGCGCAGCTCGTGCCCGTGCTGGAGGGCTGGGGGGTGCCGGGGGCCGTGGCGCCCGTGCTGGCCCTGGTCCTGGTCACGCTGGCCATCTCGTACGTGTCGCTGGTGCTCGGGGAGCTGGCGCCCAAGCGGCTGGCGCTGCAGCGGGCCGAGGGGCTGTCGCTGTACGTGGCGCCGTTCCTGGACCGGATCGCCTCCCTGTCGCGCCCGATCATCTGGATGTTGTCCAAGTCCACCGACGGCGTGGTCCGGCTGCTCGGCGGCAACCCGCAGGCCGACAGGGAGGAGGTCACCACTGAGGAGCTGCGCGACATGGTGGTGGGGCACACCGACCTGACCGCCGACGAGCGCAAGCTCATCGGCGAGGTGTTCGCCGCGGGCAAGCGGCAGCTCAGGGAGGTGATGCTGCCGCGCACCGAGGTCGAGTTCATGGAGGCCGACACGCCGCTGACGCAGGCCGCCCGGCTGGCCGCCACGCTCCCGCACTCGCGCTTCCCTGTCTACCGCGACACCTACGACGAGGTCATCGGGTTCGTGCACGTCCGCGACCTGCTGGATCCCGAGCTGACCGGCCGCACCGAGCCGATCAGCGCCGTCGTGCCGATCAGGGCCGCCAAGTTCGTGCCCGCCTCCAAGCGCCTGCTCACCACGCTGAACGAGATGCGCGACGAGGGCCAGCACCTGGCCATCGTGGTGGACGAGTACGGCGGCACGGCCGGCATCGTCACCATGGAGGACCTGGTCGAGGAGCTGATCGGCGACATCAGGGACGAGTACGACGTCGAGGAGGACGTCGTGATCCTGCCCGCGGGCGAGATCGAGATCGACGGCCTGACGAACCTCAACGACTTCGCCACCGAGACCGGCATCCGCCTGCCCGACGGCCCGTACGAGACGCTGGCCGGCTTCGTCATGGCGATGCTGGGGCACGTGCCCGCCGTGGGGGAGCGGGTGGAGTTCTCCGGCTTCGAGCTGGCCGTCACCGAGCTGGACGGCCGCCGGATCGCCCGGGTGAGGGTGAAACGCCGACCGGCCGTCGAGTCGCCGCCGGAGCAGGATTCCTGACACAATTGCCTGCTATGGCCAGACCTCGTGTACTCTCCGGCATCCAGCCCACCGCGGACTCCTTCCACCTGGGCAACTACCTGGGTGCGGTCCGCCAGTGGGTCACCATGCAGGAGACCCACGACGCGTTCTACTGCGTGGTCGATCTTCACGCGATCACCGTGCCGACCGAGCCCGACGCGCTGCGCCGCCGCAGCCGCGTGGCCGCGGCCCAGCTCTTCGCCGCCGGGCTCGACCCGGAGCGTTCCACCGTCTTCGTGCAGTCGCACGTGCGCGAGCACACCGAGCTGGCGTGGGTGCTGATCTGCCTCACCGGCATGGGCGAGGCGGGGCGGATGACGCAGTTCAAGGACAAGTCGGCCAAGTTCGGGGAGAGCGCGGCCAGCGTGGGCCTGTTCACCTACCCGATCCTCCAGGCCGCCGACATCCTGCTCTACCAGGCCAACCTGGTGCCGGTCGGGGCCGACCAGAAGCAGCACCTGGAGCTCACCCGCGACCTGGGCCAGCGGTTCAACCACCGCTTCGGTGACACGTTCACGCTGCCGGACCCGTACATCCTCAAGGAGGTCGAGAAGATCACCGACCTCCAGGATCCGACGGCGAAGATGTCGAAGTCGTCATCCAGCCCCGCGGGCATCCTCGACGTGCTGGAGCAGCCGGGGCCGCTGCGCAAGAAGGTCATGCGGGCGGTGACCGACACGGGCTCGGAGGTCCTGTTCGACGAGGCGAACAAGCCGGGCATCTCCAACCTGCTGCGCATCCAGTCGGCGCTGACCGGCACGCCCATCCCCGAGCTGGTCGCCCGCTACGAGGGGCAGGGGTACGGCACGTTCAAGAAGGACGTCGCCGAGGCCGTCGAGCAGACGTTCGCGCCGATCAGGGAGCGTACGGAGAAGCTGCTGGCCGACGAGAAGGAGCTCGACCGGATGCTGGCGATCGGTGCCGAGCGGGCGTCGGCGGTGGCGAAGGAGACGATGGCGCAGGTGCGCGATCGGGTGGGCTTCCTGCCCAAGCTGTAAGGACCCACTCGAAAGGCCGGGCTCGTGCGGCCCGGCCTTTTTTCATGCCCTCGCGAGGAGCGTCGTTCGCTCATTTGCGCTGGCGGCCACCGTCGCGGGCGACCCGGCGCAGCTCATCGCGGCCCGCGCGGTGATGGGCGCCGGCGGCGCGCTGATCATGACCCTGGTGGACGGGGGCCTGCTGGAGCTGGACGCGAAGGTCGTGGACGTGCTGCCCGAGTTCGGCACCCCCGGCCCCGGGGTCACCGCGACGATCACCGGCAGGCAGCTCCTCTCGCACACCGGTGGCGTGGCCAACGACTTCACCTACGACTCGGGCCGCGGCTGGACCCTGTACGACCGGACGGCGTCACCGGCTACGGCCACGACGGCGCCGCCATCGGCCAGTACGGCAACCTGCGCGTCGTCCCCCAGGCCGGCGTGGCCGTGGTCCTGCTCACCAACGGCGGCTCCGCCCGCCGCCTGTACGCCGACCTGTTCGCCGAGCTGCTCGGCGAGCTGGCCGGGGTCCGCATATGGCGCCCGTCACGGAGACGGTGTTCGCCGCCTCCGGCGCGGGACCGTCCTTCAGCGAGGACTACATGCCCGTCGTCTTCTCCACCCCCGCCGACGGCACCCGGTGCGTCTACGTCGGCATGCGGGCCCCGCCGGAAGTCACGGCCTGACCGGGACCCGGGTACCGCCCGCGGTTCCTCCTCGCGCCCGACGACCGCGGCCCTCGCCGCCGACAGGCTGGAAGGGCGGGATCGCGGAGCGGAGGAGGGATGGCGGTGGTGTGGCCGGCAGTCAGGCTGGCAGTGTGGCTGGCAGTGTGGCTGGCAGGGCGGACGTTGCGCCGGCACCCGGGGAGCGCGCTGGGCGCGCTGGTGACCCTGGTGGTGGCCGCGGCCATGGTGAGCGCGTTCTGGTTCGTCATCGACTCGGCCGAGCGGGCGCGGCCCCCCGTCGAGCGGTACGCGGGCGTGCCCCTGGTCGTCGGGACCGGTGGCGTCGCCGGGGCGATCCCGCCGGAGCTGGTCGCGGCCGTCAAGGAGCTGCCGGAGGTGGGCGCGGCCGTCCCCGAGATCACGTTCCCCGTCGGGCCCGGGGCCGGAGGGCACGGGTGGTCCAGCGCCCGGCTGACACCGTTCCGGCTGGTCGCGGGCCGGCCGCCGAGGGCGGCGGGTGAGGTGGTCGTGGACACCACCACGCCGGAGACCGATGTCGGTGACCGCGTCACGGTCGAGCCGGTCGGCGTCGGAGACCAGGTCAAGGTCGAGGCGGCCGGCGTCGTACGGTCTCACCGGGTCGTCGGCGTGGCCGCGGCGGCCGGGCCGTGGCGGCACCAGCGGGCGCTGTTCTTCACCGACGACCACGCCGCCGCGCTGGCGGGCCGCGGCACGGGCGTGGACGCGCTCGGCGTGTACCCGCGCCCCGGCGTCGGGATGGCGGCGCTGGAGGCGGTGGTCGGGCGGGCCGTGGCGCCGTACGCGGGGGGCGGCGTGCGGATCGCCACCGGCGCGGCCCGCGCCCTGGAGGAGGGCAACGGCCTGGCCACCGGCTCGCTGAACGCCCCCTGGTTCCTGCTGGGCACCACGGTGCTCGTCGCGACCGGCATGGTGGCGGCCGCCCTGGGCCTGTCGGTACGGCGGCGCGGCAGGGAGCTGGCCGTCCTGCGGGCCATCGGCGCCTACCCCCGGCAGCTCAGGCGCATGCTGCTCGCCGAGGGACTGATCCTCGCGGCGGTCGCCACGGCGGGGGGCGTCCCGCTCGGCGCCCTGGCCGCGCCGGTGATCGCGGACCGGCTCCGCGATTTCGGCACGCTCGGCACGGCGTTCGAGCTGACCTACCGGCCGCAGCCGGCCCTGTGGACGCTGGCCTTCACCGTGGCCGTCGCGCTGGCGGCGAGCCTCATGGCCGGAGCGCGGACCTCGCGGATCCGCCCGGGCGACGCGCTCGGCGAGGCGCCCCAGGAGGGCCGGCGCATCGGCAGGGGCCGGCTGCTGACGGGGCTGGCGCTGGCCGCCGTGGCCACCGTGCTGTCCGCGCTCCAGCTCGGGCAGGTGACGGACTTCGGCGGGCAGGTCGGGACGCTGCTCGCGCAGTTCCTCATGTTCGCCCTGGTCGTGGCCGCCGCCGGGCTGGTGGCGCCGTGGGCCGTGCTCGCCGCGGGCCGGCTCGTGCGCGGTGCCGTGGGGCGCGTGTCCCGGGTGGGCGGCTTCCTCGCCACGGCCAACGTGCTGTTCAACCACCGCAGGTTCGCCGGGGCGGTGGGGGCGATCACGCTCGGCGTGACGCTGGCCGGCGTGGTCACCGGCACCCAGTCGTTCTACGACTGGCGCGCGGCCGCCCGGGCGGCCGGGGAGATCACCGCCGGTCACGTGCTGCTGTCGGACACCGGGCTCTCGCCGGAGCTGCTCAGGGACGGCGCCGTCGGGCTGCGCGCGATGCCCGTCACGATGGACGGCCGCACCACGGACGCCACGGTGGTCACCGGGGACGTCACCCGGGCGCTCGGCCTGCCCGTGCGCGGCCGGCCGCTGAACGACCTGCGCGAGGGCGAGGTCGCCCTCCGCGAGTCGCTGGCGGCCAGGACCGGCGCCGCGCCGGGCACCCGGGTCCGGATCCGCTTCCCCGGCTCCCGCGAGCCCGCCACGTACACGGTGGCGGCCGTCTACCGGGACACGTCCGAGCTGGCGTCCCTGCTGTTCCCCGGCCTCGACGGCACCGCCGCCCACCTGGCGGGCGGGCCGTACTTGCGGATCTACACGCACGGCGAGGCCGCGCACCCGGCGGCGCTGACCCGGCAGGAGTACGTCGGGCACAAGGCGCTCGAGAACGCCGGGCGCAACCGCGTGCTGCCCTACGTCGCCGTGCTGATCGCGCTGTTCAGCCTGGTGGCGGCCGTCAACGGCCTCTGCCTGGCGCTGTTCGACCGCGGGCGCGAGTTCGTCGGTATGCGGCGGCTCGGCATGGGCCGCGGCCAGGTCACGCGGATGGCCTGCTGGGAGAGCGTGCTCACCGTCGTCCCCGTGCTCGTCCTGGCCCTGGCCGCGACCGTCTGGACCGTGCTGGTGTGCGCGGCGAGCGAGCCGGGCGGCCTGGCCGCCCTGGTGTCCTTCATCCCCTTCGGCTGGCTGGCGCCGCTGGGTGCCGGCGCGATCCTGGCCGCGCTGGCGGGCTCGGTCCTCGCCGTACGCGCGGCGATGCGCGACGAGAGGCAGGCACTTCTGTGAACGCGGTACGGCTCGACCACGTCACCAAGGTCTACGGCACGGGCGCGTCCGCCGTCACCGCGCTGGAGGACGTCAGCCACGGCTTCGCCCGCGGCTCGTTCACCGCGGTGACGGGGCCGTCGGGGTCCGGCAAGAGCACGCTGCTGCAGTGCGCCGCCGGGCTGGTCCGCCCCACCTCGGGCGCGGTCAGCGTGGGCGGCGACGACCTCGGGGCGCTTGGGGAGCACGAGCTGACGACCCTGCGCAGGGAGCGGATCGGGTTCGTCTTCCAGACGTACAACCTGCTGCCCGCGCTCACGGCCAGGGAGAACATCGAGCTGCCGCCCCGGCTCGCGGGCCGCGCGGCTGAGCGGGGCTGGGTGGCGGAGCTGATCGGCAGGACCGGCCTCGCCGGCCACGTGGACCGGCGCCCGCACGAGCTGTCAGGCGGCCAGCAGCAGCGAGTGGCGATCTGCCGCGCCCTGGTGTCCAGGCCCGACGTCGTCTTCGCCGACGAGCCGACGGGCAACCTCGACAGCAGGTCGGGCCGGGAGATCCTGGCCCTGCTCCGCCTCGTCGTGGACACGCTGGGGCAGACCGTCATCATGGTGACGCACGACGCGCAGGCCGCCTCGCACGCCGACCGCGTGCTCGTGCTCGGCGACGGGCGGGTGGTGGAGCCGGCCCCGCGTCAGGGCTCGCCGGGGGTGACCAGCCCGGCCTCGTAGGCGGCGATCACGGCCTGGGCTCGGTCCCGCACCCCGAGCTTGCCGAACAGGTCGCTCACCCGGTTCTTCACCGTCGAGACCGACAGCCCCAGCTCGGCGGCGATCTGCGTGTTGGACAGCCCGCGCGCGATCAGCTCCAGCACCTGCCGGTCCCGCCCGGTGAGGCCGGTCAGCGGCC
The DNA here is from genome assembly GCF_014207985.1 of Nonomuraea rubra. Classification (NCBI taxonomy): domain Bacteria; kingdom Bacillati; phylum Actinomycetota; class Actinomycetes; order Streptosporangiales; family Streptosporangiaceae; genus Nonomuraea; species Nonomuraea rubra. Next base: position 11,274,440 of record NZ_JACHMI010000001.1, on the reverse strand, counting down.
CGGCCTTGACGGCTCTCGGCCTGGCCGGGCGGACGAACGTCTCGATCAGGCCGACCAGCAGCCGGGGCGCCACCGCCGCCTCACCCCGGTGCACCACCCTGATGCCCTCGATCAGCTCCTCCGGCGAGGAGTCCTTGGGCAGGAACCCCGACGCGCCCGCGCGCAGCGCCGCCACCACGTGCTCCTCCAGGTCGAACGTGCTCAGCGCGAGCACCCTGACCTCCGGCAGCTCCGCGGTGATCCGCTCGGTCGCGGCCACGCCGTCCATCCCGGGCAGGTACAGGTCCATCAGCACCACGTCCGGGCGCAGGGCGTGGCACCGGCGTACCGCCTCGGCGCCGTCACCCGCCTCGCCCACCGTGGTCAGGCCGGGCGCGGTCTCCAGCAGCAGCCGCAGCCCGGTGCGGACGACGGTGTGGTCGTCCACGATCAGCACCTTGATCACGTCCTGAGCGGTCATGGCCTCTCCACAAGCGGGATCCGGGCGTGCACCACGAACCCTCCGCGCGGCGACGGCCCCGCGCGCAGCTCGCCCCCGCACAGCGACACCCTCTCGGCCATCCCCGCCAGCCCCAACCCCACGCCGACGTCGCCGGGCCTGGGCTGCCCGTCGTCGCCGACCTCCACCTCGACCAGCCCCGGCTGGTACGTCAGCAGCACCCGCGACCGGGCGCCCGCCGCGTGCTTGCGGGTGTTGGTGAGCGCCTCCTGGACGATGCGGTACACCGCGTGGTCCACGGTCGTCGGCAGCTCGACGGCCTCGCCGGCGACCTCCAGCGTGGCGTTGCCCGACTCCTCGACCAGCGCGGGCAGCCGTGCCACGCCGACGTCCGCCTGGTCGTCCACCGGCTCCCCGTCGGTACGCAGCACGTCGAGCAGGTGCCGCATCTCCGCCATCGCCTGCCGGGCGGTGTCCTCGCCGGTGCGCAGGGTCTCCTCGGCACGCCCGGGGTCGAGGGGGATCGTGCGCCTGGCCACGCCCATGTAGAGGGACATCACGCTGACGTGGTGGGCGATCACGTCGTGCAGCTCGCGGGCGATGCGGCGGCGCTCCTCCCGTACCGCGAGCTCCGCCGCCTGCTGCTGGCGCCTGTGGAGCAGCTCGGCACGCAGCCGTACGATGTGCCCGGCCGCCACCGGCGCCGCGGGGCTGAGCCCGACGGTCAGGACCGAGGCCAGTGACGCGCCTTCCCAGCCGGCTCCTGAGCGCACCGCGCCGACCATCACGGCCAGCGCCCCGATGCCGATCGCCAGCCGGCCGGAGGCGTGGCGGCCCACGCTGTAGAGGGCGATCAGCGCGGAGCTGACGGGAGCGTCGTACTCGGGTGGCTGGGTGCCGATCAGGTAGAGCACCCCCGCCATCACGGCCACCGAGGCCGGGTAACGGCGCCGCAGCAGCATGAGACCCGCGCCCGCCACGGCGAGCAGCACCACCCTGGCGCCGAGCCCGTAGCTCGCCAGCCCCAGCTCCGCCGCCAGCACGACCGCGGCGGCTCCGGCGTCGCTCGCCCAGGCGGGTAAGCGCCACCGCCCGCGTACGGCCCCGACGATCACACCCCCAACATAACCCGCCGTTGCCAGCGCTCCTTAGCGGCGCTAAATTGCACTTAGCATCGCTAAGGAGCCTGGCCATGATCATCACAGCGAAGGCAGCCGACGGGACGGAGGCGCGGGCCGTCGACGAGGGCGGCGGACCCGCCGTCCTGGTCCTGCACCCGGGCCTGGACGACGGGACCTCCTGGAAGGCGGTGGCCGCGCGGCTGGCCCCGCACCACCGGGTCGTCCGCCTCCACCGCCGCCGCTACCGGCTGGACCTGGACCAGCGGGCCCCCTGCACGGTCGCGCAGGAGGTCGAGCACGTCCTCGCGATGGCGGAGGCGATCGGCGGCGGGCCGGTGCTGCTGGCGGGGCACTCCTCGGGCGCGGTGATCGCGCTGGAGGCCATGGTGGCGGCGCCGTCCGCCTTCGCGGGCGCGGTGCTCTACGAGCCCCCGGCCGTCATCGGCCCGCCCCTGGGAGGTCCGGGCGGCGAGGTCCACCGCCGCGCCCGCGCCGCCATCGCCGCGGGCCGCCCCGGCCGGGCCATGCGCATCTTCGTCCGCGACACGGTGGGGCTGCCCGGCTGGGCGGCGCTGCTGGCGGGCTGGTTCGTGGCCGTGACGCCCCGGATGCGCGCCCTGGCTCCGCGCCAGATCGAGGACAACGTCGCCATGGACGCGCTCGGGGTCCGCCTGGACGCGTACGCGGGCATCCGGGCGCCGGTGGTGCTGCTGGGCGGCGACCGCAGCCCGGCACACCTGGGGGAGCGGCTGGACGCACTGGAACGCACCCTTCCGCACCCCCGCCGGGTGCTCCTGCCAGGCCAGGGCCACTCGGCCCACGCCAAGGCCCCGGACCGCGTCGCCGCCGTCATCGCCTCCCTCGCCGCCGAGGTGTACGGCGAGTCATAGGCGGGGGCTCATGATCTCCTGGCTGCCCGGTGCACGCGCAGCAGGGCACGCAGGGCGGCCAGGCTGGGCCTGGTGAGGCGGGTCTCGTCATGGACGGCGGTCCATCCGGAATGATCTCGTGCGAACGACCACCCGGGGAACTCTCGCGTGGCCTCCTGAAGCAGTCGTTCCATGACGAAATCGGCACTCGGCGCTCTGGTCATGGACGCAGAGTCGCACCGGCACGGCGCTCCGTGACGAACTCTGGCGAAAGATCTCCCCGTTCGTATCGCGCGAACTCAGAGTTCGCAGCGGTCATCAGAGTTCGCAGTGGTCAGATGGGGATGTCGTGCCGCTCGGCGAGATAACGCACCTCCGGCGCCCAGGACGGCCTGGCCCGCCGCGCCAGCGACCGGACCATCTCGCGCAGCAGCAGCTTGTGGTCGAGCTCCTCGGGGCACTCGCGCTCGATGCGCAGGAGGTGCAGCAGGCTGGCGGCGTCGTCGCCGGTGTCCTCGCAGGCGCGGGCGACGTGGCCGAGGTGGGTGGTGCGGCGCTCGATGGACGGCGTGCGGCGCAGGTCGATGTCGTCGGCCAGGTGCAGCACCGCCTCGGGCCGGCCGGTGTCGTTCTCGATGCTGGCCATGTGGATGGCGACGTTGGTGGGGCCGAAGAAGGCCAGGTCGTACACGCCGGAGGAGTCCTCGACGCGCTCGGCCAGGCGTGCCGCCGGGCCGCGTATCCGCTCCCTGGCCTGGTCGTCGGCCCCCATGCGGGCCTCGCCGATGGCGGCGAGCAGGTGCAGCGCGCCGAGCGCCTTGACGTGGCGCTCGTCGCCGTCCCCGACGTGCGGTTCGAGCTGCTCGATGGCGCGCCGGGCCACGTCGTACGCGATCTGGTGCATGTCGTCCGACAACATCGACTGCCCCAGGTTCCAGTACGCCCACGCGATCATCAGCGGATCGGCGGACTCCTCGGCGAAGCGCATCGCCCGGTCGGCGGCCAGATGCGCCAGATCCACCCGCCGCAGGTGCTTGAGCACCCCTCTGGCCAGCAGGTACGCGTCCGTCGCCACGCTGTACGACCGGTGCGTGCGCTCCAGGGCGAGGCTCTCGGCGTCGGTGACGAGCGACGGCAGCGCGGCCATGAGGATCGAGTAGCGCCGCTGCGAGGTGAACCAGGCGTTGCGGGCCGCCGCCACCCGTTCGGAGACCTGCTCGGCGTCGGGCGGCTCGATGTCGGGCCGCAGCGTCGAGCTGGTGAACAGGGCCCGCTCGATGTCGCTGATCTGCGGCCTGCTGGGCTCGTGGGAGTCGCGCGGGGTCTCACCCAGCAGCACGGCGGTGCGTACGCCCAGGACCTTGGCGATCTCCCGCAGTAAGGGGAGCGAGGGTGTTCTCTTGCCGTGCTCGATCAGCTCGATGTGCCTGGGGGTGCAGCCGGACTGGGTGGCCAGCGCGGTGGTGCTCATTCCCCGGCGCTCGCGCTGGAGCCTGACCATCTGCCCGGTGCTGATTTCGGCCATGGGCGTGACGCCTCCTGGATCGGTCCCAACTGCACTCAGGCTAGGGCTCCCGATGTGCGCCCGCAGTGGTTTCCGCCCTGCTCAGGCCCGCGAATGATGGGCCCACAGCCGGGCGAGCAAAGCGGAGAACTGTTCACGTTCCGGTCCGGTCAGTGGCGCGAGCAGGTCGTCCTGAAGGTCGGCGACGAGCCGGTCGAGCCGTTCCAGGTGGCGGCGGCCCGAGGCGGTCATGGTGATGACGTTGCGGCGGCGGTCGGCGGGGTCCGGCGCGCGCTCGACGTGGCCGTGCTCCTCCAGCTCGTTGAGTACGGCGACCATGTCGCTGCGGTAGATGCCGGTGCGCCTGCTCAGCTCGGCCTGGCTCGCGGGGCCTGACGCGTGCAGCGCGACGAGTGCCGCGTAGTGCCACTTGCGGGCGCCCACCGCGCCGAGGCGCTCGCCGGCGAGCCGGTCGCTGTACATCGCCACCTGCGTCAGCATCCGGCTGGGCAGCGCGCGGAGCTGCTCGGGGGTGGACTGCTCGTCCATCTCGTACGTCACAGCCGCGATCCTACCGTTGCGTTAGTGGCACTAACGATGTAGCTTCGTTAGCGGCACGAACGTTAGTTACTCGAACGGATTGGGAACCATCATGCCGAAGATCGACGTGCTCGACTCCGAGATGTACTACGAGGAATCCGGAGAGGGTGTCCCCTTTGTCTTCCTGCACGGCAACCCCGCCTCCTCGCACATCTGGCGCGAGGTGCTGCCGGGCGTGGCCGGGCCGGGCCGCCGCCTGCTCGCCCCCGACCTGATCGGCATGGGCCGCTCGGGCAAGCCCGGCCTGGCCTACCGGTTCGCCGACCACGCCCGGTACCTCGACGCCTGGTTCGACGCGCTGGGGCTCGACGAGGCGGTGCTGGTCGGTCACGACTGGGGCGGCGCCCTGGCCTTCGACCGGGCGGCCCGCCACCCGGGGCGGGTGCGCGGCGTGGCGTTCCTGGAGACCTTCGTGCGGCCGCTGAGCTGGGCGGAGCTGGGCGACGGGCCGCGGGCCAGGGCTGAGACGATCAGGAGCGCCGACGGCGAGTCGCTGGTGCTCGACAAGAACCTCCTGCTGGAGACCGCGTTCACCGGAGGCGTGCTGCACCCGCTGAGCGAGCGGGAGCGGCGGCCGTACCTGGAGCCGTACCCGACGCGGGAGAGCCGGCGGCCGCTGCTGGAGTGGGCGCGCTCGCAGCCGATCGGTGGCGAGCCCGCCGACGTGGTCGAGCGGATCGAGGCCTACGGCAGGTGGCTGGCGGGCAGCGGTGACGTGCCCAAGCTGCTGCTCACCTTCGACTCCTCGCCGACGCTGCTCATCACCGAGCGGATGGCGGCCTGGTGCGCGGAGAACATCGCCGCCCTGGAGATCGAGCACTGCGGCCCGGCGGGCCACCACGCGCCGGAGGACAGCCCTGGCGCCATCGCCACCGCCGTCGCGGCCTGGGCCGCCCGGCAGGGACTGTGAGGCCGTCCCCGCAGGTCAGCGGTAGCGGCGGCGGCTCAGGTGGGTGAGGATCTCGCGCAGCGCGTCGGCCGCCTGCCGGACGGCCTCCTCGGGGACTCCCGCGCTGACGTCGTGGTAGGCGCCGGCGGTGGTCTCCAGCGCGGCCTCCGCCATGCGGCGCCCCTCGCCGGTGAGCCGTACCCAGCGGCTGCGCGCGTCGCCCTCGTCCGCCTCGCGCTCGACGTACCCGGCCGCGCTCAGCCGCTGCAGCACGTTGCTGATGCCGCCCGAGGTGAGGAAGAGCGACTTGGCCAGCTCGCTGGGCCGCATCCGGCAGGACGGCGCCCGCAGCAGTGCCGCCAGCACGTCGAACTCCGCGTACGTCAGCCCCAGCTCCGCCAGATCGGCCTTGATCGCCTGCTCGAACAGCTGGTTGAGCCGCGAGACGCGCTTGCCCAGCTCCAGGGTGGCGATGAGCGACGACGACAGGCCCGCTTCCTGCCAGCGGGGCACCATCGCGTCGATCTCGTCCGGTTTCACGGGATCGAGGATACCCATCAGGGGATTGCTTTCTTAAAAGCTTCTTTCTAAGCTTTCAGGCATGACATCCACCATCCTGATCAAGAACGGGGTCGTCATCGACACCGAGCCCGAGCCCGTGGTGCTGGGCCGGGTGGACGTACGCGTGGACGGCGGCACGATCACCGCGGTCGGTCCCGGCCTGCCCGCCGAGCCGGGCGCCGAGGTGATCGACGCGACCGGGCGGCTCGTGCTGCCCGGGTTCGTCGACACGCACCGCCACACCTGGCAGGCCGGCATCAGGGCGGTCGCGCCCGACGTCGACTTCGGCGGCTACATGCGCCGGATCATCACCGAGCTCGCCCCCCGCCACCGCCCGCGCGACCTCTACGCGGGCAACCTGGCCGGCGCCCTGGAGTGCCTCGACTCCGGCGTCACCACGCTGCTCGACTGGTCCCACGCCCAGTTCAGCCCCGAGCACACCGAGGCCGCCGTACGGGCGCTGCGCGAGTCCGGCATCAGGGCCGTCTTCGGCTACTGCTACGGCGGCCGGAACGGCGGGGTGGCAGAGGAGACCCGGCGCGTCCGCGAGACCCTGTTCGACACGCCCGGCCTGGTCACGATGGCGGTCGCGGCCATCGGGCCGGAGATCGCGGGCGAGAAGCGCGCCCTGGCGGAGTGGCGCGTGGCCGCCGAGCTGGGCCTGCCGGTCACCGCGCACCTGGGCGGGCACGGCGGCGAGAGCGCCGCCAGAGGGCTGGCCTTCCTGGAGGACAACGGGCTGCTGTCCACCCCGACCACGTTCGTGCACGCCCTGCACTACACCGACGAGCAGCTCAAGCGCATCGCCGCCACCGGCGCCACCGCCTCGGTCTCGCCCGTGGACGAGATGAGCCTCGGCCTCGGCTACCCCACCACCGGCAGCCTCAGGGCGGCGGGCATCCCGACCGGGCTCAGCGCCGACACGGTGGTGTGCTCGCCCGGCGACATGTTCAGCCAGATGCGCACCGCCCACCTGCTCGAACGCGGCCGCCCCGGCGGCGCGGGCCTCGGCTTCACCACCCGCGACGCGCTGCGCATGGCCACCATCGAGGGCGCGCAGGTGGTCGGGCTCGGCGACGTTGTCGGCTCGCTGCGGCCGGGCAAGCAGGCCGACCTGCAGCTCCTGCGTACGGACACGCTCGGCATGGCCGCCGCGCACGACCCCATCGGCGCGATCGTGCTGAACGCCGACACCGGTTGCGTGGACACGGTCATGGTCGCGGGGCGTGTGCTGAAGAGAGGTGGGCAGATGCTCCATCAGGACCTGGCATCGGTCCTGGCGGCCCTGGCGGAGACCGCCGGGGCGGTGGTCGCCGTGTGATCGCCGCCGCGGGAAGAGGGGTGTGATGGCGAGTCTTACCGAACGCGTCGCTTCGGTGAAGGCCTGGGGCCGCGTCAAGCTGGACCACTGGCGGGTACGCAGGCTCTCGCTCGACCATCTCGTCCGGGCGGCCCAGCGCTACCAGCTCCAGTCCGGCGACCGGCTGGCCGGTGCGGTCACCTACTTCGCGTTCCTGTCCTTCTTCCCCCTGCTGGTGCTGGGGTACTCGGTGCTCGGCTTCGTGGTGGCCACCAGCCAGGCCACCCGCGAGGCGATGAACCAGGCGATCACCGAGCGGCTGCCGGGCATCATGGACAAGCTGAACTTCGACCTGGAGCAGATCGCCCAGGCCAAGACGACCGCGGGCATCATCGGCCTGCTCGGCCTGCTCTACGCCGGGCTCGGCGCGCTGGACGCGCTGCGCGGGGCGCTGCGCGAGATGTCGATGACCACCGCGCCGCCGCTCGACTTCTTCCTCGGCAAGCTGCGCGACCTGGCCTCGCTGATCCTGCTGGGCGTCACGGCGATCTCGTCCGTGCTGGTCGCGGGGTTCGCCACGACCGCCACCGACCACGTCATGAAGCTCGTGTTCGGCGGGGACTCGCTGGCAGGCTGGCTGACGCTGCGGGTCGCCGGGGTGACGGCGAGCGTGGGGGCCGACTGGCTGCTGTTCGTGATCCTGCTCGGCTGGGTGGCCAGGCCCACCCAGCCGTTCCGGGTGATCGCCAAGGGCGCCCTGCTGGGCGCGATCCTGTTCGGGGTGCTCAAGCAGATCGCCACGCTGCTGCTGGCCAGCACGATGGGCAACGTGGTGTACGGCGCGTTCGCCGCCATCGCCGGCCTGCTGGTCTGGATGAACTTCTCGGCCCGGCTCATCCTCTTCGTCGCCGCCTGGACGGCCACCGCCGGGCTCTGCCCGCCGCCGTCCCCGTCGCCGATCCCGTCCACGGAGGTGGACGGCCCGCCGGGGGACGGCCCGGCGCCCGGGCCGGCGCCGTCGCGGCGGTCAGAGGCGTGAGCGGCCGCGCTTGCGGCGGATGCCGTACCCGAGCCAGATCAGCCCGAACAGCAGGCCCCCGCCGATCACCAGCGAGCCGACCGTCCTGGTGGAGTCGGTCTGCTTGGAGGCTGCGGTGTCCAGCAGCGGCGGCTGGGCGGCCGGCGTGACGGAGACGCCGGGCGAGGCCGACGCGTTCGGCGCGCCCGGCGCGCCGGACGGCTGGGGCGCGGCGAGCGCCGAGGCCGGCAGCGGGTCCACGAGCCGGCCGACCGGGGTGGTCTTGCCGCGCACCGAGAAGCCCCAGTCGAGGAGCTGGGTCACCTCGTCCCAGAAGCCGCCCTCGTGCCGCATGATGCTCACCACGATCGTGTGGCCGCCGCGGGTGGCCGCGCCGACGAAGCTGGCCTGCGCCTTCGAGGTCCAGCCGTTCTTCACGCCGACCATGCCGTCGTAGCGCCAGAGCAGCTTGTTGTGGTTGCTGATCTCGTAGTACCCCTTGGGCGCCGGGAACTTGGCGGTCTTCGTGCTGATGTAGCGGCGGAAGTCGGGGTTGGCCAGCCCCGCGCGGGCGATCAGCGCCAGGTCGTACGCCGAGCTGCTCTGCCCCGGCTTGTCCAGCCCGCTGGGCGTCTTGGCCACGGTGTCGTTCGCCTGCAGCCGCTTGGCCTCGGCGTTCATGTCGCTCATGGTCTTGGCCAGGCTGCCGTTCGTCTCGGCCAGTGCCATGGCGGCGTCGTTGCCCGACGACATCATCAGCGCCCTGAACAGGTCCTCGACCTTGTACGTGGCCTTCGGCGACAGGCCGACCGCGCTGCCCTCCTGGTTGCAGGCGTTGTGGCTGGGCCGGATCCTGCGGTTCTTGTCGAGCTTGGGGATCAGGGTGATCGCGGTCAGCGTCTTCAGCGTGCTGGCCGGCAGGTATCGCCCGTGAGGATCCTTGGCGGCGAGCACCTCACCCGTGTCGGCGTCCGCGATGACGTACGAAGTAGCCTTGCTCTTGGGTGGCTTCTTGACGCCCGCAGGGGCGATCAGGCCGCGGCTGCCCAGCGCCTCGCCGCCGACCGGCGTCGTCGGTTCGGCGTACGCGGTCCCGCCGGTGAGCGTGACCGAGGCGATGAGTGCCGCGACCGGCACGAGTTTCGTCCACATGGCGGTCTCAGCGTAGCTCCGTGTTAATGCGCATGTGGCGACACATCCCCCGAAGATCCACGTTCGATGCTAGAGAGGTACATGTGTCACGAAAGATCGCCGTTTTCCTCATCGTTCTCGGCGCGTTCATGATCTTCGAGTGGGTGAACCTGGGGTTTAACTTGGCCGATGGGCACCCGACCGCCTTCTACGTGGTGCACGGCGTGCTGATCGTGGTCAACGTCGTCCTCGGCGCCGTGCTGGCGGTGATCGGCTGGCGCGGGCTGCGCCAGGTCAGGGACCGCACAGGAGCCGCCGGGTGAGTGCGTGCAGCTCGTCGGCCTCCTCCCGCGAGTCGCCGATCGAGGTGAAGCCCAGCTTGCCGTGCTCGGGGATGGCGCCGAGCAGGTGGAAGACGTTGCCGGTGCGCCGCTCGGCGTCGAAGCCGAGGCCGAGCCGGTCGGCCGTCCGCATCACCTCACCGGGCGTACGCCCGCGAAGGCAGCCGGAAGCGCAGTTGTCGGTGGCGGTGTAGAACTTCGGCTGGTCACCGGACATGAGCTGGCCGGTGGCCGGATCGTATCTGGCCCCGGTCGTCAGTACGGCGGCGCCGAACGGATGCGTGGTGCCGCCGATCCGCAGGTTGATCTCGCACAGCAGCGCCGCGTACCCGGCGTCGGCCTTCAGCGCGAAGAAGTCCATCCCGAACAGCCCGACCACGCCGCGCTCCGCCAGGACCCCCGCGATCCGCGCGGCCGACTCGCCGACCTCGGCGCGGTACTCGGGCGCCGCGGGGAACGTGCAGCCCTGGTAGACGTGCCCGTTGAGGCCGCCGAGCACCTGGTCGTGCGTGGCGAGCACCTGGGCCTGTCCGCCCGGCGTGATTTGAGCCAGCGCGCTGGGGTAGTAGAGCGGCCTATGCTCGATGAACTCCTCCACCACCGCGCCGCGCTCCCTGATCTTGCGCAGGTAGTCGGCCCAGGTCTCTCCCGCCGCGGAGAAGTTGACCAGCGATCGGTCCGCCTTCGTGACGATCGCGTTGCCGAGGCCCGAGTAGGCGTCGTTCAGCTTGACGATCACCCGCTCGCCGGGGAGCGCCTCCACCGCCTCCTCGATCTGGAGCTCGGAGCGGATGTCGCCGAAACCCCGCGCCATCGGCACGCCGGCCTCATGTCCCACCTCCCGTGCCCCGCTCTTGGAGCCGTAATAGGAAAGGGACGTGGCGGGACCGTAGAGGGGAACGTTGAGTAGCGAGGCGAGCTCCTCCTCGAGCTCGCTCAGCACGAACGGGACGAGCCAAGCGTCGCCGTCGATCGCCGCACGCAGTTGCTCGATCACATCGGGCCGGTCGAGCAGGGTCCTGGTCAACGGCTGGGACCAGGGGTCGTCGAGGCTGATCAGCGTCAGACGCTTGGCCGCGTCATCCGGATCGGGCAGGAAGGCGAAGTAGTAGTCGATGATGTCGGGATCGACGGGTGCGGAGGACAGGTAGACCACCTTGACCCCGGGCTCGCGGAGCGTGAGCAGGAGGAACAGCAGGCGTTCCTCGTACGACCTGGCTCCCGTGATCCGGCGGAGCTCGTCCTGCGGAAGGGAGAGCGAGGGCACGACCACCAGGGTCCCCTCACTCGGCTCGAAGATGCTCAACCCAGCACTCTTCTCCCCGAACGGGATATTAGTGATCATACAGCGAGTGAAACACGCATTCTTCTCAAATGCAGCCATCGCTGAAGTGTGATGACCATGACAGAAGGTGACAGGATTCGGAATCGCTGACCACGTTTGAACTGACAGCATCGGGTCACGATCTACTGATCCCTTGTGACTATTTCCGGATCAGGCGCATGCCTACGGAACGTGACCCACCTGCGGTTACGGTCCTGCAGTCAGGCAACTTTTGGGGTATCTGCCGCCGCGAAGCCGCACGGTAGCGATAAAGTCGAAGCATCGCCATCGGGCTCACGGCCGACCGCTGTGCTCCCGGGCTGCAGCGGCACTCGCGACAGTTGACTGCGAAGCCCGTGCTGACGATCTCGCGCACCGAAACCAGTGGGTGTGTCTTTTGATTTCGCCGAGCGGCCGCTCAACCCGGGTGGCCACCGCGGGATGGAGAGTTTTCTTGGAGCGCACGAGCCGCGATGGCCAGCACGTGTGGGGCTCGCGGCATGGGACGGGACGGTGACATATGCGGGGACGTGAGCTTCGGGGGGAACTCGACGCGTTCCTGGCGGAGACCGAGCAGGACCTGGTGGCATTCCGCCGCGACCTGCACATGCACCCCGAGCTGGCCTTCGCCGAATATCGCACGACACAGCGGATCGCCGAGCGGCTCACCGCCGCCGGGCTGACGCCCTCGGTGCTGCCCAGGGGCACGGGCCTCATCTGCGACGTGGGCAACGGCGACGGGCCGACCGTCGCGTTGCGCGCCGACATCGACGCGCTGCCCCTGCAGGACGAGAAGGACGCGCCCTACCGCTCGACCGTGGCCGGAGCCTGCCACGCCTGCGGGCACGACGTGCACACCACGGTCCTGCTCGGCACCTCGCTCTTCCTGGCCCAGCAGGCCGCCGCGGGCCTGCTCCCCGGCCGGGTACGCCTGATCTTCCAGCCCGCCGAGGAGCTTCCCGGCGGCGCGCTGGAGGTCATGGCCCAGGGCGGCATCAGCGGCGTCGACCGCATCTTCGGCCTCCACTGCGACCCGCGCGTGGACGTGGGGCAGGTCGGCCTCAGGAGCGGCCCCATCACCTCCGCCTGTGACAAGATCGTCGTCCGCGTCTCCGGGCCCGGCGGCCACACCGCCCGCCCCCACCTCACCGCCGACCTCGTCTTCGCGCTGGCCAAGATCCTCACCGAGCTGCCCGCCGCGCTGTCGCGCCGCGTCGACCCGCGCTCGTCGCTCAGCCTCGTCTGGGGCCGCGTCGAGGCCGGCTCGGCCGCCAACGCGATCCCCGACGACGGCGTGGCCGAGGGCACGGTCCGCTGCCTCGACGAGAACGCCTGGCACGCCGCCCCCGACCTGATCAAGTCGCTGCTGGAGTCGGTGGCCGGCGCCTACGGCGTCGAGGCCACGATGGACTACACCCGCGGGGTGCCGCCGGTGGTCAACGACGAGGTCAGCGTGGAGATGCTGGCCGAGGCGGCCGAGCGGGCCCTCGGCGCGGGCGCCGTCGTCCCCACCCAGCAGTCGCTGGGCGGGGAGGACTTCGCGTGGTACCTGGAGTCGATCCCCGGCGCGTTCGCCCGGCTGGGCACCAGGTCGCCCGACGGGGTGACGTACGACATCCACCAGGGCACGTTCGACGTGGACGAGAAGGCGATCTCGATGGGCGTGCGGGTGATGGCCACCACGGCGCTGACGGCGCTGTGGGAGGTCGGCCCGCTCGACTCGATCACCTCCGCCATGGCCTGATCGGCCTCCCGGTTTCCCGGACCCCCGCCGTACTCCGGCGGGGGTCCTTTTGGGATGAGGGCGCCCCGCTCTGGCGGGGCGGTCGGCTACGGCAGCCTGCCGAGCACCACCGGGAGCCGCAGGGCCGACTTGCCCGGCGACACGGTGACCTTGGTGCCCGGCGGGTAGCGCAGGGTGTAGTCGTAGTCGGTGGAGATGATCACCAGGCCCAGCCGGTGACCCTTCTTGAACAGGTAGTCAGTCGGCTGGAAGTCCCAGGTGAAGGAGTACTCCTTGCCGGGGCGCACCGGCTCGGACCGGTCCTCGCGGTGGCGGTTGCGGACGTCGAGCCACCCCCTGGTGACGATCTTGTACGGGGTGGTGGCGGTGCCGAGCGTCCTGAGCGTGGTGCAGCCCGTGTCACCGGGCACCCCCTGCCCGTAGCAGTAGCTCTGCCCGGTGGAGACCAGGGTCCCGTTCGGGCGCACGTCCGTGCCGTAGTCCACCAGCAGCGCCGTCAGGTACGGCGAGGCCCCGTCCTTGAACGAGGCCCGCACCGAGACCGTCGGCGTCCCCGAGATCCGCACGTCCGCGGGCAGTGCCCCGGTCGTGTACGCCAGCCGGTTCGGATCGGCCCCCGTCGCCTCCACGAGCTGCTCGGCCGTGCGGACCTTCTGGTCCACGAACGTCTCGGGCGCCGACCGGGGACGCGGGACCAGGCCGAGCGACGAGCCCGAGCCCGGGTAGAGCGGGACGGTGGCCGAGCCGGGCAGCGGCCACGAGGCGTGCCTGGCCCACTGGCCGGGCCCGATCTCCACGTCCGCCTGCGGCTCGCGCATGATGCCCGAGTCGATCCCGTACAGCCAGTGGTCGAACCAGCCGTGCAGCTGGCGCAGCCACTCGGCGGTGCGCAGGTTGAAGGGGCTCATGTGGGTGCCCTGGTGCAGCCAGATCTTGCGCGGCACGTGCCGCTTGGACAGCGCGTACCACCACTGCGCGAACTGCTTGGTCTTGACGTTCCAGTCGTTGAGCCCGTGCACGACGAAGACGCTGGCCTTCACCTTGCGCACGTCGTTGAGGTAGTTGCGCTCGTCCCAGAGCCGGCTGTAGTCGCCGGTGATGCGGTCCTGGCCCGCGGTCAGCGCGTCGACCACCCCGCCGCACGCCTCCTGGCCGTTCTGCCTGGTCAGTACGTACTTGGCGAGCACGTCCAGGTCCTCGCCCTGGAAGCCGCCCGGGGCGACGACGCCGCCGTTGGCGCGGTAGTAGTCGTACCAGCTGGAGATCGCGGCGATCGGCACGATCGTCTCCAGGCCCTCGACGCCGGTCGCGGCGACGGCGTTGGGCAGCGTGCCGTTGTACGAGACGCCGATCATGCCGACCTTGCCCGTGGACCAGGTGGCCTCGACGGGGTTGCCGGTGGCGTCGAAGCCCTTGGCGCGGCCGTTCAGCCAGTCGATCGCGGCCTTCGGGCCCGCGGTCTCGTTCGGGCCGCCCGAGGTGGGGCAGCCGGTGGCGCGGGCGCTGCCGAGGTTCTCCACCAGCGCGATGGCGTAGCCGCGGGGCAGGAAGTAGTTGTCGTAGTAACTGTCGAAGGGGCCGGCGGCGTCGAGCTTGGCCGACAGCGCGGTCATGGCGGGCAGGGGGACGCCGTTCTCGTCCACGTCCACGGGATGGTTGGCGACGTCGTTGCCGGGGGCGTAGTAGGGGCTCGCCTCCATGATCACGGGGACCTTGAGCCCCTGGTCGGTCTCCTTGGGGCGCAGGATGTCCACGGCGACCCTGTCGGCGGCGCCGTCGTTGTCACTGTCGGTTCCCGCGACCTCGACGAACACGGTCTGCAGGATGGCGTCCGCCCTGGAGAAGACCGGCTGGGTCGCGTTGTTCTCGATCTTCACGGCCGGGGTGTCGGCTGTGGCGGGGGTGGTGCCGGTCAAGGTCGCCACGAGTAAGGCGGCCAGCGGCACGGAGAGGGCTCTCCACGGGTGCATGCGGGTCTCCGATACGAAGATTTCCACCGTCGGTGGGAATCTCCGTCACGATGGGGCTCCAGGGCAAGGGGTGATCGACCACCAAAGTTGGGCAAATCTTTCCGAAGGTGTCCGAAGTGCCTGTATCGCGATTCAGGTCACGGACGCGAGTGATGTCGATAACGGAGCGGTTGCGACCCTGTGTCCCGGTTTGGTTGTCCCTGGTCAAGCAACTATCTTCCGTGCAGGTGCCGTACGTTCTGTCGCGCCTGCGACCAAATCGGCGGCGGGGAAATGGAAGGGAGTCGCCTTGCTCGGCAAGCGATTCAACAGTGTGGCGCTCGGTTCGGTCGCCGGTGTCCTGCTCATGGCGGCGGCGGCGTGCGGCGGTGGCGGTGGGGGGACCACGGCCAGCCAGGAGCCGACCGGCGCGGCGAGCAGCGAGGCGTCGAAGAGCGCCCTCAAGGTGGGTCTCGCGTTCGACATCGGCGGACGCGGTGACAAGTCCTTCAACGACTCGGCCTACGCCGGCCTGGAGAAGGCCAAGACGGAGCTCGGCGCGGAGATCAAGGAGCTGAGCCCGGCCTCCGACGGCTCCAACCGCGGTGACCTGCTGCGTCAGCTCGCGGACGCGGGCTACAACCCGATCATCGGTGTCGGCTTCGCCTACGCCGAGGACGTCAAGAAGGCGGCCGAGGAGTACCCGGACATCGAGTTCGCGGTCGTCGACTCGGCCTCCAACGCCCCCAACGTGACCGGCCTGCTGTTCGCCGAGGAGCAGGGCTCCTACCTGGCGGGCGTCGCGGCGGCGACCAAGTCCGAGAGCGGCCACGTCGGCTTCGTCGGCGGCGTCGAGAACGACCTGATCAAGAAGTTCGAGGCGGGCTTCGTGGCGGGCGTGAAGTCCGTCAAGGCCGACGCCAAGATCGACGTCAAGTACCTCACCCCCGACGGCGACTTCTCCGGCTTCAAGGCTCCCGACAAGGGCAAGCTCGCGGCCGAGAGCATGTACCAGAGCGGCGCGGACATCATCTACCACGCCTCCGGCGACTCCGGCCTCGGCGTGTTCCAGGCGGCGGCCGCGGCCAAGAAGAAGGCCATCGGCGTCGACTCCGACCAGCGGCAGACGGTCAAGGAGACCGACCTGCAGTCGGTGATCATGACCTCGATGCTCAAGCGCGTCGACGTCGGCGTCTTCGAGTTCATCAAGGCCTTCCAGGGCGGCGCCAAGGGCGGCACGAACACCACGTACGACCTGAAGGTCGACGGCGTGGGCCTGTCCACCACCGGTGGCGAGATCGACGACATCAAGGACAAGCTCGACGCTGCCAAGAAGGACATCGTCGACGGCAAGATCACGGTTCCTGCCAAGCCGTAAACGGGGTAGGAGAGACAGCTGAGGGCCCGGAGTCCTGACTTCGGGCCTTCTGTCTATGCCGCCCCCTGTAGGAGAGGCGAAATGAGTGCTGACACCCTGGCCACGGTGAAACCCGCCGTAGAGCTGGAGGGCATCACCAAGCGTTTCCCCGGTGTCGTCGCGAACCACGACATCCGCATCACCGTCCAGCCCGGCACGGTGCACGCCATCGTCGGGGAGAACGGCGCGGGCAAATCCACCCTGATGAAGATCCTCTACGGCATGCAGAAG
The DNA here is from genome assembly GCF_014207985.1 of Nonomuraea rubra. Lineage (NCBI taxonomy): Bacteria > Bacillati > Actinomycetota > Actinomycetes > Streptosporangiales > Streptosporangiaceae > Nonomuraea > Nonomuraea rubra. Next base: position 11,258,002 of record NZ_JACHMI010000001.1, on the reverse strand, counting down.
CCGGACGAGGGGACGATCAAGGTCAACGGCGCGGAGGTCAGCTTCCGCACGCCGAGCGACGCCATCGCGGTCGGGATCGGCATGGTGCACCAGCACTTCATGCTCGCCGACAACTTCACGGTCCTGGAGAACATCGTCCTCGGGGCCGAGCCGAAGCGGCTGGGCACGCTCGACACCGCCGCCGCCCGCCGGCGCATCACGCAACTGGCCGAGACCCACGGCCTGCGGGTCGACCCCGACCGGCTCGTGGAGGACCTCGGCGTCGGCGACCGCCAGCGCGTGGAGATCCTCAAGGTGCTCTACCGGGGCGCCCGCATCCTCATCCTCGACGAGCCGACGGCCGTGCTCGTGCCGCAGGAGGTCGAGGAGCTCTTCCAGAACCTGCGCGAGCTGAAGGCCGAGGGCCTGACGGTCATCTTCATCTCGCACAAGCTCGACGAGGTGCTCGACATCGCCGACGCGATCACCGTGATCCGGCGCGGCACCACGGTCGCCAGCGTGAGCCCGTCCGACGTCACCGCGCGGCAGCTCGCCGAGCTGATGGTCGGCAGCGAGCTGCCCACGCCCGAGACCCGCGAGTCCACCGTGACCGACACGGTCATGCTGAAGGTCTCCGAGCTGACCATGCCCGGCGAGGGCGAGCGCCTGCTCCTCGACGACGTCTCGTTCGAGATCCACAAGGGCGAGATCCTCGGCATCGCCGGTGTCGAGGGCAACGGCCAGTCGGAGCTGATCGAGGCCATCATGGGCATCCGCCCCGCCCAGGGCCGTATCGAGCTGGACACCCAGGACATCACCACCTGGTCCACCCTCAAGCGCCGCGAGTCCGGCATCGGCTACATCCCCGAGGACCGCCACCGCCAGGGTCTGCTCCTGGAGGCGTCGCTGTGGGAGAACCGGGTCCTCGGCCACCAGACCAGGAAGCCCGCGCGCAGGGGCATCTGGATCGACCGGCGGGCGTCCAGGGCCGACACCGAGCGCATCGTCAAGGAGTACGACGTCCGCACGCCCGGCGTGGACACCCTGGCCCTGGCCCTGTCGGGCGGCAACCAGCAGAAGCTGATCGTGGGCAGGGAGATGAGCGGCGACCCCGTCTTCCTCATCGCCGCCCACCCCACCCGCGGCGTGGACGTCGGCGCCCAGGCCGCCATCTGGGACCACCTGCGCAACGCCCGCGCCGCCGGGCTCGCCGTGCTGCTCATCTCCGCCGACCTCGACGAGCTGATCGGGCTCTCCGACACGATCCAGGTCATCTACCGGGGGCGGCTCGTGGCCGCGCTCGATCCTTCCGACATCACGCCCGAACGGCTGGGCGGCTATATGACCGGCGCCATCGCCGGTACTGAGGAGACGTGATGCCCGCCGGGCTCAACCGGGCGCTGCTCACCGTCGCCGGCGCCATCGTCGCCGTCATCCTGGCGATCGCGATCTGCAGCGTGGCGATCATCGCGGCGGGCGGAGGCCCGCTCGACGCGCTCGCCGCCTTCTTCAACTTCGGCGCGACAGAGCGGGCGCACTCGAACGGCGTCGCGGCGTTCATCGATCGGGCGATTCCCCTGTACATCGCCGGGCTGGCCGTAGCCGTCGGTTTCCGGATGAACCTTTTCAACATCGGCGTCGAGGGCCAGTACCGCCTGGCCGCCATCTGCGCGGCCTACGTGGGCTCGACGTTCGTGGCGCCCCCGGTGATCCAGATCGGGGTGATCATCATCGTCGCGGCGCTGGTCGGCGGCCTCTACGCGCTGATTCCCGCGGTCATGAAGGTGACCAGGGGCGTGAACGAGGTCATCTCCACGATCATGCTGAACTACATCGCGCTCAACCTGACCGCCTACCTGGTCCAGGGGCCGTTCAGCGGTCAGCGCGAGGGGCAGCTCACGACCACGACGCCAGAGCTGCCCGAGTCGGCGATGTTCCCCGACCTGAACTTCGTCTTCGAGTGGTTCGGGATGCTCGCACCGACCCGCGCGGGCGGCCTGTGGGGGTTCCTGCTGGTGGCGATCGTCCTGGGCGTGGTGGTCTGGCTCGTGCTGGAGCGGACCCGCTTCGGCTTCGACATCAAGGCCAGCGGGCTCAACGGCCCGGCGGCGCTGGCCTCGGGCGTCGGCCCCAAGAAGATGATCATCGCGGCGATGGTGATGTCCGGTGCGATCGCCGGGCTGATCGGTCTGCCGGAGATCCTCGGCGACAGGGGCGCCTTCAACTCCAACTTCACCGCCGGACTGGGCTTCCTCGGCATCGCGGTCGCCCTGCTCGGGCGGAACAAGCCCGGCGGCATCGCGATCGCCGCGCTGCTGTTCGCCTTTCTCGACCGGGCGCAGGGACCGCTGCAGGAAGCGAACGTGCCGGCCTCCGTGGTCACGATCATCCAGGGCACCATCGTCCTGCTCGTCGTGATCGCCAATGAGATCACCAAGCGCCTGGCGCTCCGGATCGAGGAGCGCAGGGCCGCCCAGCAGCTCGGCACGAACGCACCGGCAGAGGTGGCAGCATGACCAGGGTCGGCAAGTACCACGTGGCGCTCCTCGCCGTTGCCGCGCTCATCCTGCTGATGTCGCTGGTCCGGGTCGTCACCGGCCAGGACATCATCACCTCCTCCGGCACGATCGCCGCGGCCCTGACACTCGCGATACCGATCGCGCTGGCCGGTCTCGGCGGCCTGTGGGCCGAGCGGGCCGGCGTGGTCAACATCGGTCTCGAAGGCATGATGGTGCTCGGCACCTGGTTCGCCGGCTGGGCCGGATACCAGTGGGGGCCGGTGGCCGCACTGGTGGCCGGGCTGCTCGGTGGCGCCCTGGGCGGCCTGCTGCACGCCATCGCCACCGTGACGTTCGGCGTGGACCACATCATCAGCGGCGTGGCCATCAACCTGCTCGGCCCCGGCATCACCCGGTTCCTGTCGGAGGTGCTCTACAAGGAGGGCACCCCGGCCAACGAGGCCGGCGCGGGCATCACCACGTCACCCTCCATCGGCAAGCCCACCGAGGTCAGCTTCCCCCTGCTCTCCGACGGCCCCGACCTACTCGGCAAGCTGGAGAGCACCCACTGGTTCCTGCTGTCGGACGTGGCGGGCATTCTGCGCGGGCTCACGCACAACGTCAACGTGCTGGTGATCCTGGCCGTTCTGCTGATGCCGCTGACCTTCTTCGTGCTCTGGCGCACGGCGTTCGGCCTGCGGTTGCGCTCGGCGGGCGAGAACCCGTGGGCGGCCGAGTCGCTGGGCGTGAACGTCTACCGGATCAAGTACCTCGCCGTCGTCATCTCCGGCGCGTTCGCCGGACTCGGTGGCGCGCTTCTGGTCATCTCCGCCACCAAGTACGTCGAGGGCCAGACGAACGGGCGCGGCTTCATCGGCCTGGCCGCCATGATCTTCGGTAACTGGCGGCCCGGCGGGCTCGCGGTCGGCGCCTCCCTGTTCGGTTACGCCGACGGCCTGCAAGTGCGCAGCACCGGCGCGATCACTTCGTTCTTCCTGTTCGGCGCGCTCCTGCTGCTGATCTACCTGGGCATGCAGATCCGCCGCCTGACGTCAGCCGAGCTGGAGGCCAGGGGTGTCAAGCAGTACACCGTGATGGCCGCGGCCGCCCTGGGCACGGTCATCTTGCTCTGGCTCTGGCTGACCGTCGACAAGTTGCCGGACAACTTGGTCCATATGACACCACACGTGCTCACGCTGCTCGTGCTCTTGGCCGCTTCGCAGCGCCTGCGGATGCCCAAGGCCGACGGCGTCGTCTACCGCCGGGGGGAACAACATTGAACATCGACTGGAACGGCCTGCGTGACGAGGCGACCGAGGCCATGCGGCACGCGTACGCGCCGTACTCCAAGTTCCCCGTCGGCGCGGCCGCGCTGGTGGACGACGGGCGGATCGTCACCGGCTGCAACGTCGAGAACGCCTCCTACGGCCTGGGCCTGTGCGCCGAGTGCGGCCTGGTCTCGGCGCTGCAGCGCTCGGGCGGCGGCCGGCTGGTGGCCTTCACCTGCGTGGACGGCCATGGCGAGCTGCTGATGCCGTGCGGCCGCTGCCGCCAGCTCCTGTACGAGTTCGGCGGCGAGGACCTGCTGGTCGAGACCGAGGACGGGCCCAAGCGCATGGCAGAGATCCTGCCGTACGCGTTCGGCCCGCAGGACCTCAGCAGGAGCGCGTGATGGACGCCATCGAGGTCATCCGCGCCAAGCGTGACCGGGGCGAGCTGACCACGGCCCAGATCGACTGGGTGATCGACGCGTACACGCGCGGCGACGTGGCGGACGAGCAGATGTCGGCGCTGGCCATGGCGATCCTGCTGAACGGCATGGACCGGCGCGAGATCGCCGACTGGACCCAGGCCATGATCCGCTCGGGCGAGCGCATGGAGTGGTCCGCCCTCGACCGGCCCACGGCCGACAAGCACTCGACGGGCGGCGTCGGCGACAAGATCACCCTGCCGCTGGCCCCGCTCGTGGCGGCGTGCGGCGCGTACGTGCCGCAACTGTCCGGGCGCGGGCTCGGGCACACGGGCGGCACCCTCGACAAGCTGGAGTCCATCTCCGGCTGGCGGGCCTCGCTCTCCAACGCCGAGATGCTGGACGTGCTGCGCTCGGCCGGGGCCGTGGTGTGCGCGGCCGGGTCGGGCCTGGCGCCGGCCGACAAGAAGCTGTACGCGCTGCGGGACGTCACCGGCACCGTCGAGTCGATCCCGCTCATCGCCTCCTCGATCATGTCGAAGAAGATCGCCGAGGGGACGGGGTCGCTGGTCCTGGACGTGAAGGTCGGGTCGGGGGCGTTCATGAAGACCGTCCCGGCGGCTCGCGAGCTGGCCGAGACCATGGTCGCGCTCGGCACCGACGCAGGGGTGCGCACCGTCGCGCTGATGACCGCCATGGACCGGCCGCTGGGCCGGGCCGTGGGCAACGCGCTGGAGGTCGCCGAGTCGGTCGAGGTGCTGGCCGGCGGCGGGCCCGCCGACGTGGTGGAGCTGACCGTGCGGCTGGCGCGGGAGATGCTGGAGGCCGCCGGGGTCACCGCCGGGAAGGACCCGGAGAAGGCGCTGGAGGACGGGTCCGCCATGGACGCGTGGCGCCGCATGATCTCGGCCCAGGGCGGGGATCCGGACGCGCTGCTGCCCCGGGCCGCCGAGACCATGACGGTGGAGGTGCCCGAGTCCGGGGTGCTGACCCGGCTGGACGCGTACGCCGTGGGGCTGGCCGCCTGGCGGCTGGGCGCCGGGCGGGCACGCAAGGAGGACCCGGTCTCGTTCGGGGCCGGGATCGAGCTGCACGCCAAGCCCGGGGACCTGGTGCGGGCCGGGCAGCCGCTGATGACGCTGCACGCCGACGAGACGTCCCGCTTCGAGCGGGCGCTGGAGGCGCTGGACGGCGGCTACGCGGTGGGCGAGGCGGCCGGGGAGCGGCTTCCCCTGGTCATCGACCGCATCACGGCCCCGTAGCGAGGGTCAGGGGACGGGGACCGGGGCGTCGGCGAAGACCTCGGCCAGCACCGCCCGCTGCGTCGGCAGGGCTTCGGCGTGGCGGGCGCGGCCCTCGTCCGTGATGCACACGAACACCCCGCGCCGGTCGCTGTCGCACACGCCGCGCGTCACCAGCGCGGCCTTCTCCAGGCGGGCCACCACCCGCGACAGCGCGCTCTGGCTCAGGTGGACCTCGTCGCACAGCTCCTGGATGCGGAGCTTCCTGTCGTGGTGCACGATCCGATCCAGCACCTCGAACTCGCTGGGGCCGAGCCCGTGCCGGTCGCCCAGCTCGCGCTCCAGCTGGCACATGGCCTTGGCATGTTTGGCCAGGACGTAATGCCAGGTGGCCACCACGAACTGCTCGTCCATGTCGCGGAGGTTACCACTTCGGGAAAACTCATGCAACGGCATTAAATGCGCTTGCATTAGATGTGCGTGCATGTATTGTTCTGACCCATGTCCTCTTCCTCATCCCGCTGGGGCGCGCTCGCCGTGCTCTGCGCTGTGATCTTTCTTGATGCCCTCGACGTCTCGATGGTCGGTGTCGCCCTGCCCGCCATCCAGCACGACCTGGGCCTGACGACGTCCTCCTTGCAATGGGTGGTCAGTGGCTACGTGCTCGGCTATGGCGGTCTTCTGTTGCTCGGGGGCAGGACCGCCGACCTGCTGGGGCGGCGCAGGGTGTTCCTGGCCGCTCTTGGCGTGTTCGCCGTGGCGTCGTTGCTGGGCGGTGTGGTGGACGACGGCGGGTTGCTGATCGCGGCCAGGTTCGTCAAGGGTGTGGCCGCCGCGTTCACCGCACCCGCCGCCTTGTCGATCATCACCACGACCTTTCCCGAGGGCCCGGAGCGCAACAGGGCGTTGAGCATCTTCACCGCCTGCGGCGCGAGCGGGTACTCGCTCGGCCTGGTGCTGTCCGGGCTGCTGACCGAGATCGGCTGGCGGTGGACGCTGCTCATGCCGGTGCCCGTCGCGGTGATCGCGCTGGTGGCCGCGTTGAAGCTGCTGCCGAAGGGCCGGGAGGAGCGGGCCGAGGGTGGTCACGACCTGATCGGCGCCGTGACGATCACCGCGTCGATGTTGCTGCTGGTGTTCACGGTCGTGCAGGCGCCCGAGGTGGGCTGGGCCTCGTTCCAGACGATCGGCTCGCTCGTGGGCGTGGTCGCGCTCCTCGCCCTGTTCGTCTTCGCCGAGCTGCGGATGCGCCACCCGCTGGTGCGGCTGGGCATCCTGCGCTCCGGGCACATCGTGCGGGCCAACCTGGGGCTGCTCATCCTCATGGGCTCGTACGTGGCCTTCCAGTTCGTGGCCATGCAGTACTTCCAGAACCTGCTCGGCTGGTCGGCGCTCGGCACCGCCATGGCGTTCCTGCCCGCCGGCCTGCTCGTGGCAGTCACCTCGACGAAGATGGGCGACTTCGCCGACCGGTTCGGCACCGGCAAGCTGATCGTGATCGGCGCCGCCGCGCTGGCCGGCGGGTACGCCGTCTTCCTCGGCATCGACCGCACCCCCAGCCTGGGCGGCATGGTGATCCCCGGCATGATCCTGCTGGGCATCGCGTTCGCGCTGTCGTTCCCCTCGCTCAACATCCAGGCCACCAACGGCGTGGACGACGACGAGCAGGGCCTGGCCTCCGGCCTGCTGAACACCTCCGGCCAGGTCGGCGGCGCGATCGTGCTGGCCGTGGTGACCGCCGTGCTCACCTCGGGCGGCGGCGAGACGATCTCCATCGGCTCGCTGCGCGCGGCGATCGTGGTGTCGCTGGTGCTGGCCCTGGTCGGGCTGGCGATCTCGGCGACGGGGCTGCGCGCCCGCAAGGGCGTGCCCGCCGTGGCGGAGGACGTGAAGGCGTACGAGACCGTCTGAGCCGCCTCCGGGAGGGCCCCGCCGGCACCGGTGGGGCCCTCTTTGTGTGGGATGTCCGGGAATGACCGACGGGTGCGGCGCCGATCCGCCGTGACGCCGCTTGCAGGCCCGCACGCTGGGCATCTACCGGGCATGCGCTCGTCAACCCCGCCCCGCGGCCGGCCGTCGCGCGTGGCCGTTCCGCTCGCCTGCCTCGCCGTCCTGCTCGCCGCGTGCGGCACCGCCCAGCGGACCGCCACGCTGCCGCAACAGACCCCCACCGGCTCCGCCGCGCCGACCAGCACCGCCGAGGTGGACGTCGACCGGTCCGGGATGGAGCCCGCCACGGTGACGGGCGTACGGTACGCCGCGCACGGCCAGTACGACAGGGTCGTCGTGGACCTCAAGGGCGGCGTCCCCGGCTACAGCGTGAAATGGGTGGACGAGCTGGTCCAGGACGGCTCGGGCAAGCCCATCGACGTGAACGGCGGGGCGTACCTGCAGCTCACGCTCTTCCCCGCGAACGCCCACGACGAGGAGGGCACGCCCACCTGGACCGGCGGGCCCGTCTACCAGGCCCGGCTCGGCAACCTCGCCGACGTCGTCAGGACGGGCGACTTCGAGGCGCGGGTCGGCATCGGGCTGGTGCTGGGCCGGAAGGCCCCGTTCCGGGTCACCGAGCAGGGCTCGCCGAGCCGGCTGATCCTCGACGTGGCACACTGACGTCCGTGGTGAGAAAGATCGAGGGCCCGGCCCGCATCCCCGTACCCGGCGGCAAGCTCATCGACGAGCACATCGGCCGCGTCAGCAGCGGCGACGAGGCCGTCTCCATCGCCCACATGACCGCTCCGCCCGGCTGGGAGGAGCCGGCGCAGACGCCGTCGTTCACCGAGTACACCGTCGTCCTGCGGGGCACGGTGATCGTGGAGCACGCCGGGGGCACGACCCGGGTCGAGGCCGGGCAGTCGGTGGTGACGTCGCCGGGGGAGAAGGTGCGCTACAGCGTGGGTCCCGACGGGGCCGAGTACGTCGCGGTGTGCCTGCCCGCGTTCTCGCCGGACACGGCGGGCCGCGACGACTGACCGGCCTGGGCGCGCGGGCGGGTGGTGCTCATATCATGGCCAGATGAGCCCCACGCGTGACGAGATCCGGCGCGCTCCCAAGGTCTTGCTGCACGATCACCTCGACGGCGGGCTCCGCGCCGAGACGATCGTCGACCTGGCCAGGGAGAGCGACTACGCCCGGCTGCCCACCACCGATCCCGACAACCTCCGCCAGTGGTTCGAGGAGGCGTCGGACTCGGGATCGCTCGAACGGTACCTGGAGACGTTCGACCACACGGTCGCCGTCATGCAGACCCGCGAGTCGCTCGTCCGCGTGGCCGCCGAGTGCGCCCAGGACCTGGCCGACGACGGGGTCGTCTACGCCGAGGTGCGCTTCGCGCCCGAGCAGCACACCACCAGGGGCCTGAGCCTGGACCAGGTGGTGGAGGCGGTGCTGGAGGGGTTCGAGCAGGGCTCGCGAGGCCGCCGCGTCCGGGTGGGCACGCTGCTGACCGCCATGCGGCACCAGGCGCGCTCCCGGGAGATCGCCGAGCTGGCCGTACGGTACCGCGACGGCGGCGTGGTGGGGTTCGACATCGCCGGGGCCGAGGCGGGTTACCCGCCCACCCGGCACCTCGACGCGTTCGAGTACCTCCAGCGGGAGAACGCCCACTTCACCATCCACGCCGGCGAGGCGTTCGGACTGCCGTCGATCTGGCAGGCCATTCAGTGGTGCGGCGCCGACCGGCTCGGGCACGGCGTGCGCATCATCGACGACATCTCCGTCGCCGAGGACGGCAGCGCGAAGCTGGGGCGGCTGGCCGCCTACGTCCGCGACAAGCGCATCCCGCTGGAGATGTGCCCCACGTCCAACCTGCAGACCGGGGCCGCCGCCTCGATCGCCGACCACCCGATCGGGCTGCTGCGGCGGCTGCACTTCCGGGTCACGGTCAACACCGACAACCGGCTGATGAGCTCGACGAGCGTGTCGCTGGAGTTCCACAAGCTGGTGCAGGCGTTCGGCTACGACTGGGATGACCTGCAGTGGTTCGCGGTGAACGCGATGAAGTCGGCGTTCATCCCGTTCGACGAGCGGCTGGCGCTGATCAACGGCGTGATCAAGCCCGGGTTCCAGCAGATCAAGTGGCAGCCGTGAAACACGTCTACCGTTCCAAGACCGCGTTCGTGCTGGCGTGGGTGTGGGTGGCGTTCGTCGCGTTCAACGTCTGGGACCTGATCGTCCGGTACAACGGCAAGGCGTCGCTCGTCGCGCTGGCCGTGCTCGGGGCGCTGACGGCGCTCGTCTACGCCGTCGCGCTGCGCCCCGCCACGGTCCTCACGGAGGAGGGGCTGGTGGGGCGCAACCCGTTCCGCACCACGTTCCTGCCGTGGGCCGCCATCGAGGACGTCACGGTGTCGCACGCCATCACCGTGCAGTACGGCGACGAGCGGGTGCTGCGGCTGTGGACGCCGATGAGCAGCGCCCGCGAGCGTGCGAAGGCGCAGCGCCGGGGCACCGCCACCGAGCGGCGGGGCCGGTTCAAGACCGAGCCCACGCTGCCCAGGGCCGAGCAGGCGGCGGTGGAGGCGTTCGCCGGCAAGACGCACGCCGACTGGGTGGGCGACCAGATACGCGACCGCGCCGAGTCGGCCAGGCGGCGCGGCGAGGAGGCCGCGCCGGCGCGGGTGAGCTGGTCCTACGACTCGATCGGGGTGCTGGTGGCCGCGGTCGTGCTGGTGATCGCCGCCATCGTGATCGCTTAGCCTCAGCCTCTGCTTCTGTTGACGAACGCGGCCATGCCCGCCTGGGCTATGCCCGACGCCTCCACCTGCTTGGCCGCCTCGGTCTCCGCCTGGAAGGCCCGCTCCACCTCCGCCGCCGACGGCCGCAGCAGGGCCAGGTGCACGGTGGTGGCCGTGCCGGGGGCGGTCCAGCGGTGCACGCGGGCGATCGCCGCCTCCACCAGCGTCTCGGCGGGCACGATCTCGTCGAGCAGGCCCGCGGCCAGGGCGTCGTCCGCGCTCGTCCGGGCCGAGTCGAGCACCAGCCGCAACGCCCTGCCGCCGACGAGGCGGGGGAGCAGCTGGCTGGCGGCGTTGGAGATCGACAGGCCGATGCGGTTCTCCGGGAAGAAGTACTCGGCCGCCGGAGTGCCGATGCGGGCGTCGAAGCAGAGGGCCCACTCGGCGGCCCCGCCCACGGCCAGCCCGTTGACCGCCGCCACCACCGGGACGCGCGTCTCCAGCACGGCCCTGGTCATGTCGTGGAACGACTCCACCTCCTCGACCAGTGACCGGCCCACGGCCTGGTGGATGTCCTCGCCGGCCGAGAACGCCCTGCCGGTGCCGGTCACCACGATGCCCCTGCTCCGGGTGCCGTGTTCGCGGACGGCCGCCGCCAGGTCCGCGCGCATGGCGGAGGTCAGGGCGTTGAGCTTGTCCGGGCGGGCGAGCGTGATCAGGGCCACCTCGTCGCGTACGGTCACGTCGATCATCGTTGCTCCTTGTCGGGCTCGGGAACCTGGATGGCGGGGGCGGCCCGCTGGTCGCGCCCGGGGCTGAGCAGGTGGCGCTTCTCGATGCGGGCCGACGGGGTCAGCGCGAACTCCTCGACGAACTCCACGTACGCCGGGATCTTGAAGCGGGCCAGCCGCGCCCTGGCGTGCCCGATCACGCTCATGGCGGTGTCCCTGGTGGCCGCGTGTCCGGGACGGAGCTGGACGAACGCCTTCGGGACCTCGCCCCACAGGTCGTCGGCGATGGGGACGAGGGCGGCGGACAGGACCGCCGGGTGCTGGGCGAGCACGTGCTCCACCTCGGCGCAGGAGATGTTCTCGCCGCCCCTGCGGACCATGTCCTTGATCCGCCCGGCGTGCCGCAGGCGGCCGTGCTCGTCGCGGACGCCCAGGTCGCCCGTGTGGTACCAGCCGCCCCTGAAGGCGTGGGCGGTGGCCTCCGGATGGTTCCAGTAGCCCTTCATCATGGGCACGCCTCTGACCAGGATCTCGCCGGTCTCCTCGTCCAGCGTGACCTCCTTGCCCGGCGGCGCGACGCCCAGCGCGCCGGTGCCGACCGTGTCGGTGGCGCCGAGAGGCGAGACCAGGTCGGGGCCGCTCTCCGTGGAGCCGTACAGCTCGCGCCACGGCGTGCCCCAGCGCTCCTCGAACGTGGCGTGCAGGCCGGGCTGGATGCCCGAGCAGAGCACCAGGCGCATGCGGTTGTCGCGGTCGTGCGGATGTGGTGGCTGCTTGTGCAGGAGGAGGGGCATGGTGCCCAGCACGTACGTGAGCGTCGCGCCGTGCTCCCTGGCCGAGGCCCAGAACCCGGAGGCGGAGAAGCGGGGGAGCACCACCAGGGGGATGCCGCCCATCAGGCAGAGCAGGGTGACCCACTGGGGGTCCATGTACGAGTACGCCTGCGCGATCATCATGACGTCGTCGTCGCGGAGTTCGACCTGGTCGGCGGCGATGCGGGCGGTCCTGAGCCAGTAGTCGTGGGTGAGCATGCAGGCCTTGGGGAAGCCCGTGGTGCCCGACGTGTACTGAAAATTCGCGACATCGTCGGGGTCGGCCTGGTGGAGGGGGCGGGGCGTGCCGTCCCGTAGCGCGTAGACGGGGTGGGGCGTGCCGTCGTGCAGCGTGTCGAGGAGGTGCACGGTGCCGGGGATGTGCGGGGCGTGCTCGGCGGTGGTGATCGTGGCCACGGCGCCCGAGTCGCGCAGGACGTGCTCCAGGTCGGCGGCCCGGTAGCGCACGTTCACCGGCACGGTGACGGCGCCCGCCTTGAGCACGGCCAGCCAGCTCAGCGGCCAGCCGGGCACGTTGTCCATCATGATCGCCACGCGGTCGCCGGGGCGTACGCCCTTGTCGATCAGGGCGCCGGCCAGCCGGTCGGAGTGCTCGTCGGCCTCGGTGAAGGTGATCGAGGTGTCGGGGAAGCGGAGGAACTCGCGCGCGCCGTACGTGCTAGCGGCGTGCCTCATCAGGTCGGGGATCGTCTCGGTCATCCAGCGGCTCCCACGGATATTCGGGCAGCAGGGAGAAGTCGGCGGTCGCGAGGGTCGTGGCGGCGGGGGCGCGGACGGCGGCCAGGCCGATCGCGACGAACTCGGCGCACACCTGCTCCAGCGTGGAGCGCCCGTCGGGGCGGTACCACTCGCTGGTGCCGGTGCACATGGACATCAGGGCGAGCCTGGTCAGCCTCTCGTCGGCGACGCGGAAGGCGCCCTCGGCCACGCCGTCGGCCAGCGCGGCCTTCCAGTGGGCCTCGTACGCGTCGCGCAGGCCGATGATCTCGTCGTGGGCGGCGGAGCCCGGGGTGAGCGAGCGCAGCTCGCCGTCCATGACGCGGGTGGTCATGGGGTTGCGGGCGTGGACGGCGGTGAGCGAGCCGATGAGCAGGGACAGGCGGTCGGCGGGACGCCGGTACGGGGCGAGCATGCGCTCGGTGGAGTCGATGAGGCCGCGCTGGGCGACGCGCATGAGGTCGGCCAGGAGGGCTTCCTTGCTGGTGACGTGGTGGTAGATGCCGGCGTTGGTCATGTTGACGGCCTTGCCGAGGTCCCTGATGCTGGTGGCCGCGTAACCCCGCCGCGCGAACAGCAGCACCGCCGCCGTCCTGATCCGCTCGCCGGCGTCGGTGTCGCGGTCCGTGAGATCCTGCATCGCGCTCCTACCGAACGTTCGGTCGCCCGCTTTGTCCCGGACGTTACCCCAGAGCCTGAAAAATCGCCATAGTTGACTCTGACACCGTGTCAGCCCCTACACCTGGAGAGGACATGTTCAGCATCGGAGAGTTCGCCAGGCTGGGGCTGGTGTCCGTACGCATGCTCCGCCACTACGACGCCATCGGCCTGCTGCGGCCCGCGCACGTGGACCCGGTCTCCGGCTACCGGTCCTACCAGGCCGGCCAGCTCGCCAGGCTGCACCGCATCGTCGCGATCAAGGACCTCGGCTTCACGCTGGAGCAGGTCAGGGCGATCCTCGACGAGAAGGTCGGCACCGAGGAGCTGCACGGCATGGTCCGCCTGCGCCGCGCCGAGCTGGAGGCCAGGATCAGCGCCGACCTGGCCAGGCTGCGCAGCGTCGAGGCGCGGCTGCGGACGATCGAGACCGAGGGGCACATGCGTACGGCGGAGGTCGTGCTGAAGAGCGTGCCCAGGCTCCGCGTCGCCCAGCTCGCCGCCAGGGCCGCCAGCTACGAGCCCGGGGACATCGGGCCGGTCATCGGGCCGCTCTTCGACGAGCTGTGCCGGCGGCTGGAGGCGGCGTGCGTCCGGATCGCCGGTCCCGGCATCGCCCACTACCTGCAAGAGGACGACGGGTCGGTCATGGTGCACGCCTGCCTGCCGGTGAACGTGGCGCCCGGCGCGTACGACTTCGACGTGGTGGACCTGCCGGCCATCGAGACGGCCGCCACGATCATCCACCACGGGTCGATGGACGCGGCATGGTCCACGTTCCAGGCGCTGGCCCACTGGATCGAGGAGCACGGCTACCGCGCCCGCGACCTGGCCAGGGAGATCAGCCTGCACGTACCCTGCGACAGGGACGAATGGGTGACGGAGCTGCAGATCGAGGTGATCCCGTGCTGAGCCAGGACCTGGAGCCCGCGGACCTGGAGAAGGGCCCGGAGGCGGATCTGGAGGCGGGCCTGGAGCGGCACCGGGCCGAGCTGACCGGCTACTGCTACCGCATGCTCGGCTCCGGCTTCGAGGCCGAGGACGCCGTGCAGGAGGCGTTCGTCCGGGCGTGGCGGACCTACGACCCCGCGCGCGGCCCGCTCCGCCCCTGGCTGTTCCACCTGGCCACGAACGCCTGCCTCGACATGCTCAGAGGCCCGCAGCGCCGCGCCCGGGCCATGGACCTGGGCCCCGCCGCCATCCCGGGAGCCGCCCTGGGCGAGCCGCTCCCGGAGAGCCGCTGGGTCCAGCCCGTCCCCGACGCCCGCGTCCTCGACCCCGCCGACCTGGCCGTCACGCGCGAGACGGTACGGCTGGCGTTCGTCGCGGCCCTGCAGCACCTGCTGCCCCGCCAGCGGGCCGTGCTCATCCTGCGCGACGTGCTCAAGTGGACGGCCGCCGAGACGGCCACCCTGCTCGCCACCACGGTCACCTCGGTCAACAGCACCCTCCAGCGGGCCCGGACCAGGCTCCCCGCGGTGGCGCCGCTCGACCAGGAGGTGGACGAGGCGCTGCTGGCCAGGTACGTGACGGCGTTCGAGCGCTACGACGTGGACACGCTGGTCTCGCTGCTGCACGAGGACGCCACCTCCTCCATGCCGCCGTTCACGTGGTGGCTGCGCGGCCGGGAGGCCGTCCGCGCGGTCCTGCTCGCCGCGGGCGCGCCCTGTGCCGGCTCCCGCCTGGTCCCGACGCGGGCCAACGGCTGCCCCGCCTTCGCCCAGTACGACGCGAACGGGGAGGCGTTCGCCCTGGTCGTGCTGGAGGTCTCCGGCGGGGTGATCGCGGGCGAGACCACGTTCCTCGATCCCGGGCTGTTCCCGCTCTTCGGGCTGCCGATGAGTTTCGAGGCCGCGCTCCGTACTGAGGGGTGAAGGAGGAAACATGCCACAGATCATCGAATTCCCCGAGCGTCCGTACATCGGGGTGCGCCGTACCATCACCATGACCACCTTCGGGCTGGTCGCCGATCGCATCGGGGAGATCATCGGCTGGCTCGCCGAGCGCGGCGTGCAGCCGGCGGGGGCGCCGTTCCTGCGCTACGAGAGCATCGACATGGCCGCCGACCGGCTGGTGGTGCAGGCGGGGGTGCCGGTGCCCGCGCCGGTGGAGGGCGAGGGCGACCTCTTCGCCGCCACCCTGCCCGCCGGCCGCTACGCCACCGTCACCCACCACGGCCATCCGGACCAGCTCGTCGGCGCCATCGAGTCACTGCTGAAGTGGGGCCGGGAGCAGGGGCTGGCGTGGGACATGACGGAGAAGGACGGGGCCGAGCACTGGGGGTGCCGCCTGGAGCTGTACCAGACGGACCCGCGGGTGGAGCCTGACATGCACAAGTGGGACACCGACCTGCAGTTCCGCCTGGCCTGATCGTGCTCTGGCGCTGGGCGCAGGCTCAGCGCCAGAGGTCCACGAGGTGTTGCGGGGTGAGGTGCGTGACGCCGTCCACGTCGCAGCCGCTGCGGGAGACGGCGTAGAGGGGGGTGGAGGTGCCGGCGCCCGGCATCTGGGAGCGGTGGACGATGAGCTCGCTCAGGTCGTGATGGTCGAAGGGCCGGTTCTCCAGCCACTTCACTGATCCCACGAAGGTGATCTTCTTGGCGACGGGCTCCCGGTCGGCGCCGACCAGGTCGATCTCGGGATTGTTGGTACGCGTCCAGTATCCGCCGACCGCTCTGGTGTCCTCGGGAAGGCCGTCCATGCGGCGGAGAGACTCGCGGATGAAGGGCTCCACCGCGGCACCGCGCCAGGCCGTCCACGAACGTTCGATCCGCTGGAGGACGAGATCGCCACGGTCCCGGTCGATCTCGGCCATGCCCGGCTCGATGAACGACAACCAGAAGCGCAGGTGTGTGTCGGCGACGTGGTAGCGGCGTTCCTTCGAAGGGCGGGCGGACAGCGGGAGCTCGGCCGTGACCATGCGCTTGTCCTGGAGGACCTGGAGGCCACGCTGGAGTGACGTGCCCGGCATTCCGCTGGATGCCTTGGAGATCGAGGAGTAGGTGCGCTGCCCGGACCCGATGGCGCGCAGCAGGGTCGTCGCCTGCGCGTCGGGAGGGAACTCCGTCGCCATGGCGCGCACGCCGCTCACGGTCAGCGCCGAGGTCGGGTCCGGGATGGCGGTGCGCAGGAAGTCCTGCGCCGTGGCGCCGACCGGCCACTCTTCCAGGATCATGGGCAGCCCGCCGGTGATCAGATGAGCGTCGATGGCCTCCGCGGGAGGCAGGCCCAGCTTGTCCGCGACGTCGGCGACGGTGAGCGGGTTGACCACCATCTCCGACGCCCGCATGTAGAAGGGGCGATCGTACTGGTTGATCGCCTCCATGACGGACAGGTCGGAGCCGATCAGCAGGAGCAGCACGGGACGCCGGGAGAACTCCCGGTCGAAGAGGCGTTGCAGCGTGCTCTCGAGGTAGGGATCGCCGTGCATCATGTAGGGGATCTCGTCGAGGACCACGATGCTCGGAGAGTCCTGCGGCACCGCCTCGGCGAGGAGCCGAAGGGCTCCGGCCCAGGTGCTGGCCTCGACGCCCTCGAAGAGCGACGCGTTGGGCAGATCGGAGGCGGCCGCCTCCGCGATGAAGCGTTCGATCTGCACGGTCGGCGGGTGTTGATCCGCGGTGAAGAAGAAGCTCGGCAGGCCGCTTCGGCGGATGAACTCCTCCGCGAGGCGCGACTTTCCCACGCGGCGTCTACCGCGCATGAGAACGGCGCGCCCAGGCCTGTCGCCGGCACCCACCCGTGCGAAGCAGCGGTCCAGCTTGGCCAGATCGCGTCTCCGCCCGATGAAGCTGTCCATCCAGTGCCTCCCGCTGAGAACAACCAAACTTGGTTCATCCGGAAGTGGAGCAACCAAATTTGGTTGTTTCAGGAGCGTACCTCTTCGAGGTCAGGCCCCGTGCATGAAGGCGTCCGAGCTCACAGCCCCAGCCGCGCGGCGAGGTCCGTCTTCAGGGCGTCGAGCCGCTGCTCCGCCACCTCCCTGGCCTCCTCCGGGGTGCCCGTGACGGGGACGACGACCTCCAGGTAGCACTTCAGCTTGGGCTCCGTCCCGGACGGGCGGACCACCACGCGGGCGTCTCCCGACAGGCGGTAGCGCAGGCCGTCGGTGGGCGGCAGGCCGCCGTCGCCACGCGCCAGGTCGTCCACCCGCTCCACCGCCAGGCCGCCCAGCGACGGCGTGCTGCCGGCGCGCAGGCGGGTCATGGCGGCGGCGATCAGCGAGAGGTCGGCCACGCGGAACGAGAGCTGCGCCGTCGCGTGCAGGCCGTAGCGGCGGGCCTGGTCGTCGAGGAGGTCCAGCAGCGTGCGGCCGTCGCGCTTGGCCGCCGCCGCGATGGCCGCCACCGTCAGGGCCGCGCCGATGCCGTCCTTGTCCCTGACCGGCAGGCCGTCGTCGGAGCCGACGCTGTAGCCGAGGGCCTCCTCGTAGCCGAAGACCAGGCCGGGGCCGGCCTTGATGATCCACTTGAAGCCGGTGAGCGTCTCGCCGTAGCGGACGCCGTGCTCACGGGCGAGCTTGCCGAGGAAGGAGGAGGAGACGATGGTGGTGGCCACCATGCGGTCGCCGGTGGTGTGCGTGATGACGTGCTCGGCCAGCAGGCCGCCCACCTCGTCACCGGTCAGCATGCGTACGCCGCCCCCGGGCAGCGGCACGCCCACCGCGCACCGGTCGGCGTCGGGGTCGTTGGCCAGCACCAGGTCGGCGTCCAGCTTGGCGGCCAGGGCGACGGCCAGGTCCATCGCGCCCGGCTCCTCCGGGTTGGGGAAGGCCACCGTGGGGAAGTCGGGGTCGGGGTTGCGCTGCTCCTCGACCGCCATCGGGCTCTCGAAGCCGGCGCGCAGGAAGGCGTCGGTGAGGGTGGCCGCGCCGACCCCGTGCAGCGGCGTGTACGCCACGCGCAGGCCCCGGGCGTCGCCGAGCGGCAGCGCGGTCACGGCGGACAGGTAGTCGTCCACGATGCCCTCGCCCAGCTCGGTCAGCGTGCCGGGACCGTTCAGCGGCAGCTCGTCCACGCGGCCGACGGCGTCGATGGCGGCCGAGATCTCGCCGTCGATCGGCGGCGTGATCTGGGAGCCGTCGCCCCAGTAGACCTTGTAGCCGTTGTCGCGCGGCGGGTTGTGGCTGGCGGTGACCGTCACGCCGGCGTCGGCGCCGAGGTGGCGGACGGCGAAGGCCAGCACGGGCGTGGGCAGCGGGGACGGCAGCAGCGAGGCGTGCAGGCCGGCGCCCGTCAGCACGGCCGCCGTGTCGCGGGCGAACACGTCGGACTTGTGCCGGGCGTCGTAGCCGATGACCACGTGCTTGCCCGGCCCGAGCACCGCGGCCAGGCCGGCGGCGGCGCGCATGACGGTGACGCGGTTCATCCGGTTCGGGCCGGCGCCCAGCTCGCCGCGCAGGCCCGCCGTGCCGAACTCCAGCTTGGCTCCGAAGCGGTCCTCCAGGGCGGGCAGGTCCTCGGCCTCGATCAGGGCGGAGAGCTCGGCCCGGGTGTCGGGGTCGGGATCCTGCGCCAGCCAGGCGCGGGCCGTCTCGATGAGGGTCACAGGCGGTCCACCACCTTGGCCAGCAGCACGCCCATGCGCGCGGCCGTGGCGCGGCCCACCTCCAGGACCTCCTCGTGGTTGAGCGGCTCGCCCGACAGGCCTGCTCCCGGGTTGGTGACCAGCGAGAGGCCGAGCACCTCCAGGTTCGCCTCGCGGGCGGCGATGGCCTCCAGGACGGTGGACATGCCGACCATGTCGCCGCCCAGCGTGCGCAGCATGCGGATCTCGGCGGGCGTCTCGTACGTGGGGCCGCGGAAGGCCACGTAGACGCCCTCGGCCAGGGTCGGGTCGATCTCGTGGACCAGCGCGCGCAGGCGGCGCGAGTAGACCTCGGTGAGGTCGATGAACGTGGTGCCGGTGATCGGGTTGGCCCCGGTCAGGTTGATGTGGTCGTTGATCAGGACGGGGTCGCCGACGTTCTGCGTCTCGGGCCGCAGGCCGCCGGCGGCGTTGGTGAGCACGAGCGTGCGCACCCCTGCCGCCGCCGCCGTGCGTACGCCGTGCACCACCGCGTCCACGCCGAGCCCCTCGTACAGATGGGTGCGACCGAGGAAGATCAGCGCGTGCCGGCCGGAGGAGGTGCGGACGACGCGGATCTTGCCGCCGTGGCCCGCGACGGCGGGCGCCCGGAAGCCGGGCAGGTCGACGAACGGGATCTCGCGCACCGTCTCACCGATCGCGTCGGCGGCGGGCACCCACCCCGACCCCATGACGAGGGCCACATCGAAGGTGTCGAGGCCGGCGGCGCTCCGCAGCGCCGCCGCGGCCTCGCTGGCCAGGGTGTATGCGTCTTTGGTCACACCTCAGTAGTTTAGGAGCAGCCTGTCCAGAACCCGCACCCCGAACTGCAGCGCGTCGACCGGCACCCGCTCGTCCACGCCGTGGAACATCGCCGCGAAGTCCATGTCGGCCGGCAGCCGCAGCGGCACGAACCCGAACCCGCGCACCCCCAGGTCCGCGAAGAACGTCTTGTTGTCGGTGCCGCCCGACATGCAGTACGGGATCGCCCGCGCGGCCGGGTCCTCCTCCTTCAGCGCCGCGATCATCGACTCCACCAGCGCCCCGTCGAACGAGGTCTCCAGCGCGATGTCGTGGTGGATGAACTCGCGCCGCACCTTCGGCCCGAGCAGCCCGTCCACCGTCTTGAAGAACTCCTCCTCGAACCCCGGCAGGAACCGCCCGTCCACCACGGCCGTGGCCTGGCCGGGGATGACGTTCGACTTGTAGCCGGCGCCGAGCTGGGTCGGGTTGGTGGTGTGGCGCAGCGTCGCGCCCACGAAGCGCACCAGCGGCCCGATCCTGTCCAGGATGGGCTGCGGGTCGTCCTCGTCGAACGGGATCCCGAACGCGTCCGCGACCTCGGTGAGGAAGCGGCGGACCGTCGGCGTGTAGGTGAGCGGCCAGTCGTGGTCGCCGATCCTGGCGACGGCCCTGGCGACCTCGGTGACGGCGTTGTCGTCGTTCAGCATCGAGCCGTGGCCGGCCGTGCCGTCGGCAATCAGCTTCATCCAGGCCAGGCCCTTCTGGGCCGTCTCGATGAGGTAGAGCCGCAGCGACGGGTCCACCTCCAGCGAGTAGCCGCCGACCTCGCTGATCGCCTCGGTCACGCCCTCGAACAGCTCGGGGTGGTGGGCGGTGAGGTACTTGGCGCCGTACACGCCGCCGGCCTCCTCGTCGGCCACCCAGGCGAAGACGAGGTCGCGGCGCGGCCTGCGGCCCTCGCGCTTGATCTGGCGCAGCACGGCCAGCATCATCGCGTCCATGTCCTTCATGTCCACGGCGCCGCGGCCCCAGATGTAGCCGTCGCGCACCTCGCCCGCGAACGGGTCGACCGTCCAGTCGGCGGCGTTGGCCGGCACGACGTCCAGGTGGCCGTGGACGAGCAGGGCGGGCAGCGACGGGTCGGTGCCCTCGATCCGGGTGATCACGTTGCCGCGGCCCGGCTCGCTCTCGACGTACGTGGCGTCGATCCCGACCTCGGCCAGCCTGGACATGACGACCTCGGCGGCGGCGCGCTCGCCGGGGCCGCTGCCGTCGCCGTAGTTGCTGCTGTCGGCGCGGATCAGCTCCACGCAGAGGTCGGCTACTTCGTTCTCGGCGGGGGTGGTCATGGTGTTCTCTCCAGTGTGAGCAGTCCGGACTTGTGGAGGTGGCCGCGTTTGTAGGCGCGGGTGATGAGCGTGAGGTCGACGTCGGTGATCTCGTCGTACCGGCCGACGACGCCGGTCATGAAACGGTAGAGCGCCGCCTCGTGTGCCGCCACGACCTGCACGATGAGTGAATGCGTGCCCGTCGTGGCGGCGCAGTAACGGACGCTGGGGTGCGCTGCCAGTTCCTGGCCGACCAGGTCGAGCCCGTGCGGGCGGACCTTCAGCCAGAGCATGGCCTCCACCTCCAGGCCGAGCAGCGCCGGCTCCACCTCGGCCCTGGGCAGCAGCAGCCGCCGCTCGATCAGCGAGGTGACCCGCCTGCGCGCGGTCGGCACGGAGATGTCGAGCCGCTCGGCCACGGCGGTGAACGCGATGCGGCCGTCGGCGGTGAGCAGGTCGGCGATCTCCTGCTCCAGGGGTGACAGCCCCTCCTCGTCGGGCAGGCACGCGGCCGGCGGGTCCGGCCGCAGCTCGGCCACCTCCCGCTCGGTCAGGTACGGGGCGTGCCACTCTGCGACGGTCGTGAACGTGTGCAGCACGACCTGGGTCTGCGTCTGCAGCACCCCGTCGATGTCGGAGACCTGCGAGGACAGGATGCGGTGCAGGTCCTCCCTGGACGGCGAGACCAGCTCGCAGCCGAGGTCGGCGGCCCCGGTCAGCGAGTAGACCGAGCGCGTGTCGGGCCGGTCGGCCAGCGCCTTGGCCACCTGCGCCGCCGTCCCAGGCCGCACCTGGACGTGCAGGTGCACCGGCCGCCCGTGCCCGGTGCGCAGGTCGTCGTAGATGGCCGTGACCTGCACGATCCCCTCGGCGATCAGCCGCTGCAGCCGCCGGGCGACCGTGCGCTCGTGCTCGCCCACGGCGCGCCCGATCTCGCCCCACGAGGCGCGGGGGCTGACTTGCAGCGCGGCCACGAGCCGCCGGTCGAGAACGTCCACCTGCACCCGTTTCATTGTCGGGAAGTTAAATATTTCTACGAATATTTGACTGTTTCGGTCGCCCGAATGCACAGTAGGCCATCACCGCACTGTCAGCAAAGGAGCCCACGTGGCGACCTCCCCCCACGCCCCATCACCACTCGGCATCCCCAAGAGCCGGGTCCGCCAGCTCATGGCGGCCAGCATCGGCAACGTCGTCGAGTGGTACGACTGGTACGCCTACACCTTCCTCGCTGTCTACTTCTCCGAACAGGTCTTCCCGAAGGGCTCGGCCAACAGCCTGGTGCCGCTGCTGAGCTCGTTCGCCGTCTTCGCCGTGGGCTTCTTCATGCGCCCGCTCGGCGGCCTGCTCGTCGGCGCGTTCGCCGACAGGTACGGCCGCAAGAACGCCATGACGTTCACCATCGTGCTGATGGGCGCCGGCTCGCTGCTCGTCGGCCTGACCCCGACGTACGCGGCCGTCGGGCTGCTCGCGCCGATCATTCTCACCCTGGCCAGGCTCATCCAGGGCCTGTCGGTGGGCGGCGAGTTCGCCGCCGCCACCACGTTCCTCGTGGAGTCGGCCCCGCCCGGCCGCCGCGGCCTGTTCTCGAGCTTCCAGTACGTGAGCACCACCATCGGCCAGCTCATCGCCTCCGGCCTGGCCGCGCTGCTGGCCACCAGCCTCATCGAGGCCGACATGAACTCCTGGGGCTGGCGCATCCCGTTCTTCGTGGGCGCCGTGCTGAGCCTCGTCGGCCTGTGGATCCGCAAGGGCGCCGACGAGACCTCGGCCGTGGCGGAGGAGATCAGGCGGGGCGAGGCCGAGCGGCCCAAGCTGTTCGACTTCCTCAAGCACTACCCGAGGTCGGCGGCCACGATCGTGGGCATCACGATCGCCGGCACCGTCGCGTACTACACGTGGACCAGCTTCCTGCCCACATACGCGCAGATCACGGTGGGCTTCGACAAGGCGGACTCGCTGCAGATCGGCACGATCTCGCTGGTCTTCTTCATGATCCTGCAGCCGCTGCTCGGCATGCTGTCGGACCGGGTGGGGCGCAAGCCGATGCTGATCACGTTCGGCCTCGGGTTCCTCATCCTGCCCGTGCCGCTGCTCGGCCTGCTCACCGACTCCTACGCGAGCCTGCTGATCGTGCAGCTCGTCGGCATGGTGTTCCTCGGCTGCTTCACCTCGATCTCGGCGGCGGTGAACTCCGAGCTGTTCCCGACCCGGGTGCGGGCGGCGGGGGCCGGGTTCCCGTACTCGCTGACCGTGGCCCTGTTCGGCGGCACCGCGCCGCTGATCGGCACGGCGCTGCAGGAGGCGAAGAACCCGGGGCTCTTCCCGTGGTACATGTCGGCGCTGGCGCTGGTCTCGACGCTGGTCTACCTCTTCGTCCTGAAGGAGACCAAGGACCAGCCGCTGCGCTAACCCCCGTACGAGGTGCAGGGGCGCTCCCGCAACTCCTTGACGTAGTCGTCGGGGGCGCCCGCGCGCTCGGCCGCCTCGGCCAGGCTGCCCAGGTAGCGGGCCGACGGCAGGCCGCCCTCGTAGCCGTCGAGCACGTAGAACCAGGCCACGACCTCGCCCTCCAGCGTCTGCACCCGTAGCCGCACCTTGTGGTACGCGCCGCGCACGGCGCCCTCCCACTGGTCGAGCGAGGTCTCCTCCCAGTCGGGCACGTCGTAGAGCACCACGAACACGTGCTCGTCAGGGTCCTCCACGATCGTGGCGACCGCGCCCTCCCACGCGAGGTCCATGCCTCCGAACGTCAGGCGCCAGCCCGGCAGCCATCCCACTCCCCGGATCGGGGAGTGCGGGGCACGCATGGCCATCTGCTCAGGGTCCATGTTGCTGCCGTAGGCGGCGTATACAGGCACAGCAGCCAAGACTAGCGCCTGAGGCCCTGCCCCGTTCGTCGGCAGCTCGCGGCATGCGGGAGAATGGGATACGTGACGAGGATCGTGATCATCGGTGGCGGACCAGGCGGCTACGAGGCGGCGCTGGTGGCCGCTCAGCTAGGCGCGCAAGTCACGATGGTCGAGCAGGACGGCCCGGGTGGCGCGTGCGTGCTGACCGACTGCGTGCCGTCCAAGACGCTGATCGCGACCTCCGTGCGCAAGCAGGCGCTGCTCGACGCGCCCTCCCTGGGCGTGTCGTTCTCCGGCGGGCCCGACGGCGACGCCGGCGTGGTGGGAGTCGATCTGCCGCTGGTCAACAAGCGGGTCAAGGAGCTGGCGCAGGCGCAGTCGGCCGACATCGCGACGCGGGTCGAGGCCGAGGGCGTGGAGATCATCAAGGCGCGCGGGCGGCTGGTGGACCCGCAGGTGGTCAAGGCCGGCGACCGGACGATCAGGGCCGACGTGGTGCTGGTGGCGACGGGGGCGACGCCGCGGGTGCTGCCGGGGGCCGAGCCCGACGGGGAGCGCATCCTCACCTGGCGGCAGCTCTACGACCTGGAGGAGCTGCCCGAGCATCTGATCGTGGTCGGTTCCGGGGTGACCGGGGCCGAGTTCGCCGGTGCGTACCGGTCGCTCGGGGCCGAGGTGACGCTGGTGTCCAGCCGGGACCGGATGATGCCCAACGAGGACGCCGACGGCGCCGAGGTGCTGGAGGAGGTCTACCGGCGGCGCGGGATGAACGTCATGGGCCGCTCCCGGGCCGCGTCCGTCAAGCGCACGCCCGACGGGGTGGTCGTGACGCTGGAGGACGGGCGCACGGCGGAGGGCTCGCACGCGCTGATGACGGTCGGCATGATCCCCAACACCTCCGGCATCGGGCTGGAGGAGGCCGGGGTGCAGCTCGACCGGGGCGGGTTCGTCAAGGTCGACAAGGTGTCGCGCACGTCGGCGCCCGGCGTGTACGCGGCGGGCGACTGCACGGGCGTGCTGATGCTGGCCTCCGTCGCCGCCATGCAGGGCCGGATCGCGGTGTGGCACGCGATGGGCGAGGCCGTGCAGCCGCTGCGGCTGGCCACGGTGTCCTCCAACATCTTCACCGACCCCGAGATCGCGGCCGTCGGCGTCGCCCAGCGGGCCATCGAGGCCGGCGAGATCGAGGCGAACGTGGTCAAGCTGCCTCTGGCGACCAACGCGCGGGCCAAGATGCAGGGGTTCAACGACGGGTTCGTGAAGCTGTTCTGCCGCCCGCACACCGGCATCGTGCTGGGCGGCGTGGTGGTGGCGCCGCGCGCCTCCGAGCTCATCCTCGCCGTGTCGGTCGCGGTGCAGCAGCGGCTGACGGTCGATCAGCTCGCGCACACGTTCGCGGTGTATCCGTCGTTGTCGGGGTCGATCACGGAGGCGGCGCGGCGGCTCATGCAGCCCGGAGTGTCGATCTAGGCCTTCCACCCGGGGTCTCGCCCGATGAGGGCGAGCAGCCTGTCCTGGGGTGAGGCGTCCTCCTCCACCTTCACCTCCGGGCCGAACACCTCCACGCCGGGCCCGAACGCGCCCGGCGTCCTGAACTGCTCCAGCAGGCCGGGCGGCAGCGCCCGCAAGGCCGCCCAGCCGCGCTCGACGTCCTCGGGGTCGATCGTGTCGTCCTGAGCCGTGGCGCGGGCCAGGTCCCAGCCGTGCAGCGGCAGGTCGTCGCTGACCACCCGGTCGATGTGCTGCTCGACGGTCATGCGGCCGCCGGGGGTGTCGCACTCCTGCCCGGCGCGGGCGGGGTCGCCGAGGATCTCCTGGACGTCCGCGCGGGCGGCGCGGAAGGCGGCGAGCGGGTCCTCGTCCACCGAGGGCGCCGGGCTGAGGGTCAGGCCCAGGGGGCGCAGCATCACGTCGTGCATGTCCACGATGTGCCTGACGACGTCGCGGGCGCTCCACCGCGCGCACGGCGACGGGTTCGGCCACTGCTCGGGCCGCACGGCGGCGATCTTGTCCTCGAACGCGGCGGCTCTTCTGCGGTAGCGGTCGGCGATCTCGTCCATCCGGGCCATCCTCCCTGACGCGGGTCGTCAGAGCATGGTAACCCCGTTGACGTTTGTTGGTATGGACAGCAAACTAACTCACGAGTTGGCGCAGCCGTTCTGAAGGAGCTTCCATGCCCTATCGCCCGCCGCTGGTCGCGCACGAGTACTTCGTCGCAGACCCGCCCGAGTTGCCGGTCCGTGAGCGGGGCGAGGGCGGCCTGTCAGCGCTCACCTCCGCCGAGCTGGTCGCGGCCGACGGCGCCGAGGTGATGCTGAAGGCGGTCACCTCGGCGGAGGAGACGCTGGTCGTGCAGGTGGGTGTGGCGGGCGAGGGAGTCATCAGAGTCCGGCTGTCGGAGGACGCGACCGCCAGGCCGCGCTCCGAGCGGGCCATCGAGCTGGTGTCGCCCGGCACGTACTCAGGGGCACGTGTCGAGGCGGCACCCGGCGCGCCGATCGTGATCGACGCCGGCCCGCTGCGGGCCGAGATCAGCCTGCACCCCTGGCACCTGCGTTTCACCGACGCGGCGGGGGAGACGCTGGTCGAGCAGGACCGCGGCCACATCGACATCAGCGGCCGGCTGCGCACGCTGCCGTTCGGGCGCTCCAGCTCCGCCGGTACGCCGGTGGCCTACCACGAGAGCTTCGCCGCCGCGCCCGACGAGGCGTTCTCCGGGTTCGGCGAGTCGTTCACCCGGCTGGACAAGCGCGGCCAGCGCCCGGTCATGTGGAACTTCGACGCCTTCGGGGCCGAGTCGCAGCGGGCGTACAAGAACGTGCCGCTCTACCTGTCCAGCAGGGGCTACGGCGTGCTCGTGGACAGCGGCGCGCCCACCGAGTTCGACGTGTGCCAGTCCACGCACAGCGCGGTGCAGATCGTGGTGCCCGACGACGTGCTCGACTACTACGTGATCGCCGGGCCGGCGCCGTCCGACATCCTGGACCGTTACGACCTGCTGACCTGCCGGCCCTCGCTGCCGCCGAAGTGGGCGTTCGGGACGTGGATCTCCTCCGGGTTCTGCGTGGACAGCCAGGAGCGGGTGCTGGCCAGGGCGCGCACGATCAGGGAGCGCGGCATCCCGTGCGACGTGCTGCACCTGGACACCTACTGGCAGGCCGACGGGCACTGGTCGGAGCTGAAGTGGGACGCGGTGAACTTCCCCGACCCGGACGGCATGCTGGCCGAGCTGGACGGGATGGGGTTCAAGGTCTGCCTGTGGATGAACCCCTACATCTCCCACCTCAGCCCGACGTTCCACGAGGCCGCCGAGGCCGGATACTTCCTGAAGGACCAGGCGGGGCAGGTGTACGTCGCCGACTGCTGGCACGGCTCGTTCCCCGCCTGCGGGATCGTCGACTTCACCAACCCGGCCGCCGTCGAGTGGTTCCGGGGCCTGCTGCGCCCGCTGCTGCGCCAGGGCGTGGCCGTCTTCAAGACCGACTTCGCCGAGGGCGTGCCGGGCGACGCCGTGGCCTACAACGGGATGACCGGCGCGGACCTGCACAACGTCTACACGCTGCTGTTCAACGACGTGGTCGCCGGGGTCACCCGCGAGGTCAACGGGCACGACCTGGTCTGGGCGCGCTCGTCGTACCTGGGCGGGCAGCGCCACAGCGCCCAGTGGGGCGGCGACACCTACACCAGCTACGCCGCCATGGGCAGCACGATCAGGGGCGGGCTCGCGCACGGCCTGTCCGGCGTGCCGTTCTGGAGCCACGACGCCGGCGGCTTCACCGGGCGCCCCACGGACGACCTGTACGTGCGCTGGAGCCAGTTCGGCGCGCTGTCCCCGCTGCTGCGGCTGCACGGCACCACGACCAGGGAGCCGTGGGAGTTCCCCGAGGTCGAGGCCGAGGCCGTGCAGGCGCTCAAGCTGCGCTACCGGCTGATGCCCTACCTCTACTCGGCCGCCGTCGAGGCCGCCCGCACCGGCGCGCCGATGATGCGGGCGCTGTGCGTGGACTTCCCGGACGACCCGGTGGCCTGGCAGGCCGACCTGCAGTACCTGCTCGGCCGTGACCTGCTCGTCGCCCCCGTGACCGCGCCGGAGGGCACCCGCCAGGTGTACCTGCCGCGCGGTCTGTGGGTGGACTACTGGACGAACGAGGTGCTGGAGGGCGCCCGTTACGTCACGGTCGGCAAGCCGCTCGACCAGATCCCCCTCTTCGTCCGGCACGGCGCGCTCATCCCCGTCCAGGAGCAGCGGGACACGGTGGACGTGCCGGCCGAGATCGCCCTCGTCGCCTTCGGGGGCGGCGACGGGACAGCGGAAATCCACGACGCCGACGGCGTGACGGTCGCCGTCGCCACCAGGGACGGCGAGGAACTGCGCGTCGCCGTCACCGGCCCGAAGCGGGTCACCGCGGTCGAGATCGCCCCGGTGGCCGGAGCTCCCGTCCGGGCCGTCATCTCGTAACACCCCCTGGAGGGATCATGGTCAGATTGAGAGGCGCCGCGGTGCTGGCCGCCGCCGCGCTCGCCCTGTCGGCGTGCGGCTCGGGAGGAGATTCGGGCACTCCCAGCCCGGCGGGCACCGAGCCGCGCGTGCTGAAACTGTGGCACTACGAGACCGCCGACAGCGCCATGGGCAAGGCGTGGGCCGAGGCGATCAAGAAGTTCGAGGCGTCGCACCCGAACGTGACCGTCAAGTTCGAGGAGAAGGGCTTCGAGCAGATCCAGAAGACGGCCAGCATGGTGCTGAACTCCGACGAGGCGCCCGACATCATGGAGTACAACAAGGGCAATGCCACGGCCGGGCTGCTGTCCAAGCAGGGCCTGCTCGCCGACCTGAGCGAGGAGGCCGCCAAGCGCGGCTGGGACAAGCTGCTGCCCGGCGGCCTGCAGACCACCGCCAAGTACGACGACCGCGGCGTGATGGGCTCCGGCAAGTGGTTCGGCGTGCCGAACTACGGCGAGTTCGTGATGGTCTACTACAACAAGGACCTCTTCGAGAAGCACAAGGTCGAGGTGCCGGCCACGTTCGAGGAGTTCACGGCCGCGCTGGACACGTTCGTCAAGGCCGGCGTGACGCCCATCGCCAACGCCGGCGCCGAGTACCCGGCGCAGCAGATCTTCTACCAGCTCGCGCTGACCAAGGCGCAGAAGCCGTGGCTGGAGGCGTTCCAGTCCTACAAGGGCAAGGTCGACTTCCGCGGCCCCGAGTTCACCTACGGCGCCGACACGTTCGCCGACTGGGTGAAGAAGGGATACATCGCCAAGAACTCGGCCGGGCTCAAGGCCGAGGACATGGGCGTGGCGTTCATGAACGGCAAGTTCCCCATCATGATCAGCGGAAGCTGGTGGTACGGCCGCTTCGCCTCCGAGATCAAGAACTTCGAGTGGGGCCACTTCCTGTTCCCCGGCGCCACGATGTCGCCCGGATCGAGCGGCAACCTCTGGGTCGTGCCCGAGAAGTCGGAGAACAAGGACCTGGCCTACGACTTCATCGACATCACGATGAGCAAGGAGATCCAGAACCTGCTCGGCAACTCCGGCGGTGTTCCCGTGGCCGCCGACCCGGCCGCGATCACCGATGCCAAGAGCAAGGAGCTCATCGAGTCCTTCAACAAGCTGACCAGCGCCGACGGCCTGGCCTTCTACCCCGACTGGCCCGCGCCCGGCTACTACGACGTGATGGTGGCCGGGGTCCAGGAGCTGATCAACGGCAGCAAGACCTCCGCCGAGGTGCTGGACGGGCTCGCGGGGCCGTACGAGGACAACCTCGCCGACCTTGGCAACTAGATGAGGGTTCGTACGAGGGGATACTGGCTCTACCTGATCCCCAGCATCCTGCTGTTCCTGGCCGTCATCGTCGTGCCGTTCCTGATGAACGTGGGCGCCAGCTTCACCCGCTGGTCGGGGGTGGGCACGCCCAGGTGGATCGGGTTCGACAACTACACCAGGCTGCTGACGGACGAGCGGTTCTGGGAGTCGTTCCAGCACAACGTGGGGCTGATCGTGGCCATGGCCGTCGTGCCGACCATGATCGGCCTCGTGCTGGCGGCCTCGCTGTTCGACTACATCGGCAAACGCTTCGGCACGCGCACGGCCTCGGCGCTGCGCGCGATGTACTACCTGCCGCAGGTGCTGCCGGTGGCGGTGGCCGGCGTGGTGTGGGGGTGGATGCTGCACCCTTCGTACGGCGCCGTCAACCAGATCTTCGGGCTGGACCTCGACTGGCTCGGCGACCCCGACCTGGCGCTGGCCACCGTCATGGGCGTCATGGTCTGGTTCCAGCTCGGCTACCCGGTCGTGATCTTCATGGCCGGGTTGCAGCGCGTGGACCCGTCCTACTACGAGGCCGCCGAGATCGACGGGGCCTCGTGGTGGCGCAAGTTCTGGCACATCACGATCCCGCAGATCCGGCCGGAGATCTTCGTGGTGCTGCTGACGTGCACGATCGCCGCGTTGAAGGTGTTCGGGCCGATCTTCGTGCTGACCCGCGGAGGGCCCGGGAACGCGACGATGGTGCCGTCGTACTTCTCGTACCTGAACTTCTTCCAGAAGAGCAACGTCGGGTACGGCTCCGCGATCGCCACGGTGCTGGCGCTGATCATCGTCGTGGTGACGTTCCTGTTCCTGCGCGTCCAGGAGCGTGAGTCATGAGGGGCCCGGGACGCTGGGCGGTGCTGTTCGCGCTGGTCGTGCTGGCCGTCGTGATGATCTTCCCGTTCGTCGTCGTGGCGATGAACGCGGTCAAGTCGCCGGCCGAGTACAGCTCGCAGGGGCCGCTGAGCCTGCCCGACGGGCTCTACCTCCAGGGCATCGTCGACTTCTGGAACCGGGTGGAGTTCGGCACCAAGCTCTGGAACAGCTTCGTCATCAGCGCGTCCGTGTCGGTGCTGGCGGTCGTGCTGTCGGTGCTCAACGCGTACGCGCTGGGCATCGGCAGGGTGAAGGGGCGGCTGTGGATCCTCGCGCTGTTCCTCGTGGCCAACACGCTGCCGCAGGAGGCCCTGGCCTACCCGCTGTACTACCTGGCCAAGGCCGTCGATCTGTACGACACCCAGCTCGCGGTGATCATCGTGATGACCGCGATCCAGGCGGCGTTCGGCACGTACCTGCTGAGCGCGGTGCTGGGCCAGTTCCCGAAGGAGATCCTGGAGGCGGCGGCGATCGACGGGGCCGGGCGGCTGCGCTCGCTGTGGCGGATCGTGGTGCCGATCAGCCGGCCCACGATCAACGTGCTGCTGATCTTCTTCTTCATCTGGACCTGGAACGAGTTCTTCCTTCCGCTGATCTTCCTGATCTCGAACGACACGCAGACGGTGCCTGTCGCGCTCGGTGTCCTGCAAGGCCAGAGGTACATGGACGCGACCATGTCCAGCGCCTCGGCCCTGCTCGGCATCGTCCCGGCGGTCGCCTTCTTCCTGATCTTCCAGCGCACGCTGACCCGAGGTGTGACGGTCGGCGCCATCAAGTGATGGAGAACCTTTAATGCGAAAAATCCCCCTATTAGCGGCTTTAACCCTCACCGCCTCGCTGCTCGCCGCGCCCCCCGCGCACGCCGAGGCGTACCCGTTCCAGAACCCCGCCCTGCCACTGGAGCAGCGGGTCAACGACCTGCTCGGCCGGCTCACGCTGGACGAGAAGCTGAGCCTGCTGCACCAGTCGCAGCCCGCGATCCCGCGCCTGGGCATCGCTTACCACAAGAACGGCACCGAGGCCCTGCACGGCGTCGCCTGGTCCAACCACCTCAACGACAACTGGAACCAGAAGTTCGCCAGCGGCACCGTGTTCCCGCAGGCGGTCGGGCTGGCCAGCACCTGGGACCCGGACCTGATCAAGAAGGTCGGCTCCGCCGTGGGGGACGAGACCCGCGGCTACAACGCCGCGGACCCCGTGCTGTGGGGCCTTCAGGTGTGGGCGCCGGTGGTGGACCTGCTGCGCGACCCGCGTGCGGGCCGCAACGAGGAGGGCTACTCCGAGGACCCGCTGCTGACCGGGGCCATCTCCACCGCGTACGGCAAGGGCCTGCAGGGTGACGACCCCTTCTACCTCAAGACCGCGCCCGTGCTGAAGCACTACCTGGCCTACAACAACGAGACCGACCGGAGCCTGACCTCCTCCAACCTGACGCCCAAGCTGAAGCACGAGTACTACGAGCCGGCGTTCAAGGCGGCGATCTCGGCCGACGCCGCGACCGGCGTGATGGCCTCGTACAACCTGGTCAACGGGCGGCCCAACCACGTCAACCCCGACCTGAACAACGTGGTGCGGTCGTGGACGGACAAGACGCTGTACAACCCCAGCGACGCCTGGGGCCCGCACGCGCTGACCGACCTGGAGAGGTACTACGACAACAAGCCCGAGGCGTTCGCCGCGGTGCTGAAGGCCGGGCTCGACAGCTTCACCATCGACAACAGCGACATCAGCGTGATGGTCACGAACCTCAAGGCCGCGCTCGACCAGGGCCGCCTCACCGAGGCCGACGTGGACAAGTCCGTGCGCAGCGTGTTGTCGATCCGTACGCGGCTGGGGCACTTCGACCCGGACGGCGGGCCGTACAAGAAGATCACCGCCGAGGTGATCAACAGTGACGCCAACAAGCGGCTCAACCGCGAGACGGCCGGCAAGGCGGCGGTGCTGCTGAAGAACTCCGGCGTGCTGCCGCTGGGCCGGCCCAGGTCCGCGGCCGTGGTCGGGCCGCTGTCGGGCAAGCTCTACCGTGACTGGTACTCGGGGCAGCTCCCGTACCAGGTCACGCCGCTGGACGGGATCAAGGAGCGAGTCGCCGACGTCACCACCGGCGAGGGGCTGGAGCGCATCGCGCTCAAGCACCTCGACTCCGGCAAGTACATCACCGCCACCGGAACCGGCCCGAACGACAACGCCGCGCTGACCGACACCGCGCCCACCGCGGCCTCGCAGTGGGACCTCACCGACTGGACCGGCGGCGTGTCCACGCTGCGCAACGCGGGCAACGGCAGGCTGCTCGGCGGCGACTGGCGCTCGCTCGACACCGACGACACCGAGCCCGACGGCTGGTACGTCTCCCAGCAGTTCGCGCTGGAGAAGCAGGCCGACGGCAGCCACCTCATCCGCTACGCCGGGTTCGAGACCGTCGAGGGCTGGTTCGCCCTGCCCGACGCGTACGTCGGGATCACCGCCGAAGGCGCGCTGGGCCTGGTGCCGAAGGCGCAGGCGGCCAAGTTCGCCAAGGAGGTCGTCTCCGACGGCGTCGCCGAGGCCGCCGCGCAGGCCGCCAAGGCGGAGGTGGCCGTCGTGGTGGTGGGCAGCCACCCGTTCGTGGCCGGGCGCGAGTTCCACGACCGCGACAACCTGCGGCTCGGCGAGGGCCAGTTGCGGCTGATCGAGGCCGTGCGCAAGGCCAACCCGCGTACCGTCGTCGTGCTGGAGACCAGCTACCCCGTCATCGTGGACGCGCCGACGCTGCTGTGGACCACGCACGCGGGCGCGGAGACCGGGCACGCCCTCGCCGACGTGCTCTTCGGGGACGTCAACCCGGCCGGCCGGCTCACCCAGACCTGGCCGGCGACCGACGAGCTGCCCAGCCTCCTGGACTACGACCTGACCAAGACCGGGATGACGTACCTGTACGGGAACGACAAACCGCTCTACGCCTTCGGCCACGGCCTCAGCTACACCACCTTCGCCTACCAGGGCCTGCGCGTGCAGGGCGACCGGGTCAGCGTGAAGGTGACCAACACCGGCAAGGTGAAGGGCGACGAGGTCGTCCAGCTCTACACCCACCAGCGCGACTCCCGCTTCGAGCAGCCCGTCAAGCAGTTGCGCGGCTTCGAGCGGGTCTCGCTGAACCCGGGCCAGTCCCGTACCGTCACCTTCCCCCTGAAGAAGTCGGACCTGGCCGTCTGGGACCACACCAGGAACAAGTGGACCGTCGAGAACGCCACCCACGACCTCCTCGTCGGCTCCGCCTCCAACCGGATCCGCCAGACCACGACGCTGCGCGTGTCCGGCGAGACCGTCCCCGTGCGCGACCTGACCAGGACGACCCGGGCGATGGACTTCGACGACTACTCGGGGGTGGCCTTCGCCGACGAGAGCAAGGCGGGCGGCGAGGTCGTCGAGGGCTCGGCGGGCGACTGGGTCTCCTTCACCGGCGCTTCCTGGGGCTCGCGGCTGACCGCCTCGGTCGCCTCGGCGGGCGGCGGCTCGTTCGAGGTGCGGCGCGGCTCGCCGACCGGCACGCTGCTGGCCACCGTGCAGGTGCCCGCCACCGGCGGGATCTACCAGTACGGGACGGCGAACGCCTCGGTGAAGGCGGGGAGCGGGAGCGTGTACCTGGTGTTCAAGGGTGACCTGCGGATCAAGGATTTCGCGTTCACCCGGTCGTGATCAAGGTTCGGCAGAATCCTGCGATCCATACCGTTCTGAAGGGGATCTCGTGAAGCGGATGATCGCAGGTGCCGCCGTGGCGGCCATGGCCACGTTCATGGCCGCCACCCCCGCCCGGGCCGCCGCGCCGGCGGATCCGGTCAAGGCGTTGCAGGCCCAGCTGAAGGCGGGCAAGGGGGTGAAGTTCCGCGACGTCACGTCGTTGCTGCAGAACAACTCCAAGATCACGTTCCTGTGGCGCACCGGGAAGTGGCAGTTCGGCAAGAAGGGCGTCGTCGCGTCCGACATCACCGCCAAGTACAAGCAGTACGGCGGTGCCGTGTTCGACTACATGCGGGGTCTCAAGGGCGGGCGCACGATCTGGGTCAACGGCAGGAGCTGGACCACGCATCCGGTCGGCGAGGTGCCCGAGGGCAAGAAGTACGAGGAGGACTTCCTGGGCCTGACCGGCAGCCACGCCGGCACCTACTCCCAGCTCGTGAACCCGGCCGAGCCCGCCACGCTGAAGGTCCTGCTCAAGGGTGACAGGCGGGGGCGCACGTACCAGGGCAAGCTCTCCTACGCCGTGCTGGAGAAGGTGTCGCCGTGGTTCCGGGCGTCACTCCCGCGCAGCCAGGGCGACCGGACGGTGCTGCACTACGAGCTCACGCTCGGGTCCGACAACCTCCCACGCAAGCTCGTCACCTCGCATCCCGCCGCCAGTCACGTGTCCGCCGGCATCGAGGTCGGGGACGGGCGATTCCGCGTCGAGACCACCTACACGGCTTGGGGCTCGAAGGTGAGCATCTCGGCGCCGCCGAAGGGCGAGACCGCTTGACTCTCATTGGATAGCGATGTTATCTAGTACTTAGCTAGGTAGTGTAGCTATCCAACGGAGGTTCTCGTGACCGTGATCGTCCTGCTGGTCGCCACCGTGGCGTTCCGGCTGCTCGGACTGCTCGGCGTCAGCCGCTTCGACACGTGGCGGGTCAGCGCCGCCCACGGGCTCGCGGTCATGCTCGTCATGACCGCGAGCGCCCACTTCGTCCCCGGCGACGTGACGTTCATGCCCAACTACGACGACATGGTGGCCATGGTGCCGTCCTTCGTCCCGTTTCCCGGCCTCATGGTCTACCTGAGTGCCGTGCTGGAGCTGGCCGGCGCCGCCGGGCTGGTGCTGGAGCGCACCCGCCGGCCCGCCGGGATCTGCCTGGCGCTGCTGTTCGTGGCGCTGCTGCCGGCGAACGTGAACGCGGCCGAGCTCGGCCTGGAGGACGTCGGGTCGCCGCTGTGGCAGCGGGTCCCCGAGCAGATCCTCTACATCGCGATCGCGCTCTGGGGTGCCGGGCTCTTCGGGCGCCGCTCAGCGGACCGTCCAGCCGCCGTCGATCACGAGCGTGTGCCCAGTGATCAGGGAAGCGGCCGGTGAGGCCAGGAAGAGCACGGCGCCCGCGACGTCCATCGGCTCGCCGATACGGTGCAGCGCCGCGATCCGCTCGATCACGTCGGCCTCGAACGCCGGGTCCGACAGGGCCGGTGCGGTGCCCGGCGTGCGGATGAAGGTCGGGGCGACGTTGTTCACGGTGATGCCGTGCGGGCCCCACTCGACGGCGAGGCAGCGGGTGAGGTGGGCGATGGCGGCCTTGGTCATGCAGTAGACCGACTCGCCTGGCAGCGCCACCTCACCCGCCTGCGAGCCGACGTTCACGATGGTGCCGTGGCCCTGTGCGATCATCGCCCGGCCTGCCGCCTGGCTGGCCAGGAAGGTGCCCTTCAGGTTCACCTGGAGGGTGCGGTCGAAGTCCGCCTCCGTCACGTCCTCGGCCGGGTTGCCGGGCGCGATGCCCGCGTTGTTGACCAGGATGTCGATTCGGCCGAACCGGTCCAGCGTCCGCTGGACCGCCGCGGAGATCTGGCCGGGCACGGTCATGTCCATCTGCAACGGCAGCGCGGCGCGCCCCATCCGCTCGATCTCCCCTGACAGCCCGCCGTCCGCCGCGACGTCCCGCAGGCCCAGTGCGAGGTCCGCGCCGGCGTTGGCCAGCGCCAGCGAGATGGCCCGGCCGAGACCTCGCGCCGCACCCGTGACCAGCGCGATCTTTCCGTCGGCCCGGAACTCGGGAAAGCCCGTCATGGTGCCCCTTAATTGGTTGTGTATCCAAACTATTGACCTGTGTTACGCGCGTGTGTGAGCCTGCTGTGTGAAGCTCATGCGCGAAGGCGCGGCGACGGTCAGGGTCGGTGCACTCTGCTCGTGCATGGCGGTCATCTGACGCCTTTGGGACGCCTTCCGGCGTGCCTGGAAAGGAAGAGCCGCGCATGCGAAAGAGATTATTCGTCATGCTCACGACCGCCGCCGTCCTGCTCGTGGCGGCCGTGGTGCGGATGTCGCCGGTCTCGGCGGTCGCCGCGGACCCGTACGCGTACAAGAACGTGCGCATCGACGGCGGCGGGTTCGTGCCCGGGATCATCTTCAACCCGACCGAGCGCAACCTCATCTACGCCCGCACCGACATCGGCGGCGCGTACCGGTGGAACCAGTCCGCCAAGTCCTGGACCCCGCTGCTCGACTGGGTCGGCTGGGACAAGTGGGGCTACAACGGTGTGATCAGCATGGCCACCGACCCCGTCCAGACCAACCGCGTGTACGCCGCCGTCGGCATGTACACCAACTCCTGGGACCCGAACAACGGCGCCATCCTGCGCTCGACCGACAAGGGCGACACCTGGCAGGCCACGGCGCTGCCGTTCAAGCTGGGCGGCAACATGCCGGGCCGCGGCATGGGCGAGGCCCTGTCGGTGGACCCGAACGACAACCGCGTCCTGTACTTCGGCGCGCCCAACGGCAACGGCCTGTGGCGCAGCACCGACTACGGCGCCACCTGGTCGAAGGTCACCAGCTTCCCCAACGCCGGCAACTACGCCCAGGACCCCAGCGACCCCAACGGCTACCTCAGCCACCGGCCCGGCGTGGTCTGGGTGACCTACGACAAGCGCTCGTCCACCGCCGGCAGCGCCACCAGGACCATCTACGTGGGCGTCGCCGACAAGGAGAACACGGTCTACCGGACCACAGACGGCGGCGCCACCTGGTCCAGGCTGGCCGGGCAGCCCACCGGCTACATCGCGCACAAGGGCGTGCTGGACACCGTCAACGGCTACCTCTACCTCGCCACCAGCGACACCGGCGGCCCCTATGACGGGGCCAAGGGCGACGTGTGGCGCTACGCCACCGCCACCGGCACCTGGACCCAGATCAGCCCCATCCCGTCCTCCAGCGCCGACGACTACTTCGGCTACAGCGGCCTGACCATCGACCGGCAGGACCCGGCCACGATCATGGTGGCCACGCAGATCTCCTGGTGGCCGGACGTCATCTTCTTCCGCTCCACCGACTCCGGCGCGACCTGGACCCGCGTGTGGGACTGGACCTCCTACCCCAACCGCTCGTTCCGCTACAAGATGGACGTCTCCGCGAACCCGTGGCTGACCTTCGGCACCAACCCGCAGCCGCCCGAGGTCACCCCCAAGCTCGGCTGGATGACCGAGTCGCTGGAGATCGACCCGTTCGACTCCAACCGGATGATGTACGGCACCGGCGCCACCATCTACGGCACCGAGGACCTGGGCCTGTGGGACTCCGGCGGCCAGTTCACCATCAAGCCCATGGCCAAGGGCCTGGAGGAGACGGCCGTCCTCGACCTGATCAGCCCGCCCAGCGGCGCGCCCCTGGTCAGCGCCCTCGGCGACATCGGCGGCTTCCGCCACACGAGCCTGGACGCCGTACCGTCCATGATGTTCACCCAGCCGAACTTCACCTCCACCACCAGCCTCGACTACGCCGAGAAGTCGCCCTCGATCATGGTCAGGGCCGGCAACTTCACCGACGCCGACCGCCCGAACGACAGCCACGTGGCCTTCTCCACCGACGGCGGCGCGAACTGGTTCCAGGGCAGCGAGCCCGGCGGGATCGACGAGGGCGGCACGGTCGCGGCGGCGGCCGACGGCTCCCGCTTCGTCTGGGCGCCCAAGGGCGTCACCCCCGTCTACTCGGTCGGCTACGGCAACTCCTGGCAGACCGCCTCCGGCCTGCCCACCGGGGCCACCGTGGAGTCGGACCGGGTGAACCCGATGAAGTTCTACGGCCTCAGCGGCGGCCGCCTCTACGTCAGCACCAACGGCGGCGCCACCTTCACCGCCGCCGCCACGGGCCTGCCCGCGACCGCCACCAAGTTCAAGGCCGTACCCGGGATCGAGGGCGACCTGTGGCTGGCCGGCGAGGGCGGCCTGTGGCACTCGACGAACAGCGGCACCTCGTTCACCAAGGTGTCCGGGGTGACGAACTCCGTGAACGTCGGCTTCGGCAAGGCGGCGCCCGGCGCGACGTACCAGGCCGTCTACGCCGTCGCGACCGTCGACGGCACCACCGGCCTGTACCGCTCCGACGACGGCGGATCCGGCTGGGTGCGCATCAACGACGACAAGCACCAGTGGGGCAACATGGGCGAGGCGCTGACGGGGGACCCGCGGGTGTACGGGCGGGTCTACCTGGGCACGAACGGCCGCGGCATCATCTACGGCGACCGCACCGGCCCTCCTGTCACCGTCACCCCGACCGTCACCCCGACCGTCACCCCCACCGTGACTCCGACCGTCACTCCGACCGTGACCCCGACCACCGGGACCGGCTGCGCGGCCACCTACAAGCCCGGCAACTCCTGGCCGGGCGGCTTCCAGGCCGAGGTCTCCGTCCAGAACACCGGCACGTCCGCCATCACCGGCTGGAAGGTGACCTGGACCTGGGCCGGTGACCAGAAGATCACCACGATCTGGAGCGCCACCCAGACCCAGTCGGGGGCGAACGTGACCGCGGTGAACGCCGGCTACAACGGCAACCTGGCGGCCGGCGCCACGACGTCGTTCGGCTTCAACGGCACCTACACCGGCACCAACACCCCGCCCGCGACCCTCACCTGCACCCCGGCATAGGGGTTCGGCGCCGCCCGCGGCTCCCGTGCTGCGGGCGGCGCTTGAGGGAAATTCGCTCGAACCGGCCCTTCCGCGGATGGAACGATGTCCGCGTGATCGACGAAGGCGACTTCCGCTCGGACGGACATGAGAGCCCGCCCGACGAGCCGATCATGGACTCGATCCACCGCCTGATCGCGGACACCAGCCGTGGCCGCCCCGCCGCCGGCGAGCTCACCGCCGCCCTGTTCGCCGTCGCCACGGACGCCGCCCTGGCCAGGAAGGCCATGGACGTGCTGGCGGCGACGCCGACGATCTGGCTGGACGTGGACCTGGCGGCCCGCCGCCGCCATCCGCCGTTGACGCTGCACGACCTCGCACGTCACGAACATCTTCCGCCCTACGCCGGCCCGCTTCTCGCTCTCGCCCTGGCCGCCTGCGTCTGGAACGGCCGGGAACGAGAACGCGTCGTCGGGCATCCGCTCATGCGCACCGAGCCCGTTCTCCTGCCCGTCCTGCTGATCAGGACCGCTGACTGGGTCCGCGCCGTTCGCGAGCGAGCCTTGAAAGCCCTCGCCGGGGCGCTCGCCAACGCGGATTTGATGGCGCTGCTGACCGCCGTCCCGATGGCCGTGCGGCTGGCCCGCCGCACCCGCGCCACCCCGGCCCTGGACCTCGTGCGCGCCGCCCTCCTCCGCGCCGACGACGGCACCCTGAACGCCCTCCTCCGGACAGACCAGGTCACCCTCCAGGACCCCCAGGCACGGCGATTCGTGTACGACGTGCTCCTCCAGGCGGGCCGGCTCGATCACGCCATGCTCACCCGAGCAGCCCTCCACGAGCCCGACCAGCTCGCCCGCACACGCTGCGCCCGCACCCTCGCCTCGCAGGCCGTCGAGCACGCCCGCCCGGAGCTGGCCGCGGCGATCCTGGACGGCGCCTCGGCCCAGGGCCGCGTCCAGGCCCTCACCGCCCTCGTCCGCCTCGGCCACACCGAGCACGGACCCCGCCACCTGGACGACAACGCCGGCATGGTCCGCCTGACCGCCCAGTGGGCCGTACGGCGCGCGGGCGGCGACCCGGCCGCCCTCTACCGCGCACGCCTCGCGACGGGCGGAGACCCGGAGAGCAGGCAGGTGACGCGCGGCTTGCTGGCCGGGCTCGGAGACTGCGGCACGCGGGACGACGCCGCCCTCGTCCTGCCGTACCTCCGCCATCCCAGGCCCCGCGTGCGGGCGGAGCGCCCCCGTCACGTCCGCCAGGCGGCGCACCGGCTGCTCGCCGCCCGCGACGCCTGGAGCCGCGTCAAGGCGGACCTGCTCCTGCTGCGCGACCCGGACGAGAAGCTGCGGGCGCGGGCCCGCGGCGACCTGACCATCTGGTGCCGCACGGACTCGGTCACCGCCTACCCCCGGGCCTGCCCGCCGGAGGTGCGCACCGAGCTGGAGGCCCTGATCCACGCGGCCGGCCCCCTCCTCGGCACGGAGAGCGCGCGCCTCCTGCGCCTGTCGCTGCAGCTCTCCAGGTGACCGGTGCTCCCGGCTCACCTGCCGAGAGCATTGATGATCTTGCCGGCCATGTCGGCCATGACGGGGTTGGTGGTCCCGCCCTTCTGAGCTCGGCCACCGTCCTGCCGTACTTCACGCCCTTGGGCGCCTTGGCGAGCACGTGCCCGGCCAGGCCGGTCGCGGAGGCCAGGGCGATGGAGCCCCGCGGTGCCGGCCTTGTGGGCCAGCAGGCGGCGCCGGCGGCGGCCATCAGCGAGACGGCGCCCCAGGCGGCGATCCGGAGGGTGAGCTGGTCCTGGTCGCCCGCCCTCACGCGGGGCCGTCGCGGGTCCTGACGCAACCGCTGACGTGTTCACCCGCCCCATCGAGATCCTGATGGGCGCTCTCAACGACCGCTATTGGTCCCCGCCGTCCCACCCGCCCTAACGTGCTCCCCATGCCCCATGACCCGAGCGGCACGGGATGGCCGTTGCTCCCGTGCCGGACGGTCGGCGAGGCCCCGTACCACGTCGGCTTCGTCGTCCCGGACCTCGCACGCGCCATGCGCGACCTCACCCGGGCCACGGGTCTGGCCTGGAACGAGGTACGCGACGGCAGGCTCGGCACCTGGCGGTACCGCATCGTGTTCTCCCGTGACGGCCCGCTGCTCACCGAGCTGATCGAAGGCTCGCCGGGCAGCCCGTGGGACCCGGGCCCGGGGCCTCGCTGCGACCACGTCGGCTACTGGGCGGGGGAGCTCGACGACGCGGTGAGGACCCTGGAGGAGCAGGGCTTCCCGCTCGACTTCGACGCCCGCCCGTACGGCCGCCCCTTCACCTACCACCGCCTGCCCGCCCTCGGCCTCCGCGTCGAGCTCGTGGACGTCTCGCAGCGGCCGCAGTTCCTGCGGACCTGGGGCCTGCGTAGCGACCTCGCGGGTAGCAGCCCCACATGCACACAGTCGTCAAGAGCCTGATCGCGGGGGCGGCAGGCACCAGCGCGCTCAATATCGCCACTTATCTCGACATGGCGATCCGGGCGCGCGGCGCCAGCAGCACCCCGCAGCAAGCCGTGGAGAGGCTGACCGACCTGACGGACGTCAGCCTCGGAGACGGCGAGCAGGCCGAGAACCGCAAGGAGGCCCTGGGCTCGCTCCTCGGTTACGTCACGGGTGCCGGCGCGGCCCTCTGCTACGGCCTGCTCGCACCACCGGGCAGGCGCCTGCCGTGGCCGGTGGGGGTGTCGGCGCTGACGGCACTCGCCATGACCGGCTCGAACGCTCCGCTGACCGCACTCGGCACCACGGACCCGCGCGAGTGGCCGCCCTCCGCCTGGATCTCGGACGCCGTCCCGCACCTGGCGTACGGGATCACCGCGTACGTGGCCTACGAGCTACTGCGATCCTGACCGCGGCCCCTCCCGGACGCCGCGGTCTTGACAGAGGCGATCGGCGGGCGAAGCGTGACGCTCACACGCTCGACCCGAGGGGCCCGCCATGGCCGTACACGAGATCCGCATCGACCCCGTCCTCCCGCTCCGCGACGAACCGGGCACCGGCCACAACCGCTGGCACCCGGACATCCCGCCCGTCGTGCACTGCGCCCCCGGCGACGAGGTCGTCATGGAGACCAGGGACGCCTTCGACGGCCAGATGGGACCGGAGGCCACGCTGAAGACGGTCGAGGCCCCCGACCTCGACGTCGTCCACCCGCTCACCGGCCCCGTCCACGTGGAGGGAGCACAGCCGGGTGACCTCCTGGAGATCGAGATCGTGGAGATCGTCCCGGACACCTACGGCTACACGGTGCAGGTGCCCGGCTTCGGCTTCCTCCGTGACGCGTTCCCCGACCCGTTCATCGTCCGCTGGCACCTCGCGGACGGCTGGGCCACCTCGGACGACCTGCCGGGCGTACGCATCCCGGCGGCCCCGTTCATGGGCACGATCGGCCTCTCGCCCGGCCACGCCTCCCTGTCCAGGATCACCGCCCGCGAGCAGGCCGCCCTCGAACGCGGCGGCTTCGTCCTGCCCCCATCCCCCGACGGCGCCGTCCCCACCGCTGTCGGCCCGACCGGCCTGCGCACGATCCCGCCGCGCGAGCAGGCAGGCAACGTGGACATCAAGCAGCTCGGCGCAGGCACCCGCCTGTACATCCCGGTGGACACCCCGGGCGCCCTCTTCTCCGCCGGGGACGCCCACTTCGCCCAGGGCGACTCGGAGGCCTGCGGCACGGCCATCGAGATGCGCGCGACGCTGCGCGTACGGTTCGCCCTGCACCCCGGCGAGGCGGCGGCCAAGGGCATCCGGAGCCCCCGCTTCACGCGCTCGGACTACTGGGTGGCACCCGCGTACGCGGCCCCGCGCCGCTTCTACGCCACCACCGGGATGTCGGTGAGCCGCGACGGCGAGGTGGCGGCCGAGGACGCGACGCTGGCGGCCCGCAACGCGTTGCTGGAGATGATCTCGCATCTGGGGGAGCGGGGGTGGAGTGCGCAGCAGGCGTACGCGATCTGCAGCGTCGCGGTGGACCTCAAGGTGAGTCAGCTCGTCGACGTGCCGAGTTTCCTGGTCTCGGCCTTCCTCCCGGAGGACATCTTCACGGGATGACGAGGGATTCGATTATCCCTGTACACGCCTCGTGACAGAGCGGAGCCATGCTCTGCACAGAAAGATGTATAGTTGCTTCATGACTGCTCTGCACGACGCTACTGAACTCAGCGTCACGGAGGCCGCCCAGCGAGGGGTCGCCCGTCTGGTGGCCGACGCGGAACAGGGGACCGATCTCGTGGTCACCCGTCGGCATCAACCGGTGGCAGCC
This sequence comes from Nonomuraea rubra, assembly GCF_014207985.1. Lineage (NCBI taxonomy): Bacteria > Bacillati > Actinomycetota > Actinomycetes > Streptosporangiales > Streptosporangiaceae > Nonomuraea > Nonomuraea rubra. The sequence goes on along the minus strand of NZ_JACHMI010000001.1, from coordinate 11,214,879 downwards.
GTGGTGAGCATCCGTCGGCTCAACGAGTTGGAGGAGGCGGCGACCGATCTGCGTGACTTGGCGCTCGTGCTTGCTCGATCGCTTACGGACACGGGTGAACGAGTCTCGCTCGATGAGGTGTTGGCAGCTTTCGGGCACACGCGCGAATCGTTGGCCGCTCTCCCGGACGACGAGTGAGCCGTGTCTGACGTCGTCTTCACGCTGCCAGCGGTCGATGACCTCCGGCGTGTTGGCCCCGACGCGGCGCCCAAGGTACTCAAGGAGATCCTTCTCCTGCTGGACAGTCCCGAGGCGGGCCACCCGCTGGGCGGGGAGCTGACCGGCTACCGGAAACTCGTGGTCGGTCGCAACACCTGGCGCGTCGTCTACCGCATCACCGAGGACAAGTCGCTCGAGATCTGTGAGATCTGGGCCGTTGGGGAGCGTGCCGGTGCCGACGTTCACGCGGAGGCGACGGCGAGGGTTCGACGGGCAGGCGCTGACCGTCCCGAAGTCGTCCGGCTGCAACAGGTGATCGAGCGGCTCGGCGCGCTGACCGCTCGCATTCAGGTGCAGAAGGAGCCTCCCAGAGAGCCTGTTCCGGATTGGCTGGCGGATCGGTTGATCTACACGGTGGGAATGGCTCATGAGGAGGTTGCTGCCCTCGATCTCCAGGAGGCGGTTGATCTGTGGGCTGAGTACCGATCGAAGGCGCGCTAGTAATCGCTCGTCAGGCCCGCTCACGACCGTCAAGGCGGTAAGGGCGTCCTGGGCGAGAGGACGCGACGAAACTTGAATCGATGTTCCTCCTGTCGGCCCTACGGCAGCCATGCCAGCGCGAGCTCTTAGCCTCCTGTGAGGCGATCTAGCAGTCCTCCGGTGGGCCCCAGTCCCAGCCACGCTCAGGGAACAAACGCAAGAGTTCGGAGAAGGACCCAGCCTGATAAACGCCTTGCTGCCAGTTCTCTGCGGTGACATCCAGTAGTAAAAGCGGCGGCGGATCCTTCCTGAAGTCATACACCAGCAACTCCCTGCTTCCGTCACCCCCGATCGCCACTGCACCAGGAAAGCGCGTCTGAATCTCTCCCGCCGCGTTGGACGCCACGAGCTCCCCCAACGGCTGCAACATCAGGTAGCCCTCGACCGACTCGACGAGCCGCCCCGCGGCCCCCTCGGTAATCAGGAACCCCCGGTAGTCGTCGGGAAACTGGACGCCCAACTGCTGTTCGACATCCTGAATCTGGGCCTCGTCTACTTCCACTCGCTGTCCCGGTACTTGCGTCCAGACGGTGGCTCATCTCCCAGCCGCCCACCAACGTCAGCGAATATCTCATATGTTCCTGCGGTCATGAGGGGCGGCCGCCAGGACACGCTTCACAAGCTGTAGCGGTCACGACCACAGGGGTAAATGCTCAAGGCCCGAGCACGAATGCCGCGAAGGGCGAGGCGACAGCCTCGCCACCGCCCTCTAACCATCACGCCCGGACAAAGCTGTTCGGAAAACTCCCTTGTTCCGCACGCGACGAAGGACAGCGACCTCGCGCTCGGCCCGAGAATCATGGAGGACGAACCTCGACTGGAACGGTCCAGGGTTCGCGTGAGGTTCTATTGTGCCCCAATCAGTGGACCACCCGGAGCGTGGCTCAACCGCCAGGGCATCCCCGTCGATCTGATGGTGCCCGAGGCTCTCGCCGGACCAGATACGCGAAAGACACGGGGGCCCACATATCGCCTCATGATCGCCCTGCCTCTCGGCGCGCTCGGGATCTCGAAGCCGCGCCTGGAGTGCGGCCCAGGGCCGGGAGAGCGCGAGAGGGCTGGAAAGCCCTCTCGCCCCGGGTCTCATGGCGGGAGCCACGAGACCCGGACGAACACAGCCCGAGCCGAAGGCGAGGACCATTCGGGGCGGGCTCCAACGGGAAACCACCCCGATGGGCAGTTCAGCCCTTGATGGCGCCCACGATCACGCCCTTGGTGAAGTGGCGCTGGACCAACGGGTACATGATGAGGGCGGGGATGACGGCGATCACCACGATGGCCATTTTGATCGCAAGGGTGGGCGGGGCGTCTCCCGTTACGCCGGCTGTGGCCGCCGGCAGGGGATTGGAGTCCACCACGTACTGGCGCAGGATCAGGGCCAGCGGCCACTTCCGGGTGTCGTCCATGTACAGCATCGCGTTGAACCAGGCGTTCCAGTACCCGACCGCATAGAACATCGCCACCACAGCCGTGACCGCCTTCGACATCGGCAGCACGATGCGGAACAGGATGCGAAACTCCCCGGCCCCGTCGATCCGGGCGCTGTCCAGGATCTCCTGCGGGATGTTCATGAAGAACGACCGCAGCACCACCACGTTGAACGCGGACACGGCCGTCGGCAGGATCAGCGACCAGTAGCTGTCCTTCAGCCCCAGCCCGCTCACCATCAGATACACGGGAATGATCCCGGGAAAGAACACGAACATCAGCAGCACGCTGAACAGCAGCGGCCGGTGCAGGAAGGAGCCGGGGCGCGACAGCGAGTACGCCCCCAGGATGCTCACCCCGGCACTGATCAGCGTCCCGACGACGGTGACCCCGGTGCTGACGAGCACGGCCCGGCTGACGACCGTGTCGGAGAAGATCTGCCGGTACGCCTCGAACGTGATCCCGTCCGGCACCAGGACGAGCCCGCCCGCGCGGGTGACGGTGGCGGAGGAGCTCAGGCTGGTCAGGACGATGGTGTAGAGGGGGCCGAGTACGGCGACGAGGATGAGGGTGAGCAGGGTGCCCTTGCCGAGCTGGCCGATCGGTGACGGGCGCTCCTCCCAGGGTGCCAGCCGGGAGGGCTTTCTCGATGTCAGCGTGGTCATGATCTCGAATACACCCCTCGTTCGCCGAACGCGTGCGCCACCCGGTTGGCCGCGATGATGAGCAGCAGCCCGACGACGCCCTTGAACAGCCCGGCCGCCGCCCCGTACCCGAGGTCCCCGGTGCGGATGCCCGACCAGTACACGAACGTGTCGAACACCTCGGACGCCTCGCTGCCGACGGCGCTGCGTTGCAGCATGAACTGTTCGAAGCCGACGTTCAGGGCGTCGCCCAGGCGCAGGATCAGCAGCAGCACGATCACGGGGCGCAGGCCGGGCAGGGTGATGTGCCACATGCGCCGCCACCGGCGGGCGCCGTCCACGGCGGCGGCCTCGTACAGGTTGGGGTCGATGGTGCTGAGGGCGGCCAGGAAGATGATCGCGCCCCAGCCGGCGTCCTTCCAGATGGTCTGGGAGGTGAGCAGCAGGATGAACGTGTCGGAGTTCGTCATCAGGTCGACGCCCTCGTAGCCGTTCTGCCGCAGGGTCTGCGCCAGCAGGCCCGCGCCGCCGAACATCTGCTGGAAGATGGCGATGACCAGCACCCAGGAGAAGAAGAACGGCATGTAGACGACGCCCTGCACGAACGCCCTCAGCCTGGCCGAGACGATGCTGTTGAGCAGCAGCGCCAGCATGATCGGCACGGGGAAGTAGAAGACGAGCTGGAAGGCGGTGATCGACAGGGTGTTGGTGATGGCGCGGATGAACTGCGGGTCCTCGAAGAGCAGCGCGAAGTTCGTGAAGCCGATGATCGGGCTGCCGAGGATGCCGTCGGTGTACGGGTTGTAGTCCTGGAAGGCGATCACGTTGCCGAGCGCCGGGGCCCACCAGAAGGCCACGACGACCAGCAGCATCGGCAGGTTCATCACCAGCAGCGGCCAGTCCCTGCGGAGTTTGGCCCGCCAGGTCGGGTCGTTGGGCTTGGTGCCGGTCGACGGGGGTGCGGTGGGTCCGGCGGAGCGCCGCCGCCGGGTGGTCACCGTGCCCACGGGTTACCCCTGATCACGTTCAGAGCCTGCCGTTCTCACGCGCGACCTTCATGTAGAACTCGCGCGCCTCGTTGCCGCCCTGCTCCTGCCACTCCTTGACGATCTTGGACCATTCGGAGACCGGGCGCTTGCCGCGGAAGATCTCCTGCATCTTGTCCTCGGTGGGGGTGGTCAGGCCGGCCATCTTGGCGGGCTTCTCGACGCGGATGCCGACGAACGGGTCGTTCTCCAGGAGCTTGGACGCCTTGGTCTGCCAGTCCCACGAGGACTGGACGAGGCCCTCGTACTGGCTCATGGCGTTCGCGTTGGGCCGTCCGGACAGGAACAGGTAGGTGGGCGCGACCTCCTTGCGGCCGAGCGCGGTCTGCTTGACCTTGCCGTTCTCGACCGTGTAGTGCTTGCCCTCGATGCCGTTGGAGCAGAGCTCGTACTCCTGCGTGCCGAACGGGCCGGAGGCCCAGTTGGACAGCGCGAGCAGCTCGCGGGTGCGGGCGTCGCCGAGGCCCTTCTTGATGAAGACGAACATGCTGGCGGGCTCGTTGCGCCACATGATGGGCGTGCCGCCCGCGTGCGCCGGGTACGGGTCGACGATCTGCATGTCGAACTTGGGGTTGTCGGCCTGGAAGCGGCCGAGGGCCTCGTGCCAGGCGCCGAGGCCGTCGCGGTAGACGATCATCTCGCCGCTGCCGAAGATGGCCTTGTTGTCGGCGTCCTTGTTGGCCACGATGTCGGGGTGCACGTAGCCGGCCTCGAAGAGCTTGGTGACGAACTCGATCGAGGCGAGCCACTCCTCGGTCTCGTACTTGTAGACGAGCGTGCCGTCGCTCTTCTTGCGCCATTCGCGCGGAGCGCCGAACGCGCGCTGCATCTCCTGCTCCAGGCCGCCGCCGAATGCCCAGCGCTTCTTCTTGGCGTCGGTGATGGCCTTGCCGAGCGTGGTCAGGTCGTCCGCGCTCCTGGGGTGCTCCAGGCCCAGCTCCTGCATGATGTCCTGGCGGACGAACGTGGCGAACGGGTACGGGTCGTTCTGCCAGGGGATGCCCTGGAGGATGTTGCCGAAGACGCCGTACTGCCAGGCGGCGGTGTCGTAGTTGGCCAGCAGGGGGAACTCCTTGGCCTTGTCCCCGGCCAGGTAGGGCGACAGGTCGGCGAAGAGCTTGTTGGCGGCCTCGGTGAAGTGGCCGATCTTGACCAGCTCCCACTCGGGCACCATGACCATCTCCGGCACGTCACCGCTGGCCAGGACGGTGCTGAGCTTCTGCCCGTAGGTGTTGCCGTCGGAGATGTTGAAGCGGACCGTGCCCCCGAGGCGCTTGTTGACCTCCTCGAAGTAGGAGTTGTCGCCGAGGCCGGGCGGCACCGTCCCCCACAGCGGCGTCATCGCGGTCACCTCCTTGCCGCTGGTGAGCGGCGGGGTGGTGACGGCCTGCACCATCTGGGCGGGGCGGGTCAGGAAGCCGGCCTGGACGAACTCGCTGCCGGGCAGGTCGGGCTTGAGCCCGGGGATGTCGAACGGGATCCTGGTGGGGACCAGGCTCTTGAGCTTGTCGGCCGCCACGGCCGTGCCCTTGGACACCTGTTTCTTCTCGGCGCAACCAGCCACCAGAACGCTCGCACCGACCAGGCCGAGGAACCCGCGGCGAGTCGTGGACATGGGCATGGCTCGCTCCCTTCTCCGAGTGGGGATGGCCTATCTACAATTAGTTGGTATTCCGGCCAAACAAATTAGTAGACTGTGACGGCAGCCACAAGTGAGCGCGGTGGTCACAGGTTGGTGAAGGGAGCCAGCGATGCGGCATGCTGGGGTCATCTCTTGGCGGGAACGGGGCTGATATTGATCACTTCTACGACCGGCCCTCAGCCGGCCGACTTCGCCGACGTACGGGCCACCAATCTCGCGGTCGTGCTGCGGTTCGTACGCGAGCACGCGCCGTGCTCGCGCGCCGACATCGCGGCCTCCACCGGGCTGAACAAGGCGACGGTCTCCAGCCTGGTCGCCGACCTCATCGACCGCCGGCTGGTACGCGAGACCGGGCTCACGGAGAACCGCGTCGGCAGGCCGGCCACGATGCTCGTGCTCGACGGCTCCCCGTACGCCGCCATCGGCGTGGAGATCAACGTCGACACCGTGTCGGCGGTGGCCACCGACCTGGCGGGGGAGCGGCTGCTGACGTGGCGGCGCTCGTTCTCGGGGGGCGAGTCGGTCAATCAGGGCGTGGCGGGCGTCGGCGCGATCATCAGGCGCGTGGTCAGCCGCATGGCCAGGGAGGAGCGCCAGGTGCTCGGCCTGGCCGTGGCCCTGCCGGGGCTGATCGACGTGCAGGGCATCGTACGCATCGCGCCCAACCTCGGCTGGCACGACGCCGACATCGGGGGCGACCTGGCCAAGGCGCTGCGCGACCCCGGCTTCCCCATCCAGGTCGACAACGACGCCAACCTCGGCGCCCTGGCCGAGCAGCGCTTCGGCGCGCACGCGGGCGCGTCCGACCTGGTCTATCTCACCGGCGAGCTGGGCGTGGGCGCCGGCGTCATCCTCGACGGGCGGCTGCGGCGCGGCGGGCGCGGCTACAGCGGCGAGATCGGTCACGTGCAGCTCGACCCGGAGGGCCCCGTCTGCCGCTGCGGCCGGCGCGGCTGCCTGGAGGCCATGGCCGGCATCGGCGCCGTGCTGCGCAGGGACCCGTCCCCGGCGGAGATCCAGATCGAGATCGAGGAGGTTGTACGCCTGGCGCGCGCCGGTGACGCCGGCACCCTCGGCACGCTGGGCGAGGTGGGCAGGAGCCTGGGCAGGGGCGTGGCGATCCTGGCGAACCTGCTCAACCCCGAGGTGGTGATCCTCGGCGGTTACTACGTGCCGCTGGCGCCGTGGCTGCTGCCCGGCGTGCACGAGGAGGTCGGCTCCCGCGTGATCGCCGCCGAGGCCGGAGGGCTGCAGGTCGTGGCCTCGACGCTGGGGTACGACGCGGCCGCGCTCGGCGGTGCGGCCAGGGTGCTCGACTCCGTCGATTCGGGAAGATTGCCGGGAGGATTGTCGCGAATCCCTTGACCTTGGTCACGGGGACGTGCACCCTTCAGTCAACCCACCGAAATGTCCGCGTAACTTCCCCAGGCCGGTCGTCGAAGCGCTTCGACACTCTCAGAGGGATGATCATGCAACAACCCCCCTTCCGCGACCCAGCGGCCCCGCTTCGAGACCGGATCGACGACCTGATGAGCAGGCTCACGCTCGACGAGAAGGTGGGCCTGCTGCACCAGTACCAGGCGCCGGTGGAGCGGCTGGGGCTCGGCGCGTTCCGCACGGGCACCGAGGCGCTGCACGGCCTGGCCTGGCTCGGCCCCGCCACCGTCTTCCCGCAGGCCATCGGGCTGGCCTCGACCTGGGACCGCGACCTGGTCCGCCGGGTCGGCGAGGCGACGAGTGACGAGGTGCTGGCCTTCCACCACAAGGACCCCGCCGGGGCGGGGCTCAACGTGTGGGCGCCCGTGGTGAACCCGCTGCGCGACCCGCGGTGGGGGCGGAACGAGGAGGGGTACTCCGAAGATCCGTGGCTGACCTCGGTCATGGCCACCGCCTACGCGTCCGGGCTTCGTGGGAGCGCTCCCGAAGTTCTGAAGACGGCCCCGACGCTCAAGCACTTCCTGGCCTACAACAACGAGACCGACCGCTGCACCACCTCCAGCAACCTGCCGCCCCGGGTGCTGCACGAGTACGAGCTGCCGGCCTTCCGCGGGCCCATCGAGTCGGGCGCGGCGGTGGCCGTGATGCCGTCGTACAACCTGGTCAACGGCCGCCCCGCGCACCTCAGCCCGCTGATCGCGCGGGCCCTGCGTGCCTGGGCGCCGGACGACCTGCTGGTGGTCAGCGACGCGTACGCGCCCGGCAACCTCACCGCGCTGCAGGGCTACCACGACTCGCTGCCCGAGGCGTACGCGCACGCGGTCAAGGCGGGCCTCGACAGCTTCACCCAGGACGACGACCGCACCGAGGCCACCCTCGGCCACCTGCGGGACGCGCTCGCGCGGGGGCTGCTGGCCGAGGAGGACGTCGACGCGGCCGTGCGGCACACGTTGTCGATCCGGTTCCGGCTGGGCGAGTTCGACCCGGCGACGCCGTACGACGAGATCAACGACAACGTGGTCAACTGCCCCGAGCACCAGGCGCTGGCCAGGGAGGCGGCGCGGCGCTCGTTCGTGCTGCTGGAGAACGACGGCCTGCTCCCGCTGCGGGACGTGACGCGGATCGCGGTGATCGGGCAGCTCGGCGACACGCTCATGGAGGACTGGTACAGCGGCACCCTGCCGTACGCGGTCACCGCCCGCGCGGGGCTGGCCGAGCGGTGCGAGACCACGTTCTGCGAGGCCGTGGACCGGGTGACGCTGACCGCCGACGCGGGGCCGGTCGCGGCCGACCCCGCCGGCGGCCCGCTGCGCGCGGGGGCCGCCGAGCAGGGGCTGTTCGACCTGTTCGACTGGGGCGGCGGCGCGTACGCGCTGCGGGCCGTGACCACCGGCCGGTTCGTGTCGGTGGACGGGACGACGCTGGTCAACGACCAGCCGGGGCCGAACGGGTGGGAGGTGCGCCAGACGTTCCGCATGGAGGAGCGCCCGCGCGGCACGCTCGCCCTGCGCCACATCTCGACCGGCTGCTACGTCGGCGTGGCCGAAGACGGCGTGCTGAGCCTGGTGGACGACGCCGACCAGGCCGCCTGGCTGGCCATGGACGTGGTCAGGAGCGGCACCGACGAGGCCGCCCGCCTGGCCGCCGAGGCCGACGTGGCGGTCGTGGTGGTCGGCGACCACCCGCTGGTGAACGGCCGCGAGACCGAGGACCGCATGACGCTGGCCCTGGCCTCCGCCCAGGATGCCGTGGTCCGCGCCGTACGCAAGGCGAACCCGCGCACGGTCATGGTCATCACCAGCGGCTACCCGCTCACCTGGACCGAGGGCGAGCTGCCCGCCGTGCTCTGGTCGGCGCACGGCGGCCAGGAGTACGGCCACGCCCTGGCGGAGGTGCTGTTCGGCGACGCCGACCCCGAGGGCCGCCTCACCCAGACCTGGTACCGCTCCGAGCAGGAGCTGCCCGACCTGCTCGACTACGACATCATCGCCTCCGACGCCACCTACCAGTACTTCCGCGGCGTGCCCCTGCACCCGTTCGGCCACGGTCTCAGCTACACCACGTTCGACTACGCGGACCTGCGCGTCCGCCTGGCGGGCGAGGTGCTGGAGGCGGAGGTCACGGTGACGAACACGGGCCCGCGCGCCGGCGTCGAGGTCGTGCAGTTCTACACCCACCAGCAGCGCTCGCGGGTCAAGCAGCCGCTGCGCCGCCTGCGCGGGTTCGAGAAGGTGCGCCTGGAGCCGGGCGAGAGCCGTACCGTCGGGCTCCGGCTGCCGGTCGCGGACCTGGCGTTCTGGGACGTCACCAGGGGCAGGTTCGTCGTGGAGCGCGCGCCGCACCGGCTCATGGCCGGCCGAAGCGCCACCGACCTGCGGCTGAGCGCCTGCTTCGAGGTCGAGGGCGAGGTCGTCCCGCCCCAGTCGGGGCTGCTGCGCGCCGCCGACCACGACGAGTACGACGCGATCACGTTCGTGGACGAGACCAGGCAGGACGGCGACGCGGTGCGCTCCGGCGCGGAGGGGGCGTGGATCCTGTTCCGCCAGGTGGACCTGACCGATGCGGCGACGTGCGTGGCCACGGCGGGCAGCACCGAGGGCGGCATGATCACCGTCCGGCTCGGCGACCCGCTCTACGGCAGGCCGGTGGCCGCGTTCCCGGTGCCCAGGACCGAGCGGTACGACCATCACCCCATCACGGCCTCGCTCCAGGGCGTGGACGGGGTGCACGATCTCTACGTGGTGTTCGAGAACGAGGGCGTGACCCTGACCGGGGTGGACTTAGGAGCCGGGGCTTGAGCGGGCGCACGGTCACGATCGCCCAGGTCGCCAAGCACGCGGGCGTGGCCGTGAGCACGGTCTCGTACGTGCTCAGCGGCAAGCGGACGATCTCGGCCGACACCAGGCGGCGGGTGCTCGACAGCATCAGCGCGCTCGGCTACCACCCCAACGCGGGCGCCCGCGCCCTGGCCAGCAAGCGCTCGAACGTGATCGCGCTGGTGCTGCCGCTGCGCGCGGGCATGCACGTGCCGGTGCTGATGCGCTTCGCCAGCGCGGTCGTCACGGCCGCCCGCCGCTTCGACCACGACGTGCTGCTGCTGACCGCCGACGAGGGCACGGAGGGCATCCGCCGGGTGGCCGCCAGCGCGCTGGTGGACGCGCTGGTGCTGATGGACGTGGAGCTGGACGACCGCAGGGTGCCGCTGCTGCGCGAGCTGGCCGAGCCGAGCGTGCTCATCGGCTTTCCCGCCGAGCCGGCCGGGCTGACCTGCGTGGACCTCGACTTCGCCGCCGCGGGCGCGCGCTGCGTCGAGCACCTGGCCGAACGGGGGCACGAGGAGATCGCGCTGCTCGGGGCCCCTTCGGTGGTGTACGACCGGGGCACCGGCTTCGCCACCCGGACCCGGGAGGGGTTCGTGGAGGCGCTGGACGGGCACGGGCTCAAGGGGATAGCGCTGCCCTGCGAGGAGACGTTCGACGAGGTGTACGAGACGGTGCGCGACCTGCTGCTCGACCGCCCGGGCCTGTCCGGCCTCGTCGTGCACAACGAGGCCGCGGTGAGCCACGTGCTGGCCGCGCTGCGCCAGCTCGGCCGCCGGGTGCCGGACGACGTGGCGGTGGTGGCGATCTGCCCCGACGACGTGGCCGAGCGGGCCGGCCCGCCGCTCACGTCCGTGTTGATCCCGGCCGAGGAGGTGGGCAGGGAGGCGGTCCGGCTGGTGATGGAGAAGCTGGAGGGCCGTACGGTGCCCGACTCCACCCTCCTGACGCCCCTCCTGGCCGTCCGCGCCAGCACCTGAGCCCAAACTCTCCGGCCGTTCAAAATTACGGCTCGTCATCACCTGATCCCTCTACGTATGTCAAATCTGTCGGGTTTTTAGCTCTATGTGGTTCCCTGTCCTTTTTCCCGGGCACGCTCGCTGGGGTAAGGGGGGAACCACATGACATCTGTGCAACCGGCGGCAGCCGGTCAAGTGGGCGGACGGGGCGGTCCCACGGGCCTGGCCGACGTGATCGACTCGATCCTGGACAAGGGCCTCGTGATCGACGCCTACGTCCGGGTGTCTCTCGTGGGGATCGAGATCCTTACCATCGATGCCCGCGTCGTCGTGGCCAGCGTCGACACCTACCTGCGTTTCGCCGAGGCAGCCAACAGGCTCGACATGAGCAAGAGCGAGAAGGGCCTGCCCGACGTCATCAAGGACGCCAAGGGCGCCCCGAGCCAGGACACCACCAAGGAGGTCATCCAGGGCGTGGTGGAGAGCGCGGGCGACGCGCTGCACGAGCTTACGGAGAAGAAGCGTGACCCCGCGGCCGAAGCCGAGCGTGCCGCCGAGCGGCCGGAGATGACGGTGGAGCGCGAGTCCGGGCCGCCCAAGCGGAAGATCCGGCCGAAGCGAGAGGAAGGGTGAGCATGGGACGCTCGACGAAGGTCTCCGGAGCCTCCGTGCCCAAGCAGGGCACGCGCAAGAGCCAGAACCTGGGCTGCTACGTCTACGGCATCGTGCCCGCCGACACCCGGCTGGCCTCCGGCCAGCAGGGGCTGGGCGACCCGGCAGGCAAGGTCAAGCTCGTCAAGCACGGCGAGATCGCGGCCGTCGTGAGCGACGTCAACGTGGACGAGCCCCTGGGCCGGCCCGGCGACTTCCTGGCTCACGAGGGAGTGCTCGACACCGCGGTGGCCAGGGGGCCGGTGCTCCCGTTCCGGTTCGGCGCGGTGCTCACCAACGCGGACGCCGTGGTTCAGGAGCTGCTCGAACCGCACCACGACGACTTCCTCGCAGCCCTCGGCGAGCTCAGGGGCCTGGCCGAGTACGTCGTCAAGGGCCGCTACGTCGAGCAGGTCGTGCTCACCGAGATTCTCGCCGAGAGCCCGGAGGCGCAAAGCCTGAGGGAGACCATCAGGGGCAAGTCGGAGGACGCCACGAGGAACGAGCGCATCAGGCTCGGCGAGATCATCACGGCCTCGATCGAGGCCAAGCGCGACCTGGACACCCGCATGCTGCTCGACGGCCTGTCAGGGCACTACACCCAGGCGTCGCTGCGGGACCCGTCCCACGAATGGGACGCCGTGCACGTGGCCCTGCTCGCCGAGGTCGACGACCAGAAGGGCCTGGAACGGGCGTTGCGGGAGTTCGGCGAACGCTGGGCGGGCCGCGTGGACCTGCGGCTGCTCGGCCCGATGGCGCCGTACGACTTCGTCATCGCCCAGGCGTAGGGAGGTGAGCACTCGTGGGCCTGGTGAGCAGCATATTCACCTGGCCGCTGGCACCCGTACGCGGTCTGATGCGGCTGGGCGAGCTGATCCAGGAACAGATCGACCGAGAGCTGCGCAACCCCGCCGCGGTGCGGAGGCGGCTGGAGGAGATCGAGGCGGCCAGGCAGGCCGGGACGATCTCCGAGGAGGAGGAGCGCGAAGCCGTCGAAAGCATTCTGCGGCAGGCGACAGGGAGGTGACGGTGGCCACCAGGGAACAGACAGAAACGGAAGAGCTGAACGCCGTGACGGCCGGCGCGGTCGGCCTGCGTCACATCGCCGAGCTCACCACGAAGGAGGTCGAGGGCATCACCTCGGTGCAACCGGCCGAAGAAGGCTGGCTGGTCAACATCGAGATCATCGAGGACCGGCGAATCCCCTCATCCGGCGACATCCTCGCCATTTACCAGGCTCAGATCGATGAGGAGGGAAGATTGCTGTCCTATCGGAGGCTACGACGGTACAAGCGGTCGAACGCTGACACGGGCGAGGCGTTGTGAGATGGACAGAATCTCACCGTCCGGTCCGGTGGTCCGCCCCACGTACGGCGCGGGCCCCGCGAACCGGGAGCCGGCCAACCTCGGTGACATCCTGGAGCGCGTGCTCGACCGCGGCGTGGTGATCGCCGGCGACATCCGGGTGAACCTGCTGGACATCGAGCTGCTCACGATCAAACTACGGCTCCTCATCGCCTCCGTCGAGACGGCCAGGGAGCTGGGCATCGACTGGTGGGAGCACGACCCCTACCTGTCGGGGCGGGACCGGGAGCTGGTGGCGGAGAACCGCCGCCTGCGCCGCCGCCTGTCCGCCCTCGAAGGGCGGGAGGACGCCGATGCCTGACCTGACGTACCTGCCTGACCTGACGTACCTGTACGCGGTCGCCCGCGAGCCGGTGTCCAGCCCTCCGGGCGTGGCGGGCAGTCCTGTGCGGACCGTCGCCTGCTCCGGGCTGGTGGCGTACGTGAGCTCGGTGCCGTCCGAGCAGTTCGGCGAGGAGCCGCTGCGGCGCTCCCTGGAGGATCTGGACTGGCTGGCGGAGACGGCCCGCGCGCACCACCGGGTCGTGGATGCCGTGGCGGCGGCCACGACGACCGCGCCGGTCAGGCTCGTCACCGTGTACGGCGACGAAGCACAGGTCGTGGAGCTGCTGGAGCGGCGCGCGGCCTCCTTCACCGAGGTGCTCGCGCACGTCACGGGGCGCCGCGAGTGGGGTGTCAAGGCGTACTCCAGCCCGCCCGAGGAGCCCGCGCAGGTGGGGGAGGGGCGTGGCGGCGGCGCGTGCGAGGGTGACAGGCAGGCGAGCGGCCGGGCGTGCGAGAGTGACAGGCAGGCCGCGCGGCCGGGGACCGCGTACCTGCAGCGCCGCAGGGCCACGCTGCGCGGGCGGGAGCAGGCCCGCAGGCAGGCGCTGCAGCGTGCCGACCACATCCACCGGGCGCTGACCGCGCTCGCCGCCGCCGGGTACCGGCACCGCGCCCAGGATCCGCGCCTGTCGGGCCGCGACGACGTGATGCTGCTGAACGGGGCCTACCTGGTGGACGAGGCCAGGGCCGAGGAGTTCGCCGCGCTGGCGGGGCGGCTCGGCGGCGACGGGGTGGAGATCAGGCTGACCGGCCCCTGGGCACCGTACTCGTTCACGGTCATGGAGCCGGCATGAGACGCGACGTGGTGGCCTGCGAGCAGTTGCCGCCCGAACGTGTGGCCCTCGTGGACCTCCTGGACCGGCTGCTGGCGGGCGGCGTCGTGGTGACCGGCGACCTGGTGCTGTCGATCGCCGACATCGATCTCGTGCACATCTCGCTGCGCACGGTGCTCTCGTCGGTGGACGAGTACGGAGGGATCCTCTAGATGGACGGACTCGCGGAGAGTCTGCAGGTGGACAGCCCGCGCTGGCGCATCGCCGCCGACCCCGACACGGTCGAGCGCGACCTGTCCCGGCTCGTGCTCACTCTCGTCGAGCTGGTACGGCAGCTCGTGGAACGCCAGTGCGTCCGCCGGATGGAGCAGGGCAGCCTGACGGACGAGCAGATCGAGGTGCTGGGCGTCACCCTGATGCGGCTGGAGGGGGCGATGGCCGACCTGTGCGAGCGCTTCGACCTCGCCCCCGAGGACCTCAACCTCGACCTCGGCCCGCTGGGAACGCTGCTGCCCACGCAGTGACCCCCACGGGCACCGCCGCGTCCACGGCCTCGATGACGGGCGCCGCCGACTCGGGCCCCGGCCCGCCGTACAGCTCGATGAGCTGCAGCTCGGCGGCCAGCCGCGCGGCGACCTCGGCCGCCGACGTCTCGTCGGGCACCGCCACCAGCGTCGTCCTGCCGCCGCCGTCCCTCTCCCGCACGACCCGGTCCTTCCCGGGATCGGCCCCCTCGTGGACGATGAGGAACGCCTCCGACAGCACCTCACCGGCCTCGAACCGCTGCTTGTACGACGCCACGCCGGTCAGCGACTCGAACCCGTAGTAGATCGCGCCGACCTCCGCCCGCCCGCTCGCGGCCCGCCGCGCCCGCGCGTGCCACACCGCGCCGAACGCGCCGCACAGCTCGATGCGATCGACCCCCTCGCCGACCAGCTCCGCCACCAGGGGCTCCAGCTGGGCGGGCTCGGCGAGGGCCCGCACCCGGGTGCGCCCGTGGTGGTTTCCGACCGCCAGGACGTCGGCCCGGGGATCCGCCCCGGACTCCTCATAGATGATCACTCTGTTCTTCGTCATGACTCCAGGCTGCTACCTCGACCAAGGTTGAGGTCAAGCCTCCCTGGTGGCCAGGCCGGGGTAGTCGAGCACCAGCCCGTACTCGTCGAACGCCAGCCTGCACTCCACCCCGAAGACCGGCGCCGCATAGTCGTAGTCCCTGCCTCCGGCGCGCGCGTACTGCTGGTCGAGCCGCTCCACGCCCAGGTCGGGCGCGCGGACGTAGGCCGCCGGCGCGGGCGATCCGGCGCCCGGCTCCAGGCCGAGCCGGTGCACCGGGAACGTGTTGGTCATCGCCGACGCCTCCAGGTCCACGTCCAGGCAGCCGTGCAGGTGCGGGGCCGGCATGCCGTCGATCCGCCAGCCGCCCGCGCCGTCGCACTCCAGCAGCGTGGAACGGGTGCCCGCCGCCGAGCGGCTGGTGATCCTGGCGCGGCGGGTGACCCAGCCGGCGTCCAGGTCGATCGCGTAGTCGACCACCCAGGTGATGCCGCCCTCGACCGCCGTCGTGCACCCCTCGACCCGGAGCAGGCCCTCGGCCTGGAGCGGGTCCTCGGCCTGGAGCGGGTCCTCGGCTTGGAGCCGGCCCTCGGCCCGGGGCGGGCCGAAGTAGGCCACCTCGAAGCCCGCGCGGGCCGTGTGGTGCCGCCAGGCGGCCGTCTCCGGCAGGGGTGCGAAGCTCATGCCGACGATGCTGCCATCCGGGTACGACAAGAACCCGAATCCCGCGTCCGGGTGAAGGAGGGTGACAGGACGGAAGAAACGGAGCCGACCTTGGTGCCGGAGACAGAGGCTGACGACGCGGAGGTGATCAGGCGTGCCCGCAGCGATCCCGCGGCCTTCTCGGCGCTGTTCGACCGGCACGCCCCCGCCCTCCACCGGTACGTGGTGCGGCGGCTGGGGGACGAGCTGGCCGATGACGTGGTGGCGGAGACGTTCCTGGCCGCGTTCCGGCGGCTCGGCCACTACGACACCGCGCACCGCGACGCCAGGCCCTGGCTGTACGGCATCGCCGCGAACCTCATCGGCAAGCACCGCCGCGCGGAGATCAGGGCGTACCGGGCGCTGGCCAGGACCGGCGTGGACGACGTCGCCGAGAGCTACGCCGATCGGGTGGAGTCCCGCGTGGCGGCCGGGGCCGCGCAACGGGAGCTGGCGGCGGCGCTGGCGCGGCTGTCGCCGGAGGACCGCGAGGTGCTGCTGATGATCGCCTGGGCCGACCTCTCCTACGAGGAGACGGCCACGGCGCTGGGCATCCCGGTCGGGACGGTGCGCTCGCGCCTGCACCGGGCCAGGAAGAAGACCCGGGCGGCGCTGGGCGGCGCCGATCCGACAGCCGTTGCGGACGACGAAGGAAGGGCCGGCCATGGACGATGACCTGACGTTGCTGAGGGAACTGCGCGCCGACGCCCCCTCGCCGGACGCCGAACGGCTGCGCTCGCTGCGCGCCCGCGTCCTGGAGCCGCGCGGACGGGCATCGCGCGGACGGGCATCGCGCGGACGGGCGTTGCGCGGACGGGCGGCGCGCCCGGGAAGGTGGCGGCCGGGGTTCTGGCTTGCGCCCTCCGCGCTGGCGGTCACGACCGCCGTCGCCGCGGTGCTCGTCGTCGTCACCGCCGGCGGTGACCGCGTGCCCGGGGTCGTCACCGCCGAGCGGACCACGCAGATCGACACCCCGCGGGCCGTGCTGCTGCGGGCCGCGCTGATGGCCGAGCGGCGGCAGGCGGGCGGCACGCCCCGCGACGACCAGTGGATGTACCGGATGGTCACGGTCCAGCAGCCCGGTGACGCCCGCCGTACGGTGCAGGAGTACTGGACCCGTTACGACGGCACCGAGCAGGCCTTCCGCGAGGACGAGGGGCCGATGGAGCGGCACCGGATCGAGCCCGACCCGGACGACGACGACCTGACGCCGAAGCAGTACGCCGCCAGGCTGGCCGCCCTGCCCACCGAGCCCGGCAAGCTGCTGGCCCACGTGCGGGCTGACCGGCACTGGCAGACCAGGCCCGCGGAGAAGGGCGAGGAGCGTCTGGACGCGCTGGCGTTCCGCGTGCTGTCGGTCTACCTCGAACAGGAGGCGCCCGTGCCGCCCGAGCTGGAGGCGGCGATCTTCCGCGCGCTCGCCGAGATCCCGGGCATCCGGGTGGACCAGGGCGTGCCGGACGCGGTGGGCCGGCACGGCGTCGGCCTCTCCTACGACCTCGCCGCCCAGCGTGACGCCGGGGGCCGGCTCGTCTCCCGCTCGTACGTGGTGCTGGACCCCACCACCTTCGAGTTCCTCGGCAGGCGCGTGGAGAACTTGCAGGACGACGTGCTCGGCGGCGAGGTGCTCGCCAGGAAGGGCACCTACTACGCGACCGCCGAGCTGGCGTCGGGCGTCGTGGACCGGCCCGGCGTCACTCCCTGAGAGTCGCCCCTGCCTCCGGACGTCACGCGCCGGTCATCTCGACCGTGACGGCCCAGCGCTCGTGATCCCGCCAGGCGCCGTCGATGAACTGGAAGTTCGGCGAGTACCCCTCGCGCTGGAAGCCGACGCGCTTGATCAGGCTGAGGGAGGGGGCGTTGTCAGGCTGGATGTTGGCCTCCAGGCGGTGCAGCTTCATCTCGCCGAACGCGTACCCGACCAGCAGCCTGAGGCCCTCCGTCATGTAGCCGTGCCCGGTGGTGGAGGCGTAGGCGGAGTAGCCGATCATCGCGCTCTGGTGGGTGCCGCGGATGATGTTGTTGACGTTGACCCGGCCCGCGATCGCGCCGGTGTCACGCAGGCAGATCAGGAACCCCTCGTTCAGCGGCCCGTCGAACCTGGACATGTACCGCTCGAACTCCGCGTACGTGACCAGCGGCGCGCCGGGCATCCACCTGGCGAGGAGCTGCGCGCTCTCCTCGTGCAGGGCGGCGAGCTCCTCGAAGTCCTGCATGCTGATGTAGCGGATGGCCACTCGCGGCCCTTCGGCAAGATAGATCACACCAGCCATTCTGGTGGCGTCGCGCAGCCCTCCTCTTCCCACCCTCCTCCCTTCCCACACATATTGACTAGATAGCTCTCTAATGAAAGAGTTCAGCTCTAGCCAAAATCCCCCGTAGTGAAAGGGGCGCATGGTGTCCCTGGCTCTCACCGTGCTCAGAGCGGCCGGGCTGGCGCTGGTCGGCCTGTACGCCGGCGGCGTCCTCTTCGTGGTGATCGCCCCGTCGGTCGCCCGGCTCCCCGGCCCCGCGTACGTCAGGTACTGGCAGGCCCTCAACGCCGACCACGGCCGGACCATGCCCCCGCTGCTCCTGACCACCGTCGCGATCCTGCTCGTCGCGGCCGTCATCTCGTGGCGCCACGGCAGGCTCGTCTTCGTCCTCGGCGCCGCCGCCGTGATCCTGGTCGTCCTCACGATCGTGCTCACGGTGGCCGCCCTGGAACCGCTCAACCAGCTCGCGAACACCTGGGACCCCGACCGGCTCCCGGCCGGCTGGGACGAGAGCCGCGAGCGATGGTCCCGCCTGCACCTCGTACGGACGGCGCTCGCCCTCGCGGCGTTCGCCTGCCTGATCACCGCCCAGTTCCTGGACCGATCACACCCTTGAAACCGAGAGAAGAGGAAGCTCCATGGCACTCCACGCCTTACTGACCACGCTGGTACTGCTCAGCCCCCAGGCCACCGGACCCCGGCCGCCGAACCGGGCGACGTCATGTCGTTCGCCGTGCTCAAGCGCGTCAAGATCAACGTCGGCGACGGGGACGACCGCGTCGACATGAAGGCCCCCGACCGGATCGTCCTCCAGGGCGGCGACGGTGACGACGTGCTGCGCGCGGGCCCGAACGACGACCTGCTGATCGGCGGCGACGGCGACGACGACCTGCGCGGCGGCGCCGGCGAGGACGAGCTCAACGGCGGCAAGGGCGACGAGCTCAACGGCGGCATAGGTGACGACGAGCTGAACGGTGGCAAGGGCGAGGACGGCCTCGAAGGCGGCCCCGACGCCGACACCTGCGACGGCGGCCCCGGCCCCGACAGCGCGGAGAACTGCGAGTAACCACGCCGCGCGCGGCCCGGGCCATCTCGCCGAGCACCTGAAAGAAGACCGTCACCCGTGCGTCCGGCAGCATGGGGGGCATGCTCATCG
Organism: Nonomuraea rubra; assembly: GCF_014207985.1. NCBI lineage: Bacteria > Bacillati > Actinomycetota > Actinomycetes > Streptosporangiales > Streptosporangiaceae > Nonomuraea > Nonomuraea rubra. The sequence continues at coordinate 11,195,884 of NZ_JACHMI010000001.1, read as the reverse complement.
TCATCGGCGGCCTCCCGGGCTCAGGCAAGACCACGCTCTCCCGCCTGCTGGCCAAGCGCCTGGCCGGCGCGGTCCACGTCCGCATCGACACCATCGAACAGGCCATCATCCGCTCCGGCCTGGCCCGCCACCCCCTCGGCCCCGCCGGTTACGCCGTCGGTTACGCCCTCACCGAGGACCACCTCCGCCAGGGCCTCACGGTGATCGCGGAGTCGGTGAACCCGCTGCCGGTCACCCGCGACGCCTGGTGCGAGGTGGGCGTCCGGGCCGGGGTGCCGGTCGCCGAGGTGGAGGTGACCTGCTCCGACCCGGACGAGCACCGGCACCGCGTGACCTCGCGCACCGGCGACATCCCCGGTCATCGGCTGCCGGGGTGGGGGGAGGTGGTGGAGCGCGAGTACGAGCCGTGGGACCGCGACCACATCACCGTGGACACCGCGGGTCAGACTCCGGAGGCGTCGCTGGAGACGCTCATGGCTCACCTGAAGTAGGCCCCCACCAGCTCCAGCGACACGTCGTGAACGGGATTGAGTAGGGGCCTACTCAGGTGACCCCGTCCCGTTCAGAGGACCATGCGCTTCATGGCAACCCTTGAGGAACGCGGAGCGCGAGCCCGGCGCCGGGGGTGGATGATCGGCACGCTCGGAGCGCTGCTCTTATCCATGACCCCGGGCCTGGCCATGCCGTCCGCGGCGGCGACGGCGGCGGCCCCGAACCGTTCACTGACCTTCTCCATCGATTACCTCTTCCAGGTCGAGGACCCGGACGGCGGCGGCCTCGGGGATGGGGACTACTTCCCCAGAGTGCGGATCGGCGACGGCCCGGTGGAGACGGGGCCGAGGATCCAGGACAACGAGTTCGAGCCGCTGGGCCTGCCCGAGGCGCCGAACGGCTGGGTGTTCACCAACTCGGGTCTTCCCGGCGACCAGGACACCGTGGACATCACGGTGGCGATGTGGGACTGGGACTCCGGGCTGAACACCGAAGACGACCGGATGGACCTCAGCCCCAAGAACAACGACCTCGAACTGAACCTGGTCTACAACTTCAGGACGGGCGCCCTGACCGGGGATGACGACTCCTTCGTGTACGGCAGGCCGTGCACGCACTCCAACGGCCTGCCGAAGGGGCAGAGCTGCATCGAGGGCGACGGCGACCACGGACATCCTCTGGCCAACGACGGCAGGATCACCCGGATCGGCATCAGCGTCCTCAACGACGTCGACGCGGACGGCATCCCGGACACCGTCGAGATCCACGGCGTCCGTGACCGGACAGGCACGATGGTCGCGGACCTTCCCGCGCTGGGCGCCGATCCGTGCCGGAAGAACCTGATCCTGCAGACCGACTTCATGGTCGACGCCACCCCGGCCACCCAGCACTCCCACGAGATCAAGCAGGGCGCGGTCACACTGATCCGCGACGTGCTCAACACGTCCCCGCTCAAGGCGGCGAATCCCTGTCCCTACCCCGGAGGAACCCGGCAGGACGGCATCGGCTTCATTCACCGGCAGGGCGTGCCGATCCCTCACCAGAGGTTCATGGGCCTGGAGAACAACGCCGACTTCCGCAACGCCCGCGCGGTCAACCTTCCAGCGGAGCTGGCGCCCTACGCGCACTACACGATCTTCGCTCACGACCTGATCCGGAGCGAGGACGGGCGGACCTTCGACGACCCCGGCACCTCCGGCGAGTGCTGCGAGCCCACCCGGGACAACAACAAGGACTTCCTCGTCACCCTCGGCACGTGGAGGCTCATCTGCGTCGCGGACTTCGGTCTCGACTACCGAGGGGACGACACGCTCCAGACCACCCCCTCAGGCGATGACATCGCCGACGGCGAGCAGATCTTCGTCGGGGACAACGGCCGCTGCGATTCGACCAGCGGGCACCCGACGGATCTTCAGGTGCTCACCCCCGGCACGGGGGACGCCGACGCCAGGGTCGGGACCGAGGTGGACCAGGCGGGCACCGTCCTGCACGAGCTCGGGCACGCGCTGGGTCTGCGCCATGGCGGCGACACCAACGAGCACCACAAGCCCAACTACGTCAGCGTCATGAACTACTTCTTCCAGACGGGCATCCCCAACAGCCCGCCGCCGCTGCTGGTCAACCACACGCGTGAGTGGCAGAAGGGCGCTGTACGGCTGGGCTTCTCGAACGGAACGCTGCCCCCGCTGGTCGAGAGCGGCCTCCTGGAGAACAACGGGATCTCCGACGGCGCCGACTTCACCTTCTGGTGGACCGACAACCGCCGGGACCCCACCGGGCCGCGGCTCCTCAGAGCCGGGCGCGGCAACGGGCCGCTCAACTGGAACGACAGCATCACCTCAGGCACCAACGCCCCCAGCTTCGAGACCACGGGGATCTCCCAGAACCTCAACGACAGGGACGGGCTGACCACCCTGCGGGATCACGACGACTGGGCGGCGGTCAGGTTCAGGGGACCCGGGTCCCCGGACGCCAGAGGCTGGGCCTGCAGTTCCTACCCGGCCGGTTCACCGGCCTGCGCCGGCGCGGGCGGCTCCGCCGGCAGAGAACTCGACTTCGACACGGTGATCCACCAGGAAATAGCCTTCTTCAACCGCTACGACCCCGACGTCAAGGTCGCCAAGAGCGTGGACAAGGCCGATGCCGAACCCGGTGACACCCTCACCTACCAGGTGAAGCTGGACAACATCGGCTCCGGCACGGCGGCCTCGATCGAGGTCGTCGACAGTCCGCCCACGGGCCCGGACCAGCAGCGGCAGGTGCCGTACCTCGGGGAGGAAGGCGCCACCACGGAGACCTTCACCTATGAGATCCCGTGCGAAACCGCCGATGCGGCCGTGCTGACCAACAAGGCGACGGCGACCGCGAAGGACGAGGGAGGCGGAGCCGAGGCGAACACCGGCAACAACTCGGCCGAGGCCTCGACCAGGGTCCACGCGCCCCGGCTCACCCTGGAGAAGACCGCGCCCGCCACGGTGAACGCCGGTGAGGAGATGAAGATCGACCTCCAGGTCGCCAACGTCGGCAGCGGCACCGCCACCGGCGTGACGCTCACCGACACCCTGCCCGCCGAGGTGTACTACAGCCAGACCCTGGACCGGGGATCCGGCCCCAAACCGAGCAGGGTCACGCGCAACCCGGACGGGACGACCACCCTGACCTGGTCGCAGGAGGCCCTGGCCGGCGGCGAGGAGCTGGCCGTGCAGTTCACCGCGAGACCCAGCCTGCTGCACACGGCCGGCCCGCGGCTGACCGACACGGCCTCCGTGGCGTACGGCAACGCCAGGGGCTGCACCTTCCCTCCGGTCACGGCCTCCGCGAGCACCACGGTCACCGAGGTCACGCCGACGCGCGATCCGCGCTCACACGGCTACTGGAAGACCCACCCGCAGGCGCGCACCTGGGAGTTGCTGGCCCGGGTCCAGGCCACCGACCAGCGCTTCGACGCCTCCGCCAACGGGGAGCTGGAGAACTCCGAGGCGGGAGCCGTACTGGGTGCGGGCGGTCCGCAACCGGGCCCGGTGCGGTTCCAGCTCCTGGCGACGCTGCTCGACCTGGCCGCGCGGCAGATCAACGCCTCCACGCGGATCGACTCCGAGCTCTCCCGCAGACTCGGGGCGCGCACGGTCGGTGAAGCGGTGAGGTACGCCTTCGCGACCCTCACCGAGCCGCTCAACAGCACCACGGCTGGCCGGTACTCCGACACCACCGCCCTGCTGGACGAGATCGCCAACAACCGGAGCGAGGTCTACGACCGGTGACGAGGCTGACTGCGGTGCGAGCGGTGCGGCCACCGTTCGCACCGCAGTCACGATCCTCCGCAGCAAAGAGCCTCAGATCACGAACGTGATCTGAGGCTCTGAACTGCCGCTTCCGAAGCCGGTCAAGACCTCGAGGGCCCGGAGGCCGGGAGGCACCCGGCTAGCCGCCTGTTACCAGTCGCCGCCGCCGAAGTCTCCACCGCCGAAGTCTCCACCGCCGCCGCCGAAGTCGCCCCAGCCGCCGCCGCCGTCGCCGCCGCCGAAGTCGCCGCCCGCGCCCGCGTCGGCGTAACCCTCGGCGTAGCCGGCGCCGTAGCCGCCGTAGCCGAAGCCGCCGCTGAGCATGCTGCCCATCATGGTGCCGATGAACATGCCGGTCATGATGTCGCCGAAGCCGCCGTAGTAGCCGTACGCGTACGGCTGGTACGCGGGGCCCGCGTCGTAGTACGGCCTGCGCTGGCCGTCGACCATGACCTCGCGCATCTGCGGGTCGAAGCCGCGCTCCACGGCCTCCGCGTCCATCCGGCAGGCGGGCACGTCGCGCACCGCGCCGTTGGGCGGGGCCCAGCGGACGTCGCGGACGGACGGGCCGTGCTGCGGGTTGAAGAAGCAGGGGGCGCGGCGCTCGGGCACCGGCTCGTTGTTGACCTTGGCCTTCACCACGGCCAGCGCGTAGCGGCCGTCCTCCAGGGTCTGGGTGACCTCGCGGACCTGGTCGGCCCGCTGGACCGCGTTGAGCTGGGTCTTGGCCTTCTCGTAGGAGTCGAGCGCCGTCTGCCACTCGTCGATGTGCGCGCCGCCCTGGCCGGCCAGCGTGACGTCGGTGTCGAGGGTGGTGATCTCCTCGCCGAGCTTGGTGACGTCCTCCTCGACGGTCTGCTTGACCGCGGCGAGGTCCTTGGCCTCCTGGATGGCGCGCTTCTTCTTCTTGTTGCTGGAGTAGAGGAAGTAGCCGCCACCGCCGACCACGACCAGCGCGCCCAGGGCGATCAGGGCGGCGGTGCCGCCGGCGCCAGGGTTGGCCTGGCTGCCGGAGGACAGGGCCGAACGGTCACCCTTGGCGGCCATGTCCACGCGGTTGGCGAAGTCCTTCATGCCGGCCACGATGTCGCCCGAGTTGGCGTTGACCGAGAGGTCGGACAGCTGGGCTGCCAGACCCTGCCGCTTCAGGGCGCTCGAAGCGGCGAACATCGTCTGGCCGTCGAGCACGACGAAGGTCGCGCTGGGGCGGCCGGCGGCGGCCAGCGCCGTGTTCAGCTGGGACATGTAGGGCGCAACACTTGAGGCGTCCACCGTGCCGTCAGGCAGCGCAACGGCGTAGATCTTGGTGTCGGCGCCCTTGAGCGCGTCATTGATCTCGCTCTGCTGGTCCGACGACAACGAGGATCCGGGCACCGCGTAGAGCGGTGCGTTCTTCCAGTTGGACACCACGGAGCTCGCGTCCGGTGGGGCCGCCGCCGCGTTGGCGGCAGGGGACAGCGCAAGAACGACGATTAGACCGGCGATCAGAGCCGCAAGCGCGGCCCCTGCTCGGCGCAGCGAATGGGTCATTGGCAGCAAGCCTCCTTCGCCCTTGAGGACGAATGGGCGGTCGGCAAAGTTCCTCACTGGGCACGCTACCCGCCTGGGGACACGCAGGCGCACATCGTGGCCGAAGTGCCGGGCACCGGTTGTGCGCGGAGCCGGGAGATTCAAGGTCAAGAGGATGTTCCCGGCTCAGGTGTTCTTGATCTCACAGATCGTGGCGCCCGCCGTGACCGTCTGCCCGATCTCGGCCGCCAGCCCCGTGACGGTGCCGGACTTGTGCGCCACCAGCGGCTGCTCCATCTTCATGGCCTCCAGGACGACGACCGTGTCGCCTTCGCTTACCACGTCGCCGTCGGACGCCACGATCTTCACGATCGTCCCCTGCATCGGGCTGACCAGCGCGTCGCCGCCCGCCGAGGACGCCTTCCCGGCCTTGCTCCCCGCCCGCCGCGGAGCCTTGGCGGCCGCGGGCGCGCCGGCGGCGCCCAGCCCGGCGGGCAGCACGACCTCCAGCCGCTTGCCCCCGACCTCGACCGTCACCGTCTCCCGCCCGGCCGCCTCACCGGCGGAGGCCACCTCACCCTCGTACGGCGGCACGGGGTTGTCCCACTCCGTCTCGATCCACCGGGTGTGGACGGAGAACGGCGCGGCCGTGAACGCCGGATCGGCGACGACGGCCCGGTGGAACGGCAGCACGGTCGGCATGCCGGTGATCTCGAACTCCGCCAGCGCCCGCCGCGACCGCTCCAGCGCCTCCTGCCGGGTCCGCCCGGTCACGATCAGCTTGGCCACGAGCGAGTCGAACGTCCCGGGCACCGTCATGCCCGCCTCGTAGCCGGAGTCGAGGCGCACCCCGGGCCCGGAGGGGGCGCGCAGGGTGGTCAGCGTGCCGGGGGCGGGCAGGAAGTTGCGCCCGGCGTCCTCGGCGTTGATCCGGAACTCGATCGAGTGCCCGCGCAGGGCGGGGTCGTCGTAGCCCAGCGGCTCGCCGTCGGCGATCCTGAACATCTCGCGGACCAGGTCGATGCCCGACACCTCCTCGGTGACGGGGTGCTCGACCTGCAGACGGGTGTTGACCTCCAGGAAGGAGATCGTGCCGTCCTGCCCGACGAGGAACTCGCAGGTGCCGGCCCCGACGTAGCCGGCCTCCTTCAGGATGGCCTTGGAGCTGTCGCGCAGCAGCGTGTCCTGCTCGGGCGTGAGGAACGGCGCCGGCGCCTCCTCCACCAGCTTCTGGTGGCGCCGCTGGAGCGAGCAGTCACGGGTGCTGACCACGACGACGTTGCCCGCCCGGTCGGCCAGGCACTGGGTCTCGACGTGGCGGGGCCGGTCGAGGTAGCGCTCGACGAAGCACTCGCCGCGGCCGAAGGCGGCGACGGCCTCGCGGACGGCCGACTCGTACAGCTCGGCGACCTCCTCGATGCGGCGCGCCACCTTGATGCCGCGCCCGCCGCCGCCGTACGCGGCCTTGATCGCGATCGGCAGCCCGTGCTCCTCGGCGAACGCCACCACCTCGGACACATCGGCCACCGGGTCCTTGGTGCCCGCGACCAGCGGCGCGCCGACCTTCTGGGCGATGTGCCTGGCCTGCACCTTGTCGCCGAGCGCGGCGATGGCGGCAGGTGGCGGGCCGATCCAGGTCAGGCCCGCGTCGATGACGGCCTGGGCGAACTCGGCGTTCTCGGCCAGGAAGCCGTAGCCGGGGTGCACGGCGTCCGCGCCGGCGCGGCGGGCGACGTCGAGCAGCTTGCCGATGTCGAGGTAGGTCTCGGCCGGGGTCCGCCCGCCCAGCGCGTACGCCTCGTCGGCGACCTTGACGTGCAGGGCGTCGAGGTCCTGGTCGGCGTAGACCGCGACGCTGCCGATCCCGGAGTCAGCACAAGCCCGGGCCACACGTACGGCGATCTCGCCGCGGTTGGCGATCAGAACCTTCCGCACCTGCGTTGTCCTTCCTCCTAGGGTCAGCGGCCCAGGTACGCGCCGCCGTTCACGTGTAGCACCTGCCCCGTGACGTGCCGGGCACCGGGGGAGGCCAAGAAGAGCACGGTATCGGCCACGTCGGCGGGGCTGCCGGGGCGGCCGTTGCGGGTGTTCTCCACCCGGGCCTTGATGCCCTCGTCCGTCAGGCGGCCCCGGAAGAACTCGGTGTCGAGGACGAGGCCGGGGGAGACCACGTTCGCGGTGATGCCCCTGGGGCCCAGCTCGGCGGCCAGGTCGGCGGTCCACGACTCCAGGGCGGCCTTGGCGGCGCCGTACGAGCCGGAGCCGGTGCCCCTGGCGGCGATCGAGCCGATCGAGATGACCCGGCCGCCCTCGGCCAGGCGCGGCGCGAGCGCGGCCGTGACGAGCACGGCGGACATGAGGTTGGCGTTGAGGTTGGCCCACCATCCCTCGGCCACGTCGGTCAGCTCGCGCGGCTGCCTGCGGCCCAGGTTGGTGTTGCCGCCAGCGTTGTTGACCAGGACGTCCACCCGCTCGGGCAGGTCGCCGAGCGAGGCCTGGACCTCGGTGGGGCTGGAGGCGTCGAACGGCAGGAACCGCGCCCCGATCTCGCCGGCGGCCTTGCCGAGCACGTGCTCGCGGCGGCCGGTGATGGTGACGCTGTCGCCGAGCGAGGCGAAGGCGGCGGCGATCGCGTACCCGATGCCGGTGCCGCCTCCGGTGACCACGACCTCGCGCATGAGCCCCCCACGCGATCCGAACATTCCTCGGGTAGACCATAGCCGCTCGGCATAACGGCGGCGATGTCCGTGAGTGCTTCCTTAGGGTGATGGCGCTTTCACAGGCGCCAGGAGGTATGCATGAGCCACAGCATGGTCGGCGGAAATCTGCAGGAAATGCAGCAGATGTCCAACCAGTTCACGCAGCAGGCCGAGGCGGTCCGCGCCACGATGACCGCTCTCGACCGCGAGGCCGCCAAGGTCGGCACCGCGTGGACGGGGCAGGGCGCGCAGCGCTTCCAGCAGTCGTGGCAGAACTACCGGACGGCGTTCCAGCGGATGGCCGAGGAGCTGGGAGAGGCTTCGCGGGTCATCACGACCTACCGGCAGAACATCGACAGCGCCACGCAATGAGCGACGGGAGAGGCCCTGGCGGGAAGGCTGCTGGGGCTTCTTCCCGTTGAAGGGGTCCGTCCGGGCCTTTACGCGAGCGGGATACTCTCTTTCGTCATGATTGGTCGCGTTCTCCTGGCCGGTGCGCTCGCCGTGCAGTTCGCAACCGTACCCGCGCACGCCGCACCCGAGCGGTGCGAGCCCGAGAAGGCCAGCCCGTCCGTGGCGGAGAGCTGGGCCCAGCGGCGGCTGGACGTCAAGCGCGTCTGGCCCCTGACGATGGGGCAGGGCGTGACGGTCGCCGTCATCGACAGCGGCGTGGACGAGACGCACCCCCAGATCCGCCTGGCGGGCAAGGCCGACCTGACCAACACCAGCTTCCGCGACTGCGTCGGCCACGGCACCGCGGTGGCCGGCATCATCGCCGGTCAGCCCCGCTCCGACCTCCCCTTCTACGGCGTCGCGCCGGCCGTCAGGCTGCTGTCGATCAAGCAGACGACCACCTCGCTGGGCGACGTCGCCCTGCTGGCCAAGGCCATCAGGACGGCCGCGGACGAGAACGCCGACGTGATCAACGTCTCCATCCAGGCGCACGACCAGCCGGAGCTCAAGTCCGCCGTCGAGTACGCCCTGGGCAGGGACATCGTGATCGTGGCCGCGGCGGGCAACGTGGAGAAGGACGACGGCTCCACCGGCCCGGCCTACCCGGCGGCCTACGACGGCGTGCTGTCGGTGGGCTCGGCGACGCCGAACGGCGGGCGCTCGACGTTCTCCAACCCGAACGCCGTCGCCGTGCTCGGCCCCGGCGAGAAGCTCAGCTCCACGTGGACGGGCAAGGGCTACCGGGGCAACCTGGAGGGCACCAGCTACGCGGCGCCGTACGTGGCGGGGGTGGCCGCGCTCGTCCGCGCCCGCCACCCCCAGCTCGACCAGCTCCGGGTACGCCGGCGCCTCACGCTGACCGCCGACGGCGCCTCCGGCAAGGGCACGGGCGCGGGCATGGTCAACCCGCTGCTGGCGGTCACCGCGGTGCTGCCGTCGGAGCAGGTGGCGGTGGCCCCGCCGGTGCCCGAGCCGCTGCCCGCCTCGGCGGTGCACAAGGTCGTGCCGCCCGACCAGCGCTCGATCGAGGTGGCCACCGCGGTCGCGGCGGGCGGCCTGTCGCTGGCCGGGGTGACGATCGTGGCCTGGATCTTCGTGCCGATGGGACGGCGGCGCAGGTGGCGGGCGGGTTCGTCCGGGGGCTCCGGCGCTAATTGACGGTTAACAGTCAGAGCGCGTAACCGAAACCACTGATGCGTATGGGGCATATTTGGTTAAATATCCTCCGATCATGACGCAATGCCGGAAGGACGGTCATGGCGGAGAACGACTCCCCGAAGCCTGAACGCATCGGCGGCCACGAGATCGTCGGCCGGCTGGGCGAGGGCCCGCGCGGCGTTGTCCACCTGGGCCGGGAATCCGAGGAATCGCCCCAGGTCGTGGTCAAGACGCTGCACGTCGATCCGGAGACCGACCCCGGCTTCGCCGAGCGGCTGCGGAACGTCACCCGGGTGTCCAGCTCCTACGTGGCCCGCACGATCGCCGCCGGCGTCGAGGACGGCAGGCCGTACGTGATCAGGGAGCACGTCGAGGGCCGCTCCCTGGCCGAGGCCGTCGCGGCGGACGGGCCGCTGAGCGGCGACGCGCTGGACCGGGTCGCGGTGGGCATGCTGACCGCGCTGACCGCCGTGCACGTGGCCGGGTTCGCGCACCGGGCGCTCACGCCGTCCAACGTGATCCTCACCGCCGACGGGCCGCGCGTCACCGACGTGGAGCTGGGCGAGCCCGCCGGCGAGCTCGGCTTCCGGGCGCCCGAGCAAATCGCCGGGCTGCAGTACGGCCCGTACGCCGACGTCTTCTCCTGGGCCGCGACCGTGGTGTTCGCCGCCACCGGCGCCGCGCCGTTCGAGCACGACAAGGAGAGCGTGCTCAACGGGGAGCCCGAGGTCGGGGAGCTGCCGGAGCCGCTGCGGCAGGTCGTGGTGGCCGCGCTGGCCAAGGAGGTGACGGGGCGGCCCACGGCGTACGTGGCGCTGCTGCGGCTCCTCGGCGACGCGAACGCGCCCATGCCGGCGCCGGCCATCCAGGGTGTTCCCGTGCCGCCGCCGGGGACGGGAGATCTCGCTCCGACGTTGCTCGACGGGGTTCCCGTCCCGCCCAGGGGCGGGCAGCCGGACTCCGGTCCCGTGCCGCCGCCCGGTGGGCAGGCGCCGCTGATCCTGCCGATCCAGCTCTCCATCGAGGGCGCTCAGGTCCCGCAGCTACCGGACGGCCCGATGCATCCGCAGGGCTCGGCGCACCCCAGCGGCCCGATGCACCCGCAGGGCCCGATGATGCAGGGCCCGATGATGCCCGGCCCGATGGTGCCCGGCCCCGTGGCCGGCCCTGGCCCGATGGGCGAGGGGCCGATGCCCCCCGGGGCGATGCCTCCCGGGCCGATGGGTGAAGGGCCGATGCCTCCCGCCCCCATGTGGGGGCCGCCGCCGATGGGCGAGGGCCCGGCTCCGCACGGCATGCCGCCGGTGCCCATGGGTCCAGGCGCGCCGATGCCCGGCCCGATGGGCCCGGACGGCATGGGACCGGACGGCATGGGACCGGACCGCATGGGACCGGGCCCGGACGGCGTGCCGCCCCAGCACGGCGCCATCGTGCCGCCCCAGATGGCCCCCGGTCAGATGGCACCCGGTCATCAGGAAGCCCAGATGTGGGGCCCGCCGCCCATGGCGGACCAGCAGCACCCGCCCCAGCACCCGCCGCACCTCCTCCACCGGCAGGCCGACAGCCAGCCGCGCAAGCCGTTCCCCATCGGCCTGGTGGCCGGGGTGACGGCCGTGGTGCTGCTGTCGGGCCTCGGCCTGTGGGGCGCGAGCCAGTACTCGGACAAGGTCACGTTCGCCCCGGCCGCCGCGGCCTCCAGCAGCCCGAGCGCGGGCAACGCCGCCGCCCACGGGCAGGGGACGGCCCCGGCCACGCAGCCGCAGACCGAGGTGACCGCGCCCTGGGCGACGACCACGCCGAGCCCGGACGACAGCGGCGTCGGCCCCATGGTGCTGCCGTCGCAGGACCCCACCAGCGCGGCGGAGGTCCCGGTGCTCACGACGGTGCCGACCCCGCCGCCCGCGGTGACGCAGCAGCCGGTCCCGGTCCCCACCGTCACCGTGACGCCCACCAAGACCAGGACCCCGAAGAGCACGCCCACGGCCAAGCCGTCGCAGACGGCCAAGGCCAAGCCGACGGCCACGGTCACGAAGACGGTCGAACCCACCAAGAAGCCCACGCCGACCCCCACGAAGACGACGAAGGAGCCGGAGCAGCCGCAGCCGACCCCGACGAAGACCACCCAGAAGCCCCAGCCCACCAAGACCACCTCGCCGCCGAAGCCGAACCCGTACAGCGCGACCCAGGTGTGCGGGAGCGGGTTCGTGGTGCAGCGGTCGAGCTCGTTCAGCGGGGGTACCACGTACCAGCTGTGGAACAACGGCACGGGGCAGAACTGCGTGGTCACCCTCAAGTCGGGCGCGAACGTCGGCAAGTCGACGCCGGTCAGCGCCACCCTGGAGGTGCAGGGCGGCGCCAGCCAGACCGACTCGGGCAACTACGAGTACTACGCGGGCCCGGTCAAGCTGCCGGCCAAGGGCAAGTGCGTGCGCTACTCCGGCAGCGCCGGCTCGGGCAGCACGAGCGCCCCGTGGGGCAACTGCGGCTGACCCGGGCCTCCCGCGCCGTAGCGCAACCGCGGCCGAGCCGGGCGTCCCGCGCCGTGACGTCACGGCGCGGGACGGATCAGTAGCCGCTGTAGCCGGCGCCCGTCTTCATGCCCACGACCCCGGGTACGGCGGACACGCTGCCGTAGCGTTCGATCGCGTACCGGACGCCGGCCACGATGTTGGACACCGGGTCGTAGATGCTCCCGCCGAGCGAGTAGGCGTCGAACGTCGGGTCGATGGTCTGCATCAGCCCCTTGGAGGGGTGCCCGGCGGCGGCGTTGGAGTCCCAGAGATTGATCGCGTTCGGGTTGCCGCCCGACTCGTGCTGGATGATCATCCAGATGTCGCTGGGGTTCATCTTGTCTGCCGGGTAACCGTGCTCCTGAAGGATGGCGATGGCCTGGTCGATCCACTCCTTGACCCGCCCGGACGGGGCCGGGCCGCCGCCGGCGGGCGGCAGGCCGCTGGCGCCGTAGCCGCCGGGCCCGCCGATGACGGGGCTGCCGCCCGTCCCGCCGTTCGCGGCGGTCTGCGCCGTGTAGCTCTCCGTGCGCCGCCAGTCGAAGCGGTGCCCGGAGTCCGGCGTGAACCGTTCCTCCCCGGCCAGCCCGATCTGCCGGAACGTGGTCTCCCGCTCGCTCAGCAGGGTGCCGAGCGCGTCCTTGGCGTCGTTGACCGCGTCCCTGGCGTCCTGCACCGCCGGGCGCGCGTTGGCGATCTCGTCGTTGACCCACCCGCCGATCCGCTCGTCGAGCTCCTCCTGCTCGGCGTCCGGGTTGTTCTGCTTGTACGTGTCCACCCGGGTGAGCAGCCGGTCGCAGATGCCGTCCACGATCCGCTCGGACGACTCCAGGGCGTCGGCGGCCTTCTCCAGCTTTCCCGCACAGCCGACGAGGGCGTCGTGCAGGTCCTGCCCTGCCTTGCCGTACTTCGACATGTAGCCGACGAAGGCGTCGGCCGACTCGCCCTCCCAGGCCAGGTCCACGGTCGTGACGGCGCCGCCCAGCGTGCCGGTGCTGGTGCTCACCTGGCTCGCGGCGGTCCGCCAGCGGGTGGCGATGCCGCGGATCGACGACGGGCTGCCGCTGACCTCGTCGGCCAGGTCGGCGAGGGTGTTGCCGTTGGGCAGCTCGCGGAGGCCTTCGCGGGCGCTCATGACGGGTCGTTCGCCCTCCGTACGTTGCTCTGCACCAGGTCGAGTGCCCGTTCGACGCTCTCCAGCAGGCTCTTGGCCTTGCCGAACTCGCTGTCGCAGGTGGTCTCCACCTCGCGTACGGCATCGGCCAGCGCGGACGCGCCGCCCACCCGGCCGAAGATCGTCGAGTCGGGCCGGGCGGCGGGGTAGTCGTCGGCCAGGCCGCCGAACCTGCCCGTCAGCGTCCTGCTCGCGGTGCGGCAGTCGTCGAGCGCGTCGAAGTGGATGTCGAGACCTGCCATGATCCTTTCACTCCTCCGATGGCGGCCAGAGCGCCGTCTGCGCCAGCCGCGAGCCGTACTTCCTGTCGACGAGGAAGCCGCGTCCCGGCGGCAGCGGCTGGGCGCGGACGTTGCCGAACAGGAAGCCCTCGTCCTTGGTGCCGGACAGGATGACGGCCGGGCTGGCCATGTCCTTGAGCCGCTGGATCAGCGGCTCGAACATGGCCCGGCCCGCGCCGCCCATCGCCCGCGACAGGATCAGGTGCAGGCCGATGTCGCGGGCCTGGGGGAGCAGGTCGGCCAGCGGCATCAGCGGGTTGTTCGAGCCGGAGACCAGGTCGTAGTCGTCGACCACGATGTACAGGTCGGAGCCCTTCCACCAGTCGCGGGCGCGGAGCTGCTCGGGGGTGAGGTCGGCCGGCGGCAGCCGCTTGAGCAGCGCGTTGCGGGCGTCCTGGACGAGGTCGAGCGCCGCCTTGGCGGAGGCGGCGTAGCCGATGCGGTTGTCGCCGACGGCCGTGTCCAGCAGGGAGCGCCGGTAGTCGATGAAGATCATCATCGCCTCGCGCGGCTCGTACCTGGCCGCCACGTTCTCCGCGATCACCTTGAGCAGGTTGGACTTGCCGCTCTCGTTGTCGCCCAGCACGACGAAGTGCGGGTCGGTGTCGAAGTCGAGGAACACCGGGGAGAGCGTGGCCTCGTCCACGCCGATCGCGATCCTGGCCCTGCTGCCGCTCTGCTCGGGGCCGGGCAGCGACGCGGCGGGCAGCACCGAGGGCAGCAGCCGTACGCTCTTGGCGGGCTGTCCCTGCCAGGAGTCCCGCACGGCCGTGACGAGCCCCTGCACGCCGGTCATCAGGTCCTCGGCGTCCTGCACGCCGTCGATGCGCGGCAGCGCGCTCAGGAAGTGCAGCCCGTCCCTGGTCAGGCCGCGCCCGGGCACGCCCTCCGGCACGGCGAGCGACTTCTTCCTGTTGATCTCGGACTCGTACGCGTCGCCCAGCTTCAGCTCGATCCTGGTGCCGAACAGGTCCCTGATGCCGGGCCGGAACTCCGACCACTTGTTCGTGGCCGCCACCACGTGGATGCCGTAACCCAGGCCGCGCGCCGCCAGGTCGGTGATGACCGGCTCCAGCGCGTCGAACTCCTGCCTGATCGTGAGCCAGCCGTCCACCACGAGGAAGATGTCGCCCCAGCCGTCGCCCTTGAGCGAGCCGTCGGCGATCCGCCTGCGGTAGGTCGCCATGGAGTCCACGCCCTGCTCGGTGAACATCCGCTCGCGCTGCTGCAGCACGCCGGCGATCTCGGCGACCGTACGGCGGACCCGGTCGGCGTCCAGCCGGCTGGCCACGCCGCCGACGTGCGGCAGCCCGTCGAGCCCCGACAGGCCGCCGCCGCCGAAGTCCAGGCAGTAGAACTGCACCTCGGCCGGCGTGTGGGTGAGCGCCATGCTGGCGATCAGCGTGCGCAGCACCGTGCTCTTGCCGCTCTGCGGCCCGCCGGCCACGCCGACGTGCCCGGACGCGCCCGACAGGTCCAGCCAGTACGGGTCCCGCCGCTGCTCGAACGGCCGGTCGATGATGCCCACGACGGCCTGCATGCGCCCGCGCCCCGGCCAGCCCGGCGTCGTCAGCCCCAGCTCGGGCGTGATCGACAGCGGCGGCAGCAACTGCGCCAGCGTCGGCGGCTCGGCCAGCGGCGGCAGCCAGATGCGGTGCGCGGGCGGCCCGTTGCCGACCAGCCGGCCCACGACGACGTCGAGCAGGCTCTGCTGCGACCTGCTCTCCTCCTGCGGACTCGCCTCCACCGGCTCCTCGACGAGCGGCACGGGCACGAAGTCGGGGCCGTACGGCACGACCTCCCTGATCGGCACCGTCCCGTCGGCGGTGGCCACGTGCCCGGAGGCGGGCGTGAACGGCCCCGACACGTACGCGGCCTTGAACCGGGTCATCCCGGTCGTGTCGAACTTCAGGTAGCCGTTGCCCGGCGCGGACGGCAGCTCGTACGCGTCGGCCACGCCCAGCACGACCCGGCTCTCCATGGCCGAGAACGTCCGCAGGCCGATCCGGTACGACAGGTGCGTGTCGAGACCGCGCAGCCGGCCCTCCTCCAGCCGCTGGGAGGCGAGCAGCAGGTGCACGCCCAGCGACCGGCCGAGCCGCCCGATCATCACGAACAGGTCGATGAACTCGGGCTTGGCCGACAGCAGCTCGCTGAACTCGTCCAGGACCACGAACAGCGTGGGCATCGGCTGCAGGTTGACGCCCTGCTCGCGGGCGCGCTCGTAGTCGCGCAGCGAGGCGTAGTTGCCGGCCGCGCGCAGCAGCTCCTGCCTGCGCACCATCTCGCCGTGCAGCGCGTCGTGCATGCGGTCGACCAGCGGCAGCTCGTCCTCCAGGTTGGTGATGACCGCGGAGACGTGCGAGAGGCCGTCCAGGCCGAGGAACGTGGCGCCGCCCTTGAAGTCGACGAGCACGAAGTTGAGTATCTCGGAGGAGTGCGTGACGGCCAGGCCGAGCACGAGCGTGCGCAGCAGCTCCGACTTGCCGGAGCCGGTGGCCCCGATGACCAGGCCGTGCGGGCCCATGCCGCCCTGCGCGGACTCCTTGATGTCCAGCTCGACCAGCCGGCCGTCGCTGCCGAGGCCGATCGGGACGCGCAGCCGGTTGCGGCCGGCGCGGGGCCGCCACGTCTGGCCGGTGTCCAGCCGGGTGGGGTCGCCGACGCCGAGCAGGTCGGTCAGCGTGGTGTTGGTGGACAGCACGTCCTGGGCCTCGCCGCCCTTGGACGTGGAGGCGCGCAGCGGCGCGAGCTGGCGGGCCAGCCCCTCTGCCCTGATGTAGTCGAGCGCGTCGGGGTCGCCGAGCCGGTTCGTGCTCTCCTTGCCCGCGTGGTCGATCTTGACCATGTGGAAGCCGGTCTGGTTGATGCGCAGGCGCAGCGTGCTGCGCTCCTCGACGACGCCGGAGGAGTTCGACAGGTCGATGACGGTGACGCCGTCGATGGCGTCCGCGCCGAGCTGCGAGTCCTGCGGCACGTGCCCGTGGTCCAGGATGAGCACGTGGTACGGCAGCGCGTCCGGCGAGGCGCCGGGCTTGAACCGGGCCCGCTCCTTCAGCTCGCCGCCCACCAGCCGGTCGAGCTGGGCCAGGTTCTCGGCCATCAGCCTGACCTGGCCGGCGCCGTCGTTCTCCTCCGGATGCAGGGCGTGCGGCAGCCACTTGACCCACTCCCAGTGGCCCATCCACTCCCGGCCGGCGCAGACCATGATCCGCATGTCGTCCGGCGAGTGGAACGTCACCATCTGCGCCACCATCGCCCGCACCAGGTCGCGGACCATGGCCGGGTCGCCGTCCAGCTTGATCCGGGCGAACGAGTGCAGCGCCACGGCCACGGGGAGCTGGGAGACCGTGGAGTGGGTGCGGATGAACCTGCGCAGCGCGCCCGCGGTCAGGGCGTCCAGGTCCTCGACGGGCTTGGAGTCCGGCGGGATGAGCTGGATGGCCAGCTTCTGGGTGCCGGTGCCCAGGCGTACGGTGCTGAAGTCCTCGTCGCGGGGGCGGCGCTCCCACAGGCGCGGGCCCATCGCGGTCCACCAGAGCGTGTCGGGGGCCGGGCCGCTCCACTCCAGCGCCTCGCGCTGCTGGACGGCGGCCTTGCGGACCCGCTTGCGGATCTGGGCCAGGTAGCGGAAGTAGTCGCGGCGGGCGCCGTTGAGCCGCTGCTTGCGCTCGCCCGCCTGGCGGCCGATCTGGCCGAGGGTCATGCCGACCATGGAGAAGGCGAACAGGCCGCTGGCCACGTACATGATGGGGTTGGCGTTGGTGCCGTTGGCGGTGAACATCAGGCCCATGGCCGCCGCTCCGGCCACCATCGGCAGCCACGTGAGGGCCGCCATCATGCCCTGCGACTGCACCTCGGGGATCTCCGGGGGAGACTCCAGGAGGATCTCGCCACGCGGCGGCTTCGGGCTGGGACGGCGCTCGGGACGCCGTACGACGACGATGCTCACCCTTGGACAGGCCCCTTCTGACGCTCGGAAGAACCTTCTTACCAGATGTGCCTTACGTCCGAGTTGGGGTCCGAGTTAACTCTTCCTCGCTATGTTGGCCATGTGACTTCGCTGGCCGAGATCCCACCTTCGCCGAACGGCGCAATGCACCAGATGCCCGCGCCGCTCCCGCCGCTCTGCCATGTCACGGTGGTGGGGCCGCGCAGGAAGGCCGACCTGGCGCTGCCCGCCGACATCCCGCTGCCGCACGTGCTGCCCGGCCTGCTGCGGGCCATGGGAGAGCTGGGCGGCGAGACGTCCGCGGCGCCCGGCTGGACGTTGCAGCGGATCGGCGGGCCGGCGTTCGACCTCGGGCAGAGCCTGGCCCAGCTCGGCGTGCTCGACGGCGAGATCCTCTACCTGCGGCCGCGCCAGGTGGCGCTGCCGCCCGCCAGGTTCGACGACGTGGCCGACGTGGTCGCCACCGGCGTGCGCGAGGGCTCGGGGAGCTGGGAGGCCAGGCACACGCGCGCGATGGGCGGCGGCGCGGCCTGCGGGCTGCTGCTGGCCGGGGTCGCGGCGCTGGCGCTCGGCGGGCTGACGCCGCTGGTCACCGCGATCGTGGCGGGGGCGCTGGCGCTGGTGCTCGTCGGGGTCGGCGTGGCGCTGTCCAGGGCGGTCGGCCACTCGGGCGCGGGCGCGCTGATCGGGCACGCGGCGCTGCCGTACGCGTTCCTGGCAGGGCTGCTGGCTCCGGCGGCGGGCGGCGGCCTGTCGGCGCTGGGGTCGCCGCAGGTGCTCGGCGCGCTGGCCTGCACGGCGCTGGTGGCCACCCTCGGCGGCACCGCGATCGCCGGCGGCGTGCCGGGCTTCCTCGGCACGGCCATCGCCTCCATGGTGGGCGCGGTGTGCGCGGCCGTGGTGATGGTGGCGGGGGCGTCGCCCGGCGGGGTGGCGGCCGTCGCGGCGGCCGTCGTGATGGCGTTCGGGCCGCTGGTCCCCGTGCTGTCGTTCCGCCTGGCCAGGGTGCCGCTGCCGACGATGCCGACCAACGCGGAGGAGCTGCGCGGCGACAACCAGAACCTCGACAGCGCCTCCGTGCTCCAGCGCACCGGCGCGGCCCAGCGGTACGCGACCGGCATGATCGTCGCGATCTGCCTGGTGGGGGTCGGGGCGCACGCCCTGCTGCTGGCCGAGGGCACCTGGATCGCCGCCATCATGTCCGTGGTGCTCGCGCTGACGCAGCTCATGCGGGCGCGGGTGTTCCAGGGCGTCGGGCAGCGGATGTGGCTGATGCTCGTCGGGTTCGGCGGGCTGGCGGCGGTGGCCGTGGAGATCGGCGTCGTGGTGGGCGGCCTGGCCGCCGTCGCGGTGCTGCTCGGACTGCTGTGGACCGCGATGATCGTGGTCGGCATGGGGGTGTGGCTGCCCGACGGGCGGCTCTCGCCGTTCTGGGGCCGGGCGGCCGACATCGTGGAGTGGCTGCTGATCGTGGCGCTGGTGCCGCTGGCGCTGGGCGTGTTGGACGTGTACGCCTGGGTGCGCGGGCTCGGCGGCTGACCCGCGGAACTCAGTCGTCGGCGACCGCGCGGCGGCGGATGGCCTCCAGGTCCGCCATCCTCTCGTGCATGTCCCGGGTGAAGGAGTCCTGGATCTCGTCGAACTGGCGCTGGATCTCCTCCAGGGAGACGCCGCCGAGCTGGGGGGAGACGGGGATGAGCGCCATGGTCCTGCGGGTCTGGTCGTCCTGGGCGGCGCGGACGGCCTGGACGATCTCCTCGGTCAGCTCGTCCAGCTCCATGCGGCTCGCTCTGGGGGCCAGCTTCAGCTGGTCGAGCCGGCCGTTGGCGTCCACGGTCGCGGTGACCGCGCCGCTGCGGCTCTCTCCCGCGCCGGAGATGCTCTGCAGTTCGCCGATCATGCTCGTCAGCTCGCGCAGCGAACGCTCGCTGTCGCGCAGGAGGCCGTCGAGGTCGTCGGGGTTGAAGTCGCGGGAGCTCATGCGAGCACGCCACCCGGTCCGGGTTAACAGTTGGGGAGTACCGCATGACCAGCTGCTGAAGTGATCAGAAAAATCCCGCTATGAGTGATGAAACAGGTGCAAACCACCGCAAGAATCCAGCTCTGTGGGAACCACACGCGAGATCCACATCACCTCGAGCACCATCCGCAAGACGCGCGGGCGCATCGACCGGGAGCTGAAGGACGACATGGTCGGCTTCGTCCGCGGCATGATCCCGGCCGCCGACGTGCAGGGCAGCGGCTTCGGGACGTTCGGCGACCAGATCATCGGCGGCACCTACAAGGACGTCCAGGTCCGGTGCGACGAGATCATGGGCGAGGCCATGGCGACCCTGGAGAGCTGGGTGACCGCCATGACCCACTGCGAGCGCAACTGGACCGCCGCGGAGAACGCGAACATGGTCGGATACCGCGCATGAGCGACCCGTACCTGAACGCCCTCTCACCGGTGTCGAGGGGGTCGTCACCGCTGATCCCGCTCAACCCGGAGAGCGGGAAGATCGGCTCCCTGTCGGCGGCCGGCGCCGAGAGCTCCGCCTCCAGAGGGCTGGCCACGCTGCGGGCCGCCGGCCGGATCTCCGCCTGGGTCATCCCCGCCATCATGGTCGCCGCCACCGTCAACGCGGACGAGGGGGAGATCGCGCGGGCCGGCACGATCTGGAGCGTCGGCATGAGCGCCCGGCTCGACGACGGGGTCAAGAACCTCATGCCGCAGATACTCAAGACCTCCGAGACCGGCTGGATCGCGGCCGACCAGCAGGAGTACGCGCGCGTGCACGCGCGCTTCCACGGCGAGATCGGCGCCCTGCGCAAGATGTTCGACGACATCGGCAAGGTGCTCGACGAGATCGCCGCCGCCTTCCGCGCGTACTGGGTGGCCATCACGGTGCTGGGCGCGGCGACCGTCGCGGCGCTCATGCGGGCCCTGTGGCTGAAGATGTTCCCGGCCCCGCAGACGCGGGCCCTGGGCATGCTGCTGGAGCAGCTCACCGGCGCCAAGGTGCTCACGGCGGTGACGATCGGCACCGGCGTGATGGGGGCGCTGCTCTCCAAGGGCGGCGACACGCTGACGACCATGGCCAAGAAGGAGCGCCAGTTCGGCTACGTGGCGCCGACGGGCGTCGCCGCCATCGACTTCCAGCGGGCCCGCCTCGACCTGAGCCACTACCCCTCCTTCAACGAGCCGCCCGCTCCCGGGAAGCTTCCGGCCGGTTCGCAGACCTTCGACTGGATCGCGCCGGATGTGAGCACAACCACGCCGTGAACGTGGCTCTTGGTGCAGGATGTGACTCGTGACGGATTTCGGGGACTTCGCCAACATCGACGTCGAACGTCTGTTGCGCGGCGTCGACGAGCAGCTCGCCAAGTCCGACGAGCTGCAGAGGCGCATGCCGCTGCTGGTCGGCCGGGGTGAGGACGCCGACGGCCTGGTCGCCGTCGAGTACGCCCAGGAGGGCATCCGCACCCTGGACATCCACCCCAAGGCCATGCGCCTGGCGGCCGTGGAGCTGTCGGAGAAGATCAAGGAAGCCGTGGGCGCCGCGACGGCGGACCTGCAGCGCGCGACCGAGGAGCTCATGGCCGAGCTGTTCGGGACGGCCGCGACCCCGTCGCGCCTCATGAACGACCCGCAGGCCCTGCTCAAGCCGATCAAGCAGGCGGAGGCCAACTACGACCGGGCGTTCGAGAACGTCATGGGCGAGCTGGACCGCATCCGCCGGGACCTCGACCTCTGATTTACCAGCGGGTTTGCTCCCTTGTCGAGATCCTGTTACATCTTCGCAAGAGGGACGCCTGTTACTCATGAGGCCAATGGTGCTTATATGGATAAGCGACCGAAATTGCGCACAACGGAGGTAGCAAAGTGAGCTATTACGGGGCGTCGAGCTCCCAGATCAACCTGGCGGCGGGAAACGTCACCGACACGGCCCAGTTCATCGAGGGTCTGCGTGTCGCGGTCGAGACCACCTCCAACGGTCTGCTCAGCGCCGACTGGCTCGGCCCGGCGGCCAACCGGTTCCGCACCATCATGGAGAGCTGGGACGCCCAGATGCGGGCCGTACGGCAGGACCTCGAGGGCATCGCCGAGAAGATGGGCGCGAACGCCATCACCTACAGCATGAACGACGAGGACGTCATGGCCGGTGTCGGCAAGGTCGAGGCGCTCATCAACGCGGAAGTCAAGTAAGGGGGAACCGGCATGCCCGAGATGGATTTCACCAAGGTCAACTTCAAGAACATGGACTTGGCCGCCAAGGACTACGAGGACATCGTCAAGGCCTTCGACCAGGCCCTCGACGACCTGGTGACCAAGCTGCTGCAGCAGCTTCAGGAGAACTGGGACGGCGACGTCGAGGGCGCCAAGGCCGAGTTCATGCGGTACAAGACCAAGTGGGACAACGCCGCCGCCACCATGAGCAGCAACCTCGTCGAGCTGCGCGGCGCCGTCCAGATCGCGAACCAGAACTACCAGGCCGCGGAGGCCCGCAACAAGGCGATGTGGTACGAGGGCTGAGCCCTCACTCCGCCGTCGTTCCTTCTTCGGCCACCGCCCGCGGTGGCCGAACGCGTGAGGAGAGGATCATGGGGGAGCTCGACCCCGTACCGTGGCGGGGGCTGGACGACACCGACGCCGACCTGTACTACAACGTCGGCAAGATGCGTGCCGTCGCCGACGACCTGGAGCTCGCCCTGGTGCCCACACAGGGCCCCGGGGGCACCAAGGACGGCGGCACGGGCGCGGTGGAGGCCCTCACCAGGTACTTCGACCTGACCCAGCAGCACATCGGGAGCTGGCCCGCCGCCGCCGCGTTCGCGCACAGCGTCGGCACCACCGGCCCCGACCCGGGCGGCCAGGTGTCCCTGGAGGGCCGCGGGCAGCGCCTGGCGTCCCTGTACCGGGAGTACGTCGAGTGCTGCCAGCGCGTCGTGCAGGCGATCAGGGACAGTGCCGCGGTCTACGAGCGCACCAACCCCGTCAGGGGCGATAGCTGAAAGTGAGAGCCAGTGGCTGAGCGGACCGTTGACATCCGCGACCCCTCCAGGCGACCGACCGCCGGCGCGGTCAACGCCTCCCGCGAGGAGATCCAGCAGTGGCTGGACGGCACGTCCCCGCTGGAGGTGCACGACCGCGGCATGACCTACGGCCGGGTGGCCGACGCCATCAAGGCGGTGTCCGACGCGCTGCCCGACATCGGCGTGGCGCTCAACGACGCCTGGCGCTCGGAGGCGGCCGCGAAGACCCAGCGCGCGCTGCAACTGCTGCACGCCAGCGGTGCCGCGCTGGCCGACGCGATGACCCAGATGTCGGACGCGCTCACCCTGTACGGGCGCGACTACCTGCCGACGGCCATCGAGGAGGTGCGGGCGGGCGCGAACCAGCGGTCCGACGCCGAGCCCCAGCCCTCGCCCGGCCCCGCGCCGACGGCTTCCGCCGAGCCCACCACGGAGCCGGTGATCGACCCGTCGTCCTCACCCAGCGCGCAGCCCACGCCCAGCGCCACCCCGCAGGCGTCCGAGCTGGACGACGAGGCCGCCAGGCGCGCGATGGAGAAGCTCGACCGGCACATCGTCGACCTGTACGACTTCAAGATCCCCGACAGTGTGACCATCGACCTGCCGACGGTCACGCCGGTCACGGACGACGGCGGCCGGGACCTGCCGCCGATGGACCAGGACACGCCCTACACCTTCGGCGACTCCCGGAACAGCGGCGGGTCCTCGGGCGGCTCCTCCGGCTGGGGCGGTTCCAGCGGCTCCAGCGGGTCGAACGGGTCGTCCGGCTCAAGTTCGGACTCCGGAGACCGGCCTGGCGCCGGGACACCGGGCTCCTCCGGCGGCCCGGGCTCCTCCGGCAGCCCCGGCTCCTCCGGCGACGGCCCCGGCTCCTCCTCCGACACTCCAGGCTCCCCCTCCGGCAGCCCCGGCACGCCCGGCGACCAGGGCTCCCCGGCCCCCGGGAGCCAGAGCGACGGCACCGACGGCACCACGCCGTCCGTGATCGACAGCAGCACCACGGACCCGGAACGCACCACGCAGGCCGGGCCCGAGACCCAGGACCCCCGGGCCACCGAGACGGCCGCCACCCCGCCGACCGCCACCCCGCCGACCGCGACCACGTACACCCCGGTCACGACGCCGCAGACCAGCTACCCCACGCCCACGGGCAGCGCGGCCCCCGCCGTCATCGGCGGGCCCGGCTCGTACACGCAGCCGGGCGTGCCCGGCGCCGCGGCGGCGGCCAGGGCGGGCGCGGGCGGCATGGGCTACCCCTTCATGCCGATGGGCGGCGGCGCGCCACCCGGCGAGCACGAGCAGCAGGAGAACACGACGAACCTGACGGGGGAACGCGACGACTGGCACTCGGCGACGGAGAGCACCATCTCGCCGGTGATCCGCAACTGAGGGAGGCGACATGGCGATCCAGCTCGACCCGAACTGGCCGGGTGCTTCGGACGACGACGAGAGCGAGGACCCGTACACGAACCGCACCGAGGTGCGGCGCATCGCGGGAGACCTGCACGAGCTGCTCAAGAAGCTCACCACGTCCTCCGGCATCCCGGTGACGGAGTACGCCGTGGCGATCGGCGACCCGGTGCCGGGGCCGCGGCTTCCGGCGGGCGCAGGCTCGCTGCCGGACCTCCAGGCGCACTGCGCGCTCAACCAGGAGCAGATGGGCCAGTGGCCGGCCGCCATCACCTACGGGACGGCCGCCTTCACCGCCTACTCGACGCTGATCGGCGAGCCCGGCAGCACCAGCGGCCTCTACGCCGGCCTCAACAAGCAGGCGGAGGAGTCCTTCGACGCCGTGCTGGAGATCGCGCGGACCTCCGAGACCGCCGAGCAGGCGACCGAGGAAGCCACCTCGCGTCAGACCTGAGACGAAAGAAGAGCGCCATGGCCGACGAGCCCAAGACACAGGACTTCCCGCTCCGCTACGGCGACCAGCCGATCGACACGTCGGTGCGCGAGGCCGGGTTCATGGAGAGCATGTTCCGGGACACGATCGGCGAGATCCGGGACATGATCGACGCGACGGACCCGGCCGCGGTCCAGCTCGCGGGGCTGTACTACCAGGCGGCCGAGCCGCTGCTGAACGAGTTCGCCGCGGACCTCAAGACGAAGGCCGCCGAGCTGGCCGAGCACTACAGGGGGCCCGCGGCGTACCAGACGCAGCTGCAGCTCCGCAGCCTGCACGCCAGCGTGGTGGAGCTGGCCGGCAAGCTCGGCGCGATGGGCAGGTCGCTGAAGCCGTACGGCGACACGCTGCAGTGGGCGCAGGCCAACGTGGTCGAGGAGCGGGGCCGTGACTCCCGCTCCGACAACGACATCGACTGGGCCGACCAGATCCCGTTCTACGGCATCAAGCGCAGCAGCGACCGGGCCACCCAGCACCTGCGGGAGGTCAACGAGCGGATCGCGCAGCACTACGCCGACATGCCGGTGGAGGTGCAGCAGGCGCTGCCGATCGTCGTCGATCCGGAGATGCCGGACTTCAACAACTCCGGGCTGCGCGGGCCTCAGGTCGGCCCCCTGAACACGGGGGACGTCCCCCCTTACCAGAACGCCTCGTTCGACCCCGGCGCGGTCCCTGGCGGCCCGTCCTTCGACGGCTCCTACCCTCCCGGGCAGTACCCCGGCAGCTTCGGCAACGACGGGGTGAACCCCGGCGCCGGCCCGAACGGCCCCGGAGTACCCGGCGATCTGGGCGACAGCGACGCCTACGGCAGTGGCGACCCGTCCGCGCTGGCCAACAGCACCCTCGGCAACCCGCCGGGCGTGCCGTCGGTTCCTTCCGCGCCCTCCGTGCCCTCGCCCGGCTCACCCCGCGACTACGCCTCCACGACCTTGGCGGGTTACGACCCCTCGCAGGTGGGGGTGCCCAACGGCCCGAACACCGCCACCACCTACCCGGGCAGCGGCCCGGGGACGTCCGGCACCGGCTACCCCGGTAACCCGGGCAACCCGGGCACGACCGCGGCGGCGAACGCCGCCTCCGCGGCCGGGCGGGCGGGGTTCGGCGGCATGGGCATGCCGATGATGCACGCCCCCGTCTCCTCCCGCCGCAAGGAGGAGGATCCCGTCGCCGAGAACTCCTCGAACCTCTACGAGGACGACGACGTGTGGGGTGGGCCGGAAGGCACCACCCCGTCCACGCTGGCCTGAGCTCAGTCGCAGTGCTCGAGCGGGCTGTCGTACTTGGCGGAGCCGATGGCTCCGCCCCACTTCACGCAGGTCTTGCGGGCGGTGTCCTTCACCGGGCCCGCGTAGTACTGGTAGCTGCCGGCGTCGGTCTTGCGGGCCTTGCCCTGCACCTGGAGGTACGCCGTCACCGCCGCCTTGCCGGAGCCGCTGTTGCGCAGCGTCGTGACGCAGTTCTGGCCGGTGGCGGCCGAGTAGAGCAGCACCACCTTGCCCGCGGAGCCGAGGTTCTGCGAGTCGATCTGCTTGAAGCCGGAGCCGCAGATCTGCGTGGCGGAGTACGGGTTGCCGCCGCCGCCGTTGCCGGTCTGCGTCTGCGTGCTGCCGCCGCCGCAGTTGCGCGAGGTCAGCGTCTGGTTCGGGTACTTGAAGGTGGCGCCGTTGAACTTGGCGGGCACGATGGTGCCGGACGACGTGCGCTGCTCGTAGTGCAGGTGGGCGATCAGGCTGTACTTGGCGGACGACTTGCCCAGCGTGCCGATCTTCTGGCCCTGGCGCACGGTGGCGCCCTTGGAGACCGAGCGGGCGTTCAGGTGGGCGTACAGGGTCACGGTGCCATCGGAGTGCCTGATCTTGATGACGTTGCCGAAGCCGTCCGTCCGCCGGTACTCCGACATGATGACCGTGCCGGCGCCCGCTGCCACGACCGTCCTGCCGAGGTCGGCGTTGCCGTCGGTCGCGCTGCCGTTGAAGTCGATCTCGTAGCCCGCGGTGTGGGCGGAGCTCTTGCTGCTCCCCACCCAGGTCTCGCCACACGGGAACGGCAGCTGCAGCGTGGAGGCGGCCGTTGCGGCATCCGCCGTGCCCACGCCGGTGAGAGGCGCCACGGCCAAGCCGCACACGCCTGCTATCAGGGTCTTGATCCGCATGCGGAAAGGCTGCCATCACGATCATACACGCGTCTAGATCATTGGCTGATTGTTCACGCAAGAAGTTGATTTCTGTCGATATCGTAGCCAGGACCGCACATAACGCGATTTATGGGCTGGGAGGGGTGTGCATGGCCACCGACACCGGAGGCACCCAGTACGGTGGCGGCCCGCTCGCGGGCGCCACGATCCAGTTCGAGGACGGCCGCATCAAGCAGGTCGGCCAGGACCTGGGCGAACAGGCGCCCAACATGAACGCCATCGCCCAGAACGTCGGCGGCATCCGCGTCGAGCCGCCCGCCTTCGGCGTCATCGGCGTCGGCCTCAACCACGCCCACGACCAGCTCAAGGACAACGCCCACAACACGCTCAAGACGGCCAGGGACGTCCTGTCCGACTACCGTACGGCGCTGACCAAGCTGGAGGAGAACTACCAGAAGGCCGACAAGGACAACGACGGCATCATCAAGACCGACCCCTACACGGGCCCCGGCACCGGGCCCGGCACCGGCCCGGGCATCGACCCGGCCTCGCTCGGCGGCGGCCTGCCCGACTCGAAGCTCCCGGACTCCAAGCTCCCCAGCACCGACCTGCCCGACTCGAAGCTGCCGGACTCCAAGCTGCCCAGCTCCGACCTGCCGAACACGGACGTCCCGGACCCGAACCTGCCCGACCCCAACGTCCCTGACCCCAACCTGCCGGACGCGAACGTGCCGGATCCGAACCTGCCGGACGCGAACGTGCCGAACCCCAACCTGCCGGACCCGAACGCCGCCCTGCCCAACACCCCGTCCCTGGAGGACCAGCTCAACCACAACGTCCCCACCGTCCCCAACACCTCCCTCCCGACCGACCCCACCAAGACCGATCTGGCGAACTTCGACCCCTCGAAGCTGGGCACCATCCCCACCCCCTCCGTCCCGAACACCACCACGCTCGGTCCCGGCCTGTCCCCCGGCGGCCCCACGGGCATCTCGCCCGGCAGCATGCAGCAGCCGGCCGCGGCCGCCCCCGCCTCGGCGCGCGGCATGAACGGCATGGGCATGGCGGGCATGCCCTTCATGCCTCCCATGGGCGGCGCCGGCGGCGACCAGAACAACGAGCGCGACAAGCCCGACTACGTACGCGGCGACGAAGCGGACTGGGTGGACGACATCGACATCGCCCCACCCGTGATCGGCGAGGCCTGAGAGAGACAGGAACCACATGCTCGGCACAGGAAGCGACCGCGGGCAGTTCATCTACGCGGCCACGACGGCGACCGCCGCGGCCGCGATGTTGTACGAGTACCCGATGGCCAGGAACATCGCGCTGATGATCGGCACGATGGTGTCCAACCCGCACAGCATGGAGCTGGCCGCTGAGCGGTGGAGCAGCCCCGAGGGCGGCGGCGAGATGGACTTCGAGGGCATCAAGCAGGCGGTGCGCACCCTGCGCGACGAGTGCAACGAGAAGGAGTGGTGGAAGGGCCCCGCCTGCCAGGCGTTCAACGACTCGATCGACACGCTGCTCACCCAGCTCGACACGGCGGGGCGGTACCACCAGGGCGTCGGCCAGGGCATGGGCAGCATCGCCACCGTCTACCACTGGGCCGCCGAGGTGGCCACGGTGGTGGCCACCGCGATGCTGGCGATCGGCACCTGGAAACTGGTCACCCAGGTCATCCCCGTGGTCGGGGTGCAGATCGGGATCAGGGGCGTGGTCATGGGGGTGCTGGCGTCCCTGGGCGAGGTGATGAGGGGCCTGCTGGGCAAGCAGCTGAAGTCCGTGGCGGTGCTCACCGCCCTCGTGGCCGGCGTCAACTTCATGTGCATGTCGCTGGGCCAGTTCATCGAGCAGAGCCGCCCCCGGCCCGACTTCGCGCCGGCCGCCCTGGAGTACGCCGGCGACGAGTCCACCGGCGTGGGCACCCTGCAGCCCAAGAACGGCGGCCTGCCCACCATGCCCTCCATGCCCACCACCGGCACGGGCGGCATGAGCGCCTTCATCTAAACCGGGCATCCAGACCTGGTCGTCACGCCGGGGCCGCCGGGCAGCCCCGGCGGCTCACTGCGCGGTGACCTGCAGCGGCGAGCGTGCCACCTGCGGGTCCAGCGGCGGTCCCTCGGGCAGCAGGTGAACGAGGTTGCCGGGGATCGGCGCCACGTCCTCGGCGCCGTACCCGAGCTTGTTGATCTGGTCGCCCGACTGGAGCTGGTACCGCCTGCCCTGGTCGCTGATCAGGAAGTACGTCTGGACGAACGCCTTCTGGCCGTCGCCCGGCAGCAGCCCGCCCAGCACCGCCGAGCCCGCCGGCATCAGCACCTGGTCGAAGTGCTCCTGGTCGCCCCGCACGCTGGGCGCGGGGATGGCCATCGTGCCGCCGACCGTCACCTTCGCCTTGGCCGAGCCGTTCTGCGTGTCGGCGTACACCGAGCACAGCGGCGACGACGAGGAGGCGACCGCCTTGGGCAGGCTGGTGGGCATGCCGCCCACGGTGAGGGTGCGGCCGCTGCTCGCGGCGTTGGCCGTGGCCGCGTCCAGCTCCAGCGGCATGGCCGCCTTCCCGCCGTACGCCCGCTTGAGCCCCGGCTCCTCCAGCAGCAGCGAGGCCTGGGTGACGTTCACGGTGGCGAGGCCGTCGGCGAGCAGCACGTACCAGCGGTCGGGGGCGCCGCCGACGCCCTTCACCGTGTAGACGCGCCCGATGGCGGCGGTACGGCCGTCGGGGCCGCGGGTCTTCTTCCCGATGCCGGGGATCCCCGGCGCCTTGAAGTCGGGGCCGGACGGGACGGCGTTGATCCAGGTGGAGGGCACCCTCTTGGGGCGCGCGTCGAGCACCCGGACGCCGGCGTCGCCGGTCTTCATCCGCTGGTCGTTCCAGATCACCCAGTTCTCCTGGCCGTCCGTGACGACCAGCGCGCCGGTGCCGATCGGGGTCCCGCCGACCTGGTTCCCGGCCACGAGCGTCACGTACGGGACCGCCGTGCCCGTCGCGTCAGGCGCCTCGGTCACGCAGACCGACCAGGGGCCCTTGACCAGCTTCTCCCTGGCCGGCAGCGAGTCGGGGGCGCCGGCGATGCCCACGAGCGGCCCGCGCGGGTACTTGGCGAGCGAGGCCGCGGTGACGTTCCTGACCTCGAAGTTGGTGGAGTCGAGCAGCAGCAGCGCGGAGACGTAGTTGGCGACCGGCAGCAGCCGCTTCTGCTCCTGGCTGTAGACGAACTTGGCGCCGGTCTCCTCCTCCACGAGGAGCTGCCCGGCCGCCTCCAGGTTCGTCGCCGCGCCGGGCTTGATCAGCCCCCAGATCCCGAACGCCGCCGTGACCAGCAGCGCGACGATGACCCCGCAGAACATGGCCACGTTGTGCCGTCGCATCGGGGACTCGGGCACGTCCGGCTCCGCCTGCAGCAGTGCCATTCCCAGGCGCTGCTGCATCAGCTTGTGCGCCTGGTAGAGGTCCTTCCGGGTCTGCATCTCTCTCCCCACGTGTCGCAGGCATCAGCATAGAACGCGCACATGGGGGAGTTTCGGTCATCCACCTGAATGTCAGGCGTTGTCCGGCAGGGCCGCCTGAACCTGGGTGATCGTGCCGGTCGTCACCAGGAGGCCGCGCCCGGACGGCCCGCCGCCCGCTCCGCGCGGCAGGCGGATCGAGAACAGGTCGCCGTCCGTCTGCCCCTGCACGGCGAGCAGCACCCCGGTACGGGACTTGCGCGCCTCCGCCACGAACCCGCGGTAGGCCACGGCCAGGTCGCCCGTCGCGCCCGCGATCAGCAGGCCGTGGTCGCCGTCGCGGCCCGTCCGGATCACCTCCTCCAGGGCCGTGCCCAGCGGGCCGTCCGGGTTCACCAGCTCGGCGTCGTCGACCAGCACCACGTAATGCTCGTGCCCGGCCACCAGCTCCTGGAGGTTCGTGGCGTCGCCGTCCAGCACGGCCAGCGCGCCCTCCAGCTCGCGCAGCGGGCTGCGCCTGGGCGCGACGGCCACGACCGGCGTGCCCCGGTCGATCAGCGACCGGGCGGCCGTCACCAGCGCCGACGACCGGCCCGATCGGGACGGCCCCGCGATCACCCCTCCTGGCCCCTGCGCCTGGAGGTCGATGCCGAGCGGCGCGAGCGCGTCCCCACCCGCCCCGATCAGCGCCCACAGCGGCGACGGCGGCACGAAGCCGGGATCGAGGGCCAGCGTCTGGGCGGCGGTGATCCGCATCGGCAACGCATCCACCCGCAACGGCGGCGCCCCACCCCACCGCCACGGGCCCCTGCCCACTCCCAGCGCATGCGAGGGACTGGACCGCCTGCCCCCCGCACTCTCCGAGGCGTGCGCATCCGCGCCCTCCGTCTCGCTGTCGCCGACGGCGGGGGCCGCTTCCGGTGGTGGGTCGGCGGCGGCGGTGCGGGCCAGGGACTGGAGCGCGGCCACCTGGGCCGGGCCCGCCGGGTCGGCGGCCAGCAGGGCGATGTGGTGCTCCACGATCCCGTGCTCGCCCATGGACAGCGCCCGCCCGGCCGGCATGGCGGCGGGCAGCCCCTTGAGCGGGAACCCGGCCAGACCGTAATCCGCGCTGTCGGACAGCCGCAGCAGCAGCCGGTCGTCGAAGACCGTCGAGACCTGCCCGAGCAACCCGGACCGGTCGCTGCTGACCACGGCCCGCAACCCCACCGCGGGCCCTTCCCGCAGGAGCTGCAGCACCGCCTCGATCAGCCGCCCGTAGTCGTAGTTCTCGAACGCCGCGACGAACCCCTCCCAGCGGTCCAGCATGAACACCAGCCACGGCAGCCGATGCCCGGCCTGCCGGTACTCGGCCAGCGACGCGTGCCCGGCCTCGGCCAGGAGCTGCTGCCGCCGGCCGACCTCCGCGCGCAGCCGGGTCAGCAGCCGCTCCACCCGGTCGAGCTGGTCCCGGGTCACCACGGCACCGCAGTGCGGCATGGCCACCAGCGGCAGCAACGCGCCCGACCCGCAGTCCACCGCGTGCAGGTGCACGTCCTCGGGGGAGGCGTGCGCGGCGATCGAGCCCGCGATGGTCCGCAGGACCGTCGATCTCCCGCTGCGGGCCGCCCCGGCGATGAGCAGGTGCCCGCCGTGGGCCACGTCGAGCGCCAGCGGGCACCGGTCCTGCGCCCAGGGCCGGTCCGTGATCCCGAACGGCAGCGGCTCCACCTCGGCGAACCCGTCTCCGGCCGCCGGGGCCTCGTCAGGGAGGTCGAGGACGAGGTGGGTGGGCAGGGGATCCAGCCACGGGCTCGGCTGCGCGGGCACCCCGGCCAGCCTGGCGGCCTCGATGAGGGCATCGGCGACGAGCGTGAGGTCCGTGGTCGTGGACTCCTCCTCGTCCGGCCGCGGAGGCGGCGGCAACGCCTTCCCCAGCGCCCGCCACCCCACATCGAGAACCCGCAAGCTCCCGCCACCCGCCACACCACCGCCGAGCGGGCCGCCGCCACCGGCGACGCCGCCCGGCCCGCCCGTTCCGGCACCGGTCGCGGTGGGGAGGACAGGGCTGCGCCCACCGACCCTGGCCGTCTGTACGGCGACCGCCGCCCCCACTCCCGACCGCACGTAACACCGCCCGGGCGTGGACTTGGAGATGTGCGCCGCGTCCGGCAGGTCGATGACGTCGGCCGACTCGGCGGGCTCGGTCACCCGCAACGCGATCCGCAGCGACGTGTTCGCCTGGATGTCGGCCGTCACCACCCCGGCGGGCCGCTGCGTGGCCAGGATCAGGTGGATCCCCAGCGACCGCCCCCGCCGCGCGATGTCCACGAGCCCCGCCACGAAGTCCGGCAACTCGGCCACCAGCGCCGCGAACTCGTCAATGATCAGCACCAGCCGCGGCATCCCAGGCCCGGTGTAGTCCTCGATGTCCTTGGCCCCGGCGCCCGCCAGCAGCCGCTCCCGCCGCCGGATCTCGGCCGCCAGCGAGTCGAGGGCCCGCTGCGTCAGATGGCCGTCGAGGTCGCTGACCATGCCCACGGTGTGCGGCAGCCGTACGCACTCCTTGAAAGCCGCCCCGCCCTTGTAGTCGATCAGCACGAACGTGAGCTGGTCGGGCCGGTTCGCCACGGCCAGCGAGCAGATCATCGTCTGCAGCAGCTCGGACTTGCCCGCGCCGGTGGTGCCGGCGATCAGCCCGTGCGGGCCGTCGAGCCGGAGGTCCACGGAGAACGGCCCGTCGGGCCCCACCCCGATCAGCGCCTCGGTGCTGCCCTGATCGCCCCACCGGGCGGCCAGCTCCGCCCCGGACGGCACGGTCAGGCCCATCAGGTCGAGCAGGCGGGCCGCGTCGGGGAGGTTCCCGCCGGGGTCGTCCCTGCTCACGTCGCGGATCGGGGCCAGCGCCCTGGCCAGGCGGTCGCACCAGGCGAGGGAGACGAGGTCGCCCAGGAGGGGGCCGATGACGTCGAGGCCGCCGCCGCGCAGGCGGACGAGGCCGTCGGCGCCGCACTCGGCCACGGTCTGGCACTCCTCGGGCAGCAGCCGCTGGTCCTCGTCGATGGCGAGGGTGTACACGCCGCAGCGCGGCCCCTGGCGCAGCACCTGCGGCATGTTCGGCAGGCCGCGCAGCACCTGGGCGCCGTCGAGGATCACCAGCACGTCGTAGGGGCGCACGTCGTAGGAGGAGAACGAGGGCTTCTCCGGCCCGCCGAGGTCGTCCCAGCCGGTGGGGACCTTGCCCAGCTCGGGAATGGTGGTGTTCTGGCGCTCGTCGATGAGGGCGGCCAGCTCCGCGACCCGGTGGGCGGCCGAGTCGGGGTCGGCGCCGACCAGGGCCACGCACTCCTCGCCGGCGCGTGGCGCGCAGTGTGGCAGCCAGCGCATCCAGCCCCACTGCCGCTCGGCGTCGGGGTGCGCGGACACGATCACGATGGCCAGGTCGCGCGGGCTGTGCAGGGTGGCGGCCTGCGCGATCAGCCAGCTCGCCAGGCCGGCCGCGGCCGTGCGGTGCCCTGTCACGCCCGCCACCCCCAGCCGCCGCATGGGCAGCGCGACCGGCACGGAGCGGCAGATCGGCGGGTCGATGCGCCCGCCCTGCTCCTCCGAAAGCTCCAGGCCGGCGGGCAGGTCGGCGAGCCCGACGCGAAGCCGGAGCGCGTCGGCGTCGTGGATCCTGCGCTCCCACAGCCGCCTGCGCGGCCCGGTGGCGGTCAGCAGCACCCGGGCGGGGTCGGGCGCGTCGTCCCTGCGTGCCGCCTCGTCGGCCACGCGGGCGCGCTCCACGTCCGCGTCGTACGCGCGCAGCTTCTCCTGGTGCTCCTTGAGCGCCTTCTTGTGCTGCTTCTTGCCGTGGCGGCGGTCGCTCCACCACTGGCCGATCATGATGACCGGCGTCATGAGCGCGACGAGCAGGTAGAACGGCTGCTTGAGCGCGATCGCCAGGGTGAGACCCAGCACGGCGGGCAGCAGGGCGGCCAGCAACTGCAGGCGCAGCCCCTCGTTCCTGGCCGGCTCCTTCGGCCGGACGAACGTGCGTCGCGGCTCGGGCCGCCGCAGCCTGGGCGGCCGGTTGTAGGCGACCCCGCCTTCCCCGCGGGGTGCCAGGTGGGCGTCCCTGGGCTCGATCGAGGTCAGCACGAAGACCGAGGATCCGCAGGTCAGCACGGCCTGGTCGGGCCACTCGACCGGCTCGGTGAGCGGCTGCCCGTCGAGCTCGGGCACCTCGCCGTAGCCGGCCGCGAGCTCGGCCCGCTCCCGTTCGGCCGTGCGCGCCGTGAGCTCGGCGACCTCCTCGGCCCAGCGTCCCTTGAGCTTGAGCCGGGGCGCGTCGGCGGGCGGCCGCCAGGCCCGCTCCACGGTGATCGCCTCCGGCGTCACGCGTACGGTCACCGCCTCGGGAGCCAGCGCGGGATCGCCCACCGCCACCGCGCACATGGGGTCGGACCCGATGACGTGCACGCCCAGCCCCAGCCGGTGCACCGCCCCGGCGGCGGGACCGCCCACCACCCGCACCTCGGCGACCCCGCCGGGCTCCTCGACGACGGTGGCGCGGGCCAGGTGGGAATCCAGGGTGACCTTGTCGCCGTCGCGCAGCACGGCGGTGACGGGGGCGAGCGGGTCGAGCGGGCGGCCGTCGCGCCACAGCGTGGGCGGCCCCATGTCGGAGCGCTCGGGTCTGCGCGGAGGCGGCACGCGGGGGCCGTCCGGCCCGGACACCCTGGGCACGCCGGTCGCGGACATGCCGTAGGGCGCCCTGGCCTTGGGCAGGCGCACGACCTCGGCCAGCGGGCCCTGGTCGCTGAGCTCCTCGCTGAGCCTTCCCACCGTGGCGCCGTCGTCGCCGTCGATCACGACGTCACGGTCGCCCTGCCCGCCGATCACGGTGAGCATGATCCGCATGGTGCCGTCTCCTCGGTCGACTTCGGGCGCCAAGGTAGCGCCAGGAACGGGGCGGGGCGTGCCGGTTGACGCCAATGGCATGGCCGGGGGATGGATGTGACAGAAGTTAAAACAGGGGCGACTAAACGGATAAATCGGTATCCGTCAACTCGGTAGAAACAATAGGCATTGATTATTTCCGCTTGACATCATGTCACCTGCGAAACAAGCATGGGTCCGCGAATTCCGCCTCCGCCACTCGGATGATCCCCACATAATGGCGTGAATTCCGCAATTCACCTTCGGGAGCCCCCCACCCATGAGGACCAGTGAAAAGCAGCCTGCCGTCAACGCGGCGGCGGGGTTGTCCGGGCCGGCCTCGCGCAAGCTCCCCGTCCCGCCCCGCGAACGCAAGCCGGCGCTGGCCGCGCTGGCCGTCCTGCTCATCCTGGGCGGCGCGCTGGCCACGACCCTGCTCGTGCTGAGCAGCGGCGACCGCGTCTCGGCGATCCGCATCACCCAGCAGGTCGGCGCGGGACAGAAGTTCAGCCCGGACGCGATCGAGGAAGTGAAGATCGCCGACACGGGCGTCGACTTCGTCTCCTGGGCGCAGCGGCAGCAGGTGCTCGACAGCTTCGCGGCCGTCACGATCCTGCCGGGCACGCTGCTCACCGATCAGATGGGCGTGCGGGCCAGCAGCGAGCTGGGGCCGGGAAAGGCCACTGTCGGACTGTCGCTCAAACCCGGCCAAATGCCCGCCGGAGTGCAGCAGGGTGACCGCGTACAGGTGATATTCGTGCCGAGCAGGGCGAGTGAGGGAGAAAGCCGCGTGCTCGCCGCGAACGCGCTCGTCTTCTCTGCCGGAGACAGATCCAGAACGGGAAATTCCGGCCAGATCACCGTGGTCGTCGAGGCCCCGGCGGCGCCCGAGATCGTGGCCGCCGCCTCCAGCGGTCAGGTCGCGGTGGCCGAGCTCCCGGGGGCACGCTGACGTGGCGCTGATCGTACTGGCCGCCGACAAGGGCGCGCCCGGCGTGACCACGGCCGCCACGGCTCTGGCCGCCGTCTGGCCCCGTCCCGTGCTGCTGGCCGAATGCGACCCGGCGGGCGGCGACCTCGCCTACCGGCTGCCCGCCGCGGGCGGCGGCGTGCTCAACCCCGGCAGGGGGCTGCTCACGCTGGGCGCCACCGCGCGGCGCGGCCTGGAGGCCGCGCAGATCCACCAGCACACCCAGAAGATCGTCGGCGGGCTCGACGTGCTGGTCGGGCTCACCCACGGGGAGCAGGCCGTCGGTCTCACCTGGTTGTGGGGCCCGCTCGGCAGGTCGCTGGCCGCCATCCCGAACGCCGACGTGATCGCCGACTGCGGCCGCCTCGGCGCCTACCCGCAGCTCGCCGACCTGGTCGCCGAGTCGGAGCAGGTCGTGCTGCTCACCAGGGCCACCCTCGACCACGTGGCCCACCTGCGCGAGCGCCTCCAGATCACCAAGGCCCACGGCGTCGTCGTCATCGCCGACCCGCGCAACTACCGCGGCTCCATCGAGGACGTACGCAGGATCGTCGGCCCGAGCGTGCAGTTCGTGCACGGCCTGGCGTACGACCCCAAGGGCGCCGAGCTGCTGCGCGGCCAGTGGGGCGGCCGGCTGGACCGCTCGCTGCTCATCCGTACGGCCAGGGACCTGGCGGCGAGGCTGGTGAGCCACAGATGATCGACCACTCGCTCGTCAAGCGCTTCCGCCAGGAGGTCGGCGACCGCCTGGCCCACCAGCGCCGGCTCGACCAGGCCAACGGCCTGCCCCCGATGACCGGGGAGGACGAGCGCCAGTTCGCCAGGGCGCTGATCTCCCAGGTGCTGGAGGAGCACGCGCGCAGCGAGATCGGCCTCGGACGCACGCCGCCCACCGTGGAGGAGGAAGAGGCGCTCGCGGCGGGCATCCACGCGGCGCTGTTCGGGGTGGGCCGGCTGCAGCCGCTGCTCGACGACGGCGAGGTCGAGAACATCGACATCAACGGCTGCGACAGGGTGTTCGTGAGCTACGCCGACGGCCAGGAGCTGATGCACGACCCGGTCGCCGACTCCGACGACGAGCTGATCGAGCTGATCCAGATCCTGGCGGCGTACTCGGGGCTGTCGAGCAGGCCGTTCGACACCGCCAACCCGCAGCTCGACCTGCGCCTGCCCGACGGCTCCCGGCTGAGCGCGGTCATGGACGTCACGGTCAGGCCGGCCGTGTCGATCCGCCGCGCCCGCCTGGGCAAGGTCTTCATGTCCGATCTCGTGGGCAACGGCACGATAAGTCAGGACATCGGGAGGTTCCTCAAGGCGGCGGTCGCGGCCCGCAAGAACATCATGATCGCCGGGTCCACCAACGCGGGCAAGACCACCCTGCTGCGGGCCCTGGCCAACGAGATCCCGCCCGCCGAACGCCTCATCACCGTCGAACGCGCCCTCGAACTCGGCCTCGACCAGTTCCCCGAGCTGCACCCCAACGTCGTCGCCTTCGAGCAGCGCCTGCCCAACTCCGAGGGCCAGGGCGAGATCTCCATGGCCGAGCTCGTCCGCCGCTCGCTGCGCATGAACCCCAGCCGCGTCATCGTCGGCGAGGTGCTCGGCGACGAGATCGTCACCATGCTCAACGCGATGACCCAGGGCAACGACGGCTCCCTGTCGACCATCCACGCCAACTCCAGCATGGAGGTCTTCAACCGCATCTCCACCTACGCCCTGCAAGCGAGCGAGCGCCTGCCCATCGACGCCACCCACATGCTCATCGCCGGCGCCATCGACTTCGTGGTCTTCATCGAGAAGCGCAACGACTACCACGTGGGCGGCCGCCTGCGCCGCTACGTCTCCAGCATCCGCGAGGTCAACGGCTGCGACGGCCGCGTGCTGTCCAGCGAGGTGTTCGTGCCGGGCCCCGACGGCAGCGGCGTCCCGCACGCCCCGATCTCCTGCCTGGAGGAGCTCGCCGCCCACGGTTACACCCCCGGAGGCTGGTGAGGCATGCCGTTCACGATCGACCCGCTGGCGCTGCTCGCCGGCGCGACCGCAGGCGGCGGCCTGTTCCTGTTCATCCTGTCCCTGTACGGCCTGCGCCCCCGCCCCACCCGCCCCAAGAGCGACCTGATCAAGGTGCTGACCACCCGCGGCGCCGTCGCGGCCGTGGCCGCCACCCTGGTCCTGATCATCACCCGCTGGCCCGTCATGGCGGCGGGCACGGTGCTGCTCGTGTTCGCCTGGCGCGGCCTGGCGGGCGGCGCCGCCGAGGAACGCGCCGCCATGCACCGCCTGGAGGGGCTGGCCGCCTGGACGGAGTCGCTGCGCGACACCATCGCCGGCGCCGCCGGCCTCGAACAGGCCATCCCCTCCTCCATCAGGGCCGCGGCGCCCACGCTCAGGCCGCACCTGCGCGCCCTCATCGACCGGCTGCACACCAGGATGGCGCTGCCGGAGGCGCTGGCCCGCTTCGCCGACGAGCTCGACGACCCCTCGGCCGACCTCGTGGTCGCCGCGCTCATCCTCAACTCCAAGCTGCGCGGCCCCGGCCTGCGCGACGTGCTCGGCGCGCTGGCCGTCTCGGCCCGCGAGGAGCTCGACATGCGCCGCCGCGTCGAGGCCGAGCGCCGCGCCACCAGGCGCAGCGTGCAGATCGTGGTCATCACGGCGCTGGCCTTCGCCGGGATCCTCGTGCTGTTCAACCCCGAGTACGTCAAGGAGTACGAGGGCTACCTCGGCCAGGCCGTCCTGGTCGTCGTGGCCGGGCTGTTCGGCGCGGGGTTCGCCTGGATGCGGCGGCTGGCCAGGTTCGACAAGCCCACGCGGCTGCTCATGGGAGGTGGGGGCGATGGTTGAGGGCGCGCTGGCGGGCGCGGCGCTCGGGCTCGGGCTGTTCGTGCTGCTGCGGGCGCTGTTCCCGGCCCGTCCCGGGCTGGTGGCGCGGCTGCTCGCGCTCGACGCCGTACGCGAGGACGCGGGCGCGCCC
Organism: Nonomuraea rubra; assembly: GCF_014207985.1. Lineage (NCBI taxonomy): Bacteria > Bacillati > Actinomycetota > Actinomycetes > Streptosporangiales > Streptosporangiaceae > Nonomuraea > Nonomuraea rubra. Next base: position 11,157,026 of record NZ_JACHMI010000001.1, on the reverse strand, counting down.
CGCATCCAGCTCGTGCTGCCCGACGAGGAGGTCAGCGCGTTCCGGCGCGGCCTCGGCGCCCGCCTGGCCCGCCTGTACGGCGCCCGCGGCTGGGAAGCCCGGTCGGTCAAGTCGGACCTGGCCCTGATCGGCCGCTCGTTCGAGGCGTTCCTGGCCACCAAGGTGCTGCTGGCCGCCAGCGGCCTGCTGGCGTTCCCGCTGCTGCTGGCCTGGCTGGTGCTGATGGAGTGGGGCGCCTCCCTGGCCATCCCGTTCTGGACGGCCGTGCTCGTCGCCGTCGTCTTCTTCTTCCTGCCCGACCTCCAGGTCAAGCGGGACGCGGCGGCCAAGCGGCGCGACTTCCGCCACGTCGTCGGCGCCTTCCTCGACCTGGTCTCCATGAACCTGGCCGGCGGCCGCGGCGTACCCGAGGCCCTGATGATGGCCGTCTCGGTCAGCGGCGAGCAGCCCAACTGGGCGATGGGCCGCATCCGCGACGCCCTGAGCGGCGCCAGGATCGTCGGCATCACGCCCTGGCAGGCGCTCGGCCAGCTCGGCGAGGAGATCAACGTCGACGAGCTGCGCGACCTGTCCGCCGCGCTCGGCCTGGTGGCCGACGACGGCGCCAAAGTACGGGCCTCGCTCACGGCCAGGGCCGCCACCCTGCGCCGCCGTGAGCTGGCCGAGATCGAAGGCCGGGCAGGCGAGCGCTCCCAGTCGATGCTGGTGGCCCAGCTCCTGCTCTGCGCCGGTTTCGTGATCTTTCTCAGCTACCCCGCCGCGATGAAGATGTTGGGAGTCTCATGAACCACCCCTGGATCGTCTACCTGAACGCGTACCTGGGCGAGCGGGTCCGCCGCGCCCGCACCGCGCCCACCAGGGGCGCCTCCGCCGTCGAATGGGTGATCATCACCGCGATCATCGCCGGTGTCGCGCTCGGCCTGGCCACCCTGATCAGGACCCTGGTGGAGCAGCAGCAGGCCAACCTCGAACAGAACTTCGGCGGTGACGGCGGTGGCGGCGAGGGCGGTGGCGGCACTCCGTGAGAGCCCGGCCGCCCCGGGACGAGCGCGGCGTGACGGTGATCGAGCTGGCCCTGCTCATGCCGGTCATCCTCGCGACCGTGCTGCTCATCGTGCAGGTCGCCCTCTGGTTCCACGCCCGCGAGGTGGCCGAGGCGGCGGCCAGGGAGGGGGCGCGCGTGGCGAGGGCCGCGCCGTTCGACTCAGGCGCCTGGCAGGGCGAGGCCACCGCCAAGGCCACGGAGATCATCCAGGCCGTCGGGCCCCGGCTGCTGCAGGAGGCCACCGCCACGACGTCCGAGAAGGAGCCCGACGAGCGGTTCGTCACGGTGACCGGGAGCGCCGTACAGGTGATCCCGCTGCTGCCCGAGCTGGCGTTCACGATCACCGCCACCTCGGGCGGGCCCGTCGAGTGCTTCCGCCCCGACAACGGCGGCGAGGACTGCGAATGAACGAGCGGGGTTCGATGGCCGTGGAGACCGTCATGCTGGCCCCGGTCTTCCTGCTCTTCCTCATGTTCCTGGCCGGCGCCGGGGTGCTGGTGGAGTCGCAGGGTCGGGTGAACGGGGCCGCGCGCGACGCCGCCCGCGCCGCGTCCGTGCAGCGCTCGCTCGACGACGCGGAGGCCGCCGCCGAGGCCATCACCACGAGCGTGCTGGAGGGCCGCTGCCAGTCGGCCGCGGTCTCCCTGGACGGCTCCGAGTGGGAGCAGGGCGGCCAGGTCCAGGCCGAGGTGTCGTGCGAGCTGGACCTCGCCTTCCTCGGCTTCGGCGGCACCAAGCGGATCACCGGGACGGCGGTGGTGCCGATCGAGCAGTTCAGGAGGATCGAATGAGAGCCGGCGAGCGGGGCTCCATGTCGGTGTTCACCGTGCTGTTCTCCGTCGTCGTGTTCCTGCTGGCCGGGCTGCTCGTGGACGGCGGCTCGGCGATCAACGCCCGGCTGCGCGCCGCCGACGTGGCCGAGCAGGCCGCGCGGGCCGGCGCCGACGAGCTGGACGTCGACCATCTCCGCGAGACGGGGGAGGCGCGGCTGCTCGGCGAGGCGCAGGTGTGCGCCAGGGCCGACGAGATCGTGGCCGCCCAGGGCGGCGACGACGTGAGCTCGGAGGAGTGCGCGGTCGGCCAGGGGCAGGCCCAGGTGACGGTGTCCGTGTCGGTGCGGTGGGAGGCGTTCTTCCTCAGCGCGATCGGGTTCCCCGGCTCCGAGATGACCGGCGAGGCCACCGCCGCTCCAGAAGCGAGATAGACCGAATCCCGCCACTCGATGGATGCGGGACACCAGAGGCACGACGCTGGACCGGGGAAAGGAGAGGCGATGCCGACGCGAGAGCCCGCGCGTCCACCCGGACGTCACGTTCCCGTACGCGTGCCGGCCAGGCGCAGCTTCGGCGACGTGCTCGCCGGGATCGGGGCGCTGATCGTGCTGGTGGCGCTGGTGGGCGGCGTGCCGTACGCGCTGCTCACGTACGCGGGCCCGCCGATCAGGCCCGAGCTGCTCGACCCCGGCGTGTGGACCGGCAAGGTGGGCCACAGCACGATCATGGCCGTGCTGGTGCTGATGGTGTGGGGCGCCTGGTTCCAGCTCTTCGTGTGCGTGCTGGTCGAGGTGTACGCCGGGGTCCGCCGGGTCGGCATGCCCGCCCGTGTGCCGCTCTCCGGCGGGATGCAGTTCCTCGCGAACAAGCTCGTGTCGGCGGTGCTGCTGCTGTTCACGGCGGGGGCGATGGTGGTGCCGCTGGTCAAGCCGGCTCCCACGCCCGCCGCCCCGCCGGTGACGGCGGTCGCGTACGCGGCGCCGATCGTCGAGCAGACGCTGGAGACCCCCAAGACCAAGAAGGTGTACGTGGTGCAGCCGCCGCACGGCCGGCACCACGAGAGCCTGTGGGAGATCGCGGAGAAGTGCCTGGGGGACGGCCGCCGCTATCCCGAGATCTACCGGCTCAACCAGGCCAGGGAGCAGCCGGACGGCACCCGGCTGCGGATGGCCGACCTGATCAGGCCCGGCTGGGTGCTCGACATGCCGGACGACGCCAGGAACGTCCACATCGTCCCCGCCGGCCAGCCCCGCGAGCAGACGCTGCGCGAGCACCCCGGCAGGGCGCACGTGGACCGGACCGAGCCCCGCGAGCGGGGCGAGGCCGAGCACCGCCGGCCCGGCCAGCAGGACGGCAAGCACGCCGACCGCGGAGAGGGCAGGCACGCCGACCGCGGGGAGCACGCCGAGCGGCAGGACGGCAAGCGCGCCGAGCAGGAGGACGAGACGCCGACGGACCGGCAGCCCGTCGTCATCACCGAGGCCCAGGGCGGCGACCTGACGCAGTACCTCGCCGCAGCCTCGCTGGCCGCCGCCGGGCTGCTGCTCGTGCTGGCCAGGCGGCGCAGGGAGCAGCTCTGGCGGCGGCTGTTCGGCCGCCGGATCGTCCGGCCGCGCGACGACGCCGCCCAGGCCGAGATCGCGCTGCGGCTCGGGAGCGACGCGCCGGGCGCCCGCGTCCTGGACGTGGGGCTGCGCATGCTCGGCGCCGAGCTGGCCGCCCAGCACCGCACCCCGCCCGTCGTGTACGGGGCACACCTGTCGGCCCGCTCGCTCGACCTGTGGATCCATCCGCCGGACGACGACCCGCCCGCGCCGTGGACGGCGGCGGACGGCGGCCAGATCTGGCGCCTCCCGGCCCACGAGGGCCGCCACCTGCCGGACCCCAGAACCCGACCGGTCCCAGGACCGCACCCGGACCCCGAGACCCCACGGGTCAAAGGACCGTACGCGGACCTCGGGACCCCGCCGGGTAGAGGGCCCTACTCGGACCTCGGGATTCCGCCGGGCAGGGTGCCGTACCCGGAGAGCCGGGGGTCATCCGGGGAGAGCCGGGCGTCGGCCGGGGAGGGCCGGGGGCAGGCGGGCCGGACGCCGTACCCCGACAGCCGGGCGCGGCACGGCGGGGCGCATGCGGCCGACGCCGGCGTGCGGCCGGGCGGGGCGCCGTACCCGGGGCTGGTCTCCATCGGGACGGACGCCGCCGGCCGGGTCCTGATCGACCTGGAGGCCGCGCAGGGCCTGATCAACGTGCGCGGCCCGCAGACCACCGCCGCGCTGGCCGCCCTGGCGGTCGAGCTGGCCACGAACCTGTGGTCCGACCGCATGCGCATCACGCTCGTCGGCTTCGGCGGCGAGCTGACCGCCATCGCGCCCGGCCGCGTCAGGGCGGTCGGCAGCCTGGCCGAGGTGCTGCCCGAGCTGGAGGCCGGCGCCGCCCCGCGCGGGGAGGTGTTGACGGGCCGCATCACCGGCAGCCCGCGCAGCGCCCACTACCTGCTGTCCGCGGTGGCGCCCACGCACGAGGAGGCCCGCCGCCTGGCGCTGCTGGCCCGCAGGGACACCGCCGGGTACGTGGTGGCGGGCGAGGTCCCGCACGCCACCTGGACCCTGGAGATCGGCGACGACGGCAAGGCCAGGATCGCCGAGCTGGGCTTCGAGGTGGAGGCCCAGCTCCTGCCCCGCCGCCACTACCAGGCGCTGATCGACCTGTTCCGCACCGCCGGCCGCCTGGAGGGCGAGGCGATCCCGGAGGCCGAGCCGCTGGCGGGGCTGCACCCGCCCGCCGTCGAGATCGGGATCCTCGGCCCCGTCGAGATCCTCGGCCTGCCCCCGCTGGAGGAGGGCCGGATGGAGCTGGCCACGGAGCTGCTGGTGTACCTGGCCACGCACGTGGGCGGCGTTCATCCCGTGGTGCTGGGCGGCGTGTTGTGGCCGCGCGGCGTGCAGGACATGGTCAGGGACGCCACGATCGCCAGGGTCGCCGAGTGGCTGGGGCCCGAGCACCTGCTCACCGACGAGGCGGGCCGGCTGCGCCTGGGGCCCGACGTGCGTACGGACTGGGCGCTGTTCCGCGAGCTCGTCCGCCGCTCGCGGAACGACCCCACGGCCAGGGCCGTCCTGCTGGAGAAGGCGCTCGGCCTGGTCAGAGGCCCGCTGCTGGCCGCGCGCGGCCCCGGCAGGTACGCCTGGCTGGCGGCCGACGACCTGGAGTACGACGTGACCGCGGCCGTGGCCGACGCCGCCCACCAGCTCTGCGAGCTGCGGCTCGCGCACGGCCAGCCGGACGCCGCGGTGGCCGCCGTGCGCGCCGCGCTGCTGCTGGCCCCCGACGACGAGAGCCTCTGGCGCGACCTGCTGCGGGCCACGCACGCGACGGAGGACACCGTACGCCTGCGCACCGTCGTCGAGGGCCTGACCAGGCGGGCCGGTTCGCACCCGTACGGAGGCGCGATGGCCCCCGAGACCGAGGCGTTGATCGAGGAGCTGCTGCCCACGTGGCGCATCCATGTGGTGAGGGAGTCATCGGCATGAGAAGTGCGGCGATGGTGCTGTGCCTGCTGCTCGCGGCGGGCTGCGCGGCGCAGGAGCGGCCGTACCGGCCGAAGGAGAACGCCCCGGCGGCGGCGGTGGGCACCACCCCGGCCGCGCCCGAGGAGCGGCCGTCGTCCTCCGGGCCCGAGACGATCCAGGTCGCCGACGGACTGAAGGCCCGCGTCGAGTGGCCCGCGAACCCCGACCCGCTGCTGAAGGTCATGGTCGACCAGTACGTCGGCACCCGCAAGGCCGTGGCGGAGCGGCGGCGCACGTACAAGGACGGCCTCGAGCTCGACGCCGCGGTGCAGGCCAGCGAGTGGGTGGAGTCGTTCGCCACCGAGGGGTGGTCGATGCGCGGAGTCGGGCGGCTCTACAACCTGCGGGTCAGCGCGCGGGTGGGCAAGGGCGCCCAGATCGACGCCTGTGTGGACGAATCGGGGGTCCGGATGGTCTCCACCCGTACCGGGAAGGCCGTCAGCCCCCAGCCCGAGTGGTTGCGCACACCCTACGGCCAGAGCGTGGCCGCCCGTCGCGGTGACGACGGGGTGTGGCGCATCAGGACCTACGTTCCCTCCAGAGAGAGATGCACGCGATGAAAGCCTGGCTAGCGGCCCTGCTCATGGCACCGCTGCTCCTCGACCCCATCCCTGGCCCCGGCGACAACACCACCCAGGAGAAGGAGCAGAGCGGCAACACCGTGGGCTGGCGGGGCAAACACACCAGCATCAGGGTCAGCGGCGACGTCGGCGGCAGCGGCGACGGCTACCGCATCCCGCAGCCGTGCTGGTACGAGCCCGGGCCCACCCCCGAGGAGATGCTCCGCCAGCGCAGCGAGGGCCGTGACGCGGCGAACAGGGCGCGGATCGACGAGGAGAGCCACCAGGCGTTCATCCAGCAGTTCAAGGACAAGCTCGGACAGGACGGGCGCTGGTGGCTGCCCGGGCTGAACGAGGCCGATCCCAACGGCGTGGCCTGCTGGACGAACCTGGAGCAGTTCATCTTCGTGCCCACCGGGACCACGCCGCCCTCCGGCCTGACGATCGAGCAGCTCGCGCACATCGCCCGCGCCGCGCTGACCGTGCCGGAGCCCGCCGTCAAGCTGAACCCCGACGCCAAGAGCTACGTCAACCTGCCCACCTGGGTTTGGCTCGAAGGCGTGGGCGAGCCGCGCCGCACCGTCACGGCCGAGCTGCCGGGCGTCATGAGCGTGACCCTGGTCGCGACGCTCGAGAACATCGAGATCGATCCGGGGACGACGGGTGAGCGGGCCGAGGTGACGGAGAGCGGCTGCGGCGCGGCGGGCAGGCCGTACACGAAGGGCGGGGAGTTCTCCTGCGGCGTGCGGTACCTGCGCTCGTCGATCGACCAGCCGCGCGAGACGTACACGCTCACCGTGACCACCGTGTGGCCGGTCGACATCCAGGCGCAGGGCGGCGTGGTGCCGTTCCAGTTCGACCCCGTGGAGCTGGAGACCACGCGCGACGTGCCGGTCGGCGAGATCCAGAGCAACGTCACGCCACCTGCCGGCTGAATCAGGACAGAACGCCGGCCGAGTCAGGACAGAACGGCAGCCGAGTCAGGACAGAACGGCAGCCGAGTCAGGACAGAACGGCGGCCAGCGGGGCCAGCTCGGGCTCCTGCGCCGCCTCGGCCAGCACCTCCTTCAGCACGGTGTCGTGCGTCGGCTGCGCCTGCTCCAGCAGCTCGCGCCCGGCGGGCGTGACCTCGGAGTAGATGCCCCGGCGGTCGTCCTCGCACAGGTAGCGGTGCAGCAGCCCGCGGTTCTCCAGGCGGGTCACCAGCCGCGTGGTCGCGCTCTGGCTGAGCACCACGGCCCTGGAGAGCTGCTGCATGCGCATGTGCCAGCCGTCCTGCCTGGCCAGCACGTCGAGCACGGTGTACTCGCTCACGCTCAGCCCGTGCTCCTTCTGCAGGCACTTCTCCAGCCGGTCCTCGATCTTGGCGTGCAGCGCCGCGAGGGTGCGCCAGCCCTGGGCGCGCGCCTCGACGGCGTCATCGGCGATGGGCATGTGACAGCCTCCTCGGCATGGTTGTATGGTCAGTTAGTCGGCGTGTGCAAATAATGTCCACGCTTACTAACGTCGTCTGAGGAGAATTCTATGCCTCTCGCCCTGTTCGCCCTCGCGATCAGCGCCTTCGGCATCGGAACCACGGAGTTCATCATCAACGGGCTGCTGCCCGAGCTGGCCGCGGACTTCGGCGTGACGATCCCGGCCGCGGGCCTGCTCGTCTCCGGGTACGCCCTCGGCGTGGCCGTCGGCGGGCCGCCGCTGACCATGCTCGGCGGTCGGCTGTCGCGCAAGACCATGCTGCTGGCCCTGATGGTGCTGTTCATCGCGGGCAACCTGCTGTCGGCGCTGGCCCCCTCGTACGGCGTGCTCATGGTGGGCCGCTTCCTGGCCGCCTTCGCCCACGGCGCCTACTTCGGGGTCGGCTCCGTCGTCGCCGCCGACCTGGTGGCGCCGCAGAAGCGGGCCAGCGCCATCGCCCTGATGTTCACCGGCCTGACGCTGGCCAACGTGCTCGGCGTGCCGCTGGGGACGTGGATCGGGCAGGCGTTCGGCTGGCGGGCCACGTTCTGGGTCGTGGTCGCCATCGGCGTGGCCGGCCTCGCCGGCGTCCTGGCCCTCGTCCCGCACCGGCCCCGGCCCTCCGGGGGCGGCCTGCTCAGCGAGCTCGCCACGTTCCGCAAGGCCGGCGTGTGGCTGGCCCTGGCCATGACCGTCTTCGGCTTCGCGCCCGTCTTCGCCGTCATCACGTTCATCGCGCCGATCATGACCGGCGTCGGCGGCTTCTCGCCGGGGACGGTGCCGGTGGTGATGGCCCTGTTCGGCGTCGGCCTCGTGGCCGGCAACCTGATCGGCGGCAAGCTCGCCGACCGGGCCGTCATGCCGTCCATCTACGGCTCGGTGGGCCTGCTCACGCTGCTGGCCGTCGTGGTGGCGCTCGTCTCGTCCAGCCAGATCGCCTTCATCGTCGCCATCACCCTCTTCGGCGTGGCCGCCTTCGCCACCGTCCCGCCCCTCCAGACCCGCGTCCTGGACACCGCCGCGGGCGCCCCCACGCTGGCCTCGGCCGCCAACATCGGCGCCTTCAACCTCGGCAACGCCATCGGCTCCTTCGTCGCGGGCCTGACCATCGACGCAGGCCTCGGCTACACGGCTCCCGCCTGGACGGCCGCCCTGCTGGGGTTGGTGGGGCTCGGCGTGGCCGGGGCCGCGGGGGTGCAGGCCCGGCGGCTGGTGCCTGCATAGCGTGATCAGGGCTGGTACGACGGGGTGTCGTGCCGGCCCTGATGATTTTGTTCAGCCGAACAGCTCGTCGGCGGCCTTGACCGTGATCGCCCTGTCGATCCAGGTCTCCAGTGTTGCCTGGTCGGTGCAGGTGAGTACGCGCTCCTGAGCTTCGTGTGAGATGGGGATGTCTCGTCTGCGCAGGATCCTCAGGACGGCCTTGGCCTCGCCCCTGGCCTCGCCTTTGGCCTCGCCGTACTCGACGGCCTCGCGGATGATCGGGTTCCTCATGGCGTCAGGGATACCTACGGCCACTTCGAGCTCCTTGAACATCTGGACGGCGTCGGGACCGCACAGCATGATGTATACAAGCGCAGCATAACTGCGCTGCCCCTCTAGCGGTTGCTTCTCGGCCTCGACCCATGCCCGAAGCACCTCCAGCGCCTCGTCACCTCCGAGGCTGACATGCGCGATGGTGGAGAGTGCCGCGAGCTCGGGGTTGGCCCGGGCTTGTTCCATGTCGGTGATCCTGGGCACGTCGCGCAACGCGGCGACGGACGGACGCAGCACCCACCCGGGATGCCCCATGTGTATGGGCGAGGCGCAGGTCACGGCGGTCTCCTCGGTCTGGCAGAAGACCAGAAGCATCACCGGACACTTCTCGCGAGCTCGGAGTGTGGCCATGTAGACCGGCCAGGACCATTGTTTGTGCGGGTCGTACTTCCGCTGGACCTCCAGAATGACCGATGCCACAGGCTTACCGCCTCGCCTCAGCACGACGACCGAGTCGGCCCGGAACTCCTTCGGGAGATCGGTGAAGTCGCAGTTGCCCACCAGGGCCTCGTCGAAGGCGGGAACCTCGACATCCACCCTGGCCAGTAGCGCCGTGACCAGGGACGGACGGTTTCGGACCAGCTCGATCAGGTACTCATGTTCTAATGTCGGCGACATGGCGAACACATTACCGAAAGCTGTCATTTGATTACCTGGGGTTAGCTATTCCTCCATTTTCGTGGGCAATCAGCCACTCCTTCACCGGTACGCCGTAGTAATACCCCCCATATCCCCCACCACTGGGCAACACCCGATGGCAAGGCACGAACGGCGCGATCAGGTTCTGCGCGCAGGCGGACCCCGCCGCCCGAGCCGCCGTCTTCGGCATCCCCGCCCGCTCCGCCAGCTCCGCGTAGGAAACGGTCGTCCCGGCCTTCACCTCCCGCAACGCCGCATGCAGCCGCTTTCGCGTAGGTGAGCCGGGCTGGGAGACCGGGACGGCGTCCAGCGCGTGCAGGTCGCCGTCGAAGTAGGCGCGGGTCGCCTCGGCGGCCAGGCCGAGGTCGGGGACGACCTCCAGCCCCTCGGCCTGCAGCGCGGGCGTGAGCCGGGCGAACATCTCCGTCGGGTCGGCGGTGAAGCCGGCCGCGACCAGGACGCCCTCGCGGGCGAGCAGGGCCAGCGGGCCCACCGGCGTCGGGACGAGCTGGGCAGCGATCATGATGAGCTCCAGAGGTGCAGGGCGGCGTACGCCCGCCAGGGGCGCCACCGTTCGATGTGGTCCTGGGGGATGCCCAGGGCGGCCATGCGCTTGTTCAGGACGAGGTCGCCCACGGGCCACGCGTCCGGATCGCGCAGCGCGCGCAGGGCGATGTAGCTGGCCGTCCACGGGCCGATGCCGCGGACCGCCAGCAGTTCGGCCACCGCCTCCGCCGGGTCCTGGCCGCCGTCCAGGTCGAGGTGGCCCTCCGCGAGGCGGGCGGCGAGGTCCTTGAGCGTGTCGATCCGGCGTCCGGTCAGGCCGAGGCCGGTCAGGTCGGTGTCGAGGAGGCGGGCGGGGGTGGGGAAGAGGCCACCGGGGGCGGCGGCCCTGGCGACGATGCGGCCGAGCAGCGTACGGGCGCCGGCCACCGAGATCTGCTGGCCGACGACCGCGCGCACGGCCAGCTCGAACCCGTCGAACGCCCCCGGCACCCGCAGCCCGGGCCGCGCCGAGACGAGCGGGCCGAGCGAGGTCTTGCCGAGCATCTCCGAGATGGCCTCGGGGTCGGCGTCCAGGTCGAGGAGGCGGCGGCAGCGGGCCACCACGCGGGCGAGCTGGCGGGTGTCGTCCACGGCCACGTCCAGCGCGATGTGGCCGCGCTGCGGGGTGAGCGTGATCGTCCCGCCCGGCACGGCCCTGGCGTACGAGGTGCCGTCCGCCACCTCCAGCCCGGGGATGGCCCGGGAGGCGAGGAAGGCGAAGACCCCCTCCACGTCGTACGGCTCCCGCCGGTGCAACCGCAGCCGCAGGCTCGCCGGTCCGGTGACCGTGCCGTTGGCCTGGACCGCCCGCGGCCCGGCCGTGGCGCGCAGCTCGCTCGGCGTGAACCCGTACGTCTCCCGCATCGTCGCGTTGAACTGCCGCACGCTGCCGAACCCCGCCGCGAACGCCACCTCCGTCACCGGCAGCCCCGTCTCGGTCAGCAGCTGCTTGGCCAGCAGCAGCCGCTTCGTGCGGGCCACCGCCAGCGGCCCGACCCCCAGCTCGGCCACGAACAGCCGGTGCAGGTGCCGCTCGGTGATGTGCAGCCGCTGGGCGAGCCCGGCGACGCCCTGCTCGTCGGCCGCCCCGTCGTCGATCAGCCGCAGCGCCCGCCCGACGAGGTCGCCCCGCAGGTCCCAGCCGGGGTCGCCGGGCGACAGCTCGGGCCGGCAGCGCTTGCAGGGACGGAACCCGGCGGCCTCCGCCGAGGCCGCGTGCCGGTAGAAGCGCACGTTGCGGGCCGAGGGAGTGCGGGCCGGGCAGATCGGCCGGCAGTAGATGCGCGTCGTCGTCACCGCCGTGTAGAACCGCCCGTCGAACCGGGAGTCCCTGGCGGAGACGGCCCGGTAACAGGAGTCGAAATCGAGCTCGCGTGGTGACATGTCTCCGACAGTATGCGCTCCCCAAGGGGACTGACTGGCGGAAATCAGACACCACCGTTCACGGCTCGTGGCGCAGCGGGGAACGTACGTAGGGCAGCCAGCTCAGCGCCATGATCGCGGCGCCCAGCGCCAGGGCGGCGCCCGCTCCCCACAGCTCGCCGACGGCGGCGGCGAGCAGCCCGCCCGCCCCGAGCGCGCCAGTCAGGAGCAGCCGCATCGTCGCCGTCATCCTGCCCAGCATGGCGTCCGGCGTGACCCGCTGCCGCAGGCTGACCAGCAGCACGTTGTTCAGCCCTGTACGGAACGTCAGCACGAACCAGGCCGCCGCGCTCGCCCACACCCAAGCCCCGCCCAGGCTCAGCAGCGGCACGACGAACGCCGCGGGCGTGGTGACGAGGCTCGCGAGCCACGCGGCGCGCCCGGTGCCGAGCCGGCGGCCGATGGCGTGCGCCGACGACGACCCCGCCAGCACGCCGAGCCCGCCCGCGGCCAGGTACGCGCCGAGCACCCACTCCGGCAGGCCGAGCCCCTGGACGAGAATGACAGGGAGCAGGACGGAGCAGAGGGGGAACGCCAGGTTCGCCATGGTGCCCTGGAGCAGGGCCGTGACGAGGATCGGGTTGCCGAAGAGGAACCGGACCCCTTCGGCGATCTGCCCTCCCATCGGCTCGGCCGCGGGCTCGCGCGCCGGCCGGGGGTCGGGGACGCCGCGCAGCCAGGCCGCCGACCACAGGTAGCTCAGCGCGTCCAGCAGGATCGCCACGGGCGCCCCCGCCACCTGCGCCAGCACCCCGGCCGCGCTCCGCCCCGCCACGTCCATCCCGGCCCCGGTGCCCACCAGCAGCGTGTTCGCGGCCGTCAGCCGCTCGCGGCCCACCAGCGCCGGCACGAGGCTGTACGAGGCCACGTCGAACAGCAGCGTCGCGGCCCCGGTGAGCACCGCGACGACGTACAGGTGGCCCATCGACAACCACCCGCCCCACCACGCCAGCGGGACCGACAGCAGCACCGCGGCCCGCAGCAGGTCGGTGGCGATCATCACGGGACGGCGCCTGACCCGGTCCACCCAGGCCCCGGCGGGCAGCCCGAGCAGCAGCACGGTGAGCGTTCCGAGCGCGGCGAGCAGCCCGACCTCGCCCGCGCCCGCGCCGAGTGCGGTCACGGCGAGCAGGGGCAGCGCGACGTAGCTGATCTGGGATCCGAGCTGGCTGACCGCGCCGGCCAGGAAGAGGTTGCGGAAGCCGGGGAGCCGCAGCAGCGGCGGCTCCTCCGTCACGGTCGTTGACATGACCGCCACGATGGTGAAATCTCGGCAAAGGTGCCATCGATTAAGTGAGCAGCGAATCCAATGACCCTCGACCTCGTCTTCACCGCCCACGACATCGCGAACACCCGCTTCGCGATCTCCCCGCTCGGCGAGGTCGTGGCCAGCGTTCGCGTGGTGAAGGACCCGTCCGCGCACCCGCTCCTGCGGCCCTGGGCCGAGCAGGTGCGCCGCCGGCTGGCGGACGTGGAGTGGCGGCTGCTGTCCGACCTCGTGCCGGTGCCGACGATCACGATCGCGGGCTTCACCTGCACCCCGCCGTCCACGTCCATGCCGGACCTGGCGCTCGAACTCGCCACCATGCGCGGCGCGGCCGCCCGGGTCCGCCCGGATCTGGACGAGGTGCCAGGTCCGCGCACGAAACGGGTCCAGGCGCTCTACGACGACCCGGAGAAGGGGCTGGAACGCCTGGCCGCCGAGGCCGCGGGCTACTGGGAGGCCGCGCTGGCCCCGTACTGGCCGCGGGTCAGGGCGCTGCTGGAGGGCGAGATCCTGTATCGGGCCAGGCTGCTGGCCGAGGGCGGCGCGCAGCGCATGCTGGCCGATCTGGACGAGGCCGTCACCTGGCACGACGGGACGCTGAGCATCCGGCACCGCCACGTCTCGGGGGTGCGCGCGCTGCGGGGCCGCGGGTTGCTGCTGGTGCCGAGCGTGTTCGTCTGGCCGAGGGTGTTCTCGGTGACGGTGCCGCCGTACCAGCCGACCGTGCGGTACGCGCCGCGCGGCGTGGCGACGCTCTGGGAGCGCCGCGAGCCGGAGCCGCCGCAGGCGCTGGCCGCCGTGCTGGGCAGGACCCGCGCGCGGCTGCTGGCCGAGCTCGACCAGCCGGCCTCCACCCGCGAGCTGGCCCGGCGCGCCGGCCTGTCGGAGCCGGGCGCGAACCAGCACCTCACCGCGCTGCGCAGGGCCGGCCTGTGCACGTCACACCGTACGGGGCGATACGTCCTGTACGCCCGCACCGAGATAGCCGAGGCCCTCGTGGAACGGGCATCCGGGGACTACTTGGACGAGACGCCCACCCCCAGGTCGAACTCCCGGTAGACCCGCGCCCAGAACCCGTCACGCAACCACACCCGGGCCTCCGGGTACGGCCGCAACGAGTGCCCGAGCTCCTTCTCCGCCTCGATCAGCAGCTCGGTGTCGATGACCGTGGGCAGGATGGGACCGGGAAGCAGGTCGCGGATGTTGTCGCGCCCGCGGGTCAGTATCCACTTCTGGGCGACGTGCTCGCCCACGTCCTCCACGCGCGGTCTGCTCGGCCCCAGCTTGGCGACCTGGCCGGGCTTGGCGTGCGGTTTGACGGGGGCGCGCCCGGCGAAGACCTGCGCGGGCGAGGGAGCGGCGGCGGGTGGAGTGACGGGAACGGGCTGAGGAGCACGGCTGAAAAACGGTCTTAGGAAATCGGCGCTGATCACTTCGACGGTGTCGGACTCCCACACCAGGCGTTCGGCCTGGTTGGTGCCATAGGGCGGTTCGACGCCCCACAGGTGGATGCGCACGCCGTACGCCTGCGCCGCCTCCACCGCCGGGACCATGTCCTCATCACCCGCCAGCAGGATCGTGTCAGTGACCGCATGATGCCTGGCCAGTGCCTCCAGATCGCTCCGGATCTGCGCGTCCACACCCTTCTGCTGGCCGCGGGCGTTCAGGTTGCCGAGGCGAACCTTGACCCAGGGAAGCTGAGCGATGACACGCTGGTCGACGGTAGGCACGCGATCACGGGCTGCGTCATACCAATAGATCCGCAGAAGTTCGCCCGAAATACGTTCCTCTGCATGTTTCTGTAGACTCTGGATGAGCTCATCGGCGGCCACCCGATATTCCTTGCGCTCCTTCGCGCCGAGCAGCACTTCACCTGCCGCAGCGTACAGATAACCGACATCCACTAGGACGGCGTACTTGGCTGCCACAGGATGCGGCATGAGGTCTGGGATGGCCATGTCGTCCTCCAGGCCGCGGTGTTAGTTGATCGGCCGACTATATACGCCTACTTTCTCTAGATAGTCCCAACTCCCGGGGAACTTGACACCCGATTCGCAGGATCTATCTAGGGTAGTGCGCTCATCCGCCATGCCGACTTCCCTGGTGCGACAGGCTTACGCATAGCTCTAGCCGGGTTTCGCCATGTTTGTCTTCCCGGAGTGCGAGGCGCCTCCGGTTCGGCGTGGCGCGACGCCAGGACGGCCGCGAGCGCCGCGATCTCCTCCGGCGTGGCGTCGCCCCGGACAATGCGCAGGTCCGGCGTCATAGCGGGATGTTCCCATGCTTCTTGGGCGGCAGCGTCATCCGCTTGTTCCGCAGGGCCCGCAGTGCCCGGATGGCCTGGGGCCGGGTTTCGGACGGCCGGATCACCGCGTCCACGTAGCCGCGCTCCGCCGCGATGTACGGGTTGGCCAACGTGTCCTCGTACTCGGTGACCAGAGCGGCCCGCTCGGCCTCGGGGTCGGCGGCGCCGGCCAGCCTGCGCCGGTGGAGGATGTTGACCGCGCCCTGCGCTCCCATGACCGCGATCTGCGCGGTGGGCCAGGCCAGGTTCACGTCCGCGCCCAGGTGCTTGGAGCCCATGACGTCGTACGCGCCGCCGTACGCCTTCCGGGTGATGACCGTGATCAGCGGGACGGTGGCCTCGGCGTAGGCGTACAGGAGCTTGGCGCCGCGGCGGATGATTCCGTTCCATTCCTGATCGGTGCCAGGAAGGAAACCCGGTACATCAACAAAAGTCAGGATTGGAATATTGAAGGCATCACATGTTCGAATAAATCTGGCAGCCTTCTCGGATGCGTTGATATCCAGACATCCGGCGAAATGCATGGGCTGGTTGGCCACCACGCCCACCGGCTGGCCGTCCAGGCGGCCGTACCCGACCACCACGTTCGGCGCGAACAGCGCGTGGACCTCCAGGAACTCCCCGCCGTCCAGCACGTGCTCGATCACCTGGTGCATGTCGTACGGCTGGTTCGGCGAGTCGGGGATCACCTCGTCCAGCTCCGGGTCGGGATCGAGGTCCGCCGCCGGCTCGTACACCGGGGCCTCGTCCAGGTTGTTCGACGGCAGGTACGACAGCAGCGCCTTGACGTACTCGAGCGCGTCGTCCTCGTCGGCGGCCTGGTAGTGGGCCACGCCCGACTTCGTGTTGTGCGTGCGGGCCCCGCCGAGCTCCTCGAACGTGACCTCCTCGCCGGTCACCGTCTTGATGACGTCGGGCCCCGTGATGAACATCTGGGACGTCTGGTCCACCATCACCACGAAGTCGGTCAGCGCGGGGGAGTAGACGTGACCGCCGGCCGCGGCGCCCATGATGAGCGAGATCTGCGGGATCACGCCGGAGGCGTGCACGTTGCGCTTGAAGATCTCGGCGTACAGGCCGAGCGCGACCACGCCCTCCTGGATGCGCGCGCCGCCGCCCTCGTTGATGCCGATGATCGGGCAGCCGGTCTTGATCGCCAGGTCGAGCACCTTGACGATCTTCTCGCCGTACACCTCGCCGAGCGAGCCGCCGAACACCGTCACGTCCTGGGAGAACACGCACACCTGCCGGCCGTCGACCGTGCCGTGCCCGGTGATGACGCCGTCGCCGTACGGCCTGCGCTCGTCCATCCCGAACATCGTGGACCGGTGCCTGGCGAACTCGTCGAACTCCACGAACGAGCCCTCGTCCAGCAGCGCCAGCACCCGCTCCCTGGCCGTCATCTTGCCCTTGGCGTGCTGCTTCTCGACCGCCGCCGACGACCCCGCGTGCACGGCCTCGTCGAGTCGCCGCTCCAGGTCGGCGATCTTCCCAGCGGTGGTGTGAATATCCGGTTGCCCCGGCATCTCCTCCGCAGTGCTCATGCGCGCAAGGCTAGCCGCTCCTCCTAGAGTGGAGCCATGTCGGACGCGGTGCGCACGCACGCTCTCTTCAAGCGATACGGGCAGCAGATCGCCGTCGCGGGGGTGGACCTCGTGGTCCCCGCCGGGAGCTTCGCGGGCCTGGTCGGGCCCAACGGGGCTGGCAAGACGACCACTCTCAGCATGATCACCGGGCTGCTCCGCCCCGACGGAGGCTCCGCCGAGGTCGACGGGTTCCACGTCTGGCGCGACCCCGTCGAGGTGAAGGCGCGCATCGGGGTGCTGCCCGAGGGGCTGCGGCTGTTCGAGCGGCTGTCGGGGCGCGAGCTGCTCCTCTACAACGGCAGGCTGCGCGGCATCCCCAAGGCCGACGTCGAGCAGCGCGCGGGCGAGCTGCTGGCCGTGATGGACCTGGCCGACGCCGCCGACAAGCTCGTCGTCGACTACTCCACCGGCATGCGCAAGAAGATCGGCCTGGCCGCGGCGCTGCTGCACAACCCTTCGGTGCTCTTCCTCGACGAGCCGTTCGAAGGCGTCGACCCGGTCAGCGCCAACACGCTGACCGAGGTGCTGCGCCGCTTCACCGCCTCCGGCTCCACGGTCATCTTCTCCAGCCACGTGATGGACCTGGTCGAGCGGCTGTGCGACTGGGTGTCGGTGATGAGCGCGGGGCACATCGTGGCGCAGGGCCCGTTAGCGGACGTACGCGGCGACCGCCCCTCGCTCAACCAGGCGTTCCTGGAGCTCGTCGGCCGTTCCTCGCAGAGCGGCGAGGAGTCGGGCCTGACCTGGCTCGGCGCCAGGCCGCCCGAGGCCCGCTCATGAGCACCGTCGCGCTCTTCGCAGGGCTCAAGCTGCGGCTGATGGCCGGCAACCTGCGCGGCGACCTCCAGCGCAAGCTCGGCTTCGTCTTCACCCTCGTCGCGGCCGCCGGGCTGGCCGTGCTCGGCTTCTTCCTGATGAGCCTGCTGCGGCTGGCGCCTCCTGACATCGCCTCCTCACTGGTGATCGTGGCGTTCGCCTCCTTCCTGTTCGGCTGGATGGTCGTGCCGCTGATGGCGTTCGGCCTGGACGACACGCTCGACCCGGCCAAGCTGTCGCTGTTCCCGCTGCGGACGCGGCGGCTGGCGGTCGGCCTGTTCACCGCGTCCGTGACCGGCGTCTGGCCGGCGGCGATGCTGATCGTGACGTTCGGCGCCCTGGTCGGGCTGGCCTCCGGCGCGGGCGGCTGGCTGCTCGGGGTGCCGGCCGTGCTGGTGCAGTTCGCGCTCTGCGTGGTGGCGTCCCGGCTGATCACCACCGCGCTGTCCAGCGCGCTGCGCACCCGGCGCGGGCGCGACGTGCTGGCCGTGGCGGCGCTGCTCGTCGTGCTGCTCGCGCAGCTGCCCAACCTGCTGATGAACGGCGGCTTCGGCGACCCGGCGGCCATGCTGCACGCGATGGCGGCCGTGTTGCGGTGGACCCCGCCCGGCATGCTGGCCCACGCCATCGCCGACGGCGGCCTGGCCGGGCTGGCCGAGGTGGTGCTCGTGGCGCTGCTCACCGTGGCGCTGGCCTGGCTGTGGATCAAGGCGCTGGCCCGTGCCCTGGTCACGCCGGACGTCTCCACCCAGGCCGCCTCCGTCCGCAGGGAGAGCGGCCTCACCGACCGGTTCCTGCCGGACGGGCCGCTGGCGGCGGTGGTGACCAAGGAGCTGAAGTACATCAGGCGTGACCCTCGCTACCGCGTCGGCTGGTTCAGCGCCGTCCTCGTGACGGTCGTGCTGTCGTTCTCCCTGACCAGGACGGCCGAGGCGGGCGCCGGCATGCCGATCACCCTGTCCTGCCTGGGCGCCCTGATGATCGCGCTGCAGTCGATCAACTCGTTCGGCATCGACGGCCGCTCGCTCTGGATGAACGCCGTCGCCTTCGGCTCCGAGCGCGGCCTGCTCACCGACCTGGCCGGGCGGCACCTGGCCAACGCGCTGGTCGCCGTGCCGGTGATCGCCGCCATCGCCGTCGCCACCGGCCTGCTCGCGGGGCAGCCCGGCGCGATCCTGCCCGGCATGCTGACCGGCTGGGGCGCGCTCGGGGTCGGGCTCGGCGTCGGCTCCGTGACCAGCGTGGTGCTGCCGTACACCGCGCCCGAGCGGATGAACGCCTTCAGCGGCGCCGCTCCCGGCCAGGGCGGGTTGGCGTTCGCCTCCGCGATGGGGGCCACGGTGGGGATCGGGCTGCTCGCGCTGCCGTTCGTGGTGCCGCTGCTGTTCGGGCTCGTCTGGGTGTCGGTCCTGGCGCCGTTCTACGGCCTGCTGGCCGAGGTGCTCGGCCGGCGGCTGGCCGCCAGGATCGGCTTCGCCCGTACGCCGGAGCTGCTCGCGGCCGTCTCGAAGCCCACCTGAGCAGTGGTCTAGTCCAATACCTGAGACCGGTCTACGTCGGCCAGAATCGACTCGATACCCTTCGAAACATGATTGACCAGGGGCTCGAGCGTCGCAGTGCCGCCGTAACCGAGATGCCGGACGAGCTACGCCACGATGTGCGTCTGCTGGGCAAACTGCTCGGCCAGGTGCTCGCCGAACAGGGTGGCGAGGACCTGCTGGCCGATGTCGAACGGTTGCGCAAGGCCGTCATCGCGGCGCGCAAGGGTGAGATCTCGGCCGACGTGATCACCGAAATGGTCGCCGGATGGGAGATCGAGCGGGCCGTGGCCGTGGCCCGCGCGTTCACCTGTTACTTCCACCTGGCCAACCTGGCCGAGGAGCATTACCGCATCCGTACACTGCGGGAGCGGGACGCCGAGGGCAGGGTGCAGCGGGAATCGCTGGCACAGGCCGTCCACGAGCTCGGCCACGAGCGCGTCACCGAGCTGCTGGAGGGCCTGGAGCTGCATCCGGTGCTCACCGCGCACCCGACGGAGGCGCGCAGGCGCGCCGTCGTCACCGCGATCCAGCGCGTCAGCGGCCAGCTCACCGAGTACAACGCGCCGGGGCGAGGCGCCTCCGAGCGCGCCGAGAGCAAGCGCCGCATGCTGGAGGAGATCGACCTCCTGTGGCGTACGGCCCAGCTCCGCTCCACCAAGCTGGACCCGCTCGACGAGGTGCGCACGGCCATGGCCGCCTTCGACGAGACGCTGTTCCGCATGGTGCCGCAGGTCTACCGCTCACTCGACGCCGCGCTCGACGAGCGCACCGGCACGCGCCCGCCGCTGGCCAGGCCGTTCATCCGGTACGGGAGCTGGATCGGCGGCGACCGCGACGGCAACCCCAACGTGACCTCCAAGGTCACCCGCGAGACCATCCAGATCCAGTCCGAGCACGTGCTGACGGCACTGGAGACCGCCTGCACGCGCATCGCCCGCACGCTGACCGCCTCCGCCCAGTTCGCGCCCTGCTCGCCCGAGCTGCGGGCGGCGCTGGCGGCGGCCGTGGACGGCCACCCGGACGTGGTGTCCGAGCTGGCCACCCGCTCGCCGCGGGAGCCGCACCGGCAGTGGCTGCTGTTCGCCGCCGCGCGCATCGCCGCCACCCGCCGCCGCGACCTCGACCTGGCCTACCGCTCGCCCGCCGAGCTGCTGGCCGACCTCCGGCTGGCCCAGGAGTCGCTGGCCGCCTCGGCGCCGCGGCAGGCGTACGGGGAGCTGCAGCACCTCATGTGGCAGGTGGAGACGTTCGGCTTCCACCTGGCCGAGCTGGAGGTGCGCCAGCACTCCCAGGTGCACGCGGCGGCCCTGGAGGAGCTGCGGGCCGGCGGCGAGCTGTCGGAGCGCACCGAGGAGGTCCTGGCCACGATCCGGGTGATCGGCTGGATCCAGGAGCGCTTCGGCGTCACCGCCTGCTCCCGCTACGTCGTCTCCTTCACCCGCACCGCCGAGGACATCGCGGCGGTGTACGAGCTGGCCAGGCACGCGCTCGGCGAGCGCGCGCCGGTGCTCGACGTGGTACCGCTGTTCGAGTCGGGCCAGGACCTGGCCAACTCGCCCCGCGTGCTCACCGGCATGCTCGACATCCCCGAGGTGCAGCGGCGGCTGGCCGACACCGGGCGGCGCATGGAGATCATGCTCGGCTACTCCGACTCGGCCAAGGAGCTCGGCCCCGCCGCCGCGACTCTCCGCCTCTACGAGGCGCAGGAGGAGCTGACGGCCTGGGCCGCCGAGCACGACGTGCGGCTGCGCATGTTCCACGGCCGCGGCGGCGCGCTGGGCCGTGGCGGCGGCCCCGCCAACCGCGCGGTGCTGGCCCAGGCGCCCGGCTCGGTCGCCGGCCGCTTCAAGGTCACCGAGCAGGGCGAGGTCATCTTCGCCCGCTACGGCCACATCGCGATCGCCCGCCGCCACCTGGAGCAGGTGGCCAACGCCGTCCTGCTGGCCTCCTCGCCCACGATCGGCGCCCGCACCGCCACCGCAGCCGAGCGGTTCCGCGGCCTGGCCGAGCAGGTGGCGACGGCCTCGGAGCAGGCGTACCGCGCGCTCACGGAGGCCCCCGGCTTCCCCGAGTGGTTCGGCCTGGTCAGCCCGCTGGAGGAGATCGGCAGCCTGCGCCTCGGCTCCCGCCCGGCCCGCCGCGGCCTGGGCGCCCCCCGCTCCCTCGACGACCTGCGTGCCATCCCCTGGGTCTTCGCCTGGGCCCAGACCCGCGTCAACCTCCCCGGCTGGTACGGCCTCGGCACCGGCCTGGCCGCCGCCGACTCCCTGGACGAGCTGCGGGCGGCGTACGCGGAGTGGCCGCTGTTCAACGTCATGCTGGACAACGCGGAGATGTCGCTGGCGAAGACCGACCGCTCCATCGCCAAGCGTTACCTGGCGCTGGGCGGCAGGGAGGACTTCGCCCAGCAGGTGCTGGAGGAGTACGACCGGACCCGCGAGCTGGTGCTGCGCGTCACGGGGCACACGCGGCTGCTGGAGAACCGCAAGGTGCTCTCGCGCGCCGTCCAGCTCCGCGACCCGTACGTGGACGCCCTGTCGCACCTCCAGCTCAGGGCGCTGCGCGCGCTGCGCACGGAGAACCCGTCGGACCAGGAGCGCGACCGGCTCTCCACGCTGCTGCTGCTGTCGGTGAACGGCGTGGCGGCGGGCCTGCAGAACACCGGCTGACACAGCGAAACGGGAGGTGCCCCCCGAGGGGGCACCTCCCGTGCCTAGCCGAGGCCGCGGAAGAAGGCGATGACGTCCGAGGTGAGCGCTTCCGTGGCCGTGTGCGCCGTGTAGTGGCCGTGAGCCGGGGCCGGGAGGGTCTTCCAGGAGACGATGTTCGCGTGGTCGCGGTCGGCGAAGCGGCGGATGGACTTGAAGTCGCCCTCGCCCATGGCCAGCGCCGTCGGCACGGTCGTCGGCTCCTTGGGCTGCTCGGCGCGGGCGTTCTCCCAGTAGAGGCGCAGCGCGGAGCCGGCCGTGCCGGTGAGCCAGTGGATGGCCGCGTTGGTCACCACGAAGTCGTCGTCCAGGTCCTCGTCGAAGAGCTGGGCCAGCCAGCCGACGAGGCCGGCGGGCGAGTCGACGACGGCGTGCGCGAGCGTCTGCGGCTGCTGCGACTGCAGGACGTTGAACGCGCCCTTCTCCTTCCAGAACCAGTCGAGCACCGCCAGCCCCGCCTGGTCCTCCTCGCTCAGCTCCGCGAACTCGGCCGGGTCGCCCGACGGGAACGAGAAGAGCTGCGTGACGTGCACGCCCACCACGTGCTCCGGGTCGATCCTGCCGACCTCGGGGGAGATCATCGAGCCGCCGTCGTTGCCGACCGCGCCGTAGCGCTCGTAGCCGAGCCGCGCCATCAGCTCGGCCCAGGCCCTGGCGATGCGCTGGTTGTTCCAGCCCAGCTCGCGCGTCGGGCCCGAGAAGCCGTAGCCGGGCAGGGACGGGATGACCAGGTGGAAGTGGCGCGACAGGGGCTCGATGGCGCGCAGGTACTCGGCGATGGAGCCGGGCCAGCCGTGGGTGAGGATCAGGGCGAGCGCGTCGGGGTTGCCGGAGCGGACGTGCAGGAAGTGGATGCGCTGCCCGTCGATCTCGGTGGTGAACTGCGGGTGGGCGTTGAGCCCGGCCTCGACCGCCCGCCAGTCGAAGGCGTCCCGCCAGTGGGCGACCAGGCGCTTGACCCGCTCGACGCTGACGCCCTGCTCGGCCCCGGGGATCTCGTCGGCGAACCGGGTCATGGCGAGACGGGCCTGGAGGTCGTCGAGGTCGGACTGCGGGATCTCGACGCGGAAGGGGGTGATGGTGCTCATGTCAGGGACCTCCAGAAGGAACGGAATGCTTCGTTCTGTTTCCAGAATAGCAGAACGGAATGCTTCATTCCACTGTTAGGTGATGATTCTTTCCGCCCCCGCGTACACGTTGCAGCGCTCCCCTCGCAGGAACCCCACCAGCGTCAGCCCGAACCCCCTGGCCAGCTCCACCGCCAGCGACGACGGCGCCGACACCGCGCACACCACCGGGATGCCCGCCGCGAGCGACTTCTGCATGATCTCGTAGCTGGCCCGCCCGCTCACCATGAGCACGTGCTCCGCCAGCGGTAGCCGCCCGGCCAGGGACGCCCAGCCGACCAGCTTGTCCACCGCGTTGTGGCGGCCCACGTCCTCGCGCGCCGCCGCCAGGGCGCCGTCGCCTCCGAACAGCCCGGCGGCGTGCAGCCCGCCCGTCTTGCCGAACACGCCCTGGGCCTTGCGCAACGCGTCCGGCAGCGCGTACAGCACCTCGGGGGCGAGCAGCAGCGACCCGCGGGGGACGGTCGCGCACCGGTCGCGCAGCGCGTCCAGGCTCGCCGAGCCGCAGACGCCGCAGGCGCTGGAGGTGAGGAAGTGGCGGTCGAGCGCGGGCAGGTCGGGCACCGGGACGCGCAGGCGCACCGTGACCGTGTTGTAGCGGGCCTCCGGCGGCAGGTCCTCGTCGGTGCAGTACGCGATCGACGCGATGTCCCCGTGGCGCGCCAGGCCCTCGCCGTGCAGGAAGCCGGCGGCCAGCTCGAAGTCGTGCCCCGGCGTGCGCATGGTGATCGCCACCGTCCTGCGCGTGCCGTCAGGCGCGGCGAGGCGGAGCTCCAGCGGCTCCTCCGTGGCCAGGTCGTCGCGCCGCTCCCGGGCGGCGGGGCCGGCCAGCTCCGTGATCCTGATCCGGGTGGTCGGCCCGGGGCGCTCGCTCACCCCACCATCTTGCCCCTTCCGCCTCCGGACGCCCGTCATCAGCGAAGATAGGGAGATGGCCTCCTCACGCTACTCCGACCTCGACCGCCCACCGCTGTCCGAGGCGGCGCTCAACCGCGCCCTGGTCCACCCCGGCTCCATGTGGACCGGTGTCACCGTCGTCGACACCACCGGCTCCACCAACGCCGACCTGGCCCAGGCCGCCCGGGACGGCGCGCCCGAGGGCACGGTGCTGGTCGCGGAGGCGCAGCAGGCCGGCCGCGGGCGGCTGGGCCGCACCTGGTCGGCGCCGCCCCGCTCGGGGCTGACGTTCTCGATCCTGCTCAGGCCCACCGTGCCGCCACTCGCGCAGGGCTGGCTGTCGCTCCTGTACGGCGTGGCCGCCGCCTCCGCCGTACGCCGGCTGGCGGAGGTCGAGGTGGGCCTCAAGTGGCCCAACGACCTGCTGATCGGCGAGCGCAAACTGGCCGGGGTGCTGGCCGAGCGGGTGGACGACGCGGTCGTCATCGGCATGGGCCTGAACGTGACGCTCCGGCCCGACGAGCTGCCCACCGAGACGGCCACCTCGCTGAGCATCGCCGAGGGCGCCTGCCTCGACCGCGACCCGCTGCTGCGTGCCGTCCTCAGGGAGGTCGAGACGCACTACCGGGAGTGGACGGAGGCCAAGGGCGACGCCGACGCCTCGGGGCTGCGCCCGGCCTACCTCGCCACCAGCTCCACGGTCGGCCGCCAGGTCAGGGTGGAGCTGCCGGACGGGCACGCGCTGACCGGGCTCGCGACGGGCGTGGACGGCTCCGGCCACCTGCAGCTGGAGTCCGGCGGCGAGCGGTACACGCTGAGCGCGGGCGACGTGGTGCACGTGCGGGCCGTGGGCTGAGCTGCCCGTTGCGTCACGGGCATGGCACCCGGGACCCGGATGGTGGCACGATGCTGCCCATGACCCTTCCCGACCATCATCTGACGCAGGGTGAGCGGCGCGTCCGATCCTTCCACCCCCACTGGAAGCGGCTCATCGTTCCCTTCATCGCGCTGGTCCTCATCGCCGCGGCCACCGGCGCGGCGCTGTACTTCATCCCCGACTTCGAGTACGTGTCCTACGCCAGGATCGCGGTCGTCGTCATCGGGCTCATCCTGCTCACGATCTGGTCGTTCGTGCCGTACCTGCAGTGGAAGAACACCGGCTACGTGCTCACCACGCACCGCTTCACGATCAGCACGGGCGTGCTCAACAAGTCGACCGACGAGATCCCGATCGCCAAGGTCAACACGGTGAGCTCGGACCAGACCTTCCCCGAGCGGCTGCTCGGCTGCGGCACGCTGACGGTCGAGTCGGCAGGTGACCGCGGGGAGATCGTGCTCAAGGACATCCCGAGGATTCAGGACGTGCGCACCGACCTGTTCAGGCTCGTCGAGGACGCCTCGGACGGCGAGGTCGACGGACGTTGAACTGACGTTCTCGGACGGGAGACCAGGCGGGCGCTGAAGTAGCGTCCTCGGACGGCGGGCCGGCGGGCTGTGAAGTAGCCTCCTCGGGTGAGCGAAGCCCGTCCCGGCCGGCCGAGTGCCGAGGAGATCGAGCGGCTGCTGGTCGGCCTGCCGCCCAGGTACACGCGGGTGGAGGTCGCCGACAGGAGCGGGGTGCCCCGGGAGCTGGCCGAACGCATCTGGCGCGCGCTCGGCTTCGCGCAGCGGGCGGACGACGCCGTGGCGTTCACCGAGGCCGACGTGGACGCGCTGCGCCGGGTACGCAGCATGCTCGACGGCGGCCTGCTCGACGAGCAGACCGTGATCCGCATGGCCCGCGCGCTCGGCCAGACCACGGCCAGGCTGGCGCAGTGGCAGGCCGAGATCATGATCGGCACGATGCTGCCGCCCGAGCCGTCCGAGGGCGACCTGGCGGCGGTGCTCGGCACGGCGCGGGGGCTGATGCCCGACTTCGAGCACGTGCTCATCCACGTCTGGCGGGCCCAGCTCGCCGCCGCCGGCACCCGGCTGCTGGCCATCGCGGACGTCAACGACGAGCTGGTGCCGACCAGGGTGGCGATGGCGGTGGGGTTCGCGGACCTGGTGTCGTTCACCAGGCGCAGCCGCGAGCTCGGCGAGAAGGAGCTGGCCGGGCTGGTGGAGGGGTTCGAGTCGCGCGCCTCCGACGTGGTGGCCACCCACGGCGCCCGGCTGGTCAAGACGCTGGGCGACGAGGTGCTGTTCACCGCGCAGGATCCCGAGCAGGCCGCGGCCATCGCCCTCGACCTGGTGGAGACCGACGAGCTGCGCATCGGGATGGCGTACGGCCCGGTGCTGCCCGTGATGGGCGACGTCTTCGGCACCACGGTCAACCTCGCCGCCCGGCTCACCGCCATCGCCAGGCCCGGCACGGTCCTCATCGACGAGGCACTGGCCGGCGGGCTCGGTGATGACGGGCCTTACGCGTTGCACCGGATCAGGCGCCGTCCGGCGAGAGGGCTCGGCGTGGTGCAGCCCTATGTCTTGCGGAGATCATCCTCCTGACACAAGATGACTGGCATGCCGTACGAAGTGCAGGGCGTGGTAGCCCAGGGCAAGGGCCAGGAAGTTTCTCTCGAGACGGTGCTCGTGCCGGACCCCGGTCCGGGCGAGGCGGTGGTGAACGTGCAGGCCTGCGGCGTGTGCCACACCGACCTGCACTACCGGGAGGGCGGGATCAGCGACGACTACCCGTTCCTGCTGGGACACGAGGCGGCGGGCACGGTGGAGGCCGTCGGCGACGGGGTCACCGGCCTGGAGCCCGGCGACTTCGTGATCCTCAACTGGCGCGCGGTGTGCGGCCAGTGCCGCGCCTGCCTGCGCGGCCGCCCGTGGTACTGCTTCAACACGCACAACGCCACCCAGAAGATGACGCTCAAGGACGGCACCGAGCTGTCGCCCGCGCTGGGCATCGGCGCGTTCCTGGAGAAGACGCTGGTCGCGGCCGGTCAGTGCACGAAGGTCTCGGCCGAGGCTCCGGCGCAGGTGGCGGGCCTGCTCGGGTGCGGCGTGATGGCGGGCCTCGGGGCGGCCGTCAACACCGGCGGGGTCACCCGCGGCGACAGCGTGGCGGTGATCGGCTGCGGCGGGGTCGGCGACGCGGCGATCCTGGGCGCCTCGCTGGCGGGCGCCGCGAAGATCATCGCGGTGGACGTGGACGACCGCAAGCTGGAGTGGGCCCGCGGCTTCGGCGCCACCCACACGGTCAACTCGCGCTCCGCGGACCCGGTCGAGGCGATCCGCGACCTGACCGGCGGCAACGGCGCCGACGTGGTGATCGAGGCGGTCGGCCGGCCCGAGACGTACGAGCAGGCGTTCTACGCCCGCGACCTGGCCGGCACGGTCGTGCTGGTCGGCGTGCCCACCCCCGACATGCGCATCGACCTGCCGCTCCTGGACGTGTTCGGCCGCGGCGGTGCGCTGAAGTCCTCCTGGTACGGCGACTGCCTGCCCTCGCGCGACTTCCCGATGCTGATCGACCTGTTCCTGCAGAACCGGCTGCCGCTGGACAAGTTCGTGTCCGAGACGATCGGGCTCGACCAGGTCGAGGAGGCGTTCGGCAAGATGCACCGGGGAGAGGTGCTGCGCTCGGTGGTGGTCCTCTAAATGATCGACCGTGTCATCACCTCGGGTACGTTCTCGCTGGACGGCGGCACCTGGGACGTCGACAACAACGTCTGGCTGGTCGGCGACGCGCGCGAGGTCGTGATCATCGACGCCGCCCACGACGCGGCGGCGATCGCCGAACGGGTGGGCGGGCGTACGGTCCGGGCCATCCTGTGCACGCACGCGCACAACGACCACATCGACGCCGCCCGCGACCTGGCCGCGCTGACCGGGGCGCCGATCCGGCTGCACCCGGCGGACCAGGTGCTGTGGGAGCAGGTGTACGGGCCGGAGGTGTCGTACGAGCCGCTGGCCGACGGGGAGAAGCTGACGGCCGGCGGCGTGGCCCTGCAGATCCTGCACACGCCGGGGCACTCGCCGGGCGCCGTCTGCGCGTACGCGCCCGACCTGGGGGCCGTCTTCAGCGGTGACACCCTGTTCAAGGGCGGGCCGGGGGCGACGGGCCGCTCGTACAGCTCGTTCGAGACGATCATCGAGTCGATCAGGGAGCGGCTGCTGACGCTCCCGCCGGAGACGGTCGTGCACACGGGGCACGGCGACTCGACGGCGATCGGAGCGGAGGCCCCGCACCTGGAGGAGTGGATCTCGCGAGGCCACTGACGGCGGGGGATAGGCGTTTGTGACCCACCCAACGTAGGCAAGCCTAACCAAAGTGCGCTACCTTAGGTGTGCCTAACCTTATGGCGCCATCCCCTTCGCGAGAGGTTTGTCCCTGGATGTACGTGTGCATTTGTCGTGCTGTGACCGAGAACGAGGTCCACGACTGCATCGCCGCAGGGGCGAAGAGCGCGAAGCAGATCCGCGACACCACTGGTGCTGGTGGTGACTGTGCCCGTTGTGTTCGGAAGATCTGTGCGATCCTGAAAAGGTCTGACGAACTGACGACCGCATAGCCGGATAGCGATGAGGGGCCCGTCATGCAGGGCGACAAGCAGATCATCGAATTGCTCAACGAACAGCTGACCGCGGAGCTCACCGCGATCAACCAGTACTTCCTGCACGCCAAGATGCAGGAGAACTGGGGGTACACGAAGCTCGCCGAGCACACCCGCTACGAGTCGATCGACGAGATGCGCCACGCCGAGCGCCTCACCGATCGCATCCTCTTCCTGGAGGGCCTGCCCAACTATCAGCGCCTGGGGACCCTGCACATCGGCCAGACCGTCGAGGAGCAGCTGAGGGCCGACCTCGAGGTGGAGCTGTCGGTGGTGCAGCGGCTGCGGCCGGGCATCCAGTTGATGCGCGAGAAGGGCGACATCACCTCGGCGAACATCTTCGAGGACATCCTGAAGGACGAGGAAGAGCACATCGACTACCTGGAGACCGAGCTCGGGCTGATCAACAGCCTCGGCATCCAGCTCTACCTCGCACGGTACGCCGAGCCGCCGTCCAGCGACGACTGACGCTTCTCCCCGGTCGGCGGCCCGAGGGTTTCCGCGGCCGGCGGCCTGAGGCTTCCGCGGTCAGCGGCCTGAGGCTTCCGCGGTCAGCGGCCGAGGTGCAGGCTGATCTGCCTGCCGTACTCGCGGAAGCCCAGCGCCCTGGCCACGCGGCGCGACGGCGCGAACCGCGCCCGCCACTGCGGCAGCAGCCCCTTCGCCAGCGCGTCGGCCACGGCCGCCGACGCCACCGCGCGGGCCAGCCCGCGGCCCCGCCGGCCGGGGGCCGTCAGCACGCAGACGTGCGCCGCCGTCTCCAGCCAGGTCCGGTACCCGGCCGCCGCGACCACCTCGGGCCCGTCGCGGACCACGTACACCGTAGATTCCGCCTCGTCGAGCCCGGACTCCCGCGCCTCGTGCTCCGGCACCGAGGCCAGGAGCGCCAGGACGCCCGCGTGTCCCGGCGGCAGGCCGCTGACCTCAGTCCCGCCTGCAGCTAAGTGGGTGGGCAAGAAATCGGCCGCGTCCAGGTAAGCCAGCGTGGCCGGGCCGAGCACCTCCTGTGCGGGCACCTGGGCGAGGTCGGTGCCCGCCCGCAGTAGGCCGAGCATGGTTTCCTCCAGTTCGGGGCTCGGCACCGTGCACAGCACGCCTCCGTCCAGGACGACGACGCCCGCCCATTCCGGCGGGCAGAGACCCGACCCGGGAGAGACCGCGACCCGCACCTCCCCGCGGCCGGGGAATGCGCCGGGGACGCGGGTCAGCGCGGCCCACAACTCGCGGGCACGATCGAGAGCGCTCGGCTGCATGCTCCCGATGATCTCAGCCGAGGGTTGGGGATCGCGCGGGCGGGCATGATCGTCCGATGAATCGCAGGCCGAAAACGGCGGTGCTTTAATCACGACCTACCGTATTTTAGCCGTGTTTGCCCAGGTCAATGGATAGGTCAACGACAAGTCAAACCGCGCGCTGTGCCCGGGAAACGATCGCTTAAGGTCCTACGATCGCTTCATGACCTGCGTACTTCTCGCCGAGGATGACACCTCGATCTCAGAGCCACTCGCGCGTGCGCTGCGCCGCGAGGGCTATCAGGTCGAGGTGAGCCCGGACGGCCCGCAGGCCCTGGAGAGGGCCCTGTCGGGCGGCATCGACCTGATCGTTCTTGACCTTGGCCTGCCGGAGATGGACGGCCTGGAGGTCGCCCGCCGGATCCGGGCCGAGGGCCACGGCACCCCGGTGCTCATACTGACCGCCCGCGTCGACGAGGTGGACACCGTCGTCGGCCTCGACGCCGGCGCGGACGACTACGTGACCAAACCGTTCCGGCTGGCGGAGCTGCTGGCCAGGGTGCGGGCGCTGTTGCGCCGCGGCACCTCCGAGACCCCGGTCGTCCAGGGCGTGCGCATCGACGCCGACTCGCGGCGCGCCTGGATGGGGGAGAAGGAGCTGCATCTGACGACCAAGGAGTTCGACCTGCTGCGGGTCCTGGTCCGCGACGCCGGCAAGGTCGTCACCCGCGAGCAGATCATGCGCGAGGTGTGGGACACCAACTGGTGGGGTTCCACCAAGACGCTCGACATGCACATCTCCTGGCTGCGCCGCAAGCTCGGCGACGACGCGGCCAAGCCGCGCTACATCACCACCGTCAGGGGAGTCGGCTTCCGGTTCGAGCGCGAGTAGGAGATGCGCCGCCGACTGCTCTCCTCCACCCTGGTCGTCGCGGTAATCGCGGTCCTGCTGCTGGGGGTCCCCCTGGGCGTCGTCGTCAGCCGTCTGATCGTCGATGAGGCGGCTCAGGAGCTCGGGGCGGAAGCCAAGCGTCTCGTGGGAGAGGTGGAGTACGCCCGCGTCCAGGAGACGCCGCTCGACCCCCAGCAACTGGAGCAAAAGTACCCCGGCAGGTTCATCCAGATCTGGGAGCGCGGAACCCCCCTGAGGGTGACCGTCGTCGGCGACCCCCCGCCGTCCGGTCACCTGATGACAGAGGACGCCCAGACCAACACCGGTGTCTACGTGCGGATCAGCCGCGACCGCGATCAGGTCGAGCAGGACGTACGGGCCCGCCTGCTGCTCATCGTGGCCCTGGCCGGCGCCGCCCTGGCGGTGGCCGTGAGCCTGGCAGTCGTGCAGTCACGCCGCCTGACGCTACCCCTGCAGGACCTGGCGAAGATCGCCGAACGGCTCGGCTCGGGCGACGCCCGCCCGAGCAAGCACCGCTACGGCATCCCCGAACTCGACCGCGTGGCCCAGGTGCTCGACCGCAGCGCCACCCGCATCTCCGACCTGCTCACCCGCGAACGCGAGTTCGCCACCGACGCCTCCCACCAGCTTCGTACCCCCTTGACCGGCCTGACCATGCGCCTGGAGGAGATCGTGGCCGCCGCCGGCGAGCCGGAGGTCGTGCGGGAGGAGGGCGAGGCGGCGATCGTACAGGCCGAGCGGCTCACCGCCGTGATCGACGAGCTGCTGGCCGCCGCCCGCCGCCAGCGGCACGCCCAGGCCGAGCCGGTCGCGATCGACGAGGTGCTGGGCCAGCAGATCACCGAATGGGAGCCGGTCTTCCGCGACGCGGGCCGCACGCTGCAGCTCGAAGGCTCCCGCGGGATGAAGGCGATGGCCACCACCGGAGGCTTCGGCCAGGTGATCGCCTCGCTGCTGGAGAACTCGCTGCGGCACGGCGGCGGCGCCGTGACAGTGACCACCTCGTTCGGCGGCAACTACGTGGTGACCGAGGTCGCGGACGAGGGCCCCGGCATCGCCGACGAGATCGCCCCCAAGATCTTCGACAGGAACGTCAGCGGCGGCGGAGGCACCGGGCTCGGGCTGACGCTGGCCCGCGCGCTGGCCGCGGCCGACGGCGGCCGCCTGGAGCTCGTACGGCGGCGCCCCGCGACGTTCGCCATCTTCCTGCGCCCGGCGGATGACGACGGGCGGAACCGGGTGGTCAGCGGCCCGGCTTGACCCCACCCTCGGGCAGCTCGACCGGGATCGGGTCGGTGGCCTCCATGAACACCCACTTCTTGTACGACCAGTAGCGGAACAGCGTTCCGAGACCCACGCCCACGATGTTGGCGATGTTGAAGCTGAGCGCGTCGTGCAGGTTGAGCGTGTAGGTGGTGAAGCCGATCGTCAGCATGCCGAACAGCAGGGCGATGCCGTTGAGCAGGAAGAACAGGAAGTACTCGCGGCGCAGCCCGCTCTGCTCGCGGTGCCGGAAGGTCCAGAACCGGTTGCCCGCGTACGCGAACGTGGTGGAGATCGTCGTCGCGACGACCTTCGACGTGAGCGGCCCGATGCCGATCACCACGTTGAGGAGGTTGAGCAGGCCGAAGTCGATGAGGAAGGCGATGGCGCCGATGCTGCCGAACTTGGCCAGCTCGTGGACCAGGGACGAGAACCGCTGGTAGAGGCGTTTGGCGAAGTCCACGTCTCTGCTCGGTCCCTTCCCTAGTCGAGCCTTGCGCCCCCCAGCGTACCGGCCACGATGGAGCAGGGGTGTCAGAGGGATGAACAAGGGTCAGAAAATGGTTCTTTAGAAACTTCATCCGATATCCGACATACCCGTTTCGCAGGGTTTACCCTGCTGAACTGTTCGAGGGCACGCGAACGCTGGGCGGTCGTGCCCGCCGGGCGGTCTCGTCCGCCGGGCGACCCGGAACGGCCGTCCAGCCCTCGCGACGCGCCCGGCTGCTCGAAGGGGTGCAGTCGGGGAAGTCGTTCCGTCCCGGTAAGCTCACCTGGCGTGAGTTCCTACAGCCCCATCGGACCGGTCGTCGGCATCGTCGGCGCGGGGCAGCTGGCCCGCATGTCGCAGCCGCCCGCCATCGCGCTCGGCGTCGAGCTGCGGGTGCTGGCCAACAACCCCGAGGAGAGCGCCGCCCGGGTCATCGTCGACACGCGCATCGGAGACTACCGCGATCTTGGTGACCTCCGCGAGTTCGCCAAGGGCTGCGATGTGATCACGTTCGACCACGAGCACGTGCCCACCGACCACATCAGGGCCCTGGCCGCCAACGGCTACGTCGTGCACCCCGGCGCCGACGCCCTCGTGCACGCCCAGGACAAGGCCGTCATGCGCGAGCGCCTGACCAGGATCGGCGCGCCCTGCCCCGCCTGGGCGCGGGTGTCGTCCGCCGACGATGTCGCGAGCTTTGCCGCCGAGCACGGCTGGCCCGTGGTGCTGAAGGCGGTCCGCGGCGGCTACGACGGGCGCGGCGTGTGGGTGTGCCGCACGCCCGACGAGGTCGCCGAGGCGTTCGCGACCGGGGTCGAGCTCATGGCGGAGGCGTTCGTCCCCTTCGACCGGGAGCTGGCCGTGCTGGTCGCCCGCTCGCCGCACGGGCAGGGCGTGAGCTACCCGGTCGTCGAGACCGTGCAGGAGAACGGCATCTGCGTCGAGGTCATCGCGCCGGCGCCCGGCCTCGACCAGGAGCAGTCCGCCCAGGCCCAGCGCATCGCCCTGACCGTCGCCAACGAGCTCGGCGTGACCGGCCTGCTGGCCGTGGAGCTGTTCCAGTCGGAGCGCGGGCTGGTCGTCAACGAGCTGGCCATGCGCCCGCACAACAGCGGCCACTGGACCATCGAGGGCGCCACGACCTCCCAGTTCGAGCAGCACCTGCGGGCCGTGCTCGACCTGCCGCTCGGCACGCCCAGGATGACCGCCCAGCACGTCGTCATGGCCAACCTGCTCGGCGGCGACGACCCCGACCTGTTCAAGCGGTACGAGCACGTCATGGCCCACGATCCCGGCATCAAGCTGCACTTCTACGGCAAGGAGGTGCGGCCGGGGCGCAAGATCGGCCACGTGACGGCCCTCGGCTCCAACCTCGACGAGGTCCGCGCCCGCGCCCGCCACGCCGCCGTCTACCTCATGACCGGGGAGTACACATGATTGGCATCGTCATGGGGAGCGACTCCGACTGGCCGGTCATGAAGGCCGCAGCGGAGGCGGTCGCCGAGTTCGGGGTGCCGTTCGAGGCCGACGTGGTGTCGGCGCACCGCATGCCCACCGAGATGATCGAGTACGGCCGCCAGGCCGCCTCCCGCGGCGTCCAGGTGATCATCGCCGGCGCCGGCGGGGCCGCCCACCTGCCCGGCATGCTGGCCTCCGTCACCCCGCTGCCGGTGATCGGGGTGCCGGTGCCGCTGAAGTACCTCGACGGCATGGACTCGCTGCTGTCGATCGTGCAGATGCCGGCCGGGGTGCCGGTCGCCACGGTCGCGGTCGGCGGGGCGCGTAACGCGGGGCTGCTGGCCGTACGGATCCTGGCCGCCTCCGACGCGGGGCTGCGGGAGAAGATGGTGGAGTTCCAGGAACGGTTGAAGGAGCAGGCGTACGCCAAGGGCGAGAAGCTGCGCGCGGAGGCCGCCGAGCTGTAGGAGCGTCGGTCACAGAGCCATAAGCGGCGGGTAAAGCGCCTTTTTCCTGGGGATCGCGGCGGTTAGGGTGCGGCCATGGACGACCCGACCAAGGGGCACGCGACCCGCGTGTACGCCGCCGACCCGCTCCTCGCCGGCCAGGACGAGCTGATCGTCAAGCGTGGCGAGGAACTGCTTGAGGTGCCCGACGCCATCGGCCTGGCCGCCGTGGACCGGCTCCACCCCGACACGTTGCCGGCCTGCTGGTCCCCGCTGGTCGTCCACCGCCTGCGCGCCCGCGCCGCGGGCCCGGACCCGGAGGCCGCGCTGGGCGCGCTGCTCGATCGCTGGCTGGCCCTGCCTCGGGGCGGCGAGCCCGGTCAGGCGCTCAGTGTGTTGTGGCCCAGCCGCGACACCACCCCCGTCCGGGCGCTGGCCGTACGGGGCTTCGCCCCCATCACCTCGCTGGCCGTCCGCGGCGTCCGTCCCGGCACCGGCGTGGGCGAGTTCGCCGTCCGCCCGGCCCGGGCGGACGACGTCGAGGTCGTGGCGGGGATGTACGAGCGGCTGGTGGCGTACGACGCGCAGTGGGGGTGGGTGACGATGCGCGCGTCCACCAGGGAACGGCTCAGGGAGTCGGTGGAGGCCGAGGTGCTGCCGCTGAACTGGTGCTGGGTGGCCGAGGTGGACGGGCGGGCCGCCGGGTGCGTCATCGTGGAGCCGCCTGGCCGGTCCGGGTGGATCTCCCATGCCGTGAACGAGGCGCCGGCGGCGTACCTGGGGGTCATGTACGTCGAGTCGTGGGCGCGGGGGCGCGGGGTGGGGGCGGCGCTCACGGGCGTGGCGCATGGTGAGGCGGGGGCGCGGGGGGTGTCGGTCATGCTGTTGCACCATGCCCTGCCGAACCCGCTCTCGACGCCGTTCTGGGCACGGCGAGGCTACCGGCCGCTCATGACGCAGTGGGTTCGCCACCTGCAGTAGGGGCCGGGCAGCGGTGACTACGGGCGGCCGAGGGCGCGGTAGTGCCAGCCGGCGGAGCGCCACATCTCGGCGTTGAGCGCGTTCCGGCCGTCCACGATGCGGCGGGTCGCCACCACGGCCCCCAGCTCCACCGGATCGAGCTGCAGGAACTCCTGCCACTCCGTGAGCAGCAACACCACATGTGCCCCCCGAACCGCCTCGATGGCCGAGGTGCCGTAGTTCAGCTCGGGATGGGCCTTGCGGGCGTTGTCGAGGGCGATCGGGTCGTACACAGTGACCTGCCCTCCCTGGTGCCCGATGGTGACGGCGACGTCGAGGGCGGGGGAGTCGCGGATGTCGTCGGAGTTCGGCTTGAAGGCCGCTCCCAGCACGCCCACGGTGCACCCGTGGAAGGAGCCGCCGGCCAGCGCCCTGGCCAGGTCGACCATGCGGGCGCGGCGGCGCATGTTGATCGCGTCCACCTCGCGCAGGAACGTCAGCGCCTGG
The DNA here is from genome assembly GCF_014207985.1 of Nonomuraea rubra. Classification (NCBI taxonomy): domain Bacteria; kingdom Bacillati; phylum Actinomycetota; class Actinomycetes; order Streptosporangiales; family Streptosporangiaceae; genus Nonomuraea; species Nonomuraea rubra. The sequence continues at coordinate 11,121,418 of NZ_JACHMI010000001.1, read as the reverse complement.
TCCGCCCCCAGCTCACCGGCCCGCGCCATGAACGCCCTGATGTCCTTGGGCAGGCAACCGCCGCCGAACCCGAGCCCGGCGTTGAGGTAGCGGCCGCCGATGCGGTCGTCGTACGACAGGGCCTCGGACAGCAGCTGGACGTCGGCGTGCGCGGCCTCGCAGACCTCGGCCATGGCGTTGATGAAGGAGATCTTGGTGGCCAGGAACGCGTTGGCGGCCGTCTTGACCAGCTCGGCCGTGGCGAAGTCGCTCACCACGATCGGCACCTCGCCCAGCGGCTCGTACACCTCGCGCAGCATCTTCTCGGCCCGCTCGCTGCGCACGCCGAGGACGATGCGGTTGGGGCTCAGCGTGTCCTCGACGGCGAAGCCCTCGCGCAGGAACTCGGGGTTCCAGGCCAGCTCGGCCTCGGCGCCGGCGGGGGCGAGCCTGGCCAGCTTGTCGGCCAGCCGCTCGGCCGTGCCGACGGGCACGGTGGACTTGCCGACGACCAGGCATTCGCGATCGAGGAGCGGGGCGAGGGACTCGACGGCCGCGTCCATGTAGGTCACGTCGGCGGCGTACTCGCCGCGTTTCTGCGGGGTGCCGACGCAGATGAAGTGCACGTCGCCGAAGGCGGCGACCTCCTCGTAGGAGGTGGTGAAGCGGAGCCGGCCGGAGTCGAGGCCGCGGCGGAGCACGGGTTCGAGGCCGGGTTCGTGGATGGGGAGCTCGCCCGCATTGAGCCGGTTGACCTTGTCGGCGTCGATGTCGAGGCCCAGGACGTCGAATCCGAGATCAGCCATGCAGGCCGCATGGGTGATGCCCAGGTATCCGGTCCCGATCACCGTGAGGCGATATGGCACGAGGGAGCTCCTTTCGATCGCGCAGGCATGCTACCGGCCCCCGCTACCTCCTACGTGCCACCTGCAATTCTTCGCAAACCGTACCGGCTGGTAACAAGATGGTCGGACGTCCTAGTATCTGATGCATGAGCTTCCCTCTGTACGCGCCCGCCGAAGAGCACGACATGCTCAGGGAGACGGTTCGCGCCCTGGCCGACGAGAAGATAGCCCCGCACGCCGCCGAGATCGACGAGACCGAGGAGTTCTCCTGGGACGTCTACAAGGCGCTCGTGGCGGCCGACGTGCATGCCGTACACGTGCCCGAGCAGTACGGGGGTGCCGGTGCCGACGCGCTGGCCACCGTCATCGTGATCGAGGAGGTGGCCCGCGCCTGCGCGTCCTCCTCCCTCATCCCCGCCGTCAACAAGCTGGGCACCGTCCCGCTCCTGCTCTCGGCCTCGGAGGAGCTCAAGTCCCGCTACCTGGCGCCGGTCGCCAGGGGCGAGGCGATGTTCTCGTACGCGCTGTCGGAGCCCGAGGCGGGCTCGGACGCGGCGGCCATGAAGACCCGCGCGGTGGCGGACGGGGACTCGTACGTGCTCAACGGCGTCAAGATGTGGATCACCAACGCCGGCGTCTCCGAGTACTACACCCTGATGGCCGTCACGGACCCCGCGGCCGGCGCCCGCGGCATCTCCGCCTTTGTCGTGGAGAAGTCGGACGAAGGCGTCTCGTTCGGCCCCAAGGAGAAGAAGCTCGGCATCAAGGGGTCGCCCACCCGCCAGGTCATCCTGGACAACGTCCGCATCCCGGCGGACCGCATGATCGGCGCCCCCGGCACCGGCTTCAAGACGGCCCTCGCCACCCTCGACCACACCCGCATCACCATCGCCGCCCAGGCCCTCGGCATCGCCCAGGGCGCCCTCGACTTCGCCATCGGCTACGTCAAGGAACGCAAGCAGTTCGGCCGGCCGGTGGCCGACTTCCAGGGCCTCCAGTTCATGATCGCCGACATGTCGATGAAGCTGGAGGCGGCGCGGCAGCTCACGTACCACGCGGCGGCCAAGTCGGAGCGCGCGATGCACGGGGAGCCGCAGAAGGACCTGACGTTCCTGTCGAGCGCGGCGAAGTGCGCGGCTTCTGACGCGGCCATGGAGATCACGACGGACGCGGTGCAGTTGCTGGGTGGGTATGGGTACACGAAGGACTTCCCGGTGGAGCGCATGATGCGCGACGCCAAGATCACCCAGATCTACGAGGGCACCAACCAGATCCAGCGCATGGTGATGGCCCGGCAGCTTCTGAAGTAGCGGCGTCTCGGGGGAAACGCACGGTCTTCGCCAGGGAGGCGCTTCGCGCAAGGAAGCTCAGGCTGTGACATTGGGGGGCGCGGCCCCCCAAACCCCCAGCTCAACCCCGCTTGGCAGATAGCGCGCGGAAGGCGCAGAGCAGAACGAAGAGGGCCAGGACCAGACTGCGCCGCCGCCACAACACGCGGGGCGTACTCACCAGGGCGGCCAGCGGGTACGCGAACACCCCGGCGACCAGGCTGGCTGGCACGTCGGCGAGCGCCCAGGTCGGCACCAGGAAGAAGGGCGCCAGCGCGGCGACGGCCCACGCCGGACGTACCCGGAGGAGGTGCAGCAGTGGCCAGGCGAGCACGATCGATGCCCAGTTCCCCACCGTCCACGCGTCGGCCGGCAGGCCGACACAGCCGAAGTGGCCGCAGCGCGAGTCGTCGGACAGCGTGGCCGCGAGAAGGAGCCAGCCGAACTGGACGAAGGGCAGGATGATGCCGGCGAGCCCGGCGGCGACCAGTCGCTCGGCAAGCCGCCCTTCGGTGGCGGGTGGGGCACTCGCATGGTGCGTTTCCACACCGCAAGCATCCGATCCGGCCGTCTCGCGATGCACTCGCATTGATCACGATTCAGGTGGGACGCGGCGCTGATGCGCCACGCCGTCGTTCCGCCGGTCAGACGAAACCCTCGGCGACGAGTCGCGCGCCGTGCTCGTCGATGACGTGCCGCTGACCGGAGCCCCCGACGACGCGGCACCAGCTCTCCACGATCAGCTGGGTTCGGTCCAGCCGATAGCTGAAACCGCCGTACATCCCGGGGACGGCGAACCAGCAGGCCGGGTTCCGCTGCTCGGTGAGGGTTTCCAGCTCCGGAAGGCGCAACTGCTGCTCGGTGATCAGATCGCCGGCACGTTCGTGGATCAGCGCGTGGAAGTGGCGCTGGATCGACCGCATGGTCTCGATCGGCAGCGGGTGGAGGATGACCGGTGTGAGCGGGACGAGGAGATGACGGTGTCCCAGGCGGCCGGCGATGTCGACCGGCTGCTCGCCTTGAGCCGTGCGCAGCGTGCGCCAGGCGCCGCGGGCGACCAGCTGGTCGGCGAGGTCCGCCGCGGCACCGTGCCAGGCGACCTGGTGAAGCGGGGCGTATCCGCTGCGGCCGCCTACTCTGCCGCTGTTGATCCACTCGGGGTGCTCGTCGAGCAGGTCGAGGACCGTGGGCCAGTCGCCGTCGCGTGCCGCCTGGGCGAGCTGGTCGCGTCCCTCGACCACCCGATCCTTGTAGCTGGACCGCAGAGTGACGCCGTCCCACGTCGAAACCCTGTCCTGCCCCATGCGGTGCCCACCTGTCCGGCCGCCCGGAATACACCCAGCAGTGTGCCTGGCATGCTGATGCTGTACAAGATCATGGGGAGCGTGACACGGTGGTGATCCGGCGAGTCCGGCGAAGAGCACCCAAGGGGGAGTGAAGGGCGTGACGCGTTGGTTCTGGTTGCCCGTCGTCCTTGCTCTTGCCGGCTGCTCGGCCTCCGCCCCGCCGGTGCCGGTGCTCGGTGACGCGCCGGCGGCCGGGAGCGGGGTGGCCGTCTCGCAGGAGGACGGTGACGCGGCGCGGAGCGTGGTGCGGCTCCGGGTGATCGCGCCGTCGTGCAACAAGGAGATCGAGGGGACGGGCTTCGTGTACGCCCCCCAGCGGGTGGTGACCGCTGCCCACGTGGTGGCCGGCGCCATCCCGGTGTCTCCGGTCGTCACCACTGCCGATGGCGAGGTGTACGAGGGCCGCGTCGTGGCCTTCGATCCCGACGCCGACATCGCCGTCCTGTACGTACCGAAGCTGCCCGCACCCGCGCTGCGCATCACTCCGGCGCCCGAGCCGCTGCTGCCCATCCCGGGGTTGTCGCTCGCCGACGCCCGCATGCCGGGCTATCCGAAGGGCGCCAAGCAGCTCGTGACGCAGCCGGTGGAGATCGAGCGGCGGATCAAGGCCGAAGGGCCGAACCTCTACAGGGACCGTCAGGTCACCAGGGTGGTTCTCGAGTTCTCCGCCGAGGTGCACGCGGGGGTGAGCGGCGCCCCGCTGATCCTCGAGGACGGCGCGGTCGCCGGGATGGTCTTCGCCGCGGCGAAGCAGCAGCCGGACGAGGGGTTCGCGCTGGCCGGGGAGGAGCTCCTGCCCGTCACCGAGCGCGCGGCCAAGGCCACGAAGCACGTCTCGACCCAGCGGTGCGACGAGAACGAGTGATCGGCGAAGTCACCTCAGTGATGTACATCATCACGCACACTTGGGCCATGAAGGTCATGACCATGTCCGAATCGCGGGCCAACTACGCCGCCACCCTCGACTCCGTCATCGATGACCAGGAAGAAGTTCTCATCACCCGCCCTGGCGGGGAAGGCGTCGTCATGGTGTCGCAGCGCGAGAACGAATCGATGCGCGAGACGCTCTACTTGATGGCCTCTCCTGTCAACCGCAGACGGCTGTCGGAGGCCGTTGCCCGGCTGGAGGCCCGAGGTGGTGCCGTTCGCGAGCTGGCCGATGAGCACACCGCGTTGTGAAGATCCTTTTCGACGAACTCGCCTGGGAAGGCTACTGCTCCTGGCAGCGGGAAGATCGACGCATCCTCAAGAGGATCAATCAGTTGATCGCCGACATAGGCCGGAACGAGAACGAGGGCATCGGAAACCGGAGCCCCTGAAGTACGAATGGTCCGGCTACTGGTCCCGGCGCATCACTTCGGAACACCGCCTCGCCGGCCGCATCAAGGATGACACCATCATGGTCGCCGCCTGTCGCTACCACTTTGAGAACTAGCGTCCGCCCCCTCGGCTGACCGAGGAGAATCCTCCCGGCTCCAAACTTGGGTGCATCGAGGGAGGTCTTCGATGCCGCCACCCTCCGGGATCATCCCCCAGAGAAACGGGACCAGATACCGCGGCGATTCGCCCAGGAGCGCGGGCAACTCGTCCTCGGCCACGGTGAGGGCGAATCCGGCCCGGCTCCCCGGATCCCAGCCTCGTTCGACGGCCCGGCGGATGCAGGCGCCGACGAGCACAGGACGGACCGCGATCGTCCGCTCTCCCAGCCAGTTGTCCGGCCTGGCGCAGGGAAGCGACACCACCAGCACGCCCCCCGGCTCCTCGGCTCGCTCGACGGCGAACGTGAGAGGGCTCCAGCCGTTCCCCTGGCAGTAGGTGGGCTTGTGGCGGACCCGCCAGCGGAAGCCGGTGCCGCCGACGTCGATGAGCCGCGAGCCCTTCTTCGGCATGGCCACGGAGCCGCCTCCAATCACGGGTCGGAGATCAACCATATCCTCGCCCGACCTCCACGAAACCGTGATCATCGAGTACTACGATCACGCCTCATTGTGCACTTATCCCGAACGGCGGCCGCCGCCTCCCTGATCGTCACCGTCGGTTCGATCGCCCTCAGCCTGGTGATCGGCACCGCGACCCCCGCATGGCTGGCCACCCTGTGGTACCCGCCCTACGAGAGTCTCACGGCCTCGCCCCTGCTGCCGGTGCTGGGCGGGTTGCTGCTGGTCGGGCTGGTGAAGTCGTGGATGTTCTGGCAGATCTTCCGGGGGCCCGCGCCCCTGATCGGGCCGGCGCGCCAGGCGGGCACCTGGTTGCGGTTGTCGCTGTACGCCTACCTGGTGTGGCTGCTGATCCCCTCGTTCCTCCCGGACCTGGTCGAGACGGTCATCGGCACGGCGCTCTGGATGTCGGCGATCGTGCTGCTCCTGGTGGTGCTCACCGGGTCAGGCCGGGCCTTCCGACTGGTCCTGCTCCTGCTCGCGCTGGTGGAAACAGCCGGATCGCTCGCGATCGACCTGGCCGACGAGCCGATGTCCCGGTTCTTCCCGGGCACGGCCTACCTGGCGACTGCCATGGTCACGCAGGTAGCCGTCTTCCTCGTGATGGTGATGGTCCTGCTCGCTCAACGGCGCGACGGACGCTGGAGCCGGGGCACGCTCCTCATCGGTCTGGGCACGTTCGCGAGCGGATTCCTGGTGGCGCTCGTGAACAGCCAGACGAGAGGGAGCACGATCGAGTCGATCGTCGAGGCGATGGACGTGCTCCACGTCGTCTGGCTGGCGCGCACCGCGCACGAGCTGAACCGCGAGCCCAGGCACAAACCGCCGCTGCGCCCGCCCACGGCGGTCATGGCCGCGGCCACGGTCTGCGTGCTGATGGCCGTCGGACCCGAGAACCATCCACGGCTCTCCTTCACCTGGCAGGACGAACGGCTGCCGCCTTCGGACTGCTGGGCGTGGCATGGTCCGCCACGGGTCGCCGACACCCCCGCCCACCAGCACGTTCGTGCCTACCTGTGCAGCGTGAACAAGCCCGACCGGGAGATCTCGGACCAGGCACTGCTCAGCAGGGGCAGAGCGGCGTGCACCAGGTTCGCGGACGGGGAGCCGGTCAGGGCCCGGCCCGCGCTGCTCGCGCTGCTCTGCCCGGAGGTGATCGGGCGGAGACATCCGGACCTGCTGCTGTCGTCGGCTCAGCTGCAGCAGCGGCAGAAGGAGAAGGACGACCTCGCGCGTGAACAGTCGAGGCGCGAGGCGCAGAAGGAGGACGCCCTGTGCCGCGACCCATGGCCCGGGTTGCGCACGCGGTTCCAGGCGACCGCGTCCTACTACGACTGGGACACCCTCCCGTACGGCATCTACGACCCGGAAGCGGACACGGCTGACGACTCCGATGTGATCTGGGACAAGGAGAAGATCGATCCCCTCGAAGCCAGGGGCGGGATCGCCCTGTTCTTCACGCCCAGCCAGGACTGGGCGACCTGCGTCACGGCGAAGGCGCTGCGCTCGGCCCCGTCACCTCTGAGACGCAAGGGCTGGGACGAGGTGGTCGAGGCGGACATCGTCAGCAAGTCGGGCCGCCTGGTGATGCAGAAGCTGTCGGCGAGCGGGGTGCGCTTCCCCAACCTCGCGCGCAACGGCCCCGGCCGCTACCGGCTGCGCCTGTACACGCGTCAGGGAGAAGATCTCATCCTCGTCTTCCCGGCTGGAAGGGCGCGGCTCATCCGATCTTCGCCAGGTCGATGACGTAGAGGTCGTCGTCGACCTGGTACGCGAGCAGCCGATCATCACCGCGCGCGACGGCCGGCACCTGGATGCCTCCCTGCTCGGTCCGCTCGCCGAGGTCGGCCGCCGTGCCCGTGGAGACGTCGTACAGGATCACGACCTGCCCCGCGCCCTCGGCCCTGACCGGCGCGATCAGGAAGCGTTCGCGGGCGAGCCCGTCCGGCATGAGGCCGTTCACCGGCAGTTCCTTCTCCTGCGAGCCGTCCCGCAGCCGGTGGAAGCTCTTCCTCCCGCCGTCCTGGTCTCCGGCGCAGGCCCGCGTCCCGCAGATCAAGGGGCCCTCGCCGGGACGGGTGACGGCCACGCTCGTCTCCCCGGTCTCCACGTTGGTGATGCTGGTGAACCGCGTCCCGTCCCCCCCGGAGAACCCGCCGGGCGAGCCGACCCACGGCCACTTCAGCAGGTGCATCCCCGCGCCGCCGGCCACCTCGCGCACCTCGCCCCCCACTGCGGGAACGGTGAACACCCCGCCGCTGAACAGGGAGAAGACGATCCGGTCGGCTTCGACGGCGAGGCCGTCGAGCCCGGCGCCGTCGCCGTCCTCCACCTCCACGGCGGCGACGCCGGTGGCCTCGCCGCCGCTCACCGGGGCGGTCCACACGTGCACGTGCCTGTCCTTGGTGGCGGTCCACCAGGCCACCCGGCCGCCGCCGACCGTGAAGTCCGAGGCGAACGCGACGGTGCCCACGGGGGTCGGCACGTCGGTGATCTTCCGCAGGTCGCGGGTGCGGAGATCGTACGCGTACACGGCGTCGGTCCTCTCGAAGCCGCCCCACGTGGTGACGAGCACCGTGTGATCGTCGATGAACGCCTGTGGACGCAGCGTCGTCCCGCCCGGCCCGCGCGCGGGCACCTTCCGTACCGCCTCGGGATACACCTTCTCCACGGGCTCGGGCAGCGGCCACACCCGCGGCGTGGGGCCGGTTCGCGGCGGATTCGTGGGCAGGGGCGTGCTCGGCAGCGCGGCCGTCATGTCGCTGTGGCGCAGCACGGCCGCCGTTCCGCCGGCCACGACCACCACGGTCGCCGCCGCCAGCACCGCCTGGGCGAGGTTCCGCCGGCGGCGTCGCCGGTGGCGGGCCTCCAGCTGGGCGGGCAGGCCGGCGGGCATCCTGGGCGCGTTCTGCGACGCGCTCCCGAGCGCCCTGCGCAGGGTCTCCTCAACGTCGGTCATCGTTCGTCCCCTCCAACTGCGCCGCCCCGTCGAAAGGCGAACCTGATCGCCCGTCCTCCACCCGGGTGCGTCGTCCGTCCTCGGCCGGTATGGCCGCTCGGAGCTTGTCGAGGGCGCGGGAGGCCTGGCTCCGTACGGTCCCCCGGGAGATGCCGAGCACGACGGCGATCTCCGCGTCCGAGAGCTGTTCGTAGTAGCGCAGCACGAGCACCGCGCGCTGCTTGCGTGGCAGGCCCGCCAGCGCCAGCCACAGGGTGCGCTCGTCACCGCGCGGCAGAGTGTCCTGGTGCGCGCCCTCCGGCAGGTCCCAGGTGAGCAGCTCGCGCCGGCGCAGCCGCCACACCGACAGGTGCAGCCTGGCCATCGTCGTGCGGACGTAACTCTCGGGACTCTCCTTGGCCCGTAACCTCGGCCAGGCGGCACGCAGCCTCAGCAGCGCCTCCTGCACGAGGTCGGCCGCGTCGTGCTGGTTGCCGGCCAGTACGTATCCGTAACGCAGCAGCGCGTCACCCCGTTCGGCGACGAAGTCCGCGTAGCGGGGATCACCGTCCAACTGCCTCGACCCTTCTGTGGCTCCATCAACCCCAAGAGGAGGCACCGCCCGGAACTGTTGCACGACCTAGGCCGAAAGGAGGAGCTCCGTTCGATCGCGGGACCGACGTGCGTGCCCGCCGTCGAGGGTTAGCGTCGCTGTCATGAACGACACCGGGACACTGGAAGAAGCGTACGGACGGCTGCACAGGACGGGCCCCGAGTTCGACGGATGGCTGTCCAACCACGGCCCGATGGCGGTCGAGGCGATGGTCAGGCACGGATACGACCGGGACGTGCACCGCTGGCTCGACGGCTACGTCGCCCGGCTGGACGAGCTGCCGCGTGGCACCTCGCCGCTCGACGCCGGGGACTGGCGCGCGGCGCTGGGCGATCCGCGCCGGCTCGGTGACTGGCTGGCGTTCTTCGACAGGGAGCTGAGGGAGCGGCCGTGGCGGGCGGTGCTGGAGCGGTGGTGGCCGCGCCTGCTGCCCGGCATCGCGGCCGGCGCCACCCACGGCGTGATCCGTACGGGGCACGCGGTGCACGCCCTGCTCCAGCTCCAGGACGCGACGCGGCTCGCCGAGCTGGGGCAGGCGCTCGGTTACTGGGCGGCGCGCTGGCAGCCCATCGCGGCCTTCGACGCGCCGTCCGGTACGGCCGGGCCGAAGCGCGCGTTCGCGGGGGTGCCGCGCGTGCCCGACCAGAGCCAGGGCATCAACCACCGGCTCGGGCAGCTTGCCGAGGTCCCCGGGTGGGCCGCGTCCGTGGCCGCGCTCAGGCCCGCCGCCGATTCCGAGCAAGCCCTCGCCCGGCTCGCCGAGCTGGCGGACGCGGCGACCCTGCGCTACCTCACCCACGCCCACGGCAACCCCGTCATGCTGGTCCACGCCGCGACCGCGCCGACGGCGGTGCTGCGGACCCTGCCCGCGCTGCCGCCGGACCTCTGGGTCGCCGGCCTGAACGCCGCCTGGGCGGCGGGCGCCGCGGTGACCGCCGCCTACGCGCCGGCCGAGCCGGTGCCGGCCGGGCGCGACCTGGCCTGGCCCGGGCCGGCGGAGGAGGTGTTCGAGCTGGCCGTACGGCACGGTGACGAGCACGTGATAAAGCTCGCCGACACGGCACTGGACGTGTACCGCCGCACCGGCGATCCCGACGCCCTCGCCGCCGTGGTCCGCGCGACCACCCTGATCAGCCCCGTCTCCACCTGAACGGCCGGTAGACCAGCCTGATCAGCCCCGCCTCCTCCTGAACGGCCGGTAGACCAGTCGGCGCAGCAGGATCTCGGCCGGCCCCCGGTGCCCGGCGGCACGCATCCAGTCGGCCAGCACGATCGACGCCACCCACACGGCGACCGCGATCCCGAGCGTCGCCGCGTACCCCAGGTCGTCATGCAGCCCCAGCGCGAACGGATAGAACAGCACCACCCACACCAGCCCCTGGAACAGGTAGAACGTCAGCGACCGCCGCCCCAGCGCGGCGAGGGCGGTGGTGAGCCGCCCGCCCCGGACCCTGACCGCGACGACCCCGATGGCGGCGGCCAGCCCGATGCCGCCCGTGTACCCGGTCAGGTCGTGCGCGACGGCGACCGCCCAGCGGACGGCGGCCGACTCCGCGGACCAGGTGCCCGCGGCCAGCAACGCGGACGGGAGGCGCCCGATCAGGGCCAGGACGAGACCCAGCGCGGTGATGCGGCGCAGCAGCGGCAGGTGCCGCTCCGGCTCGTCGAGGAGGCGGCGGCGGGCGGCCAGGATGCCCATCGCCATGGCCGGCACCACCATGACGGTGGACAGGACGGTGTTGGCCGGCCAGGTGGGGAGGCTCCCGACGAGGTGGGCCGCGAAGGTCGGCTCCATGATCTCGGCGATGGTCGGCGGGTCCGTCTGGGCGGCCACGCTCTGCCAGGCCAGGAGCAGGGTGGTGGGGATGAGCGTCAGGCCGCCCGTCCACCACAGGACCGGCTCCCCGGCCCGTACGATCGGCGCGATCATCAGCAGGGTGAGCCCGTAGACGGCGACGATGTCGATCGGCACGAACACCATCGCGTTGAGGAACCCGATGACGATCAGCCACCACCCCCGGCGGCGCAGCAGGCTCCTGATGGACGGCCAGCTCTCGCCCCGGGCCTGCTGGGCGGCGAGCAACTGCACCAGGCCGTAGCCGAACAGGAACACGAACAGGTTCCTGGCCTGGTTGTCGGCGAGCAGGGACTTCACGAACTTCGCCGTGGCGTCCAGCCAGGGCGGCCCTGTGCTCCAGTCGCCGACGAAGGCCGGGGCGTGGGAGAGGGCGATCAGCAGCAGCATGACCCCGCGGGCGAGGTCGGGGGCGAGCGACCTGGCGGAGGAGACCCCGGTGGAGGAAGAACGAGATATTACGTCTTCAGTCATGCCTGAAAGCTAGATTGCATTCAGGCTTTCGTCAACTCGAATTGGCGTATTTATGCAGGTAATTGCAATGGCTGTGCGATGAAACGCAAAACGCGGGTTGCAATGAGATGCCGTCGAAGGCAACACTGGTCATCAGGTACCAGCTCAGGAGGCGGACGACACATGCCGGGCGGCAGGCTCACTCACGACGAACGCCGGATCATCGCGCAGGGACTGGCGGACGGGCTCACGTACACCGAGATCGCCCGGCGCCTCCAGCGTCCGGTCTCCACCGTCACCCGCGAGGTGACGCGCAACGGCGGTGCGCGCGACTACCAGGCCGACCGGGCCCACAACGCGACCGCCGGCCGGGCCCGCCGCGGCAAGCCGGCCCGGCCGCGCCCGGCGCCCGCGGCCGACGAGCACGGCCGCGACCCGGAGACGATCAGGGTGCTGGCGGAACGCTTCACGGCCATGCTGGTGGACACCGGCCTGACCCGTACGCCCGCCCGCGTCCTCGCCTGCCTGTACATCACCGACAGCGGCAGCCTCACGGCTGCGGAGCTCGTCCAGCGCCTCCAGGTCAGCCCGGCCTCCATCTCCAAGGCCGTCGGCCAGCTCGAAGAGCAGCACCTGATCAGGCGCGAGCGCGACCCCCGGCGCCGCCGCGACCGGTACGTGATCGACGGCGACATCTGGCACCAGTCCTGGCTGGCCAACGCCCGCAAGAACGCCCGCCTCGCCGACTTCGCGCACGACGGCGCCGACGCCCTCGGTCCCGCCACCCCCGCCGGCGCGCGGCTGGAGCGGACGGGCCGGCTCCTGCGGCAGATCAGCGAGGACATGGTCCGCGCGGCCGAGCGGTGGCACGCCGCCTCCGGCGACCTGCCATGATCATGGGCCATGGACATCGACGGCTTCTGGGCCGTGGTCGAGCGCTCCACCACGGAGACCGGCACCCGGCAGGCGCGGCTGGAATGGCTGGAGAACCACCTGTCCGGCCTGCCCGCCGAGGAGATCGTGGACTACGACGTCTGGTTCACGCTCTGCCGTAACCGTGCCTGCACCTGGGACCTGTACGCCGTGTGCATGGCCATCACCGGGCGCGGGTCCTCCAACGCGTTCGAGTTCTTCGCCGACTGGCTGATCAGCCTCGGGAGAGACGATTTCGAGAAGGTCGTCGGCTGCCCCGATCGCGTTCTTGAGCTGCCCGCCGTACAGCGGCTCCACGAGCTGTCGCGCACTTACCGCCACGAGCGCACGACCGGCGACGGCCGGATCAGGCTCAGGCGGGTCACGCTCACCAGGCGCTCGCGATGGCCGGACGAGTTCTATCCGGAGTTCGAGCTGTTCTCCTACGTGAGCGGGCGCGCCTACGAGCGGGCGACCGGCCTGGACGTGAGCGTCCTGAAGGACGCCGTCGAGGCGCGCGGGGTCAAGAGAACCTTCCCCTTCCTGACCCCGCATGCTCAGCCCGATGGGGACGAATGGGACTTCGACGACAGGGCCGAGCTGATTCGCCGCCTCCCGCGGCTCGCGCACCACTACGGCGTCACCGCCGACCCGGTCGAGGAGCCCGCCAGGCCGCGCCGCCGCACCTGGTGGCCCCGGTACCTGCCGCAGAGCGGGGACAGGATCTGGTCGTTCACCTGCGGAGCGGACGGCACGATCCACGCCCGGAGCAGGCGTTACCTCAGCGAAGCCGATCGGCTCTTCATAGGCCTCGACTGGCCATAGGGTCCTCCCATGACCGAAGCCCCCGCCACCGGCCTGCTGCACCACGTCGAGCTCTGGGTCCCCGACCTGCGGCGCGCCGTGGCGAGCTGGCAGTGGCTGCTCGAACAGCTCGGCTACACGCTGCACCAGAACTGGGCGGACGGGCGGAGCTGGCGGCTGGGGGAGACGTACCTCGTCATCGAGCAGTCGCCCGCCCTCACCGCCGCCCACCACGACCGCCGCCGCCCCGGCCTGAACCACCTGGCCTTTCACGCGGGAAGCCGCGAGCGGGTGGACGCCCTGGTGGCGCAGGCGCCCGCGTACGGCTGGACGCTGCTGTTCCAGGACCGGCACCCGCACGCCGGCGGCGAGGAGCACTACGCCGCCTACCTGGAGGACTCGGACGGGTTCGAGGTGGAGCTGGTGGCCGTCTCGTGAGACCGGGTTGGGCGGCGGCTTCGGCGCGGCTCGGCTGACTCCGTTCCCCGGCGGAAAGTGGGTGGCGCGGACCGGATCCGCTGCGGCATCATGACCTCCATGATTTCCCACGGGAAGGGCGGCCACCGCCCCAGCCGGTGAACCCCGGCACGAGGAAGCGGAGCCACGGAGACGGGCTCACCTTCCTCGCACACGCGATCTCCATGTCCTCCCTGCACGGCCCCGGCCCCTGGCCGCCGCATGCCATGGACCTGCCCGACGAGCCCCCTCGCCAGGACGACGGCAAGGTGCACATGCCCTCCGTCGTCATGGACGGCGTCCGCACCCACCACTTCCGCTTCACCCCCGACCTCGACACGGTCCGGGAGGTCGTGGAGCTGCTGCGGGAGCGGGCCCCGTACGAGAGGCTGCACGACCGCCTGGCGGAGGCCCGCGCGCTGGAGCTCTGCGACGAGCTGGTACGCGAGCTGGCACGCAGGGAGCTGAGCAGGCGGCAGGTGTACGAGGCCGGCCGGTGGCTGGCCGAGTACGGCACGCGCCGCGAGGCCGTCAAGATCGGCATCGTGCTCGTCGGCGCGTCGGGCGACGAGCGGGACCGCGAGCTGCTGCTCCTGCTCGGCACACTGGAGGAGTTCACCCTGTACGCGGTCGTCGCCCTGCTGCGCACCCAGCCGCCCCGGGAACGGGAACGGGCGGTGTTCGAGCTGGCCCGGCGGGTGACCGGCTGGGGTCGCATCCACGCCGTGGAACGCCTCGAAGGCAGCGACGACCCCGAGGTCAAGGCGTGGCTGCTGCGCGAGGGCTTCCGCAACCGTGTCATGGACGAGTACCTGGCGCCGCTCGCCGCCACGACCGGCGACCTGTACTCGGCCCTCCTCGACCCGGAGCCCGACGACGCGCTGGTGGACGGCGCGGGCGGCATCCTGGCCGCGCTGGTCCGCGGCGAGGGCGGCCCCACCACGGGCATCAGCGCGTACGGCGAGGCGGTGCCGGCCCTGGCCCGCTACGCCGACCTGGTCACGACCAGGGAAGCCACGCTCCAGCGTCTCGACCACCTCCTGACCGTCCGCCGCGACCTGCGGCGACCTCCCGAGCACTGGGCGCCCGGCGACGTGGCGGCACTGCGGCGGCGCTACGCGGACGTGCTCGCGCAGCCGCGCTGGGCCGAACTGGCGCTGGCGGGCGTGGCGGACCCCGAGGGCGCGGACTTCTCGCGGGCCCAGCGCTGCGCGTCCGCGCTGGGCCTGCCGATCCTGCCGCAGGTCGTGGCCCGGCTCAGGGCGGACGCCTGCGACGTCTTCGCCTGGCAGGGGCTGACCCGCCTGGCCGAGCCGGAGGTGCTGGCCGCGCTCGCCGAGGAACTGCTGCCGCTGGACGACCTGGCCAACGGGCCGGGCGACCGGGTCATCGGCGAGCATCACGAGATGGCGCTGGAGATCGTGGTCAAGGCGCTGGAGTCGCATCCGGGTGTGGGCCTGCCGCTCATCCGGGCGGCGCTGCGCAACCGCCGCGTACCGGTGCGGCGGGGCGCGGTGCGGGCGTTGCGGGCCTGGCTGGGACCGCAGGCGTGGCCGGAGTCGCCGGAGGACGCCGTCGCGTGGGTGCGGGCGGCGCACGCGGTGGAGCCCGACGGGCAGCTCCGCGAGGATATGCAGGCCCTTCTGATCGAGCACAAGCAGAGGTGACGACATATGCGACTTGAGGAGCTGCTCGACGAGGTGGAGCCGCTGTCCCACGGACAGCGCTGCCGCCACCTCGCCGCCCGCGCCCGCGAGCTGTCCACCCGCCCCTCGGTAACCGGCGCTCAGGAGGTGTCCGGCCGCCCCGAGGTATCCGGCGCTCAGGACGTGTCCGGCCGTTCCGAGCTGGCCGGGCTGCTGGAGAGCCTGGCCGAGGGCGGTCAGTACGAGCGGTCGCTCGCCATCCGGCTGGCCGCCGCGGCCAAGGACCTCACCTACGTCACCCACGCGATGACCGACCCGGATCCCGACATCTCCCGATACGCGATCGCCCAGGCCGTCGCCCTCGGCGCCCCCGCCGCCCCCATCGTGGAGATCGCCCGCACCGCCCCCGCGGAACACCGCATGACCGCCTACCGCGCCATCAGGCGGCACCACCGCACCGACCTGGCCGAGCTGCTGATCGACGAGGTGCACGAGCGGTGGGGCGACCGGGAGGCCGCGAGCCTGCTCCCGGCGTGCGGGCCAGAGGCGGTCGCCGCCCGGCTGGCGGACCTCGCCCACGCGGTGCCCGGCTGGGCGACGCCGGCCAGGCGGCACCCGCTCCTCGTGCTCGACCACGCCGAGCGGGTGCTCGCCGGCCTGCCCGGCCACCTGCGCGACGCGTGGTGGCCGGCGTTCGCGCCCGGCGTCGAGGTCGCCGCCCGGTACGCCACCGAGCGGGTGATCGCGCTGCTGGAACGCCACTGGACACCCAGGCCGTGGCGCTGCGCGGGGCTGCTCCTGGACGCCGACCCGGACCGGACGCTGGCCATCTACCTCGTCCCCGGCCGGCAGCACCAGCTCGCGGAGCTGCTCGGGCGCCGATCCGTGCGGCGGAGGCTGCCGGGGCTCACCGACGAGCGGCTGGGCGAGCTGGGCCGGGCGGTGCGCGACAGCGACGACGCGGACGCGTTGATCAACCTCCTGCGCGCGGTGCCGCCCAGCCGCAGGGACGCGGTGTTCACGGCGGCGATGCGGGGCGTCGATCTCTCCCAGCGGGTCCTCTCCGACGAGCTGCTGGACGTGCTGCCCCTGCGTCGCCGCGTCGCCGAGGCCCGCCGCATGCTCGGGCTGCGGGTCGTCGCCGAACTCCCGCTGCGCACGCTGGAGACCACGGCCTTCCTCCCGTACGACGAGGCGGAGCCGGTACTGCGGGAGGCCACGCGCCGCTCCGACGCCACCGACCGCGCCAACGGTTACATCAACCTGATCGCCTGCGCCGGCCGCGACCGCGACCCCGAGACCCTCACGCGGCTGGCCAAGGCACTGGAACGCCTCCGCAACGAGCAGGACCCGGTGCGCCACGCGGCGATCACCGCGCTGACAGGGATCCCCGGCGCGCTCTTCCAGGCCGCCCACGTGCCCCTTCTCGACAGGCTGGCCGAGGACGCGCTGGCCGCCCGCGACTGCTCGTACCAGACCAGGTACTCCCTCTCCCGCCTGGCCGTCCTGCTGTTCGGGCAGGGCGCGAGGCGGGACGAGCCCGCCCTGCTGGAGTGTGCCCTGCGGATCTTCGAGCGGCTGACCGGCGACGTGGGGACGCTCCCGCTCGGGCAGTTCGGCTTCGGGCAGCTCTCGCACTGGTTGCGGCGCGGCCAGGAAGCCGTGCTGGTGCGCAGGCTGGCCCCCTTCCTGGAGGCGGAGGCCGCGCATGACCGCCACGAGCTGGCCTTCCTGCTGGCCTCGGCGCTCGGCCGGCGCGGCTGGGAGCTGCCGGAGCTGCGGCAGGCCCTGGAACGCGCGCTGACCGCGGTCAGGGACTCGGACGCGGTCCGGGCGATCGAGTGCTGGCTGGAGCCGCCGCGCACCAAGGGCGAGAGGGTGGCCGGCCTGCTGGAGCTGGATCCGTCGACCGTGGCGCTCCGCAAGGTGTTCGACGTGCTGGCCTGGCAGCGTACCGACCTGCTCCAGGCCGCGCTGGGCAGGCGCGATCCGGTGGGCCGGTTCGCCAAGAGCGGGACGCGGCAGGTCAGGTACGCCCCGCGTGCGGCCGTGCGGCGGTGGACGGCCCGGCAGCGCACGGCGTACCTGCGGCTGCTGGAGCGCGTCGCGAGGAACGGCAGGCTGCCCATGCACGAGCGGGCGTACGCCGTGCGGATGGCGGGTGAGGTGCCCGCGGTGGAGGCGGAGTGGCTGCGTCCGTTCCTGGAGGACGGGGCGGATGCCGTGCTGCGGCGGGCGGCGCTGACCGCGCTGCCGTGGACGGCACGGCCGCAGGACGCGCTGGCCGGTCTGCTCGCGCACGCGGGCGGGAACGACGCGCACGTGGCGGTGTACGGGGCGGTGCGGGCGGCCAGGTTCGTACGGCCGGCGGAGCTGGGGGCGGCGCTGGAGCCGGTGCTGGCCGGCGGCAAGGTCACCGCGCGCAAGGAAGCGGTCCGGCTGCTGGCCAGGCACCGGGTGCCCGGCGCGATGGGCAGGCTGCGGGAGTTGTGGAGCGCGGCGGGCCAGCACAAGGACGTCCGGGTGGCGATCGTGTCGGCGGCCCTGGAGCTGCTGTCCGAGCCCGCGGCCTGGGACGTGCTGAGGGAGGCGGTGACGGTGGCGGGGGACCTGGCGGCACCGGTGCTCGGCACGCGGCCGCCGGCGGTGCCGGAGCGGTGGCGGGCCGCGTACGGGGAGCTGATCGTGGCCGCCACGCGGGCGGCGGATCAGGTGACCCGGATGCTCGCGGTCGACGCGCTGACCCCCTGGGTGGCTCACGCGCCGGGGGCTCGGGAACGGCTGGCCGAGATCGTCCGCGACCTCGGGGAGGCCGGCGAGTGGCGGCAGGCCGCCCGCGGGCTGGTGGCGGGGGCGAGCTCCGGGCCCGGGCTGGAGGAGCTGCGGCGGACGGTGCGGACGCTCGCCGCCGCGCCGGACGAGCCGGATGCCGGGGCCGGCCGCGACCGCCCGGCCGCGCAGCGGCTCGGCGCGCTCGTACGGGCCCTGTGCCTGCTGCACCGTGAGGACCCGGAGCAGGTGAAGGAGATCGTGCCGCAGGTGGCGGGGGAGCTGCCCGCGGCTCTGGCGACCGAGCTGCTGGCCGCCACTGTGGACTGGGACGACGCCCCGCGCGACGTCCTGGCGCGGCTGGCCGGGACGGTCCCGGGCGTGCTGGCCGCCGTCCAGGTGGGCGAGCTGCTCGCGGGGTCGGCCGAGGACGTGCCGGCCGAGCGCCTGCTGCCGCACGCGCGGTGGCTGGCCGGGGAGGGGGAGGTGGGAGCGCTGCTGGCCACCGAGCTGGCGTCGTCGGCCGGGGTCAGGTCGGGGTGGGCGCAGCCGTGGCGTGAGCTGCTGCGCGAGATCCGCGCTGGCGCCTTCCCCGAGGCCGCATATCGGGCATTGAGCGTCAGAACTGCGGTCGAGTGAGGTTCTGCGTCACTTCACTGACAGTTCAGGAGATTGTCAGACATAAGCATCGGGTCGGTATACCGTCGGCATTTGATCATTGAACGCCGAAGACGGGTTACCGCACCATGCGCAAGGTCCTGACACTCACCCTCGCCGCCACCTCCGCCCTCGCCCTCCTCACCGCCACCCCGGCCGGCGCCGCCGACCGTCCCCGCGACCTGCCGTCGGAGATCTACGGCGGCGCCTGGACGGCCGGCCACGTCCAGGGCATGGCCATCGACCGGCGCAAGGGGTACATGTACTTCTCCTTCACCAACCTCCTGGTCAAGACGGACCTCCAGGGCAAGCTCATCGGCTCCGTGACCGGCTTCACCGGCCACCTGGGCGACCTCGACCTCAACCCCCAGGACGGCCGCGTGTACGGCTCGCTGGAGTACAAGGAGCAGGAGTCGTTCTACATCGCGATCTTCGATGTGGACCGGATCACCGAGCCCGACATGAACGCCCAGACCACGGACGTGGTCAAGACCGTGTACCTGAAGGAGGTCGTGGCCGACTACGTGGCCGACATGAACGGGGACGGCACGTTCGACGGCAACGTCGGCAACACCCCCGACCACCGCTACGGCTGCAGCGGCATCGACGGCGTCTCGTTCGGCCCCGAGTTCGGCAGGAAGCACGGCAAGCAGAGGCTGACCGTCGCCTACGGCATCTACGCCAACACCACCCGCCAGGACAACGACTACCAGGTCCTGCTCCAGTACGACATCCAGCAGTGGAAGAAGTACGAGCGCCCCCTGACGGAGAGCGCCCCGCACCGGAGCGGCCCCGAGCGGGTGGACGGCAAGTACTTCGCCTACACCGGCAACACCACCTACGGCGTGCAGAACCTCGAGTACGACGAGCACACCGGCAACTGGATGATGGCCGTCTACAAGGGCACCAAGCCGCAGTTCCCGAACTACACCTTCTTCATGGTGGACGGCGGCGCGCGCCCCAGGACGGGCGAGCTCGCCGGCCAGCCGCAGCCCGAGCGCGGCCGGCTCCTCACGCTGGCGCCCGGCGGGCTCGAGGACGCCGCGACCGGGGTCAGGGGCTGGCAGTTCACCGGCGAGTACGGGCTGATCTCGCTGGGCGACGGCCGCTACTACGTGGCCAAGGCCGGCAAGGTCACGGAGGACGGCGTCTCCAAGCACACCGCTCACGCCCAGCTCTACCGCTGGACGGGGCAGTCCCCGACGCCCTTCGAGCGCCTCGGCTGACACTGCCGCCGTCCATGACAGGCGGCCTGCGGCCGGTCAGTCAGGGCTGTTAGGGTCGTGCCTCAATCCCTTGAACGAGTAAACAATCCTGCATGGGAGGGTCATGCGGACCACGGGGAAGATCGCGATCATCACGTCCGTGCTGGCCGGGGCCGCCGTCCCGGCGACGGCGGCCACGGCGCAGGCGGCGCCGGCCTGGGTCGCCTACCACAACCTGAGCGCGAGCCAGAGCGTCGCCAGGGTGAAGCAGCTCAAGGATCAGGGTTACCGGCCGATCACGGTAAACGTTTCGGACGGGGAGCGGTACGCCGCCGTCTGGGTCAAGGGCGGTTCGTCCGGCAAGTGGGGCATCTGGCAGGGCATGTCGGCCGACGGGTTCCAGAAGCGGTTCGACGCCGGGCTGGAGGAGGGGGCGCAGCCGACGTCCGTCTCGGCCACCGGGCCGGCCGACGCGCCCGTGTTCACCGCCGTCTTCGAGAAGAAGCGCGGCGCGTTCCTGGCCAAGTCCGGCCTCACCCCGGCGGGCTTCGCCGCCGCCAACAAGGAGGCCGCCGGGAAGGGGCTCGCGCTGACCTCGGTGGACGCGTACGGCACGCCGGGCGACATCCGGTACGTCGGCGTGTGGAGCGCCGGCAGCGGGGGTGCCTGGCAGTACACCTACGGCAAGTCGCTCAAGCAGCACGAGGCCGAGTTCTACGCCAAGAAGGAGAAGGGCTTCCGGCCGGTCAGGATCGCCGTGGCGCCCGACGGCACGTACGCGGCGGTGTGGCGCAAGGACGGGGTGAAGTCCTGGGCCCACTACGTGGACATGAGCGCGTCCGGCTACCAGAAGCGGTTCGACGACCTCAAGGCGAAGGGGCTCGCGCCGGTGCAGGTCAACGCGGAGAACGGCAAGTACGCCGCCATCTGGCAGTAGCCGCCGCGGGCGCGCGGCCGGACGGGTGCGGTCGGACGGCAGGCGCCGCCGGGTCGCTGGGTGGCGCCCCCGTACCCCGCCCGCGCGCCGTCACTTCGTCAGGATCCGGACGTCGCCGGTCGTGCTGGTGGCCGCGATCTTCCGCTCGCCCTTCCGGTCGTTCTCGACCTCGGAACGCGTGCTGCCCTCCGTGCTCCTGGCCGTCACCGCGTACGGGCCCGAGGGCACCCTGGCCGTCACCCTGCCGTCGCGCGAGCGCAGGTCGAGGGTGGCGGGCGGAGCGGCGAAGGCCACGTCGATGGCCCCGTCCGAGGTGCGGCAGCGCACGTACCCGGAGGTGAGCCCCTCGGCGGTGATCGAGCCGTCGCTGCGCAGCCGCAGCCGGCCCGAGGCGCCCGTGACCTCGATGCGCTCCCGGCTCCTCGCGGCCACGTCCTGGGTGAGGCCGTTCAGGATGAGCCCGTCCACCACGTCGATCGAGAGGCGGACGCCGGGCGGCACCCTGACGTGGTAGCGGGCGCCGCAGTCGCCGAAGACGAGGTTGCAGTCGGCGCTCAGCCGCAGGGTGCCGTCGCGCAGGGACCAGGCGGGGGCGTCGGCCGCCTTGCCGCGCACCCACCGTTCCACCTGTACGGCGCCGCCGGTGCCCTGGAGGACGCGGACGCCGCCCAGGGAGGCGTTGATCTTCAGGTCGGTCCCGGTGAAGGGGAACGACTGGGCGGCGTGGACCTCTTCGGCTGCCAGGTCCACGCCGCAACCGGTGCTCACTGCCGCCAGGAGCGCCGCGCATGCCGCGAATACCGCCATCTGCCTCATGGCACCGATCGTGGCCGAGCGACCCGCCCCGGCCATCGACCGTCCGGCCGACTCCCCATCGGCCATTCGGCCGGGCTTCAGCGAGGCCCGCCACGGCCCGCCGGCCGTGCCCCGCCGGTCGTGCTCCGGCGGGCGCGGCACAGCTCGCCGGTTCGGGACGGCGGTCGCTACAGCGCCGACAGCAGCGCGTTCACCTGCCCCAGCGGGTCGGCCCCGATCGGCCGCACGGCCACCGACGTGGCCCCGGCCGCCCACAGGCTCTTGACGTGCGCCGCGGCCTCCTCGGCGGTCCCGGACGCCATCGCCACGTCCGCGGGCGGCACCCCCAGGAACCCGGCCTGCCCGGCCACCATCTCCCGCTCCTCCTCCGCACCGCCGGACCCGATGCGCAGGAACGTGAACACGACCAGCTCGTGCCCGTCGCCGCCCCCGATCGTCTCGATGATCCCCGGCACCTGGTCGGGCCCCACGCCCTCGGGCACGATCGTCCCCTGGGCCACGCGCCCCGACAGCGCCAGCGAGCGCGGCCGCTTCACCCCGGCCAGCACGGGCGGCGGCTCGGCCGGCGGGTGCACCAGCGACACCCCGTCGAGGTGCACCTCCCTGCCGTGCAGGGTGACGGTCTCACCGCGCAGCAACGCGCTCACCGCGGTGATGGTCTCCTCCAGCAGGGCGAGCGGCGAGGCCGGCGCGGCGCCCACCTGGCGCATCCAGTCCTGCACGCCGTGCCCGATCCCGGCCGCCAGCCGCCCCGGGTGCACCCGTGCCAGGTTCCCCAGCTCCATCGCCAGCACCATCGGGTTGCGCAGCGGCGCGGGGGCGATGCCCAGGCCGACGCGCAGCCGGGAGGTGACGGCGAGCGCCGTGGCGGCCGAGGTCAGGCCGCCCGTCCAGCCCAGGTCCTCCACCACCCACAGGTCGTCGACGGACGTCTCGTCGAGCGCTCTCGCGAACGGGATGAGCTGCTCGGGCGGCAGCCCCCTGTCGAACATGACGCCGAGTCTCACGATGCCCTCCAGTAATAGCGGAACAACCGGCCGGTCTCCGAGTATCCAGCACGCAGGAAGGCGTTGGCGGTGGGGACGTTCGCCACGTCGGTGGCGGCCACGACCCGCTGCAGGCCGGCCTCGGCGAGCGTGCGGGTGCCCCGGGCCAGCAGGTCGTCGACGTAGCCGTGGCCGCGGTGCTCGGGCACCACGCCGATGTAGGCGATCGAGTGGTCGTCGGGCGCGACCAGCCCGACGGGGGAGTCACCGAGGTGGCCGACGACGAACCAGTTCGGCTTGGCCTTGCGGCTCATCAGGTCGTCGTACATCCATCGGGCCTCCTTCTCGGCGCCCGACGTGGCCACCTCCACCTGCGTGTCGTGGTCGAGAGAGCCCTCGGAGACGCGTACGAGGAGGTCGATCACCTCGGCGGGGTCCATGCGGCGCGCGGCCCGGTACGTCAGCCTGCCCGGATCCTCGGGAACGTCGCTCCCGGCCACCCACTCCAGCAGCAGCCGCTCCACCTCCATGACGAACCCGGCCTCGACGAGCGCCTCGTGCTCGACCGCGCGATCGACGACGGGATCGAGCCCCGGCTGGAGCGAGATGTCGTGGATCACCTTGGTCAGGCCCATCGCGCCGAGGCTGCCGCGCAGCAGGCCGGCGGCGGCGACGGGGTCGGGGCCGGGGTCGAACTGCCAGACGATCGCCGGCTCCGAGCCGGGGAAGGGCGCCCAGTAGGCCAGGCGGGCCTGCCCTTCCGCGAAGCACCACTCAGGCCGCGTCCTGCCCTCGTCGAAGGCGGTGCGAAGCTGGGAGCGCGCAGGCTCGGGGAACTGGTCGAACAACGTGAAAGCCTCCGCACCTCAGGGGGCTCTCCCGCGACTCGGAGAAGGGTCGTGGAGAGGCGTGCCCAACATGACCTGACCATGTTCTCGCACACCTCTTACCGGTTTACCCGCTACCGCTCAGGCGGCGCTCTCCAGCGCGGCCCGCGCCTCGGTGAGGGAATGGCTCGTCTCGAAATGCCGGTCGAGATTGGTGATCGTCAGCAAATGCCGGATCATTCCGGGCGCGAGGACCAGGATCATGCGCCCGTTCAGTTCCTGCACGTGGTTGAGCGTGGCCACCAGCACGCCGAGCCCGACGGAATCGCAGAACGGCACCTCGGTGAGATCCACGACCACGTTGAGGGGGTCGGCCGCCGCCAGCGCCTGCTCCAGCTCCGCGCGCAACCGGGGCGCGCCCGCGACGTCGAGATCCCCTGCGACGTGCAGAACCGTACAGGGCTCCTCCCGCCAGTGCCTGACCACCATGGGCCTCACCTGCCCGACACCCAGATAATTATGCCTATTTCTTACATATGTTCTGCATTGCCGTTTTGGTGGTTGGTGTAACACTCGGTTTCGCAGTTGGGGTGCCAGTGGACTTCTGTTGCTGGACTTTCGGCTGGTCGCTGCCCAGGATCACCTCGATGCCGTCGAGCTCCACCTTCCTCAGCTCCGCACCGGGAATGGCGGCGGCGACCACTTTCGCCTGCGCCTCGAAAGCCGCGCCGTAACGGATGAAGGTCCGCTTGTAGTCCTTCTTCGAGGTGTTTCCCGGCTTGCCGGGCACCTTGAAGCCGTAGGCGACCAGCGCCTCCTTCGTACGCGCTCCCAGGCCCGTGATCAGCGTGCCGTTCTTGACCTCCAGCGTGATCTCGCCGGGCGGGATCGCGGAGGGCTTCGGGGAGGCCGAGGTGGAGGCGGAGGCGGACGGCGTGGGCTTGGCAGGGTCCTGGTCCGCGTCGATCTTGGTGAACAGGTCGCGGGCCGCCTGCTTGTCCCACAACACCGCCGACTCGCCCGTGGGGGTCTTGAAGTCGACGTCGGCCAGCGGCACCTCGGCGAACTTCACGTCCGTCAGCGAGACGTCCCGCATCTGCGTGGCCAGCCCGAGCAGCCCGTCGTCGGGATCGACCTTCACCGTGCTCAGCGTCGAGTTGACGAACGAGGCCAGCTTGGCCGGGTTCGCCAGCGTGTCGGCGCTCAGCGCCCGGTTCAGCAGCGCCGAGATGACCTGCTGCTGCCGGTCGATGCGGTCGAGGTCGGAGCGGGCGGTGGCGCGGGTGCGGGCGTAGCCGAGCGCCTGCACGCCGTCGAGCTGGTGGGTGCCGGCCGGCAGGTTGAGCGCGATCTTGGTGTCGTTGATGGGCACGGGCGTGCAGACGGTGACCCCGTCGAGGGAGTCGACGACGTCGATGAAGCCCAGGATGTTGACCTCGATGTAGCGGTTGATCTCCAGCCCGGTGGCCGCCTCCACGGTCTGCTTGGCCAGCTTCGGCCCGCCGAACTGGTACGCGGAGTTGATCTTGTGGTCGCCCTTGCCGGGGATCGTCGTCCAGGTGTCGCGCGGCAGGCTCACCACGGTGACCTTGCTGTGGTCCTCCGACAGGTGGATGACCATCATCGTGTCGGTGCGCTGGCCGCTCTCGCGGCCCAGCTTGAGCCGGTTCTGCTGCTGGCGGGTGAGGTCGTCGCGCTTGTCGACGCCGACCAGCAGGATGTTCTCGGCGCCCCGGGACGCGGGCGCGGTCACCCCGGCGTCGACCGTGCCGATCTGGCGCGGGGTCGCCCACACCACGCCCGTGGTGATCAGCACGCCGGTGGACAGGAGACCGGCGGCCAGCACGTTACGACGGCGGGCCTTGGCACTTCTGCGCGGCGGCCGCCGAGTGCGGACGGGTGTCGTCAGCTTGACGTCGCCGTAGGCGTCTCCGCCCACGAGCACACCGCCGTCCTCCTCGTCCGGGTCGCGCATCCCGTCCCCCTTATGTCACCCCGGAGGATCGGCCTTTCGATTGCCCTCCTCCCACGGTCGTACAGTAGCGTGAGCCCCGCCATGAAGCAGTTCCCCGACTCGCCGCACGCGCCCGCGCAGACGCGCGGCTGGCCCCCCATCTCCGTCGTCATGCCGGTCCTCAACGAGGAGCGGCACCTCCGCGAGGCCGTCGAGATGGTCCTCGCCCAGAGCTACCCCGGTGAGATCGAGGTCGTTCTCGCCGTGGGTCCGTCCCAGGACCGCACCCAGGAGGTCGCCGACGCCATCGCGGCGGCCGACCGGCGGGTGACGGTGGTGCCCAACCCGACGGGCCGCACCCCCAACGCGCTCAACGCGGCCATCGCCGCCTCCCGCAACGACATCGTCGCCAGGGTCGACGGGCACGCCATGCTGCCCGACGACTACCTGCGCGTGGCCGTCGAGACGCTGGCCGAGACCGGCGCCGACAACGTGGGCGGCATCATGGCGGCCGAGGGGATCACCCCCTTCGAGCAGGCCGTCGCGTGCGCCATGACCTCCAAGATCGGTGTCGGCGCCGCCGCGTTCCACGTGGGCGGCACGGCGGGGCCGGCCGACACCGTCTACCTCGGCGTCTTCCGCCGCTCGGCGCTCGACCGCGTGGGCGGCTACGACGAGCACTTCCAGCGGGCCCAGGACTGGGAGATGAACCACCGCATCCGCCAGACGGGCGGCCTCGTGTGGTTCCAGCCGCGCATGCGGGTCTCCTACCGGCCGAGGCCCAACGTGAAGGCGCTGGCCAAGCAGTACTTCCACTACGGCCGCTGGCGGCGGGTGGTCGCGCGCACCCACGAGGGCACGATCAACCTGCGCTACCTCGCGCCTCCCGCCGCCGTGCTGGCCATGCTGCTCGGCCTGGTCGTCTCGCCGTTCTTCCCGCTCGCGCTGATCGTGCCCGGCGGCTACGCCGTGGCCATCGCCGCCGGCTCGGCGCTGACCGGTGGCGGGCTGCCGATGAACGCCAGGCTGCGGCTGCCGCTGGTGTACGCCACCATGCACTGCTCGTGGGGCTGGGGCTTCCTCACCAGCCCGAGGAAGCTGGCCCGGCCGCCGCGCTGACCCCGTACTCCCGCCCCCGCACCCCGCCGTACCCGCGGCGGGGTGCCGAGATCAGCCTCCGGAGAAGACCCGCTCCACGGCCGCGTTGAACCGCGTCATCGCATCCGGGTACTCCGGCCCGAACAGGTAGCTCCTGAGCTTCACCCGGGCCCTGGCCAGCGTGTCCTCCCCGTCCAGGAACTCCGCCAGCCCCGACAGGTCCGCGCCCAGCAGCACCCCCGCCTCCGTGCTCGGATAGCGCTCGTGGAAGGCCCGCTCGGGCAGCCCCGCCACGTTCGTCACCGCGTACGGCTTCTCGCTGGCCAGGAAGTCGGCCACCACGCTGGAGATGTCGCTGATCAGCAGGTCGCAGTCGTTGAAGCAGTCGTACAGGTGCGGCACCGGCCCGGTGACCACCAGATGCCTGATGTGCGGCGCCGCGCCGGCCGTCGTGGAGGGGTGGCGGGACTTCGACTTGGCCAGCTCCGCCGCCTCGATCATGGCGACGATCTTCCTGTGCGCCCGGGTGGCGCTCTTGTCGCGGTGCCCGGTGAGCGGGTGCGGCTTGTAGATCACGCGCAGCGGGGGCCGGTGGTCGAGCAGGGCGCGGACGATGCGCGGGCCCATGGTGATCAGCGAGGTGTGGAACAGGTCGTCGTTCCAGCCCTCCCAGGTGGGCGCGTACAGGACCGTCTGGTACGGCAGCCCCGGCCCCTCTGTCGAGATGCCCTGGAGCTGGGGCCGGCCGACCTCGTGGATGTTCTCGTCCCTGACGCCCACCTTGGCCCGGCGGTAGCGGTCGCGCCCGGCCGGCCCCGCCACCCACACCTCGTCGTAGACCCGCGAGAACGGGTTGAACGAGGCCTCCTTGTCGCTGTCGCCGTGGTTGAGGAACGCGCTGCGCAGGGTCGGGATGCGCAGCATGTGCACGTTCCTGCCGACGTTGGCGACGTACAGGCAGAGCTTGGCCCCGGCCAGCGCGCGGAAGCTCATCAGGTCGGCCGACGACGGGATGCACACCATCGGCAGGCCGGTGCACTCCAGGTGCCTGGCCATGCCGCGCTCCCGCAGCACGACGATGGCGCGCCGGGGCAGGCGTTCGAGGGTGGGCAGCCACATCCTGGCCTGGTACGCGGCGGCCGTGGCGCCGGAGAAGTAGAGGATCACCTCCGGGCCGTACTTCTCGACCTGCTCGCCCACGACCTCCAGCACCCTGGCCCGGTCGGTGAGGGGCCTGGCGCGGCGCACGTACGGGATGAGGGCGAGCGCCCCCGCCAGGCCGGCCGCGAGCGCCACCGCCGCGCCGGCCGTGGCCGGGACCACGCCCAGGACGGACCCGAGCACCGGCAGCGCGTCCAGGCAGAGGAACGCCACGCTGCCGGCGTCGCGCAGCGGCCCCGGCGGCATCCTCGGGATGCGCAGCCCGGAGACGTCGAGGTTGCGCGTGGTCACCGGCATCCTGCTGAGCATCTGGCGCAGCCGCAGCGCCAGCCCCGTGTGCAGGGCGCGCACCGCGTGGATCGCCAGCATCCCGGCCGCCAGCGCCGCGAACCACGGCAGCTCGGCCCCCGCCGTGCGCGCCACCAGGAGCAGCGCCATGGTCTCCCGGGCCGCGAAGCGCAGCGTGATCCCCAGGTGCACCTTGGCGAGCAGCTCGGGCAGCGGGCGGGCGGCGCGCGGGGCGGCGTACTCGACGAGGTACGAGGCCGCGGCCACCGCCCCGAACAGCACCGGAGCCGGCCACAGCGCCGCCACCAGCAGCACCGGGTAGCAGCCGAGCAGCGCCGCGATCACGATGAGTCTCCTCATGCGATCGCACGGTAACAAGCCTCAGGTCAAGTGCCGTCCACGCGGGCGTCTATGACTTGCCCTGATAGGTCGGAGATGAGGATGTCCAGCGAGGTCTGAGCGGCCACGACCGGAGAGGCTCCGGTATTGAGGCAGTTGACCCGGATGCCGCCGGAGGCCCATTCGCGGGCCAGCGCCCGGGTCAGCCCGGCCACGGCCGCCGCGCCCGACTCGTGCAGGGCGCCGGAGCCGGGCGGGACCTGCAGCAGCAGGCTGCCGCGCAGGTGCGGGCGGGCGGCGCGGGCGACGTTGAGCGCGCCCAGATGGCCGGTGCCGACCGCGTCGGCGACGGTCTCGCCGCTCGCCCGCGCCAGGTCGCCGGCGTGGCCCCCGCCCGCCACCAGCACCACGTGGTCGGCCCCGCCCACGTCGTCGAGCGCCTTGGCCACCGAGCCGAAGTCCTCCACCCGCACGCCACCGGCCCGGGTCAGGACGTGCACCACGGCGCCGTGCCGGGCGGCCTCCCGCGCCAGCTCGGAGCCGTGCCGGCCGGCTTCCCCCGCGGGCTCGGCCTCGCCCAGGAGGACGATCACCTGCCCGGCCAGCGCGGCCCTGTCGCCGGGCGGCACGGGCGCGGGCAGCCGGAAGAGCAGCTCCGCGATGTGCAGGTCGGCCGGATGGGTCACCTTGATGTTGCGCTCGCTGCCCTGGACCAGGTGGATCGGCACCTCGGGCAGGTACCGCAGCACCACCCCGCAGTCGTCGGTGGCCGGCAGCCCGGCGAAGCCCGGGTCGGCCATCGCCCGCTCGTACGCCTCCCGGATCACCGAGAGCCGGAAGCACTGCGGGGTCTGGCTGCGCCGCAGCCGCGACCGGTCGAGCACCTCGCCGATCGACTCCTCGGGCGTCGCCACGAGGACCGTGTCGGAGCTCGGGATCGCCACGTTGACGGCCTCGTGGATCTCCAGCGCCCTGACACACTCCGTGATGATCCGGGGCTCCAGGAGGGGGCGTACAGCGTCGTGCAACAGCACGTTGCACTCCTCCGCCCCGAGCGCCGCCAGCGCCCGCCAGGTGCTCTCCGTACGGCTCGAACCGCCGTCCACCACCTTGCTGACCTTGCGGTATCCGCCGCGAGCGACGATCTCGCGCACCCGGTCGGCGTACCCGGGCGTCATCAGCACCACGATCTCGTCGATCTCGGGTGCGGCCTCGAACACCGCCAGCGAATGCTCGATGATCGTCCTGCCCGCGACCTCGATGAGCTGCTTGGGCGTGTCGCGCCCGACCCGCTGTCCCACCCCGCCCGCGAGGAGCACTCCTACCGACCGCAGCCGTGAATCCATACCGGCAGCGTAACGGTGCTGTTCCGTGATATCGCGTTGACCTGTCGCTACGCTGTGTCTACGCACCCCCGAGACCCGTGTGCTCCACCCCGACCGGGAGGAGACCTGAGCTTTGCCCGACTCACTGACCCGCGAGAGCACGACCACGTCGGTCCTGCTGCTCGCCACGACACCCGCGTGCAGGCTCCACAGCGGTGACGGCACGCTGCTCGACCGCCTCGGCGACCAGCTCGCCACGCTGCCCGTGCGCGAGATCCAGGTGATGAGCGCCGCCGGCGGCCTGGCCGCCGACCTGCGCGGCGTCGCCAAGATCGCGCGCACGGCCACGGGCGCCGTGGCCGTGCTGCCCGGCGACCTGGTGATCCACACCGAGGCGCTGGCCGTGCTGCTGGAGCACCCGGCACGCGGCACCGCCGCGCTGATCTCGCACGACGCCACCGCCGGGCCGCTGCGCCCGCCCGTACGCGTGGAAGGCGGCAGGGTCGTCGCGGCCGGCAGCTCGTTCCACCTGGTCCCCGAGGCGAACGCCACGTTCAGGGGCGTGCTGCAGGCGAGCGAGGCCGACCTGGCCTCGCTGGCGGACATCGCCGAGGAGCTGGCCGAGCTGGCGGAAGCGGGCAAGCTCGGCCCCGTCACCCCCGTCGAGGCGGTGGACCTGCTGCTGGTCGGGCTGGTCAGGTCGGGCGTGACCGTGCGGGCGATGGGCATCGGGCAGCTGCACGCCGACCGCGTGACCGGCCAGAACGCCGCCGACGCCGCCGTGGCCAGGCTGGCCGAGGTGGACGAGGCCAGGGTCAGGCTCGACGCCTCGGTGAAGGAGGACGACGGCTTCTTCGCCACCTTCTTCGTCTCCTCCTGGACCCGCCACCTGATCAAGCCCTGCGTACGGCTCAAGCTCACCCCCAACACGGTCACCGGCATCTCGGCCGGGCTGGCCCTGCTGGCGGCCGTCTGGTTCTCGGCGGGCACCCCGGCCGGGCGGCTGGCCGGGGCGGGGCTGCTGTACCTGTCGTTCGCGCTCGACTGCCTCGACGGGCAGCTCGCCCGCTACACGCGGACGTTCTCCCCGCTGGGAGCGTGGGCCGACGGCATGTCCGACCGGCTCAAGGAGTACGCCGTCTACGTCGGCCTGGCCTTCGGCTCCGCCGCCGCCGACGTCTGGTACCTGGCCGTCGCCGCGATGGTGCTGCAGGTCGTCAGGCACGCCATCGACTACACGTACGCGGGAGCCGTAGCCGACGCCGCCCGCGTCGGCGCCATGTGGGGCAGGCCCGCGCGGTCGCTGCTGGAGTCGCAGGACGTGCGCCGCGCCCCCGGCGGCATGCTCAGGCTCGCCCAGCGGCTCGAACGCGACACGATCGCCCGCTACCTGAAGAAGATGATCGTGCTGCCCATCGGGGAGCGCATGGCCCTGATCGCCGTCACCGCCGCCCTCTGGGACGCCCGGGTCACGTTCCTGGCGCTGCTCGGCTGGGGCGGCGTGGCGGCGCTCTACCAGCTCGCCGGACGGATCGCGAGGTCGGCAAGGTGATTTCGGTCCACATGACACCCGTTCCGAGCAGCACGGTCGTGGCCTACCGCGACGACGGGCCGCTCTCGCGCGCCATGGGGCTGCTCGTGGCCGGGCAGCTCCCGCCGCTGCCGCCGGTGATCGCCGGCACGTTCGTCACCGGCGTGCTGCTGCTGCTCGGCGTGGCCGGCACCGACGGGCTGGCGGTGTTCGCGCCCGCCGTGACGCTGCTGCTGGCCGGGCCGGGGAGCACCCATCCGCACGACGGCAGGTTCGACTGGCTGGTGCCGCCGATCCTGCGGCTCATCGAGTACACCTTCGTCGCGGCCGTCGGGTTCGCGCACCAGGTGCACCCCCTGATGATCTTCGTGCTGCTCGCCGCTCTCGCGTTTCACCATTACGATCTGGTCTACCGGTTGCGCCAGCATGTCTACCCGCCGCCGTGGCTGGCCACCCTGGGGCTCGGCTGGGACGGGCGGATGATGGTGGTCTCGCTGGTCGCGCTGTCGGGCTGGTTGACCGGGGGTTACGCACTTCTCGCGGTTTATCTGTGGGGGCTGTTCGGCTGGGAGAGCCTGACGTGCTGGCTCGCCGCGCCCCGATCCGGGGTGGAAGCGGCCGATATGGGAACGCAAGACTAACGCCGGATTACCCGCACGGGGCCCAAAGACGAATACTCTTTGGGCCATCGGAGTCATGCTCGACTGAGGAGTGCACGTTGCTGGGAATGGTTCTGGCCGCTGGGGCCGGACGACGCCTGCGGCCGTACACCGACACGCTGCCCAAGGCGCTCGTGCCGGTCGACGGCGAGACCACGATCATGGACATCTCGCTGCGGAATCTCGCCGAGGTGGGCCTCAAGGACGTCGTGGTCGTCGTCGGTTACGCGGCGCAGGCCGTACACGAGCGCAAGGACGCCCTGGAGGAGCGCCACGGCGTCAGGCTCACCCTCGTGCACAACGACAAGGCCGAGGAGTGGAACAACGCCTACTCCCTGTGGTGCGCGCGCGACTACTTCGCCCAGGGCGCGCTCCTGGTCAACGGCGACACCGTGCACCCGGTCTCGATCGAGAAGACGCTGCTGGCCGCCCCCGAGACCAGCGACATCCTGCTCGCCGTCGACAACGTCAAGAAGCTGGCCGACGAGGAGATGAAGGTCACGCTCTCGCCCGAGGGCTCGCTGCGCCGCATCACCAAGCTGATGGACCCGGCCCAGGCGTACGGCGAGTACATCGGCGCCACCCTCATCAGGCCGGCCGCGGCCGACCGGCTGGCCGACGCGCTCAGGACGACGTTCGAGCGCGACCCGCAGCTCTACTACGAGGACGGTTACCAGGAGATGGTCGACCGCGGCGAGGTCATCCACGCCGCGCCCATCGGGGAGGTCGACTGGGTCGAGGTGGACAACCACGACGACCTGGCCAAGGCCCGCGCCATAGCCGTTCACTACTGAGGGGGCGCGGATGCCGCTTCTAGCGAGGATGTTGCCGGCGCCGCTGACCATGGACGTCAGGCGCGGCGCGGTCGCCCAGCTCGGCGCCCTGCTGGCCGACAGCCGCGTGGCGACCTCCGGCAGGGTCGCGGTGGCCGTCGGCATGGGCCAGGGCGACCACATCGAGAGCCTCATCGCGCCCACGCTGGGCGAGGCGGAGGTGTTCAGGGTGGCCGACGGGTCGGTCGACGCGGCCGTCTCGCTCGGCGCCGACCTGCGCAAGGCGGCCTTCGAGGTGGTCGTCGGCGTGGGCGGCGGCAAGACGATCGACGTGACCAAGTACGCCGCCTCGCTGGCCGGCATCCCCATGGTCGCGGTGGCCACCAACCTCTCCCACGACGGCATCTGCTCGCCCACCGCCTCCCTCGTCTACGAGGGGGGCAAGGGCTCCTTCGGCGTGCCGATGCCGCTGGCCATCCTGGTCGACCTCGATTTCGTGCACAACGCGCCCGAGTCGCTGGTGCGGGCGGGCGTGGGCGACGTGGTGAGCAACCTGTCGGCCATCGAGGACTGGCAGCTCGGCAACGTCGAGCGCGGCGAGCCGATCGACGGCCTGGCCTGCTCGATGTCCCGCACCGCCGCAGAGGCGCTCGTCGGGCGCACCGACTCCATCGAGTCCGACGCCTTCCTGACCGTGCTGGCCGAGTCGCTGATCCTGTCCGGCATGTCGATGGTCGTCGCGGGCTCGTCCCGGCCCGCGAGCGGTGGAGATCATGAGATCCTTCATGCCGTGGATCAGCTCTTCCCCGGCACCTCCAACCACGGCGAGCTCGCCGGCATCGGCGCCGCCTTCTGCTTCTTCCTCAGGCAGGACGACGCCCGCGTCAAACAGGTCGTCGACTGCCTGCGCCGGCACGAGCTGCCCGTCGTCCCCGGCGACATCGGGCTGAGCGCCGAGCAGTTCGCCGAGGTCGTCGCGCTGGCCCCGGCCACCCGCCCGGGCCGTTACACGATCCTGGAGCACCTGCGCATGCAGGACTCGGAGATCCGCGATCGGGTGGGGGACTATGTCCGCGCCTTCGGTAGCTGAGCTGCGCCAGGTGGCCCAGCCACCTGGCCACCTGGAGCGCAGGAACGGCGAGCACTGGGCGGGCGTGCTCTACATGCGCCGCCTGTCCATCTACGTCACCTGGATGTTCGCCAGGACCTCCGTCACGCCCAACCAGCTCACCTGGGTGATGACCGTGGCGGGGGTCGCGGCCGGCTTCGTGCTGGCCCTGCCCGGGCTCTGGGCGGCGGTGCTGGCCGCCCTGCTCATCCAGGTCTACCTGCTGCTCGACTGCTCCGACGGCGAGCTGGCCCGCTGGACGGGCAAGACGTCGCTGGCCGGCGTCTACCTCGACCGCGTCGGCGCGTACTTCGCCGAGGCCGCGGTGCTGGCGGGGCTGGGCTGGCGGGCCTCGGCGGTGCTGCCCGACTGGTACACCGTGTTCGGCTTCGCCGCCGCGCTCGGCGCCATCCTCATCAAGGCCGAGAGCGACCTGGTGGAGGTGGCCAGGGCCAAGGGCGGGCTGGGGGCCGCGAGCGAGGCGGCGGCCGTGCAGTTCCGCTCCGGGCTGCTGGGGCTGGGGCGGCGGGTGCTGGCGGCGACGAAGTTCCACCGGATCGTGCAGCCGATCGAGCTGTCCATGCTCGCGGTGGTGACCGCGGTGATCGACCTGGTCGTCGGCGATCTGACGGCCACGCGGGTGCTCGTCGTGGCCTGTCTGGTGGCCGCGGCGCTGCAGACCGTGCTGCACCTGATCAGCATCATGGCGTCGAGGCGACTCGCTTGATGTCGCGCCTGGAACCGACGGGGCTTCCCGTCCGTCGTATTGATCGGACGTCCGCCGTTCGGTGGGGGTTCATCGTCGGTTCCGATACGCTTAGCTTCACCATTCCCAGACCATGCAGACCAGCAGACTCGGTGATCATGAAAGAATGCTCCGCTCGTGCTCTCAACGCGTCAGGACAGTGATTCGTTGAAGATCTCGTGCGTCATCCTCACCATGGGCAACCGGGTCGCGGAGCTGAACCGGGCGGTCGAGTCCGCGCTGAACCAGGTCGACGGCGACGTCGAGGTGGTGATCGTAGGCAACGGTGCCGACGTGCCCGAGGTGTCGGCGACGCCACCCGAGGGTTCGGCCGCGGTCGTGAAAGCGATCCGGCTCGAACAGAACACGGGCATCCCCGCCGGCCGTAACCGGGGCGTGGAGGAGTGCTCAGGAGACGTCGTGCTGTTCCTCGACGACGACGGCTGGTACGCCGACCAGAAGGTCGTCTCCCACGTACGCGACCGCTTCGCCACCGAGCCCGACCTGGCCGTGATCTCCTTCCGGATCATGGACCCCGACGGGAGCGGCAGCCAGCGCCGCCACGTCCCGCGCCTGCGCGCGGGCGACCCGCAGCGCTCCTCCCCGGTCACCACGTTCCTGGGCGGCGCCTCGGCGATCAGGCGCTCGGCATTCCTCCAGGTGGGCGGCCTGCCCGAGCGCTTCTTCTACGCGCACGAGGAGACCGACCTGGCCTGGCGGCTGCTCGGCGAGGGCTACCGGATCGAGTACGACGCCGAGACGGTGATGTACCACCCGCAGGTGCCACCGACCAGGCACGCCCAGTTCCACCGGCTCAACGCCCGCAACCGGGTCTGGCTGGCGCGGCGCAACCTGCCGTGGCCGCTGGCGGTGCTCTACCTCACCAACTGGGTCGTGCTCACCGTGATCCGCGAGCGCGGCGCCTCGGCCGCGCTCAAGTCGTGGTTCGCCGGTTTCTTCGAGGGGCTGCGCAGCCCGGCGGGCGAGCGCCGTCCCATGGCCTGGCGCACGGCGTGGCGGATGGTCAAGCTCGGCCGCCCGCCGATCGTCTAGACCCGCGGCGCCCCGTCGCGGCCGATCAGATCTGCCGCGCCTCGCCGAAGCTCATCTCCGCGTGGGAGATCGTGGTGGCGAACATCGCCCGCTTGGGCAGCCCCAGCTCGCTCAGCTCCTTGGCGATGGGGTGGTTGCCCAGGCGGATCAGCGCGCCGCTGGGCCGGACCCTGGCGCCTCTGGCACGTACGGACCACGGCACCCGCCGCGTCACCCCGTCGCGGTGCGTGTAGGCGTCGAGCGGCGCCATCGCGCCCGCGCCAGGCACGGGCAGGCCGGGCTTGACCAGCATGTCGAGCACCAGCCTCCCGTCCTTGCGCAGGATGCACCTCTTGTACGGCGACGCGAGCCGCAGCTCGATGTCGGCCAGCTCCTTCGGAAAGCCCCACAAGCTGCGCCCGGCCTCCAGCGTGAACTCCTGGTCGACCGGCAGCCAGTGCACGAACACGCCCGCCCGCCGCAGCTCAGCGAGCCCCATCGCCCCGGACGAGCCGGGCGGGCGCACGAGGAAGGCCATGCCGAACTCGTGGTAGGTGTCGAGGTCCCCGTCGCGGTAGTCGACGAACACCAGCATGCAGACGGCCTTGCCGGGCAGCACCTCGGCCACGTCCAGCCCTGAGTACGCGATCACGGCCCTGGCGGCGTCGGCACGCACCGGGTAGAGGGCACTGCACACCTCCGCGTCCCTCACGCGCACGGGCATGCCCACCGTCCGGCCCTGGATCAGATGCGATGCCATAGGGCCCAGTACATCAACCAGGAAGCCGTGTGACCATTCCCGCCCAGGTGGCGTCTAGGTGTGATGTGACAATCGGAAGACCACGGGGGGCATCATCATCGAGGACTTGTACCGCGAGCACTGGCCGCTCGTGTGCGGGTTCCTCCTGCGCAGGACGCGTGATCCCCACCTCGCGGAAGACCTGGCACAGGAGACGTTCGTCAAGGCGACCAGGGCCCTGCTGGGCTGGCGCGGCGAGAACCCGGCCGCCTGGCTGCTCACGATCGCGCGCAACGTCCTCATCGACCACGTCCGCCGCGCGCGCCGCGAGCTGCCCCTGCCCGAGCCGGACGAGCTGGGCGCGCCCGGGTTCCACGTGGACTCCCTGGAGGTGCGCGACGCCCTGGGCCGGCTGCCCGAGCAGCACCGCCGGCTGCTCACGCTGGTCTACTTCGAGGGCTTCTCGCTGGTGGAGGTGGCCGCGATGACCGGCAGGAAGCACGCCTCGATCAAGACGGCCCTGTGGCGGGCCAGGAACGCCTTCGCCGACCTCTACGGAGCTCCCCATGACTGATGACTTTCCGGAAATGCCGGACTTTGACCCCAAGCTCACCCGGAAGGCCGTCCGCCGGGGGCTGGCCAGGACGACCTCCTACGCCCTGGTGCTGCTGCTGGCGCTCGCGCTGGTGGCCACGGCCGGCCCGATGATCCTTCAGACGCGGGACGGCCGGGAGCAGCGCATGACGGACGTGCTCGGCACCGCCTTCAAGGTGTACAACCCCGCCTACCGGGTGGTGACCAACGGCTGCTGCGAGGTCACGCCGCTGTCGATGTCGTTCACGGTGAGCGCCGAGCCGCTGCGGCCCGTGGAGGCGATCTCGCCCACCAGCACGCACACCGTCAGCCAGAGCCTGTTCGGCCAGGTCGGTCACCTGCCCCTGGGCAGGAACGCCAACACCAGGCTCTCCCAGTCGCTCTACGACGTCGGCACCGACCTGGCCGCCAAGGAGAACGTCCGCAAGACGCTGGCCCGGCTCCCCGGCGACCTGCGGGCCCTGGCGGTGGTGGAGTTCACCGCACCGCTCAAGCCGGACGAGCTCGAGAGCTGGCTCGGCACGAAGCGGAAATGCGCGCACAGCGTGGTCTACGAGCGCAGGCCGGGAGCGCTGCCGATCACCTGGGGCTCGATCACGTGGGACCGCGGCACGTTCACCGAGGACAAGGAGGGCTGCGGCGTGGGCCTGTCGAACTTCCGTTCCTGGACGGCCATCCTCCGCGACCACGACGACGCGAACCTGCGCCGCTTCGACCTGTCCCTCGACCGGCTGCGCAGGGCGGCCCGCGACGGCCTGGCCTACGCGTACGTGGACGAGACGTCCAGCGTCGAGAGCCTGCGCGAGCTGATCGAGGACCCGCGCGTGCGCACGATCCGCCTGGCCGACGTCACCTTCGACCTGGACCGCCCCTAGACGGCCAGCGCGTGCCGGGTCACGCCGGCCCACGACTCGGCACGGCGGACGAACGCCTCGGCGTGGTCGGGCCAGTGGTGGCGCAGCCGCGCCTCCGTGTGCCCCTGCGCGCCGAGCCGCACCCGCCGCGCCACGTCCTCCTTCAGGTCCAGTACGGCGTTCAGCACCGCGTCCACGTCCAGCGGCACCACCACCCCACACCCGACGCCCTCGACCAGCGAGGCGCCCTGCGGGGTGGTGATCACCGGCAGGCCCCTGCCCATGTAGTCCATGATCTTGGTGGGCAGCACGCCGACCGTGTCGTCGGCCAGCGAGAGGCCCGCCAGCGCGCCTTCGGCCATGCGCAGGGCGTGCCGGTTCGGGACGTAGCCGAACCAGTCGAGCAGGCCCACCCGCTGCGCGTCCCGCAGCAGCGGCCGCACGTCGCGGGCGGCGGCGCCGATGAGGTCCAGCCGGATGCCGTGCGGGACCAGGCGCTCGGCCAGCCCGATCAGCTCCGTCACTCCGCGCTCGGCCGACAGGCGGCCGAGGTGCACGACCCTGGTGTCGCCAGGAGGGGGAGGACTGGGCGACACCAGGGTCGCCTCGGGGACCACGGCGGGCGTGATCACCCGGTGGCGCCTTCCGGCGCGGGCGAGTTGCTTGGCAGTGACCTGCTCGCGCACGTCCCAGACGACCGGAGGGCGCCGGTACGGCAGCGCCCGCAGCAGCCGGTGGTCGTGCACGATCAGCAGGTCCGCACCCCGCGCACCGCGTTTGAGCGCGGCACGGGCCCGGCCGTACGAGGCCTGGCGGGCCACGTCGATCGCGGTCAGGCCCATGGCGGGGGTCACGTTGAAGTAGGTGAACGGCGCGACGTAGGTCACCTCGTGGCCCGCGTCGAGCAGCGCCCGGATCTGCCGGTGCATGATTCGGGCGTCCTCGGGATGATGGACGGTTGTGGCGACACATGCGCGCATGTGTCGATGCTGAGCGCTTACCAGGTCAAAGGCGTTAATGCGGGTGGAACGGCTGCTTAACTTCGGGAGGGCCGACGATAGAGCCAGGTCAGGCGGGGCTCCAGGACCCACTTGAAGACCGTACGGGTCTCCGGCAGGCACAGGATGATGGCCAGCGCGAAGCAGCTCGCGCTGATCGCCAGCACGCCCAGCGGCCCGTACAGCCACGGCACCGACAGCCAGCCCAGCTCCTTGGCGATCAGCACGGGGATGCCGTGGAGCAGGTAGCAGTAGAGCGTGCGGGTGCCGAGGTCGGTGTACCAGGTCTCCTTCCTGGGCACCAGCGCCAGCACGGCCAGGCACATGGCCAGCGCGCAGACGAGCAGCCCGACGCGCAGGCCGAGGCCCATGTACCAGGACAGGTTGAGATCCTGGTAGCTGTTCTTGTAGTAGAACGGGCCCAGCTTGGCGCCCATCTGCGCGAGGAAGATCGCCACCGCCGCCGCGCCGAGCATGATGAACCCCGAGACGACCTTGATCCAGCGCCGGTTCAGCAGCTCGAAGTGCTCGGGCTGCAGCACCAGGCCGATCACGAAGAACGGCAGCAGGCCGAAGAACCGGTCCATGCTGAAGTCGCCCGAGATCTGCGAGAACCCGGCGAACAGGTAGATCGCGATCGCCACCGGGACCGGGTACTTCATCCGCTTCCACACCGGGGTGGACAACCGCCAGAACAGCAGCGCCAGCAGGTACCAGTTGAGCCACGCCGGGTCGATGATCGTCAGGCTCCACTTCGACCCGAGGGCGGTGCGGAGCACGGCGTAGCCCACCTCGACGATCACGTACGGGACCAGGAAGGTGTCGACCAGCTTGTTGGTCTTGGCGTTGGAGTTCCAGAAGTTCCTGGACAGGTAGCCGCTGATCACCACGAACAGCGGCATGTGGAAGACGTAGATGAAGATGTAGGCCGCCCGCGCGGAGTCGGCGGCCAGCGTGGGCACCAGCGAGTGGCCGATCGGCACCAGCGCGATCAGGATGAACTTGACGTTGTCGAGGAACGGGTCGCGCTTGCGCCTGCCCGGCTCCGCCGCCGGCTGCGGCTGCTCCTGGCGCCCCTCGCCCGACGCCGGGCCCTCGGCGACCGCCGCCTGTGGCGCGGTGCGCTCACCCGGGCCGGCTCCGTGCGGGTC
The DNA here is from genome assembly GCF_014207985.1 of Nonomuraea rubra. Taxonomy (NCBI): domain Bacteria; kingdom Bacillati; phylum Actinomycetota; class Actinomycetes; order Streptosporangiales; family Streptosporangiaceae; genus Nonomuraea; species Nonomuraea rubra. The sequence continues at coordinate 11,081,760 of NZ_JACHMI010000001.1, read as the reverse complement.
GGTGGACTCGCTCCAGAACGCCTCCTCCGGCAACGGCCAGCGGGCTCCCGTGTTGGCGGGCCCCTGCTCCTCGGGGCTGCGCTGGGGCGTGGCCGATGGGGAGGATCTGGTGTCAGACACGGAAGAAGTCGCTCAGCTTCGCTCGGGGCCGGGGAACCGCGACGACAACAGGAGCGGGAAAACCCATGCGGCTTGGTGTCGCGCTGCGTCGCCAACCCGCAACAGACTATCCCGCCCTCGCGGGTGCTGTCTCTCGCAGTGGAGCAGAATGCCCGGTTCCACAGGGAACTTGGAGCCTCAGGTGCACACGTTCTTCTGCTCGGACGCGGTGATCGTGCTGTTGTTGACGCTGTCGGGCAGCTTGGTCACCTTGACCGACTCGAAGTCCTCGCCCACCAAGAGCTGGATGACCGGAGCGCCCTTCGTGGCGCCTGCCGCCGTGGCGTTGGTGGCCGTCGACGCGTACGGCTGCACGTTCGTCCCCGGCACCTTGCCCGACGCGGCCTGCGGCTTGGGCAGCACGGAACCGCCCAGCGTGATCGCGTGGTCGGCCGCCGTCTCGACCGTCTTGGTGTAGTGGATCTCGCTCTTGGCCAGGCTCACGCCGCCCGGGGCCTCGTAGTTGCCCACCCCGACGACGTTGAAGCCCTGCTTGGCCAGCTCGTCGGCCACCTCGCGAGCTTTGCCCACGGTCTTGGTGCCGTTGAGCACCTGCACGCGCACCTGCTCGGGCTTGATCTTCTCCTTGGGCTTGGTGCTCGCGCTCGCGCTCGGCTCCGGCGTCGTGACCTCGGTGTCGGTCTTGATCGAGGTGAACAGCTCGGTGGCGTCCGGCTCCTTCCAGACCACCCGGTTCGGGTCCTGCGGGTCAGGGCCCCAGGGCACCGTGGTGAACTTGACGCCGTTCGCGGTCATCGCCCTGGCGCTCATCGCGATCTGGATGAGCTGCTCGGTGTCGTTGGCCAGCTCGGGGTCCATGGTGACCGAGCCCGCCGCGGCGGCGACGAAGTCGCGCAACCGGCCGACGTCGGTGAGCAGCTCGCTGCTGGTGGCCTTGGACACGACCTTGCTGAGGAAGATCTGCTGACGCTTGATGCGCTGGATGTCGCTGCCGTCGCCGTACTTGCGCAGGCGGACGTAACCCAGCGCCTTCTCGCCGTTGAGCAGGCTCTTGCCGGCCGGCAGCACCAGCTTGGAGGCCTTGTCGTCGACGGCCGTGCGCAGGCAGATCTCGATGCCGCCCAGGGCGTCGACGATGTTCTTGAACCCGCTGAAGTCCACCTCGACGAAGTGGTTCACGCGGATGCCGGTGAGGGTCTCGATCGTGGAGATCGTGCAGGCGATGCCGCCCGCGTTGTACGCCGAGTTGATCATGTCGCGGCGCGGGGCCATTTCCTGCTTGGTGGCCTCGTTCTTGCACCGGGGGATCTGCACCATCGAGTCCCGCGGGAAGCTGATCAGGCGGGCCTTGTCGCGGTTGGGCGAGATGTGCATGAGGATGATCGTGTCGGTGCGCTTGCCGCCCGCGTCGGCCTGCCGGGCGAGCTGCTGGCCGTACTTCGCGTTGCCCTGGCCCGCGCGCGTGTCGGAGCCCACGAGCAGCACGTTGAGCGCGCCGGTCTCCGGGGGACGCGGGTTGATGATGTCTTCCTTGACGCTCTTCTGGTTGATGTTGCCGAAGGCGTCGCGGTAGGTCGTGTACGCGGTCAGCGCGCCCGCGACCATGACCGTGGTCAGGCCGATGCTGACCCAGGCCAGCACCCGCATCTTGGTCTGGCCGCCCGAACCGCCTTCTGAGCGGTGGCCGCGCGGGGGCCGGTCGTCCGGCGGCGGGGGCGGCGCGGCGGCCGCCTGCCGGCGGGCCATCCGGCTGCCGGGTTGCGTGACAGCGCTACGGCGGTCCTGCACGGAATCGACTACCGGCACGCTCCTGTAGTCACTCATACGCCCCCTAGCCTCACTCCTTGCGCCGCCGGATAGGTCGCTCCGCGCCACGAGACTAGGTCACGTACGGCGTGCCCCGAGCCATGATCGCGGGGAACGGCCGTGACCCGGACGTGATGTTTCCGCGGCAAAGCATACTCAGAGCTGGACATTGGGTGGAATATCATCGCCAAACTCTTTCGCCCTCGAATCGCCACCGGACTGTCGCGGCAGGCCACGCCCGAGGCTCTGGGCCGCCGCCAGACAGGCCAGGGGCACGGCCGGCAGCACGTACCGGTAGTCGAACTCGGCGGCCGCGGCCGGTGTGATCAGCAGCACAACGGCCACCGACCAGGGCACCAGCCAGGCCGGACCCGCCACGAGGCGCCGTCCATGACGCCTGCGGGCGATCGCCGCCACCGGTGGCACGAGCAAGATGCCCAGGAGCACCGGGCCGGGCAGGCGCACCATGCTCTGGTAGGCGCGCAACCACCCGGCGAAGGGCTCCACGATCTCCGTGCCGATCGCACCCTGCTCGTAGAGCTTGGCATACTCGGCGCCGACCTGCGCGGGATAGCGCCCAGGAGGCCCCGGCGCGGTCGCCGGGAACTGGTAGTAGCCGTAGATCTCGGCGTCGGGGTAGATCGGCCTGTCCCAGGTGAACGAGCGGGCCAGCTCCTCCAGCACGGAGGCGGCGTAGTCGAGGGGCTGCGTGCTGATCGCCAGCATCGCGAACCTGGCCGCCAGGTCGTCGTTCTCCTTCGAGAACGTGATCCCCGGCCGCAGCACCAGCGGGGCGTCCTTGGCCCAGATGTACTCCTGGGAGGGAGGCCGGCGCTCCGGTGGGCGGGGGTCGCACAGGACCTTCAGGTCGGGCGGGGGGTCCATCCTGGCGCAGTCGGCGAAGGACATGGTGCGGGCGTACAGGAAGACGCCGTTCGCGCCCACCAGGCCGACGCGCTGGTAGGTGACGTAGAACCAGGCGCCGTACGCGACGATCGGAACCAGCGCGGCGGCCAGCAGCACGGCCGCCGGCCTGAACCGGATGGCCTGCCTGATCCGGGTGGCCGGCCCGATCGGTCCGTCCGCCATCCCGAGCGGCCCGTCTGGCGGGCTGAGCCGGTGGCGCAGTGCGAACCAGGCCGCCAGCACCACGATCAGCGGCTGGCCGACCGTCCTGGTGAGCGTGGCGCCCGCCAGCAGCAGGCCGATCGCGGCGATGGTCGCCGTCCGGCGCGTGGCGCACAGCGCCACGGCGGCGACCACCAGGAACATGAACAGCGTGTCGGAGACGAGCAGGTGCTCCAGCTCGATCTGGTACGCGTCCAGCAGCACCGGCACCGTGGCCAGCGTCGCCGCCCACCTGGGAGCCCGGCGGGCGGCCCGGTAGATCAGGATGCCGGTGGCCAGGCCGAGCAGGTGCTGGACCGCCGTGACCGCGCCGAACGCGTGCAGCGGCTCCAGCAGCTTCAGGAGCATCGAGTAGCCGGCCGGGCGCACGAGGTCGGGGCGGGGTTTGAAGACGGTGACGATGTAGGTGTAGGAGTCGGGGAACCACAGGGCGGGGCGGTAGCCGAGCATGGCCAGGACCCGCAGGACGGCGCCGAGGGCCAGCACGGCCAGGAACCAGCGGTGCCTGAGCGCCCACTGCCTCGGCGCGCCGCCGCCCGGCGCGCCGCTGCCCGCTGCAGTGCCGTACGGCGCGGCGCTGTCCGGCGCGGTCCCGTTCGGTGCGGCGCTGCTCCGTGAGCGGCGGGCCGTGGTGGGCTTCAGGGCGCGTGTCACGGGGGCCAGGAGCTGTGCCAGGCGGCGACGCGGATCGCGTGGCAGGCGCCGCCGGCCGCGGCCGGTCCTCGTGGGCTCCCCATCGCGAGCCTCCGGCCTCACCGCATGTCCTCCCGCTTCTCCGGCACGTCCGTACGCTACCGGCGATCGCGAGCCCGCCGCGCCGGGGCTCGCCTCGACCTGCGCGGGGGCAGCGCCGCACGCCGCTCTGGGCCGTCTCGCGGCCCGACCCGCCTGCGCGAGTGCGGCGTCGCGCGCTGTGGCCTCCCGCGCGCTGTGGCCTCCCGCGCGCTGTGGCGTCCCGTGCGGACTGCGGTGCCGAGGGCGGGTGGAAGCGGTGTGCGGGCGGAGGGCGCGCCAGGGTTGGATACGCTCGCTCTCCGATGGAACTCGATCGACCCGGCCGGGTGCTCGCCACGCTGTCCGTGCTGCCCGCGCTGGCCGTGGCGGGCTGGTTGCTGGCGGGCCTGCCGTTGCTGCTGCTCGGCCGGTTCGCGCCGCTGCCCGCCACGCTGCTCGGGCTCCCGCTGGCGGCACTGCTGTGCTGGGCGGGCACGCGGAAGCTGGGCGAGAGCCATGCCCCCGACGAAACGCCGAGCGGCGGCGCGGTGCGTGGCGGCGGGGCGCAGGTGATGGTGGCGCGTACGGCCGGGAGTGTTCTCGGGCGGGTCAGGGCCGCTACGTGGCAGGTGGCGGGCGTCGTCGGGGTGGCCGTCGCCTCGGGTGTGTTCAACGCGATCATGCACAGCGAGCAGATCGCCGTCAGGCGCGACCCCGCCACCTACACGCAGTACGCCGCCTGGATCGCCACCCACGGCGGATTGCCCATCCCCACCCAGACCGAGGCGTTCGGCGGGCCGGACCCGGCGCTGGTGTTCGAGAGCGTCGGGTTCTACGCCGTGGACGGCGGGGTGGTGCCGCAGTTCATGCCGGGCCCGCCGATGTTGTTCGCGATCGGCCACTGGCTGGGAGTCCCGTACCTGGTGCCGGCCGTGCTGGGGGCGCTGGCCGTGCTGACCGTGGCCGGGGTGGTGGCGCGGCTGGCCGGGGTCAGGTGGGCGGTGGTGGGGGCGGCGGCCTTCGCCGTGAGCCTGCCGATTCTGTACACCTCGCGCACCACGTTCAGCGAGATCCCGTCGCTGATCCTGCTGTTCGGCGGCCTGGCGCTGGCCTACGACGCGCTCGCCCGCCGGGAGCGCGGCAGGGCGCTGCTGGCCGGGCTGGTGTTCGGGCTGGCCGTGCTGGTCAGGGTGGACGGGCTGCGGGACGTGCTGCCGGTGCTGGCGTTCGCGGGGCTGCTGCTCGCGATGCGGCGCCTGCGCAGGCCGGAGGGGACGGTGGGGCCGCCGCTGCTGGCGGGGCTGGTGGCCGGGGCCGGGGTGGGGATGCTGGCGGCGTACCTGCTGGCCCGTCCCTACCTTTCCTATCTGTCCGGTTCGGTGCGGCCGTTGCTGTTCGTCTGCGCCGGCGTCCTCGTGCTCATCGCGGCCGGAACGGCCGCGGCGCCCGCGCTCGCGCGGTTCCGCCTGCCGAGCTGGGTGCCGAGGACGGGTGCGGTGCTGGTCGTGCTGCTGATGGCGGCCCTGTACGCGCGCCCCTGGGTGCAGACCGTCACCCGTATCCCCGTCACCGACGACGACCGCCGCACGGCCGAGATGATCATGCAGATCCAGCGGGCGAACGGCCTGCCCATCGACGGCACCAGGCTCTACTTCGAGAACTCCCTGCACTGGGTGGTCTGGTACGTCGGCGCCCCCGCCGTCCTGCTGGCCACGATCGCCGCCGCCCTGCTCGTCCGGAGGCTGCTGCGCGACGGCTCGTCGTTCGGGTGGCTGTTGCCGCTCGCGGTCGTGGGCTGGACGACCGTCACCACGCTGCTGCGTCCCGAGATCACCCCGGACCACCCCTGGGCCGCCCGCCGCCTGGTCCCCGTCGTGATCCCGGGCATGATCCTGCTCGCCACGTACGGCCTGGCCAGGCTGCGCCGCCTCACGGACCGGCACGGGCCGAAGGTGCTGAAGTGGGGGATGGCGGTGGGCGTGGTGCTCGTCCTCGTGCCCCCGGCGGTGACCTCGATCGGGACGGCGTTCACGCCGGTCGAGCGGGGGGAGGCGGCGGCGGTCGAGGCGATGTGCGCGAGGATCCCGGCGAACGCCTCGGTGCTGATCGTGGAGCGGGTCACGGGTGACCGGTTCGTCCAGGTCGTCCGCGGCATGTGCGGCAGACCGGCCGCGGAGGTGGACAGGAAGGGCTCCGGCGACGTCGCGCCCGAGGCCGAGGTGCGGCGGCTGGTCGAGCGGGTGCGCGCGGCGGGCCGGGTGCCGGTCGTGCTGGGTGCCGAGCCGGGGCAGGTCTCGCCGTACGGCACGGCGTCGCAGGTCCTGGGGCTGGTCACGCGCCAGGACGAGCGCTCGCTCACCGAGGCGCCGAACGGCACCTGGACCCTGCGGATGAACGTGTGGATGGCGGTCGCGTGACCGGCCCGGGATGAGCCAGACTGGTAGGAAGATCCGGGAATCGGGAGTTCCCGCTGGCCCGATGTGGACTCGCCTCCCGGCTGGGCAGAGTACCCTCGACCCCCGTGAGCACGCTTGAGACCCCCAAGAGTGGAACCGCCGTGGATGAAGCGCCGTACGTCACGATCGTCCTGCCCTGCTACAACGAGCAGGATCACGTCCTCGACGAGGTGGAGCGCATCACCAAGGCGATGGACTCGAGCGGCTACACCTACGAGCTCGTCGCCGTCGACGACTGCTCGACCGACGCCACCCTGGCCAAGCTGCAGGAGGCCGCACCCGGCTACCCGCACCTGCGCATCCGGGCCTTCCACCGCAACGGCGGCGCCGGCACCGTGCGGCGCATCGGCTCGCAGGAGGCCAGGGGCGAGATCGTCGTCTGGACCGACGCCGACATGTCCTACGCCAACGAGCGCATCCCCGAGCTGGTGCAGATCCTGGAGAAGGACTCGACCATCGACATGGTGGTCGGCGCCCGCACCAGCGAGGAGGGCTCGCACAAGTTCCTGCGGGTGCCGGCCAAGTTCGTGATCCGCAAGGTGGCCGAGATGCTGGCCGGGCAGAAGATCCCCGACCTCAACTCGGGGCTGCGGGCCTTCCGCAAGTCGGTGGCCAAGCCCTACCTGCGGCTGCTGCCTCCCGGGTTCTCCTGCGTGACGACGATCACGCTGTCGTTCCTGTCGAACCAGCACGATGTCTACTACCTGCCGACCGAGTACGCCAAGCGGGCCGGCAAGTCGAAGTTCAGCTTCGTCTCCGACGCCTACCGCTACATCCTCCAGGTGCTGCGGATGATCATGTACTTCAACCCGCTCAAGGTGCTCATGCCGCCCGCGTTGTGGCTGGTGGCCATCGGGTTCGTGAAGGGCGTGTGGGACATGATCCAGCACCCGTTCTACTTCCCGGCCAACACTGTCATGATCTTCCTGTCCGGGTTGCTGATCGGGTCCGTGGCGTTGCTCGCCGACCTGATCGTGCGCTCGCGGGGAGAGTGACGTTGCGGATCGCGATCGTCGGCCCGACCTATCCGTACAAGGGGGGCGGGGCGCAGCACACCACCGAGCTGGCGCACCGCCTGGCGGGGCTGGGCCACGACGTGGTGATCGAGTCGTGGCGCGCGCAGTATCCGTCGTTCCTCTACCCGGGGCAGCAGACGATCGACGCGCCCGAGGGCACGCCCTACCCGAAGGCCGTGCGGCGGCTCGACTGGCGGCGGCCCGACGGGTGGGTGGCGGCCGGGCGGCGGCTGCGGTCGGCCGACCTGGTGGTGCTGGCGGTGCTGAGCCCGGTGCAGGTCCCCGCCTACCTGGGCATCCTCTACGGGATCGGGCGGAAGACCCGCACCGTCGCCCTGTGCCACAACGTGCTGCCGCACGAGCGCAAGCCGTACGACGAGCCGCTGATGAAGGCCCTGCTCAAGCGGGTGGACGGCGTGCTGGCCCACTCCGAGCCGCAGGCCGCGCTGGCCCGCGGGCTCGCGGCGAAGCCGGTGAGCGTGGCGGGGCTGCCGCCGCACCTGCCCTCCTCCTCCGGTGACAAGCCCGCCGGGGTGGTGCACCGCAGGCTGCTGTTCTTCGGCATCGTGCGGCCGTACAAGGGGCTCGACCTGCTGCTGCGCGCGCTGCCCGAGGGCATCGGGCTGACCGTGGCGGGCGAGTTCTGGGGCGGGCTCGACGAGACGAAGGCGCTGATCGGGGAGCTGGGCCTGGGCGACCGGGTGGAGCTGCGGCCGGGGTACGTCGCGGCCGAGGAGGTGCCGGAGCTGTTCGCCGCGGCCGACGCGCTCGTGCTGCCCTACCGCAACGCCACGGCCAGCCAGAACGTCTGGCTCGCGCACGAGCACGGCGTGCCCGTGATCGCCACCCGCGTCGGCGCGCTGGCCGACCACGTCACCGACGGCGTGGACGGGCTGCTGGTCGAGCCGGGTGACGCCGGGGCGCTGCGCGCGGCGATCGAGCGGTTCTACGCCTCCGGCGAGCCGGAGAGGTTGCGGTCGGGGGTCAAGGCGGTCGATCCCGAGCCGTTCTGGTCGGCGTACGCGACGGCGCTGCTCGGCGCCTGAGCGCCGGGCACGGGCTTGCGGCCGAGCACGAACGAGATGCCCGCGGCCGCCGCGTCGGCCAGCGTGAACGCCAGCCGCGACACGATCGCCACCGCGAGCGCGGCGGGCGTGCCGACGATCGGCCCGAGGACGAGCACCAGCGCGCCCTCCCTGACGCCGACCCCGGCGGGCACCACCACGGTCAGGATCCCGGTCGCCCAGGCGAACGCGTAGGCCCCTGTCGCCACCACGTACAGGTCGGGACGGCCGGCGACCAGCCAGATGTGCAGGCCGTACACGAGCCAGCCGAGCGCCGTCCACGCCACCGCGACCACCACCGTGCGGCCGGGCAGCACGCTCTCCAGCGGCTCCCTGCGCGCGATGCGCAGCGCCAGGTTGAGACCCCAGGTGAGCACCTTGGGGTGCAGGCAGACGATGATCACCGGCACGAGCAGCACGAAGTACCAGGCCTGCCGCACCGCCTCCAGCGTGAACAGCGTGGTGGCGGCGATGGAGATGGCCACCCCGAGGTTGATCACCAGCCCGAGTGAGATCGTCGCGAACGTGCGCCGCGGCGGGCTCCCGTGATCGCGCCCGAGGTCCATCATCGCCGCGTACGCCCACACCGCGCCGGGGATGTACTTCCCGAGCTGCCCCACGAACATGATCCGCCCGGCGATCCGCACCGGCACCCGCGTGCCCAGCCCCGCCAGGATCTCCCGCCAGGCCAGCAGCATGAAGAACTGGCCGACCAGCACGGCCACGAACGACCCGAGCACCGCCCACGGCGACATCGCGGCCAGCGCGGTGGTGGTCTCGTCCCAGTTGGCGGCCAGCCCGTAGCCCAGGAAACCGATCGCGACCAGGGCGAGGAGGACACGCAGCAGGCGGCGGAGCATTGGCTCAGGTTACGCGCGGTTCTCCAGGTAAATCCAGCAGCCGATCGTGGCGACGACCGCCAGCGCCGCCAGCACCGCCATCGCGATCTTGACCGCGCTGTACGGCCGGTCGCCCTGGACCTCGCCGTTCGCCCCGTTGATCAGCACCTGGTACGTCTTCCCGCCGAACAGGTAGCTGCCGATCCAGACCGGCAGCAGCACCAGCTTGAACGTGACCTGCGAGTAGTGCGTGTCCACCGTGTGCACGCGCTGCACGTCGCCCCCGATGTCGCGGCGGCAGTCGCCCTGGATGACCTCGGCCATGACCTGCTTGGCCTGCTCCAGGCCCGCCTGCGGCTCGGTGTCGTAACGCAGGCTGTGGTGGCCGGCCACGTAACGGGCGTCGAACGGCAGCGCCTGCTCCAGCGGCCAGGGCTGCAACGCCTTCAGCCGCTCTCCGGGGACCTGCCCCGTGGCGCCGACCAGCACGTCGTCGAAGCCGCGCCGTACCTGGCCGCTCGCCGGGTACCAGCGGGTGCGCCGCTCGCGGCGGGTCTGCTTGTTGCCGTTCGCGTCGGTGTGGGTGGTGGTGACGTAGTAGTGCTCGCCGCGCTGGCCGGTGTAGTCGGAGGCGGTCTGCGCGTCGAACGTCCAGTGCGGCAGGTACGTGCTCTTCATCGTCTCCGCCTCGGTGACCGTCTTGAGGCGGTTCGGGGCGAACCAGCGGGTCTTCACCCAGCCGCGCAGCGCCTGCCTGGCGCCGCCGCGGTCGAGGGCGAACGGGAGCACGGCCTCAGGGGCGATCTGGCTGTCGTTCGCCAGGTCGGCGACCAGGGGAGTGCCGCAGAACTGGCACGCCCTGGACAGCGCGTCGCTCTCGGTGCGGGCGCCGCAGCCCGGGCAGGAGAACCGGTTCCGCGCCAGGGCCTGGACGCGCGGCTTGGCGGACAGGAAGGCGTCGTAGGAGTGCTCGCGGATCGCCACCGCCGGGGCGGCGATCCGCTGCTCCAGGCCGCAGTACGGGCAGCGCAGGAGGGCCGTGCCCGGAGCGAACGCCACGCTCGCGCCGCAGCCCTGGCAGGGGTGGGCGGGGGTCCGGGTGGGGGAGGTCATGGGGGGTCCTAGGCGGGTGGCAGCGGGGGCGGGGTGCCGCCCAGGAGGGAGGCCAGCTCGGGCACGTCGCGGGCCGGCAGCCACTGGGGCATGCCGGCCTTCCACACCAGCACGTCCGGGGTCAGGCCGGCGGCGGGCAACGACGGCTCGTCGAACGGCCCGCGCTGCTCACCGCCCACGCCGAGGAACCACCGGTCGGGCTGAGGAAGCGGCGGCGGCCCGGCGTGTGAGGTCAAGGGGGGTTGGGGTTGCGGGGTCAGGGCGGCGGCCAGGTGCTGGCCGGCGGCGATGCCCATGCCGAGGCCCATGCCGTCGGCGGCGCCGCCCGCGTTCTCCAGCGCGCCGGCCGCCTGGAACCGCGCGTAGTCCCCGAGATCGCTGACGAGACCCATCTGGGACCGCTTGTCCAGCGCCTGCTCCACCTCGGGCGGCAGCGAGATGTTCTCGATCGTGAAGGTCGGGATCGCCAGCCCCACCCCGGCCAGGTCGTCCGTCAGCGCCCGCGCCAGCCGCTGCCCCATCTCGTGCTGCCCCGCGGCCAGCTCCAGCAGCGGCACCCCGGCCGTGGCCAGCGCGGAGGCGAGCCGCCCCACGACGAGCTGCCGCAGGTACCCCTCCACCTCCTCGGTACGGAACTGCGCGTCCGTCCCCGCCAGCTCCCGCAGCAGCGCCGGGCCGTCGGTCACCCTGACCGCGTACGCGCCGAACGCCCGCAGGCGGACGGGCCCGAACTCGGGGTCCCGCACCATGACGGGGTTCTGCGTCCCCCACTTGAAGTCGGCGAACTGGCGGGTGCTGACGAAGTACACCTCGGCCTTGAACGGCGAGTCGAAGCCGTACTTCCAGCCCTTCAGCGTGGACAGGACCGGTAGGTTGGCGGTCTCCAGCGTGTACGTCCCCGGCGCGAACGCGTCGGCGATCCGCCCCTCGTTGACGAACACCGCGACCTGGGACTCGCGCACCACGAGCCGCGCACCCATCTTGATCTCGTTGTCGTGCCGGGGGAATCGCCAGACGAGGGTGTCGCGGCTGTCGTCGAGCCATTCGACGATGTCGATGAACTCGCCGCGGATGTTGTCGAACAGCGCCACTTCTTCCCCATCCGTCCGTGTCTCACCAGGGTCGGCCACCGTACCAAAGCCCGTTTGACGTCCGATTGGCGTGCGAGCCCGCATGGGGTCGGTACGGTGGGGAACCGTGGTGAAGCAACGAGTCGCGCAGCTCGAATACTCGGAGTTCCAGTCCGCCATGCTCGACGAGGCGAAGCGCAGGCGGAAGGCCGCGAAGATCATCGCGGTGCTGGAGCACTTCCACGGGCCGCTCGGCGGGCTGACCGTCGGCGACGTGGGCTGCTCGGCCGGGTTCATCGCCGACGAGCTGGCGCAGGCCGGGGCCAAGCACACGCTGGGCATCGACATCGACGTGCCGGGGCTGCGCAAGGCGGCCGACCGGTTCGGCGAGCGGGTGGCGTTCGTCTGCGGCGACGGCACGGCGCTGCCGTTCCCCGACGGCTCGATCGACGTGCTGGTGTTCAACCACATCTACGAGCACGTGGTCGACCCCGACGCGGTGGTGGCGGAGATGCGCCGGGTGCTGTCCGACGACGGGGTGCTCTACCTCGGGCTCGGCAATCGGCTCGGGGTCATGGAGCCGCACTACAAGCTGCCGTTCCTGTCGTACCTGCCGCCTGCGCTGGCCGACCGCTACGTGCGGGCGTTCGGGCGGGCCGACCACTACTACGAGCGGTTCAGGACGCGGCGCGGGCTGCGCAGGATGTTGCGGGCCTTCCACGTGTGGGACTACACCCTGCCCGTGCTGGCCACGCCGACCAGGTTCGCGGGGGGCGAGCTGTTCCCCGGGGTGGTGGGGAAGGTGGTCAGCACGGTGCTGTCGCGGATGCCGCGCGAGGTGCTGAGGCTCCTGCTGCCGGTCGTGCCGACCTACCTGTGGGTGGCCACCAAGACCCCGCGCCGCCCGGCGGGCGCGCGGCTGCCGCAGCCGCCCGAGCGGGTGCGCCCCCTGTGAGCACCGACCCAGCAGCCGACCCAGCCGCCGACCCAGCAGCCGATCCCGCAGCCGATCCGGTCGCCGCGGACGACGGCCCCGGGAGCCCTGCCGCCGAGGGGGTGCCGCGGCGGCGATCGGTGGGTCGCCGGCTGGTGAGGTACGGCTTTCTGGCCGTCGCGCTCGGCTTCGGCGGCTGGGCGGTGGCCAGGGAGTGGGACGCGGTGGTGGCCGGGTTCGCCAGGCTGTCGTGGGCGGCGCTGGCCGGCTCGCTGGTCGCGGTGGTCGCGGCGCTGCTCGGAGCCATGCTGACCTGGCGCACCCTGCTGGCCGACCTGGGCTCGCCGCTGCCCCCGCGCCCGGCGGCCAAGGTCTTCTTCGTGGGCCAGCTCGGCAAGTACATCCCCGGCGCCGTCTGGCCCGTGCTCGCGCAGATGGAGATGGGCCGCGACCTCGGCGTGCCGCGCCCGCGCAGCGCGGCGGCGTTCTTCCTGATGATGCCCATCCAGCTCGCCACCGGCCTGCTGGTCACGCTCGTCACGCTGGGCTGGAACCGGTACGGCTGGCTGCTGCTGTTCGTCCCGCTGCTGCTCGTCCTGCTCGAACCCAAGGTGATCAACGCCGTCATCGGCTACGCCCTGCGCCGCCTCCGTCGCGAGCCCCTCGAACGCCCGCTGACCAGGCGCGGCATGCTGACCGCGCTCGGCTGGGCACTGGCCGGCTGGCTCGCCTACGGCGTGCACCTGTACTTCGTCGCCCCCCAGGGCGGCCTGCTCTTCGCCGTCGGGGCGTTCGCGCTGTCGTGGTGCCTGGGCATCCTGACCTTCGTGATCCCGGCGGGCGCGGGAGTCAGGGAGCTTGCCATGGTTGCGGTGCTCGCGCCCCATCTCGACTCGGGCGCCGCAATTGCGGTGGCCCTTTCCTCCCGCATTGTCATCATCATGGGGGATCTGATCTGCGCGGGCTTGGCGGGAATTGCGGCGCGTCGCGACTCGGTGTGATTTGGCCCACGATTTAGGGGAGGCTGGTCATAAGCTGAATTTCAGAGGGGGACGCCCGGTCCCACGTTGATCTTGAGGGGAGAAGATCTTCGTATGCCTCGAGTGCTCGTCGATGCGGCGGCGGTCCCCGCGGACCGCGGCGCGTTGATCAGATATGTGGACGGGCTCGTGGCCGCGCTCGATCGGGCCGGTGCGGATCTGTCCGTGGTCTGCCAGCGTGCCGAAGCGGAGCGATACCGCCGCCTCGCGCCCACGGCCCAGGTGCTTCCCGGGCCCGTCGCGATCACCAACAGGGCCGCCAGGCTGGCCTGGGAGCAGACAGGGCTCCCGTTACTGGCCCGCCACGCCGGCGCGGACGTCATCCACGCTCCCTACTACTCCATCCCGCTCAGCTCGGGCCTGCCGACCGTCGTGACGGTGCACGACGCGACCTGGTTCACCGAGCCCGACAGCCACACCCCGCGTGCCGCGTTCTTCCGCTCGGCCACGCGCACCGCCGTACGCCATGCCCAGCGGGTCATCGTGCCGTCCAAGGCGACGCGCGACGAGCTGGTGCGCGTGCTGGCCGCCGATCCCACCCGCATCGACGTCGCCTACCACGGCGTGGACCTGGCGCAGTTCCACCCGCCGAGCGAGGAGGAGATCCGCAGGGCGGCCATGAGGTGCGGGCTGCACGGCCAGCCGTACGTGGCCTTCCTGGGCGCGCTCGACCCCCGCAAGAACGTTCCGAACCTCATCCGCGGCTTCGCCGCCGCCGTGAAGCGGCTGGAGAAGCCGCCGGCGCTGGTGCTCGGCGGCGGGGTGCACGAGGACGACGTGGACGCCGCCTGCCGGGAGGTCGAGGCCACGGTGAGGGTCATCAGGCCCGGCTACCTGCGCGCGCCCGACCTGCCCGGGTTCCTGGGCGGGGCGCTGGTGGTGGCCTTCCCCTCGCGCGGCGAGGGGTTCGGGCTGCCGGTGCTGGAGGCCATGGCCTGCGGTGCGCCGGTCCTGACCACCCACCGCACCTCGCTGCCGGAGGTGGGCGGCGACGCGGTGGCCTACACTGAGCCGGACGCCGGCAGCATCGCCGCGGCGCTGGGTCACCTGCTGGCCTCGCCGGAGCGCAGGAAGCAGCTGCAGGAGGCGGGGCTGGCCAGAGCTCGCGAGTTCACCTGGGACGCCTCGGCGGAGGCGCATCTCAGCTCTTATCAACGCGCGATCGAATAGTTCGGTAACCTCACGGAGTGATGGAGAGCTCTTTGCCAGACCTCGAGGCGATCCTCCTGGTCGGGGGGCAGGGCACGCGCCTGCGTCCGCTGACACTGGGCACGCCCAAGCCGCTGCTGCAGACCGCCGGGGTGCCGTTCCTGGCCCACCAACTGGCGCGCGCCCGATCTTTCGGCGTGCGCCGGATCGTGTTCGCCACCTCCTACAAGGCGTCCATGTTCGAGCCGGCCTTCGGTGACGGGGCGGCGTTCGGGCTCTCGCTCGTCTACATGACGGAGGAGACGCCGCTGGGCACCGGCGGCGCGATCCGCAACGCCGCCGAGGCGCTCACGGCCGGCCCCGGCGACCCGGTGCTGATCCTCAACGGGGACATCCTCTCTGGTCACGACATCGGCGAGCAGGTGCGCGTGCACCGCGCGAAGCAGGCCGCTGTAACGCTCCATCTGACGGAAGTGGATGATCCCTCCCGGTTCGGCTGCGTGCCGACCGACGAGGCGGGGCGCGTGACGGCGTTCCTGGAGAAGACCCCCAACCCCGTGACGAACCGGATCAACGCCGGCTGCTACGTCTTCACCCGGTCCGTGATCGACTCGATCCCGCGCGACGAGGTCGTGTCGGTCGAGCGCGAGACGTTCCCCGGGCTGATCGAGTCGGGCGAGCTCGTGCTGGGCTACGCCGACCGCACCTACTGGCTCGACGTCGGCACCCCGACCGCGTACGTGCAGGGCTCCCGCGACCTGGTGCTCGGCAAGCTGTCCTCGCCCGCGCTGCCCGGCCCCACGGGCGAGTACCTCCAGCTCGAAGGGGCCCGGATCTCGCCCGAGGCCAAGGTCCAGGGCGGCACGGCCGTCGGCGCGCGCGCCGTCGTCGAGGCGGGAGCCTCGGTGGTGGGTTCGGTGCTGAGCGACGACTGCGTCGTCGAGGCCGGGGCCACGGTGACGGATTCCGTGGTGGGCCAGGGCGCCCGGGTCTGCGCCGGCACGGTGGTGCGCGACGCGGTGATCGGCGACGGCGCCATCGTGCGGCCGGGCAACGAGCTGCAGAACGGCGTGCGCATCTGGCCGGGGATCGAGCTGCCCGAGCGCGCGCTGCGCTACTCCAGCGACGTCTGACCCACCCGGGAGGGCGGGGCAGACTGGACGGGTGATGGAGCGCAGGTGGGAGCCGGAAGGGCCGCTGGACGTGGGGCTGGCGTTGCAGCCGCACAAGCGCGGCGGCGGCGATCCCACCTGGCGCCGGACCCCCGACGGCGCCGTGTGGCGCACGTCCAGGACTCCTGACGGCCCCTGCACGCTCAGCGTCCGCGTCAAGGCGGGTCGCGTGCACGGGCAGGCGTGGGGGCCGGGGGCCGGCTGGGCGCTGGAGACGCTGCCGGCGCTGCTGGGCGCCGAGGACGACCCGTCCGGGTTCAGCGTCAGGCACGAGGTGCTGGCCGAGGCCGCCAGGAGGCATCCCGGCCTGCGCATCGGGCGTACGGGGCGGGTGATGGAGGCCCTGGTGCCCGCCGTGCTGGAGCAGAAGGTGGTCGGGCAGGAGGCGTGGCGGGCCTGGCGGTGGCTGCTCGGCCGGTACGGCGAGCCCGCTCCCGGCCCCGCCCCCGAGGGTATGCGGGTGGTGCCCGAGCCGGCGGTGTGGCGGCAGATCCCGTCCTGGCACTGGCACCGGTCGGGCGCCGAGGCCGTGCGCGCCCGTACGATCGCCACCGCTGCCTGGCACGCCGACAAGCTGGAGGCCGCCGCGACCACGCAGGAGCTCGACCGGCTGCTGCGCGCGCTGCCGGGGATCGGGGTGTGGACCTCGG
This sequence comes from Nonomuraea rubra, assembly GCF_014207985.1. NCBI lineage: Bacteria > Bacillati > Actinomycetota > Actinomycetes > Streptosporangiales > Streptosporangiaceae > Nonomuraea > Nonomuraea rubra. The sequence continues at coordinate 11,065,489 of NZ_JACHMI010000001.1, read as the reverse complement.
CGGAGGTGCGCCAGCGGGCGTTCGGCGACCCCGACGCGGTCAGCGTCGGCGACTTCCACCTGGCCAAGCTCGTCGGCTACGCCCTGACCGGGGAGAAGACCGACGATCCCGGCATGATGCGGCTGCTGGAGCCGTACACCGGGCACCGGCACCGCGCCACGGTGCTGGTCTGGCTCAGCGGCCTGCGCCCGCCGGCCAGGGGGCCCAGGATGCCCGTGCGCGACTACCGGTCGTTCTGAGCGGGCCCTGGGTGCGTACGGTGAACTCAGCCCGTCGTACTGTGCCTGTATGAGTTCTGACTCCGCGCTCCGCCGCGCCCTCGCCCGTGCCAGGGACGGCAAGACGCTCGACGTGACCGAGGCGACCGTGCTCCTGCACGCCAGGGACGGGCACCTCGACACGCTTCTCGAACACGCCTCCCGGGTGCGCGACGCCGGTCTGCGGGCCGCCGGTCGCGAGGGGATCATCACGTACAGCAGGAAGGTGTTCATCCCGTTGACCCGGCTGTGCCGGGACCGCTGTGGCTATTGCACGTTCGCGACGGCGCCGCACAAGCTGCCCGCGCCGTTCCTGAGCCCTGACGAGGTGCTGGACATCGCCCGGCAGGGGGCGGCGATGGGGTGCAAGGAGGCGCTGTTCACGCTGGGCGACCGGCCGGAGGACCGCTGGCACCAGGCCAGGGAGTGGCTGGACGCGCACGGTTATGACGACACGCTGTCCTACGTGCGGGCGATGGCGATCAGGGTGCTGGAGGAGACCGGGTTGCTGCCGCATCTCAACCCGGGGGTGCTGAGCTGGCGGGACTTCCAGCGGCTCAAGCCGGTCGCGCCGTCGATGGGGATGATGCTGGAGACGACGTCGCGGCGGTTGTTCGAGGAGAAGGGGCAGCCGCACTACGGCTCGCCTGACAAGGACCCCGCCGTGCGGCTGCGCGTGCTGGAGGACGCCGGCCGGACGAACGTGCCGTTCACGACCGGCATCCTGATCGGCATCGGCGAGACCGTCGAGGACCGGGCCGAGTCCATCTTCGCGATCCGCAGGGTGGCCAGGGAGTACGGCGGCATCCAGGAAGTGATCGTGCAGAATTTCCGCGCCAAGCCCGACACCGCCATGCGCGGCCTGCCGGACGCCGACCTCCAGGAGCTGGCCGCCACGATCGCGGTGGCCCGCCTGGTGCTCGGCCCCCGCGTGCGCCTCCAGGCGCCGCCCAACCTGGTGGACTCCGAGTACGAGCTGATGATCAGGGCCGGCATCGACGACTGGGGCGGCGTGTCGCCGCTCACGCCCGACCACGTCAACCCGGAGCGGCCGTGGCCGCAGATCGAGGACCTCGCCGCTCGTACCGGCGAGTCCGGGTTCCGGCTCAGGGAACGCCTGACGATCTACCCGGAGTACGTGCTGGCGGGGGAGCCCTGGCTGGACCCGCGCCTGATCGCCCACGTCTCCGCCCTGGCCGACCCGGCCACCGGCCTGGCCCGCGAGGACGCCGTGCTGGAGGGCCGCCCCTGGCAGGAGCCCGACGGCGGATTCGCCGCGTCCGGCCGGGTGGACCTGCACGTCGAGGTGGACACCACGGGCCGCACCAACGACCGCCGCGACGACTTCGACCACGTCTACGGCGACTGGGACGCCCTGCGCGAGCGCCTGGGCACCACGGCCGCCGCCACCTCCAGCGACGTGCGGCAGGCGCTGAAGCGGGCCGAGGCCGACCCGGCGGGCCTGACGGACGCCGAGGCCGTGGCGCTGCTCGGCGCCGACGGCGAGGCGCTGGACGAACTGGCCGCCATCGCCGACGCGCTGCGGAAGGAGGCCGCGGGCGACGACGTCACCTACGTCGTCAACCGGAACATCAACTTCACCAACGTCTGCTACACCGGCTGCCGCTTCTGCGCCTTCGCCCAGCGCAGGACGGACGCGGACGCGTACACGCTGAGCGTCGAGCAGGTCGCCGACCGGGCCGAGGAGGCGTGGGCGGCCGGCGCGACCGAGGTGTGCATGCAGGGCGGCATCCACCCCGACCTGCCCGGCAGCGCGTACTTCGACATCGCCAGGGCCGTGAAGGCCAGGACACCGGGCATGCACGTGCACGCGTTCTCCCCGATGGAGGTCATCAACGGCGCTTCGCGGATGAACCTGTCGATCCGCGACTGGCTGGAGGCCGCCAAGGAGGCGGGCGTGGACTCGCTGCCCGGCACGGCGGCCGAGATCCTCGACGACGATGTGCGCTGGGTGCTGACCAAGGGCAAGCTGCCGGCCAAGGAGTGGATCGAGGTCATCACCACGGCCCACCGGGTCGGCATCCCCACCACCTCGACCATGATGTACGGGCACGTGGACAACCACCTGCACTGGGTCAGGCACATCAAGCTGATCAGGAAGCTGCAGGAGGAGACGGGCGGCTTCTCGGAGTTCGTGCTGCTGCCGTTCGTGCACACCAGCGCCCCGATCTACCTGGCGGGCGTGGCCAGGCCGGGGCCGACCGCGCAGGAGAACAGGGCCGTGCACGCCCTGGCCAGGATCCTCCTGCACGGCGCGATCGGGAACATCCAGTGCTCCTGGGTCAAGCTCCAGGACGACCTGTGCCACCAGGTGCTCCAGGGCGGGGTGAACGACCTCGGCGGCACGCTGATGGAGGAGACCATCAGCAGGATGGCCGGGTCGGAGAACGGCTCGTACAAGACGATCAGCGAGCTGCGCGCGATGGTCGAGGTCACCGGCAGGCCGGTCCGGCAGCGCACCACCGAGTACGGCGTGCCGGACGAGGAGCGGCTGGCGGCCTCGGCGGCCAGCGACGGGGTCTGCCAGAGCGTCAGGAGGGTGCTGCCGCTAGCCTAGTTGTAACGTGTTCTAACAAGGGCTTGCGCTCGCCCTGTGAGGCGCTGGGAGAATCATCACTCCCCTGGGAGAGAGGTTTTCACCGTGCGGTTGGGTCGGCACCGCGCCGCGCTGTCCCCCGAGCAGCGACGGAGGAAGGCGTTCCGGCGCGGCATGCTGGCAGGGCTGACGGCCGTGGCCATCGTCGCGGCCGGCCTCGTCGTGGTCTTCGGCGGCGGCGGGGTGCTGTGCAGCACACGAGAGCCTGTTCTGGTCGACGTGGCCGCCGCGGTGGACGTGGCCCCGGCGGTCATGGAGGCGGCGGGCCGGTTCAACGAGACGAAGACGGCCGTGGGCGGCCGGTGCGTGCTGGTCCAGGTGACCGAGCAGCCGCCGGCCACGGTCCTGCGCACGCTGATCGGCGACCGGGCGGGCGTGCTGGCCGAGCGGCCCGACGGCTGGATCGCCGACTCCTCGGCCTGGATCAGGCTGGCCCGCCAGCAGGGCGCCAGCTCGCTCCCCGCGGGGGAGAGCGTGGTGGCGACCTCGCCGCTCGTCTTCGCCACCCGGGCGTCGCTGGCCCAGCGCTTCTCGGTGGGGCAGACGGAGATGAACTGGCGGATGGTCTTCCCCTCGACCGTACGCGGGCGGCTGACGCCCAACGCGGACGAGCCGGACGTCGTACGGGTGCCCGACCCCTCCCTGGCCGGGGCGGGCATCGCCACCGTGGCCGCCGCCAGGGACGTCGTCGGCACCGGGCCGGACGCCGACAAGGCGCTGACCGCGTTCGTCCGCTGGGCCCAGGCCGGGTCCGCGCCCGACTACCGCAGCATGCTGGCCGCCGTGGACGACCACACGTTCTGGCAGCGGCCCGTCGTCATCGTGCCCGAGCAGTCGGTGTGGCACCACAACCTGCGGCCGTCCGCCGACCCGGTCGTGGCGCTGCACCCGCGCGAGGGCACGATCAGCCTCGACTACCCGTACGTCGTCACCGCCGCCGACCCCGACGTCGCCGAGGCCTCCACCGTCTTCGCCGGCTGGCTGAAGGGCGCGCAGGCGCAGGAGATCGTCCGGCGGGCCGGCTTCCGGTCGGGCGATGGCACGCAGGGCCCGATCTCGCCCGGCCCGCAGATCCCCGCCGCCGCCCCGAAGACCAGGTCGTCGGTGTCGCCGCAGGACATCGACGAGGCGCTGCGCGCGTGGAGCCGGCTCGCCCCGCCGACCAACATCCTCGTGCTGGCCGACACCTCCAAGCACATGGCCGAGCCGCTGAACGGCAGGACCCGGGTGAGCGTGGCGCTCGACGCGGCCAAGATCGGGCTCCAGCTCTTCCCCGACTCCACCCACATGGGGCTGTGGGAGTTCGCCGACGGTGCGGGCGGGATCAGGGACTACCGGCAGCACGTCGGGCTCGGGCCGATCAACGAGCCCGAGACGGGTCAGGTGATCCGGAGGAGCCGGCTCGACCAGCTGACCAGCACGATCACCGCCCATCCGAAGCGGGACAGCTCCCTGTACGACGCGATCCTCAGCGGGTTCCGCAGGGTGAGCAGCGACTACCGGGAGGAGATGAACAACGCCCTCCTGGTGATCACGGCGGGGCGGGACGACGGCAAGGGCACCGACCTGGCGCAGCTGCTCGACCGCCTGCGGCGGGAGTGGAACCCGGACCGGCCCGTGCAGATCATCGTGATCGCGTTCGGCAAGGGGGTGGACCGGGCCGGCCTGTCGCAGATCACGGCCGCCACGAACGGGTCCCTGCACGAGGCCGAGGAGCCGGGGGAGATCATCGACGTCTTCCTGGCGGCCCTGGCCCGCCGCCTGTGCCACCCCACCTGCAAGCCGCCGGCGTAGCGGGCCGGCCGCCGCGAGGTGGTCGCGACGGCCGGCCAGGGGTCACGCGCGGGCCCAGAGGGCGGGCACGTTCGGCGGCTCCCAGCCCGCGAGGGCGGTGTGCGCCTGGAGGCACCGGTAGGTGGCGCCGTTGTAGGTGACGGTGTTGCCGGCGGCGTAGGCCGTGCCGGCTCTCCAGGTGCCGGACGGCGTGGTCGCCGTCGGGGTCGGCGTCGGAGTGGGGGTCGGCGTGACGGTCGGGGTGGGCGTCGGGGTCGGGTTGCCGCCACCGCCGCCGATGTTCAGGTCGACGCAGGAGTAGAAGGCGTTGGCCGTGTCCGAGATGTTCCAGATGGCCAGGACCTTCTGCCTGCCCGAGTAGCCGGAGAAGTTCACCGTGTGCGAGATCGTCTGCGGCGGCTGCTGGCCGTTGCCGTTGAACACGGCCACCCGGTTGTTGCCGATGTAGTACTCGTAGTTCAGCGTCGCGTGCCTGGCGGTGAACGTCCAGGTGAACGTCACCGAGGTGCCCACCGAGGCGACGGGCCAGGGCTTGCTCTCGTCGCTGAGCTGCGCGAACTGGCCGAGGTTGGCGTGGCAGCTACGCAGCCCCTTCGGGCCTTCCACGCTCTGCGGCTCGTAGATGATGTTGCCGCAGTTGGAGACCTTGCCCTGGGCGCAGTTCGCCTGGCGGGAGGGTGGCGTGAGCACGTAGCCGTGCGCGAACGCCGGGGTGGTGTTGAACACCGTGGTGGCGACCGCGATCACCACCACGGCGACTAACGTGAGCGTCCTTCTCATGAAGTTGCTCCTTCACATGGGGGGATGGCCCCAATGTAAAGGAAAGTTTCCTAACGGTAAACGCCCTGTTGACCGCCTGTCAGCGCGTGACGATGAAGTCGGCGGGGTCGCGCGGCGCCCGGTCGCGCGGCGGCGCGGCGGCATGACCGACGGCCACGCAGCCCATCGGATCCCACGAATCGGGCAGGTCGAGCACCTCGCGGACGACCGGGCGGCAGAACATCGTGGACGACACCCACGCCGAGCCGAGCCCCTCCACGGCGAGCTGGATCAGGAAGTTCTCCACCCCGGCGCCCGTCGCCACGATGAACATCTCCCGCTCCGAGGCGTTGCGCCGATCGTCCCTGTAGGTGTGCGAGCCCTCCATCACCAGGCACGGCACCACCAGGTAAGGGGCGTTGCGCAGCACGTCGCCCCGCTTGACCCGCTTGGCGATCGACTGCTCGGAGAACCCGTCGCCGCGCAGGTCGGCGATCCACGCCTCGCGCATCGCGTCGAGCAGCTTCGTCCTGGTCTGCGGCGACTCCAGCAGCACGAACCGCCACGGCGTCGTGTGGTGCGGCGCCGGCGCCGCGATGCCGGCCGCGACCGCCCTGCGCACCGCCTCCGGATCGACCGGCCGCTCGGAGAACTCCCTGATCGTACGGCGGGCGAACACCACGTCCCGCGACCCGTAACGGAACAGGTCGTCGTCGGCCGGCCGCACCAGCGGCCGGACCCCCGGCCCGTCGTCCTCGGTCACCAGGTGCGCCAGCCCGCGCACGATCGCCACGGGGACCCCGGCGAGCTTGCCCTTGACCAGCTCCGCCGCGCTCGCGATCTCGTCGGCCAGGGCCGTGACCGTGGCGCTGAGCTGGTTGCCGTAGGAGTCGGACGCGCCACGGTAGTCGTCGAGCGGCCGCACGCCGGCCACGCCGATGGCCACGTCGGTCAGCCCGTTGCGCCACGGCCGCCCGAACGTGTCGGACACGATCACCCCGACGCGCCCGCCCAGGCCCGCCCTGATGCGCCTGGCCGAGGCGTCGGAGTCCTCCGGGAGGAGCAGCACGGTGCCCTGCTCGGTGTTGGAGGCGTCGACCCCGGCGGCGGCCATGACGAAGCCGTGCCTGGTTTGGGAGATCACGGTGTCGCCGCGCCTGGCGACCACGCGCTCGGTCTCCTCCAGGATGGCCTGGGTGCGATCGGGTGCCTGACGCAGCCGGCCCTCGGCCTTGCTCACGATCTTGGAGGTGATCACGACGATGTCGCCGTCACGCAGCTCGGCGCCGGCGAGCAGCGCAGCGAGGTCGTCGCCCTGCCGCACCTCCCCGATACCGGTCACCGGGATCACTTCGACACGAGTCACTGGGCGAGCTCCTGGGCCAGGTCGAGGGCCGCGCGCGCGATGCCGGCCGCGGCCTGGGCGTCGTGCATGAGGATCGGGCGGGCGAGCACGCGCACGCCGTCGAGCGCCACCCCGGCGTCCTCCTCGGCCACCAGCCAGCCGTCGATCAGCTCAGGGCCGTACAGCTCCAGCACCGCCTGCGCGGTCGTCTCCACCCCGATCGCCGTCAGGCAGGCGTCGGCCATGCCCCGCACCGGCGCGCCCCCGATGATCGGGGAGACGCCCACCACGGTCTTGGGCAGCAGGGCCTCGCGGATGCCGGGGACCTGGAGGATCGTGCCGATGCTCACGACCGGGTTCGACGGCGGCAGGATCACCACGTCGGCCTGCTCGATGGCCTCCAGCACGCCGGGGGCCGGCTTGGCGGTGTCGACCCCGACCAGCGCGAACGACTGGGCGGGCACGGAGGCGCGCAGGCGTACCCACCACTCCTGGAAGTGGATCGCGCGCTTGCCGCGCTCGTCCTCGATCACGACGTGCGTCTCGCAGCGGTCGTCGCTCATCGGCAGCAGCCGCACGCCGGGCTGCCAGCGGGCGCAGAGCGCCTGCGTGATCTGCGAGAGCGGGTAGCCGGCCTCCAGCATCTGCGAGCGCACGATGTGGGTGGCGAAGTCGCGGTCGCCCAGCCCGAACCACTGCGGCTCGACGCCGTACGCGGCCAGCTCCTCCTTGACGACGTGGCTCTCCTTGGCCCGGCCCCAGCCCTGCTCCTCGTCGATGCCGTTGCCCAGGGTGTACATCACGGTGTCGAGGTCGGGGCAGACCCGCAGGCCGTACAGGGTGATGTCGTCGCCGGTGTTGCCGATGACGGTGATCGAGGCGTCGGGTGCGGTGGCGCGCAGCCCCCTGAGGAAGCGGGCGCCGCCGATGCCGCCGGCTAGTGACACGATGTGCATGCGGCCCAGTCTTCCATCGGGCTCTGACAGCGCCGTCTTGGGACTGGTTTTCAGCCTTTTGTCATCGGTGTACTGGCAGGTATTGGGCGATTTGATATGGAAGAGGTTCCTGGGACTCCCGGCAGGTGAGTCAGTGATGTGGCAAACTCCCTTCGGGCTAAAGGGTCCGATGGGGGTAGTTGTGAGCAAAATTGACGTTGCCCGGCTCAAGGAGCCGGGCGCCTGGGTCATGCTCGTCGCCGGGTTGCTCAACGTGGTGCTGGCGATCGGGCACATCCTGATCGGCTCGTCGTCCTTCACGGAGCGCGCGGTCTCGAACTTCTCGGGTGTGACGAGCCCGGTCGTGACGGCGTTGCTGCTCGGTGCCGTGTTGCTGGTCACCAAGGTGGGCGAGCCGTCGGCCAAGGCCAAGCCGATCGTGTACGGCGCCGCCGCCGGGCTGCTGCTCGCCGCCGTGTTCGGCATGCTCGCGCTGCTCGCCGGGCTGTTCGCCGGAGGCGGGGCCCGGGGCACGATCGAGTACGTGCTCCTCGGGGTGCCAACCCTCGCGCTGACCGCCATCGCGCTGGTCTACCTGCTGCCGCAGGTGCTGCCGGAGCGGCCGGCCGCGCAGGTGTACCACGGCCAGTTCGGCCCGCAGCCCGGGTTCTTCGACCAGCAGTACAACGCCCAGGGCCAGCCCCAGGCGGGCCCCGGCTACGGCCAGCCCGGCTTCGGTCAGCAGCCCGCGCCCGGCCAGCCCACGCCGGGCCAGCCTGGTTTCGGCGCTGACCCGCAGGGCGCCCCCGCCTACGGTCAGCAGCCCGCCCCGGGCCAGCCCGGTTTCGGCCAGCAGCCCCCGTCCGGCATGCAGGACCCGCAGGCCGCGCCCGCGTACGGTCAGCAGCCGCCCTCCGGTCAGCAGGACCCGCAGGCGGCCTCGGCGTACGGCCAGCAGCCGATGCCGGGCCAGCAGCCCGGCTACGGCCAGCAGCCGATGCCGGGCCAGCAGCCTGGTTACGGCCAGCAGCCCCCCTCGGCCCCCGCCTACGGCCAGCCCGCCCCGGGCTACGGCCAGCAGCCCCCCTCCACGCCCGGTTACGCTCAGCAGCCCCCCTCGACCCCGGGCTACGGGCAGCAGCCTCCCTCGACTCCGGGCTACGCGCAGCAGCCGCCCTCCACCCCCGGCTACGGCCAGCAGCCGCCCAGCTTCGGCGGCCAGCCGGAGCAGCCCGAGCCCCAGGCCGCCGCCTACAGCCCGCAGCCGGCCCCGCACATCAGGGGCGCGCTCCCCGCCGCCCCCTCCGACCAGCCCGAGCCCTACACCCCCGAGGGCTTCGGCCAGTACACCCCGGCCGACACGGCCCCCTCGGCCCCGGCTCCGGAGTACGCCACCCCGCCCGCCGGCGAGTACACCCCCGCCCCCTACGTCCCCGCCGACAGCCAGCCGAACCTGTACGGCCAGGCCAGCCACAACCCGTACGCGCCCCCCGGGAACGACCCCTTCCCCATGCCCGCGGACCAGCAGCCCGGCCCGTACGCCCCCGCGGACCAGCAGCCGAACCCCTACGCTCCCGCCGACCAGCAGGCCGGCGCGTACGCGCCCCCCGCCGATCAGCAGGCGGCCCCGTACGCCCCCGCCGAGCAGGCGGGCCTGTACGCTCCCGCGGACCAGCAGCCCAACCCGTACGCGCCCCCCGCCGACCAGGGCTACTCGTCCGGCGAGACGACGCCGAACACGCAATACCCGCCGCAGGCCGACCAGTTCGGCCAGCAGCAGCCCTACTTCGGGCAGAGCGCCTTCGACCAGCAGCAGGGCGGCCAGCAGCAGGGCGGCCAGCAGCAGGGCGGCCAGCCGTTCACGGGCTACTCAGGGCACGAGTACGCCACCCCGGCCGCCTACCAGGAGCCCGACCCGCCGGTCGACCCGCGTTCGCAGCAGCTCATGGACGCCTACCAGCAGGCGGAGACGTACCAGTCGAACGTCGGCACCCAGCCCGAGCTGCGCGTCCCCGAGTACGGCGGCCAGCAGAGCAGGCCGTACGACGACCCGTTCGGCCACCCCCAGCAGCACCCCCAGCAGCACCCCCAGCAGCACCCCCAGCAGCACCCCCAGCAGCCCCAGCAGCAGCCCCAGCAGGGTGGATACGAGCCCCAGCAGGGCCAGTACCAGCCCACCCACCAGGCCCCGCAGCAACCGCAGCAGGGCGGCTGGCCGGCGGACGCGCAGGGCGGCGAGTCGACGATGCGGATCGATCCCACGTCGCTGGGAGGCGGCTTCGGCGGCGACCACCGCCGTCCCGGGGACGACCCGATCGACCCGACAGCCATATACACCCCCAATGAGCCACGCAGGTAACGGACCGGCAATGAACGGCTAGAGAGAAGGTGGGCCACGGGCGGGCGTCTTTCCCGCCCTGGTACGGTTCCGACCGCTGAGAGCGTTGAACGAGCCAGGCCGATGCCCTGCCCGTCAGGCGTCGGTCCGGGTGCGAACATCACATGCCGAGCACACCGGGGCGAGATCTGGTCTTTCCCCGGATACCTGCATGCCGCTTGACGCCACGTACAGCACACGCGTGTAATTACAACCATGTTGTTACGCCTTCCTGTGGGTGGGTAATAAGGAAGGCGTCCATGGGGGGCTCCATTGCGGGCGGGCGGCAGGGAGGTGTGCAGTGACCGATCCGGTCATCGCACAGGATCAGCTTGACGCTGAAGAACTCGGCTGGCAGGAGCGTGCGTTGTGCGCTCAGACGGATCCGGAGGCGTTCTTCCCGGAGAAGGGCGGCTCCACCCGAGAGGCCAAGAAGGTCTGCCGATCGTGCGAGGTCCGTGCAGAGTGCCTGGAATACGCACTCGAGCACGATGAGCGGTTCGGCATCTGGGGTGGGCTGTCCGAGCGGGAGCGCAGACGGATCAAGCGCCAGGCGGTGTAGTCATAAGGGGGGAAGGGGTCACGCGGGAAGCCGTGTGACCCTTTTCGCATCTCCTGAACGGCTTGCACCTGTATGGTGGGGCCGCCTGATCTTCCCCCCAGGAGTCACCCACCCATGTCACGTCCCTACGTCACCGCGATCGTCGTCGCCCATGACGGCGCGCGCTGGCTCGGGGAGACCCTGCGCGCGCTGATCAACCAGAGCCGCAGGCCGGACCGCGTGGCGGGCGTCGACAACGGCAGCAGGGACGGCTCGGCCGACCTGCTGGGCCAGACGCTCGGCCCCGGCGCCCTGATCTCCCTGCCCCGCTCCACCGGTTTCGGCGACGCGGTCGCCAAGGTGCTCGACCGGCTGCCTTCCGGCGGGCGCGACGAGTGGATCTGGCTGCTCCACGACGACTGCGCCCCCGACAGGCGCGCGCTGGAGATGTTGCTGAGCGCGGCGGAGCAGGATCCCAAGGCCGCCGTGCTCGGCCCCAAGCTGCTCGACTGGATCGACCGCAGGCGGCTGCTGGAGATCGGCGTCACCGTCGGCCGTACCGGGCGCAGGGACACGGGGCTGGAGCCGCGCGAGTTCGATCAGGGGCAGCACGACGGGACGCGGGAGGTCCTGTCGGTGTCCACGGCCGGGATGCTGATCAGGCGGGACGTGTGGGAGCAGGCGGGCGGGCTCGATCCGTTCCTGCCGCTGTTCCGCGACGATCTCGACCTGTGCTGGCGGGTGCGCAACGCCGGGCACAAGGTGCTGAACGTGACCTCCGCGGTGGCTTGGCACGCCGAGGCGGCGGCCCGCAGGCGGCGGCGCATCACGGTCAGCGGCGACCATCCGCGCCGCCTGGACCGGCGCAACGCGATCTTCGTGGTGATGGCGAACCTGCCGTTCATGGCGATGATGTGGGCGCTGCTGCGGAACGTGCTCGGGTCCTTCTTCCGTACGCTGCTGTTCATCGTCAGCAAGCAGCCCGCGAACGCGCTGGACGAGGTCGTGGCCATGGGCTCGGTCCTGGTGCACCCGTTCAGGCTGCTGCGGGCGCGGCGGGCCCGCCGTCATGGCCGCAAGAAGGGATATATCCGCATAAAGCGGCTAATGACCCCTCGGGGTGCGGCCTACCGGCGCCTCACCGACATGGTGCAGAGCTTCCTCGCCGGCGAGGCCCCGGTCGACGCCGCCGGCCAGCACCACCACGCGGCCCACGCCGCCCACGCCGAGGAGCAGGACGCCGTCCCGCCCTCCGACACCGGCGCCTTCCAGCGCTTCATCGGCCGGCCCGGCGTCATCCTCATGTTCGCGCTGACCGTCGTCTCACTCCTGGCCGAGCGGTCGCTGCTGGGCGGCGAACGGCTCGGCGGCGGCGCACTCGTGCCGGTGACGGGCGGCGCCGCCGACCTGTGGACGTTCTACCTGGAGGGCTTCCACGACGTGGGGCTCGGCTCCACCTCGCCCGCGCCGCCGTACGTGGCCGTGCTCGCCGCCCTGTCCACGCTCGCCTTCGGCAAGACCTGGCTGGCCGTCTCCGTGCTGCTGCTCGGCTCGGTGCCGCTGGCCGGCGCGACAGCGTACCTGGCCACCCGGCACCTCATCCCGTCCGTGCCCGCCCGGGCCTGGGCGGCGGGGACGTACGCGCTGCTGCCGGTCGCCACGGGGGCCATCTCGGGCGGGCGCCTGGGGACGGCCGTGGTGTTCGTGCTGCTTCCCGTGTACGCCTGGCTGCTCGGGATCGTCCTGCTGGCGCCTGACCGGAGGCGGGCCCGGCGGGGTGCCTGGGCGTTGGGGTTGTGGGTGGCGGTGGGGATGGCGTTCGTGCCGCTGGTGTATCCGCTGTTCGCGGTGCTGGGGGTGGTGGGGGCGGTCGGGCTCGGGAGGCTGGTCGGGGCGCGGGGGCAAGACGCGGCCGACGCCTCGGACACCGGCACCACCCCGCTACGCGACACCACCCCGATGGGCGGCACTGCCCCGTTCGGCGGCACCACTCCGTTCGGCGGCACCGCGCCGGTCGCTGGGGCCACCCCGGTCACCGGCAGCGGCGGGTCCGGTGGTGCCGGTCTCGGTGAAGGTGGTCGTCGTGAACGGGGCGCCGGGCGGCGAGGCCGGGGCCGTGGCGTCGGGCGCGGCGTTCTGAACCGTGGTGCTCTGAGCCGTGGTGCTCCCGGCCGTGGAGATGCGGGCGGGCGGGTGAGCCGTGAGGTGCTGGTGTCCATGGCGATCGCGCTGGCCGTGCCGCCGATCCTGCTGCTGCCCTGGACGGCCGGTCTGGTGACGAACCCCGGCAGGTTCCTCCTGGAGGCCGGCCTGCACGACCCGGCCCTGGTGGACCCGTCTCTCTCCGCCGAGTCCCTGCTGGCGCTCAGCCCGGGCGGCCCGGGGCTGCCGCCGTTCTGGGTGACGGCGGGCCTGCTGGCGGCGGCGCTCGCCGCGCTGCTCATGCGCCGCCAGCGCCTGATCGTCGCCATCGGCTGGGGCGTCGCGCTGTACGGGGTGCTGGCGGGCGTCCTGGTCAGCCGCATCACGGTCGAGGGGGCGAAGGTGTGGCCGGGGGTGCCGCTGGCGATCGCGGGGACGGGGCTGGTGGTCCTCGTGGGCCTGACCGCCCACCGCCTCACCGAGCTGCGTGCCGGGGGCGGGCTGCGGCGGGCGGGGGCGACGGTGATGGTGGCGGTGGCGTTCAGCACGCCGCTGCTGGCGGCCGGCTACTGGGTGGTCAACGGGGTACGCGGGCCGCTCGTGGGCGACGCCAGGGACGTGATGCCGGCGCTCGCCGCCGCCCGTACGACACAGGGGGAACGCACGCTGGTGATCAAGGGGCCGGGGTTCGCCGTGCTGCACGGGCGTACGCCGCTGATCGGCGAGGCGGAGCTGCCCGTCGCGGACCAGGCCCGCGACCGGGTGGGCGCGGCCGTGCAGGGCCTCGTCGGCGGTCGCGGCGGCGACGCCGCCACACTGGCCGCGCAGGGCATCGCGATGGTCGCCGTCGCGCCCCCGGTCTCGCCCGCACTGGCCAGAACCCTCGACTCCCAGCCTGCCCTGGAACGCATGAGCCTGTCGGACACGGGCGGCGGCCTGTGGCGCCTGGCCGAGCCGGTCACCCGCGTCCCCGCCGAGCCGGTGAGCATCCTCCACACGGTGTGGCTCTGGACGCAGGCCGCGCTGCTCCTGGTGGCCGCCCTCCTCGCCTCCCCCGGCCGCCGCCAGCCCGAACCCACTGACGCACCCGCCGTGGCACTGGCGGGTGCATGATGCGGGCGGCGGAACCCAGGGCGACGAAGAGGTTCGTGGACAACAGGTTCGGCCTGCTGGTGCTGGTCATCGTGTCCCTGACGGCCACGTACGGCATCGCGTACGTCACCAGACCCGCCGTGACCCCGCCCGCCCCCGCACAACCGCGCAAGGTCGCCGTGGAGTCGGTCACCGCGGTGTGCCCGGGCACGAAGGGCGAGCAGGTCAACGTGTACCTCCCGGGCACGCTCAACGGCGAGACCATGGAGAACGGCAAGCCGTACGTGACCAAGGGCCCGGGCGGCCTGGAGGCCGGCTACCTGACCCGCGCCACCGCGGGCGCCGGCCGCGGCCTGGCAGGGGTCCGCTGCACGGAGCCCGCCCCCGAGACCTGGCTGCTGGGCCCCGGCCCGGCGAACACCGACGTACGCCTCCACCTCACGAACGCCGACAAGGCGCCCGCGCTGGCGGACGTCCAGGTGTACGCGGCGGAGGGCAGGATCTCCAGCGAAGCCGGCCTCGGCCTGGAGATCGCACCGGGCGAGCACCGGGAGATCGACCTCAAGACCCTGGCCCCGTCGGCCGACGTGATGGCCGTGAGCGTCACCACCACGTTCGGCCGCGTCGCCGTCGCGGCCAGGGCGGCACCGGAGGCGGGTGGCGTGGACTGGCTCCCCGCGGCCGCCCCGCCGGCCACCCGCGTCGTCGTACCGGGCATCCCCGGAGGCGGCGGCCTGCGCCGGCTCCTCGTGGCGGCCCCCGGCGAGACCGACACCGTCGTCGAGGTCAAGGCGGTGACCGAGGACGCGGAGTACGCGATGAAGGGCAGGGAGACGCTGGACGTACCGGCGGGCAGCGTGACCGCCCTGGACGTCACCACAGGCGTGGCCGGCTCCGCCGCCGCCCTCGTCCTCACCTCCCGCACCCCGATCGTCGCCGGCCTGATCGCCACCGGCACCGGCGAACGCTCGGACGTCGCCTTCACCGCCGGCACCCCGTCCCTGGCCCTGGGCAGCGCCGTAGCCCGCAACGCCGCCGGCTCGCAACTCCTGCTGACGGCGCTCGGCCCGCAACCCGGCAAGGTCCGCGTCCAGGTACTGCCGCCCAAGGGAACCGCGGAGACCCCGTTCGACGTGGACATCCCGGCGGGCCGGACGCGGGCGGTGAAACTGAAGGCGAAGGGCGACTTCGCGGTGGTGATCACGCCGGTGGCAGGCGAGGTCTACGGCAGCAGACTGGTGGAGGAACGCCACAAATCAGGCGTCCTCCTCACCACCCAGCCCCTGGCCCCGGCCCGCATGTTCACCATGCTTCCACCCCTGACCCACACGTACGGCGTGGTCCTGCCCTGAACCCCTCGGAAGGTCCGGGGGGAACTGCACGGTCCTCCCACTGAGACGCGCTTCGCCGAAGACGGCTCGGGCAGAGCCCTGTGGGGGCACGCCCCCACACCCCGGGCGAGGGACTGCCGGCCCCTCGCGCTTCCCGGATGGCTGTCACCCTCGCCGCGGCCCCACCGCGTGCGCACCGATGGGGAGCAGTACCAGCCATGCAGCGGGGCAGCACGGCTGCCAGAATTCGGGGGGACCGCCAGCCGCCGTCCGAATGGGTACGGCGGCGCCCAAGGTTCGTGCCACCCTTCACGTCACCTGCGACCAAGACGTCATCAGGGTCTCCATGATGCGGATCGCCATCGAGCACAAGGCCGGGCTTCATGGAGGACTGGTATGAAGTGGCGCGCAGGGATGGGATTTACCGCGGAAAGGCCTCCATTACCGGAACCTTCCGCAACGGAGAGAGCTTCAAGGTCACAGAGGGGACGAGCAGCGGCAGCGTGGATCGTGAGCGTCCTGAGCCGATCACGTGAAGGGTGCGGCGGGGTCTCCCCGGTGTGAGCAACGGATGCGATTGCGCGGATGCGGGGGCACGACGCCGACCGCCCAGCCTCCGGCCGTGTCCGAGTCGCCCCGTGGGATGTTCAGCGTGCTGTAGACCGGTGGGGTGGTGAGGGGGTCGGCATCGCCGGGCCACACCCCCCATCCGTCTCCCCACCACGCGATCCGCCACAACTGCTGCTCGCCCCGTGAATCGTTCTCGAACTCGTCGAAGGGCTCAGGTCGCTGCCACCACCATCTCCGGCCCGGCCGCGCCTCCCGCCTCCCGCAGCGCCCTGTCCTTCCGCAAGCCGGCCGGTCCTTCCGCGATCTCATGGCCTCTGCGACGGCTCGCGGCCTCCGCGACCGCCTACGGCCGCGCCTGCCCGATGCCGTTCAGTACGGTGCCGACCAGGTCGTCGACGAACTCGTCGCTCAGCCCGTGTGGAGCGGAGGCGTCGTACAGCAGCCCCGTGAGCACCGTCTCGTGACAGACGCCGACGATCATCGCCACGGCCGCGTCAACGCTGGCATCCGCGGCAAGCCGCCCCAGCTCGACCTCGGCCAGCAGATATCCACGGAGCTGATCACGCCAGTCCTCTCCTGGCGCACCGCTCGCGGTGAACGCGTCGAGGACCTTCGGCTGGCCGATCAGTCCGGCGAACGCCGGGAGCACCGCCTTGTGGAACGCGACGCCGTACACGATGTGGGCCCGCAGGTTGTCCCGGACGGAACCGTGGCCGGGGGTGGGCAGTTCGCCCAGGTGCCGGCCCACTGTGCGGACGTGGGCGCGTACGGCGAGTGCCAGCAGTTCTTCCTTGTCGGCGAAGTGGTTGTAGAGCACTCCGTCGGCCACGCCGGCCTCGCGGGCGATGGTGCGGACGGTCAGGCCGGTGGTGCCGCGTTCGGCGATCAGGCGGGTGGCCGTGGCGATCAGGTGTTCGCGCAGGCTGAGGTCGGTCCCGTGGAGTGCCGGCGCTTTTCTCGGTGACACCAGGACACCGTATCGAGGTCGAATGCGATGCCGTACGGCATGTGCGTGTGCGTGTGCTCAGCCGGTCGGGCGGCAGCTCGTGCTTTCGCTCGGCCGGCCGGGCGAGGGCTGCTCAGCGGTCGGCGCGGACCAGCCAGGCGGTGTTCCGGAGGCGGACGGCGTTCCCGTCGTCGAAGTCGCGGAACACCGCCTCCAGGGCCGTGCGGACCGGGGCCGGGTCGGCGCCGGCGAGGTGGTGGTGGACGGGGCCCCAGCCGCTGAAGAACTCGGCCGCGTCCGAGGCGTTGCTGCCCAGCTCGGCCATGGCTTCCACGGGGGTCACCGTGATGCCGGCGAAGCCCGCTCGGGTGAGCACCTCGCGGATCCGGTCGGGGCCGGCGAGGGAGAGCGGGCCGGGGCGGTCCGGGGTGGACGGCGACTGCCAGCCGGGCAGGAGTCCGCTGATGGCGGCCAGGACCTTGCCCAGGTCCGTTCCGGCCGGGTCCTTCAGCGTCACGAAGGCGAGGCGGCCACCGGGCCGGAGCGCCCGCGCGACGTTGGCGAACGCGGCGACAGGGTCGCTGAAGAACATCACGGCGAACCGGCTGACCGCCACGTCGAACGAGCCCGTCTCGAACGGGTGGACCTGGACGTCGCCCCGCTCGAAGGTGACGTTCCGTACGCCCTCGGCGGCGGCCACCGACCGTGCCCGCGCCAGCATCGGCTCCGACAGGTCCACTCCGACGGCGTGCCGGCCGTGGCGGGCGGCGAGCCTGGTGATCTGCCCGTTGCCGCAGCCGAGGTCGAGCACCCGGTCGCCGGCCCCGATCCCCGCCGACTCCAGTAGAGGCTCGTTGAAGCCGCTGTTCGTGGCGTCGTAGCGGTCGTGGTGGTCGGCCCAGTGCCGGCCCTCGTACCCGTTCCACGCCTCTGCCTGCTCGGTGTTGACGATCGATTCCATCAGCGCTCCCTGCTCTGTGAACGACTGTTCATGAACCTATGTTCATAATGAAGCGCTGGATGGGCCGGAGTCAACCCGCCGCCCGGAGACAGAGAAGCGGCGGCTCGCCGCGTTGGCGTCGGGGGTGGCGCTGGTGGTGCGGCGTGCGTACGGTGAGGCTCTTGGCGATGGCCCCGGTCTACGAGCCGCCGGGCTTACGCTGCCGAGTTGAGGGCCGGTGGGGCAAGAGATGCCCGACTGACCGATGGGGCAAGAGATGCACCACGGCG
Organism: Nonomuraea rubra; assembly: GCF_014207985.1. Taxonomy (NCBI): domain Bacteria; kingdom Bacillati; phylum Actinomycetota; class Actinomycetes; order Streptosporangiales; family Streptosporangiaceae; genus Nonomuraea; species Nonomuraea rubra. The sequence goes on along the minus strand of NZ_JACHMI010000001.1, from coordinate 11,047,553 downwards.
AGGATAACTCAACGTAACTATCCGCTACCTTGCGTCACGGCGAGGTGGTGGCAGAGGGTGATAGTCCGCAGACATACCGAGGAGGTTCTCATGCAGACTTTCCCCCGCAGGATCGCCGTCGCCGGGGTGATCGCCGCCGCGGCCGGGCTGTTCCTGCCCGCCCCGGCCGCGCACGCCGTGGTCGATCCCAGCAAGGTCGCGGTCCTGGAGTCGGTCCAGAAGATGGATCCGGTGCTGATGGCCAACTGCACCACCGGCACGGTCGCCGACCCCGCGGCCGCCGCGACCGTCCCGCCGGAAGTCCCGCTCGTGGGCTGTCTCACGCTCTGATCCGGCCGGGGCGGCGGAGGTCATGATCCGGCCGAGGCCGGCGGAGCTCACTGCTCGGGACGCTCCGGCTCGGGCCCGTCGTCGGCCTTCTTGCCCAGCGCGTACGAGAGCGAGACGCCGAAGCACACCGCCAGGGAGATGCCGAGCGCGAGGTTGGACAGCGCGAGGCCGAGTGCCACCCCGAGGCACAGCCCGGAGCCGAGTCCGACCGCCCAGTTCGGGGTGATGGGGCTGCTGTTCTTCGTCATGTCTCGATGATGCGGGTGGCGGGGGGACGGCGGTAGACGCCGGTCTCACCGGTCTCGTATGACGTTTGTCAACCGCCGGTCTTGACACAAGGCCGTGGGCTCAGCGGCGGTCGTCGTAGCCGGGGTCCACGGTCTCCGGGGCCAGGCCCAGCAGCGTGGCCACCTGCTCCACCACCGTGTCGTGGACCATCGCCCCCAGCGTGTCCCTGTCCCTGGCGCGGGCCTCCAGCGGCCTGCGGTACACCACGATGGAGGCGGGGGACTGGCCGGTGGCGGCGTCCGCGCGGCCGAACGGGATCGGGTCGGAGTTGAGGCGGGGGCCGTCGCCCAGCTCGCTCAGCGGCGGTACCTCCTCCACCGCGAACTCCACCGCCGACAGCTGCCTCTCCCAGCGGGGCCTGAGGCGGTCGACCGCGTCGAGCACCAGGTCGTCGAAGCGTTCGCTGCGGGACTTGGCCATGGGGACATGGGAGGGGGCGAGCGGGCCGCGGAGGCCGCGGCCGTGGCGATCGCGCCGTCTGGGACCGCGCCTGGGTGTCACGTGTGCAAGTGTACGGGGCCGCTTCCCCCGATCCCCGGAAGCGTCGCCGGGAGGAGATCGGGGCGCCGCGTCCCCGTCGCGGGGAAGATCGAAGGGGTGCGAAGGATTGGCCAGGTCACGAGGTGGGGAAGCCGGGGAGGGCGATGCCGTCGAGAGCGGAGGAGGGTTCGGGGCATGTGGGTGGAAACGCTGCGACAGGTGTCCGAATTGTGGCGACACGCTCGTTAAGAGCGCTCAGGTAGTGGCGCCTCGCACTCTTACCAGATACGGTCCCTCCGTGAGCCCCGTCCGCCGCTGTTCCCGCACCGCGTGCAGCCAGCCTGCCGTCTTCACGCTCACGTACGTATACGCCGACTCGACCGCAGTTCTCGGCCCTCTGGCGACGTACGCGGAGCCACACTGTTATGACCTGTGCGCCGAACACGCCGAGCGGCTGACCGCCCCCCGCGGCTGGGAGGTGGTGCGGCTGCCGACGGACGGCGCCTCGCCCAGCTCCGACGATCTCGAAGCGCTGGCCAACGCGGTCAGGGAGGCCGCGCGGCCCACGTCGTCCGGTGGGGGCGAGCCGGTCGGGCAGGGCGTCGAGGTGAGCCGCCGCGGGCACCTGCGCGTTCTGAGATCGGCCCAGCAGCACCGCGACCGGTAGGCTCGTCCTGTACGGGCGGACACGACCGAGGGGCGGAGCTGGAGAGTGGGCGACCTCGCCAAGATCTTCAAAGCGTACGACGTTCGCGGGGTGGTGCCCGACGAGCTGGACGAGCCGACCGCGGAGGCCGTGGGGGCGGCGTTCGTCGAGGTGACAGGGGCCCAGTCGGTGGTGGTCGCGCATGACATGCGCGAGTCGTCCCCGCTGCTGGCGGAGGCGTTCATCCGGGGCGCCCGCTCGCGCCGCGCCGACGTGGTGCACGCCGGGCTGGGCTCGACCGACCTGCTCTACTACGCCAGCGGCAGCCTGGGGCTGCCCGGGGTGATGTTCACCGCCAGCCACAACCCCGCCCGCTACAACGGCATGAAGATGTGCCGCTCCGGCGCGGTGCCGATCGGCGGCGACACGGGGCTGACGGAGATCCGCGACAGGGCGGCGGAGCTGGTCGGGGTGACGGCCACGCCCAGCGGTTCCGTGATCGAGAAGGACCTGCTCCAGGGCTACGCCGACCACCTGCGCGGGCTGGTCGACCTGAGTGGCATCAGGCCGCTGAAGGTGGTCGTCGACGCGGGCAACGGGATGGGCGGTCACACCGTTCCCGCCGTGTTCGAGGGGCTGCCGGTCGAGCTGACCGCCCTCTACTTCGAGCTCGACGGCTCCTTCCCCAACCACGAGGCCAACCCGCTGGAGCCGCAGAACCTCCGCGACCTGCAGCGCGCGGTCATCGACAGCGGCGCCGACCTGGGGCTCGCCTTCGACGGCGACGCCGACCGGTGCTGGGTGATCGACGAGCGGGGCGAGTCGGTCTCGCCGTCGGCGATCACGGCCCTGGTCGCGGTGCGCGAGCTGGCCAAGTACCCCGGCGCCACGATCATCCACAACCTGATCACCTCGCTCGGCGTGCCGGAGATCGTGCGCGAGCACGGCGGCGTGCCGGTGCGCACGCGGGTGGGCCACTCGTTCATCAAGGCGGAGATGGCCAGGTCGGGCGCCGTGTTCGGCGGTGAGCACTCGGCCCACTACTACTTCAGGGACTTCTGGTTCGCCGACTCGGGGATGCTGGCCGCCATGCACGTGCTGGCCGCGCTGGGAGAGCAGGAGCGGCCGCTGTCGCAGGTCGTCGAGTCCTACTCGCGTTACCACGCCTCGGGCGAGGTCAACAGCGCGGTGTCCGACCAGGCGGAGGCGCTGCGGCGGGTGCGGGAGGCGTTCGCGGGGCGCGGGGAGTTCGACGAGCTCGACGGGCTGACCGTGAGCGGGTCCGGCTGGTGGTTCAACCTGCGGGCCTCCAACACCGAGCCGCTGCTCAGGCTGAACGCCGAGGCGGCCGACGAGAGCAAGATGACGGCGATCAGGGACGAGGTCCTCGCCATTGTGGGAAAGGTGTCAGAGTGAAGATCGACGACTGGCTGCTGGAGATCCTCGCCTGCCCGGCGTGCAAGGCCCCGCTGCGGGCCGAGAACGAGGCGGAAGAGCTCGTCTGCACCGGCTGCGGCCTGATCTACCCGGTCCGGGATGACATTCCCGTCCTGCTCGTCGACGAGGCCAGGAAGCCGTGACCTGGGAGCCGGAGCGGCTTGACGACCAGCGTCACCTCGGCGAGGGCGATCCTGGCGGCATGCTCCCGGCGGTCGCGGCCTCCGCGGCGCACGTACGCACCGGCTACCGCACCGCGGTCGAGGCCCGCCTCGACCGCCTGGCCGACCACGGGCGCCCGCGCGCCATCGTGGTCGCGGGCATGGGCGGCTCCGCCATCGCCGGCGACATCCTGGCGGCGGTCGTCGGCAACGGCGCGCCGCTGCCGATCGTGACCCTGCGCTCCTACCAGCTCCCCGGCTGGGTGGGGGCGACGGACCTGGTCATCGCCGTCTCCGGCTCGGGCGAGACCGAGGAGACGCTGTCGGTCGCCACCCAGGCGGTGCGGCGCGGCTGCACGCTGCTCGGCGTCGGCGCTCCCGGCACCCCGCTGGAGGCCATCGCCAGGCAGGCGTCGGCCGTCTACGTGCCGGTGCCGGTCACCGGCCAGTCCAGGGCGAACCTGTGGCTGCTGAGCATCCCCCCGATCGTGGCGGCGGCGGCGCTGCGGCTGGTGTCCGTGGACGCCGACCTGTTCGAACGGGTGGCCAGGTCGCTGGAGGACCTGGCGCACCGGTGCCGTCCGTCGAGCGAGTCGTTCATCAATCCGGGCAAGTCGCTGGCGATGGACCTGGCCGAGAGCGTGCCGATGGTCTGGGGGTCGTCTCCGGCGGCGTCCGTGGCGGCGTACCGGCTGGTGTGCCAGCTCGGTGCGAACGCGAAGTATCCCGCCATCCACGGCGAGCTGCCCGAGGCCGACCACCACCAGGTGGCGGCCCTCGACGGGCCGATGGCCGAGCGCGACATCTTCGCCGACACGGCGAGCCGCACGCTCAGGCTCGTCGTCCTGCGCGATGTCGAGGAGCATCCTCAGGTGACGCGGCGGCGCGAGGCGTCGCTGCGGCTGGCACGCGAGCGCGACGTGCCGGTCACCGAGCTGACGGCCGACGGAGTGCATCCGCTGGAGCGCATGGCGAGCCTCATCGGGCTCGGCGACTACGCGAGCACCTATCTGGCGCTGGGTTATGACATCGATCCGACCTCTGTGTCAGCGATCACTGAGGTAAAGGCAAGGATTTCCCAATAGGATCCCCTATCGGGCCTTTGTAGGTGATCTTAATGACTGGAGCAGATCGGTGAGCGCGAGCGGCGGAACCAAAGCAATCGTTGCGGCCTTGGTCGCGAACCTGTCCATTGCCGTGGCCAAATTCGTGGCAGCGTTCTTCACCGGATCCTCCTCGATGCTGGCGGAGGGCATCCACTCCGTCGCCGACTCGGGCAACCAGGTGTTGCTGCTGGTCGGCGGCAAGCGGGCGGCCAGGGCCAGGACGAAGGAGCACCCGTTCGGGTACGGGCGCGAGCGTTACTTCTACGCCTTCGTGGTGGCCGTGGTGCTGTTCACGATCGGCGCGGCGTTCTCGCTTTACGAGGGCGTGCACAAGATCTCCGACCCGCACAAGGTGGAGGCGCCCATCTGGGCGTTCGCGGTGCTGATCTTCGCGATCATCGCCGAGGCGTTCTCGTTCCGTACGGCGATCATCGAATCGAACGCGGTCCGCGGCAAGCAGTCATGGGTGGCGTTCATCCGCCGCTCCAAGTCGCCGGAGCTGCCCGTCATCCTGCTGGAGGACCTGGGCGCGCTGCTCGGCCTGATCTTCGCGCTGTTCGGCGTGACGATGGCGGTCGTCACCGGCGACGGCGTCTGGGACGGCATCGGCACCCTGATGATCGGCGTGCTGCTGGCCGTGATCGCGGTCGTGCTGGCCATCGAGACCAAGTCGCTGCTCGTCGGCGAGGGCGCCTCGCCCGACGTGGAGGACCAGATCAGGACCGCGCTCGAAGGGGCGCCCGAGGTGTCGCGCGTCATCCACATGCGCACGCTGCACCTGGGTCCCGAGGAGCTGCTGGTGGCCGCGAAGATCGCCGTCGAGCACAACGACACGGCGGCCGAGGTGGCGCGCGGCATCGACGAGGCCGAGCAGCGGATTCGTGCGGTCGTGCCGATCGCACGGGTGATCTACCTGGAGCCGGACCTGGACCGGCTCAGGAGCACCTCCGCCTCCGGCTGAACCGGCCCGCGAGCTGGGCGGCGGGCGTGCCGCCGCCCGTTCAGCGGGTCCCGTTGGAGGGGCGCAGCAGGCGCAGGGCCTTCTCCTTCTCGAAGTCCAGGGCGCGGCGGGGTACCTGGATGCGGCCGATGCGGATCCCGAGGTCGCGTACGGCGGCCGCCACCGTCGGCTCGCTCAGCACCCGCAGCGCGAACGCCAGCTCCGCCGGCGACACGTCGAACCGTTTCTCCAGCTCCACCCCCTGAGCCACGGCGGCCAGCTCGTCAGGCCCGAAGCGCCGGTGTGCCCCCTGCTCGCGAACCGGTGGGAGCAGGCCGAGTGCCTCCCGGTATCGGAGCATTCGTGGGGACATGCCGAGCCGCTTGGCCGCTTCCGTGATGCGCATTCTTACATTCTTACGTCAGATTGGCCGTCCGCGAGATGCGCCCCCGTACGAGCGCCGCCTAGACTCGTCGGCGACAACCATCAGTGACGCGAGGGGAAACCCGATGGACTTCAAGGTCGCAGACCTTTCACTTGCCGACTTCGGCCGTAAGGAAATCCGGCTCGCCGAGCACGAGATGCCCGGCCTCATGGCGGTCCGCAAGGAGTACGCGGCCTCCCAGCCCCTTCGCGGCGCGAAGATCATGGGCTCCCTGCACATGACGATCCAGACGGCCGTCCTCATCGAGACGCTGGTCGCCCTCGGCGCCGAGGTGCGCTGGGTGAGCTGCAACATCTTCTCCACCCAGGACCACGCCGCCGCCGCGGTCGTCGTCGGCCCCAACGGCACGGTGGACGACCCGCAGGGCGTCCCGGTGTTCGCCTGGAAGGGCGAGACGCTGGAGGAGTACTGGTGGTGCACGGAGCAGGCGCTCACCTGGCCTGACGGCGACGCGCCCAACATGATCCTCGACGACGGCGGCGACGCGACCCTCCTCGTGCACAAGGGCGCCGAGTACGAGAAGGCCGGCGCCGTACCCCCGGCCACGGCCGAGGACCCGGAGGAGTGGCACGTCATCATCGACCTGCTCACCCGCACGGTCGGCGCCGACAAGAGGTGGACCCGGATCGCCGAGAGCATCAAGGGCGTCACCGAGGAGACCACGACCGGCGTGCACCGCCTCTACGAGATGCACAAGAACGGCCAGCTCCTCTTCCCGGCGATCAACGTCAACGACTCCGTCACCAAGTCGAAGTTCGACAACAAGTACGGCTGCCGCCACTCCGTCATCGACGGCCTCAACCGCGCCACCGACGTGCTGATCGGCGGCAAGGTGGCCGTGGTCGCCGGCTACGGCGACGTCGGCAAGGGCTGCGCCGACGCGCTGCGCGGCCAGGGCGCCCGCGTCATCGTCACCGAGATCGACCCGATCTGCGCGCTCCAGGCGGCCATGGACGGCTTCCAGGTCACCACGCTGGACGAGGTCGTCGGCATCGCCGACATCTTCGTCACCTGCACCGGCAACTTCAACATCATCACCGCCGCGCACATGGCGAAGATGAAGCACCAGGCGATCGTGTCCAACATCGGCCACTTCGACAACGAGATCGACATGGCCGGCCTGGGCCGCATCGAGGGCATCGTCAAGAACAACATCAAGCCCCAGGTCGACGAGTGGGTCTTCCCCGACGGGCACTCGATCATCGTCCTCGCCGAGGGCCGCCTGATGAACCTGGGCTGCGCGACCGGCCACCCCAGCTTCGTCATGTCCAACTCGTTCACCAACCAGGTGATCGCGCAGATCGAGCTGTTCACGAAGACCTCGGAGTACCCGATCGGGGTGTACACGCTGCCCAAGCACCTGGACGAGAAGGTCGCCCGCCTGCACCTCGACGCCCTGGGCGTGAAGCTCACCGAGCTGACGAAGGAGCAGGCCTCCTACATCGGCGTCCACGTCGAGGGCCCGTACAAGTCGGACCACTACCGGTACTAGAACGTCATCAACGGCTCCGAGGGGTGGTCGCTCGCCTCTCGGAGCCTTTCCATCTGTTACGGCGGGCCACGTCACCCGCACGCGCCGACGTCACCTCCGCCTGTCATGGCCGGTCGTGAAGGCTCACGGGCCGGGCGCCGTGACGAGCGTGACCCCGGCCGTCTTCTTCGGTTTAAGGTTGGCCATGGACCTCAGTGAAAGCGGTGAGCGGCAGATCTCCTGGGCCGCCCGCTCGATGCCGGTGCTCACGGCGATCGGTGAGCGGTTCGCGCTCGAACGGCCGCTCGACGGGCTGAGGATCGCGGCCTGCCTGCACGTCACCGCCGAGACCGCGGTGCTGCTGGGCGCCCTGAAGGCGGGCGGGGCCGAGATCGCGCTGGCCGCCTCCAACCCCCTGTCCACGCAGGACGACGTCGCCGAGGCGCTGAGAAGCTACGGGATCGCGGTGCACGCCCGGGCCGGGGTCGATCGGGCGACCTACTACCGGCACATCCACCAGGCGCTCGACCTGGGCCCCGAGCTCGTGCTCGACGACGGGTGCGATCTGGTGAACATCCTGCACACCGAGCGGACGGATCTGCTCGACGGGGTCACCGGCGGGTGCGAGGAGACCACGACCGGGATCATCCGGCTGCGGCAGATGGCGGCCGAGGAGGCGCTGCGCTTCCCCGTCGTGGCCGTGAACGACACCCGAACCAAGCGCATGTTCGACAACCGGTACGGGACCGGCCAGTCCACGCTGGACGGGATCATGCGGGCCACCAACACCATGCTCGCCGGGCGGACCGTGGTCGTGGCCGGGTTCGGGTTCTGCGGGCGCGGGGTGGCCGAGCGGGCCAAGGGGTTCGGGGCGCGGGTGATCGTGACCGAGATCGACGCCGTGAAGGCGCTGGACGCGACCCTGCAGGGCTACGAGGTGCGGCCGATGGCGCAGGCCGCGCTGCTCGGCGACCTGTTCGTCACCGTGACGGGCAACCGGGACGTGATCAGGGCCGAGCACCTGTCGGTGATGAGGGACGGGGCCATTCTCGCCAACGCGGGGCACTTCGACGTGGAGATCGACGTGCGGTCCCTGGACGAGATGGCCCACGAGGTGCACAGGGGCGTGCGGCCCAACACCGACGAGTACGTGATGCCCGACGGGCGGCGGCTGCTGCTGCTGGCCGAGGGGCGGCTGGTGAACCTCACCGCCGCCGAGGGGCATCCGGCGGCCGTCATGGACATGTCGTTCTCCGCGCAGGCGCTCGCGGTGGCGTGGCTGGTCGGGGAGCGCGAGAACCTCGCGCCCGGGGTCTACGACGTGCCGGAGGAGATCGACCACGAGGTGGCCAGGCTCAAGCTGGCCGCCACCGGCATCGGCATCGACCTGCTGACGGCCGAGCAGGAGGAGTACCTGCACTCCTGGCGGATGGGCTCCTAGGCGTCAGGACTCCCCGGTCCGCGCCAGCAGGCGCTTGCGTTCCGGGGTGTAGTGCCACCACGGGAGGGCGGGGCCGCCCTCCGCCTGGCGTACCGCGGACATGATGGTGTCGAGCAGGCACGGGTCCTCGCGCTCGCCGGCGGCGGCCGACATCCGCTCGTACAGGTCGAGCGGGTCCTGGCCGGCGAGCTGGTCGGCGCGGGTGATGCCGATGCGTTCGAAGCGGCGGGCCACGGCGCGGCCGACGTTGAGCAGGTCGGTGAGGTTCGAGGTCACGGGGTCCCTCCTCCGTCCGATGGCGGGATGTTGAAGTTGATCCGGAACAGGTTGCGCGGGTCGTGGCGGGCCTTGAGCGCGGTGAGGCGGGCGTGGTCGGCGGGGGTGTAGGCGGCCGCCACGTGGGCGGGGGCGGAGTCCTCGACGCCGGCGAAGTTGAGGTTCGTGCCGCCGGTGCTCCACGGGCGCAGGCGGGCCAGCAGCTCGTCGCGCCGGCGCAGCGCCCCGGCCTCCGGCACGACACCGGTGAACAGCGAGTACGCCGCGTCGCGGCCCCCGACGCAGTTGGGCACCCGCGGCGCCCGCGCGTAGGCGCCGCCGAACTGGCGCAGCTCGGTGACGAAGGGCGACCCCGGCCCGGCCAGCGCGGCGATGGTCTCGACGGCTTCCGGCGCCGGGTCGCGCAGCAGCACGTTCCGGTCATGGGCGACATAGGGCTCGCCTGCTGGATCGTGGTGGATCGAGCCGACCTGCGCGTACGGCAGCTTGCGTACCGTGTCCAGCAGCACGGGCCCCAGCTCGCGCAGCGGCCGGACGAGCAGCTCGCCCTCCGCCACGTCGCCGCTGTAGGCGATAGATCGGGAACAGGTCGATCTCCATGTCCACGACCAGGCCGAAGTTGTCCTTGGCGCCGCGTACCGCCCAGAACAGGTCGGGCTCCGACTCGGCCGTCACCTCGCGCAGCCGGCCGTCGGCGGTGACGAGCCGGAGGCGGCGTACGTGGTCGGCGGCGAAGCCGTAGCGGCGGCCCAGGAGGCCCGCGCCGCCGCCCGTCGTGTAGCCGACGGCGCCGACGTCCGGGCTCGATCCGTTCAGCGGGGCCAGCCCGTGCGGGGTCGTCCGCTCCAGCACCTGCTCCCAGCGGGCTCCCGCCTGCACCCACGCGGTCTCGGCCGCCGGATCCACGCTCACGCCGTCCATCCGGCGCGTGTTGACCAGCACGGCGCCGTCTGCGGGCACCGCGGGGCCGTGCCCGGTGGCCATGACGCCCACCGGCAGGCCCTGCTCGGCGCCCAGCCGTACCGCGGCGGCCACGTCGTGCTCACCGGTGGCGGCGACCACGCGGGCCGGGCGGGACTCGCCGGCCGCCCGGTTCAGCCCCAGCCGGTTCTCGTCGTAGCCGGGCTCTCCCCGACGGAAGATCGTCATGTACGTGACGGTACGCGGGGCGCGTTCGCCGTGGCTTGTAGGAATCGGACGCTCAGGGAGCGGTCTGCATCTCCTGCATGCGGCGGATCTCGGCCGCCTGCTCCACGCTGACGTCGGTGGCCAGCTCCTCGATCTTGATGTGCGACCCGCCCGTCAGCACCTGCTTCGACATCTCGATCGCGCCCAGATGGTGGTTGATCATGAGCTGCAGGAACAGCCGGTCGAACTCCTTGCCCTGGGCCGCCTTCAACGCCTCCAGCTGCTCGGGCGTCGCCATGCCCGGCATGCCCTCATGGCGGGCGTGGTGCTCGGGCACCCGCTGCTCCTGCTCCCGCAGCCAGGTGGACATGTACTGGATCTCGGGGCCCTGCACGTCCTGGATCCGGTCGGCCAGGCCCTTGAGCTTGGCGGATTCGGCGCGGTTCGGGGCGAGCAGCGCCATGTCCACGGCCTGCCGGTGGTGGACGATCATGTCCTGGACGTACTTCACGTCCGCGGCGTTGGCGGTGGCCGTGGGGACGGCGGTGGCGGCTTCCTCGGGGGAGAGGGTTCTGGCCTGCTCGCCGGGGCGTCCAGGGGCGATCACGGGCGCCGTGGAGTCGGCCCTGGGGGCCTTCGGGGTGGTGCCGGAGCTGCAACCGGGGAGGGCGACGGCAAGGGCCACGACGACGACGAGCGCAGCGCGCACTCAGCCTCCTGACTGAACGGGGTACAGCATGCGCACTCTAGGTGAAAACCGTACTAAATGAAAGAGGTCGAAACGCAACAAAATTTGACATGTTGGACGCTGGTCGGCGAGGCCGGAAGGGGTGAGGATTGCGTAGATTTATGCCCCCTTTATAGGAGGTTCAGTGTTAACCCCCCGCAGAGCCCTCATCCTGGCGGCGGCGTTCGTGGCGCTGGTGGGTGTCACGGCACCCGTCCAGGCAGCGGACATCCCGGCTCCTGGCGAGATCGTCATGAGTCCGAACATCAAGCACGTCACCAACGTGCCCAAGCCCCAGGCCCTGGCCAACATCAACACGGACATGGCCTTCCAGGGCGATTACGCCTACATAGGCAACTATGACGGCTTCTCCGTCTACGACATCAGGAACCCCAAGAAAGCCTCGCTGGTCAGCGCCGTCGTCTGCCCCGGTGGCCAGATGGACGTGTCCGTCTACGGCGACCTCCTGTTCGGCTCCGTCGACTACGCCCGTGACGGCGATGCCTGCAGCAGCGCCGAGCAGAGTGCCACGATCAAGGAGTCGTGGGAGGGCATCCGCATCTTCGACGTCTCCGACAAGGCCAACCCGCGCTACGTCAAGGCCATCGAGACCGCCTGCGGCTCGCACACGCACACGCTGGTGCCCGACCGCCGCAGGGAGAACGTCTACGTCTACGTCTCCTCCTACGGCCCGAGAGACACCTATCCGGACTGCCGGCCGCCGCACGACCTCATCTCCATCATCAAGGTGCCGCTGAGGAACCCGCAGGCCGCCACGGTCATCGCCACGCCCAACCTGTTCCCCGACGGCGGGTTCCCCGGCGTGCCGCTGCCCTATCCGGACGGCAAGTCGACCACGACGGGCTGCCACGACATCACGGCCTACCCCGAGAAGGGCATCGCCGCGGGCGCCTGCATCGGTGACGGTGTCCTGTTCGACATCCGGGACCCCGAGCGGCCCAGGGTCACCGCGACCGTGCGGGACGAGGTGAACTTCGCGTTCTGGCACTCGGCCACGTTCAACAACGACGGCACCAAGGTGATCTTCACCGACGAGCTCGGCGGCGGCACCAGGGCGACCTGCAACGAGGCCATCGGGCCGAACCGGGGCGCCAACGCCTACTACGACATCGTGCGCGGACGGCTCCAGTTCAGGAGCTACTTCAAGATCGCGCGGCACCAGGCGGACACGGAGAACTGCGTCGCGCACAACGGCTCGCTCATCCCGGTCAAGGGCCGCGACATCATGGTGCAGGCGTGGTACCAGGGCGGCGTCTCGGTCGTGGACTTCACCGACTCCGCGAACCCGAAGGAGATCGCCTACTTCGAGCGCGGCCCCGACAACACCGCCGGGCCGCTGTTCGCCGGCTTCTGGTCCGCCTACTACTACAACGGCTACATCTACGGCTCCGACTTCCATCAGGGCCTGGACGTGCTGAAGATCAACGACTGGCGGACGAACCAGGCCAACAGCGTCAAGATGCGCTCGCTGAACGCGCAGACGCAGGCGTCGTACCCCGAACGCGGGCACGGCCACTGGTAGATCGTGCGGCGGAGCTCCCGCTCCCGCCTCTTGTCCCGCGTACACGTTCACGCTCGCCGAACGTGATCAAGGAGGATCCCGAGTGACCCTGAAGCGCCGTTCCCTCGTCATGGTCGCGGCGGCCGCCGTCTTAGCCCTGACCGGCATGCCCGCCCAGGCCGCCGACATCCCGCCGCCCGACACCGTGGTCACCAGCCCCAACGTGACCCACGTGCTGAACGTCCCCAAGCCCGCCCCCATCGCCGGCACCATCAACACCGACCTCGCCTTCCAGGGCGACTACGCCTACGTGGGCAACTACGGCGGCTTCTCGATCTACGACATCAGCAACCCCAGGAACGTCAGGCCGGTCAGCTCCGTCGTCTGCCCCGGCTCCCAGATGGACGTCAGCGTCTACGGCGACCTGCTGTTCACCGCCGTGGACTCCTCCCGCAACAACGACTCCTGCAGCAGCACGGGGCAGAGCGCCTCGATCAAGGAGTCGTGGGAGGGCGTACGCATCTTCGACGTCTCCGACAAGGCCAACCCGCGCTACATCAAGTCGGTCGAGACCAACTGCGGCTCCCACACCCTGACCCTGGTGCCGGGCAAGGGCCGCGACCGGCACAGGAACGTCTACATCTACGTGTCGTCGTACCAGCCGGCCGACAACTTCCCCGACTGCGCGCCGCCGCACGACAAGATCTCGATCATCAAGGTGCCGCTGCGTGACCCGGCCGCCGCCGCGGTCGCCGCCACCCCGGTCGTCTTCCCCGACGGCGGCAACGAGACCCAGCCCGGCCTGCTCCTGCCCACCAGCGGCTGCCACGACATCACCGTCTACGCCGAGAAGGACATCGCCGCGGGCGCGTGCATGGGTGACGGCGTGCTGTTCGACATCTCCGACCGGCTGAACCCCAGGGTGACCGCCAGGACGACCGACCCGAACTTCGCGTTCTGGCACTCGGCCACCTTCAGCAACGACGCCAGGAAGGTCGTCTTCACCGACGAGCTCGGCGGCGGCAACGGCGCGACCTGCAACGAGGCCACCGGCCCGAACCGCGGGGCGGACGCCATCTACGAGATCGTCAGAGGGCAGCTCGTCTTCAAGAGCTACTTCAAGATCTCGCGCTACCAGGCCGACAGCGAGAACTGCGTCGCGCACAACGGCTCGCTGATCCCCGTCAAGGGCCGCGACATCATGGTGCAGGCCTGGTACATGGGCGGGGTGTCGATCTGGGACTTCACCGACGCCGCCAACCCGAAGGAGCTCGGCTACTTCGACCGCGGTCCCCGCGCGGCGGGCGGCGGCGGTGGCATCTGGTCCGCCTACTACTACAACGGTTACATCTACGGGGCCGACTTCCACGAGGGCCTCGACGTCATCAAGATCAACGACCCGCGTACCGACAGCGCCAGGTACGTGCGTACCGACCGGCTGAACACCCAGACGCAGGAGTCGTACCACGGCCGGAGGCACGGCTGAGGTGACGGCTCGCGCGCCCCGTGACCGCGCTCACTGAGGCGGCGCGAACCCGCCCGGAGTCGCCTTCGGCGGCTCCGGTGCGGGTGCGGGCGGAGCCGGCGGCATCTGCTGCTGCTGGTACGGGGCCGGACCGGCAGGCGCGTACGGTGCCGGTGGCGGTGGCCCGTACGGCCCCGCCTGGATAGGCCCGGGTTGCGGGTACGAGCCCTGCTGGGGCCGGCCGTTCCCCAGGCGCTGCGCGAACCGCGCCTGCTCGCGGCGCCGGCGCTCCGCCAGGACGGCGCTCAGGTACGCGTGCGGCGGCACCCCGCCAGGAGCCGACGGCGAGACGAAGGCCGCCACCTGGGTCGCGATCCGCACCCCCATCTCGTGCTGCACCTGCGGCGTGAGGTCGTGCCAGCGCGACAGGTACTGCCGCGCGGCCTGCGCCACCTCGTCGGGCAGCTGGGACAGCTCCAGCGTGGTCGCCCAGCTCGCGAGCTGCGGCGGCATGACGATGAGCTGCCCCGACTCGCGCGGCGCCCGCTCGGAGATCACGATGGTGCCCGCGAACACGTCGCCGAGCCGCTTGCCCCGCTGCGAGACCATCGACGCGATCAGCGCCGGCGCCCCCGAGAACATCCAGAACTCCAGGACCCCGGCCAGCCCGCGGAACAGCGCCTGCCTGAAGCGCACGGGGCTGCCGTCGTCGCCGACCACCCGGAGCCCGAGCGCCAGCTTGCCGAGGCTGCGGCCCCTGCTGAGCGTCTCGAAGATCACCGGGTAGCCGACCAGCACCAGCACGACCAGGACGATCATGACGGCCCCGAACATGGCGGAGTCCGTGATGGCCGCGAACGCCCCTAACAGCGCGTAGGCGGCGACCAGAACCGTGAACTGCACGGCCATGTCGATGACGATCGCCAGGGCCCGCGAGGGCATCTGGGCCACCCGCACTTCGACGACGACGGCGTCGCCGGTCACAACCTCCGACATATGTGGAGCCTAACGGCAATGTCCGGGTGATTGAGCGGCCAGAATGTTCGGGTGGACATCGATGCGTTCGTCACAGCACACCGCCCCGTGTGGGACCGGCTCGATCACCTGGTCAAGCACCGCTCCTCGCTGACCGGGGCAGAGGTGGACGAGCTGGTGGAGCTGTACCAGCGGGTGGCGACGCACCTGTCCATGGTCCGCTCGTCGTCCAAGGACCCGATGCTGGTCGGACGGCTGTCCGCGCTGGTGGCCAGGGCCAGGTCCGCCGTCACCGGCGCGCACACCCCCGCCTGGCGCGAGGTGACGCGGTTCTTCACGGTGTCGTTCCCCGTGGTGGCCTACCGGGCGCGGTGGTGGTGGCTGGCGGTCACGGTGGCGTTCCTGGTGGTGGGGTGGGTGATGGGCGCGTGGGTGGCGGCCAACCCCGACGTGCAGGCGTCGATCGCCAGCCCCGACGAGATCACGCAGCTCGTCGAGGAGGACTTCGCCGACTACTACTCCGAGCATCCGGCCGCCTCGTTCGCCAGCCGCGTGTGGACCAACAACGCGTGGGTGGCGGCACAGATGATCATGTACGCGGCGGTGCTGGGCCTGCCGATCCCGTACGCGCTCTACGCCAACGCCGAGAACGTGGCCGTCTCCGGCGGCCTGATGGCCTCCAGGGACAAGCTGGACATCTTCTTCGGCCTGATCCTGCCGCACGGCCTGCTGGAGCTGACCGCCATCTTCCTGGCGGCGGCCGTGGGCCTGCGCCTGGGCTGGACGGTCGTCGACCCGGGGCCGCGCAGGCGGATCGAGGCGCTGGCCGAGCAGGGCCGCGCGGTGATGAGCGTGGCCATGGGGCTGGTCGTGGTGCTGTTCGTGTCGGGGCTGATCGAGGCGTTCGTGACCCCGTCGGGGCTGCCCACGTGGGCGCGGGTCGGCATCGGGGTGCTCGCCGAGGCGGTCTTCCTCGCGTACGTGATCATCTTCGGCCGCAGGGCGCTGCGCGAGAACGAGACCGGCGACATCGAACGGGCCCCCGACGTCGCCCCGACCGCCTAGAGCCGGCCCGCGGCCTTCAACGCCAGGTACGCGTCGGCGAGCGCGGGCGCGATGTCCTCCGGGGGCGCGTCCACGACCTCGACCCCGTGCCGCCGCAGCCTGGCCGTGATGCGCCTGCGGCCGAGCTGGGCCTGCTCGGCCGCCGCCGCGTCGTACACCTCCTCGACCGACCCGCGGCGGCCCGCCATGGCCGCGACGGACGGGTCGGACACCCCAGCCACCAGCACCAGGTGGCGCGAGGAGAGCTTCGGCAGGACCGGCATCAGGCCCTCGTCCATGGCCGCCGCGTTCAGGTCGGTGAGCAGCACCACCAGGCAGCGCCGCTTGGCCCGCGACAGGATGGCGGCCACCATGGCCTGCGAGTCGGCCTCGACCAGCTCCGCCTCGATCGGCGCCATCACGTTGACCAGCGACGACAGCAGCTCGGTACGCGACGCCCCGCTCACCCAGGCGCGTACGGCCCGGTCGTGGGCCAGGAAGTCCACCTGGTCGCCGGCCCTGGCGGCCAGCGCGGCCAGCAGCAGGGCGGCGTCCATCGACCAGTCCAGGCGCGGCCAGCCGGGCGCGGGCCGGGGGTCGGGCCGCAGGAACAGCCCGGCGCCGCTCGCGTCGGCCCCCGCCAGGTAGATCGGCGCGGCGCCGACCCGCCCGGCCGAGGTGCGGCCGGTGTCGAGCACGATTAGCACGCGGCGGTCGCGCTCGGGCCGCCAGGTGCGTACGACGACGTCGTGCCGGCGCGCGGTGGCCCGCCAGTCGATCGAGCGCACGTCGTCGCCCACCACGTACTCGCGCAGCGAGTCGAACTCGGTGCCCTGCCCGCGCACCAGCGCCGGGTGCTGGCCGTCGAGCTCGCGCAGCCGGGCCAGCCGGGAGGGCAGGTGCTTGCGCGACAGGAACGGCGGCAGCACCCGCACCGTCCACGGCGCCTGGTGGTTGCCCTGGCGGGCGGCCAGGCCCAGCGGGCCGAGCGAGCGCACGGTGATCGCCACGGACGACCGGTCGCCGCGCCTGGTCGGGCTGAGCGAGACGACCAGCTTGCGGCGCTCCCCGGCGGGCACGTCCAGCGCGGCCACCCGCGGGTACACCCCCGCGGAGGGCGGCCAGGCGTCCCTGAGCAGGCCGCGTACGCGCCTGCCGCCCGGGTTCTCGACCACCAGCTCCACCGTGGCCTGCTGGCCGAGCCGGACCAGCGTGTCGCCGGACCGGTGGAAGCGCAGCGGCCGCACGGCACCCGCGAACGTCAGGTCCACGACGATCCCCGCGGCCAGCAGCAGGCAGACCCCGGCCAGCGCGGGCCCGGGCTGCGGCGCGAACAGCACCACCACGATCCCGATCGCCGCGACCAGCCCGGCACGTCCCGTCAGAGCCATTCGAGCACCACGCTTCCCGTCGCGGCCGTCAACGCGGGACCGGGACCGAGGCGAGGATGCCGTCGAGCAGGCCGTCGGCGGTCGCCCCCTCCAGCTCGGCCTCCGGCCGGAGCTGCACGCGGTGCCGCAGCGCGGGCCTGGCCAGCGCCTTGACATCGTCGGGAGTGACGTACGGCCGCCCGGACAGCCACGCCCACGCCCGGGCGGCGGCCAGCAGCGCCGTGGCGCCGCGCGGGGAGACGCCGAGCTGCAGCGACGGCGAGTTCCTGGTGGCGCGGGCCACGTCCACGATGTAGCCGAGCACCTCGGGCGCCACGTGCACCTTCGCGGCCGCCTCCCGGCCCGCGGCCAGGTCCTCGGCCGAGGCGACGGCCTTGATGTCGGACAGGTCGCGCGGGTCGAAGCCGCGGGCGTGCCGGTCGAGCACCGAGATCTCCTGCTCGCGCGGCGGCAGCGGCACGGTCAGCTTGAGCAGGAACCGGTCGAGCTGGGCCTCGGGGAGCTGGTAGGTGCCCTCGTACTCGACGGGGTTCTGCGTCGCGCACACCACGAACGGGTCGGGCAGCTCGCGGGCCGAGCCCTCCACGCTGACCTGCCGCTCCTCCATCGCCTCCAGCAGCGCCGCCTGCGTCTTCGGCGGCGTGCGGTTGATCTCGTCGGCGAGCAGCAGGTTCGTGAACACGGGCCCCTCGCGGAACTCGAACTCCGCGGTCTTCGTGTCGAAGATCAACGACCCGGTCACGTCGCCGGGCATCAGGTCGGGCGTGAACTGCACCCGCTTGAAGTCCAGCGACAGCGCCGAGGCCAGCGTGCGCACCATCAGCGTCTTGGCCACGCCGGGCACGCCTTCGAGCAGCACGTGCCCCCTGCACAGCAACGCGATGACCAGCCCCGTCACGACCGCGTCCTGCCCGACCACGGCCTTGGCCACCTCGGCGCGCAGCGCGCCGAGCGCCTCCCTGGCGGAGTCGCCGTTGGCGGCCGGCCCGCCGGTCGGCACGCGGTATGTCTCGTCAGAGTTCACTGATCAGCCTCTCCATGAAGTCCAGATATCCGGCCAGCCCGACGAGCCCCGCGTCGTCCACCGGTGGCGGGCCGTAGAGCGCGGCGCCGACCTGCTGCGCGTCCTGCCCCGTGCGGGCGGCGATCGCCGAGACGATCTCGTGCCTGCCCGCGCCGGACGCCAGCCCCAGCCTGGGAGTGAGCCGGTCGATCGTGCCCGCGCGCAGCGCGTCGGCCGCGCGTTCCCTGGCGCGCCTGGCCCGGTAGAGCCGGCCGCGCCCCTCGACGGTCTCGGACGCCCTGACGATGACCGGCAGCTTCTCCGCCACCACGGGCCCCAGCCGCCGGCCGCGCCAGAACGCGGCCACGCCCACCGCGATGATCGACATGTAGACGGCCCAGCGGATGCTGGCCGGCATCAGGTCGTACATCGACTGGCCGCGCTCGCCGGGCAGGTCGAGCGCGGGCGGCGTCTCGGGTGGCACCAGCCAGGTGACGGGCCTGCCGGTGCCGATGAGGTTGAGCGCCAGGGCCGCGTTGCCGTCCTCGGCCAGGCGCTGGTTGGTCATGAAGCCGCCGTCGCCGACGACCGTGATGACGCCGCTCGCGTACGGGAAGCTGACCAGGGTGTGCCCGTCGTCCGCGGGGTAGCAGGCGGTGGCGCCCGACGGGCCGCGCAGCGCCACGCCGCCCAGGTAGGCGCTGCCCGCGGCGGTGGCGGCGGGCAGGCCGCACTCGGGCTCGCGGGAGCGGGGCCTGACCCCGGCCGCCTCCAGCCGCACGCCGGGGGCCAGGGCGGGCAGGCCGAAGACGTTGCCGACGACCAGGCGGTCGCCGGGGATCCTGGCCAGCTCGAACTCGTCGACGTACATGGTGTCGGTGATCAGCAGCAGCCGGTTGCCCGTGGCGGCCTTGGCGGCGGCGGCCTCGACGGAGTCGACCCGGTCGACGGTCACGCCCCGGTCGCGCAGCAGCTCGGCCAGCGCCTTGGAACCGGACAGCGAGGTGTCGTCGGGGTCGAGGTAGCGCGCGGGGGCCCGCTCGGGGCCGAGCAGCACGCCCAGGACGGCGATGAGCACGACGAGGGCGCCCAGGAGCCCGATCATCCGGCCGGCCCGCCAGGTGGAGCGGGCGGTGGGGGAGGTCGGGTAGGACTGCCCCGGAGGGGCCTGGGGGGTGGCGACGCTCATGCCCCGCCCTCACCGGCCGAGGCCGCGAGCGGCACCGGGCGCGCCTGCCGCAGGCGCTCGTCGAGGCCGGTCATCGTCTCGTACGCCTCCCGTGTCCCCATCACCCCGCCGTACGTCACGTCGTCGAACGAGCGGGCGGCCGCCGCGAGTTCCTGCGCGAACGCGGGCAGCGACACCGCCGCCTCGGCGGCCAGCTCGTCGGCCGTCCGGCCCGGCATGCCGTCGACCAGCGCGCGTTCCTCCAGGTCGCGGGCGATGGCCCGGAGCCGCTCCTGGATGGCCTGCGTCCAGCGGCCCTCCTGGGCCAGGCGCTCGGCGGCCTGACGGTGCTCGGCCGCGGTCAGCGCCCGCGCGCCGAACAGCGCGCCAGGCGCGAGCGCGTTCTTGCGGGCGGTCTTGCGAAGCCGCCACGCGATCAGCGCGACCAGCCCGAGGAGGATCAGCGTGATCAGCACGGCGGCGATGATCCCGCCGGTCGCGCCGCCGCCGGTGGCCGCGTCGAGGAGGTCGCCGAGGAACTGCGTGACGTACCGGTAGATCCGGTCGAACAGCGCTTCCTTCTCGTACTCCGGCTTGAGGAGCTCCTCGGCGGCCCTGCGCGCGGCCTCCTCCCGGTCGATCGGGCTCACGACCTGATGGAGTTGGACGGGTGCCACAGCTCGTCGGCCGAGGCGTGCACCCAGCCCTGGCGCTGCTGCTCGATGGCCGCCGTCTGCAGCACGAGGTCGAACGCCTCGCTGCGCATGCGCCGGTCGGCGTACAGCAGGCCGGAGACGCCGGCCTCGAACGGGTAGGTGAGCATCGCGCCGAGCGTGCCGCCGACCGCGATGAGCACGGCCGAGATGACGGTGTTGGTCACCGAGCTGGTGCCGAGCATCCCGAGCATCGTGCCTAGCAGCGTGAACGGGAACGTCAGCAGGCTCGCGACGAGCCCGACCAGCAGGGACGTGAGCAGCAGGATGCCGAACACCCGCCAGAAGTCGCCGGTCACCAGGTGCCACGAGCGGCGCATCGCGTCGACGGGCCCCCGGCCCTCCAGCACCACGGCCGGCGAGGCGAACGCGAAGCGGGTCCTGAAGAACAGGTAGTAGGCGACGTAGACGACGAGGAACAGCACCGTCAGCCCGACGATCCAGCCGATGGCGCCGGTGCCGGAGGCGTTCATCACGATCGCCACCAGGAGCAGCACGAAGACGATCATCGGCACGATCATGATCGCGGCCATCATGCCCACCACGCCGAACAGCGCGGGGATCCGGCCCTTGACGAGCTGCCAGGCCTCGCCCGCGCTGATGTTGCCGCCGAAGACGGCCCGGCCCAGGATGCGGGTCAGCACGCCGGTCAGCAGCGTGACGACGACGAACGAGATCGCGGACGAGACGAGCGTGCCCGCGTACTGGCCGGCGATGCCGGAGATGCTGTTGAGCTGGCTCTCGGCGGCGGCGATGCCCTCGGGGTCGTCGAACGAGGGCATGGCGTCGAGCAGGAACGCCTGGCCGACGGCCAGGGGCACGGAGGCGAGCAGGGCGGCCACGGCCGACAGGCCGAGCACGGCCTTCGGGTTCGACCGGATCAGCTTGATCGTGCCGTCGAGGATGTCGCCCAGGGCCAGCGGGCGCAGCGGGATGATGCCCGGGCGGAGCGCCGGCGGCGGCATGTAGCCGTATCCGGGCTGCTGTTGCGGGTGGGGCGGATATGGTGTCTGGGGCGCTTGCCCGTAAGGCGCCTGTTGCGGCGGCTGCGGGGGTTGCTGCGCGGGCGGCCCGTACGCCTGCCCGGTGGGGACCGGTTGCTGCGCGCCGGGGGCGGTCCACGGGGAGGCCGGCGGGGCGCTGTAGGGCGGGGGCTGTTCGGCCGACCAGCCTGATGGCGTCTCGGGCGTGGGACCGTGACCGTCTGACATATCCCAATCCTGGCACGCTGTGCGGGGCATTGGTGTCACGGAGAGGATTCGCCGCCTCATCTTGCCCGCATTCACGGAGGAATCGGGGCAAGGTTCGCGTCCGGGGATGGCCGAAAGTTGCTCTGTTACCGCAGACTGAGATAGCGGTCGCGGGGGCGGACCTAAAATTCGCCTTTTGTAGGGCTCAGGTCACACTCATGGGTCAACCAAGGGTAACCTTCAGCGATCGTGCGGGTATGTCCCACAATGCGTAGAACGAATGAGGGGCCATGAAAGGTCGCGTGCTGGTCGTCGACGACGACGCCGCTCTCGCCGAGATGCTGGGGATCGTGCTGCGAGGGGAAGGCTTCGAGCCGTCCTTTGTCTCCGATGGCGACAAGGCCCTCGACGCGTTCCGGGATACACGCCCGGACCTGGTGCTGCTCGACCTGATGCTGCCGGGGGCCGACGGCATCGACGTCGCGCGCAGGATCAGGGCGGAGTCGGGGGTTCCGATCGTCATGCTCACCGCCAAGAGCGACACGATCGACGTCGTGCTCGGGCTGGAGTCGGGCGCCGACGACTACATCGTCAAGCCGTTCAAGCCGAAGGAGCTGGTGGCCAGGGTGCGGGCGCGGCTGCGCCGTACCGACGAGCCCACCCCCGAGATCCTCCAGATCGGCGACATCACCATCGACGTGGCCGGTCACTCGGTCAAGCGCGGCGAGGAGACGATCAACCTCACGCCGCTGGAGTTCGACCTGCTCGTGGCGCTGGCCCGCAAGCCGCGCCAGGTGTTCACCCGCGAGGTCCTGCTGGAGCAGGTGTGGGGCTACCGGCACGCGGCCGACACGCGGCTGGTCAACGTGCACGTGCAGCGGCTCAGGGCCAAGATCGAGAAGGACCCCGAGCACCCCGAGATCGTCGTGACCGTCCGCGGCGTGGGCTACAAAGCCGGTCCCGCCTAACCCTCGCCCCGCCCCGCCGTGCCCCCGACGAAGAAGAAGAGATCCCGCAGACGGACGTTCCGCCAGATTCTCGGCGGCGTCCGCCGGCGGGTTCGTCGTGCGGCCGGCAGGACGCGCAGCATTTGGCGGCGCTCGCTCCAGCTGCAGGTGGTCACCAGCACGCTGGTGATCTCGGTGATCGTGGTGGTGGTGCTGGGCACATTCCTGTTCCAGCAGATCAACAGGTCGGTCGTGGAGAGCAGCCAGCGCTCCGCCACGAGCGACGCCTTCGCCGACCGGCTGCAGATCGCCGACGCGCTGACTCCCGAGACCGACGACCCCACCAAGCCGGTCAGCGACGCCGAGCAGGGCGCGGGCAACCTGCTCGACGACGTCATGAACACCGTCACAGGCTCGGGCGAGAACGGCTCCGAGAAGCGCTACGAGGTGCTGGTGCTCAACCTGAGCACCCCCGGACAGTCGCGGGCGTCCGGAAGCGTCGTGCCCGCGGACGTGCCGCTCAAGCTCAGGCTCGCCCTGCAGCGCAACGTCCGCGCGTACAAGTGGGAGGAAGCGACCGGGTCCATCCAGACCATCAGGTTCCGCGGTGAGAGCCAGCCCAGGCTGACGTTCGTGGTCGGCGGCATCGTGCACCTGACCACCAACGGGCGCACCTACGAGGTCTACCACTTCTTCCCGTTCGACGAGGAAGAGGAGCTGCTGTCCAACGTCCGGCTGGCCATCGTCGTGGTGGGGCTCGGGCTCGTGCTGCTGCTGGCCGCCATCGCCTACCTCGTCGCCCGCCAGGTCGTGACCCCCGTACGCCTGGCGCGCCAGGCCGCCGAGCGTTTGGCCTCCGGCAGGCTGGACGAGCGGCTCAAGGTACGCGGCGAGGACGACCTGGCCCGCCTGGCGAACTCGTTCAACGAGATGGCCGCCAACCTGGCGCTCAAGATCCACCAGCTGGAGGAGCTCTCCCAGGTGCAGCGGCAGTTCGTCTCGGACGTCTCCCACGAGCTGCGCACCCCGCTGACGACCGTCCGCATGGCCGCCGACCTGCTGTACGACGCCCGCGAGGACTTCGAGCCGATGGCCGCCCGCTCGGCCGAGCTCATGCAGGCCCAGCTCGAACGGTTCGAGTCGATGCTGGCCGACCTGCTGGAGATCAGCCGCTACGACGCCGGCGCCGCCACGCTCGACCTGGAGCCCGTGGACATCCGCGACGTGGTGCTGCGCGCGATCGGCGACTCCGAGGCGCTGGCCGAGCGGCACGGCACCCGCTTCGAGCTCAGGCTGCCCAACGAGCCCTGCGTGGCCGAGATCGACAACCGGCGCGTCGAGCGGATCCTGCGCAACCTGCTGTTCAACGCCATCGAGCACGGCGAGGGCAGGGACATCGTCGTCACCGTGGGCGCCGACCGCGACGCCGTGGCCGTCGCCGTACGCGACCACGGGATCGGGCTCAAGCCCGGCGAGGACACCATGGTCTTCGACCGCTTCTGGCGGGCCGACCCGTCGCGGGCCAGGACCATCGGCGGCACCGGGCTCGGCCTGGCCATCTCCCGCGAGGACGCCGGCCTGCACGGCGGCTGGCTGCAGGCGTGGGGGCAGCCCGGCGAGGGCTCCCAGTTCAGGCTCACGCTGCCGAGGAACGCGGGCGTGGACCTGAAGGGCTCGCCGCTGTCGCTGGTGCCGCCCGAGATCGAGATGCGCCGCACCTGGCGGACGGCGATGACGCCCGTGCTGCTGCCCGCTTCCGGGGACGGGGCCGAGCATGACGAGGATTAGCCGGCTCTGCACGGCGCTCGGCATCGCGGCCGCGGTGGTGCTGGGCGGCTCCGGGTGCACCGTGATCGCGCCGAACGGCCCGTACACCGTCAACAACGACGAAGGGGCGGGCGACCCGCTCAGCAAGCCGTTCCAGCGCATGATCGCCATCCCGCCGCAGCCCGGCTGGGGTGCCGAGGACACGATCAGGGGCCTGCAGGCCGCCATGGCCGCCTACGCCGACGACCCGTCGATCCTGGCCGGCTACCTGACGCCCGAGGCGCGCGCCAAGTGGACGGCGGCCGGGCCCGTGACGGTGATCCAGGACCAGTACGAGGTCTCGGTGCCGCCGCCCAGGGAGTCCGAGACGTCCAGCAAGGTGACCCTCAAGGGGCACTACCTGGCCCTCATCAACGAGGACGACTCGTACAAGCCGACGGGCGGGCCGTGGGAGCGGCCCTTCGAGCTGGTCAAGCTGCCGGAGGGCTACCGCGTCAGCGCGCTGCCCCCCGGGCTGCTGCTCACCGAGTCCGACGTGGCGCGCGCGTACCGGCCGACGAACCTCTACTACGTCAACCGCAGCACCCAGGACCGGCTGGTCGTCGACCGGGTACGCCTGCGGCTCGACACGAAGGAGACGTTCGCGCAGACCGTGCTCGAACGGCTGCTCGAACCGCCGACCGAGGCCCTGCGCGGCGCGGTCACCACCAGCTTCCCGCCCGGCATCAAGATCGAGTCGATCAGGTCCGGCGAGGACCGCGTGATCATCAACCTCTCCGGGGAGCTCGACACGCTCGACCTGAGCGCCGAGGAGACCCTCCGGGGCCAGATCAGGAACAGCCTCAACAAGAACGAGATCGCCAAGGGCCGCATCATCGAGATCATGGTGGACGGCGAGTCGTACACCGTCGACCGGCCCGACACCGTCGACCAGTGGCTGGACGACGACGTCCGCGACAGCGCGTACTACGTCGACAAGGGCGCCGTCCACTACCTGACCAAGGACGGCGGTGGCGGCGCCGTGGCGGGCGCGGCCGGCGAGGAGCACGAGGGGTTCGGCCACTTCGCCGTCTCCGCCGGCCCCAACCCCCTCATCGCCGCCAAGACCTCGACCGGCATCTCGGTCGCCGGGCTGGCGCCCGAGGGGGCCTGGCAGGAGGTCGTCCAGGGAGCGGACCTGACGCCGCCCACCTGGAACCGGGACGGGACGCTGTGGACCTACGACGGCAAGAACGGGGTCCTGCTGAAGTACGACCCCGCCAGGGGGCAGGCGGAGCCGGTCGAGGTGCCGGCCGAGCTGGACGAGCTGGACGTCAACCGGTTCAGGATCGCCAGGGACGGGGTGCGGGTCGCGGTGACCACCGGGGAGAACACCGTTCAGATCGGCGCGCTGACCGGCGAGGGGGCGGGGACGAAGCTGGGCAACCTCCAGCTGCTGACCACGACCGAGACCGGGAACGAGATCAAGGACATCGCCTGGCGGGATGACGAGCACCTGCTCGTGCTGGCGCAGGGGACGGCCGGGCAGACGCTCAACGAGATCAACGTGGGGGACGGGGAGACCACGGGGGTGCCGTTGAAGGATCGGCTGGAGTCGGTGGCGGCGTTCCAGGACCAGGTGCTGGCGGATGTCGCGACGAAGGGCGGGACCAAGCTGATCGTGCTCAGCCCGGACCAGCAGACCTGGACCACCAAGATCGAGAAGAAGGGCGGCGCTCCCCTGCTGCCCCTGGGCTGACACCCGCGCCCGTGCCGTTCCCTGGCAGATGCCCACGCCCCCGTTGTTCGCCGGGCAGGTGCCGGCGGCGCGCTCGGTGTCGGCGGCGCGCACGGTACTCGCGGCGCACGGTATCTGCGGCGCGCACGGCGTCCGTGGGGCGAGCCGGCGGTGGCGTTCCGTTGGGCCGGCCGGGGTGATCCGGCCGTGCCGGGTTGCTGTCCTGGGTGCGCCGCGTCAGCGGGCCGGAACTGTCGGTGGCGACCGGCATGCTGGGTCCGTGCTGAACGCCCTGCTGGACCTGGTCCTTCCCCCTGCCTGCGCGGGCTGCGGCGCCAAGGGGGCGTCGTGCTGCCCGCGATGCTTCCAGGCGCTGACCGCCGAGCCCGCCAGGCGCAGCCCCGTGCCGCGGCCGGACGACCTGCCGGACTGCTGGTCGGCGGCGCCGTACGAGGGGGCGGTGCGCAGGATGATCGTGGCGTACAAGGAGCGGGGTGCCGTGGCGCTGGCCGGGGTGCTGGCCGAGGCGGTGACGCGTACGGTGCTGGTCGCCATGGGGCAGGCGGGGGAGTGGGCGGGCGGGCGGTTCGCCGTCGTGCCGGTGCCGAGCGCGCGCAGGAGCGTGCGGGGCCGTGGCCACGATCCGGTGGGGAGGCTGGCGGTGCTGGTCGCCGCCAGGTTGCGGGCGCTCGGGCTGGGGGCCGAGGTGTGGCCGGGGCTGGGGCAGGCCGGGCGGGTGGCCGACCAGGCGGGCCTGAGTCGCGCTCAGAGAGCCGCCAACCTCGCAGGGTCACTTCGGGTCCTGCCCGCCGCGAACGGGCCTCCAGCGTCCCGTGCGCTGCTCCTGGACGACATCGTGACGACCGGCGCGACCCTCGCCGAGGCCGCCCGGGCGCTGCACGCTGCGGAGATGGTCGTGCCGCTGGCCGTCACCGCGGGCGCGACACGCCGAAGATCTTGAAAATCGTCATGGTCACGTTCGGTAAAGAAAGATCCAAATCGGTTTCCTAGCCTGGAGGTCACATGTCACTTCCCCTAGACGGGGAATCGGGCTGTTCAGTGGACGGGAGTCCCGTGCGCATAAGGGTTGCCGATCGGTTAAATGGGGCATTGGAAGGCGCTTTCCGGTCGACTCGATCTCACTGACAGTGATCACCCGGCTGATGCTCAGGCTGACATTCGTGCTGGATGCGGATAGCGTTCCTACATGGCACCCGTTCGGGTCCGTGGTTGCGCAGGGTCGGGGTCCCCGGCTCTGCTAGCCGATGCCAGCCGCAGGCAAAACGGTCCACGTAAGGCGACTCTTTGTCGACCGATCACGGTGCGGCTTAGGGGTAAGTCCTGCCTTCCCGGGGGTCCAGATGTCCCCCGTCAGGAGAGAAGGGCAGTAGTGGCGACAGAGCTGCGAAACCCTCAGCAGGCGGATGTGGGGTCGAAGACCAGGTCGGCCGGGCGGGTGCCTTCCGAGTTCCCGGTGACTCAGCGTCGGAAGAGGGTAACCGTGACAGAGAGGCAGCCAGAACACCCCGTCCGGCATGCACGTCGTCGGGCGCTCTTGCTCAGTCGTTAGACCGAAGGGGGGCTGTTGCATGGACATCATCGTCAAGGGCCGGCACACAGGAGTAAGTGATCGGTTCCGAGACCACGTGACGACCAAGCTGGCCAGGATCGAACGTCTGGACAACAAACTCATCCGAGTTGATGTGGAGGTGTCCAAGGAGCGTAATCCGCGCCTCGCCGATCAGCGCGAGCGCGTCGAGCTCACCATTCACTCCCGAGGACCGGCCATCCGCGCCGAGGCCTCGGCCGACGACCGATTCGCAGCCCTCGATCTAGCCCTCGACAAGCTGGAAGGCCGCCTCAGGCGGCTGGCCGACCGGCGCAAGGTCCACCACGGCAACCACTGCCCGCCCTCGGTGGCGGAGATCACCGCGACGCTCCCTGACGCCGCCGATCTGAAGCCCCGCACGCAGCCCGGAGTCCCCGAGCAGGCCGAGCCCGACGAGGACGAGCTGCAGCAGAAGAGCGACCAGCTCTACGACGACATCGTCCCGATCGAGATGGACGGCGACGGTCCGCTCATCGTCCGGGAGAAGTTCCACCGAGCCGAGCCCATGACCATCGATCAGGCCCTGCTGGAGATGGAGCTGGTCGGACACGATTTCTACCTGTTCCGTGACAAGGAGAGCGGCCAGCCGTGCGTCGTCTACAACAGGCGCGGCTACAACTACGGCGTGTTGCGGCTCGTAGAGCCCTGATCGCGCGCTAAAAGATCTTCTCGACCACCCGAGAACCGCGGGTACATGCCATCATGGCGGTTCGACGGCTCTGGCCCCCCGACGAGGAGGAGACGTGAGCGAGCTCAGTCAGGCAGGGATGAGCGAGCGAAACGAGGCAATGGCAGGCACGAGGCTGGTCGTCACGAGGCCGGCCGTCACGAAGCTCACCAAGGAGGCTTCGTGACCGAGTCTGGCGAGGCCCGCGCGCAGGTGAGCGAGCCGATCCGCGTGCTGATCGTCGACGATCACGAGCTGATCCGGCGGAGCCTGGCGCTGGCGCTGGCCGCAGAGCCTGACATCGAGGTGGTCGGTGAGGCGAGCGACGGGCAGGAGGCGGTCGAACTGGCCGATCGCCTCATGCCTGACGTCGCGCTCATGGACGTGCGCATGCCGCGGCAGGACGGGATCGAGGCGACCAAGGGCATCAAGGCCTCCGTCCCGAGCACCCGCATCATCATGCTGACGGTGAGCGACGAGGAAGAGGATCTCTTCGAGGCCATCAAGGCGGGAGCCACCGGCTACCTGCTCAAGGACGTCCAGATCAACGACGTCCCGGCGGCGGTGCGCGGCGTGCACGAGGGCCAGTCGTTAATCAACCCGGCGATGGCGGCCAAGCTCATCAGCGAGTTCGCCAACATGAGCCGCAAGGAGGCCGAGCGCCCGCCTCAGCTTCCGGTCCCCCGGCTGACCGACCGGGAGATGGAGGTGCTGCGGCTGGTCGCCAAGGGCATGAACAACCGGGAGATCGCCAAGCAGCTGTTCATCTCCGAGAACACCGTGAAGAACCACGTGCGCAACATCCTCGACAAGCTGCAGCTGCATTCGCGGATGGAGGCCGTGGTGTACGCGGTGCGGGAGCGCATGCTCGAGATCACCTGAGCCGCCGGCCTGGCCCAGCCTGGCCTCGCCCGGCCGGGTTTCCGGTTGCGTGGCATGCCGGGCGCGCTCGTGGACGAGGGCGTCGCGAGTGCTCGGGCCGTGCAGTGCTCTCACGCGAGGCCGCTGCGCCTGCTTGGGTCGTCCTCTCCTGCGATGCTGCTGCGAGCGCTTGAGCGTGCTCGCCGGCGAGGCCGTCGCGCGTTCCCTGCGGGGTGAGCACGGCCACGCGTCACGCCCCTGCCGCCGGCACGGTCGACCGTGATGCGTGTCGTGATCGCGACGCCACAACGCCCGAGCGGGCGCAGGTACGTGGCTCGGGCGCATGCGAGGGGCGTTCAGGGGCGCATGGCGCCGGTCGGCTCTCGTTCAGGGTCCGTTCGGTGAGGGCGGGGGTGCAAGGGTCGCGTTCAGCATGGGGACGAGTTCCGGCGGGTCGGCGCGTTCGACGCGTACGGCGTCGCAGCCCACCCAGTCGGCGGCCGACCACAGAGCCTCGCTCAGGGCGCCGGCCCACTTGGCGGGCGAGAGGCCCGGCTCCAGGTGGACCTGCCTGGCCACCAGCGTGGAGCCCTCGCGGGCCGGGTCGACGCGCCCGATCAGCCGCCCCCCGGCCAGCACCGGCATCGTGAAGTAGCCGTGCACACGCTTGTGCTTGGGGACGTACAGCTCCAGCGTGTAGGTGAAGCCGAACACCCGCTTGGTGCGCTCGCGGTGCCAGATGAGGGAGTCGAACGGCGACACCAGGGTGGTGCGGTGCCGGCCGCGCGGCTCGGACTCCAGGCCCTCGGGAGCCGCCCAGGCGTTGGCCTGGCCTTTCTTGCCGGGCCAACCGGCGACGGTCACGGGCACCAGGCCCGCCGCGCCGCTGAGCAGCACCTCGTCGAGGATCGCCGCGTAGCGGCCCTTGAGGCGGAGGAAGTCGATGAGGTCGGTGCGGTTGGCCACGCCGAGGGAACGCCCGGCCACGCCCGCCAGGCGTACGATGCACTCCTCGTCGGACAGGTCGTCGGCCAGCAGGTCGGCGGGGACCACGCGCTCGGCCAGGTCGTAGACGCGGCGCCAGCCGACGCGGCGGCTGCACACCAGCTCGCCGATGTCGAGCAGCCACTCCAGGCCGATCTTGGAGTCGGACCAGTCCCACCACGGGCCGCCGTTCTTGGCGCCGCCCACGTCGGACGTCGTCAGCGGGCCCGACTCCCTGACCTGGTCGAGCAGCTTCTCCACGTTGTCGGGCACCTCGTGCCACCGGTAGCGCCGCTCACGGTAGGCGCGGCGGCGGAAGGAGTAGAGCGGCCAGTGCTCGATGGGCAGGATGCAGGCGGCGTGGCACCAGTATTCGAAGCTCTGGGCGGGGTTGTGCCAGTAGGCGCGCTCGACCTTGGAACGGCCCACCGCGCCGAGCCGGGCGTAGGCGACCAGCTCGTGCGAGCGGGCCAGGACCGAGATCGTGTCGAGCTGGACGGCGCCCAGCCTGCGCAGCATGCTGTGCACGCCGCCCTTGCGCGCGTCGGCGCCGATGAAACCCTGAGCGCGCAGGATGATCCGGCGGGCCTCTTCGGCGGTCAGATCGGTCACACCGGTCATGCCCGCGCCTCCATATGGCGATGCATGCGAGCAATCTAGCCACGGCCACCGACAGAAACCGCCGCCGCCCGCCAGACGATCTCCGACCCGGACCGGCGCCTCGTCTGCGGCGGGTGCACGGGTGGGAGGTGCTCCGCAAGGTAGGGGGCCGGATGGGCGCGGGCTGGGGCCGCGCCGCACGGGCCGGGCGGCACCGGCTGGCTGGGCCGCACGGGCTGGGCCGCACGGGCTGAAAGCGCGCTGCGCGGGGGTTGGAGGTGCGCTGCACGACGCCGGAGGTGTGCCGCACGACGCTGGAGGTGCGCTGCACGACGCCGGAGGTGTGCCGCACGACGCTGGAGGTGCGCCGCGCGGGGCTGGAGCGGCTGGTGGCGCCTCGTTCCTGCTTCTGGCGTGGGTGTGCGGGCGGGTCGTTACGTGGCCCGGGATCGGGGTCCGGCATGCGAACGGCGGGCGGCCCGGGGTGGGGCGCCCGCCGTCGGAGACTGGTTCAGCGGTGATCCTCAGCGCGCATGCCCACGCGCGGAGCGTCGATCACGACGTCGGTGAAGATGTCGAAGACGAGGGCGAGGACGCCGCCGACGACGAACAGCCCGGCACCGATCCAGATGAGCGTCCAGTTCGCCGCCGTCAGGCCGAAGCCGGCCACGACGGTTCCCACCAGCATCACCGTCACCGCGAGCCACGAGGACGCGCGACCGCCGTGGCTGCCGAGATTCTCGGTATGCTCCGACTTCTTCCCCTCAACCATGACAAATCCTTCCTTTGCCGGATATCCCGCTATTGGTGCGAGCCGGCTCTCCACCGGCATACCCTCTGCCTTGTCCCCATTCTCCCAGACGGGTTCTGCGCCCTCGTCGTCACGGTGGCTGTGTCTGGTTGCGGAACCGCCTACGATGGCTAACGGGGAAGTTTGTCTCGGCCTCTCCTCCTGGCGGCGCCGCCGGGGTAGACCTGCGAGGAGCTTTACATAAAGTGGCAGCCATTCTCGACAAGATCCTACGTGCCGGCGAAGGCAAGATCCTGCGCAAGCTCAAGCGGATCGCAGACCAGGTCAACTCCATCGAGGACGACTTCACGAGCCTGTCCGACGCGGAGTTGCGTGCGCTGACGGACGAGTTCAAGCAGCGCCATGCAGACGGCGAAAGCCTCGACGATCTGCTTCCCGAGGCGTTCGCGACCGTGCGCGAGGCGGCCCGCCGCGTGCTCGGCCAGCGGCCCTACGACGTGCAGATCATGGGCGGTGCCAACCTTCACCTGGGCAACATCTCCGAGATGAAGACCGGTGAGGGCAAGACGCTGACCTGTACGCTGCCGTCCTACCTCAACGCCATCGCCGGCAAGGGCGTGCACGTCATCACGGTCAACGACTACCTGGCCAAGCGTGACGCCGAGACCATGGGGCGCATCCACCGCTTCCTCGGCCTGGAGGTCGGCTGCATCATCTCCGGCCAGCAGCCCGAGGAGCGCCGCAAGCAGTACGAGGCCGACATCACGTACGGCACGAACAACGAGTTCGGCTTCGACTACCTGCGCGACAACATGGCGTGGTCACTCGAGGAGTGCGTGCAGCGCGGTCACTTCTACGCGATCGTCGACGAGGTCGACTCGATCCTGATCGACGAGGCCCGCACGCCGCTGATCATCTCCGGCCCCGGCGAGCAGTCGGGCAAGTGGTACCAGGAGTTCGCCAAGATCGTCCCCCGCCTGCGCAGGGGCGTCGAGGCGAAGAACCCGGGCGAGGAGAGCACCGGCGACTACATCGTCGACGAGAAGAAGCGCACGGTCGGCATCCTGGAGGCCGGCGTCGAGAAGGTCGAGGACTGGCTCGGCATCGACAACCTCTACAAGCCCGAGCACACCCACCTCGTCGGCTTCCTGAACAACGCGCTCAAGGCCAAGGAGCTGTTCAAGAAGGACAAGGACTACATCGTCGCCGACGGCGAGGTCCTGATCGTCGACGAGTTCACCGGCCGCATCCTGCACGGCCGCCGCTACAACGAGGGCATGCACCAGGCCATCGAGGCCAAAGAGGGCGTGAAGATCAAGGACGAGAACCAGACTCTCGCCACGGTCACCCTGCAGAACTACTTCCGCCTCTACAAGAAGCTGGCCGGCATGACCGGTACGGCCGCCACCGAGGCCAACGAGTTCCACCAGACGTACAAGCTGGGTGTGGTGCCGATCCCCACCAACCGCCCGATGATCCGCAAGGACCAGCCGGACGTCGTCTACAAGACCGAGGACGCCAAGTTCGACGCGGTGGTGCAGGACATCAAGGAGCGCTACGAGGCCGGCCAGCCGGTGCTCGTCGGCACCACCTCGGTGGAGAAGTCCGAGCGGCTGTCGAAGGCGCTCAAGCGGCGCGGCGTGCCGCACGAGGTGCTCAACGCGAAGAACCACGCGCGTGAGGCGTCGATCATCGCCGAGGCGGGCCGCAAGGGCGCCGTCACCGTCGCCACCAACATGGCCGGTCGAGGCACCGACATCATGCTCGGCGGCAACTCCGAGTTCCGCGCCGACCTGGAGCTGCGCCAGCGCGGGCTCGACCCGGTCGAGACGCCGGAGGAGTACGAGAAGGCCTACCCCGAGGCGCTGGAGAAGGCCAGGGCGGCGGTCAAGGCCGAGCACGACCTCGTCACCGAGCTGGGCGGCCTGTACGTCCTGGGCACCGAGCGGCACGAGTCGCGCCGCATCGACAACCAGCTGCGCGGCCGTTCCGGCCGTCAGGGCGACCCCGGCGAGTCGCGCTTCTACCTGTCGCTCGGCGACGACCTGATGCGCCTGTTCAACTCGGCCAGGGTCGAGATGATCATGACCAGGCTGCAGATCCCCGACGACCAGCCGATCGAGTCCGGCATCGTCTCCAAGGCCATCGCCTCCGCCCAGCACCAGGTCGAGCAGCAGAACTTCGAGATCCGCAAGGAAGTTCTGAAGTACGACGAGGTGATGGACCGCCAGCGCAAGGTCATCTACGCCGAGCGCCACCGCGTGCTGGAGGGCGCCGACCTGCACGAGCAGGTGCGCGGCTTCATCGGCGAGGTGATCGACGGCTACGTCGCGGGCGCCACGGCCGAGGGCTTCGCCGAGGAGTGGGACCTCGACAAGCTGTGGAAGGCGTTCGGGGAGCTCTTCCCGGTCTCCGTCAGGGCCGAGGACCTCGTCGAGGAGGCCGGCGGCCGCGAGGAGCTGACCGCCGAGCTCATCGGCGAGAAGGTCAAGGCCGACGCGCTGGCCGCCTACGACCGGCGCGAGGAGGAGTTCGGCCCGGAGACCATGCGCGACCTGGAGCGCCGCGTGATCCTCTCGGTGCTCGACCGCAAGTGGCGCGAGCACCTCTACGAGATGGACTACCTGCGCGAGGGCATCGGCATGCGGGCCTACGCGCAGAAGGACCCCAAGATCGAGTACGCCCGCGAGGGCTTCGAGATGTTCGCCGCGATGCTGGAGGGCATCAAGGAGGACTCCGTCGGCTTCCTGTTCAACCTCGAGGTCGAGGTGCAGGAGAACCCGATCGTCGAGGAGGAGGACGCGGCCATCGCGGAGACCCGCTCGATCATCGCGCGCGGGCTGCGCGGCCCCGAGCGGCCGGCCGAGCTGGAGTACTCCGCTCCCGGCGAGCAGGGCGACGTCGAGCACGTCCGCGTCCGCACGACTCAGGCCGAGCGGGCGGCGTACGGCAACGTGGAGCGTAACGCGCCCTGCCCGTGCGGGTCGGGCAAGAAGTACAAGCGCTGCCACGGCGACCCGAAGAACGCCGCCTGACCCGTCTTTTCCGGGCCCCCACTTCCTGCGAGGTGGGGGTCCGCCCTTTTCCGGCGGGTTCCCACGCCTAGGCCGCTTCGAACTCGGCGGGTTCCCACGCTTAGGCCGTTTCGAACTCGGCGGGCTTCCATGCCTAGGCCGTTTCGAATTCGGTGCAGAGCCACTGGTTGCCGTGCCGTTCCAGGCGCAGGGCGAGAACGTGGTTGCGGTCGCCGCAATGGACGAGCGCGCACATTTCCATGGCGCCGTCGCGGGGTTGCTTCATGTGGACGCTGCCGGTGAACGGCGGGCGGTCGGCGTGGATCATCCGGCCCGCCCGTACCAGGTCACGGTAGGCCCGTTCGGTGAGCCGGTCGGCCAGGGCCTGCGGCGGGCGGCGGCCGGCCAGCACCTCCGCCAGGGCCTGGGTCAGGTGGCGCAGCTTGCGCTCGTCCGGTTGGGCGCCGGGCGGGCCCCAGATCATGGGGGTCGTCAGGGCCAGCGCGCCGTCGATGTCCTGAGGCATGGGGTGCTCCGATTCTCTGCATGAAGGAAAGTCGATATAAGGAGTTTTCGGCCCGGCTCAGGAATACAGAAAGCGCCAACTTGTGCTCGTGCGGCGGACGTTCGTCCATTTATGCGGGGAAACTTTTGGGGAAGCTGGAGCGCTCGCGCCTTTTGGGATGGGTGAGTGGCGGGTTTAGGGCTCGCGGCCGGGGGTGGGCAGGTCGAGCCAGCGGATCAGCAGGGTGAACAGGGCGTAGTAGATCAGCAGGTATGCCAGGCCGAACCCGATGATCAGGCCGAGGCCGTGCGTGTTGGACTTGCTGGCGTTCAGCAGCAGGTCGATGGCACCGCCGGAGAACGTGAAGCCCAGGCGGGCACCGAGCTCGGCCATCAGGGCCATGGACAGGCCGGTCAGGAGGGCGTGGGCGGCGAAGAGGACGGGGGCGACGAAGATGAAGGCGAACTCCAGGGGCTCGGTGATGCCCGTGATGAAGGCCGTCAGCCCGGCCGACAGCATGATGCCGCCGACCGGCCGCCTGCGCTCGGGCGGCGCGGCGCGCCACATCGCCAGCGCGGCCCCGAGCAGGCCGAACATCATCACGGGGAAGAAGCCGGTCATGAAGATCCCCGCGCCCTGCTCCCCGGCGAAGTAGCAGTTCAGGTCGCCGGAGGCGTCCCGGGTGGCGCCGTTCACGCCCGCGTGGCACTCGGGGACGGTGAACCAGACGATGGTGTTGAGCACGTGGTGCAGGCCGAGGGGGATGAGCAGGCGGTTGGCCACGCCGTAGAGGCCGGTGCCCGCCGTGCCGTGGGCGGAGAGCCAGTCGCCCGCCTGCGCCAGCCAGTCGCCGACCGGGCGCCACAGGAGGCCGAACAGCACGCCCAGCAGCAGGGCGGCCACGGCGGTGACGATGGGCACCGAGCGGCGCCCGCCGAAGAAGGCCAGCCAGGACGGCAGCTTGGCGCGGTGGAAGCGTTGCCAGAGCAGGGCGGCCGTGAGGCCGATGAGGATGCCGCCGAGGACGCCGGTGGGGTTCGGGGCGCCCAGGTCGAGCGCGGGAACGCCGTTCTGGAGGAGCACCGAGACCTTGTCGTGGACGGCGCCGTGCCCGGCGTCGAAGAAGAGGGTCTTGGTCACGTGGTCGAAGACGAGGTAGCCGACCAGGGCCGCCAGCGCGGTGGAGCCGTCGGACTTGCGGGCGAAGCCGATCGCCACGCCCACGGCGAACAGCAGCGGCAGGTTGTCGAACAGCGCGGCGCCCGCCGCCGCCATGACCGTGGCCACCGGCAGCAGCCAGGGGAGCGCGCCGCCCAGGCCGTCCGCGCCGAGCAGGTCGTCCTGGCCGAAGCGGTAGAGCAGCCCGGCGGCGGGGAGCACCGCGATGGGCATCATGAGGGAGCGGCCGATGCGCTGCAGCACGGAGAAGGCCGACGACAGCGGGGACGGCGGCGCGGCCCGGTCCTGCACGGTCACCCCCACGTGAGCGTCGGCGTGGGGGTCCGGCCGGTTACCTACCCCGTGGTGGATCTCCCCGAACGGGCTCGGTCTCGCCCGAGTCGAGGTCGGGTTCGGGTTCGCGGCCGGGCGTCATGATGTTGAGCCTGCGAATCAGGAACGTGAACACGGCGTAGTAGACCAGGCCGTAGATCAGGCCCAGGATCAGGATGCCGGGCAGGTTCTCGGTGTTGGACTTGCTGGCGTTCAGCAGCAGGTCGAGCAGGCCGGCGGAGAAGCCGAAGCCGAGCTGGCCGCCGATCAGCGTGGTCAGCGCCATCGCCAGGCCCGTCAGAATGGCGTGCACGACCAGCAGCAGCGGCGCGACGAAGATGAAGGCGAACTCGATCGGCTCGGTGATGCCCGTGACGAACGAGGCCAGCGCCGCCGAGAGCATGATGCCGCCCACGGTGGCCCGCCGGTGGGCCGGGGCCGCGCGCCACATGGCCAGGGCGGCGGCGGGCAGCGCGAACATCATGACGGGGAAGAAACCGGCCATGAACTGGCCGGAGTGCGGCGCGCCGCCGAAGTAGCAGTTCCAGTCGCCGCCCAGCACCTGGCCGCCGACCTCGCACTGCGGCACCA
This sequence comes from Nonomuraea rubra, assembly GCF_014207985.1. NCBI lineage: Bacteria > Bacillati > Actinomycetota > Actinomycetes > Streptosporangiales > Streptosporangiaceae > Nonomuraea > Nonomuraea rubra. The sequence continues at coordinate 11,010,702 of NZ_JACHMI010000001.1, read as the reverse complement.
CGTACCAGACCACGGAGTTGACGAAGTGGTGCAGGCCGAGGGGGATGAGCAGGCGGTTGACCAGGCCGTAGATGCCGGTGCCGATCGGGCCGATGGCGGCCAGCGCCTCGCCGGCGTGCCGGATCCACTCGCCGATCACCGGCCACAACCAGCCGAAGGCCACGCCCATGAGCAGGGCCACGATGGAGGTGATGATGGGCACGAAGCGCCGGCCGCCGAAGAAGGCCAGCCAGGACGGCAGCTTGATGCGGTGGAAGCGCTGCCACAGGAGCGCGGCGACCAGGCCGATGACGATGCCGCCGAGCACGCTGGTGGGGTTCTGGATGCCGTTGTCGACGATCTCCTTGATGCCCTCGGGCTCGGCCACCTTGACGGCTACGGTGTCCCTGATGTCCGATTCGAAGAACATGGCCTTGGTCACCCGGTCGAAGACCAGGTAGCCGACCACGGCGGCCAGCGCGGTGGAGCCGTCGGACTTGCGGGCGAAGCCGATCGCGACCCCGACGGCGAACAGCAGCGGCAGGTTGTCGAACAGGGCCGCCCCGGCGGCGGCCAGCACGTGGGCGACGTCGTTCATCCAGGCCATCCCGGCGACGTCGGCCAGGCCGCCCGGCTCGGCGCCGTTGGAGCCGAGCATGTCGGGCTGGCCGAAGCGCTGCAGCAGGGCGGCGGCGGGCAGGGCGGCGATGGGCAGCATGAGGGAGCGGCCCAGCCGCTGGAGCACGGTCATCACGCGAGCGAACGGCGAGGGCCGGGCGGCGGAGGTATCGTTCACGTCTCGTTCACCGGCGTTCCTCCAAGGCGTGGACATGCCAGGAGTTTGAGGCGCCGGACGCGGCGGCTCGTCGGCCGAGTCTGGCGGAGATCGGGACGCGGCTCAAGAGCCGCGCATGGGGGCGTCAGTGGGCGTCGGGACGCGGCTCAAGAGTCGCGCCTGGGGCGTCGGCAGGTGTCGGGACGCGGGCTCAGCCGCGCCTGGCGGGCATTTCGAGGATGGTGCGGAGCTGGTAGCGGTCGGCGCGGTAGGTGGACACGCCCAGCTCCGCGCAGACCCCGCCGGAGAACGACCGGCGCTGCAGCAGCAGGACGGCTCCGCCGCGGGGCAGCTTCAGCAGGTCGGCGTCGCTGGGGTCCGCGATGCCGCCGTCGATGGTGAGCTCTCCGGCGTCCATGACGAGCCCGTAGCGCCGCTCCAGCAGCTCATACAGCGATTTGTCGGACAAGTCGTGGTCGGCCAGGTCGGGGGCGAGCTTGACCGGGATGTGGGCCCGTTCGATGGACAGCGGCTCGCCGTCGGCCGTACGCAGGCGCTCGATGAAGTGCACCTCCTCGCCCGGCTGGATGCCCAGCTCCTTGGCCAGGTGCGCGCTGGCCCGCACGACGCGGCGGTCCAGGTCGCGCGAGCCGGGGATCATGCCCCGCGCCCGCATGTCGTCGGTGAACGACGTGAGCTGCAGCGCCAGCTCGATCTTCGGCCGGGCCACGAATGTGCCCTTGCCGGGCACGCGGTGCAGGCGGCCCTCGGACACGAGGTGGTCCACGGCCTGCCGCACGGTCATCCTGGACAGGCCGAAGCGCTGGCAGAGCTCGCGCTCGGACGGGATGGCCGCCCCGATGCTCAGCTCGTCGCTGTCGATGAGGTCCAGCAGGATCTCGCGAAGCTGGAAGTACTTGGGCACCGGGCTGTCCGGATCGATGTGCGCCACGGATCCTCCCCTCGTCTCTACCTGGGCAATGGGCTATGGTTCGTACTGGTCTAGTCCGGACTAGACCACATGTCGCGAAAGACGGTCAAGTGTGAACCGCAATGACCCGAGGGATGAGCCGAAGATGACCACGAAGATGCGCAGCGAGATCGCCGAGCAGCCGACCGCGCTGCGGGCCACGCTCGACTCCCTGCTCCCCAAGATCGACGAGATCAGGGCCATGGGCGAGCAGACCCGCCAACTGCTGTTCATCGCGCGCGGCACCTCCGACAACGCAGCAGTGTACGGGCGCTACCTGGTCGAATCGCACGCCGGCCGCCTGTCCGCGCTGGCCGCCCCGTCGATCGCGACCACGTACAAGCGCAAGCTCGACCTCGACGGCGTGCTGGCCGTGGCCATCTCGCAGTCCGGGCGGACCGAGGAGATCGTCGAGACCCTGGCCTGGGCGAAGGACTGCGGGGCGCGTACCGTCGGCGTCACGAACGGCGGCGAGGCCAGCCCGCTCGCGCAGGCGGCCGACGTCGCCCTGTGCACGGTGGCGGGCGAGGAGAAGGCCGTGCCCGCGACGAAGACGTACACGACGCAGCTCGCCGCGCTGGCCGTGCTCGCCATCGGGCTGGGCGCGGACGTCGCGGTGGACGAGCTGCGGCGGGTGCCCGAGGCCGTGGAGAAGCTGATCGCGGAGCCCGGCGACATCGAGGCCGTGGTCGAGGGGCTGGCCGACAAGCAGGGCGTGGTCGTGTCCGGGCGCGGGCTGGCGTTCTCGACGGCGCTGGAGACCGCGCTGAAGCTCAAGGAGGCCTGCTACCTGCACGCCATGGGCCTGTCGTACGCCGACCTGCTGCACGGCCCCATCGCCGTGGTGGACGCCGACACGCCGGCGCTGCTGGTGGCCGCCGAGCACAGCCCGACCCTGCAGGGCACGATCGCGCTGGCCGAGCGGGTCGTGGAGGCGGGCGCGGCGGCGTACACGATCGGCGGGGGAGGCGCGCTGGCCCAGGCGGGAACGGCCGCGCTGAACGGCCCCGACCTGCCCGAGTGGCTGGCCCCCATGGGCCTGATCATCCCCGGCCAGCTCCTCACCGAGGCACTGGCCCGCAGGCTCGGCATCGACCCCGACGCGCCGCGGGGCCTGAACAAGGTCACCCAGACCGACTGATCTAGCCTGGTCAGAGTGCTAATCCTAGGGAGGACCGGATGGCGGCGGACGTGAACGCGATCATCGCCGCGCTGGGCGGCGCCGACAACATCATCGACATCGAGCCCTGCATCACCCGCCTGCGTACGGAGGTGCGCGACGCCTCGAAGGTCGACCAGCCGGCACTCAGGGCGGCGGGCGCGCACGGCGTGATGGCCGCGGGCAACGTGGTGCAGGTCGTCGTCGGGCCGGAGGCGGACACGATCGCCAGCGACATCGAGGATGTCATCGGCTGAGGGCGAGACCATGACGACTGTTCTCGCCCCGATGGAGGGGACGGCTGTGGGGCTGGCGGCCGTGCCCGATCCGGTGTTCTCCGCGGGCATGGTCGGGCCGGGAACGGCGATCGACCCGCTGCGGGGGCCAGGCAAGGCCGTGGCCCCCATAGCGGGAAAGATAATGAAACTGCACCCGCACGCGTACGTCATCGTGGGCGACGACGGCAAGGGCGTGCTGGTGCACCTGGGGATCGACACGGTCCAGCTCAAGGGGGCGGGGTTCCAGCTCCTGGCCGCGGAGGGCGACAGGGTGAGCGCCGGGCAGCCGGTGGTGGCCTGGGACCCGTCGGCCATCGAGGCGGGCGGTCGCTCGCCGGTCTGCCCGGTCGTCGCGCTGGACGCGCTTTCCGAGGAGCTCACCGGGGTAGCGGAGGGGACGGTGCACGTCGGGGACGAGCTCTTCAGCTGGGGGTAGAGGCCGTTCGCCGGAGGCCGGCCGCACCCGGCACAATAAGCGGGTTGTCCGTGTTTACCGCGATGACAGAGAAGGTCCGGCCGGTCTGGACCGGCGGCTAGAAGGAGGAGCAGCAAGATGGGTGAGCGTAAGGTCACCGTGGCGGCGGAGGTAGGGCTGCACGCCCGTCCCGCGGCGACGTTCGTCCAGCGGGCCAAGCTGGCCCCGATGGACATCACGGTGACGAAGTCCCACGGCGGTGGGCCGGTCAACGGCAAGAGCATTCTCGCGATCATGGCGCTCGACGTCCGGCAGGGCGAGTCCGTCGTGATCAGCGCGGAGGGCGAGGGCTCCGACGAGGTGCTCGACGAGCTGGCGAAGATAGCCAGTACGCCATGAACCTCCGGGGGGTGGGGGTCAGCCCGGGCATCGGGCACGGCCCCTCGTACGTACTGACCGTCTCCGTGCCCGAACCCCCCGAGGGCGCCACCTACACCGGTGAGGCGGAGCAGGAGAAGGAGCGCGCGATGGCCGCGCTCACGCAGGTCGCGGGCGAGCTGGAGGCCCGCGGCAACCAGGCGGGCGGCGAGGCCGAGGAGATCCTCAAGGCCCAGGCGCTCATGGCCGAGGACCCGGGGCTGGTCGTGAAGGTCAGATCGCTGATCGACCGCGGGCTGGCCGCTCCCAGGGCGGTCTTCGAGGCCTTCACGAAGTACCGGACCGTGCTCAGGGGGTCCGGCGGATACCTGGGCGAGCGGGCCGGCGACCTGGGCGACATCAGGGACCGCGTGATCGCGTTGCTCACCGGGCAGGCGATGCCGGGGCTGCCGGTGGCGCCCGCGGAGCCGTACGTGCTGGTCGCCAGGGATCTCGCCCCCGCCGACACCGCGCTGCTGTCCAGGGACGACGTGGTCGCGTTCGTCACCGAGGAGGGCGGCCCGACCAGCCATACCGCGATCATGGCCAGGTCGATGGGCGTGCCCGCCGTCGTGGCCTGTCCCGGCGCCACGCGCATCCCGCCCGGTGTGCAGGTCATGGTGGACGGCACCTCCGGCGACGTGCGCGTGGAGCCCGCCGAGTCCGACGTGGCCGACGCGGTCGGCGCCGCCACGGCCCGGCAGGCGGCGCTCGCGTCGTGGACGGGGCCGGGCGCGACGGCCGACGGGCACCCCGTGCCGCTGCTGGCCAACGTGGGCGGCCCGGCCGAGCTCGACGCCGCCGTGGCCGCGGGCGCCGAGGGCATCGGCCTGTACCGGACCGAGTTCCTCTTCCTCGACCGGCCCGAGCCTCCGTCAGCCGAGGAGCAGGAACGGGCCTACCGGGCGGCGCTGGAGGCGTTCCCCGGCGGCAAGGTGGTGGTGCGGACGCTCGACGGCGGCGCGGACAAGCCGCTGGCGTTCCTGCCCTCGGCGGCCGAGCCGAACCCGGCGCTGGGCGAGCGCGGCCTGCGCAGGTTCGCGCGGTTCCCCGAGGTGATGGATGTCCAGCTGCGCGCGGTGGCGGCGGCCGGCGGCGCCGCCGTGATGGCGCCGATGGTGGCCACGGCCGAGGAGGCCGCCTGGTTCGCCAGGGAGTGCCACGACAAGGGGCTGGACGAGGTCGGCGTGATGATCGAGATCCCGTCCGCCGCGCTGCGGGCCGGCAACCTGCTCACCATGGTCGATTTCGTCTCGATCGGCACCAACGACCTGAGCCAGTACACCTTCGCCGCCGACCGCCAGCTCGGCGCCGTGAGCGCGATGCACGACCCCTGGCAGCCCGCCCTGCTCGACCTGGTCGCCATCACGGCCGGCGCGGCGGCGCGGGCCGGCAAGCCCTGCGGGATCTGCGGCGAGGCCGCCGCCGATCCGGCCCTGGCCTGCGTGCTGGCCGGGCTCGGGGTCTCGTCGTTGTCGATGGCGCCCTCCGCGCTGGCCGCCGTACGCGCCGGGCTCGCCGCGCACACGATGGAGCAGTGCCTGGCGGCGGCGGAGGCCGCGCGGACGGGATCTTCGGCGGCCGACGCGAAGGCGGCGGCCCGTGCTCAGCTGCCGGGGCTCGACAGGCTGGGGCTGTAGCGGGACCCGGCGGGGTCGCCGGGTGGATACCTTTGGAGTCATGCTTGGACGGATCGGTACGACAGGGCTCCTGGTGATCGCGCTCACCGCGTGCGGCGGTGGCGGCGGCTCGGCGGAGGTGGGGCCGACCGGGGGCAAGGCGGCCCCGCCCGCGCAGACCACCTCGGCGGCCCCGAGCACCACGGCTCCGCAGCAGAGCCCGGTGCAGCGGGTGCTGGCGAGGATGAGCGTCGAGGAGAAGGTCGGCCAGCTCTTCATGCCCGTCCTGTACGGCACCGCCGCCGACACCGTCTCCGGCGAGAACCAGGCCAGGTACGCCGCCCGGACCCCGGCCAAGGTGATCGCGAAGTACCACCTGGGCGGCGTGATCCTGTTCCCGCAGAACGTCAAGAGCGTCGGCCAGGTCGTCGGCCTGACCAACGGCATGCAGCGGGCCGCCGAGGAGGTCCCGCTGCTGATCGGCACCGACCAGGAGAACGGCCTGGTCTCCAGGATGTCCGCGCTCATGACCGACTTCCCCGGCGCGGCGGAGATCGGGGCCACCAAGGACACGGACCTGTCCAGGGACGTGGCCAGGGCGACCGGCGAGGAGCTGCGCGCGCTCGGCGTCAACCTCGACTTCGCGCCCGTCGCCGACGTCAACGTCAACCCGCGCAACCCCGTCATCGGCCGCCGCGCCTTCGGCAACGACCCGCAGAAGGTGGCCAGGATGGTGGCCGCGGCGGTCAAGGGGTTCGGCGAGGCGAAGATCGCCGCCACCGCCAAGCATTTCCCCGGGCACGGTGACACGTCCGTCGACAGCCACACGGGGCTGCCGGTGATCAAGCACACGCGGGCGGAGTGGGAGCGCATCGACGCGCCGCCGTTCAAGGCCGCGATCGACGCCGGGGTGGACGCGGTCATGAGCGCCCACATCGTCTTCCCCAAGCTGGATTCGTCGGGCGACCCTGCGACGCTGTCCAAGCCCATCCTGACCGGGCTGCTCAGGGAGAAGCTCGGATTCAAGGGCGTGATCTCGACCGACGCGCTGAACATGGCCGGGGTGCGCAAGAAGTACAACGACGGGGAGATCGCGGTGCGGGCCGTGCTGGCCGGGGCCGACCTGCTGCTCATGCCGAACGACCTGCCCAAGGCGTACGACGCGGTGCTGGCGGCGGTGAAGTCGGGCCGGATCTCCAAGGAGCGCCTCGACCAGTCGGTCACCCGGCTGCTGACGCTCAAGCAGAAGAGGGGCCTGCTGACCGAGGCGCCCGTGGCCTCGGCGGAGCGGGCGGCCGGGGTGCTGCGCTCGCCTGAGCACCGCGAGCTGGCCGCCCGCGCCTAGCGGGGTCAGTGCGAGCCGTGCAGGCCGCTGGCGATGTACATGGCGGCGAGCATGGCGAACAGGAACGCCTGCAGGAACATGATGAACATCTCGAACGCGGTGATCACGATCGTCATGGCCACGCCGAGCAGGCCGAGGCCCGCGCCGAGCGGTGTGAGCTGCTCGAACAGGAAGTAGAAGCCCACCGAGCTGAAGAAGGCCACGAGGAGGTGGCCCGCGAACATGTTCGCGAACAGCCGGATGAAGTGGGTGAACAGCGAGGTGAGGAAGACCTCGGCGAGGATCAGCGGGGCGTAGATGGCGTACGCCCAGCCGGGCAGGCCCTCCAGGTACACCACGTCGCGCAGGTAGCCGCGGACGCCGTGATGGCGCACGCCGAGGTACACCTTGAGGACGTACACGGAGATCGCCAGCACCGCCGCGAAGTTGACGTGCGCGGCGACGGGGAACTGGATGAACGGGACGACGCCCATCAGGTTCCAGATGAGCACGGTGAGGAAGATCGTCAGGAGCAGGCCCATCCATCGGTCGGAGTCCTTGCCGAGGCTGGGCCTGGCGATCTGCTCGCGTACGAAGGAGTAGGCGTACTCGCCGATGCTCTGCCAGCCCCTTGGCACGATCTTGGGCTTGGCGAAGGCCGCCCAGCACAGCGCGATGGCGAGGACCGCGCTGAACAGGACGATGAGGATCGGTTTGGTGAACCATTCCGGTCCACCGGGGATGATGGGGGGAAATTGGAAGAGTTCGGAGCCCGGAGCGGTCCACTCTTCAGGGGAGGTGATCAGGATCGTCGTCCGCACGGCGGTCCCTTCTGGGTAGCGACTTACGCTGGAAGGACACCTTAACGGGATATTTCGGCCCCCTTTTTAAGGGGTTTTATCCGGTTATTAAGGGGCGGATCCCGGTAAAAGTCGCGACCGTGACGCTCTACCCTAGAACGATGGTTACGGGTGTGCTCATCGACTGGGGCGGCGTGCTGACGACCAGCCTCTCCGACTCCATCGCCCGGTGGATCGCGGCCGACAGGATCGACGCCGACCGCTACTACACCGTGATGCGCGAGATGATCGACCACGCCTACCGGGGCGGCGACGGGGAGAGCGTCGTGCACGCGCTCGAAAGGGGCGAACTCGACGGAGCCGCCTTCGAGCGCGACCTCGCCGCCCGGCTGCTGACCCTCGACGGTGTGCCGCCGGTGGCCGAAGGGCTGCTGGAGCGCATGTTCGCGGGCTTCGAGCGGGTCGAGGCCATGTACGACATGCTGCGCGACGTCCGCCGCAACGGCGTCAGGACCTGCCTGCTGTCCAACTCCTGGTCCAACACCTACCCCCGGGACGACTGGGACGAGGTCTTCGACGCGGTCGTGATCTCCGGCGAGGTCGGCATGCGCAAGCCCGAGCCGCGCATCTACCAGCACGCGCTCGGCATGATCGGCCTCGACGGCGCGCAATGTGTGTTCATCGACGACATCGAGGCCAACATCGTCGCCGCCCGCGAACTCGGCATCGCCGGGATCCACCACCGCGACGCGGCCACGACCATCGCCGAGCTGGAGACCCTGCTGCGGCTCACGTTGCGCAAGTAGCCCGCCGATGCGGTCGTGACCAGGCACTATGAGTAGGGTGGCGGAGCCTGGTGAGGCAGGTTCTTCCACAGCAGAAGTGTTGGAAAGGTACGTCATGCGCGTCTATCTGCCGTGCACTCTTCCGGCCCTGGCCGCGGCGGTCGAGGCCGGGGAGCTGGGCCCGGCCCCGCTGACCGGCTACGCGGTGACGCCCGCGCTGATCGAGTGGTACGCCTCGGGCGACACCGAGGAGCTCGAGTACGTCGCGCTCACCGAGGCGGCCCGCGCCTCGCTGCGCATGCTGGCCGCCGACCGCGCCGACGGCGTTCCTGCCGCACCCCGCCGCGTGGTGGTCGCCGCCGAGGTGCCGGAGCGCTCCGCGACGGTCGGCGTCGACCTGGAGGAACGCGCCCGGGTACGCCTCGCCGAGCCGATCCCGCTGGCCAAGGTGGCCGCGGTGCACATCGACGACGAGTACGCGGTTCCCGACATCGAGGCCGCCGTCGCCGCCCTGCCGGCCTCCGACGAGGGCGACGACGACGCGCGGTTCACCGTGGACGGCGCCGAGGCGCACGAGCTCATGTGGTACGCGACCCAGGAGATCCCCGAGCTGCTGCGCCCATAACGGTGCGATCACGGCCGGGCGCGCTTCCCCGACCATGCGGAGTCGATCTCGCTAGGGTCACCATCCAGCACGAGTCGTCTGACAGAAGGAGTCGGTTCCACGTGATGCGTCGAGTCGCAGCGATCGCTGTAGGTGCGGTGACTCTCCTGGCCGGATCGCCTGCGCAGGCCCAGGCCGCGCTCAAGCCGTACGACGGCCAGGACCCCTACCGGTCGGGCTGCGGCAACTCGGCCAGGGTCGTGAAGACCGCCAAGATCAAGAGCCGGGTCCACGGAGAGCTCGGAACCATCAAGCTCATGTGGTCGGGCCGGTGCCAGACCAACTGGACCGAGATCAAGACCGCCTCCTCCGCGCGAGGCACCATCAACATCTACACCGCGGACGGCCGGCACAACCGGTTCAGCTTCAGGGCCGGCAACGGCGGCCGCCACTGGGGCGACATGCTCTGGGCCAAGGACATGTGCGCCTGGGGCAGCGTCAGCATCCAGTGGAACGGCGGCAACGGCGGCCAGAACGCCCAGGGCACCACGGGCAAGGCCTGCCGCTAGCTGCGGCGGCGAGGGGCTGCGGCCGCGCGGTCGCAGCCCCCGGTTCATCCGAATGTCACACCGTCCATCTAGGCTAGGCGTGACATGACAAAGCACATCATCTGGGATTGGAACGGCACGCTCTTCCACGACTCCGACGCCGTGGTCCAAGCCACCAACGAGATCTTCAAGCCGTACGAACTGCCCGAGCTGACCCTGGACGGCTTCCGCGCCGTCTTCACCCGCCCCATCTGGGTGGCCTACGAGCGCCTGCTCGGCCGCCCGCTCGACGAGGGCGAATGGCAGCGGCTCGACGCCGGGTTCCACGAGCACTACTTCCGGCTGTGCGACGTGTGCCAGCTGGCCGCCGGTGCGGAGGTCATCCTCTCGACCTGGACGGGTACGCAGTCGCTCTGCTCCATGGCCCCGCACGAGCACCTGGTGCCCAAGGTCGAGTCGTTCGGCATCACCCGGCACTTCACCCGGATCGACGGCCTCACCGGCGCCCTCGGCGGCGAGAAGGCCGCCCACATGACCGCGCACATCGAGGCCATCGGGGTCGACCCCGCGGAGATCCTGGTGATCGGCGACAGCGTGGACGACGGGCTCGCGGCCAAGCACGTGGGAGCCAGGGCGGTGCTCTACACCGGCGGCATGACCACCAGGGCCGAGCTGGAGGAGACCGGGCTGCCCGTGGTGGACCGGCTGTCCGACGCGCTCGAACACGTCTGACCATGCTGTAATCGCCAGGGCGGCGCCCCGGCGGCGGCGACGGCCTTACCCTTGCAGGGACCCCTCAGGAGGCTGCCATCAACCGCCTTGTGCTGTGGAACGTCGATCTGACGCTCGTCGACGTCGCCATCGTGACCAGAGACGCCTATGCCGAGGCGTTCCGCGTCGTGACCGGGCGACCGCTGGTCAAGCTCGTGCCCCCGCTGGGGCGGCCCGACTCCGAGATCGTCTTCGAGACGCTCGCCGTCAACGGCGTCGTGGCCGAGGACGATCACCTGCCCCGGTTCCTTTCGGCGCTCGCCACGGCCTTCGCCGACCGGCGCGGGCGGCTGGGCGAGGACGGGCGGATGATGCCCGGGGCCAAGGCGGCGCTGAAGGCCGTCTCCCGGCTCGACGGGGTGGTGCAGACGGTGCTGACCGGCACCATCCGGGCCAACGCCGTGCACAAGCTGAAGGCGTTCGGGCTCGACAAGCACGTCGACTTCGAGCTCGGGGGGTATGGCGAGGAGGTCTATCCCAAGGCGACCCTGCTGCAGGTGGCGCAGTCGCGTGCCAAGCAGCGGCTCGGGACGGCGTTCACGGCCGCCAACACGGTCGTGATCGGGGACTCCACGCGGGACGTGCAGGCGGCCAAGATCGGCGGGGCCGGGATGATCGGGGTCGCTTCCGGGCGGTCGATGGCGTCCGAGTTGCGGGAGGCGGGAGCCGATATCGTGCTGCCCGATCTGTCCAACGCCTCGGAGGTGGTCGCGGCGGTCGCGGCCCTGACCGCCCCCCTGGACCGCGCGGGGCGCTGACGGCCCCTGAGCCACCTGACCTGCCCGGGCGTGCGGGTTGTGTGGCCGGCCGCCGCCGCCCAGCGACCCGCCGCACTTCGGCGGGTCCTTGGTGAGGAGCAGGCAGGCCGCGGGGCGCACGGGCCTTGGCGCACCGCAGCGCCGCCTCGGCCCAGCGGGGGGCTGGGGGCGCCCCTGGCGTGTCGGCGCAGGTTGCGGGGCGGCTTGGTGCGCCGGCGCGGGAGCGCGGGTGGTCTGGCGTGTCGCGTAGGTCGCGCGGCGGCTCTGGTGCGTCGGCGCGTGGTCGCCGGGCGAGGTCGGGGTCAGGGGAGGGCGCGGAGGAAGCGGGCCGCGATCGGGGCCGCGACGGCGGAGCCGGCGCCGGCGCCCTCGACGATGACCGAGAACGCCACATCCCCCTGGTACCCGATGAACCACGAGTGCGCCGGCGGCTCCTTGCCCGAGCCGTACTCCGCCGTGCCCGTCTTCCCAGCCGTTCCGGCGGGGAAGCTGACCCCGTGGGCGGTGCCGTCCGTGACGACGGCGGGCATGAGCCGGCGCAGGGCCTTGACCACGCCGTCCTCCAGGGGACGAGGGTCGGCGGGTTGCCCGCCGGGGATGGGTTCGCCGGTGACCAGCCGGGGCGGGATGTAGGAGCCGGAGGCGATGGCGGCGGCGACCGAGGCCATGTTGAGTGGGCTCGCCAGCACCCTGCCCTGCCCGATCGAGGCGGAGGCGAGGTCCGTGTCGTCCTTGGGGTCGGGGAACTCGGCGCGCACGGCCGGCACGCCCGGCGTGATCGCGGACCCGAAGCCGAAGCTCCTGGCGACCTCGCCGAGCCGGCCGTCGTTCAGCTCGGCCACGCTCATCTCGCCGAACGTGGTGTTGCACGAGTGCGCGAACGCGTCCTGGAACGACAGCGTGCCGAAGTCCTTGAAGCCCGCGTTGTGGAACGGGAAGCCGCCGATGTTCTTCTCGGCCGGGCACGTCACCTGCTGCCCCGGCGAGACCCCGTCGGCGACCAGCGCGGACGCCGTCACGACCTTGAACGTCGACCCCGGCGGGTACTTGCCGAGCAGTGCCCGGTTGAACCCGCCCGGCGCGTTGACCGCGGCCAGGATCTCCCCCGTCGAGGCCCGCAGCGCCACCAGGGAAGCGGGCTTGTCCGTGCCCTCCAGCGCCTCGGCCCCCGCTCGATGCACCTTCAGGTCGATGGTGGTCTGGATCGGCTCCTTCCCGGCCTGCTGCTCGGCGACGGTCCTGACGCGTTCGCCGCCCTTGTAGAGGTCGATCCTGGTCCTGGACAGCTCCTCGAAGCGGTCGGGGAAGGTCTGCTTCATGCCCTCGACGAGCTGCTGCACCGAGCCGGGCGCGCTCGCGTTGTTGAGGTCGGAGCCGTCGGCGGCCAGGACGCGTACGGGGTCGCCCTTCTGCGCGACCACCTTCAGCGACATGCCCTCCTTCAGCAGGGGGTGGAGGGTGGCGGGTGTCCAGGCCACCTTCCAGGTGCGGTCCCGTTCGACGAGCCGGAGCTCGCCGTCGTACTCCCAGTTCCGTGCGCCGGTGAGGGCGGCCTTGAAGGTGACGGCGTCGTCGTCCGACGCCTCGCCCGGGCGGAAGGCGGCCCGGGTGGCCTTGAGGTCGGTGAGGAAGCGCCGGTGCACGCGTTCGAAGTCGGCGGGCGGCTCGGCGACCAGCGCCCGCATCGCCGCGTAGTCCTGGGCCGACCAGGCCGCGAGGTACCGCCCGGCCGTCTCCTCGGGCGAGCCCTCGACCCGCAGCGCCCAGATGACGCCGCCCGCCACGAGGGCCGGGATCAGGAGTGCCGCCACGATCAGCGGCCACCGCCTGCGGCGTCGTCTGCCATAGATTCTCCCCGTTTGTGGTGCCATGACGCAGAGAACACCAGAGCCCACGGAGTGGTGTCCAATATTGATATGGTCCGTTTTCGGATATAAATCTGGATATAGTGGCTGGTCATGGACCTGGTCCGGCATCTCCGCTACTTCATCGTGGTGGCGGAGGAACTGCACTTCGGCAACGCCGCCATCCGGCTCGGCATGGCCCAGCCGCCGCTCAGCCAGCGCATCAAGCGGCTGGAGGAGGAGCTCGGCGTGCGGCTGTTCGACCGCTCCGCCCGCCAGGTGCGGCTCACCGAGCCCGGCCGGCTGCTGCTGGGCGAGGCCCGCGAGATCGTGGGCCGGGTGGACCGGCTGCACGAGCTGGCCAGGCAGGGCGGCCGCGGCACGGTGCTGAAGGTGGGGGTGCCGCCCGATCTGGCCGCGACGGTGCTGGCCGCCCTGGTCGCGGCCTTCCGCGAGAGCAGCCCCGACGTACGCCTCGCGCCCGCCGAGATCTGGACCGCCGACCAGGTGACGGCGCTGGCCGAGGGCACGATCGACGTCGGCCTCGTCCGCCATCCCGTGACCGCGCCCGGCCTGACGTTCGGCCAGGTGCTGGTGCAGGCGCAGGGCGTGCTGCTGGCCGAGGGCGACCCGCTCGCGAACGTCGGCGAGGTGCACCTGGCCGACCTGGCGGGCCGCGAGCTGGTGATGCCGCCCAAGGAGGGCGAGCCGGGCTGGCGCGCCGAGGTGCTCGCGGAGTGCCGCCGCCAGGGCTTCGTGCCCGCGCAGGTGCACGAGGGCGCCGGGCTCGGGCTGGTGCTGGCGGGGGCGGCGGTGGCGTTCGGGCCGAGGATGGAGCTGGCGGGGCTGGCCTGGCGGCCGCTGCTAGGCTCGCCGATCACGAGCCGGGTCTCCACCGCCTGGCGCGCGGCCACGCCCGCGGTCGGCGACTTCTCGGCCGCCGCCGCACGTACGTTGAAGGAGAGCGCCGGGATGACCCACGAAGGCGCCGCGCCCGTGCGGCGGGTCAGCCGCAGGCCCGGGATGCTGGCATGAGCACCCCGGCCTTCGACCAGCTGTTCCGGGCCGCCGGGGTCACCGGCTGGCTGTACGCGGCCGACGTCGACACCGGCCACGACCTCGGGCACGGCGCCGACGAGCCGATGCCCACGGCCTCGATGTTCAAGGTGCCGCTGCTGGTGGCGCTGTGCCGGCAGGCCGACGCCGGGCTGCTCGACCTGACCGAGCGGGTCACCGTGACGGCCGCCGACCGGGTGTCAGGGCCGACCGGGATCTCCTCGATGCTCGACGACGTGACGATCTCGCTGCGCGACCTGGCGTACCTGATGATCGCGCTGAGCGACAACACCGCGGCCGACAAGCTGCTGGGCAGGGTCGGGTTCGAGGTGATCAACACCATGCTGGAGGCGTTCGGGCTGAAGGAGACCCGGGTGGTGCAGGGCTCGGGGGAGATGCTCGGCAGCATGGACGTGGACACCGGGCACGCCTGGCCGTTCGTGGATCCCGACGACATCACCCGGCTCAGCGTGCTGGACCCCGCGCGCACCAACCGCAGCACCGCGCGGGAGATGGCGCGGCTGTTCGGGATGATCTGGCGCGACGAGGCCGCCTCGGCGCCGTCGTGCGCGTGGATGCGGGGCGTGCTCAACATGCAGGTGTGGCCGCACCGCATGGCCTCGGGTTTCCCGTACGACGACGTGGCCGTCAGCGGCAAGACCGGCACGATGCCGACGCTGCGCTGCGAGACGGGCGTCGTCGAGTACCCCGACGGCGGCCGGTACGCGGTGTCGGTCTTCACCCGCTCCTTCGGCACCGCGCTCATCCAGCCGCGCGCCGACGCGGTGATCGGCACGGCCGCGCGTATGGCGGTGGACCACCTACGGAGGTAGCAAGTTATGGGGGAGGCCGGGTATGAATTCCCCCCGTACGGGCGACAGGATGAGGCATATGGTTGCTGAGGGCGAGCTTCTCTGGGAGCCGAGCGAAGAGATCGTCGAGTCCGCCAGGCTGACCCACTACCTGCGATGGCTGGGCCGGCCCGTCGACTACGAGGACGCGTGGCGATGGTCCGTCGACCGGCCCGCGGAGTTCTGGACGTCGGTCTGGGACTACTTCGAGGTGATCGGCGATCGGGGTGACGGGCCCGTGCTGTCGGGGTCGATGCCCGGCGCCACGTGGTTCGCGGGCAGCTCGCTCAACTACGCCGAGAACGCGCTGCGGCGCACCGGCGAGGGCACCGCCCTCGTCTTCGTCTCCGAGGACGGCGGCCGGCAGGAGCTGACCTGGGACGAGCTGCGCGAAGAGGTCGCCAGGGTACGCACCGGGCTGCTGCGGCTCGGCGTCGGGCGCGGCGACCGGGTGGCCGCCTACCTGCCCAACATCCCCCAGGCCCTGATCGCCTGCCTGGCCACCGCCTCCCTGGGCGCGATCTGGTCGGCCGGCTCGCCCGACTTCGGCGTGCCGAGCATCGTCGACCGGTTCAAGCAGATCGAGCCCAAGGTGCTCATCGCCGTGGACGGTTACCACTACAACGGCAGGAGCTACGACCGCTCGGCCGCGGTCAACGAGATCGCCGCCGAGCTGCCCTCGCTGCGGGCGACCGTGTGGATCCCGTACCTGGCGGCGGCCGAGGAGGGCCGCGCGCCGCAGCAGGCCGAGCCCGCTCCGGGGCACACCAGCGAGGTGCCGCACGGCGAGGTGATCGGCTGGGAGGGGCTGCGGGCCGAGGAGGGGCCGCTGGAGTTCGAGCGGGTGCCGTTCGACCACCCGCTGTGGATCCTCTACTCCAGCGGCACGACCGGGCTGCCCAAGCCGATCGTGCACGGGCACGGCGGCGTCGTGCTCGAACACCTCAAGTCGCTCGCCTTCCACCAGGACCTGGGCGAGGGCGATGTGTTCTTCTGGTACACCACCACGGGCTGGATGATGTGGAACTACCTCATCGGCGCCCTGCTGGTGGGGGCCACGCCCGTGCTGTACGACGGGTCGGCCACCCACCCGTCGCCCGCCGCGCTGTGGCGGATCGCCGGCTCGGAGGGCGTGACGTACTTCGGGGTCGGGGCGCCGTACATCATGGCCTCGCTGAAGGCGGGCATCCACCCCGAGGGGCTGGAGCGGCTGCGCGGGGTCGGCTCCACCGGGTCGCCGCTGCCGCCTGAGGGGTTCGCCTGGGTGGCGGCCGAGCTGCCCGGGGTGCCGATCGGGTCGTTCTCCGGGGGAACCGACGTGTGCACGGGGTTCGTCGGGGCCACCATGCTGCACCCGATCAGGGCGGGGATCATCCCGTGCCGGTCGCTGGGGGCGAAGGTGGAGTCGTACGACCCGCTGGGCAAGCCGGTCGCCGGCGAGGTGGGGGAGCTGGTGCTGAGCCTGCCGATGCCGTCGATGCCGGTCATGTTCTGGAACGACCCCGGGGGCGAGCGGTACACCGAGAGCTACTTCGACGTCTATCCCGGGGTGTGGCGGCACGGCGACTGGATCAAGGTCAACGAGGACGGGAGCTGCGTGATCTACGGGCGCTCCGACTCGACGCTCAACCGCGGCGGCGTGCGGATGGGCACCAGCGAGTTCTACCGGGTCGTCGAGCGGTTCGAGGAGATCGCGGACAGCCTGGTGATCGACACTGGGCAGCTCGGGCAGGAGGGGCGGCTGCTGCTGTACGTGACGCTCACCGAGGGCGCCGAGCTGACCGAGGCCCTGGAGCGGGAGCTGTGCGGGGCGCTGCGCAAGGAGCTGTCGCCCAGGCACGTGCCGAACGAGATCCGTGTCGTGCCCGGCATCCCGCGGACGTTGTCCGGGAAGAAGCTGGAGGTGCCGGTGCGGAAGATCCTGCTCGGCACGCCCGTGGAGGACGCGGCCAACCCCGATGCCATGGCCAATCCCGAGGTGCTGCGCCACTTCACGCCATGAGGATGGTGATTTTTCCGCGGATGTCGCCTGCTTCGGCTCTTTGGTGGATTTGAGGGAGTTCCGTCAGCGGGTGTGACTCCGCGATCTCGACCGCCAGCCGGCCGGCGTCGATCAGGGTGGCGAGGGTGGCCAGGTCGTCCGGGTCGTAGCGCATCACGAAGTGGCCCTCGCCCCCGGCGATCGAGACGGTCGTGCGGGACTGCCCGGCCGGTCCGTTCGGGATCAGGTTCAGGAGCACGTCCACGTCGGTGGGCAGCGGGGTCGTGGTGTAGTCGATCACGTCGTCGGCCCCGAGCCGCCGCACCGCGGCGGCGCTGCGCGGGCTCGCGGTGGCGGTCACGTGCGCGCCCGCCAGCTTGGCGAGCTGTACGGCGAACATGCCCACCCCGCCGCCGGCCCCGTTGACCAGCACCCGCTGCCCGGGCGTGAGGCGGGCGTGCTCGTGGACCGCCTGCCATGCGGTGAGCCCGGCCACGGGGACGGCGGCGGCGTCGGCGAGCGGGATGCTTCGCGGGGCCCTGGCGAGGGCGCCGGCCGGGGCGACGACGTACTCGGCCGCCGCTCCGTCCGCCATGCCGAACACCCGGTCACCCGGCGCCAGGCCGCTGACACCCGCGCCCGTTTCGACGACCGTGCCCGAGACGTCCCAGCCGAGGGTGTGCGGCAGGCTCGCCCGGAACACCTCGGGCAGCAGCCCCGATCGCAGGCCGACCTCCGACGGGTTGAACGAGGTCGCGGCCACCTCCAGCAGCACCTCCCCGGGACCGGGGCGGGGGATGGGCACCTCGTCGAGGCGGATCACGGAGGCGTCCCCGAACTCGTGGATCCGCGCCGCCCGCATCACGGCCCCCGTGCGCGACCCGCCAGGCGCCCAGAGGAACGCGTCGGCGTGTTCACGTACCCACTCGCGGAACGAGCGGGCCGGGGCCTTCGTGACCTCCTCGACCGCCGACGTGACCGGCAGCGGCCGGCTGACCAGCTCGGCCTGGGCCCGCAGCACCTCCTCCACCACCCCGGGCGGCCAGCCCTCCGCCGCGAGGGCGGCGCGGGCGTGCTCGGGCGAAAGCTCCTCCCACCGCACCGGCAGCCCGGTGACCTCGGAGATGACCCGCACCTGGTCCGCCTGGGTGAGCGTCTCGGGCCCGGTCAGGGTGTAGGCCGCGCCGTGGTGCCCCGCGTCCAGCAGCGCCCGTACCGCCACGGCCGCGATGTTCCGCTCGTGTACCACTGGCATGCCCGCCGCCCCGTACGCCCCCCGCACCACCCCGGCCCGCACCTGCCGCGCCCAGCGCAGCGCGTTGGCCGCGAAGGCGTGCGGGCGCAGGAACGTCCACTCGCCGGCCATCTCCTCGACCAGCCGCTCGACCTCGCGTTCCCCCTCACGCCGCGCGGCGGAGGAC
The DNA here is from genome assembly GCF_014207985.1 of Nonomuraea rubra. Lineage (NCBI taxonomy): Bacteria > Bacillati > Actinomycetota > Actinomycetes > Streptosporangiales > Streptosporangiaceae > Nonomuraea > Nonomuraea rubra. The sequence goes on along the minus strand of NZ_JACHMI010000001.1, from coordinate 10,992,347 downwards.
AGGTAGACCACGCGCCGCCCCGCCAGCGCCCGCAGCACGTCCCGCGCGCCGTCGGCGGTGGCGAACGGCCAGATCAGCAGCGCCGACGTCACCCCGTCCAGCGGTGGCAACGTCCCCGGGTCCCGCAGATCGCCGTCACCGCCGCTCAGGGCCACCACCTCGGCCCCGGCCTCCCGCAGCAGCGCCACCGCGTGCCGCCCCACCGTGCCGGTCGCCCCGGTCACCAGAATCCGTCCCATGTCCGGTCTCCTCTCGTCGCGTTCCAACCGTAGGGAGATCGGGAGAGATGGCCAATGCGTTCAGGTCTTCCATTCATACGTCAGCGTCTTCCGCGCTAGAGTCCTCGGCATGGACGTGCTGAGCGACGTGATCGCCGTCATGCGGACCGGCAGGCCCCGTTCGGCCCGGGTCGAGTGGCGTGCGCCCTGGGGCCAGCGGTTCCCGGCGGCGCCCGGGTCGGCCGGGTTCCAGGTGGTGCTGCGCGGGGCCACGTGGCTGCTGCCGGCCGACGGGCCGCCGGTCGCGCTGTCCGCGGGGGACGTCGTGTTCTTCCCGCGCGGGCACGGCTACGCGATGGCCGACAGCCCGTCCACCCCGGTGGCCGAGCCCGACTGCGATCCGTACACCGACGAGGCCGGCCTGTTCGCCTCGGCCTCGATGGAGGGGCAGGGCGCGGCCACGGTGCTGCTGTGCGGCGGCTACCGGCTCGACCCCAGCCGGGCGCACCCGCTGCTGCGCGACCTGCCCGACCTCATCCACCTGCCGGCGGCTCCCGGGCTGCATCCCGAAGTGCGCGCCGCCGTCGAGCTGCTGGGGGCGGAGATCCACCGGCCGGGGCTGGGCGCGGACACGGTCGTGTCGTCCCTGCTCGACATGCTGCTGCTGTACATCCTGCGGGGCTGGATCGCGGCCGAGCACGGGCGCTGCGAGGTCACCGGCTGGGCGGCGGCGCTGGCCGATCCGGCCGTCAGCGCGGCGCTCGACGCCATGCACCGCGACCCGGCCCGCCAGTGGACCGTGGCCGGCCTGGCCGCGCGGGCGGGGCTGTCGCGGGCGGCGTTCGCGCGCCGGTTCGCCGCGCTCGCGGGGCAGCCGCCGCTGGCGTACCTGACGTGGTGGCGCCTGTCGAGCGCGGGCCGGCTGCTGCGGGAGACGGACGCGCCGCTGAGCGAGATCGCCGCCCGGGTGGGGTACGGCTCGGAGTTCGCCTTCGCCAACGCCTTCAAGCGGCAGTACGGCGTGGCCCCCGGAAGGTACCGCCGCACGGCCTGCCCGGACCGGCCAGAGGAGGCCGCCCTCACGCGATGAGCTCAGCCGCGCTCGCCGGGGACGACCAGGCCCGACTCGTACGCGGTGACGACGGCCTGGGTCCTGTCGCGCAGGCCGAGCTTGTTCAGCACGCGGCTCACGTGGGTCTTGACCGTCTCCTCCGTGACCACCAGCCGGTCGGCGATCTCGACGTTGGACAGGCCCTCGGCCACCAGCCGCAGGACCTGCGTCTCGCGCGGGGTGAGCGCCGACAGGCCCGCGTCGGGCCGGCTCCGCGCGGGCGTCAGGCGGGCGAACTCGCTGATCAGCCGGCGGGTGACGGCCGGGGCCAGCAGCGCCTCACCGGCGGCGATCACGCGGACCGCGTCGAAGAGGCGCTCGGCGGTGACGTCCTTGAGCAGGAAGCCGCTGGCCCCGGCGCGCAGGGCGTCGTAGACGTACTCGTCGAGGTCGAACGTCGTCAGGATGAGCACCCGCGGCCCCTCAGGGCCCGCCACCAGCCTGGTGGCCTCGATGCCGCTCATGCCCGGCATGCGTACGTCCATGAGCACCACGTCGGGGGACAGCTCGCGGCACACCCGCACCGCCGCGGCCCCGTCGGGGGCGGTGCCGACCACCTCGAAGTCCGGCTGCGTGTCGAGCAGCTCGGCGAACCCCGTGCGGACGACCAGGTGATCGTCGGCGATGACGACCCGGATCACGAGGCGTCCCTGCCGGGAAGGCGCGCCTCCACCAGGAAACCACCGCCGGGCGCGGGGCCCGTACGCAGCTCCCCGCCGACCGCCACCGCCCGCTCCCGCATCCCGGCCAGCCCATGCCCGCCGCCCGTCTCCCCGTGGCCGCCGGCTGCCTGCCCGGGGCTGGGGCCGGGGCCGTTGTCGCGGATGCGCAGGCGCAGCGCGTCGCCGGTGTAGTCCAGCTCCACGTCCACCGCCGCCCCCGGCGCGTGGCGGCGGGCGTTGGTGAGCGCCTCCTGGACGATCCGGTACGCGGCCAGCTCCACGCCGGGATCCAGCTCCACCGGCGCCCCGCGCAGGATCAGCCGGGTCCTGCTCCCGGACGCCTCGCGGGACTCGTCGAGCAGCTCGTTCAGCTCGTCCAGGCGCAGGCCGGGCTGCGGGCGCCAGGTCGTTTCCGCCTCCGCGTCCTCGCGCAGGACGCCGAGCAGGCGGCGCATCTCCGTCAGCGCAGCCCTGGCGGTGTCGCCGATCGCCAGCAGCCGGTCCGCGCCCGCCGCGGGCATGCCGGGGACGGCCAGCCGGGCGGTCTCGGCCTGCACGGCGACCATGGAGATGTGGTGGGCGACCACGTCGTGCAGCTCCCTGGCGATGCGGGCGCGCTCGCCGCGGGCCGTGTGCTCCAGCAGGCTGTCGGCGATGACCTGACGGGCGGCCGTGTCGGCCCTGGCCTGGTGGCGGGCGCGGCGGGCGATCCCGGCCAGCGCCGCGGCCGGGGCCAGGCAGCCGAGCAGCAGGGTGAGCAGGCGTACCGAGCCCTCGGACCGGCCCGCCGCCTCCGCCGCCACCGCCAGCACCGGGAACGGCACGGCGAGCGCCACCGCCCGCCACGGCGGCCCGCCGGACCGGTAGGCCGCGATGAGCTGGGCGATCAGGCCGGCGGGGGTGAAGGTGTGGAAGGCGGTGATCGACAGCAGGCTCGCGCCCGTGACCAGGAGACCGGCGGTGGCGGGCTGGTTCCAGAGCAGGGCCAGCGGGAGCGTGGTGCCCAGCGCGAGCAGCGGGAGGACCACGGCCTGCACCCCCGGCCCGCCGTCCCCGCCCGCACCGCCGCGCGGGAACCGCGTGCCGCCCGAGTCGCCACGCGGGAGCGGCGTGTCGGCATGGCCGCCGGTCGCGATAGGAGCTGTGCCGGCCGGTGTGTCGGCGGGGACGGCTTCGGTGCTGGAGAAGGCCAGGTGGGGTCCGAGTTCCGACTGCGCGATCGCCTGCGCCACCCCGGCCAGCGCCAGCACCGCGACCAGCACGAACGGCGCGTACCGGGTCGCGGCGAGCCGCCGGGCCGCACCCGCCCACGCCCCGAGCCGCCCGTACGGCACCGGCGCCGCCCACCGGTCGTACGCTCGCTCCACGGACCTCATTGTTTCCCCACCACCCCCCGCCTGCCATCCCTCCCAGGAGGGACGCCCTCTTCCCAGGATCGCTCCCTCGCGTGACGACCGCCCCGGGCGCCGCTGCCTAGTGTGCCTGGACATGGAAGCAACCATCGAAGTCACCGGCCTGCGCAAGCGGTTCGGCAGCACGACGGCGCTGGACGGGATGACGTTCACGGTGCTGCCCGGCCAGGTGACCGGGTTCGTCGGGCCGAACGGCGCGGGCAAGTCCACGACGATGCGCGTGGTGCTCGGCCTGGACGCCCCCGACGAGGGGCGGGCGCTGGTGGGCGGCAGGCCGTACCGGAGCCTGCGCCGCCCGCTGGGTCACGTCGGCGCGCTGCTCGACGCGGGCGCGCTGCAGCCGGGACGCACGGCCCGCAACCACCTGCTGTGGCTGGCCCACTCGCAGGGGCTGGGCGTGCGGCGGGTGGACGAGGTGCTGGAGCAGGTGGGGCTGTCGGCGGTGGCGCGGCGCAGGGCCGGAGGGTTCTCGCTGGGCATGCGGCAGCGGCTGGGCATCGCCGCCGCCCTGCTGGGCGACCCGCCGGTGCTCATGCTGGACGAGCCGTTCAACGGGCTGGACCCGGAGGGCATCGTGTGGATCCGGGCCTTCCTGCGGTCGCTGGCCGCCGAGGGGCGCGCGGTGCTGGTCTCCAGCCACCTGATGAGCGAGCTGGAGGACACCGCCGGCCATCTCGTGGTGGCGGGGCGCGGCCGGGTGGTCGCGGACGTCGCGGTGGCCGAGCTGATCGCCTCGGCCTCCCAGGACCGGGTGACGCTGCGCACCACGGCCAGGCCGGCCGCCATGTCGGCGCTGGCCGGGGCCGGGGCGACGGTGACGGTCAGCGAGCGGGACACGGTGGTCGTCTCCGGGATGCCGGCGGGGGAGGTGGTGCGGCTGCTCGGCGCCCAGGGGGTGCCGTTCTCGGAGGTGAGCGCGCACCGGGCGACGCTGGAGGAGGCGTACCTGGAGCTCACGAGGGACGCCGTGGAGTTCAAGGGGGCGGCGCGATGAGCTTCCGCCACGTGCTGCTCGCGGAGTGGACCAAGCTCAGGACGGTACGCGGCTGGGTGGCCGGGCTGGGGGCCGTCTGCCTCGCCGTCGTCGGGCTCGGCCTGCTCTTCGCCACCGGCAGCCACTCCTCGTGCAGCAAGGGCCCGGTCGAGGTGCCCTGCCCGGCACCCACGCTGGGCCCGGACGGCACGGCGGTCGTCGACCGCTTCTACTTCGTCAGCCTGCCGCTGGACGGCAACGGCGCCATCACCGCCCGGGTGAACTCCATGACCGGCCAGATCCGCCTGCCGGACGCGACCCCCGGGGTGCGGAACGTCGTCCCCGGCGTCGTGCCCTGGGCGAAGGCCGGCCTCATGGTGAAGGAGAGCACCGAGCAGGGAGCCGCGTACGCCGCGATCATGGTCACCGGCGCCCACGGCGTGCGCATGCAGCACGACTTCACCGAGGACGTGGCGGGCGGCCCGCAGGGCGTGTCGCCCGGACGGCCGCGCTGGCTGCGCCTGAGCCGCACCAACGACACGATCACCGGCGAGGAGTCCCCCGACGGGAAGCAGTGGACCGTGGTCGGCACGGCCAGGCTGTCGGAGCTGCCCGCCAGGGTGCGCATCGGCCTGTTCGCCGCCTCGCCCCCGGACGTGCGGGTGGAGAGCAACCCGCTCGGCGGCACGGCCACGGCCGGCCGCTTCTCCGAGGTCACCGCGATGATGGACGAGATCAGCGTGGGCGGCACGACGTCCGGCACGTGGAGCCGCGACGACATCGGCGTCGACTACGACGTGGACGGCACCCCGCACCACCCCGGCGGGCTCGTCAGGAACGGCGGCACGTTCACCGTCACGGGGACCGGCGACATCGCCCCCAACACCACCGAGGGCACCATCGAGCGCACGCTGACCGGCGCGCTGATCGCTCTCGTCGTGGCCATCGTGGTGGCGGTTCTGTTCGTCACCGCGGAGTACCGGCGCGGCCTGATCCGCACGACGCTGCTGGCCGGCCCGCGGCGGGGCAGGATGCTGGCGGCCAAGGCCGTGGTGGTGGGCGCGGCCACGTTCGCGGCGGGGCTGGTGGGAGCGGCCGTCACGGTGCCGCTCGCGGTGCGGGTCCTGCGCGGGAACGGGATCTTCACGCTGCCGGTGAGCACGCTCACGCAGGTGCGGGTGATCGCGGGCGCCGCGGGCGTGCTGGCCGTGTCCGCCGTGCTCGCCCTCGCGCTGGGCGCCCTGTTCCGGCGCAGCGCGCCGGCGGTCATCGCGGCGATCGTGGTGCTCGTGGTCCCGTACGTGCTGGGGACCGCGTCCATCCTGCCCGACGAGGTGTCGCGCTGGCTGCTGCGGCTCACGCCGGCCGCCGGGTTCGCGATCCAGCAGAGCGTGCCGGAGTACGAGCAGGTGATCTCGCACTACGTGCCCGCGATGGGGTACTTCCCGCTGCCGCCGTGGGGCGGGTTCGCGGTGTTGTGCGCATACGCGGCGCTCGCCCTCGGCCTGGCCGTTCGCCGCCTGAACCGGAGGGACGTGTGAGGCGGGAACTGCACGCCGAGTGGACCAAGCTGCGCACGGTGGCCGGTCCGGGGTGGCTGCTGCTCGGGATCGTGGTGCTGACCGTGGCGGGCGGCGCCGCCGCGGCCGGCGCGATGGAGTGCCCGTCGGCGGGCTGCGGTCAGGACGCCACCCGGATCGCCCTGTTCGGGGTGCAGCTCGGCCAGGGGCTGGTGGCGCTGCTGGCCGTGCTGGCGGTCTGCGGGGAGTACAGCACGGGGATGATCCGTACCAGCCTGACGGCGATGCCGCGCCGGATGACCGCGCTGGCCGCCAGGACCTGCCTGCTCGCCGGGCTGACGTCGGCCGCGGGGGCGCTCGGCGTGCTCGGCTCCCTGCTGGTGGCGCGGCTGCTGCTGCCGGGCAACGGCTTCACGCCCGAGCACGGCTACCCGCCGCTGTCACCGGCCGACGGGCCGACGCTGCGGGCGGCGGCCGGGTCGGTGCTCTACCTGGGGCTGATCGCCGTGCTGAGCGCGGGCGTGGCGACGGCCGTACGGGACTCGGCGGTGGCGGCGGGGGCCGTGCTCGGGCTGCTCTACCTGTTCCCGATGGTCGTCCTGATGATCAGGAACGAGGACGTGCAGCGCCTGCTCTGGCGGATGTCGCCGATGAACGCCGGGCTGGCCGTCCAGGCCACCACGAGCCTGCCCGCCATGCCCATCGGCGCGTGGGCGGGGCTCGGCGTGGCCGCCGCGTGGGCCGTGGCGGCGCTGGCGTGCGGCGGGCTGCTGCTACAGGCACGTGACGCCTAAATACGAAATACCCGATTTTGGCGGGATCCGGTTATTAGCCGGGGCTTTGCTTGATAAAAGCCATGAATTCTCGGCGGTGCGGGTAGGCGTTGATTTATGAGGATAAAGCTTCAAAGAATGGCCGCCCTTGGAGTCGCTGCCGCCACTGTCTGCGCGATCCCCGCGCCTGCTTCCGCCGACCACACGGACCAGGCCGGTCAGGTGTCGGGGGTCGTGCTGCGGCCCGGAGACAAGGGAGAGGCCGTCAGGCTGCTGCAGCAGAAGCTGCACCGCGGCCACTACTACTTCGGGAAGATCAACGGCGTCTACGACGAGCAGACCAAGATGGCCGTGTGGGCGCTGCAGAAACACCGCAAGATGATGCCGCAGGGCGAGGTCGGATCGCGGGTGTGGTCGGCGCTGGAGCGGCCGGCCCGCCGCCGCCCGCTGGTGCCGGGCGGCGGCGCGAACCGCGTGGAGATCAGCCTGCGCGACCAGCTCCTGACCGTCTACCGCGACCGCCGGCCGGCGTTGATCACGCACATCTCGTCCGGCGCCGAGGTGCGTTACTGCGAGGGCGGTCGCTGCGGCAACGCCGTCACGCCGGTCGGCGACTTCCGCGTCGCCCGGCGGGCGCCGGGCTGGACGACGGGGCGGCTCGGGTCGATGTTCAACTCCCTGTACTTCGTCGGTGGCATCGCCATGCACGGCTCGACCAAGGTGCCGCTGCGCCCGGCGTCGCACGGTTGCGTACGCGTCCCGCTGACGACGTCGAAGCGGCTCTTCGAAATGGTGAAGATCGGCGAGCCGGTGTATGTGCGAGGTTCGATTATGTGACGTCGAATGGCGCTGAAATTTATTCATATCAGCGCCGTTTCCGAAATATCCGTTTTTTGTGTTACGCCCCCCTCACGATCAGGCGCGTGCGATGCCGACGCGGGTGAGCCGCGGCACGCTCTCTCCTGCCTTCTTCATCACGCCGTCCTTGACCAGCCGCAGCGGCCTGCCCGCGGGCTTGGGCCCGCCGCCGTGGTCGCCGCCGTTGGTCTGGGCCAGCCGCAGGGCCAGCGCCGGGCACATGTCGACCGCCCGCCGCGCCTCCTTGGCCATGAACCCGGGGATCTGCCGGAACGACGGGAACCCGTAGTCGTCCAGGTCCACGAACTCCGGCAGCAGGTGCGCGCAGAGCCCGTGCCCCTGGCAGCGGGACCAGTCGACCTCCAGCCGGTACTCGGGCTCGGCCTCGCGCTCCGGCATCGGCAGCACCCCGCGTACGGGGCGGCCGCAGGAGCCCTGCTCCAGATGCTGCGCGATCTCGACCTCGAACGCGTCCAGGGCCGACAGCACGAACTTGGCCGTGCCGTCCGGGTGGAAGCACGCCCCGCGCCGCTCGACGCCGCGCACGCAGCGCCGTACCGCGTCGATGGAGCCGGTGCCCTCGACCAGCGCGTACATGGCCTTGGCGATGTCGGGCAGGCCCAGCCGGCACGGGCCGCACTGGCCCGCGGACTCCGCCGCGAGGAAGGCGGCGACCCTGGCGGCCTCGCCCAGGGCACAGGTGGACTCGCCGAGCGGGACGATGATCCCGGCCCCGAGCGTGGCTCCGGCCTGCTTCATGCCCTCGCGCGAGATCACGGCCGTCTCGACGACGTCCGCCGACAGCCACGCGCCGTGGTAGCCGCCGATGAGCACGCCGTCGCCGATCTCCGCCTCGCACAGCCCGAGCACGTCCGACAGGTACGTCCCCGTGGGCGCCTCGATGACGGCGCCGTGGGCCGCGCCGCCGCTGACCGTGAGCAGGATCGTGCCGGGCTCCTTGGCGGTGCCCACCTCGGCGTACTTCTCCGGCCCGTACTCGGCGAGCAGCGCGAACTGCGCGTACGTCTCCGTGTTGGACAGCAGCGTCGGCAGCCCGTCCACGCCGCTCGTCGCGGCCCGTTTCTTCCTGCCCGGCGGGATGCCCTCCTCGCCGTTCACGGCCTTGACCAGCGCGCCGCCCTCGCCGGAGATGAACCGCTCCTTGATCCCGACCACCCTGATCGGGACCCGGCTCTCGGCTCCGCCGGACACGTTGGCCGCGCGGCGCTCGTTCACGGCGGCGGTGACGGACGCCTCGGCGACCTCGCCACCGGCCGTGGCGACGACCACCTCGCGGGCGCCCAGCGCCTCGGCCGCCAGCACCGCGCCGTCCAGCACGAGGTGCGGGTTGCGGGTGAGCAGCATGGCGTCCTTGGAGCTGGCCGGCTCGCCCTCGGCGCCGTTGACCAGCACGACGCACTCGCCGCCCGAGCGGGCCGCGTCGGCCACCGCCCGCAGCTTGCGGGCGAACGGGAACGCCGCGCCGCCCCTGCCGCGCATGTCCACCTCGTTGGCGTACGAGATCAGCTCGCCCAGCTCCCTGGGCTCCATGACTCCGTGAAGCGTGCGGTGGGCGGGCAGGTCGAGCCGACGGCAGTGGTCCAGCCCGGCGGTCAGCCGGGCCGGACCCATGCGTAACACCCGTGGCACCCTGGCCGGGATCACAGCCGCCCCCCGGGAGATGCGGGAACCACTCCCGTGCAACGGACCAGCCGGACGGTCATCCTGCCTCCCGGTATCTGCGGCGGGCCTCGGCGAGGCTGACGGGCGCCTTGACGGCTGCCGCCGCCGCTCCGGCCGTGACCGGAGCCCTTTCCGTGTTCTTGCGCGCGTTCTTCTGCGGGGCCTTCAGCGGCCGCTCCGACGGCACGCCCAGGGCGGCGGGAGCGGTTACGGCGGGCCCTGCGACCTTCTCGGGTACGATCGGCGGCCTGCGTACCGTCGCCAGCACGCGGACGATCAGCGCGCCGCCGACCGCCGCCATGCTGGCCACGTACGACCAGGCCACCCAGCCGGCCGGCGGGCGGCCGGCCGTCAGTCCGTGCATGATCCCGACGGGCCAGGCCAGATACGCGGCCGAATGCAGGATCCGCCACATCCACGGCCTGGTCCGCGTCGCGAACCGCCCCCTGAGCATTCCCGTCACCACGGCCAGGACCATGAGGTCGAAGGCCAGGGTGCCGAGCCCCACGTAGATCCCCGCGACCGGCACGACCGCCGCCCCCGGCGGCACGTGCCCGAGGCTGATCATGAGCGTGATGTGCGTGACCAGGTACGCCAGCCCGATGAGCGCGGTGGCCCGGTGGGCGAGCTGGGCCCTGACCCGGTTGGCCGGTGACAGGAAGACGCGTTCGGTGGTGAGCAGGCCGAGCGCGATGGTCGCGGTCAGCAGTACCAGGGCGAACACGCCCGCGTAGAACTCGAGGAAGCCGACCCCGCGGCCGAGCAGCGCGATCCCGCGTTCCGTCCTGGTCAGCGCGAACACTGACAGCACGAGGGCCGCGATGGAGGCGCTCGCCCCCAGCCGGACGTTCCTGGTGTCCAGCAGGGTGGGGGCGTGCCTGGGGTGTCGTCTGTGGAGCATGTATTTCCCTCCAAGGTCGGGTGAGGGTGCGACTCGGAGAGCTGCGTTGCCCGTGAGGGCGACGACGTTCAGATCAGCAACGGCGGCCACGGTTGATGCATGAGACGACGAACTGCATCAGCCGGTCGGGCATCACGTTGGCGAAGTCACCGTGGTCGGTGACGGGGTTGTGCTTCTGTTCGGGGAAGGCGTCCACGGCGTACGAGGGACCTTGCGGCACGGTGTACGCGAGCGTCATGCGTAGCTGCGGAATCGCCCTGGTGCCCTGCGGACAGGCACCACCCTGGCCGGGGAAGACCACGTGCGTGCGGTGATTGGCGCTGTCGGTGTTCTGACCGTCCCAGCAGCTGGGGAAGTCCAGAATACGGAGGACCTGGCTGCCGCGCGGGCAAAGCGTGTATTTGTCGGGACTTATGCGATTTTGGAATCCCGAGCAGCTCCAGCCGGCCTTGGCGTTGGCCCCGCCGTTCGTGGCCGCCTTGGCGTCACCGGTGATGATCCGGATGAACCTCGGCATCTCGACCACCCGGGAGGCGGCGTTGCCGCGGAACTGGAGCGTCACGGAGCGCGGACGCAGCACCTGGCCGACGTTGCCGTCGGGGTCGGTGGCGTTCGCGTCCGACCTGCGGTCCCTGAGGACCGGCCAGAAGTAGGTGGACTTGTCGCCCAGCCGGCAGGTCGTGCCCGCCGCCGCCAGGCTCTCGTCGGTGGAGAACGCGTCCGTCGACAGGTTGCCCACGTAGTCGTGCAGGTGGTGCGCACCGTTGCTCACGCCGGGGGCCACGATGAAGTTGTCGGGGTTGTTGTGGCCGTTGCGGTTGGTGCCGCACTGGGAGACGAACGTGCCGCGCGAGCCGTTCCTGCCGGTGCGCGCGTTGTTGTTCACCGGGGCGACCTGGCGGATGTCCACGAAGTCCTCGGGGAACGGGCCCAGGTCCGCGCACTCCTCCTCGGCGCCGCCCGTCCCGGTGGGCGAGGGGGAAGCTGAGGGCGAGGCGGAGCCGGTCGGCGACGGCTCGCCGCCGTCGTCGGGGTTCTGGGTCTGGCTGGGGCTCGGGGTGGGCGTGCGGGTGGACTGGTTGCCGCCGCGGCGGCGGCCGAAGGTCTCGGCGGACTGCTCGGGCTCGGGGGCGTCGGCCTCGGGAGCCTCGGGAGCGTCCGTCTCCGGGGGCTGCGCCGGGTCGAGCAGCGCGATGCCGCCGCCCTGGGGAGCCTGCTGCTCGTCGTCGGCCTGTCCGGTGTTCTGCTGGTCGTTCTGCTGATCGTTCTGCTGGTCTTGTTGCTGTCCCTGCTGGTCCTGATCCTGTTGCTGTCCCTGATCCTGGTTCTGGTCCTGTTGCTGTCCCTGGTCCTGTTGCTGTCCCTGGTCCTGCTGCTGGCCCTGGCCCTGGTCCTGATCCGGCTGCTGGGTCTGGCTCGCCTGAGGTGACTGGGTGGCCTCCGCCGGATCGCAGTGGTCGGCCAGAACCGGGCCGACGCCGATGACGGCCGCGGACACCAGGCCGCTCGCCACCACCGCGAGGGTGGTCACGGCCGCGGCCATGCGTCTGGATCTCATGATGTGTGTCTCCTCTTTTCAACCGCCAGTGCGACGGGTGGAGCGGGTGCTGGCGTCGGGGGTTCGGGCAACTGGTTGTGATCGACCAGACCGGTGGACTCCAGGTAACCCATGTGGCGCATCACGTAGTTGATGCCTTCCTGGGCGAACTTCCTGATCTCTGAGTTGCGCGTCCCGGACCGTACGCCTGCCACGACGGTGAAGACCTTGCCGTGCGCGGCACGCAACAGGTTCGCGAAGTCCTTGTCGAAGGCGGGCCCGCTTTCTGCCGCGAGCTGGGCCATCCAGCTCTGCTGGTCGGCGTTGGGCTCGTCGGGCAGCGCCACACCGAGCTTCTTCGCGGTCTGGCGCGTGATCAGGTCGAGGTCCATGTGCTCTTCCATGATCAATTTGCCGACTTCCTTCACACGCTGGGACTCGGCGCGGGTCTGGGCGTACTCACCGACGGGCATCTCCCAGAGGCCCGCCTGGCGTACCTTGACCAGCAGATCGCGGTCGGCGGCCGTGAGCGGCCCCGACGAGGTCTGCGTCCACTGGGCGGCCGCGGGATCGATCGCCGGCGGCATGACCAGCGCGATCGTCACGGCGGCGGCTACGACGAAGCCGCCGAGCATGAACATCTCGCCGCGCAAAAGCCTGTGCATGGTCGGAGGTACGCGGGTGTCTCGGTCCAGGTTCACGCATGGCCGGGAATAGTTAGAAATGACTGGAGTTATCGGAGTGGCTACCGCTTGGATAACGAAGGTGTAAAGATGTGCCCCGTGCTAGGTCACCTCGACGGCAGGTTCGAGAGTGCGGATGCCGAGGCGGAGCACCGCATCGCGGTGCTTTACCAGGAGTTCGGCGGCCCTCTGCTGCGCCACGTACGCAAATCAACAGGTAACGACCTTCAGTGGGCCGAAGACGTGGTGCAGGAGACGCTCGTCCGGGCCTGGCGGAACTCGGCAAGACTGCAATGGGAACCGAGCCTCATATGGGCGTGGCTGCTGACCGTGGCCCGCCGCATTGTCATTGACGGTCGTCGGCGGAAGAGCGTCCGGCCTCAGGAGGTCGAGCCGCCCGAAGTCGACATGATGTCGGTGCCCGATGGATCGGAGCGCGCCTTATCGGCGATGGTCGTCGCGGACGCGCTGCGGTCCCTGTCCGAAGAACACCGCGAAGTCATTGAGCAGACCTACCTCCGAGACCGTACGATAAGTGAAGCGGCGGAGATTCTGGGGATCCCGCCGGGCACGGTGAAGTCCCGGCTCTACTACGGGATCCGGGCTCTCCGCGAGCTGCTGCGGGACAAGGGGGTAGCCGGCTGATGCATGACGGGGTGGCCGCCTACGTCCTCGGCGTCCTCGATGAAGAGGAGCACGAGGCCTTCGAACGCCACCTCGACACGTGCGAGCAGTGCCAGGCGGAGCTGATTGAGCTCGCCGAGCTGCCCGAGCAGCTCGATGAGCTCAAGAACGACCCCTCCTCGACTTCCGGTGACGATCCGCCCATGTCGATGTCACGTTGACGTCTGTCCCCTTTTCGGGTGGTATCGGTTAAGCAAGGCATTGCGCCCGGCCCCGCGCGGCCGGGCGGTCAGGGGGAGGTGTTCGGTGGGCATCGACGGTGATGCTTCCGGTCCCCCGCGCCGGCAGTTCGGCGAGGAAGGCGGTCGGCTGTCGTACGGCGGCTACCTTCGCCTGCCCGAGCTGCTCGACCAGCAGCAGCCGCAGTCGCAGGCTCCGGACGAGCTGCTCTTCATCACCATCCACCAGGTCTACGAGCTGTGGTTCAAGCTGCTGCTCCACGAGCTGGAGGGCGCCCGCGAGGCCATGTTCGCAGGAGAGCTGTGGAAGGCCAGGCACCTGTTCAAGCGGGTGCACGCGGTCGAGCGGGTGCTGATCGAGCAGGTCGAGGTCCTGGAGACGATGACGCCTCAGGACTTCATGGAGTTCCGCGCCAAGCTGGCGCCCGCCAGCGGCTTCCAGTCGGTGCAGTTCCGCGAGCTGGAGTTCCTGTCCGGGCTGCGTGACGAGCGCTACCTCGGCTCGTTCCGGCACGCCTCCGACGAGGAGCTGGCCCGGCTGCGCCGAAGGCTCGCCGAGCCCACGCTGTGGGATGCTTACCTGACAGCCCTCTCCCGGCGTGGCCTGCCGGTCTCCGACGAGGAGATCATGACTTCGCTGCTGGCCGTGGCGAGAAACCGCGGGTCCTACGACGACCTGTGGCAACTGGCCGAAGACCTGCTGACGCACGACGAGACCGCCGCGTTGTGGCGGATGCGCCATGTCCAGATGGTCGAACGCCAGATCGGCACCAAGTCGGGCACAGGCGGCTCGACCGGTGCCCCCTACCTGCGCGGTAGGGCACGCCTGCACTACTTCCCGCTGCTGTGGGAACTTAGGGCCTGGCTATGAACCCGTTGGCAAAACCCTCACAAAGGAGTGAGAGCGATATGCCGCTCGACGAGGCCAAGGATGAGCTGCTCCAGCGAGCCGCCGAGAGTTGCGCGGTGGGCAGTGACCATGTGAGCCCCGAGGAGGCCCTGGCCTTCCTGCGGTTCTACTACCGGTATGTCGCCCCCGAGGACCTGCTCGACCGCAACCCCGTTGACGTCTACGGTCCCGCGATGTCCCAGCGGCAGCTCGCCGAGACCCGCCCCCAGGGCAGGGCCGTGGTCAGGGCCTACACCCCGACGCTGGACGAGAACGGCTGGGACCCCGGGCACTCGGTGGTCGAGGTGGTCACCGACGACATGCCGTTCCTCGTCGACTCGGTCACGATGGAGCTCGACCGGCACGACCTCGGCGTGCACCTGGTGGTCCACCCGCAGATGCGGGTGCGCCGCGACATGACGGGCCGGATGCTCGGCCGCGGCCAGGAGGACGTGACCGGCCAGATGCTGGTCGAGTCGTGGATCCACATCGAGATCGACCGCCAGTCCGAGCCCGGGGCGCTCAGGGCCATCGAGGCCGACCTGCAGCGCGTGCTCACCGACGTGCGCCACTCGGTCGAGGACTTCAGGAAGATGCGGGCGCTGGCCGTGCAGACCGCGGAAGACCTGAGCATGAACCCGCCGCCGCTGGAGCCGGCCGAGGTCGAGGACAGCATCGACCTGCTGCGCTGGCTCGCCGACGGGCACTTCACCTTCCTCGGCTACCGCGAGTACCGCCTGGAGGACACCGACGAGGGCGAGACGCTGCGCGCGCTGCCCGGGGCCGCGCTCGGCATCCTGCGCGACGACAAGGTGGGCTCGGGCAGCTTCTCGGCCCTGCCCGCCGAGGTGCGGGCCAAGGCACGCGAGAAGCAGCTCATGATCATCACCAAGGCCAACTCCAGGGCCACCGTGCACCGGGCCACCTACCTCGACTACATCGGGGTCAAGCTGTTCTCGCCGGAGGGCGAGGTGATCGGGGAGCGGCGCTTCCTGGGCCTGTTCACGCACGTGGCCTACAACGAGTCGATCTCCCGCATCCCGGTGCTGCGGCGCAAGCTGGCCGGCGTGCTGAACGAGGCCGGGCTGGCGCCCGACAGCCACGACGGCAAGGACCTGATCGAGATCCTGGAGACGTTCCCGCGCGACGAGCTGTTCCAGACCTCGGTCGACCAGCTCCTGCCGATCGCGATGGGCGTGCTGCGGCTGCGCGAGCGCAAGCAGGTCAAGCTGTTCCTGCGGCGCGACGACTACGGCCGCTACATCTCCTGCCTGATCTACCTCCCGCGCGACCGCTACACCACCAAGGTGCGGCTGAAGATGCAGGAGGTGCTGCTCAAGGCGCTCGGCGGCAGGTCGCTCGACTACAGCGCGATGATCGGCGAGTCGGTGCTCGCCCGCCTGCACGTGGTCGTCAGGGGCGAGCGCGGCAGGCAGCTCCCGCCGCCCGGCGTGGACGTGGAGGAGCTGGAGGCGCGGCTGGCCGCCCTCACCCGCTCCTGGGAGGACGACCTGGCCACCGCCCTGACGGAGATGACCTCGGAGGAGGAGGCCCCCACGCTCATCAGGCGCTACGCCTCCGCCTTCCCCGAGGGGTACAAGGCCGACTTCCCGCCCAAGGTGGCCGTGGTCGACCTGCGGCGGCTGGAGCAGCTCGTCGAGGCGGGCGACGGCGAGCAGGTGGGGATCAACCTCTACGAGCCGTACGACGCCGCGGAGGGCGAGCGGCGGCTGAAGATCTACAAGGTCGGCTCGCCCATCTCGCTGTCCCAGGCACTGCCGCTGATCCAGCGGCTCGGCGTGGAGGTCGTGGACGAGCGCCCGTACGAGGTCGACCGCGACAACGACCCCGGCACCAAGAACGCCTGGATCTACGACTTCGGCCTGCGGTACACCCCGTCGGACGAGGTCGACAGGAACGACTTCAAGCGGCTCTTCCAGGACGGCCTGGCCGCCCTGTGGAAGGGCAGGGTGCAGGACGACGACTTCAACGCGCTGATCCTGCGGGCCGGGCTGACCTGGGAGCAGGTGGAGATCCTGCGGGTCTACGCCAAGTACCTGCGGCAGGCCGGGAGCACGTTCTCGCAGCCCTACATGGAGCGGGTGCTGCGCGACAACGTGCGGGTGGCGCGGCTGCTCGTCCGGCTGTTCGAGGCCAAGCTCGATCCACGGCGCGGCGAGGACGTGCGGGTGGACCTCGTGGAGGCGCTCAACGAGGAGATCCTGCGGTCGCTGGACGAGGTGGCCTCGCTGGACGAGGACCGCATTCTCCGGGCGTACCTGGAGATGATTCAGGCGACATTGCGCACCAACTACTTCCAGACGGTGGATGGAGAGCGCAAACCGTACATATCTCTCAAATTCGACCCGCAGGCCATCACCGTGTTGCCGCTGCCGCGGCCGAAGTACGAGATATTCGTGTATTCGCCCCGGGTCGAGGGCGTGCATCTGCGCTTCGGGAAAGTGGCGCGCGGCGGGTTGCGGTGGTCGGACCGGATGGAGGACTTCCGCACGGAGATTCTCGGCCTAGTCAAGGCGCAGATGGTGAAAAATACCGTTATTGTGCCGACTGGGTCTAAGGGTGGATTTGTCGTTAAGCGTCCGCCTAAGTCTGGTTCGCGGGAGGAACTGCTCGCCGAGGGCGTGGCCTGCTACCGCATGTTCATCTCCGGGCTGCTCGACATCACCGACAACCTCGTGGACGGCAAGGTCGTGCCCCCGCCCGACGTGGTCAGGCACGACGGCGACGACACCTACCTCGTCGTCGCCGCCGACAAGGGCACCGCCACCTTCTCCGACATCGCCAACAGCGTGGCCAAGGAGTACGGCTTCTGGCTCGGCGACGCCTTCGCCTCCGGCGGCTCCATCGGCTACGACCACAAGGCCATGGGCATCACCGCCCGCGGCGCCTGGGAGTCGGTCAAGTACCACTTCAGGACCATGGGCGTGGACGTCCAGACCACCGACTTCACCGTGGCCGGCATCGGCGACATGTCGGGCGACGTGTTCGGCAACGGCATGCTGCTGTCACAGCACATCCGGCTGATCGCCGCGTTCGACCACCGGCACATCTTCGTGGACCCCGCGCCCGACGCGGCCCGCTCCTTCGCCGAGCGGCGGCGCCTGTTCGAGCTGCCGCGCAGCTCCTGGGAGGACTACGACGCCAAGCTGATCTCCGCCGGCGGCGGCGTCTTCCCGCGCACGGCCAAGTCCATCCAGATCACGCCCCAGATGCGCGAGGCGCTCGGACTCCCGTCCGGCATCGCCTCCATGGCGCCGAACGACCTCATCAGCGCCATCCTGCGGGCCCCGGTGGACCTGCTCTGGAACGGCGGCATCGGCACCTACGTCAAGGCCAGCTCCGAGTCCCATGCCGACGTGGGCGACAAGGCCAACGACGTCCTCCGGGTGAACGCCGCCGACCTGCGCTGCAAGGTCATCGGCGAGGGCGGGAACCTGGGCTTCACGCAGCTCGCCCGGATCGAGTTCGCGCTCAACGGCGGGCTGGTCAACACCGACTTCATCGACAACTCCGCCGGCGTGGACACCTCCGACCACGAGGTGAACATCAAGATCCTGCTCGACCAGGTCGTCCGCGATGGTGAGCTGACCGACAAGCAGCGCAACCAGGTCTTCACCTCGATGACCGACGAGGTGGCCGACCTCGTGCTGCGCGACAACCACGCGCAGAACGTGGTCCTCGACGGCGCCCGTACGCAGGCCGTCGAGATGCTCCACATCCACGCCCGCTACCTGCGCAAGCTGGAGCGGGACGGGCTGGTCAACCGGGAGCTGGAGTTCCTGCCGTCGGACAAGACGCTGGCCGAGCGGCGCCAGGCCCGGCTGGGGCTGACCGCGCCCGAGTTCTCCGTGCTGCTCGCCTACACCAAGCTGGTGGCCGACGCCGAGCTGCTCGGGTCCGACCTGCCCGACGACCCGTACCTCGCCTCGTGGCTGGTCTCCTACTTCCCGTCGGCGCTGCGGGAGCGGTTCCGCACGTACATGGACGAGCACCCGCTGCGGCGCGAGATCATCACCACCTGCGTGGTGAACGAGCTGGTCAACTCGGCGGGCACCACCTTCATGTTCCGCTTCGGCGAGGAGACCGGGGCCTCGACGCCTGACATCGTGCGGGCGTACCTGGTCGCGCGGGAGGTCTTCGACCTGCCCAGCTTCTACCGGGCCGTGGAGGAGCTGGACAACAAGATCGACACGGGCACGCAGATCGCCATGCTGCTGGAGACCCGCAAGCTGGTCGAGCGAGGAGCCCGCTGGCTGCTGGTCAACCGCCGGCCGCCGCTGGACCTGGCCGGGTCCGTGAGCTTCTTCGTCAAGGGCGTCAACGGGCTGCTCGCGCACATCCCGAAGCTGCTGACCGGGCCCGACCTGGCGGCCTACGAGGAGCGGCGCGACTCGTTCGTGGCCCGCGGGGTGCCGCTGGAGCTGGCCGAGCGGGTGGCAGGGATGGTCCCGGCGTACTCGACGCTGGACCTGGTGGAGATCTCGTCGCTGACGGGGCGGCCGGTCAACGAGGTCGCCGAGGTCTACTTCGACCTGGCCGACCGGCTGCAGCTCGCGCGGCTGCGGGAGCGGGTCATCGCGCTGCCCAGGGACAACCGGTGGAACTCGATCGCCAGGTCCGCCCTGCGCGACGACCTGTACGCGGCGCACGCCTCGCTCACCCGTGACGTGCTGGCCCACAGCAAGCCGGGGCTGCCCCCGGAGGAGCGGCTGGCACGCTGGTCGGAGGCGAACTCCGCGGCGGTCTCCCGGGCGCGCCAGACGCTGTCGGAGATCTGGGAGAGCGACAACTTCGACCTGGCCACGCTCTCGGTGGCGCTGCGCGCGATCCGCACGCTCGTCTCCGCCAGCAACCTCCCCCACACGGAGGCCTGATCTCCGTCACGCGCCGCCGGGGCCGGCCGACCGCCGTCCCCGGCCCGCCGGAGCGGGCGGCTACTGGCCGGAGGCCCGCGTGAGCGCGCCGTCGTGGGCGATCACGGATGCCGCGGAGGGCCTGGTAAGGGGTGGGACGACGGTCGCGTACTGGTGCACTTCGGTCAGCTTCAGGTTGAGGCGCACGGTCTTGTCGGGAATCGCCCAGCTCGCCTCCGGCGGCACGGGGATCTTGTACGTCTCGTCCAGCACGTTTCTCGTCGTGCTGTTCCGCGACAGCGAATACTGGATCAGCGCCCCGCCGCCCTCGGTGCGCAGGGCGTAGACGGGGAAGTTGTCGGCGCTGAAGATCGAGTCGTAGCTCAGCTCAGCGCGCTTGGCCTTGACGCGCAGCGCGGCGATCTGCTCGGCCACGTCCGTCGTGTACGGACCCTCCGCGAGCAGCCCTGCCGTGACCCCGGACTTGCCCGTCTCCGCCACGCTGGCGTGCACGGGGCCCATGAACTGCGGGCTGATCGTGACGGTCTTGTCGTCGGGCGCAAGGCTGGAGGCGTATCCGTCGGTGTCCAGCTCGACCTCCGGCAGGCTCTGCCCCGGCAGCAGCTCGGCCGCGGAGCTGAGGCGCCAGCGGTCGGACTTGGCGAAGGTCAGCAGCGTCTGCCGCCCGTCGCGGGTCACCAGCGCGCTGAACCAGGGCGCCCGCTCGCCCTGGGCGAACCTGGGCACGTACAGCGTCGGCGCGCCCCACTGGCGGCGCGGCGGCCTGGAGCCGGTGGACACGTAGGCGGCCTGGGTGATCGCCCACTGGCCGCCTGTCGTGATGTCGCTGGCCTCCCGCAGCCTGCCCTCGAACTCGCTCCGCCAGTCCGGGCCGCGCAGCGCGTTGTCGGTGAGGGTGAAGGCGGTGAACTCCTCGGCCGCCTCCGCCAGCGTCACCTCGGGCTCGGCGGGGGAGGGCGGCGGGGTCGTGGTGACCGCGGCCGCGGGCGTGGTGGCCGGGGTCCGGGCATCGCCGGTGCAGGCGGTCACCGCGGCGAGCAGGCCGGCGGCGAGCGCCAGCATCCCACGCCGACCGTATGCACGCACCTCGCCATGTTATTCGGGCCCGCGAGGGTCGCGTACCCTTGGGAGACGTGGCAGGCATCGATCCGGCAGAAGAGATCAACGAGCTCCGGGGCACGCTCCGCAGCATCCAGGACGTGCTCGACCTCGACGCGATGCGCAAGCAGATCGCGGAGCTGGAGCAGCAGGTTGCCGCGCCCGACCTCTGGGACGACCCTGAGCAGGCCCAGAAGGTCACCAGCAAGCTCTCCCACCTCCAGGGCGAGCTCAACCGCGTGGAGGGCGTCGCGCGCCGGCTGGAGGACCTCACGGTCCTGTACGAGCTGGCGGCCGAGGAAGGCGACGACGACACGCGCGCCGAGGCCGACAAGGAGCTCGAGGGGCTGAAGTCCGACATCGGCGCCCTGGAGGTGCGCACGCTGCTCTCGGGCGAGTACGACGCCCGCGAGGCGCTCGTCACCATCAACTCCCAGGCGGGCGGCGTCGACGCGGCCGACTGGGCCGAGATGCTGCTGCGCATGTACCTGCGCTACGCCGAGCGCAAGGGTTACGCCACCGAGGTCTACGACACCTCCTACGCGGAGGAGGCCGGCATCAAGTCGGCCACGTTCACGATCAAGGCCCCGTACGCCTACGGCACGCTGCGCGGCGAGCACGGCACCCACCGGCTGGTCCGCATCAGCCCGTTCGACAACCAGGGGCGGCGGCAGACCTCGTTCGCCGGCGTGGACATCGTGCCGGTCGTCGAGCAGACCGACCACATCGACATCAACGAGGACGAGATCCGCGTCGACGTCTACCGCTCCAGCGGCCCCGGCGGCCAGGGCGTCAACACCACCGACTCGGCGGTGCGCATCACGCACCTGCCGACCGGCATCGTGGTCTCCTGCCAGAACGAGCGCTCCCAGCTGCAGAACCGCGCCACGGCCATGAACGTGCTGCAGGCCAAGCTGCTGGAGCGCAAGCGGCAGGAGGAGGCGGAGAAGATGTCGGAGCTGCGCGGCGCCACGACCACGTCGTGGGGCACGCAGATCCGCAACTACGTGCTGCACCCGTACCAGATCGTGAAGGACCTGCGCACGGGCACGGAGGCGGGCAACCCGTCAGCGGTGCTCGACGGCGACCTCGACGAGTTCATCGAGTCGGAGATCCGCTGGATGCGGCGACAGGAGTCAGGCGCCGAGTAGGTGCTGGGCCGCGAGGGTCAGCACGAGCAGGGCGACGAGGAGCAGGGCGATGAGGGCGGGTGGCAGCCCGGCGAAGCCGTGGTTGTGCATCCGCTCCCTGTTCGCGCGGCAGACGGGGCAGCGCCCCTCGACCACGGGGTGAGCGCACTGGGCGCATACGAGGTGTTCGCAACTCATGACAGCCCCAAGTCTAGCCGCACAATCGTTTTGTTTCCGTTATGGACGTTCCATGCCAGTCTTCCCCCTAGACTGTCGTCTGGCCAATCGGAACGTCGATCATCAGTAAAGTCAACGCCCCCGATCGGCCGGTGGCGGGAAGTGGGCATGTGCCACCCTCGCTTCCGTCCTGACCCCTAGACTGGCATGCCGTGATGCTCTCGTGATCCATTTCGATAATGTCACCAAGGTCTACGCGAACCAGAACCGGCCCGCCCTCGACCACGTATCCGTTGACGTGGACAAGGGCGAGTTCGTGTTCCTCGTCGGTCCCTCGGGATCAGGCAAGTCGACGTTCCTTCGTCTGATCCTGAAGGAGGAGCGGCCCAACTCCGGCGCGATCCACGTCGCCGGCAAGGACCTGGCTCGCCTCTCCAACTTCAAGGTGCCGCACCTGCGCCGCCGCATCGGCTGCGTCTTCCAGGACTTCAGGCTGCTCCCCAACAAGAACGTCTACGAGAACGTGGCGTTCGCCCTCGAGGTCATCGGCAAGCCCCGGCGGTTCATCCGCAAGGTGGTGCCCGAGGTCGTCGAGCTGGTCGGCCTGGAGGGCAAGGCGCACCGCATGCCCGACGAGCTGTCCGGCGGTGAGCAGCAGCGCGTCGCCATGGCCCGCGCGTTCGTCAACAGGCCGATGATCCTGCTGGCCGACGAGCCCACGGGCAACATCGACCCCGCGACGAGCATCGGCATCATGAAGGTGCTCGACCGCATCAACAGGACTGGCACCACGGTCGTCATGGCCACGCACGACGCGGCCATCGTCGACTCCATGCGTAAGCGTGTCGTGGAGCTGGAGGACGGCAAGATCGTCCGTGACCAGTCGCGTGGCGTGTACGGCCAGGCGTACTGACAGGGAGCTGCAGACAAGACATGCGGGCGAATTTCATCTTCTCCGAGGTCTGGATCGGCCTCCGCCGTAACCTGACAATGACGATCGCCGTGGTCATCACCGTGGCGGTCAGCATGGCGCTGCTGGGTGTCGGCCTGATGATCAACAGTCAGGTCGGGCTGATGAGCGGCTACTGGAACGACAAGGTCGAAATCTCGGTCTTCCTCTGTAAGAAGGGGACGGCCATGACGGCCTGCAACGGCAAGGCGATCACGCCCGCGCAGACCAAGGCGCTCCAGGAGCACATCGAGAACACCCCCGGCGTCAAGGGAGTGGTGTTCGAGGACGAAGCGGCCGCGTACGAGAACTTCAAGCAGTCGTTCTCGTCCAACAAGGCCCTGGTCGACGCGACCAAGGTCGAGGACCTGCCCCAGTCGTTCAGGATCAGCCTGGAGAATCCTGACAACTACCAGCCCATCATCGACGCCATGAAGGGCCAGCCCGGCGTGGCGCAGGTGATGGACCAGAAGCAGCTCATCGCCCCGTTCTTCAAGCTGCTGAACACGCTCGCGGTGGCCGCGCTCTCGGTGGCCGTCGTGCTGGTGCTGGCGGCCGCCCTGCTGATCGGCAACACGGTGCGGCTGTCGGCGTTCAACCGGCGCAGGGAGACGGGCATCATGCGGCTGGTCGGTGCCTCCAACCTCTACATCCAGCTCCCCTTCGTCATGGAGGGCGTCATCGCCGGCCTGGTCGGCGGGGTGTTCGCCGCGATCATCCTGATCCTGGCGAAGGTGTTCCTGTTCGACGAGGTCGTCAACTTCTTCGGCACCGGGCTCGGCTGGAACGACCTGGCCCAGACGATCACGCTCACTATGATCATCGGTGTCGTGATCTGTATCCTGGCCTCGTTCGTGACGCTGCGCCGCTACCTCAGGGTGTAGCGGGTGCGCTTGGGTCGTGACCGCCCCGGTCGCCGGTAAAGTCGAAGCATGCCACGTGAGACCGGGCGGAAGGTCATCGCCCAGAACAAGCGTGCTCGGCACGACTACCACGTCGAGGACACCTTCGAGGCGGGTCTCGTGCTGCAGGGCACCGAGGTGAAGTCGCTACGCGAGGGCCGCGCCTCGCTCGTCGACGGCTACGCCAGCATCGACGGCAACGAAGCGTGGCTGCTCAACGTCCACATTCCCGAATACTCCCAGGGCACGTGGACCAACCACGCGGCGCGCCGCAAGCGCAAGCTGCTGCTGCACCGCAAGGAGATCGAGAAGCTCGCCGCCAAGACGAAGGAGGGCGGGCTCACGATCGTGCCGCTGACGCTCTACTTCAAGGACGGCAGGGCCAAGGTCGAGATCGCCGTGGCCCGAGGCAAGAAAGACTGGGACAAGCGGCAGTCGCTGGCGGAGCAGCAGGCCAAGCGGGAGATGGCCCGGGCACTGCGGCACCGCAACCGATGAGAGTGTGACACCGCAACCGATGAGACGCGCCCGCCGCACCTTGGCCGCGACCGTCACCCTGGCGGTCGCGAGCACCACGCTGACCGGCTGCTTCGAGGAGCCGTCACCGCACGACGCGGTGCGTGACTTCCTCGTGGGCTGGCAGACGGAGGACTACGAGCTGGCCGCCGGCCGCACCGACGGCGACGCGGCGACGGTGCGCAAGGCACTGGCCGACGCCAAGCTGGAGCTCGACGCGGCCTCGTTCCGCTTCAAGATCACGAGTATCGGCGTGACCGGCGACGAGTCCAAGGCCGACTTCCACGCCGAGGTCGACCTGGGGGAGAACAACCCCCTGTGGCAGTACGAAGGCGTGCTGCCGCTGCACCTGGTCGACGGCTCGTGGAAGGTGCGCTGGTCGCCCTCGGTCCTGCATCCGGAGCTCAAGGAGGGGCAGCGGTTCGCGGTCGACACCCGGCCCAGGCCGCGCCAGCCGATCGTCGACAGGGCGGGCGACGCGCTCCAGAGCGACAGGGTGCTCTACGTCGCCGGTGTCTACCCCAACCAGCTCGGCGACCAGGCGGAAGAGGTGGTCACCCAGCTGTCGGAGGTCACCGGCTACGCCCAGGACCGGCTGCTGAGCCGGGTCAGGTCCTCGCCTCCGGAGAAGTTCGTCCAGCTCGTGACGTTCGGGCGCTCGCGTTACCAGTCGATGCAGGCGAAGCTGGAGGCCATCGACGGGGTCGAGATCGAGGCGCAGGAGCAGCCCGTCGATCCCGACGCGCCGCGCCAGATCGTGGGCGACGTCAGCGCGCTCACGCCCGAGACCGAGCAGAAGCTCGGTGGCCCGCAGCGGGCCGGCGACTCGGTGGGCAGGAACGGCCTGCAGCAGGCCTACCAGAACTACCTGACCGGCTCCACCGAGACCAGGGTGGTCACCCTCGACCTCAAGACCGGCCGGCAGGTCGCGCAGCTGGAGGAGTGGCCCGGCCGGCAGAACGTCTCGGTGAAGACCACGATCGACCGCGCCACGCAGGCCGCGGCCGAGCAGGCGGTGGCCGACACCGGGACGAGCGCGCTGGTGGCGGTGCAGCGCGACACCGGCGAGATCCTCGCCGTCAGCACCAAGGGCCTGCACCAGGAGCGCGACGCGCTGGCCGGCAAGTTCCCCGCCGGCACGGCGTTCTCGATCGTGGCCGCCGACGCGCTGCTGAAGAAGAAGGTGAGCACCAAGCAGAAGCTGGCCTGCCCGCAGGAGCGCACGGTCGGCGGGGCCAAGTTCGTGCACGCCGGGCAGTCCACGGGCGTCACGACCTCGGCCACCTTCCAGGAGAACTTCGCCAAGGGCTGCGTGACCGCGCTGGCCTCGCTGGCCCGCCGGGTCACGGCCGGCGACCTGGAGCGCAGCGCGAAGGCGTTCGGCGTGGGGCTGCCGTGGCGGCTGCCGCTCAAGTCGTTCAGCGGGGCGCTGCCGGGGCTGGCCAGCGACGCCGACAAGGCCAAGGCCATCGCGGGCCAGAA
Organism: Nonomuraea rubra; assembly: GCF_014207985.1. Lineage (NCBI taxonomy): Bacteria > Bacillati > Actinomycetota > Actinomycetes > Streptosporangiales > Streptosporangiaceae > Nonomuraea > Nonomuraea rubra. Next base: position 10,967,115 of record NZ_JACHMI010000001.1, on the reverse strand, counting down.
CGTCCAGATGAGTCCGCTCAGCATGGCCCTGGTGGCCGCGGCGGTGGGCTCGGGCACGTGGCGGCCGCCGGTGCTGGTCACCGACCCGAAGTCGCCCGACCCGTCGGCCGAGGCGACCCCGGCCACCCAGCCGGCGCCCGTTCCGATGGACGCCGAGGTCCGCGCCGCGCTGACGACCATGATGCGGGCCGGCGCGGCCGGTACGCCCGCCCAGGCGGGCAAGGGCCGCGTCTACGGCGTCCGGGCGTCGGCGGGCAGCCAGCAGGGCTGGTTCGTCGGCTGGCAGGGCGATGTGGCCATCGCGGTGCTGACGAAGAACTACGACCCCGCGGCCGTGGCGGGCAGCTTCTTCGCGGGCCTGCGCAACCCATCGTGAAATTGTCGCGACGCTGAGCAACCATCCGGGCATCCGATTGCGTCTTACTGAATGACTGGGCCCGCTCGGGGGGTTGCGGTCCCAGTCGCCGTGATGAGATCAGGACTTCATCTCGGGGGAAGTCCTGCCGTCCGGACCGGCTCGACCCTGCCGGTCGGCCCCCGGGAGCGCGCGCCTCTGTGCCACGCTCCCGGGGGTTTCGGCATGTGCGGCTACACCAGGAATTAAGTTGGCGTTGAGGGTGTTGTCCCCTGTAGATTCATCAATGCGCGGGCCACGTCCTGACGGGGCGCGTGTTGAAAACTGCACAGGGGGTGACTGGCTTCGACTTTGACCTTGCAAGCCAGGTGAAGCGGGCCGAGGACTGCGGACATAACCTCGTTAATCCTGTGACCGCAAACTACAAGTGCCAATTCCAAGAGCACTGTGGCTGCCAGGTCTGACCTGGCGCTCGCTGCCTAAGTAGCGAAACCACTGTCAGCCCGGGAGTGCCTTCGGCCCGGTGTCTGGCATCGCTAGAAGGCTCAACCGATCAACCCGGCCACGGGGGCGATCGGGAAATCAAACAGTGGCTGAGCCCGTCGGCGACTCGCCTGCGTGATCGCCGGGGCTGAGAAAAGCACAGCAGGCTGCGCCCGGAGAAGCCCTGACTTGGGGTTGAAGGACGCGGGTTCGATTCCCGCCACCTCCACCACTTCAGACCGCCTCCACCTGCGGAAACTCCGCAGGTGGGGGCGGTTTTTCGCGTTCACGACGTTTTGTGCGCCGGGGAACCGCCGGGTGAACCGTGGGCGAACTTTCAAGATCGATCACGGGTGGCGCCGTGCCCTTCTGCTTGGATCTCTTTGGCCGAAATTTGCCATCGAGCATGACCGAAAGTGAGGGGCCATGGCGACCTCGGACGAGGCCGACTTCCTGGACCGGTTCGCCGAGCTGCGGGAGGTCGAGGCCGCGGCGAACGGCCTGGTCAAGGTGACGGTCGACGGCACCAGCGACCTGGTGGAGCTGGTGATCGACCCCAGGGCGATGCGGCTGCCGTCCGAAGAGCTGGCCGCCGCGATCAAGGAGGCGTTCGGGCGGGCCCGTGCCACTGCCCAGGAGCGCGCGATGCAGGCCGTTCCCGACGTCCTGCGGCAGGAGACGCCGGAGCTGACCGCGCTGCTGAAGGACATCGAGGCCGACGCCCGCGGCAACATGAACGAGATCCTCCTGGCCGCCGGCGAGCTGACCGCGCGGCTGGACCGGCTGATGCAGCAGGGCACCCGGCGATGAGCGAGCGCGGCGACGGGATCCAGGTCGTCCACGGCAGCCGGACCGTGTCCGCCGGCAGGCTCAGGGAGCAGGCGGACGAGCTGGAGCGGGCCCTGGGCGGCGCGCTCGGCAGGGCCGATCACGCGGGAGGCGCCGGGGCGGCGCCCGAGCGGCCGGGGGCGGGGTTCGACGTCGAGTTCGCCGGGCTGACCGAGCTGGTGCAGAACGCGTTCGGCGCCACGGCACGGACGTTGCGCGACCACGCCGCGAAGGCCGAGCTGTCGGAGCAGAACTACACGCGTGCCGAGCAGGCCGGCGTCGAGTCGGCCGAGCGCGTACGGACCGGGCTGGAGGGGCTGTGAGCTGGGAGATGCCGCCGGGGCTTCGGGTCGTGCACGGGCTGGTCGCCTCCGACGCCCCGTGGCCGCGTGCCGACGAGACGCAGCGCCTCGACGGCGCCGGGTCGTGGATGGACCTCGCCTCCGCCTCGCAGGGCGGCCGGGTGGAGTCTGGGGCGGCCGTCTCCCAGGTACGGGCGTCCGGCAACTACAGCGGCGACCTGTCCGTCTTCGAGAGCGCGTGGAGCGGCACGGACGAGCGGATGGGCGACGGGGCGCTGGCCAACGCCCTGGTCGGCACCGGGACGACCGCGGTCGTGGTGCTGCGCACGGTGTGGAAGTACGCCGTCGTGCTCGCCCTCCTCGCCCTGCTGCTGTCGATCATCAGGGCCTTCGCGCTGGGCCCGGCGATCGGCGCGCTCTTCACCAGGATCAGGACCATGGGCACGCGCAAGGCGCTCCAGGCCACCCTGGCCCAGATCGAGCGGAACATCGGCGGCAACGCGGTCGCCGCCCTGCGGCTCGCGAAGCAGCTGTTCGCCCGCCTCATGATCGTGCCCGGCATCCAGACGGCCCTGGTGGCGGCCAACACGCTCTCCCTCGACCCCTTCGACGACAACTCGCGGGCCCGCGAGGCGGCCGAGCACGTGCTGAACCAGACGCCCGAGGGGCGGGCGGCGCTCGCGTACGCCAGGGAGCACGGCATCACCACCCTGTACCAGAGCGGGAAGAACGAGTACGGGTCCGGCTACAACCGGAACCTGAACGTCATCCACATCGGCGGTGCCGGCTGGTCCACCCCCGAGGCGATGGCCGGGGAGTTCGTCCGGCAGGTCGAGATCGCCAAGAGCCGCTGGGACCCGAGCCCTCTCGGGATGACCATGGAGGAGTACGCCGAGGCGCGGGGCCGGGAGGAGGAGGCGGCCAACCGGGCGGCGTACCGGATGGGCACCCAGCTCGGCTACGAGGAGGACGCCCGCCAGACCTACGGTGAGGACGACTTCAGGGGCCACGGTGCCAGCTACCGTGACCTGGCGTACGAGCACGACGAGGGGCTGGAGCAGGCCATTCTCAACGGCCCGTTCAAGCTGTTCAACGACGGCCCCCTCGACTACACCCGCTGAGGCCCCGCCCCAGAGTCACAGATCTGCCACTCTGTCACCAATCATTGCTCTACGTGTGCTTAGGTGGTGCTTTGACAATTCGGGTGTTCTAGGTGGGGTTGAAGCGTGTCAAGGTACGACTGGCGCCATTCGGCGTTCGCGCCCCTGGTGGGGCTGCTGGTGTCCGGGGTGCTGCTGGTGGCGGGCGCGGTGGGGGCGCTGCTGAGGTTCGTGGGCGCGACGACCGCCCCGGCCGCGGCCGAGCTCGTGGTCACGCTCGTCATCGCGGTGTTCGTGACCACCGTGCTGAGGATCGTCAGGGCGGTGCCGGACATCCGGCGGGAGAGCGCCGCGACGGCGCGGGCCGTGGCGAGCATCGGGTCGGTGAAGCCGAACGAGGACACGCTGGTGGCGCGGCGGCTCAAGCTGTTCAAGGAGGCGGCCGAGGCCGGGAGCGACTGCGAGGCCGTGCTGAGCGCCCGCTCCGCGCTGGACGAGAGCGAGATGGCCAACAGGCATCACCTCGACCACGCGCTCATCTGGGCGCTGCCGGTCTTCGGGTTCATCGGCACCGCGCTGACCATGGCCGCGATGGTGGGCTCGTTCGGCGACGCGCTGGACGGGCGGGGCGACCCCTCCGTGCTGATCGCCGCGCTCAAGCAGTACGTGCTGCCCGAGCTGGCCTCCGCGTTCGGCGTCACGATGATCGCGCTGTTCCTGAGCGTGCTCGCGTTCGGCGCGATGGCGCTGGTCGAGCGGGGCGAGCGGGCCAACGTCGGGGCGGCGGACGAGGTATTCCTGGTCTACCTCGCGCGGCTGCCAGGCAAGAAGGAGGCCGTGCCCGGCCTGGCAGGGCTCACCCGCGAGCTGGCCCAGGTGCAGGGGCTGACCAAGGAGCTGTCCCACATGCAGGGCCTCACGCAGGAGCTGGCCCACTCGCGGGGCAGGACCGAGGAGCTGGTGAAGGGGCTGGACGCGCTGCGTACCGCCGTCGACCGGCTGGCCGCCGCCGAGAGCCGGCCGCAGAAGTACACGCTGGTGAGGGAGCAGTGAGGAAGCGGGCCCCCAGGTCGTTCGCCCCGCCGCTCGACCTGCGCTTCATCGACCTGTTCATGGCCATCGTGCTGGCGCTGTCGTTCGTGGCGATCATGCTGACCGTCGTGACGCGGATGTTGCCGACGCAGGACGCCGCGCCGCCCTCCCGGCAGCAGCAGAGCGTGGCCCAGCTCGAACGCCGGCTCGCCGCCGCCGAGCAGGCCAGGCGGGAGGCCGAGGCGGAGCTGCGCACCACGCGGGAGCAGATCTCCGAGCAGACCGCCTTCGCCCTGCCCTGGTGGCTGATCGGCTTCTGCGCGCTGCTCGGCGTGCTCGCCGTGTTCATGAACTGGCGGGTGCGGCTGTGGAACAAGGGCAGCCTGCCGCCGCTGTGGAGCTGGGGGCTGGTCACGCTCGTGGTGGCCGTGGTCACGGTGGTGATCAGGTCGCTCAGCGACGGCCAGGGGTACCTGCTGCTGGCCGAGATCCCGTGGTGGGCCGCCGACGTCCTCTGCCTGGGGCTGCTGCTGGTCGCGCACGTGCTGATCTCCGACATCCGGGACCGGCACCTCACGCTGGGCAGGATCAAGGCCCGGGACCGTTAGTTCAGGCGAACGTCACTCCTGTCACATCTTTCCCGCCTAACGTGGCACGCGTCTCGATCATCCCTCGTTAAGGAGATGCGATGTTGCGTCGAACCCTGGGTGTGCTGGCCACCGCGGGCGCGCTGCTGCTCACGGCCGTTCCCGCCTCGGCGACGGCCGTCGAGCCCCTTCCCCGCGCCCACGCGCACAACGACTACGAGCACGAGCGCCCGCTCCTGGACGCCCTCGACCACGGGTTCACCAGCGTCGAGGCCGACATCTACCTGGTGGACGGCGAGCTGCGCGTCGGGCACGACCCCGAGGACCTGCGGCCCGGCCGTACGCTGCAGTCGCTCTACCTCGACCCGCTGGCCCAGCGCGTACGCCACGGCAGCGTCTACCCGCGCAGCCGCCAGCAGCTCCAGCTCCTGGTGGACATCAAGAACAACGGCGCCGCCACCTACACCGAGCTGGACAAGGTGCTGAGGAGCTACCGCAAGCTGCTCACCACCTACCACAAGGGCAGGGTCAAGCCCGGCGCGGTGACCGTGGTGATCAGCGGCGACCGGCCGCGCGACCTCATGGCCGCCCAGGAGCGGCGCTACGCCTTCTACGACGGCCGCATGGCGGACCTGGGCCAGGGCGACCCCGGCCTCATCCCGCTGATCAGCGACAACTGGACGAACCACTTCACCTGGACCGGCGCCGGCGAGATGCCCGCCGCCGAGCGGGACAAGCTGCGCCAGATCGTGGCCACCGCCCACCGCGACGGCCAGCGCGTACGCTTCTGGGCCACGCCGGACACGGCCGGGGCGGCCAGGGACGCGCTCTGGCGCGAGCTGATCGCCGCGGACGTCGACCACATCAACACCGACGACCTGGCGGGGCTGGCGGCCTTCCTGCGCGCCAACGACGGCAAGCGCGAAGCGGCCTAAATCCCCTCGCACCGGCCGCGAACCCCCTGTAGGGTCCGGAACCAGACTGGCCGCGGGACTTCGGTACGACTTCCGGAATCCGCCTGTACAGCGAACCTTTCGCAGTTCGTGCCCCCATTCCCCGGCCAGTCGACGACTTCCGGGGGAGCCGATGGAGACCTACGCCGACCTGATCGAGTGCGAGGACGTGCTGCTCTTCGCGAACGCGGCGATCACCTCGACCGGCCAGCGCGAGTTCCACAGCGCGGCCGGCGAGCAGCGGCTCTCCCTCGCCTTCCTGCACAGCTACATCCACGGCAACTATCCCGACCTGTACGCCGCCACGCTCGCGCTCGACATCAACGACCACAACGCCGCCCTGATCATCGCCAACCTGCTCGGGCGCAAGGGCGGCCACCCGGGCGACGCGCGGCTGATCGCGTGGCGGCTGGCGCGGATGAGCCCGCCCCGCGTCTACCGGCTCTTCCAGGAGCTGCGGCGCGCGGGCGTCAACAACCGGCGCACCAGGGCGCTCGTCCGCGACTGGCTCGCCGCCCGGCCCGACCTCGCCTTCGACGCGGTCAAGTACCGCTCGGCGGTGAAGTCGGCCGTCCGGCACGCGCACCTGCGGCCCGAGGGCGAGCTGGGCGACTTCCTGTTCGCGCCGTTCAGCCGGGCCCGCTACGACACGCCCGTGCTGGAGGCGTGGCGGCGGGCGCACTACGACAAGAACGCCCTGTACGACCTGCCGTACACGGTCGCCGAGGGGTTCGCGGCCCGCCACGGCATCAGCAGGGCCGTCTTCCTGGAGCGGGTCGCGCCCCGGCTGACCCGGCTGGAGCGGCTGCGGCTGAGCGAGTCGGCCGAGCGCGACGGGGTGCGTACCGAGGCCGATCTGGCCGCGATGCCGCTGGTTCGGCTGGCCTCGTACGTGCTGTCGCTGGCCGCGGACGTGCGGACGCGGCGGCGCGGCGAGCTGGTCGCGGCGCTGCGCGCGTCGGCGGCGCGGGCGGCGGGGGAGCGGGCCGGCACGTGGGGCAGCGTGGCGGCGGTGCTCGACGACAGCTTCTCCTCCTTCGGCTCGCCGGTGAAGCGCCGCCGGCCGCTCGCGGTCGCGCTGGCCTGCCACTACCTGCTGCAGGCGCTGGCCGGCGGCTACCGCGGGCTGTGGCTGTCCGGCCGCGCGGAGCCGCTGCACGCACGCCCGACCGGGCCCACGCCGCTGGGGCGGCGCATCCTCGACGCCCTCGAAGGGCGCCCCGGTTTGCTCGTCATCGTCTCCGACGGCTGGGACAACGCGCCGCCAGGGCTGGCGGGCGAGGTGCTGCGCGTCTGGCGGCGCAAGCTCGACCCGGCGGGCAAGGTCGGCATCGTGCACCTGAACCCCGTCTACGACGCCGGGCAGTTCGACGTGCGGCGGCTGTCCCCGATGGTGCCGACGGCCGGCATCCGCGACGCCGAGGACCTGCCGGCGCTGGTGGAGCTGGCCAGGTTCGCCGAGGGGCGGACGGGGCTCGCGGAGCTGCGCGCGTACCTGGAGGATCGGGCGGCCCGGCGATGATCGATCTCACCGGGCTCGACACGCGGCCCGCGCAGACCTGGGGGGCGATGCGGCTGGTGCCGCTCGTACGCCGCGAACCCATCGAGGACCTGCGGCTGCACGCCAAGGTGTACGGCGACGAGGCCAGCGTGGTGCTCCTGCCGGACCGCACGGTCTACACCGCGTACGTGCCGCACGCCTTCGTCGCGTCCTGGACCGGCGACGGCACCCCCGCGGCGGCGTACGGCACGCAGCTCGGGCAGCCGCTGCGGCACGTGTGCGTCAGGACGCGGCGCAGGATGGCCCGCCGGGTCGACACCAACCGGCTCCGGTTCCTGCCGCTGCACCTGGCCGTGGAGGGCTTCCTCGCGCTGCACTTCGGCGGCCCCGAGATCGCCTGGGAGGAGTGGTCGCGCCAGGCGATCGCGCACGGCCTGTCGCCGCGGGCCGAGGACGCCTACACCGGGGCGGAGGTGCGCGGGCTCGACGACGCGCTCAAGGTCTTCGAGATCTACCCGGGGCAGTGCGGGCTGCTGCTGTACGCGGGGGACACGCTGGCCAGCGCGTTCGTCGTGCCGCATCCGGAGGACTACCGGGCGCTGCACCCGACCCTCATCCGCGACCTGTACGGCGAGCTGATCTACGAGTACGCCCTCTTCTACCCCGCCAGGGACTTCCCCGCGGCGATCGACGAGAGCGCGGTCACCAGCCTGGCCGACCTGCGGGCCGAGGCCGAGCGCCACGAGCGGGAGTGGGCCGGCTTCCACGACTCGGTCATGGCGGCCGGGCTGCTGCGCGCCCCCGCGCGGGTGGAGGAGGTCTACCGGATGGGACCGTACACGCTGAGCCGGTTCCTGCCCTCGTTCGAGCGCAAGAGCGAGAACCACATCGGCGAGACGATCACCGGCGCGGACGGGCGGACGGCGTACCTGAAGACGTTCAGGCTGTCGGAGGCGCAGAGCCGGCGCGGCCACCTGCTCAGCGAGCTGGCCGCGCACGGCTGGAACCTGGCCGCCACCGCCGCCACGCTCCGGATCAGCGTGCCGCTGCTGGCGGCGCGGCTGGAGCGGTCGGGGTTCGGGCACCTGCTGCGGCAGGACGTCATGGACGCCTACCGCAAGCAGCTCAATGAGCGCACCCGGCGTACTCGTCGAGGCGGCGCAGCATCGCCACCAGCATGAGCGGGAACATCACCACGTGCGAGACCAGCATCAGCCCGTCGGCGTCCATGACCCCCGTCCACAGCAGGGGGAAGAGCGGGACGGCGGGCGCGAACATGATCGCGCACATCTCCAGCGTCGGCGCCCAGCCGTGCCCGCGGAACCGCATCCACGCGGCCATGCCGATCGACATGTTCAGCGCCATCGACAGGTACCACAGCTCCGGCTGCTCGGCGTGGGAGACGCCGAGGCCGACGGCTGCCTGCAGCATGCCGAGCGCGAACATCCCGACGAACATCGCGATGATCATTTCGAGGTAGTGGAGGGCGAACCTGCCCCACCGGCGGCCGGTCTTCGAGGTTGTCGTCGTCGTCATGCCCCGACTGTGTCCGGTACGGGTGCCGCCGGCCAACGGAAGCAGCCAGGAAGGTCCGGAAACTTGGGTTCTGCGTCCTTCGGACCTACAGTCGGGGCCATGGACCGACGACGGGTCGTGATCGTGGCCTACGAGGCTTCGGAGCTGCTCGAGATCGCCAGCATCACCTCGACGCTGGAGAGCGCCAACTGGCACGGGGCGTTGCCGTACTACGAGTACCGCGTCGCCACCCCCGGCGGTCACCCGATCACCACGGCCACGGCGCTGACCCTGAACGCCCAGCTCGTCCTGGAGCGGGTCACCGGGCCCCTCGACACGCTCGTGGTGGCGGGCGGCATCGGCCACGAGGACGCCGCCGCGAACCCGCTGATCGTCGGCCACGTCCGCCGGCTCGCCAAGGAGAGCCGCCGCGTGTCGTCCGTCTGCACCGGCTCGTACATCCTCGCCGCCGCCGGCCTCCTCGACGGCCGCCGCGCCACCACGCACTGGCACCAGGCCGAACGCATGTCCGAGCTCTACCCTGACGTCGTCGTGGACCCCGACCCGATCTTCATCAGGGACGGCAACGTCGCCACCTCCGCGGGCATCACCGCCGCCCTGGACCTCATGCTGGCCTTCGTGGAGGAGGACAACGGCACCGAGCTGGCCAGGACCGTCGCCAGGAACCTCGTCACCTACCTGCAGCGCCCCGGCGACCAGGCGCAGATGAGCATGTTCGTCAGCGCCCCCTCGCCCGCCAACAGCCTGGTCAAGCGGACCCTCGAACACATTTCGGCCCACCTGCGCGACGACCTGAGCACGGCCACGCTGGCGGTCGAGGCGGGCGTCAGCGAGCGGCACCTGACCAGGCTCTTCCTCAGGCACCTCGGGCAGACGCCCGGCCGCTACGTCAGGCAGGCCCGCACCGAGGCCGCCGCCCACCTGCTCGCCTCCACCTCGCTGCCGATGGCGGCGGTGGCGGTGCGCTGCGGGTTCGGCACCGCGGAGACGCTGCGGCAGGCCTTCATCGACCGGTACGGCATCCCGCCCTCCCGCTACCGCCTGACGCAAGCGGTCGGTTGATCCCGACCCTGGCTGGTGTGTCCGCGATGAACGGTGACCGGGTCGTGGGCGGCTGCACGCTGCGGCGCCTGCTCGGGGGACCGGCCCTCACTCACTCGCCAGTTGCCCCAGCGTCACGGTGACCGTCTCGCTCTGGCCGTTCGAGCGCGTCACGCCCACCCGGGCGCGGTCGCCGGGCTTGAGCGTGGTGATGGTCTCGGCCAGGACGGCCATCGTCGGCGTCTCCTTGCCGTTGATCGAGACGATCACGTCACCCGCGCGGATGCCGGCCTTCTCGGCGCCCCCGCCCTGCTCCACGCTGGCCACCCCGACCCCGCTCGGCTGGCCGTCGGAGCCGATGACCGTGCTGCCGCGGATGCCCAGGGCGGCGCGGTGGCTGTTGGTGACCTTGCCGTGCTCGACGATCTGCCGGGCGATGTCCGTGGCCGTGTTGCTCGGGATCGCGAAGCCGATGCCGGGCGCGGCGCCGCCGCCCAGGGCGGGGTCGGTGGCCGCGAGCGTCGGGATGCCGATCACGTGACCTGACAGGTCCACGAGGGCGCCGCCGCTGTTGCCGGGGTTGATCGCGGCGGAGGTCTGGATGGCGCCGGCGATGGTGGCGCCCGGTGAGTCGGGGTTCTGTGGCTCTGTCACCGTACGTCCCAGCGCGGAGACGATGCCGTTCGTGACGCTGCCGGACAGCCCCAGCGGGTTGCCCATGGCCAGCACGATCTGCCCCACCCGCAGCCTCGAGGAGTCGCCGAACCGCGCCGGCCTGAGCCCGTCGGGCCGGTCCACCTTGATCACGGCCAGGTCCCCGGCGGCGAACGACCTGACCAGCTTGGCCGGTCGCGGCGGCCCGCCGGTGGCGATGGTGACGTTCATCTGCGTGGCCTGCCCGACCACGTGCGCGTTGGTGACGATGTGCCCCTTGGTGTCGAACACGATGCCGGACCCCAGCCCCACCTTCGTGTTGATCTGCACGATGGACGGCAGGACGTCCGAGATGACCTTCTCGTACGCCGCCTCCAGCGCCTGCGGCGTCGCGGTGGGCGAGGCGGGCGACGTTCCCGGCCTGGTGGGCGAGGCCGTGGGTGAGGCCGTGGGCGAGGCCGGCGCGGTCGGGCTGACGGTGCCTGTGGTGGTAGGGGGAGGCCCGCAGCCGGCGACCAGTACGGCTGCGGCGGCCAGTCCCGCGACGATCTCCCTCATGCGGAGATCCTGCCCAGCTCAGCTCGAAAGATACGCTTCCCGGACGTTTCGCCTGCTCAGCTTGCCTGTCGGCGTACGGGGCAGCGACTCCCTGTACTCGATGAGCCGCGGATGCTTGAGCCTGGCCAGCCGGGGCGCGCAGTGCAGCAGCAGCTCGGCCGTGAGCTCCTCGCCGCCGGTCACCCCGGCCACCGGCTGGACGAGCGCCACCACCTTCTGCCCCCATTCGGGGTCGGGCACGCCGATCACCGCCACGTCGGACACGGAGGGGTGCTCCAGCAGCGCCGCCTCGATCTCGGCCGGGTAGATGTTGACCCCGCCGGAGATGATCAGGTCGGTCCGCCGGTCCAGCAGGAACAGGTAACCGTCCTCGTCGAGGTAGCCGATGTCGCCCGGCGTGTAGTCGCGCCCGCGCATGGCGGCCGCCGTCTTGTCCGGGTCGCCGTGGTACTCGAAGCGGTTGATCCCGCCGATGTAGACCAGCCCCGGCGAGCCGGGCGGCACCTCGCGGCCGTCCTCGTCCACGATCGTGAACGACATCCCGTCCAGCGCCCTGCCGACCGTGCCCGGCTTGGCCAGCCACTCCTGCGAGGAGACCATGGTGGCCACGGCCGCCTCGGTCGAGCCGTAGTACTCCCAGAGCACCGGCCCGAGCCAGTCGATCATCGCCTGCTTGGTGGCCGGCGGGCACGGGGCGGCCCCGTGGAAGAGGTGGGTGAGGGACGACAGGTCGTACGACTCCCGGTCCGGCACCGCCAGCAGCCGGTGGAACATCGTGGGCACCATGAAGGCGTTCGTCACCCGGTACCGCTCGATCAGCTCCAGCGCGGCGGCGGCCTCGAACTTCTCCGGAGCCACGATCGAGTGCCCGAACTGCAGTGCCATCATGGCCTGCCCGTACGGCGCCGAGTGGTAGAGCTGCGAGCACACCAGGTGCACCCCGCTCATGGGCAGGCCGAAGTGCTTCCAGCTCTTGCGCATCAGGATCGGGTACAGCTCCTCCGGCGTCAGGTCCAGCAGCCGCCGGCGCACCCCCTTCGGCCGGCCGGTGGTGCCCGAGGTGTAGAGCATCATCGACCCGGCCCGCCGGTGCTCGGGTGGGGTGGCCGGCTGGCCGGCGGCGAGCGCGTCCACCGTGAGGGCGTCCGGCGCGATCACCACCTTGGCGCCGCAGTCGCCCACGATGTAGTCGATCTCCTCGGTGGTGAAGTGCCAGTTGACAGGGACGAGATAGGCCCCGATCTGGTACGTCGCCAGCATCATGGTCAGCGCGTCGGCCCCGTTCTTCAGCACGGTCACCACGCAGTCGCCCGGTGCGACTCCGCGCGAGGTCAGGCCGTTGGAGGCGCGGTTGACGCGGTCGAGCAACCGTCCGTAGGTGATGCCCTCGTCGCCGAGGAGGGCGGGGCGTTCAGGGTCGTTGGCGGCGATCTCATAGAAACCCCTCATGTTCGCAGACCTTACAGAATTAGATTCTGCTGGGGGAATAGAGGAATTATCCCGCTCCTTCGTGACGTAACCTCAAGGCCATGGCGGACGACGGCGAGCGCAGGCGCACCTATGATTCACCCACCACCCCGTTCCGCAAGGTCGTCCTGCCCGCGGAGGAGACGGTCAGGATCTCCCGGCCGCCCACGCCTGGGCCGTCCAGCCCGGTGAAGTCGCCCAAGCAGGGCGAGGGGCAGTCGCCCGGCCAGCCCGCCGATCAGCCGGCCGCTCAGAACGGTGACCAGCCGACCGCCCAGAAGGGTGGCCAGTCGGGTGACCAGCCCAACGGTCAGGCCGCCGGTCAGCCCACAGGTCAGGCGAGTGGTCAGCCCGCAGGTCAGGCGAGTGGGCAGTCTGCAGGTCAGGCGAGCGGTCAGGCTTCCGGGAAGGCGCCGGCTGAGGCGCCGAAGCAGGGGGCCGGCCGGTCGCCCGGCAAGATGGTCGCCCCGGCGCCGAGCCAGGCCCCGAAGCGGCAGCCGCCGAGCGGGCCCTCCGCCCAGCCCCCGGGCCAGACCCCGACGGGCACACCAACTCCAGCCCAGGGCCCGGGTCCGGGCCAGGGCCAAGGTGCCGGCCCAGGCCAGGGGCAGGGGTCCGGCCAAGCCCCGGGCGCGGGCCAGGCGCCGGGAGCAGGTCAGTCGCAGGGTCCGGGTGCGGGTCATGGGCAGGGGCCGGGTCCCGTTCACGGCCCAGGGCCGATGCAGGGGCCGGGGCCGGTGCAGGGGGCGGGGTTGCGGTTGGGGCAGCCGCCGCAGCAGCAGTACATGCAGCCCCCGCCGCCCGTGCCGCCGCTCCCCCCGGAGCCCAGGGCGCGCCGTTTCGGTGACATCCCGATCAAGGCGGTCTACCTGGTCGGCGCCATCCTCGGCACGGTCGTGGCCGTGCTGCTGGTGTTCGTCGTGTTCCGTGGCGACGTGCCCACCAACCAGCAGCCGGGCGAGCAGATCGTCCGGGTCGCGCCGGTGCCGTCGGTCTCGGCGACACCCACGGTGTCGACCAGCCCGACCCCGACCGAGACGCCGATCGTGCTGCCGCCGGTGCCGGACTCCAAGAAGTACGCCACGCTGTCCGGCACGGCGTCCTCGGTGACGGGCACGATCACCGACAAGAACAGCGGCATCTCCTACCCGAGGCTGGCCTCGCCGTGGAAGGCGAAGTCGTTCCCACCGTTCTCGATCGCGCAGCGCATCGGCAAGGTCGCCATCCCGCACACGGTGATCGCCTCCGCCATGTACCCGGGCGAGTCGCCGGAGAAGAAGCCCAGCTCGAACGCCGACTACCGCGAGATCGCCACCCAGGCGGCCCGCTGGACGATCCGCACCCAGTACCCCGAGGGCGCCGAGCTCGACGAGTGGACCGCCTCTCAGAAGATCCCGGTCGGCAAGGGCTGGACCCTCGGTTACAAGGTCACCTACACCTTCGGCGGCAAGGAGCAGGAGGCGCAGGCGATGGTGACGGTCATCGAGGTGGGCAAGACGAAGCCGGCGATGCTCATGGCCTCGATCCCGGAGACGAACAAGACCCGCTGGCGCGACCTGAACACGCTGGTCCAGCAGGTCCGCCCGCTCTAGGAAGCCCGGGAAACCGGCACGGGAGAGCGGTTGCCAGAAGCATCCTCTAGAATATGATTCTGGGCATGACTCGGACCTGGCTGGAGGATGGACAATGGCGATCGGGTTGAGCGAGGAGCACGAGGCGCTCCGCGAGTCGGTGAGCGGCTGGGCGGAGCGGAACATCCCCTCGGAGCTGCTGCGTGCCGGGACCGAAGGGCGTCCCGCGTTCTGGTCCGGGCTCGCCGAGCAGGGGCTGCTCGGCCTGCACGTGCCCGAGGAGTACGGCGGCTCGGGCTACGGCCTCCTGGAGGCGGCCGTGGCCGTCGAGGCGCTGGCCGAGCGCATGGCGCCGGGGCCGTTCGTGCCTACCGTGCTGGCCAGCGCCGTGATCAACGCGTCCAAGCGCCGCGAGCACCTGGAGTCGTTCGTGGACGGCACGCTGACCGCCGCCGTCGCGCTGACCGGCTCGCTGACCGGCACCCGCCGCGAGGACGGCTCCCTGGTCGTCTCCGGTACGGCCGAGCCCGTGCTCGGCGGCTCGCTGGCCGACTCGCTGGTGCTGCCGGTCGCCACGGCCGACGGCGAGGAGTGGGTGCTCGTCGACGCCTCCTCCGCCACCGTCACCGAGATCAAGTCGCTCGACCTGACCAGGCCGGTCGCCAAGGTCGAGCTGTCGGACGTGGTCGTCCCCGCCGAGGGCATCCTGGACGGCGTCGAGACCTCCGACGTACGCGACCTGGCCGCGATCCTGCTCGGCGCCGAGGCGGCGGGCGTGGCCTCGTGGTGCGTGACGGCCGCCGCCGAGTACGCCAAGGTACGCGTCCAGTTCGGCCGCCCGATCGGCCAGTTCCAGGGCATCAAGCACAAGTTGTCGCGGATGCTGGTCGCGCTGGAGCAGGCCCGTGCCACCGTCTGGGACGCCACTCGCGCCGAGGGCCAGGAGCTCAGGTTCGCGGCCGCCGTGGCCGGGGTCATGGCCCCCGACGCCGCCGTACAGTGCGCCAAGGACGCGATCCAGACCTTCGGCGGCATCGGCTACACCTTCGAGCACGACGTGCACCTCTACTACCGCCGCGCGCTCACCCTGCGCGCGCTGCTCGGCTCGTCGGCCGAGTGGGCCGCGACCGTGACCGAGCTGTCCCTGCAGGGCGTCTCCCGCGAGATGGAGATCGACCTGCCCGAGGGCGCCGAGGCGCTGCGCGAGTCGATCCGCGCCGAGATCGCGGAGATCGCGAAGCTGGAGGGCAAGGAGCAGAAGCGGGCCCTGGCCAACCAGGGGTTCGTGATGTCGCACCTGCCCAAGCCGTGGGGCCGCGACGCCAAGCCGCTGGAGCAGGTGCTCATCGCGCAGGAGCTCAAGGCCGCCAAGGTACGCCTGCCCGCCATGATCATCGGTGCCTGGGTGGTGCCGTCGATCGCCGCGTACGGCACGCCCGAGCAGCAGCAGCGCTTCCTGCCCAAGACGCTCAGCGGCGAGATGATCTGGTGCCAGCTCTTCTCCGAGCCCGGCGCCGGCTCCGACCTGGCGTCGCTGCAGATGAAGGCGGAGAAGGTCGAGGGCGGCTGGAAGCTCAACGGCCAGAAGATCTGGACGTCCGTCGCGCACGTGGCGGAGTGGGGCATCTGCATCGCCCGCAACTCCAGCGAGGGCTCCAAGCACGAGGGCATCACGTACTTCCTGGTCGACATGAAGGCCCAGGGCGTCACGGTCAGGCCGCTGACCGAGATGACCGGCGAGAACCTGTTCAACGAGGTCTTCCTCGACGACGTGTTCGTGCCGGACGACCTGGTCGTGGGCGAGGTCGGCGAGGGCTGGAAGGTGGCCCGCAACACGCTGTCCAACGAGCGCGTCTCGCTGTCGTCCGGGTCGGGCGGCACCGGCGCGTCCGTGCCCGACCTGCTGGGGCTGGTCGGGCGGCTGGGCCGGGAGCTGACGCCGGCCGAGGCGCAGCGGGTGGCCGAGGTGGTCTGCGAGGGGCACTCGATCAACGCGCTGTCGCTGCGGGTCACGCTCAAGCAGCTCGCGGGGGCCGAGCCGGGGGCGGACGCGTCCGTACGGAAGCTGCTGTCAACCTCGCACGCCCAGCATGTCTCGGAGAGTGCGGTGGAGTTGCTCGGTGCCGCTGCGGTGATCGCGGCGGACATGAAGCTCGGGGACGCCGGCTACTGGAACCGGGCGGTGCTGGCGACCAGGGCGATGACCATCTACGGCGGCACCACCGAGGTGCAGCTCAACATCATCGGCGAGCGCATGCTGGGGCTGCCGAGGGACCCGGAGCCCGGCAAGTAGGGCCCGTCGCCACATCCTTGCCCCCTCGCCCCTTCCCCGCCGCACTTCGCTGCGGTCCTTGAGGGGAAGGGGCGAGGGGCGCGGCCCCCGCGCGGGTCAGCCTGCGGCGACCCGCTAAGCGGTCGGCAGGCGGCGACCTGCCAGGCAGGTGACCTGCGGGCCGCTAAGCGGTCGGCCCGCGACGACCTGCCAAGCGGTCAGCCGCAGCGATCCGCTAAGCGGCTGGCCTGCGGCGGCGGCCCGCTAAGTGGTCGGCCGCAGCGATCCGCTAAGCGGCTGGCCTGCGGCGGCTCGCTTAAGTGGTCGGCCTGCAGCGATCTGCCAAGCAGGCGACTTGCGGCGGCCCGCCAAGCGGCCGGCCTGCGGCGACGCCGCATGGGCAGGCTGGGCGGCCTGCTCAGGCAGGCGCAGGGCGAGCACGTGGGCCAGGTTCGGGCCGATGGCCAGGCTGGCTCGGCGCCCGGCTCGGCACCCGGCTCGGCACCCGGCTCGGGGTGACGCTGTCGCAGCTCGCCGTTGGGCGACCCCCGCATGAGGGCGCTGGGTTGTTGCGCGGCTAGCTTTTCAGCGGGCTCGGAGGGATGGCCGTGCCGTCCTTGTCGGGGACGGGGTGGCCGATCCTGATCTCGCCGACGCAGGCCGGCGGGCCGGAGCCGGTGGTGCGGAGGGCCAGTTCGGCGCCCTCGCCGGGGATCCGGGCGAACGTCCTGCCGAGGTCCTTGCCGGCGCGGACCTGCGTGACACCGAGCCCGAGCCGCACCGACAGGGTGGTCTCGGCGCTGTTCAGGTAGGTGATCTGCGCGGTGTACGCGCCGCCGGGGAGCCGGCCCGGGAGGCGGAAGCGGACCTCGTCCGGACCGACGGGCACGCAGGGCCCGCGCTGTGGGACGCGCAGGCCCTGGATGGCGACCGGGCGCAGGCGCCCCCGCTCGTCGAACGTCAGCGGCTGCTGCACGGGGCCGGACAGCTCGCGCATCCACGTCACCGGCCACGGGTCCGGCACCCCGAGGAGCCTGGAGTGCAGGGCGTAGTCGTGGAAGAAGGCGGCGGCGGCGACCCCGGGCGGCACGTGCGTGTCGAGCACGGTCGTGCCCTCCGGCACGCGGGAGAGCGCCAGCCTGGCCGTTTCGACGTAGTCGCGGACGGTGCCGCCGAGCGGGCGGTCGGCGTACGCGGCCACCGACCAGACCGAGCCGGCCGTGACGGCGGCGGCGAGCGGTGCCCAGGCCCACCTGAGGCGGGTGCGCGGGCGCAGCCAGGGCCGTTCCTCGCCGTCCAGCGGGATGAACGCCAGCCCGAGCACGATGGCCACGACGGTGGCGGTGGCCGCCAGGTAACGCAGCTCGAAGCCGAGGATGCCGGGCCCGAGCAGCTCGATCCGTCCCAGCAGCACCGGCACCACGTCGGCGAGCAGGAAGTAGCCGAGCAGCACCAGCCACGCCAGCCAGGCCCGCCGCCGCCACCGCACCGACACGGCCACCACGGCCGCCGCGACCGCCAGCCCCGCCCAGACCAGCGGCTCCGGCGGGGCGGCCATCGCGTAGTCGTCCCCGATCGGCCGCCACTGCCACGGCCCGCCCAGCGCCGACGGGATCAGGCCGCGGGAGCCCAGCATCCAGAAGAACTCGCCCGCCACGCCGGCGTCCGGCAGGTCAGGGGTCTGCGTCTCGTTGTTGATCTGGACGGAGCTGAAGAGCCCGGTGAAGAAGACCCACGAGTACGCGGCCAGCAGCCCCGCGTACGGCACCCAGGCCCGCCACATCCGCTTCCAGCCGGGCGCCAGCCAGCCGGCGGTGATCACCAGCATCAGCACCGGGATGAACGCGGCCTTGACGAAGAAGACCAGCCCGAACAGCGTCCACGCGCAGGCCGCCACCACGTGCCGGATCCGGCCGTTCCTGACGTACAGGAGGTGCGAGGACAGCGCCATCGGCAGCGCCAGCTGCAGCGGCAGCGTCTCCAGCACCGCCGCCCACCACGACAGCGACGGGATCGTCATGGGCGTCAGCAGGTAGAACCCGAGCGGCACCAGGATCGCCGGCCGCGCCCCGAACAGCAGCCACAACAGCCGCAGCAGCGCCAGGCTCGCCCCCGCCTGCAGCGCGATCGTCATCGAGTGGGCCAGCAGTTCGTTGTAGCCGCCGAGGCGGGCCATCGCCCACGAGATGCCGAAGCCGCCGGGCAGCAGGTGGCCCACGTCGACCCACATCAGGTAGTCCCAGGTGAAGCCGCTCTCCTGGCCCCTGATGATGTAGTGGAAGTCGTCCTGGCGGAAGTACGTCCGCCTGACCAGCTCGAACTTCCACACGAGCTGCACCGCCACCATCACCAGCCCGGTGGCGAGCACGGCGTCGCCGCCGCGTAATCGTCTCCCCTGTACGGTCATGGCCCCCAGCCTCCCGTCTCGGCGAGCGTAACCACGCGAAGGTGATCACGGGAATGGCCGTGGCCCGGTTGTGATGTCATTGCGGGATGCCGCACACCGCCCGAGCCGGGCTCGCCGCCGCCCTCCTCGGGCTGGCGCTGGGCTGCCTGGCGCTCGGGCCGGCCCTGGGGTGGGGGTTCACGCTGCTCCAGGACATGGTGTTCGTGCCGGATCCGGCGTTCTCGCGGTTCACGTTCGGGCTGGCGGGCGGCGCGGCCCGGGTGGTGCCGAGCGACGCCGTGGTGACCGCGCTGGCGCAGGTGCTGCCCGCCGAGCTGGTGCAGAAGGGGATCCTGCTGGGGATCTTCGTGCTGGGCTGCTCCGGGGCGGCGCTGCTGACGCCGTCGCAGTCGCTGGGGCCGAGGCTGGTGGCGGGGGCGTTCTACGTGTGGAACCCGTACGTGGCCGAGCGGCTGCTGATCGGGCAGTGGGCGCTGCTGCTCGGGTACGCGGGGCTGCCGTGGGTGGTGCGGGCCGTCTGGTCGGGGCGCAGGGTGGTGCTGTCGGTGCTGCCGGCGGCGGTGGGCGGGTTCGCGGCGATGACGGTGACCGCTCTCACGGCGCTTCCCCTGGCGCGGCGGGACGTGCTGGTCCGGGTGGTGGCGGTGCTGGCGGTGTTCAGCCTGCCGTGGCTGATCCCGACGGCGCTGCGGCCCCAGGGCATCGAGGGCGATCCCGCCGGCGTGGACGCCTTCGCGGCCAGGGCCGACACTCCGTTCGGGACGGTGGGGAGCCTGCTGTCGCTGGGCGGGATCTGGAACCTGTACGCGGTTCCGCCCGGGTACGAGAGCGTCGTCGGGGCGGTGGCCAGGCTGGCGCTCACCCTGGTCGGGGTCGTCGTCTTCCTGCGCTCGGAGGTCCCGTACAAGGGGAGGCTGGTCGCGGCGGCCGGGATCGGGCTGGCCGTGGCGTGCGCCGGGGTGAGCGAGCCGGGGCGGGCGGCGTTCAGGTGGGTCGTGGTGGAGGTGTGGGGCGGGTTCGCGGTGTTCAGGGACGCCCAGCAGTACGTGGCGCCGCTGGCGCTGGTGGCGGCGCTGGGGCTGGGGCTGCTGGCCGAGCGGGTGGCGCGCCACCGGACGTGGGTGGCGGCGCTGGTGCTGGTGCCGGTGGCCGTGCTGCCGACCATGGCGTGGGGGTCGCTGGGGCGGCTCGGGGCGGTGCCGTACCCGGAGGGGTGGACGGCCGCGCGGGAGGTCATCCGGCGCGATCGGGAGCCGGGTGACGTGCTGGTGCTGCCGTTCGAGTCGTACCGGCAGTTCCCGTGGAACGGCGGGCGGGCGGTGCTGGATCCCGCGCAGCGCTTCTTCGCGACGCCGGGGCGGCGGGTGGTCTCCAACGACGCCGTACGGGTGGGGGATCTGGTCGTCAGGAGCGAGGACCCACGCGTCCAGGCGCTAGAACACGTACTAGAAGGAGCCTCGCCCAACCTGCCGGGTGCCGGATTTCGCTACGTGATAGTCGACGCGGGGACAGGTGAAGAGCGGCAGCGGTTCGGTATGTGGCTACGGAGCGCGAGGGTGGTGGTCGATACCCGTGACCTGCGGTTGTATCGTTTCGACGGCCCCGTGGCGCGGGTTCCGTCCGGATAGGTACGCTGATCAGCGACTTTGTTAAGATTTCGTCTAGCTACTTCCGAGTAGCAAGAATTGGTTCTAGGTTTAGGGGCGCCCGCACCAATGTCCGCTCGAGGAGGAACCCCGTGATCAAGATCCTCTTAGCAGCGATGATCGGCGTCGCCGTTGCGGCACTCGTGGCGACGGTCACCACCGTCACCTTCACCGGCGCCACCGCCACGCCGGTCAACCAGCCGCTCTACAACTACGGCGACCGGTAATCCGAGCCGAACATGCCACCCTCTCCACAAGGGGACGAGAGGGCGAGCCGGCCACCACTGCTTGAGATCGTCATTCCCGCCTACAACGAGGAACGACGACTTCCCGGGGGGCTCCTGCAGCTGTGCGCGAAGCTTGCCCGAATGCCGTTCCCCACCTCTGTCATCGTCGTGGACAACAACAGCACCGACCGTACGGCCGAGATCGTCACGAGCTGGCCGCGCGGGACCGTGCCCGTCCGCCTCGTCCAGTGCGCGATCCCCGGCAAGGGGGCCGCGGTACGCGCCGGGCTGCTCGGCACCAGCGCGCCCTTCGTCGGCTTCTGCGACGCCGACATGGCCACCGACCTCGACGCCATCGACGTGGCGCTCGGGCTGCTGCTGTCCGGCGAGCGCGTGGTGATCGGATCGCGGGCGCACCTCGGCTCGCACGTCGAGAACCGGCACAGCAAGGTGCGTGAGCTGGGCGCGTTCGGCTTCCGCGCGCTGGCGGGCGCGCTCGTGCACGGCGTGAGCGACACCCAGTGCGGCTTCAAGTTCTTCGACGGCGTGCTGGCCCGCGAGACCGCCGCGCGGCTGCGCACCCCCGGCTTCGCGTTCGACGTCGAGCTGCTCGCGCGCTGCGTCGAGCGGGGCTCGACGGTGCGGGAGATCCCCGTGCGCTGGCGCGACATGCCGGGCTCGCGCTTCTCCCCGGCCAGGCACACCTTCGGCATCGTGCTGGAGCTGGGCCGGATCTGGCTGCGGCTGCACGCCCGGCCGCGGCCCGCCGCCGCGCACCCGGCCTGGGAGCCGCCGCTCGACCCCGTCGGATATCCGTGAAGATCGCTGTCGTCAACTGGCGTGACCCCTGGCATCCCCAGGCCGGCGGCGCCGAGACGTTCGCCTGGGAGCTGGCCCGCCGCTTCGCGCGGGCGGGTCACGAGGTGTGCTTCGTCACGGCGCGGGCGCCCGGGCAGAGCCGCCGCGACGTCGCGGAGGGGGTGCGTTTCGTGCGGATGGGCGGGGTCTTCTCCGTCTACCCGCTGGTGCTGGGCTGGCTGCTGCTGCGCCGAAGCCGTTTCGACGCGGTGCTCGACTGCCAGAACGGCATCCCGTTCTTCACCCCCTGGGTGGTACGGCGGCGCACCCGCGTGCTCTGCGTCGTGCACCACGTGCACGACCGGCAGTTCGGGGTGCACCTGCCGGGCTGGCTGGCGGCGTTCGGCCGGTTCCTGGAGGGGCCCGTGTCGCGGTGGAGCTACCGGCGGCACGCGAGCGTGGCGGTGTCGCCGTCCACGGTGCTGGCCATGCGGGAGCGGCTCGGCTGGCGCGGCCCCGTGCACATCGTGCCGAACGGGGTGAGCATCGCTCAGCCCGGAAATTTCGTGAAAAGTTCGGTTCCTCGGCTCGTCTGCCTCGGCCGGCTCGTCGCGCACAAGCGGGTGCACCTGCTGCTCGACGCCGTCGCCGAGCTGCGCGAGCGCCGGCCCGACCTGGTCGTGGACATCGTCGGCCGCGGCCCCGAGGAGGCCGCGCTGCGGGCCCGGCTGCCCGAGGGCGTGATCCTGCACGGCTACCTGCCGGAGGAGGACAAGGCGCGCCTCGTCGCGCAGGCGTGGCTGCACGTGAGCGCCTCGCAGGGCGAGGGGTGGGGGCTGAGCGTGCTGGAGGCGGCCGCGCTCGGCGTGCCGACGGTGGCGTTCGACGTGGACGGGCTGCGCGACGCCGTACGGCCCGGCGAGACGGGCTGGCTGCTGCCTGAAGGCCCTGACAACGGCGCTGGGCTGGCGAAGGGCCTTGCCTCGGCACTCGACGAGCTGGACCACACTTATACCGTGAATTGTCGGGAATGGGCTGCGCGGTTCTCCTGGGACCACAGTGCCGGACGCCTCATCGACCTGATGCGCGGCACCGACCCCGGACCCGGCTGGGAGGAGCGGTGACCGAGCGGCCGGCCAGGAGCCGGCAGGCCCGCGCCTCGACCCTGCTGCCGACCGACAAGCTGGTGGCCGGGCGGCGCACGGGCGCGGGCCGGCCGGTGGGCGAGCCCGCCAGGCGCCGGCTCTGGCTGCTGCTGTGCTGCCTCGGCTTCGCCCTGCTGGCGTTCACCACCAAGCCGGGCCAGCTCATCTCCGACACCAAGATGGACCTGGCGCTCAACCCGGTCGGCTGGCTCGAACGCGCCGCCCACCTGTGGGACCTGCAACACTTCGGCCAGCTCCAGAACCAGGTGGCGGGCTACATCTTCCCGATGGGCCCGTTCTTCGCGCTCGGCGACCTGGCGGGCGTCGCGCCGTGGGTGACGCAGCGGCTCTGGCTGACGCTGCTGATGTGCGTCGCCTTCCTCGGCGTGGAGCGGCTCGGCCGGCAGCTCGGCATCGGCACGCCGGGCACCAGGATCGTCGCCGCGCTGGCGTACGCGCTGGCCCCGCGCACGCTGTCGATCCTCGGCGAGATCTCGATCGAGTGGCTGCCCGCCGCGATGCTGCCGTGGATTCTCATCCCGCTGCTCACCGCCTCCGAGACCGGCCAGCGGGCCCGCGGGGCCATCAGGTCGGCGCTGGCCGTGGCGCTGTGCGGCGGCGTGAACGCCGTCGCCGTGCTGGCCGTGCTGGTGGCGCCCGTCCTGTACATCGTGACCAGGCCGCGCCCGGTGCCGCGCTGGCGGCTGCTCGGCTGGTGGTCGGGCGCCGTCGCGGTGGCCACCCTGTTCTGGTCGCTGCCGCTGTTGCTCGTGGGCCGGTACGCGTTCAACTTCCTGCCGTACACCGAGACCGCCGACACCACCACGGCCGTCACCTCGCTCACGAACGTGCTGCGCGGCGCCTCGGACTGGGTGCGCTACCTGCCGCTCAGCGGCGTCTTCGAGCAGCCGCCCGGCTTCACGATCGCCACCTCGGCCACCATGGTCGTGGTCACCGGCCTGATCGCCGCGCTCGGCCTGGCCGGGCTGTCGCGCCGCGACCTGCCCGCCAAGGGGTTCGTGGTGGCGATGTTCCTGGTCGGCGTGGTCGCGCTGGTCGCCGGGCATGCGAGCGCGCTGGAGCCGGTCACGGCCGAGCCGGTGCGCTGGCTGCTCGACGGGCCGCTCGCACCGCTGCGGAACCTGCGCAAGTTCGACCCCCTCGTCCGGCTCGCACTCGCGTTCGGGCTGGCCCACCTGCTGGTCAGGGCCAGGATCCCGCTGCGTACGACCGCCGTGGCGGCCTTCGCCGCGCTCGTGCTGCCCGTCTTCAACCAGGGCCTGGCCGCGCCGGGCGACTTCCAGCAGGTGCCGTCCCACTGGCGGGAGGCGGCCGGCTGGCTCGACGAGAACGCCGGTGACGACGGCGTGCTGGTCGTGCCGGGCGCCAAGTTCGCCGAGTACGTCTGGGGCCGGCCCATGGACGAGCCCCTGCAGGCCCTGTCCACCGCCCGCTGGACCACCAGGCAGATCACGCCACCCGGCTCCGTGGGCCTGACCAGGCTGCTCGACGCCATCGACCAGCGCCTCACCGCCGGCCACGGCTCGGCGGGGGTGACGGCGGTGCTGCGCCGGCTGGGCGTGCGCTACGTGCTCGTCAGGAACGACCTGAACAGGGCGAACCTCCAGGGCGCCTGGCCGTCCAGGATGTACGAGGCGCTGCGCGAGTCCCCGGGCATCCGGTGGATACGCGCGTTCGGCGACCAGGTCGGCGACCGGGACACCGACGACGCGGTGAACCAGGTGGACGCGCCCTTCCCGGCACTCGACCTGTACGAGGTGTCCGGCAGCTCGGACCTGGTCTCCGTGCAGCCCGCGGCCGACGCGCTGGCCGTACGCGGCGGGCCCGACTCGCTGCTCGCCATGGGCGACCTCGGCCTGCTGGGCGACGGCCCCGTCCTGGTGAACGGCGACGCCGGCACGCGCGAGGCGCCGACCGTGGTCAGCGACGCGCTGCGGCTGCGCGAGCGCTCGTTCGGCGAGATCAGGTCGAACTGGTCGCCCACGCTGACGGCCGACAGCAAGGCCGACTTCGGCGGCGTCAGGGAGCTGGACCTGCTGGAGGACGGCTGGCTGGACGAGACCGCGGTGGCCGAGTACCACGGCATCTCCGGCATCAGCGCCTCCTCCTCGGTCGCCGACCCGTACGCGATCGCCGGGATCAGCAACCCCGGCAGCGGCCCGTGGGCGGCCATGGACGGCAACGTCGAGACCGGCTGGCAGAACGACGGCTCCACGGCCCCGCAGGGCGAGTGGCTGCGCGTGGACCTGGCGGGGCCGATGCGGCTACCGTACCTGGACGTCATGTTCGCCCCCGACCTGCTGCTCGGCCAGGCGGTCAAGCGGATCGCCGTGGAGACCGAGGCGGGCAGCCTGGTCCAGGACGTCACCCGCAGCACGGACCCGCAGCGGCTGCGCGTGCCCGGCGGGCCGACGACCTGGGTGCGGCTCAAGGTCGTCGAGAGCACCAACGCCGGGTGGAGCTACGGCCAGCGGGTCGGCATCATCGAGCTGTCCATCCCCGGTGTCGCCGCCGGGCGCACGATCAGGCTGCCGGGCGAGGGCGACGTGTACGTCATGGACCAGGGTCTGGACGCGCGGCCCGCATGCATGCGCAACCCGTACCGGTGGGTGTGCAACGAGGTGGCGCTGGCCAGGGAGGGCGAGGAGACCGGGTTCGACCGGACCTTCAGCGCCGGGTCCGACGCGGCGGTGAACGTGCGGGGGACCGCCGTGCTGAGAGATCCCGAGCTGGTCGACCGCTTCACCCGGGTCCGTGCGGACCTGACCACCGTGACCGGCTCCTCCCAGCTCAGCGACGACGCCGTGGTCTCGCCCAGATCCGCGTTCGACGCGGACGGCACGACCACCTGGATCCCCGACTCCGACGACACCGAGCCCACGCTGACCGTCGCCTGGAAGGGCAAGCGGAAGGTCTCCCGCATCCAGATCGGCCGCCCCAGCGGCGACCAGCAGCCGCTGGACGTGATCGTGAGCGGCGACGGCGGCCAGGTGCGCGGCGGGCGGGTGGACGAGCGCGGCGAGCTGACCTTCAAGGCCATGTCCACCTCCCGGCTCAAGCTGCGCTTCACCCCCTTCTCCAAGCGGCTGCAGGTGACCGAGCTGGTGGTGCCCGGCGTCGACCCGGTGGGCCGGCCCGCCGACATCCCGCTCAGGCTGGCCTGCGGGCTCGGGCCCAGGATCGAGGTGAACGGCCAGGTCATCCCGACCAAGGTCGCCGGCACCCACGCCGACCTGCTCGAACAGCGGCCCGTGCAGATCCTCGGCTGCTCCAGGGCGGAGCTGGCGCAGGGGGACAACCGGGTGCGGGTGGCGGGCTGGGACCCGTACACGATCGACTCGCTCGTGCTGGGCACGCCGCCGCGCCGGCCGGACGGCGTGGAGGGCTCGGCGCTGCGCGGCGCCTGGAGCACCTCCACGCGCGAGGTCACGGTGAGCGCGCCGAAGGACTCGTTCCTCGTCGTCAACGAGAACTACAACGCCGGCTGGCGGGCCCAGATCAGCGGCAAGACGCTCAAACCCGTACGGATCGACGGCTGGAAGCAGGGCTGGGAGCTGCCCGCGGGCACCCAGGGGACCGCCAGGCTCGAATACCTGCCCGACCGCCCCTACCGGCTCGCCCTGCTGCTCGGGCTGGCCGGGATCGCGCTGCTGGCGCTGCTCGCGCTGGCGTCGCGCGGGCCCAGGCCCGAGCACGTACGCGAGACGGCCGCCGCCTCGGCCGCCCGGCTGTCACGGCCGCGGGCGCCGGTCGTGGTCGTGCTCGCGCTGGCGTTCGGCGGCTGGGTGGCGAGCTGGCAGGGCA
Source organism: Nonomuraea rubra (assembly GCF_014207985.1). NCBI lineage: Bacteria > Bacillati > Actinomycetota > Actinomycetes > Streptosporangiales > Streptosporangiaceae > Nonomuraea > Nonomuraea rubra. Next base: position 10,940,827 of record NZ_JACHMI010000001.1, on the reverse strand, counting down.
TGGTCGCGGTGCTGGCCGCCGTGCTGGTGACCCTGCTGCTGCGCGCCCGCGGGCTGCCCGCGCACTGGGCGGCGGCCGGGACCTTCGGCGCGGCCACGGCGTCGCTGGCGGCGGCCATGGTGCTGCGTGACCACGGGTTCGACGTGGGGCCGCTCATGGACCAGGTGCCGCAGCTCGCCTCGGCCGCGGCCGTGGGCGTGCTGTTCGGGCAGCTCGTCACGGAGCCGGCGCGGCCGGCAGCGGAGCCGGAGCTGCCGGCGGAAGAGCAGGTGCTGACCGGTGTCCGCTGAGCTTGAGCGCGCTCGCCTCGATCAGGTGGTAGCTGCCGACGCTCAGCAGCATCGTGATCACGAACGACACCACCGCCACGCTGGCGAAGTCGCCCTGGAACGGCTGCGCGCCGGTGAGCTTGAGCTGCAACGTGATCACGGGCGCGTGCCAGAGGAAGAAGCTGTAGGAGATGCGGCCCAGGTAGGCGCTGACGGGGTTGCCGAGCACCCGGTTCCGCAGCGAGCCGGGACGGGAGGCCAGCGCGAACGGCGCCACCAGGAGGACCGCCACCGCGGCCTCCAGGCTGGTCCGCCAGAGCGACTGCGACAGGGTAGGCAGCGTGAGCGTGCGGGGGCCGGCCAGGCCGGTGCTCAGCAGCGCGTACAGCAGCCCGGCCAGCACCAGGAGCTGCGGCGCCAGCGAGTCGATCACGCGGCTGTGCCCGATCCACACCGACAGCACGGCCATCGCCATGCCGCAGGCGAAGTAGACCAGGTGGTACGGCAGCAGCAACGCGAGCTGCGGCAGCTCCAACAGCCGGGCGGCGGTCACGGCGGCCACGGAGATCACCGGCAGCACCGCGATGCCGAGCAGCAGCCGGACCGGCCGGTTGCCGCCGCGCGCGAAGCGGTGCAGCAGCCACGCCAGGATCGGCAGCAGCACGTAGAACGACATCTCGATGGGCAGCGTCCACATCTGGTAGAGCCCGTCGGGCACGGGGTCGCCGGGGAAGAAGTTCTGCGCCAGCAGCATCCACTTCAGCCAGCCGGTCCAGTCGAAGGGGCTCCACGCCCACAGCGCCAGCGCGGTCACCAGCCAGTAGACCGGCATCACCCGCAGCACCCGGCGCCACAGGTAACGCACCGGCCGTGGCCGTGGCGTATCCTCGATCACCGCGCGCGCCCACGGCCGGTACAGCAGCAGGCCCGACAGGAGGAAGAAGATGGGTACGGCGATGCCCAGGCGGCTCATCATCCAGGGGAGCATGCCCTCGCGGTACATGACGCCCGTGTTGCTCCCGACGTGCAGCAGCCAGACGCCGAGCGCGGCGATCGCGCGGATGCCGTCGAGCGCGGCGTCCCTGCCCTTCATCGCTGCTCCCACTTTCTCGCTTTCCTGACCGTACGACGCTTCACCGGCCGGAGCCGAAACCACGATAGAACTTGTTTCTATCAATTTGGTTGCGGTGGTAGGGCCGCCGGTGACGTGCATCACTCACTGTCATACTTTGTTGCTCGACGATCGCAGACAAACGACAACATGTTCTACAAAATGCGGAGGCCTCGATGGGTCGTATCTCCACGCTCGTCCTCATCGGGTTCGGGGCTTTCTTCATCGCGCTGGCGCCCCTGCTGAAATTCTGGGCGGCCGGTCAGATCATCTCGGCGCCGGCGAACCAGTTCGGCATCTCGCGGCTGGAGGCCAAGGGCGCCCAGTACTTCTCCATGCAGGACCTCAAGGTGCTGACCGGTGACCTCGACATCATCGTCACCACGCGCGGGGACGTGAAGGAGGCCCAGGACGACCACGTGGTCTGGGACGAGGCCACGGTGGTCAACGACGTGACCAACAGCCGCCCGCAGATCGACATCTCCGAGCGCCGCAGCGCCTTCAACAAGTACACGGGGCTGGCGGTGAACTGCTGCAGCAACAACGTGGAGAAGGCGCCGGTGACGCTGGAGGGGCAGATCTACAAGTTCCCCTTCGACGTGGAGAAGAAGACGTACAAGGTGTTCAACTCCACGGCGCAGAAGGCGTACGACGCGGTCTTCGTCCGCGAGGACAACGTCAACGGGCTGCCCGTCTACGTCTTCGAGCAGACCGTGCCGCCGGTCAAGACCGAGACCCGCACCGCCCCCGCCAACGTGCTCGGCATCACCGGCGAGACCGGGGACGTGCAGGTGGACCGCTGGTACGACGGCAAGACGACGTACTGGATCGAGCCGGTCACGGGCTCGCCCGTCCGGCAGGAGCAGCAGCGGCACGAGGTGCTCAAGACGCAGGACGGGGTCGAGCGCACGGCGGCCTTCATCGCCACCGCGAAGATGACCGACGCGACCGTGAACGACCTGGTCAAGAACGCGCAGAGCGGCAAGAACACCATCAACCTGCTGCGCAACGTCATCCCGCTGGTCCTGCTCGTCGTGGGCGTCGTGCTCGTCGTGGCCGGGGTGCTGCTCGGCCGCCGCCGCCCGGAGCGGATCGAGTAAATAGCCGCGCAATTTCAGGGCCCGTGAAAACGGGCCCTTTTTCATTGACAGCGACCCTTAACTAGAACTAGTTATAGTCCAAGGTTACTCACCGGTACCAGACGAAAGGTTCTAGTCTAGAACACGTTGCAGTTCGCTCGCTCGCGGACGTATTGTCGGGCCATGCGGACACGTGTCACGGACATGTTCGGAATCGAGCTCCCGATCTTCGCGTTCAGCCACTGCAGGGACGTGGTCGCCGCCGTCAGCCGGGCCGGCGGCATGGGGGTGCTCGGAGCGCTCTACTTCACACCCGAAGAGCTCGAGACGGAGCTCAAGTGGATCGACGACCACGTGGACGGCAAGCCGTACGGGGTGGACGTCGTCATGCCGGCCTCGTACGAGGGCGCCGACTTCGCCCCCGAGGAGCTGGTCGGCCGCCTCCAGTCCATGATCCCGGAAGGCCACCGGGCGTTCGTCGAGAACCTGCTGGCCAAGCACGGGGTCCCGGCCCTGTCGGCCGACGCCGAGGCCGGCCGCGTGCTGCTCGGCTGGACGGACGCCACCGCGCGGCCCCAGGTCGAGGTCGCCCTGCGCCACCCCATCGCGCTCCTGGCCAACGCCCTCGGCCCGCCGCCCGCCGACGTGGTGGAGCTCGCCCACTCCCACGGCGTCAAGGTCGCCGCCCTCGCCTCGACCCCGCGCCACGCGCTCAAGCAGGTGGAGGTGGGCGTGGACGTGGTCGTCGCCCAGGGCACGGAGGCCGGCGGCCACACGGGCGAGATCTCCACCATGGTGCTCATCCCGCAGGTGGTGGACGCCGTGGACGTGCCCGTACTGGCCGCGGGCGGCATCGGCAACGGCCGCCAGATGGCCGCCGGAATGGCCCTGGGAGCCGAAGGGGTGTGGACGGGCTCGATCTGGCTCGCGGTCGAGGAGGCCGACACGCCGGAGATGGCCAAACGCCGCATCCTGGAGGCCACCTCCCGCGACACCGTCCGCTCCCGCAGCTGGACGGGCAAGCCCGCCCGGCTGCTCAGGAACGAGTGGACCGAGGCGTGGGAGTCGGAGGAGTCGCCGGGGACGCTGCCGATGCCGCTGCAGTTCATGCTGGTGTCGGACGCGCTGCGGCGCATCGGCCGCTCGGACGCCTCGGAGCTGGCCACGTTCCCCGCCGGGCAGATCATCGGGGTGATGAACCAGGTGCGGTCGGCCAAGGACGTGGTGTTCGGACTGGTGGAGGAGTACGGCGAGGCGCTGGAACGCCTGGAACGCCTCACCGGCGACTGATGCCGCGCCCTCAGTGCCCCTCGTACGCGGGTGGCCGCTTCTCGCGGAAGGCGCGGGTGCCCTCCTTGGCGTCCTCCGAGCCGATCACCGGCCACCCCAGCTCGTCCGACACCTTCAACGCCTCCACCTCGGCCATCCCCAGCGTGTCCCGGTACGTCCGCAGGATGGCCTGCACCGCCAGCGGCCCCGACGAGGCCACGTCCTCGGCCAGCTCGCGGGCCGCCGCCAGGGCCTGGCCGTCCGGCACCACCCGGTTGACCAGCCCCATCGACAGGGCCTCTGCGGCGGTGATCGGGCGGCCGGTGAGGAGGAGGTCCATGGCGTGGCAGTACGGGATCTGCCGGGGGAGCCGTACGGCGCTGCCGCCCATCGGGAAGAGGGCGCGCTTGGCCTCGAACAGCCCCAGCGTGGCCGACTCGGCCACCACCCGCAGGTCGGTGCCCACCAGCAGCTCCGTGCCGCCGGCCACCGCGTAGCCCTCCACGGCGCAGATGATCGGTTTCGTCGGCAGGTCCTCGCGCAGCAGGCCCTTCCAGTGGAAGTTGGGGATCTGGGCCGCCCTGGCCTGCACGTCCGGGTCCGACGACGGCGTGCCCATGGCCTTGAGGTCGGCGCCGGCGCAGAACGTGCCCTCGGCGCCCGTCAGGATCGCGACCCGGATCCCCGGCTCCCGCGACGCGTACGCCCACGCGGAAGCCAGGCCGATCAGCATGTCGGAGGAGAGCGCGTTGCGGGCCTCCGGCCGGTTCATGGTGACGATCAGGACGTGGCCGTCGCGTTCGATCCGGCAGTGGGGGGTACTGATCGGCAGGAGCTCCACGTGACGCCTCCGGAGTGGCTGTATCAAGCGCTTGCTACGGACTTTGGCCCAGGATACGCTCCGACAAGCAAACGAGAACAGGTTCCTGTTTTGCCGTCTCCACCCTGAGGAGATCAGATGGGCACGCTCGGTTTCTGGAGGCTCGCGCAGGCGGATCCCGAGTGGATCGCGGCCGTGGACCCCGATGGCACCCAGCACCGCGCGGGCGACCTGCTGGCCCGCTCGAACCGCCTCGTGCACGGCCTGCGCGAGCTCGGCCTCCAGCCGGGCGACGGCATCTGCGGTCTGGTCCCGAACGGCACGGACGGGCTCGTGCTCTACCTGGCCGCCCTCCAGGCCGGCTGGTACTACACGCCGATCAACTGGCACCTGACCGGGCCCGAGATCGCCTACATCGTCACCGACAGCGAGGCCAAGGCGTTCTTCGTGCACCCCCGCTTCGCCGAGGAGGGCGCCAGGGGCGCGGAGGCCATCGCGCCCGAGCGCCGCTTCCTGCTGGGCGGGGGCGAGGGTGAGGGGTTCAGGGCGGCGAGCGAGCTGACCGACGGGCAGCCGGACACCACCCCCGCCGGCCGCACCGCCGGCGCCACCATGCACTACACCTCGGGCACCACCGGCAAGCCCAAGGGCGTCAGACGACCCCTCAGCGGCCTGGATCCGGACGACTCCGCCGAGCTCATGACGTTCCTGCTCGGACTGTTCGGCATCACCCCCGGCCGCCCGAACGCCCACCTGGTCACCTCGCCCAGCTACCACACCGCCGTGACGCAGTTCGGCGGCACGGCCCTGCACCTGGGCCACACGCTCGTCTACATGGACAAGTGGGACGCCGAGGAGATGCTCGCGCTCTGCGAACGTCACCGCGTCACGAACTCCCACATGGTCCCCACCCACTTCAAGCGCCTGCTCGCCCTGCCGGAACAGGTCAGGAAGAAGTACGACCTGTCGTCGCTGCGGTGGATGATCCATGCCGCCGCCCCCTGTCCCGTCCCGGTCAAATGGGCGATGCTCGACTGGTGGGGCGACTGCGTGTACGAGTACTACGCGGCCACCGAGGGCGGCGGCACCCTCGCCACGCCCGAGGACTGGAAGGCGCATCCCGGCACGGTCGGCAAGTCCTGGCCGATCAGCGAGCTGCTCATCGTGGACGACCAGGGCGAACCCGTGCCGACCGGCACCCCCGGCACCATCTACATGAAGATGATGGGCGTCCAGTTCGAGTACAAGGGCGACCCCGCCAAGACCGCCGCGAACCGCCTCAAGGACCACTTCACCGTCGGCGACATCGGTTACCTGGACGACGACGGCTTCCTCTACCTCTGCGACCGCAAGGCCGACATGATCATCTCGGGCGGGACGAACATCTACCCCGCCGAGATCGAGAACGAGCTCATGGTCCACCCGAAGGTGGCCGACGTGGCCGTGTTCGGCATCCCGGACGAGGAGTGGGGCGAGCAGGTCAAGGCCGTGGTCGAGCCGGCCCCCGGCATCGAGCCCGGCCCGGAGCTGGCGGCCGAGCTGCTGGCCTCGCTGGAGGGCCGGCTGTCCAGGATGAAGTGGCCCAAGAGCATCGACTTCATCGCCGAGATGCCCCGCGAGCCGAACGGCAAGCTGCTCAAACGCAAGCTCCGCGCCCCGTACTGGGAGGGACACGACCGTGCCATCTGATCCGCTGGTCGCCCAGCACGTCCTGGAGTTCCCCGGCGGCTACACGCGTACGACGGGGCCGGTCATCGGCCGGTTCCTCAGCGAGCTGCGCGCCCGCCGCATCGTCGGGGTACGGACGGCGGAGGGCCGGGTGCTCGTCCCCCCTCTCGAGTACGATCCCGCGACCGGCGAGCCCGTGACCGGCGAGTACGTCGAGGTCGGCCCGGCCGGCACGATCACCACCTCGGCCTGGGTGGACGAGCCGCTCGACAGCCACCCCCTCGACCGCCCCTTCGCCTGGGCCCTGATCCGCCTCGACGGCGCCGACACCGACCTCCTGCACGCCGTGGAAGCCGACAACCCCAAGGCACTGGCGGCCGGCACCCGGGTCTGGCCGGTCTGGCGCGACCGGCCCACCGGCCACATCACCGACATCTCCTGCTTCGCCCCCGAGGTCACGAAGATCGTGTCCAGCGTGCGGGCCGAGTACCGCCTCCAGGTCGGCGGCGCACTCCGCGTCTTCCTGGAGGGCGTCGAGCGCGGCGTCCTCCTCGGCAGCCGCTGCGAGCAGTGCGAGAAGGTGTACGTGCCGCTCAGGCTGGCCTGCCCCGAATGCGGAAACACCCTCCCCGACACGCTCGAACTCCCCGACACCGGCACGATCACCACCTTCGCCATCAACAACCTGCCCGACCCCCGGGCTCCCGAGGTGCCGTTCGTGTCGGCGTACATCCTGCTCGACGGGGCGGACATCCCCATGATCGCGCTCATCGGGGACGTACCCGCACACGAGGTACGCCAGGGCATGCGGGTCAGGGCGGTCTGGGTCCCCGAGAGCGAGCGCACGGCGTCCATGGCGAACATCCGCTGGTTCGCCCCCACCGGCGAGCCTGATGTGGAGCTGGCATGAGAGACGTGGCGATCGTCGCGTTCGCGCAGACGCGGCACACCGATCACGACACCGGCCTGGCCGAGCACGAGCTGATCCATCCCGTGATCAGCGAGGTCAAGGAGCTGACCGGGCTCAAGCGCTTCGGCTTCACCTGCTCGGGCAGCTGCGACTACCTGGCGGGGGCGCCGTTCTCGTTCGTGTCGGCGCTCGACGCGCTGGCCGCCTGGCCGCCGATCTCCGAGAGCCACGTCGAGATGGACGGCGCCTGGGCCCTGTACGAGGCGTGGGTGCGGCTCCAGCACGGCGACATCGACTCCGCCCTGGTCTACGGCTTCGGCAAGTCGTCGCTGGGCGACCTGCGGACGATCATGACGCTCCAGCTCGACCCGTACTACCTGGCCCCGCTCGGCCTCGACCAGCTCTCCTACGCCGCGCTCCAGGCCGCCGCCGTGGGCGCCGACCGCCAGGAGCTGGACGAGATCGTACGACGCAGCCGGGCCGACGGGCGCAGCAACCCGTACGCGCTCGACCTGCCCGAACCCGACGGGGACGACTTCGCCGTACAACCGCTCAGGAAGACGGACGTGCCGCCCATCACGGACGGCGCGGCCGCGATCGTGCTCGCCACCGGCGACCTGGCCGGCCGGCTCCACCCGAACCCGGCCTGGATCAGGGGCATCGCGCACCGCACCGAGCCGCACTACCTGGGCCTGCGCGAGCTGGCCCGATCGGCCTCCGCCGCCGACGCCGCCCGCGCCGCCGGGGTCACCAAGGGGCCCGTCGAGGTGGCCGAGCTGCACGCGCAGTTCCCGCACGAGGAGATCATCCTGCGCCAGGCCCTGGAGCTGGGCGGCGACACCGTGATCAACCCGTCGGGCGGCCCGCTCGCCGCCAACCCCGTCATGGCCGCCGGACTCGTCCGCATCGGCGAGGCCGCGCGCCGCATCCACGACGGGACGGCGAGCCGTACGGTCGCGCACGCCGCGAGCGGCCCCTGCCTGCAGCAGAACCTCGTGACCGTCCTGGAGGCATGACCATGGGTAACCGGTGTGCGGTCATCGGCGTCGGCCAGACGCACTACACGACCAAGCGCAGGGACGTCTCGATCGCCGGCCTGGTCCGCGAGGCGGCGCTGCGCGCGCTGGAGGACGCCGGGCTGACGTTCAAGGACATCGACGCCGTGGTGATCGGCAAGGCGCCCGACCTGTTCGAGGGCGTGATGATGCCGGAGGCGTACCTGGCGGACGCGCTCGGCGCGGCGGGCAAGCCGATGATGCGCGTGCACACGGCGGGCAGCGTCGGCGGCTCCACGGCGCTGGTCGGGGCCTCGCTGATCCAGGGCGGCGTGCACGAGCGGGTGCTCGTGGTCGCGTTCGAGAAGCAGTCGGAGTCGAACGCCACCTGGGCCCTGTCCACCCACCTGCCGTTCAGCGCGTCGCTGGTGGTGGGCGCGGGCGGCTACTTCGCGCCGCACATCCGCGAGTACATGCGCAGGTCCGGCGCCCCCGGCCACATCGGCACCCTGGTGGCCGTCAAGGACCGGCTGAACGCGCTGAAGAACCCGTACGCGCACCTCAAGATCCCCGGCATCGACCAGAAGATGGTCGAGTCCACGCCCATGCTCTGGGAGCCCATCCGCTACCTGGAGACCTGCCCGTCCAGCGACGGCGCCTGCGCGATCGTGCTGTCGTCGGAGTCGGCGGCCACCGGCACCCCCGCCTGGGTGCACGGCACCGCGATGCGTTCCGAGCCGATCTTCCGGGCCGGGCGCGACACGGTCAGCCCGCAGGCGGGCAAGGACTGCGCCGCCGACGTCTACCGGCAGGCCGGCATCGCCGACCCGCGGCGGCAGATCGACGTGGCCGAGGTGTACGTGCCGTTCTCCTGGTACGAGCCGATGTGGCTGGAGAACCTGGGGTTCGCGGCGGAAGGTGAGGGCTGGAAGCTCACCGAGTCGGGCGCCACCGCGCTCGACGGCGACACCCCGTGGAACGCCTCGGGCGGGGTGTTGTCCAGCAACCCGATCGGGGCGTCGGGACTGATCAGGTTCGCCGAGGCCGCGCTGCAGGTGCGTGGCATGGCGGGCGAGCACCAGGTGGACGGCGCCCGTACGGCGCTCGGCCACGCCTACGGCGGGGGAGCCCAGTTCTTCGCGATGTGGATCGTCGGACGGGAGAGACCCTGATGGAGTTCAACCACGCTGACCTGTTCGAAGGGCTCGCGGACACGATCGGGGACCGCACGGCCGTCGTCTGCGACCAGGAACGCCGCACCTACGCCGAGCTGGAGGCCGAGGCGAACCGGCTCGCCCACTACCTGCTCGACCTCGGGATCCAGCCGGGCCAGCACGTCGGCCTGCACCTCTACAACAGCGTCGAGTACGTCGCCGGCATGCTCGCCGCGCTCAAGATCCGGGCCGTGCCGATCAACGTGAACTACCGGTACGTCGAGGCCGAGCTCCTCTACCTCTACCGGGACTCCGACATCCGGGCGCTGATCTACGACGTCGAGTTCGAGCCCAGGGTGAGCGCCGTGCTGGACCAGGCGCCGCTGCTGGAGCACCTCGTCGCCGCGGGCGGGCGGCCGGCGATCGGGGCGGCGGTGCCGTACGGGACGGCGCTCGAACGCGGCAAGCCGGAGCGCGGCTTCGCGCCGCGCACGGGACAGGACGTGTACATCATCTACACCGGCGGCACCACCGGCATGCCCAAGGGCGCGATGTGGCACGTCGAGGACCTGTTCATGGGCTTCGGCGGCGGCAACCCGTACGGCGCCCCGCGCGCCACCCCGCAGGAGGTCATCGACGAGGCCGTCAAGGCCAACCCCATGGTGATGCTGGCCGCCTCGCCGCTCATGCACGGGGCCGCGCAGATGGCCATGTTCCTGACCTGGTGGATGGGCTCGACCATCGTGTTCGTGCGCAAGTTCGACGCGGACGCGGTGTGGCAGGCGGTCGGCCGGGAGCGCGTGAACACCATCAGCATCACCGGCGACGCCATGGCCAGACCGCTGGCCGAGGCCCTGGCGGACGGCGAGTACGACGTCTCCACGCTGTTCGCGATCAGCTCCACCGGGGCGATCCTGAGCGGCGCCGTCCGCGACCGGCTCCAGGAGCTGCTGCCGAACGCCATGATCATCGACAGCTTCGGCTCCACCGAGTCCGGCTACACCGCCTCCGGCGTGGCCGGCTCCTCACCCGAGAAGGGGCTGCGCTACCAGCCGAACTCTGTCGTCAAGCTGGCCGTGCTGGACGAGAAGGGCAGGCCCGTCGAGCCCGGCTCCGGCCGGCTCGGCACGGTCGCCAGGTCGGGGCGGGTGGCGTTCGGCTACTACAACGACCCCGCCAAGACCGCCCGCACCTTCCACACCGACGAGGACGGCACCCGGTGGCTGCTCACCGGCGACCTCGCCACCGTGGACACCGACGGCACCGTGAACGTCTTCGGGCGCGGCTCGCAGTGCATCAACACCGGCGGGGAGAAGGTGTTCCCCGAGGAGGTCGAGGCGGTGCTCAAGGGCCATCCGGCGGTGTTCGACGCGGTGGTGACCGGGGTGCCCGACGAGCGCTGGGGGAGCAGGGTGGCGGCCGTGATCGAGCCGCGGCCCGGGGTCGAGCTCGGCGCCGAGGAGCTGGACGCGCACTGCAGGAAGCTGCTGTCCGGGTACAAGGTGCCGCGGACGTACGCGTTCGTCACCCAGATGGTGCGCTCGCCGGCCGGGAAAGCCGACTACCGGTGGGCCCGCGAGACCGCGGAGCGGGCCGCGGACTGAGATCTCGGGGGCCGGGCGGCGCGGGCCCGGCCCCTGTCGGCCTGCTCTTGGCTCTGAGTCACGGCAGGCGGCGCAGCTCCTCCTCGACCGCCCTGGCGTCGCCGGGCCTGCCCGTACGCTCCAGCAGCTTGAGCCGGGCGGCCAGCACGTCCCGTAGCAGGTCGTGCTCTGACACCGGCAGCTCGCGCAGCAGGGCGGCGGAGACGCGCAGGGCGGCGTCGGCGGCGTCGTCCCTGCCCAGCTCCTGCTGGCAGAAGCCGAGCCGGGCGTGCGCCACCGCCCTGGTCAGCTCGTCCCGCGTCACCTGCGTGCTGCGGTGGAAGACGAGCCCGGCCTCCAGTGCCCGGCCCGCCTCCATCAGCGCGTCGCCCAGCATGAGCATCGCCCGCGACAGCAGGCCGCCCTGCATCGGGTTTCCCGGCGAGAACCGCTCCAGCGCCGCCACCGCCTCCCGCAGCGGCTGGATCGCCTCCGCCGCCAGGTCCCGCATGCGCAGCGCCGAGGCCAGCGTGAGGCAGGCGCCGGCGCGGCTGGTGTGCAGGGCCTGCGCGTTCATGCCCGTGGTCAGCAGCTCGTCGTAGATCGCGATGGCCTCGCGCGCCCGCGCCTCGGCCTCCGCGCCGCCGTCCAACCGCAGCAGCGGCATCAGCTCCGAGCTCTGCGCCAGGGAGTCGGCCAGGATCGCCCGGTGCGTCAGGTCGTCCGGCGAGCGTCTGGCCAGCGGGATCAGGCCCTCGACGAGCGCGTTCGCGGCGGCCAGCTCGCCCAGCATCATGTGGCACCTGGCCAGGCGCTGGGTGGCCAGGGCGTGCTTCACGGTGCCCGGCTCGTGGCCTTTTGTGGCGGTCTGTGCGTACTCGGCGGCCTCCTGGGGGCGTCCTGCGGCGAGGAGGTCGTCGGCGATCAGCGCGGCGGTCTCTGCCGCGGGCAGCGGCTCCTTCAGCTCGGTGAACAGGCGCAGGGCCTCCACCAGGTGCGCCGTCGCCTCCTGTGCCCGTCCGGACGTCCGCAGCACCCGGCCTCTGACCTGGATCGCCTGCGCCCGCACCCGCCGCGGATCGGGTGCCGTTGGCGGTTCATGCCAGGCTTCCCCGGTGCGGTCTCGTTCCTCCGGCTCGGCGCGGTCCAGTTCGGCGCGGTCCAGTTCGGCGCGGTCCAGTTCGGCGCGGTCCAGTTCGGCGAGTGACCAGGCGATGGCCTCCAGGGCCGCCTGCGGGCGGTCCAGGGCGGCCAGGGTGGAGCCGAGCTGGGCGTAGGTGGCGGCGGCGATGGCCGGGTCCTCCAGCTCGTCGCAGAGGTCGGCGGCGCGCTCGCAGTGGGCCAGGGCCTCGACGGCCCGGCCCCGGTCGAGCAGGTCGGCCGCGTAGCGGTGCAGGGTTCCGGCGAGCAGCCGTCCCACGTGGTCACGGTCCGGGCCGGCGGGTCCGTCCTGGTGCTGGGTGAGCAGCTCGATGGCCTGTTCCAGCACGGCGAGCCCCGCCGGGCCGGAGCCGTCCTTGGCGCCGTTCCCTGGGCCGGCCTGGGTGGCGGGCGGGGTGTCGGGCAGGGTGGCGGGCGGGGTGTCGGGCGGGGTGTCGGGCGGGGTGTCGGGCGGGGTGTCGGGCAGGGTGTCGGGCAGGGTGGCGAGCGTGGCGAGGGCCGAGGCGAGCGGCGCACGGTAGGCGGGCGAGACGGGAGCGAGACCGCGGTAGACGCGCACGGCCAGCTCGGCGATCGTCTCGGCGCTCGCGGTGTCACCCGCCCGCGCCGCAGCGGCACCGAGCCGCGCCAGACACCGCCCGAACCGGTCGTACGTCTCAGGCGCGCCGCTCAGCGGCACCTCCCGCTCCATCGCCTCCGTGAACGCGGCGAGCGGCCCCACCAGCCCCGCCACGCCCTCGGCGATCTCCTGCGCCATTCGGGCACCCTCACCCGCGAACCGTGTGCCCTCCTTCACGGCCCGGGCACCATCACCCACGACCCGGATGCCCTCGCCCGCGAATCGCGTCAGCTCGTCCACGACGGCATCGATCACCGGCGGCGCCGGCAACGGCCGCAGCCCGAGAACGTCGCCGTACAGAGCAGCCCCCGCGACCGGCCCCTCCTCCTCCACCCGCATCCTGGCCAGCCGCACCAACGCCAGCAGATGCACCCCGGCCAGTTCGGACGGGAGGCTCCCGAGCCCCGCCATCGCCGCGGTCCCCGCCACCAGCCGATCACGTGCGGCGTCGCTCTCGTGCAGCTCCGCCAGGCACAACCCGGCCAGCTCCAGACAGGTCCCGACGAGCAACCGCTCCTGCCGCGTCGCCGGGGACGGAACCAGGTCGAGCGCCCGGGTCACCGACCGGAGCGCACCGTCCGGGCGCTGCCCGGAGAACCGGATCCCGCCCTGCAGCCGGAGCGCACCGGCCAGGGCCACGGGCGGCTCGGCGCGTTCGGCCACGAGCCGCTCGTACAGCCCGACCATCCGGTCGGCGGCCGCCTCCGCGTCGGACGGGCAGGCGGCGCGCGACAGGGCGACGGTCTCCAGGACCATCAGCCGGCCCAGCTCTGTACGGAACTCCGCGCTCGCCTCGGCGTGCGGCTCGTACGACTCGATGGCCGTGAGCAGGTGAGGGATGGCCTCCTTGGGACGTCCGAGCCCGACGAGCGAGCGCCCGAGCGCCGCGGCGACCATGCCGACGGCCAGGGCGTGCGGCCCGTCTGGGGCGGCGTGCCGCTGGAGCAGCTCGGCCGCCTGCATCGCCAGCGCGAACCCGTCCTCCGCCCTCCCCGTGTCCGCCCAGAGCCGGGCAAGCGTGGCCTGCGCGGACAGGTACGCATGAATCTGCTCGATCCCCTGCGTACCGGCACCTTCGACGGCACTCCTGCACTCGACGAGCCGCCGCTCCGCCCGATCCACCTCCTCCTCCGCCGGGGCCGTCGACGGCGACCACGGCTCCTCGGCGGGGCGGTCGAGCCGCCGAGCCTGGGCGGACTCCAGCCGGCCGCGTACCTCGTCGCGGTAGGCGAGGTAGGAGAAGCCGCCATCGAGACACAACACGTCGTACAGCTCGGCGGCGAGCTCCAGCTGCGCCAGGGCGTCCGCGGGCCTGCCCAGCTCGTCCAGGCAGAGCCCGAGCAGCCGCCTGGCCCTCGCCGTGCCGGCGGTGCGCCGCTCGGCCATCACGGCCATCGCCTCCTGCAGCGGGGCCGGCGCCTCCTCGGGGCGGTCGTCCATCAGCAGCAGCTCGCCGAGGTCGAGGAGCTGGTCGGCGAGGGCGGGGCGGTGCTCGCCGGGGTCGAGGGTGACGAGGGCGCGCAGGTTCCGTACGGCTTCTGCGGCCGAACGTACGGCGGCGTCCAGGTCCTCCAAGCGGGCGTGCAGCCGGGACAGCACGGCGGCGGCCGACGCCAGCATGGCGCGCAGCCCCGGCTCCTCGGCGGCCAGCGTCCGCAGCCGCGCGACGGCCTCCGCGGCCGGGGCGCGGGCGTCGGCGGGCCGGTTGTGCGCCTCCAGCCAGGTGGCGGCCAGGTGCAGGTGATGAGCCACGTTCCTGCTGGTGGGGGCGGCGTTCTTGACGGCGGACACGACGGCGGTGGCCAGGCAGGCGGCCAGGTCGGGCAGCACGGCGTCGACACCGATGCCCTCGAACGAGCTCAACGGCACCGGCCGCGAAACCTCACCCGTGACGCCGGCCGTCCCGGGCAACACGGACAGCACCCCTCTCATCTGGGACGCGAACTCGCCGCTCCCGCCGGCCGCCTCGAACGCCTCCACCGCCTCGTCCAGCCGCCCGAGCTCCAGCAACGCGCAGGCGAGGTTGTAGTGGGCCCTGGCGGCCTGCCTCACGTGGCTTGGATCCTCCTCCGCCAGGATCCGGTACCGGGCGGCCGCCTCCTGCGCGGGCTTGATCGCCCCGCCCGCCTCACCGCCGGCCAGCAGGCACGCCCCCAGCCCGAACAGCGCCTCCGCCCGCCCGGCCGCCTCCTCATAAGGGGGAGCACCGGCATACGTCTCCACGGCCTCGGCCGCCGCGACGACCGCCTCCCCGGTCTTGCCCACGGCCGCCAGCCCGGCCGACAGCTCCGTCAACGCCCTGGCCAACGCGAGCCGCCCACCACCACCCCGCCGATGCCGCACGGCCAGCTCGGCCAGCGTCACATTCAGCCCCCGGCACCCCAGACCGACCTCCCACGCCTCCGCCCCGACGGGCACCTGCGCCCCGCGCGGCGCCTCCGCCTCCTGCGCGCCCGGTCCGGCCTGTAGCCCGGCCGCGGTCTCGGCGAGCTGCCGGTCGCCGGCGAACAGCACAAGCGCGGCATTGAGCGCGTAGCCGAGCCCGCTGGCGGAGTTCGCCGTGGCCTCGGCGACCAGCTTGCCCAGCCGGCTGGCGAGCAGCGACCACAACGCCTGCCTGACGGGCTCCCTGCCGGCCGACAGCCGCAGGACGTCCAGCATGCGTACGAGGTGGTGGACCGTGCGGCCCTCGTGGTCGTGCACGGCCAGCACCAGCGCGTCCAGGTCCTCGGTCTCGGCCAGGAGCTGCTCGGCCACCAGCTCGGGACCGAGCGGGGCCATCCGCCCACCGTGAAGGCCGGGAGAGCTCGGGAAGAGCCGGCTCAGCCAGCGGGCCGCGGCGAGGGCGCCGGGACGGAGAGGCGGCGCGTGGTCCGGTGCGCCGGTGCGGGAAGCCGGTCCGCTGTCCCCGTGGGGAGGCGGCGTGTCGCCCAGGCTGTCCTCGCGGAGCGGTGACGTGTTGCCCAGGCTGTCCTCGCGGAGCGGTGACGTGTCGCTCGGCGGGCCGGGAGCGCGGGTGCGAAGTCCCGGAACGCACGTCAGGAGGAGGGGAAGCTCGGCCGCGGCCGGCGCGGTCAGCGTGAGGACCGCCACTGCCTGCCGGGCTGACGCCTCGCTGAGAGGCTCCTCGCCGTCCGGCCACACGCGCGCCCACTGACCACGCTCACGCGCCAGAAACCGCCCGATCAGCCCGCCACCTACTGACCCGTCCGGGTGCCGGTCCGTGGCCTGCCCCGCCGCCGGGTCCGGGTGCCGGTCTGTCACCCCGTCCGACTCGTCGCCGTCCTCCCCGTCGCACAGCCGCAGCAGCGCCGCCAGGTGGACGTGGAGCGGAAGGCCGTACTCCGGGTCGTCGAGATGGGGCGGGGAGGGGAGCGCGGCCCGGCTCGGCGCGAACGCCTTCATGGCCGCGACCGCGTGCTCGGTCCGCTCGGCGAGCGTGAGGGGGTGGGCGTTGAGCTGCACGGTCGTGGTGTTGAGCCGCCTGAGCCAGCCGCCCGCCGCCGTGTCCAGCCGCCGCCACCACTCCGCGTCACCGGGCTCGCGGGCCAGCAGCAGGAGTCGTACGCGGGCGTTGTGTCCGTGCTTGGCCAGCCGCCGCACCAGCTCGCCCACCACCGGCGAGGACGGCTCGGGCCGATCGACCACGACCAGAGTGGGCCGCAACGCCTCGAACATCACGCGATCACCGGAGAGCAGGCCGGTCACCGCGTCCAGGGGCAGGAACCCGGCGTCCCACCCCGCCTCCGCCAGCTCCTCGCACAGCTCGCCCGCCAGCCGCGTCTTCCCCGTCCCGCCGCGCCCGCTCAGCACCGCGATCGACAGCGGGCCGGGCTCGGCGGCCCAGGCCCGCAGTTCGCCCAGCTCCTCGCTCCGCCCCAGGAACGGCACCACCGCGTGCCGCGCCATCAGCAGCACCCAGTCCGGACAGTCCTCCGGCAGCCGCTCGCGCGCCGGGCGGAGCAGCGCGGGCAGGGCCACGGACCGGTCGCGTTCGGACACAACCTCCAGCGGCCCCGGCGGCACGCCCGCCAGCTCGCGGAAGCGTGCGTCGCTCAGCAGCGCGGTCACGGGTACGGCGTCCAGGCGGCGCCGCGCGTACCCGCCGGGACCGGGGGTGGCCACGCCGATGAGCTGGCCGGCGGGCTCGGCGAGCAGCGCGGCTCCCGACATGCCGTGCCAGAGCGAGACCGGCGTCGCGTCGGCCTCGGGCGAGAGCACACTCACCGCCAGCGCCTTCGACACCGCCCCGGTCGGCGGGTTGACCAGCCCGGACAGCCTCTCCACATCCCGCAGCCCACCCCGAGCCCCGCCCAGCTCCTCGCTCTGCCCTTCGGCGCGCGAAAACCCGCGGGCCACGCAACGCAGGCGATAGGAGTCCCCGCCCGCCACCCTGGCCCAACGGTTGTGCTCGATCCCGGGCAACCCGCCCCAAGCCGCCTCCGGCACCCGCAGCAGCACCACGTCCGCCCCGCCACGCCCGCGCCACACCACCTCGGCCGCGAGCCACCGGCCGGACCACGCGGGCCGTACGTGACAGGGCGTACCGGACCTCGCCACCTGCCCCGAGGTCAGCACCAGGTCAGCACCGATCGCGTACCCGGAGCCAGTCGAGCCGATGAGCCCGTCATGACCGGAAAAGACCTCGACGACCCGTTCGAGCCCGAGGTGGTGTGGTGGCGTGTCCATGGGTCCGCTACCTGTCAGCTACGTACGGAAGATAAGCCCCCGATCAGCGCCTGATCTCCTTCTCACTATCGCACCAAGGCCGCGAAATTTCCGGCTTGTCAGGCCTTCTCGGTCGTGAGCCAGGCCGCCAGCCCGAGGTACACGACCCCGCTCCCGACGTCCAGCCGCCGCCGCACGGCAGCCGAGCGCCGTACGCGGCCGGCCAGGGCGGAGGCGATCATCGCGTACGTGCCGTCCGACGCCATCCCGAGCAGCAGCCAGATGAGGCCGAACACGAGGATCTGCGGCCCGACCGGCCCCGCCGAAGGCTGGGTGAACACGGGCAGGAACGTCAGGAAGAAGATCGCGGTCTTGGGGTTGAGCACGTTCACCACGAACCCCTCCCAGAACAGCCGCCGCTTCGACTGCACCTTCAGCTCGACGACCTCCTCGCCGCCGTCCTTCTGCATCAGCTTGCGGATGCCGAGCCAGACGAGATAGGCCACACCCACGTACTTGACGATCGTGAACGCCGTGGCCGAGGCCGACAGCAGCGCGCTGATGCCCAGCGCCGCGGCGGCGATGTGCACGATGGAGCCGGTGTGGATGCCGAGTACGGAGATCAGCCCGGCGGCGCGGCCCTGGGAGACGCTTCTGGTGACGATGTAGAGCACGGCGGGACCGGGCACGAGCAGCAGCCCGAGGGTGGCCGCACAGAAGACAGCGAGTGTCGAGATATCCGGCATGAGGCCAATCGTAGGACCGGCGTCAAAGGCATTACAGGCCAGGGGAAGCGCTGTCCCGGAGGGCTGTGAGCAGGGCTTCGGTGGCCGGCGGGTAGGGCGGCTCGCCGTAGACGGCCGCGTACACGTGCCTCGTCGAGCCCGGCACCACCGCCACCTCCACGTCCGGATGCCGGTGCGCCGCCAGCGCCAGCCCGGGCAGCATGGTCAGCCCCAGCCCGGCCGCGACCAGCGCCTGCACGGCCACGATGTCGTCGCTGGTGAACGCGATCCGCGGCTCGAACCCCGCCTTGTCGCACACGTCCAGCAGGTGGCTGCGGCACCGGTCGCACCCGGCGATCCAGGCGGAGCCGGCGTGGTCGGTCACCTCGCCGGGCGCCGTGCCCGACACGAGGTAGCTGGGGTCGTCGAGGAGGTGGACCATGTGGATGCCGCTGTCCTCGGGCGCGGTGTCGTCGTACCGGAACATGACCGCCACGTCCACCCGCCCGGCCCGCAGCAGCCGCAGCGCCTCCGGCGGCTCGGTCTCGGTGAGCTGCAGGCGCAGCCCGGGATGCGCGCCGGCCAGCAGGCCGGCCGCCTTCGGGATGAACGTCCCCAGCGCGGACGGGAAGGCGGCCAGCCGCACCCGCCCGGAACGCAGCCCCACGTGCGCGGCCAGCTCCTCGGCGGTGGCGTCGAGCCGGCCGATGATGTCGGCGGCGCGCTCGGCCAGCAGCCGGCCCGCCTCGGTGAGCCTGATGCCGCGCCCGGCGCGCTGGATGAGCTTGGCCCCGGTCTCGGCCTCCAGCCGGGCCAGGTGGTGGCTGACGGAGGGCTGCGAGTAGTGCAGCTCCTTGGCCGCCGCGGTCAGCGAGCCCCTGCGGGCCACGGCCACGAGCACCCTCAGGCGTGCGACATCCAGCATTCATCAATCCTATCTATTGATCGACCAGAAGACTTCTGTTGGACCTATCGGTCGAAATGCAGGACTGTGGGAGGGGAAGGCAGATTACTGATTTTCCCTAGGGGAATACCATGGATATGTCCGCCACCACAGTCACCCGGCCGGGCCTCGAGCCGATCGTCTCGGGGGTGTCGCGGATCGTCGACCGCGGGCTCGACGGCCACCGGACCGCGCTGGCCGTCGCCGCCCTGCTCCGCGAGCGCCTTCCGGGGCTCGACATCCTCACGCCGCAGGAGCGCGCTGGCTCACCCGAGCGGTACGTCTCCCACATCCTCCACGCCGAGGAACGCTTCTCGGTCGTCGGCGTCGTCTGGCGGCCGGGCCAGGACACGGTGATCCACGACCACGTGTCGTGGTGCACGTTCGGCATCATCAGCGGCATCGAGGACGAGACGCTCTACCGCGACATGGGCGACCACCTGGTGCGGATCGGGCGCGCCGAGAACCGGCCGGGCGAGGTCAGCGGGTTCGCGCCGCCCGGCGACATCCACAAGGTGCGCAACACCAGCGCCGAGACGGGGGTGTCGCTGCACGTGTACGGCGCCGACGTGAGCAGGCTGGGCAGCAGCGTGCGCCGCACGTACGACCTGCCGGTCCGATGAGTTCCGCGCGCCCCGCCGGTCTGTCTCTCCGACAGCCGATGCAAGGGAGCGACCATGGAACCCACAACGGAGCTGGACGGCCGCTTCAGCGCCGAGAACGCCGCCGCCACCCCCTGGGCCGAGGCCCGCGCGCAACTGGAGAACGCTGAGACGTACTGGCTGAGCACCGTACGCGCCGACGGCCGCCCGCACGTCACCACGCTGCTGGCCGTCTGGCAGGACGACGCGCTGCACTTCTGTACGGGGGCCGAGGAGCAGAAGGCCAGGAACCTGGAGACCAACCCCAACTGCGTGCTCACCACGGGTGCCAGTGCCCTGCATGAGGGCCTGGACCTGATGGTGGAGGGCGTGGCCGAACGCGTCACGGACCAGGGCACTCTCAAGCGGCTGGCCGACGCGTGGGAGGCCAAGTACACCAGCGAGTGGCACTTCGACGTGGGCGACGGGGTGTTCGTCAACGTCGCGGGGGGAGAGGCGCTGGTGTTCGCGGTGGCTCCGGCCAAGGTGCTGGGCTTCCGCAAGGGCGACTACGCCCAGACCCGGTGGCGGTTCCGCTGACCCGGCCTGCTCCGGTCCGCCCTGGAGCCGTTTCGGCCCGGCGCGCACGGGTACGCACGGCGTAGTTCTTGCAGCTCATCGCGGGGGTGTGGGCGGTGTTGACGATGGCTGGGCAGGCGTTGCGGACACGGAGAGGGCTCGATGGCGGCCCGTGCCGGCGACTTCGCTGAGGGGCGGCTGCGGCGGCGGGCCTGGCTCCTCCGGCGACTCCGTTGAGGGGCGCGGCGTCGAGCCCGGCTCCGTTGAGGGGGGCGGCGGCAGGCCCGGCCACTCCGGCGTGCGCCCGTAAGGCCGCGGGGAGTCCGGGATGAGGGCGACGGCGCAGGGGATCGTCTGGGTCGGCGTGTTCCTGGGGATCTGCGTGGCGCCGCTGGCGTTCGCGCTGATGGGCGTGAGCCGCCCGGGGCAGGGCTTCTGGACCGACTTCTCGGTGGCACTCGGGTTCGTCGGGCTGGCGTTGATGGGCATCGAGTTCGCCCTCGTGGCGCGGGTCCGTGCCGTGGCGGAGCCGTTCGGCACGGATGCGGTGATCCAGTTCCACCGGGAGATCGGTTACGTCGGGCTGGTGTTCGTCCTGACGCACACGGCGCTGTCGGGCCCGGGCGTGTTCGCCGCCTTCGCCGTGACCGAGCTGCCGTGGAGAGCGCGGTTCGCGGTGCTCGCCGTACTGGCACTGCTGGTGCTGATGGTGACCTCCGTGTGGCGGCGACGCCTGAGGTTGTCCTACGAGGTGTGGCAGGTCCTGCACACGGTGATGGCGACGCTCGCGGTCACGGCGGCGTTGGTCCACGTGCTGCTGGTCAACCACTACGTCGACAGCCTGTGGAAACAGGTGCTGTGGGCGATCATGTCGGCGGCGTTCGTCGGGCTGCTCCTCTGGATCCGGATCGTGCGGCCACTGCGGCTGTGGCGACGTCCGTGGGTGGTCGAACAGGTGATCCCCGAGCGTGGTGAGATCACCGTGCTCGTGCTGCGCCCGCGCGGGCACGGGGGCCTGTGCTTCCAGCCGGGACAGTTCGCCTGGATCACCGTCGGCCGGTCGCCCTTCTCGGTGACCGCGCACCCGTTCTCGTTCTCCTCCAGTGCCGAGACGGACGGCACGGTCGCCGTCGCCATCAAGGCGCTCGGTGACTTCACCTCCGGCGTCAGCGCCGTACCACCGGGCACCACCGTCTACGTCGACGGCCCGCACGGGGTGTTCTCCATCGACCAGTACGAGGGCGCCGGGTTCTGCCTGATCGCGGGGGGAGTCGGCCTCGTCCCCGCGCTGAGCATGCTCCGGACCCTCGCCGATCGCGGCGACGTGCGGCCGGTCGTCCTGTTCTCCGCCCACCGCGACCAGGACAGCATCCCGTTCCGGGAGGAGCTCGCCGAACTCACCGGCCGGCTGAACCTCCAGGTCGTGCACGTACTCGAACAACCGCCGCCCGGCTGGACGGGAGAGCGCGGCTACCTCGACGCCGGCACGCTACGCCGGCATCTGCCGTCCGCCGGCCCGCGTTTCCAGTTCTTCATCTGCGGGCCGAACCCGATGCTCGACGCCATGGAGGCCGCCATCCCGGAGATCGGCATACCCGCCGACCGCATCCACACCGAGCGCTTCGCCTGGGTCTGAGCCGCCTGTTCCGGAGGAAGCCGTGCGCCACGCATACATGACCCGGTTGACGATCGTCGTCGGCCTGATCCTCGTACTCGCCTGCCTGGCCTTCGCGGCCATCCAGAACTGACCGAGAAGTACCGCTCGCCACGTCACCCTTGCCGGCACCTTCGCCAGATAAGAAAGAAAAATTGCGCAAACCTTCTTTTCCTTCTACGATGGTGGCATGTCCTCCACGGAGCAGACCCGCCGCGTCAAGGATCTCGACACGCTGAAGGCCCTGGGGCATCCGCTGCGCATCAAGCTCTACCGCGCGCTCTACGTCGCCGGCACGGCGACGGCCTCGCAGCTGGCCGACCAGGTGGACGAGGCCGTGTCGCTGGTCAGCTACCACCTGCGCAAGCTGGCCAAGCACGGCATCATCGAGGAGGCCGAGGGAGGCAGCGGTGATGCCAGGGAGCGGTGGTGGCGGCCGGTGACGACCAGCATCTCCACCGCCGATGAGGACTTCCGCGACGCTCCCGAGCGCGACGCCGTCCATACCGCCGTCTCGCGCGTGTACGCCCGGCAGCGCGGCGAGCTGTACGAGGGTTACCTCGACATGAAGGCCACGTGGAGCGACGACTGGCGCAGCTCGGCCTTCTCCTCCGAGTCCCTGATGCCGCTCACGGCGGAGGAGCTGCGCTCCCTGCGCGAGGAGATCATCGAGCTGGTGCTCGGCTACCGGCTGCGCGCGGAGGCGGCGCGGGACGCGGGTGACGTGGAAGGCCGCGAGAACGTCGCCGTGCAGACCTACGGCTTCCCGTTCCGTACGTAGCCGTTCGAAGGTGAGCGAGGGACACTCGATGCTGCATCCCGACCTGTATCTGTACGCCGAGCGGGCACGAGCCCTTGAGCTGCGAGCAGAGGCCGACCGCCACCGCCTGACGCACCACCACGCAGCCCACCACCCCCTGACCCGCCACCGGCCAACCCGCTTCCGTCTGGTCCGCTGCCTGGGTCGCCGCCGGCTGACCCGCCGCAGCCTGGGGCGCGGGTCCGTGGTCCTCCGCCCCCGCTCCGAGGCTCGGACGTGGGGGCAGCGCCTCGGCTGGACCCTGATCGAGCTGGGCCTGCGCCTGGTGGTGCGTTACTGATCGAGCTGGGCCTGCACGTGGTGGCGCGTTACTGGCCGAGCTGGTGGCGCAGGGCGACCGCGTCCCTGGTCCTGGCCACGGCTGGCCCGGCGGTGGCTGCAGGTGAGCGTGATCTGGTCGTGGCCGACACGGGGCAGGTCGCCGGGTGGCACCGCGCGATGCTGGCCGCCGCCTCGTCCCTGCTGGCGGATGCCGTGCGGGCCGGGGACGTACGGGCCGATCTCGACGTACGGGATCTGCTCACCCTGGTCAAGGGCATCACCCTGGCCGCGGGGGATCGGCGCCAGGCCGAACGCCTGCTGTCACTTGTGCACTGGGGCCCGTGATCGGAGGAAGTCCTGTCACGCGGGTATCGGGAGGTCGTGATCAGGGCACGTCGCCCGCCTTGTCCACGATTCCCGACCCGAGCACCGACAAGCCCATGGTCCCGCCGTCGGCGTTCACCACCTTCACCCCCATGTAGTGGTAGTCGTCCGGATCGAGGATGTAGTACGCCTTGATGCCGTCACCGGCGTCGAACACCACGCCGATCCCCGTCCGGCCGTCCGCGGCGGTGGCGCCCTCCTCGATCGACACCTGCGGGAGCTTGGCCAGCGCCCGGTACATCCCCGCCACCGTGTCCGGCGGGATCATGGGCCCGTACTTCATGTACCACCCGATCGCCCCGAACACCTTGACGTCGTCCGCGATCTCCGGCCGGCAGGCGGGCCGGCAGATCGACAGCGGGTACAGCTCCCGATCGAGCCCGCGGAAGTGCGCGAGCAGCGTGTCCGGGTCCGACGGCAGTGCCTCCACCTCCCGCTGCGTACGGCCGACGTGCGTCGGCCCCTTCTCCCTGCCCAGCTTGAGCTCGCTGCCCTCCTCCTTGACCGCCGACATCTTCCCGTCCATCCGGTCCCAGGACTCGAACGTCGGCAGGTTGCCGCCCATGTGCTGCGATTCCTTGAGGTAGAACCACTGGTCCGGGCGGATCTTCCGGGCGGGGCTGCGATCGGCGACCAGGGCCGCCTGCTCCAGCACCGTCACCGCGCCGCTCGGCCGAGCCCCATCTCCGGTCCGAGCCCCATCGCCGGTCTGTGTCGCGCCACCGGTCTGTGTCGCGCCGCTGGGCTGGGCCACCACGGCCGGTTGCGGCCGTACCGCTGCCTCAGGCTGGGGACGCAGGACGGCCACGGCCGCGACGGCCAGCAGGCACGCCCCCGCCGCGCTCAGCCCCAACCCCAGCCGCAGCGGTCGTACGGGAGCGCCGCCCCCGGCCGTCCGCTCGGCCAGCCGGCGCTCCACCTCCGCCACGCTCAGCCCCTCCGGAACCTCGCTGCGCATCTCCCTGAGGAGTTCGATCTCGTTCACCATCAGTCATCCCTCGTCCGCGACGGTTGGATCGATTCCGGCCAGCACCCGGCGCAAGCTGCTCCGCGCCCGGTTAACGCGCGACCGCACGGTGCCCACGGGCACGCCCAGCGCCACCGCGGCCTCCTCGTACGTCAGCTCCGCCCACGTCACCAGCAGCAACGTGTCGCGATGCTTCCGCGACAGCCCGGCCAGCGCCTTCGCCAGCCGCCTGCGCGCCCCGTCCGCCACCACCCGCTGCTCCACCTCGTCCGTGAACGGCTCGATCACCGCGTCGGCCCCCGTACGGCTCAGCGCCTTGTACAGGCCGATCTCGCGGCGGCGGTGCCGGCCGATGAGGTTCGTGGCGATGCCGTAGAGCCAGGCGCGCTCGTCACCACGCCGCCCGTCGTACGACTCCAGCCGCTGCAGAGCCACGGCGAACGTCTCCGCCACGATGTCGTCGGCCGGCTCCAGGCCCAGGCGGCGCACCACGTACCGCTTGAGCTCGGGGGCGTGATCGATGAACAGCCTGGCGAACCGCTCGGGATCCGATCGCGGTGGCGGATCCTCGGTGGTGCCCACGCCGGGCCGGGGCGAGACGTCCGCCCGGCTCTCGTGTCGCATGTCTTGCCTCTCGGATGCTTGCCGTCATGACATGAGTAATTGCCACGGGCGGGGGCGGCGGTTCCATGAATTTTCGATCAGGCGATCAGGCGATCACGAGTGCGAGCCTCACGTCTGGCGGTCACGAGGGCCACCCCTGCGGCGAGCAGCCGCTCACGGTAGACATCCAGCGGCACGTCGACCATCTCGAGGCCCCGCCCGAGCACCTGCCCCACGACCCGCACCATGTCCGGCATGCTGAGCAGCTCGGGCCCCGTGAGCGTGAGCGTCTCTCCCGCGCGCCCGCCGGACGCCAACGCCCGCACCGCGACCTCCGCCACGGCGACTCGGACGCGTGCGCACGGTGCTCGCCCGGGGACGTCAGGCCCCCTGGGGGCAGCTCGCGGCTACGGCCGGCTACTACGACCGGTCGCACATGACGTCCGAGTTCCGCACCCTCATGGGCGTCACCCCCGCGGCCTACTTCGCCGGCCGCCTGCCCGCGCTCCAACCCTGCTGACTCGATCCCGGCGGCGGCCGATCTCGCACCCCCGTAGGGTGTTGGGGCCACCGTGCCCGGACAAGGAGAGCGTCGTGAACGAAGGAGCCTGGTCGCTGCCGTCGCCCTGGCGGGAGGCGCGCGTCGCGGTCGTGGTGCCGACGTACAACGAGGCAGGCAACCTCGGCGAGCTGACGGAGCGGATCTTCGCGCTCGGCCTGCCCAACCTCCGGCTGGTCATCGCCGACGACGACTCGCCCGACGGCACCGGCGCGCTCGCCGACGACCTCGCCAAGCAGGCGAACGAGGAGCGCCCCGACCGCATGGTGGTGCTGCACCGCAAGGTGAAGGAGGGCATCGGGCGCGCCCACCTCGCCGGCATGCAGGAGGCCCTCGGACGCGGCGACGAGTACGTGGTGCAGATGGACGGCGACCTCAGCCACCGCCCCGAGTACATCCCGCACCTGCTCGGCACGATCCTCGCCACGCAGGCGGGAGTGGTGATCGGCAGCCGGTACGTCGTGGGCGGCTCCCTGTCCACACAGTGGGGATGGCACCGGCGGCTGCTGAGCAGGTTCGCCGGCCTGTACGTCAACACGATCCTCCACCTGTCCGTACGCGATCCCACGGGCGGCTTCAAGATCTGGCACCGCGACGTCCTCGAAGGCATCGACCTGAACGCGATCCGCAGCGACGGCTACAGCTTCCAGGTCGAGATGAACTACCGGTGCAAGCGGCTGGGATGGGCGATCGTCGAGATGCCGATCCACTTCGAGGAGCGCAACGCCGGCGCCAGCAAGATCAGCTTCGCGGTGCAGGTGGAGTCGATGCTCACGCCGTTCGCCCTGCGGTTCGGCAGGCAGCGGCGGTGACGCGTCCCTTCGGAGAAATCGGGTCGCGGGCCGGGGCGGCGGGTTCCTAGGGTGGTGGGATGCCCTCCTACCTTCACCCCCTGGCGTTCCTCCTGGGCCTGGAAGGAGCCGCGCTGCTGCGTACGCAGGCGGGCGACCTGGGCGACGCGGCGTACGTCGAGCAGCGCATCGCGGAGATCCGCAGCCTGGTCACCGACCCGGACCTGACGCGGCGCGCGGGCACCACGGCCGGCCACACCACCACCGAGGAGGGGTACGCGCGGTGGGCCGAGCACTACGACTCCGACGACAACCCGCTGATCGCGGTGGAGGAGCCCCTGGTGCGCCGCATCCTGTCCGCGCTCCCGCCGGGCGGGCGAGCCCTGGACGCCGCCTGCGGCACGGGCCGCCACGCCGCGTTCCTGGCGGGGCTCGGGCACGAGGTCGTCGGCGTGGACACGTCCCCGGAGATGCTCGCCCGCGCCAGGGCCAAGCTTCCGGACGCCGGCTTCCACCAGGCCGACCTGCACGACCTGCCGGCCGGGCCCGAGAGTTTCGACGTGGTGATCTGCGCGCTGGCCCTCACCCACCAGCCCGCTCTCGGCCCGGCGCTGGCGGAGTTCGCCCGCGTCGTACGGCCCGGCGGCCACGTGGTGCTGTCGGACATCCACCCGCTGCTGCTCTACCTGGGCGGGGTGCCGACGGTGTCCGGCCGGGACGGCGTACGAGCCATGCCGGCCGGACGCTTCCTGGCCAGTGACTACATCACCGCCATCCACGAGGCGGGCCTGGAGATCCTGAGCTGCCACGAGCCGCGCTGCGGCAAGGTGCCCGGCGGTCACGGCGGCCCGCTCGCCCAGGAACGATGCCCGGAGGCGGCGGCCGCCGCCTACGAGGACACCCCGGCCCTGATCATCTGGCATCTCCGGCGGCCACCGGCCCCCCGAGCCGCCGCAGCTCAGGAACCGCCCACGTGACGGCCGCCACGGTGACCGCGGTCAGCAGCCCGCCCGCGCAGATCACCAGGCGGTGGTCGAGGATCGAGGTAGCGGCTCCGTGCAGCAGGTTCGCCAGGTGAGGGCCGCCGAAGAGGACGACGGTGAGCGATCCCTGGATCCGTCCGCGCAGCGCGTCCGGAGTGTGCGCCTGGGTGATGGCGTTGCGGAACGTGCTGAGCACGAAGTTGACCGCGCCGCCGAGAACGAGCGCCACCAGGGCGAGCCAGAGCTGCGCGGCCAGCCCGAGAAGTACGACGGTCAGGCCCCACACCGCGGCGGCCCCCGCCATGACGGCACCGTGGCGGCGGGCACGGGTGAACGTACCCGACAGCAGCCCGGCCGCGACGACCCCGGCCGGATAGGCGGCGTAGAGCAGCCCCAGCTCAGGGCCGCCTCCCGGGGCGCCGCCGAAGGTGTGCTGGGCGAGCTCGGGGAACAGGGCGACCGGCATGCCGAAGACCATCGCCGCGAGGTCCACCAGGAGCACCGCCACCAGCAACCTGCTGGCCGCCAGGTACCGGAGGCCGGCCGTGCGTTCGCGGGGGCCTGGCTGCGGAGGCAGCGGTGGCAGTCTGGCGACCGCCCACACGACGGCCAGGAGGGCGATGGCGTCGAACAGGTACAGCGTGCCGAGCCCGACCGCCGGGATCAGGATGCCGGCCAGTACCGGCCCGATGATCGAGCCGGCGTAACGGGTCAGGGAGCTGAGGCTGTTCGCCGCGGGCAGGAGCTCGGCCGGGACCAGCCGGGGCACCGCGGCGCCCATCGTCGTCATGATCGCTCCCAGGAACAGACCCTGGCAGGCGACCAGCACCATCAGCAGGGGGACGGAGCCCACGCCCAGCGCGGCCTGCACCCACAGGCCCGCGTACGTCGCCGCGAGACCGCAGTGGGCGGCCAGCAGCACCGTTCGCCGGTCGCGTGAGTCGGCCAGGGCGCCGCTCCACAACGACGCCACGACCAGCGCCACGAACGACACCGCCCCCGCCGCGCCCACCACCACCGATGACCCGCTCACGGCGAACAGCTGCGCCGGCACGGCCACCACGCCGAACGAACCCCCCACCGCACCGACGGCCGAAGCCACCCACAGCCGCCGGAAGGACGCGACGGCCAGCGGGCGGCGATCCACGGTGTAGGCCCCGAGCGAGGCGATCACGACGAGGCCCCCGGGGACGGCGTCTCCAAGCTCACCACGTCGGCCACGACGCAGGCGATGTTGTCCGGCGCTCCGGCGGCATACGCCCGCGCGACCAGCTCGTCCAGCACCTCCTGGGGAGCCCCTGGCCCGGTCAGCACCTCACGCAGCGCCCCCGCCGGCACGACGGCGGACAGTCCGTCGGAGCAGAGCAGGTACCGGTCACCGGCCACCGTGTCGTGCAGCGCCAGCTGCGGCTGGACGCCGCCCGTACCCATCAGCGCCCTCGCCAGCAGCGCGCGCCGCGGGTGCGAGGCCGCCTCCTCCGCCGTCAGCCGCCCCTCGTCCACCATCGCCTGCACGTACGTGTGGTCGTGGGTGATCTGGAACAACTCGCCGTCACGCACGAGATACGCCCGGGTGTCGCCGATGTGCACCAGCGCCAGCCGGGAGCCCGACCACAGCAACGCCGTCAACGTGGTGACGGCCTCGCCCGAAGGCGCCGACGCCGCGATCTCCCCGACGGCCCGGTCGGCGTCCCCGACAGCGTCGGCCAGAGCGCCGAGCAGGTCCTCTGCCGGGACGGTCATGGTCTCCAGCGGCTTGAGCGCCTCGACGGCCGCCGCGCTGGCCAGGTCGCCACTCGACCCTCGCACCCCGTCGGCCACCGCCAGCAGGCGCGGCCCGGCGTACGCGGTGTCCTCGTTGCTCGTGCGCCCCAGCCCCGACTCCGACCGGGCGGCGTACCGGATCCCGAGCAGAGCCGCTGTCTCCTCCACAGTGCTGCCCCTTCCCGACAGGTAGTCGACGAGGAAGGTGGCCAGCTCTCCACGGGCGGCGGTCTCCGCCAGCACCTGCTCCCAGTAGGCGGCGATCTCACCGGCCGCGGCGCCCGCCGGCAGGTCGCACACCCGCCGGATCCGCGCCAGCGGCATGCCCAGCCGCCGCAGCCAGGCGATCAGCCGGGCCCGCTCCAGCTGCGCCGGATCGTAGAACCGGTACCCGGACTCCCCGTCCACCGCGGCGGGCCGCAGCAACCCGAGCTCGTCATAGAGCCGCAGCGCCTTCGGCGACAACCGCGCCGCCCGGGCGAACG
Organism: Nonomuraea rubra; assembly: GCF_014207985.1. Lineage (NCBI taxonomy): Bacteria > Bacillati > Actinomycetota > Actinomycetes > Streptosporangiales > Streptosporangiaceae > Nonomuraea > Nonomuraea rubra. The sequence goes on along the minus strand of NZ_JACHMI010000001.1, from coordinate 10,911,422 downwards.
CCCCGATCGTCAGCAGCCGCACCACTCCTCCTCGCCCCGGCCACCGCGACCGGTACGGACGATGGTGCGGCTTCACCATGGGGGAAGGTCAACACCAGGCCGGGAAGCACCCCGCCGGCTCAGCGGCTGACCGGGGTCTCCTCCTGGACCCGCGACAGCTTCTCGGGGTTGCGCACGACGTAGAGCCCGGTGACCAGCCCGTCGTCGATCCGCACCGCCACCACGTTGTCGATCTCCCCATCGATCCGGACGATCAGCGCGGGCCAGCCGTTGACCTGCACCGGCGCCAGCGAGACCTGCCCCACGAGCCTGGGCAGGCCGGCCTCCATCAGCCGGGCCACCTTGTCGGCCCCCACGACGGGCTGCGGCACGGCCTGCACGACCCCGCCACCGTCGCTCAGCAGGACGACATCAGGCGCGAGAACGTCGAGCAACCCCTGCAGATCCCCCGTCTCGATCGCCCGCCGGAACGCCGCCAGCGCGTCCCGAGACTCGGCAGCGGAGGCGACACCACGCGGCCGCCGCGCCGCCACATGCGCCCGCGCCCTATGGGCGATCTGCCGCACCGCCACCGTGCTCTTGTCCACGGCTTCGGCGATCTCGTCATAATCCAGATCGAACACCTCACGCAGCACGAACACCGCCCGCTCGGTCGGCGTGAGCGTCTCCAGCACCAGCAACATCGCCATCGACACGCTCTCGGCCAGCTCGACGTCCTCGGCCACGTCCGGCGAGGTCAGCAGCGGCTCCGGCAACCAGGGACCCACGTACGACTCCTTGCGCCGCCCGAGCGCCCGCAGCCGGCTCAGCGCCTGCCGGGTGGTGATCCGCACCAGGTACGCCCGCTGGTCCCGCACCTCGTCCAGATCGACGCCCACCCACCGCATCCAGGTCTCCTGCAGCACGTCCTCGGCGTCGGCGGCCGAGCCGAGCATCTCGTAGGCAACGGTGAACAGCAGACTCCGGTGCGCGACGAACGCCTCAGTCGCGTCGTCCATCCCGCTGTCATTCGTACGGCCGTCATCGGCGGGTGACCCGGCCACACCCCTTGCCTGCTCGGCGGGCTCACTCATGGCCGTCTCCAACCTGATTCGCTTCGACAGTCCCGCACACGAGACGCCGGTTCTCACCGCTTTGTGACACCCGCATACGGTGGCATACCTCACAAATCAGCACTGTCACAGGGCCCGCCCGACCGGCATCTCCATGTCGTCAGGACGCCGCGCGAACAACCCGCGCGGCCCGCGATCCGATCAGTGAGGACGATGTCATGGAACCCCGCTTCAACCTGTTCGCCAACGAGATCGGCGCCAAGATCCTCAAGCGCATCTACAACGTCAGCACGGCGATCGAGCAGTCGTCACTGCCCAAGGCCACCCAGCACCTGGTGATGATCCGCGCCAGCCAGATCAACGGCTGCGGCTTCTGCCTCGACGCCCACACCAAAGACGCCACGGCCGACGGCGAGAGCGCGGTCCGGCTCAACCTGGTCGCCGTCTGGCGCGAGACCACCGTGTTCACGGAGGCCGAGCAGGCCGCGCTGGCGATCACCGAGGAAGGCACCCGGCTCGCCGACGCCCACCTCGGCGTGTCCGACGAGACCTGGGATCAGGTCCGCAAGCATTACGACGACGACCAGATCTCCGGGCTGATCTCCCTGATCGCCATGATCAACGCAGCCAACCGGATCAATGTGATCACGCGTAACCAGGGTGGTTCTTACGAGCCTGGCATGTTCAGCAGCATGTCGAGCTGAGGACGAATCCGAATGGGCGCGCCGGAGGCGCTGGGGGTGCGCCGGAGGCGCCGAATCAATGACGCCTGAGCCGCGCGGCGCGAAGCGCCCACTCGCGAAGCCCTTTCGGGGTGGGTTCCAACGGCCCACCCCGTAAACCAGGCGACGGGTGGGGTGAGCTAGATGCCGAGGGCTGAGGGAAGGCCGAGCTCCTGGAGGAAGAGGGCCTCCGTGGTAGCGACCCGGCGAAGCTCCTCCAGGTCCAGGCGCTCGTTCGGGGCGTGGATCGCCGCCTCCTCGTCCTCCGCCCCGAACAGCAGGATCTCGGCCGCCGGGAACTGCCGGAGCAGCGTGTTGACCAGCGGGATCGAGCCGCCCGCGCCGACGTCGCGCGGAGGGCGGCCGAAGGCGCGTTCCATGGCGCGGTTGAGCGCGGCGCGGGCCTTGCCGCCCGAGTCCGCCTGGTAGCCGGAGCCGACCGTGAAGTCGCCGAACGACACCTGCACGCCCCACGGCGCCACCTGGCGCAGGAACTCCACGACCGCGTTGACCGTGGTCTTCGGGTCGCCGGCCGGGGGGACGCGGACGGTGACGCGGGCACGTGCCGCGGGCTGGACGGCGTTGACGGCGCCCGACACCGTGGGCACGTCGAGGCCGGTGACCGTGATGGCGTACGAGGACCACAGCCGGTCCGCGAGCGAGCCGGAGCCGACCAGCGACACGCCGTCGAGCACCCCGGCCGTCCGCCTGAACTCCTCCTCCGACGGCCCCTGCCCGAGGAACGAGCCGCGGGGCAGGCCGGGGACGCGGATGTCGCCGTTGTCGTCGTGCAGCGAGGTGAGCATGCGCATGAGCGCGGCCAGCGCGTCGGGGGCGGCGCCGCCGAAGGAGCCGCTGTGCAGGGCCTCCTTCAGGGTGCGGACCTCGATGGTGAAGGCGGCCATGCCGCGCAGCGACGTGGTGACGGCGGGGTCGCCGACGCGCGGGTTGCCGGTGTCGGCCACGACGATGGCGTCGGCGCGCAGCAGGTCGGGGTTGCGCTCGACGAACGCCTCCAGCCGGTCGCCGGCGTACTCCTCCTGGCCCTCGATGATGACCTTGATGCCCACGGGGAACCGGCCCTGGAACGTACGCAGGGCGGTGATGTGGGAGATGATGCCGGACTTGTCGTCGGCGGTGCCGCGCCCGTACAGGCGGCCGTCGATGAGCGTCGGCTCGAACGGCGGCGTACGCCACGCGGCCGGGTCCCCCGCCGGCTGCACGTCGTAGTGCGCGTACAGGAGCACCGTGGGCATGCCGGGAGGCGCGGGGGCCTCGCCGAAGACGGCGGGGAAGCTGCCCTCGACGGCCACCTGCTGCACGCGCGGCAGGCCGGTGGAGCGCAGCAGCTCCTCGGTCATGGCGGCGGCGGCGAAAACGGGCTCTTCCGGGTGCCCGGGGAAGGCCACGGAGGGGATGGCGGCGAGCCGCTTCAGCTCCTCGACGGCCTGTGGCATCGCGGCAGCGACGGCGCTCTCGATCTGGTCTGGAGTCACGGAGGGTCCCCCGGGGTCGTTCTTCACCTATTCACAGCGATTCGTCCATTGGATCACAACCGGCCCTGTGCTGCGGAAACGGGATGCTGGGGCGGCCTTGACCCGCGCGCTAATCTACCTGCGGATTTCGTTGTTGTTACATACCGCTTCTGCGGATCCCGATTTTCTTGCAGAGTGCTGCGACCGATTCGCTTGGCAAACCCGCAGGTGAAGCGTCACACTGTGGCTAGTTCAGACACGAGGGAAGATAACCATGACGCAGCCGGAACACGACGTCCTGAAGGCCGCGCAGGACAACCTGTGGTTGCACTTCACCAGGCACAGCGCGTACCAGCAGTCCGAGATCCCGACCATCGTGCGCGGTGAGGGATCCTACGTCTACGACATCCACGGCAAGCGCTACCTCGACGGTCTGGCCGGTCTGTTCGTGGTCCAGGTGGGCCACGGACGGCAGGAGCTGGCCGAGGCCGCCGCCAAGCAGGCCCAGGAGCTGGCGTTCTTCCCGCTGTGGTCCTACGCCCACCCCAAGGCCGCCGAGCTGGCCCAGCGCCTGGCCGCCCACACTCCCGGCGAGCTGAACCGCGTCTTCTTCACCACGGGCGGCGGCGAGGCGGTCGAGACCGCCTGGAAGCTGGCCAAGCAGTACTACAAGCTCATCGGCAAGCCGCTCAAGCACAAGGTCATCAGCCGCCAGATCGCCTACCACGGCACCCCGCAGGGCGCCCTGTCGATCACCGGCATCCCGGCGTTCAAGCAGATGTTCGAGCCGCTGGTGCCGGGCTCTGTCCGCGTCCCCAACACCAACCACTACCGCGCCGACGAGATCACCGGCGTCAAGGGCATGACCCCCGAGGAGTACGGCTACTGGGCCGCCGAGCGGGTGGCCCGCGCCATCGAGATGGAGGGTCCCGACACGGTGGCCGCCGTCTTCGCCGAGCCCGTCCAGAACGCGGGCGGCTGCTTCCCGCCGCCCCCCGGCTACTTCCAGCGGCTGCGCGAGATCTGCGACGAGTACGACGTCCTGCTCGTCTCCGACGAGGTCATCTGCGCGTTCGGCCGGCTGGGCACCATGTTCGGCGGCCAGAAGTTCGACTACGTGCCGGACATCATCACCTGTGCCAAGGGCATGACCAGCGGTTACTCCCCGATCGGGGCGATGATCGCGCACGAGCGGCTGTTCGAGCCGTTCAAGGGGGGCGACACGATGTTCGCCCACGGTTACACGTTCGGCGGCCACCCCGTCTCCGCCGCCGTGGCGCTGGCCAACCTCGACATCTTCGAGCGCGAGGACCTCCTCGGCCACGTGACGGCGAACGAGCCGCGCTTCAAGCAGACCCTCGACGACCTGCGCGACCTGCCGATCGTCGGCGACGTCCGGGGCTCCGGCTACTTCTGGGGCATCGAGCTGGTCAAGGACAAGGCCACCAAGGAGACGTTCTCCGCCGACGAGTCGGAGCGGCTGCTGCGCGGGTTCCTGTCGAAGGCGCTGTTCGACGCCGGCCTCTACTGCCGCGCTGACGACCGCGGCGACCCCGTCATCCAGCTCGCCCCACCGCTGATCGCCGGGCAGAAGGAGTTCGACGAGATCGGAGAGATCCTCCGCGGCGTGCTCGCCGAAGCCTGGGCTCAGCTCTGACACCCCTCAATCCGGTACGACGGAGTGCCGGTTCCCGAAAGGATCCACCGCCATGAAGATCGGCGTTCCAGCCGAGGTCAAAAACCACGAGTATCGCGTCGCCGTCACCCCGGCAGGCGTGCACGAGCTGGTGCGCAACGGGCACGACGTCACCGTACAGCGGGGCGCGGGCCTGGGCTCGCAGATCACGGACGAGGAGTACCTCGCGGCCGGTGCCAAGATCCTCGACAGCGCGGACGCCGTCTGGGCCGAGGCCGACCTGGTGCTCAAGGTGAAGGAACCGATCGCCGAGGAGTACCACCGGCTGCGCGAGGGGCTGGTGCTGTTCACGTATCTGCACCTGGCCGCCTCCCGGCCCTGTACCGACGCGCTGCTCACCGCGCGGACCACGGGCATCGCGTACGAGACCGTGCAGGTGGGCAACGCGCTGCCGCTGCTCGCCCCCATGTCCGAGGTGGCGGGCCGGCTGGCGCCGCAGGTGGGCGCGTACAACCTGATGCGCTTCAACGGCGGCCGGGGCGTCCTGCCCGGCGGCGTGCCGGGCGTCGCCCCGGCGAAGGTGGTCGTGATCGGCGGCGGCGTCTCCGGCCTGAACGCCGCGCAGATCGCCGTCGGCATGGGCGCCGACGTCACTGTCCTGGACACCAACGTCGACCGCCTGCGCTTCATCGACGCCGTGTACCAGGGGCGGCTCAAGACGCTGGTCTCCACCTCGTACGCGATCGAGCAGGAGGTCCTCGGGGCCGACCTGGTGATCGGCGCGGTGCTGATCCCCGGCGCCAAGGCTCCGACGCTCGTCTCCAACGACCTGGTCGCGCGCATGAAGCCGGGCTCCGTGCTCGTCGACATCGCCATCGACCAGGGCGGCTGCTTCGAGGACTCGCGCCCGACCACGCACGCCGACCCGACGTACAAGGTGCACGAGTCGATCTTCTACTGCGTGGCGAACATGCCGGGCTCCGTGGCCAACACCTCCACCTACGCCCTGACCAACGCGACCCTCCCGTACGCGGTCAAGCTGGCCAACCTGGGCTGGCGGGACGCGGTCAAGTCCGACGCCGGCCTGGCGGGCGGGCTCAACACGCACGACGGCAAGCTGACGAACGAGCCGGTCGCCCAGGCGCTCGGGCTGCCGTACACGCCGGTCGCCGAGGTGGTGTGATGGAGTGAGGGGCACGAACCGGTTCGTGCCCCTCACCACCTGAGGAGGAGCGATGACGCTCGGCATCAGCCAGGTCACCGTCTACGTCGACGACCAGCAGCGGGCGGTCGACTTCTGGAGCGGCAAGATGGGCTTCGAGGTCGTGCGCGACATGCCGTACGGCGAGCACCGCTGGATCGAGGTCGAGCCGCCCGCCGGAGGCACCCGCCTGGTGCTGGCCAAGGCCGACCCCCAGTGGCCGGCGCTGGTGGAGGGCCTGCCCAACTACGTGATGTTCCACGCCGACGACATCGTCAAGACGCACCAGGAGCTGGCGGCGCGCGGCGTCGAGTTCACCCAGCCGCCGAGCCGGCAGCCGTGGGGCTGGTCGGCCGTCTTCAAGGACGACGACGGCCACCTGTTCCACCTGGGGCAGCGCTAGTCAGCGGATCCCGAGGCGCCACCGCAGGTCGCGGGCCGTCACCAGCACGTGCTGGAGCTCGCCGGGGCTCGGCCAGGGCGCGCTGCCCGGCCGCACCAGCGCCCCGCGTACCGACGCCAGGTGCTCGACCGCGCTGGCGTGCGCCCCGCTCCGCTCCACCAGCCACGCCAGCACGTCCGAATGGTCGTGCAGCGGCCTGGTCATCAGGTCCCACGTGGACAGCACCTCGGCCAGGTCCGCCACCTCCAGCTCGGCCCCGTCCCTGCGCCGGGTGGCCGCCGCGGCCAGCTCGGCGCGGGCGGTCAGCTCGGGTTCGGCGGGGCGGCCCCAGGAGGGCGGCGGCGGGTCGGCCAGCCACTCCTGCGCCTCCCCGTGCTCCCCGGCGACCGACAGCAGCCCGCCCAGCTCGACGGCGGCCCTGTGGTGCCCCGCCCGCGCCGCCTGCCTGAACCAGTGCTGCCCGCCCGCCAGGTCGCCGAACTCGGCGATGAGCAGCAGCGCGTAGTTGAAGGCGGCCTCGGCGTCGCCGCCGGCCGCCGCCCGGCCGAACCAGTGGCTGGCCGCCGCGGTGTCGTCCAGCTCCACGCAGACGAACCCGGCCATCCGCTGGTCGTCGGCCCGGCCGGCGTTCGCGGCCTGCTCGAACCAGGCCCGCGCGGCCCGCAGATCGCCCCTGGACAGCGCCACGCCCCCGAGCCGCGACGCGGCACCGGGGTGCTCGCTCGTGGCGGCCAGCCGGTAGTACGCCTCGGCGCCCTCGGGGTCGCGGGTGGCGTGCAGGTAGAGGCCCAGGCAGTACGCGGAGTCGGCGTGCCCGCCCCTGGCCGCGCACTCCCACCAGTGCACGGCCTCGGCGTCCTGGCCCGCGCAGTACGCCAGGAACCCCAGGTCGTGCGCGGAGGCCGCGTCACCGCCGTCGGCCGCCCTGCGGTGCCACTCCCTGGCCGCGCCCAGCTCGCCCGCGTCCTCGCACATCAGCGCCAGCCGCCGGGCCGCCGTCCTGGATCCGGCCGTGGCCGCGCTCTCGAACCAGACCCTGGCCGCCCCGACGTCGCCACGCTGCTCCAGCAGGAGCAGGGCCAGGTTCGTGGCGGCCTCGGCGTCGCCGGTGCTGGCGGCGGCCTCGTACCAGGTGACGGCGTCCTCCAGGCTGCCGTGTTTCTCGTGCCAGATGCCCAGGTTGTAGGCGCTGTCGACGTTGCCGCCGGCGGCGGCGCGCTCCCACCAGTGACGCGCGGCCACGCGGTCGCCGTGCTGGGCGAAGAGCTTGCCGAGCCGGTGCGCGGCCTGGGCGTCGCCCGCCTGAGCGGCGGCCATCAGCTCGGGCTCGTCTCCCACCCGCGGCGCCGGTACGGACGGCAGCCCCACCTCTCCTTGCCAGGACATGGCGACAGAGTGGCACGTGATCGCCCGGTCGCGAACCGTAATCGCCGAAGCCTCTACGAGAACTGGATGAAGCCGGTGTACATGCCCATGGCGCAGACGTACCGCAGCGTGCCCGCCGGTTGCGGCGGCAGCCGTACGGTGGCGGGCAGGGCGACGTCGCGCCCGACGATCGAGACGGTGCCGGTGCACCCCTGGTCCACCAGCTCGAAGACCACCTCCACGGGCACTCCGGCCCGCGCCGTCACGATGGCGGGCCGGTAGCCGTCGCGGGTCGCCCACACGGTGACCGTCGTCGCCGCCGGACCCGACGCGGCGGGGGTTTCCGCCTGGGCGAGCCAGCCGCCGAGGTTGACGCCTGCTCCGGCGGTCCAGAGGCCGGAGCCCATGGCCACGATGGCGGCCCACCGCGCCAGCCGGGTGCGGGAGATCCGCCGCAGCACGTACCCGAGCAGCGCGAACGCCGGTGCGGTGCCGACCACGAACCCCGCCATGGCCGCCGCGCCCGCCAGCGGCGAGCCGCTGGAGACGGCGATCAGCTCGACGCCGAGCGTCACGCCGCAGGGCACCAGGATGGTGGCGGCGCCCAGCAGCGGCGCCTTGAACCGGGACGGGGCCGGGGGCTCGGGTGCCGAGCAGCCCGTACGCCGCATGAGCCGGATCGCGTAGCCGATGACCGTGACCCCGGCCACGACCAGCAGCACCGCCCTGGCCTGCGGCGGCAGGCTGACGGCCGAGCCGAGCAGCCCGAGCAGCGCCCCTGCCGCGGTGTACGAGGCCAGCCGGCCCGCCAGGAACCAGCCCACCAGCGCCGGATCGTGCCCGCCGCGGCCGTCGGCCAGCCCGATGAGCAGCCCGCCCTGAGCTGCCGTGCACGTGGCGGTCCCCGCGAGTAGCCCGGCGGCCGCCCCGCCGGCCAGCAGGGTGAGGGCCTGCACGGTCAGCGGGCGCGCGCCAGGTCGTGGACGAACAGCTCGGGGCATCCGCAACTGCACTGGCCGCAGAACGTGGCGATGGACCGCATTCTCGTCCTCACTCTCACTCGGGCCGGTTACTCGCAAGGTAACGCGACCCCTTGGATGCGGCCAGTGACAGTTGTCGCACTGATAGTGACGTTTAGGATGTACCGCCCCTGAGCACAGACATCCTTTCGAAGTACTCGTCGTCGGTCATCTCGCCGCGGGCGTAGCGCTCGGCGAGGATGCGCTCGGCGGACGCGGTCGGTGAGGCCGCCGAAGCGGCGGCGGGTGCCCGGCGCGGCCCCCACCAGCCCCGCCGCCAGCCCACCACGGCCAGGGCGATGAAGCCGGCCCAGAGCAGGGCCCAGACGATGGGGAAGATCGGGGCTATGCCGCCGGCGGCGCCCCAGTGCGGGCCCGCCATGATCAGAGTGTTCATGTCTCCTCCTTGACGTGTGCATCCAGGGTCGCCGGAGGAGCCGCGCGGCGAATCGGACGGCGGGCTCTGCCCGCGCTGCGCCCGGGGGAGTGCTTCGGGCGGGGCCGCCGTACGACGGCGGGGGTAGCACGCCGCCCGTCAGGCCACGCAGAACTCGTTGCCCTCGGGGTCGGTCAGTACAACCCAGTCGTCGTGCGTCTCCTGGAGCTCGGCCCCCAGCTCCACCAATCGGTCGATCTCCGAGTCGAGGTCGTCGGCCCGGAGGTCGAGGTGCACCCGGTTCTTGACGATCTTGCGTTCCGGCACCCGCTGGAACCACAGCCGCACGGGGCCGCCCTCGACGAGCACGGTCGGGTCGTCCTCGGGGTCCTCGACGCCGTGCTCGCGCAGCCGGGCCAGCTCGGCCTCGTCGTACGGCGCCACCGCGTACCCGTCGAGCGCCGCCGCCCAGAACCGGGCCAGCGAGGCCGGATGCCGGCAGTCGAACACCACGTCATGCAGTCTGGCCATCGGGTTTCCTCGCCTCGATCAGGAACCGGGCGGAGTGGGCCACGAACGGCCCCTCGGCCTCGATCCGCTCGTGCAACGAGCGCAGCTTGCCGGAGAAACGCTCGACCGAGAACCCCGGCACGATCCAGATCACCTTCCGCAGGAAGTAGATCACCGCCCCGATGTCGCGGAACTCCATCCGCAGCCGCTCGGACCGCAGGTCCACGACCTCCAGCCCGGCGGACTCGGCCTCGGCCCTGGCGTGCTCCGGGTCGCGGTGGCCGCCCTCGTGCGGGCCGAGGAAGTACTCGGACAGCTCGTACACGCTCCACGGGCCGACCTGCTGCGAGAAGTAGGCGCCGCCGGGCCGCAGCACGCGGGCGATCTCCGCCCACCACGTCGTCACGGGATGGCGGCTGCTCACCAGGTCGAAGACGCCGCCGGCGAACGGCAGGCGCGGCTCCTCGTCGTCGTGCACCACCCACGCGCCGCGCGGGCGCAGCCGGGAGGCGGCCAGCCGCAGGTTGGGCGGCCACGACTCGGTGGCCACGGTCATCGGGGGCAGTGCGGGCAGGCCGGCGAGGATCTCGCCGCCGCCGGTCTGGATGTCGAGCGCGGCCCGCGCCCGCGCCATGCGCTCTCCCAGGAGCCGGGAGTAGCCCCAGGACGGCCGTTCCTCGCTGGCCCGGCCGTCGAGCCAGGAGAAGTCCCAGCCGGCCACCGAGACGGTGTCGGCCTCGCGTACGAGGTCGTCGTAGGTGCGCCGCATCCTCCGACCTTGTCAGCGGCCGGGCCGGGAGATCAACCACATTTCGTCAGGCGATGCGGTGGCGCACGGCGGCGCGGTCGATGCCGAGCTGGTCGATGAGCTGCGCGACGGGGTCGGGCCGCTTCTGCGCCAGCAGGTTGAGCACCAGGTGCCGGGGCGCCTCGGCGTCCCTGGTCTTCGCCTTCGTGGCCTTGATGGCGTCGTTGAGCACGGCCCTGGCGCTGGAGGTGAGCGCGGTGGCGGGGACCGCGGGGTGCTTGCGCGGCGTGTCGGGCAGCTCGCCCACCTCCAGCCCCAGCATGCGCAGCGCGGCCCGGTCGAGCTCCTCCAGCGCCGCGCGGGCGGCGGCCAGATCGACGCCGAGCGCCCGGGCGGACTCCTCGTGGTGCAGGAGGCCGAGCAGCATGTGCTCGGTGCCCAGCCGCCGGTCGCCGCGCAGCCTGGCCTCCTCGAACGCGGCCTTGACGATCACCGTGACCGGGCTCTTCTGCCTGCCGAACATCGTCAGCCCCCTCATTTCCCGTACTTGGCGTGCACCGACTGCCGCGACATGCCGAGCGCGTCGCCGATCTGCTCCCAGGTCCAGCCCTGCTCCCTGGCCAGCGCCACGGACACCGCCTCGACCTGCTCGGCCAGCCGGTGCAGCGCCCCGACCGCGCGCAGCCCCATCGCGGGGTCGTTGGCGCGGATCCGCTCGGTCAGCTCTCTAACGTCCACGTTGTCAGGCTAGCTTGACAGCTCGAAATTTGTCAATCTAGCCTGACAGGCATGGAAGATGTGCTGATCGTGGGGGCGGGACCCGTCGGGCTGATGCTCGCGTGCGAGCTGAGCCTGGCCGGCGTGCGCCCCGTCGTGCTGGAGAAGAGGGACGGGCCGAGCGAGCTGCCCAAGGCCAACGGGCTGGGCGGGCAGATCGTCGATGTGCTCGACCACCGGGGGCTGCTGGAGCGCTTCAGCGCCGGCAGCCCGTTCTCGGGACGGGCCGCCGGCTTCCCGTTCGCCGGGGTGCCGCTGAGCTTCGAGGGGATCGACGACCTGCCGCTGCGCTTGCTGCTCATCCAGCAGCCCCGGCTGGAGCGGCTGCTGGCCGAGCGGGCGCGCGAGCTCGGCGTCGAGATCAGGCGCGGCCGCGAGGTGACCTCGCTGGCCCAGGACGAGGAGGGGGTTACGCTCGGCGTCGGGGACACGCACCTCCGCGCCCGGTACGCCGTCGGCTGCGACGGCGCCCGCAGCCGCGTACGGGAGTGGGCCGGGATCGCCTTCCCCGGCACCACGGACGAGGAGGGGCTGATCGTCGGCCACTTCAAGGCCGATATCAAGGTCTTCGAGAGCCTGGAGTCGGACGGCCTGCAGCCGGGCTGGAACCGCACGCCGCAGGGCCGTGTCCTGCTCACCTCGCTGCAGGACGGCGTGCTCATCGCCGGCGTGCGCGAGCCGGCCGCGCTGCCCGACGGCCCCGTCACCCTGGACGGCTTCCGCGCGGCCGTGCGCCGCGTGCTGGGCAGGGACGTCCCGCTCGGCGAGCCGATCTGGCTGTCGAGCACGGTCGCCCAGGCCCGGCTGGCCGAGCGGTACCGGGCCGGGCGGGTGTTCGTGGCCGGGGACGCCGCCCACCTGTTCCCGGCGGGCGGGTCGGCGCTGAACGTGGGCATGACGGACGCGGTCAACCTCGCCTGGAAGCTGGCCGGCGTGCTGCGGGGGCGCGTGCCGGAGACGCTGCTCGACACGTACGACGCCGAGCGGCGGCCGATCGGGGCCCGCACGCTCATGCAGACGCGCGCGCAGGCGGCGATCGACCGGGTGGAGGGCGAGGACGGGCTGGCGCTGCGCGAGCTGCTCGGCGAGGTGTTCGCCTTCCCGGGGCCGGCCCGGCACCTGGGCCTGCTGCTGCAGGACTCCGGGCTCGGCTACGGGCCGGCGGAGGACCCCCTGGTCGGCCGGTTCGTGCCCGATCTGGAGCTGGACGGCGGCGGCCGGGTGGCCGAGCTGATGCGCGCGGCCAGGCCCGTGCTGCTCGACCTCGGCGGCGGCGCGGAGGTCGCGGGCGACTGGATCGACGTGGTGCGCGCCCGCTGCGACGACCCGCCCGCCGACGCGCTGCTGATCCGCCCCGACGGCTACGTGGCCTGGGCGGGCACCGACGGGCTGGCCGAGGCGGCCGAGGAGTGGTTCGGCGCGGGCCTCACAACCAGCCGGGCTTGACCAGGCCCGACTCGTAGGCGATGACGACGAGCTGGGCGCGGTCGCGGGCGTGCAGCTTCATCATGGCCCGGCTCACGTGCGTCTTCGCCGTCGCCGGGGACATGAACAGCTTGGCCGCGATCTCGTCGTTCGTCATCCCGGTGCCGACCAGGGCGAGCACCTCGCGTTCGCGCTCGGTGAGCTGGTCGAGGCCGTCGGCGGCGACCGGCTCCTTGGCGCGGGAGGCGTACTCGGCGATCAGCCGGCGGGTCACGCTGGGCGACAGCAGCGCCTCGCCGGCCGCCACCACGCGCACCGCCTGGATCAGCTCGGCGGGCTCGGTGTCCTTGACCAGGAAGCCGCTGGCGCCGCCGCGCAGCGCCTCGAAGACGTACTCGTCCAGCTCGAACGTCGTCAGGATGATGATGTGCGGCCCCGGCGGCATCTGGCGGGTGGCGGTCAGGCCGTCGGTGCCCGGCATGCGGATGTCCATGAGCACGACGTCCGGCTGGTGCTCGCCCGCCAGCCGGACGGCCTGCGCGCCGTCGGACGCCTCGGCCACCACGGTCATGTCAGGCTGGGCGTCGAGCAGCGCCTTGAAGCCCGCGCGGACCAGCGCCTGGTCGTCCGCCAGCAGAACCTTGATCATGACGTCTCCTCGGGTAGGGGCAGCCGGGCCTCGACCTCGAAGCCGGTGCCGGAAGGGCCGGCGACCAGCGTGCCGCCAAGCGCGGAAGCCCGCTCGCGCATGCCGGGGATGCCGTTGCCGCTGCCCGACTCGGACAGCGCGCCAGGGGTGCCGGAGCCGGAGTCGGTGACGCGCAGGGCCAGCTCCTGCTCGCCGTACTCCAGCCGGACGCTCACCGCCGCCCCGGGCGCGTGCCTGGCCGCGTTCGTGAGCGACTCCTGGACGATCCGGTACGCCGCCCGCTCCACCTGCGGGGGCAGCGGCCGGGAGCCGACGCGTTTGAGCGTCACGTCCACCCCCGAGCGCTCGATCAGCTCGTCGAGCCGGTCGAGCCCGGCCGTGGGGGAGCGGGGCGCGCCCTCGCGCAGCACGTTCAGCACCGAGCGCATCTCGCCGAGCACCTCCTTGGAGGCCGTCTTGATCGTGGCCAGGGCGCTCCTGGCCTGCTCGGGGTTGGCGTCGATGAGGTGCAGCGCGGTCGAGGCCTGCACGTGGATGAGCGAGATGTTGTGCGCCAGGACGTCGTGCAGCTCCTGCGCCATCGTCAGCCGCTCCTCGCTGGCCTGCCGCCTGGCTTCCTCCTCCTCGACCCGCGCCCGCTCGGCCCTGCGCTCCCTGACGTTCCTGACCAGCTCGGCCACGACCATGAGCAGCATGATGGAGGTCAGGATCCACACGCTGTGGAACAGGTCGCGGTTGCCGACCATCCAGGCGTAGGTGAGGAACGACAGCAGCGTCATCCCGGCCATCACCCAGGCCATCAGCCTCCTGCCGCGCAGCACCAGGAGGACCAGCAGGACGCCGGGGCTGATGAAGGTGGGGCCGTAGGCGTACCCGCCGATCAGGAACAGGTCGCAGGCGGCCAGCGCGGCGGCGGTCGTGATCAGCGGGTAGCGGCGGTGCAGCAGCACCGCGAGCGGGCCGACCAGCAGCAGCACGTACGCGTACGGGTCGAGCGCCTCGCGTTCCAGCCGCTGCCCCCAGGAGGCGCCCTTGGCGATCACCAGCTGGGCGGCGGCCACGATCAGGGCGAGGTAGGGGTCGAAGCCGTACTTCCTGCGCATGCCACCCACGCTAGATCACCCCTTCTGACCAGCACATCATCCCTATGTGTCAGGAGGCCCTACCACCCGGGGCGTACCTGGGTCATGGTGGGACCATGCGCCGTGCGATCATTCCCGCAGCAGCAGCAGTCCTCGTCTCGCTCGTGCCCGCGCCCGCCGCGCTCGCACAGCAGGCCCATACACAGGCCCATAACCAGAAGGTCCCCGTCGCCGAAGGGTACGGCGGCGCGGTGGCCACCGTCGACCTCGACGCCAGCAGGGCCGCCATCTCCGTGCTGAAGAGGGGCGGCAACGCCATGGACGCCGCGGTCGCGGCGGGCGCGGTGCTGGGCGTCACGGAGCCGTACTCGGCCGGGCTGGCCGGCGGCGGCTTCATGGTCTACTACGACGCCAGGCGGCGCGAGGTGTTCACGATCGACGGCCGCGAGACCGCCCCGCGCGCCATGACCGCCACCTCGCTGGAGGGCATCCCGTTCGAGGAGGGCGTCACCAGCGGCCTGTCGGCGGGCGTGCCGGGCACGGTCGCGAACTGGGACCTGGCCCTGCGCAGGTTCGGCACGATCTCCCTCAGGCAGGCGCTCCAGCCGGCGATCGAGGTGGCGTCCAAGGGCTTCGTCGTGGACCAGACGTTCCACGACCAGACCGCCGCGAACGCCGGCCGCTTCAAGGACATCGCCTCCACGGCCGAGCTCTACCTCCCGAACGGCGCCCCGCCGCCCGTCGGCTCCGTCTTCAGGAACCCCGAGCTCGCCGACACCTACCGCGAGCTGGGCAGGCGCGGCCCCGGCTGGCTGTACGGCGGCCAGCTCGGCAAGGAGATCGTGGCCACGGTCAAGAACCCGCCGGTCACCCCCGGCAGCACCCGCAACGTCCGGCCCGGCCTGATGGAGCTGTCCGACCTGCGCGACTACCGCGCCATCCAGCGCCGCCCCACCAAGGTCTCCTACAACGGCCTGGACGTGTACGGCATGGCCCCGCCCTCCTCCGGCGGCTCCACGGTCGGCGAGGCGCTGAACATCCTGGAGGCGCTGCCGCAGGCCGGCCTGCACGAGTACCTGGAGGCGTCCAGGCTGGCCTTCGCCGACCGCGGCAAGTACGTCGGCGACATCCCCGGCGTGCCGCTGCGCGAGCTGCTGTCCGACGGCTTCGCCAAGGAGCGGGCCTGCCTGGTCGGCGGCACCGCCATGCCGCATCCGGCCGCGCCGGGCGAGCCCGACGGCACGTACGAGGGCTGCGCTCCCCCCACGGGCACCGCCACCCCGGTCGCCCAGGAGGGCCCCGAGACCACGCACCTGGTAGTCGCCGACCGCTGGGGCAACGTGATCGCCTACAACCTGACCATCGAGTCCACCGGCGGCAACGGCATCGTGGTGCCGGGCCGCGGCGTCCTGCTCAACAACGAGCTGACCGACTTCACCTTCGGCCCCGCCCCCGGCGACCCGAACCTGCCGGGCCCCGGCAAGCGGCCGCGCTCGTCGATGGCACCGACGCTGGTGTTCGACGACGGCAGGCCGGTGCTGGCGGCCGGCTCGCCCGGTGGCTCCACGATCATCACGACCGTGCTGCAGATCCTGCTCAACCGGTACGAGCTCGGCATGAGCCTGCCCGACGCGCTCGCCGCGCCGCGCGCCACCCAGCGGAACACCGCGCAGACCCAGGCCGAGCAGGGGTTCCTGGACCTGTACCGCGCCGAGCTGGAGGCCAAGGGGCACAGCTTCGTGCTGAACCCGGAGATCGGGGCCGCCACGGCGCTGGAGTTCCTGAGCAGGAACCGGGTCCAGGCCGTGGCCGAGCCGTCACGCCGCGGCGGCGGCAGCGCGATGGTGGTCTCCCCTAGTAGATGAGCTCGTAGGCGCCGGGCTTCACCCTCCGCGTACGCGCCCAGTACTCGAAGGTGAAGCCCGGCCAGATCGTCCGGTTCACCCCGTGCTCGTCCAGGTACCAGGAGTCGCAGCCGCCTGCGTTCCAGACCAGGGGGTCGAGCCGGGCCCGCAGCCGGTCGTTGAACTCCCGCTGCGCCTCCGGCCGCACGTCCACGGCCCTGGCCCGGGTGCGGGAGAGCAGGCGCAGGCACTCGACGACGTAGCGCGCCTGCGATTCGATCATGAAGACGACCGAGTTGTGGCCGAGGCCGGTGTTGGGGCCGAGGAGGAAGAACAGGTTGGGGAAGCCGGAGGTGGTGACGCCGAGGTAGGCCTCGATGCCGTCGCGCCAGGCCTCCTGGAGCTTCAGGCCGTCCCTGCCGACGATCCGCTGCTCGGTGAGCGCGTCGGTCACCTTGAAGCCGGTGCCGTAGACGATCGCGTCGGCCTGGTGCTCTGCCCCCGCCACGAGGGAGTGCTCGCGGATCTCGGTGATCGCGTCGGTCACGAGCGAGACGTTCGGCCTGGTCAGGGCCGGATAGTAGTCGCTGGAGACGAGGATGCGCTTGCAGCCGATGAGGTAGTCGGGGGTGAGCGCGCGGCGCAGCTCCGGGTCGGGGACCTGGGCGCGCAGGTGCCGGAGCGCGAGCCGCTCGTGGGCCTTCATCAGGCAGGGATCCACGGCGAAGCCGAGCGCCCTGGTCTCCAGGGCCCAGTAGATGCCGGCGCGCAGGGTCCTGGCCGCGCCGGGCAGGCGCAGCAGCCGCCGGGCGGCGGGGGAGAAGGCGAAGTCCGGCTTGGGGTGCAGCCAGGGGGCCGTGCGCTGGAAGACGGTGACGTGGCGGGCGGTGCGGGCGAGCTGGGGGACGAACTGGACGGCGGAGGCGCCGGTGCCGACGACGGCCACGCGCTTGCCGGTCAGATCCGCCGAGTGGTCCCATTCGGCGGAGTGGAAGGCGGGGCCGGCGAACGCCTCTCGCCCCGCTATTTCCGGAAATTTCGGGATGTGGAGAGCGCCGATGGCGGAGACCACCGCCTTCGGGCGCAGGGTGTCGCCGTCCTCCGTGGTGACCGTCCAGGATCTGGCGGCGTCGTCGTACTCCATGGAGACGACGTGCTTGCCGTACCTGATGTGCGGGGTGATGCCGTACTTGGCGGCGCAGG
The DNA here is from genome assembly GCF_014207985.1 of Nonomuraea rubra. Classification (NCBI taxonomy): domain Bacteria; kingdom Bacillati; phylum Actinomycetota; class Actinomycetes; order Streptosporangiales; family Streptosporangiaceae; genus Nonomuraea; species Nonomuraea rubra. Next base: position 10,893,935 of record NZ_JACHMI010000001.1, on the reverse strand, counting down.
CCCGCAGGTACGCCTGGATCTCCTCCTGCGGCGAGAACATCCGCGACCAGCCGGGGTTCAGCTCGAACGAGTACGAGTACATGTGCGACGGCACGTCGCAGGCGCAGCCTGGATAGGTGTTGTCACGCCAGGTGCCGCCCAGCTCCGCGGCCTTCTCCAGGACGACGAAGTCGTGGTGACCGGCCTGTTTGAGGTTGACGGCCATGCAGATCCCGGCGAATCCGGATCCGACGATCACGATCCCTGGCTCACCCACGGGCTCCTCCCGGTCTTATTGGACGATTAGTCCAATCTAGCCGTTGCCGGGAACGACGAAAACCCGCCACGGCCCCGCGGCGGGTGAAACTGTCGGCTGTCTTACCGGAGCAGCAGGAAGGCGGCGACGCCGATGATCACGATGGCGGCGACGACCGCGATGATGGGCACGAGGGGCGACTTCTTCGGCTTGGCCTCGGCCTCCTGCTCGCGCGCGTTGGCGAACGCGCGGAAGGCCTGGGTGTTGCCCGCCGGGTCAATATGCTGGTCAGACATGGGCAGCAGCCTAGCGTGCTCGCCTGCGGCGTTTGCGTCTTTTGGCGGGATCCGTAGTGACGGGCTGATTAGGGGACCACCCCACCGGCCGGATAGCTTTGAAGCATGCTCAGGACCCTGTTCTCGCCGCGCCTCATGGGGCTGCACCTGCTCACGATCGGGGTCCTCGTGGCGTTCATCCTGCTCGGCCGCTGGCAGCTCGGCGTCTTCCAGGACTCGGGCAAGCCGCGGGCCTCCACCGACCCCGAGCCCGTCGCGGTCGCCACGCTCGCCAGGCCCGGCGCCCAGCTCGACGGCGAGTCCGTCGGCCGCAGGGTCACGGCCGAGGGTGTCTACGAGGCGGACCGCCAGCTCCTGGTCGCCGACCGGCGGGCCGACGTCGACGCCCCCGGCGGCAACGTCTCGCGCGACCACGGCTACTGGGTGCTCACGCCGATCAGGCTCGACGACGGCACGCTCATGCCGGTCGTACGCGGCTGGGTGGCCCAGGCCGGCGACCCGGGCGTCGCGGCCGTGCCGGAGGGCCGGGTCACGGTGTCCGGGCGGCTGCGCCCGCAGCAGGGCACCGACAGCGTGCAGCGGCGCGCGGAGGGCCTGCCCGCCGGCCAGGTGCAGACGGTCTCCACGGGCGAGCTGGTCAACCTGTGGACCGGGCAGCAGGTCCGCACCGGCTACCTCGTCGCGCAGCCGCCCTCGGGCTCGCTGGCCCAGGTCAAGGTGGCTCCGCCGGTGGTCGGCGGCACGCTGACGTGGCGTAACCTGGCTTACGCCGCCAACTGGTGGATCTTCGCTGGATTCGCCGTCTTCATGTGGTTCCACTTCGTACGCGACGCCGTGCGGAGCGACCGGGATCGCGGCAAGTCGTCCCCTGAGATGGTTCTGGAAGGTTAACGGTGGAATCGGCTCTCAAGCCCTTCCGGGTGCTCGCGTACGTGGTCGGGGTCATGCTGCTCGTGCTCTGCGTGGGCATGGTCCTGAGGTACGGCTTGGGTGAGCCGTCCCTGTCGCAGACGATCGCCCCCATCCACGGCGGGCTCTACATGATCTACCTGATCGCGGTCATGAACCTGGGCATGAAGGCGCGCTGGTCGTGGCCGTACATGGCGGGCATCATGCTCGGCGGCACGGTGCCGTTCCTGTCCTTCTACGTGGAGAGAAGGGTGACCCAGCGCGTGCAGGCCGCGCTGGCCGCGGCGGAGGCCTGAGGCCCCCGCCGCGAGGCAGGGCTCAGCGGCCCCGGTTCAGTGGCCGATGCCGCGCCTGCGGGCCCTCTTGAGCCGCTCGCGCTGAGACGGGTCGAGCATGAGATAGCCGACCACCGGAGCGGCGACCACGCCGAGGACGACCAGTAGCGTGACCCAGCCCCATCCGAAGACGATCAGCGAGAGCAGGACCGCGGCGCCTGCGCCAATGGCGTACTTCTGTATCGGCGACATCCAACTTCCTCCGAACGCGGAGCGCACGCCCCGCCTCTCCCACATTCTGCGTCGCCTGTCCAACGTGTGAACCCATCGCTGAGGTTCCACACGCGATGTATCGCAATTGTTGTGCAGGCGTTCAAGCTCGCTCGACGGCGACCGCGAGCAGCTCCCGGCGCAGCTCGTCCACGGTGGGGCGGTGCGCCGGGTCGCCCGACAGCAGCCTGAACAGCACGGGAGCCAGCGCTCCCGCCCTGGTCAGCGGCGCTCCCGGCGCGGGCGGTGAGCCCTCGACGGCCGTGAAGAGCGTGGCGCCGAGCGACCACAGATCCGCGGCCAGGGTCGCGGCGCCCTCCGGGGCCGTGTAGGCCGGGAGCGTTCCCGACCTCGGCAGCGGCGTCAGCCGGGCCTGCCCGGAGTCGTCCACGAGCACGTTCCCCGGCTGCACCCCGCCGTGGAAGCCGCCGCACGTCACCAGCCGGTCCAGCACGGCCAGCCCGATCGCGGCCACCCGGGCGGGCGGCAGCGGGCCCGACGCCTCGACCACCGCGTCCAGCGGCCGGTCCACCGCCAGCCGGTCGAGCGTCTCGCGCACCACCTCCACCGGCGGCGGCCCCGACGGATGCAACATCGCCCTGACCAGCGACCTGAACGGATCCGCGCCCGCGGCCGGCACCTGACCCGGCGGCCGGCCCTCGACCGCGAAGTGCAGCGTGGCGGCCAGCGACCACAGGTCGGCCGAGGGCAGCATGCTCAGGCTGGGCGCCCCGAACCCGGACAGCACCGCCCGCCCCGTCGCGGTGAGCAGCACGTTGCCCGGATCGACCCGGCCGTGCACGATCCCCGCCCCGTGCGCGGCGCTCAGCGCCGACAGGACGCAGACGCCGACCCTGGCCGCCTGCGGGATCGGCAGCGGGCGGCGCGAACGCACGGCCTGCTCCAGCGACACTCCCGAGACGAACTCCATCACCAGCCACGGCACGCCGCTCTCGACCAGCACGTCCAGCACCCGCACCACCGACGGATGCCGCAACCCGGTGGCCCTGCGCGCCTCGAACAGGGCGGAGTCGCGCAGCTCAGGCGGCACCCGCAGCTCCCTGACCGCGACGTCACGGTGCTCCGCCTCGTCGAACGCCAGGCGCACGGACCCCGCGCCCAGCGGGTTCAGCAGCCGGTAGCGGCCGCTCAGCTTCCTGACCTCAGCCATGGGACACGCACGCCGACGTCATGCCGAGCCGCCCGCCAGCCAGCTCTCGTGAGCCTCGTACACCTTGCGCCAGAGCTTGTCCTTCTCCCCGTCGCTCACGTCGTCGAGCGGCAGCAGGAAGACGTCCGCCAGCGCCGCGTAGTAGTCGCGCGCCGTGCCCAGCGTGACCGAGTGCGCGCCCCTGCCCAGGCGGGTCAGGGCCAGCCCGCGCAGGATGTCCGCCCCGTACGCGTCCCGCCGCAGCACCGTCGCCACCCGCACGAACCCCGACGTCGGGGACGTGGTCAGCTCCACGTGCTTGTCCGCGAACGCCGACATCTCCACCGGAGCCATCCCGAAGTCCATGCCTTCGAACGACCCGCTCGGATCATGGTCGAACCGCCACCCGCCGGGCGCCACCTCCGACGGCCGCAGCCCGTACTCGAAGGGCCCCTGCCGGTACGTGCCCGCGACCAGCGGCAGCGGCTCGTGCAGCGCGTCGCCGAGCCCGGTGTCCACCAGCCACTCGCCGCCCGGGTTGGCGTCCGAGGGCAGGCCGCGCACGGTCAGCACCAGGTGGTTGCCGGTGACGCCCGGCTCCCGGCCGCGGGGCTGCACGCCGCCGTAGTGCCGGGTCACGTCGTAGCCGAGGGCCAGGGCGAGCTGCGAGAAGGCGCCGTTCAGGTGGTAGCAGTAGCCGCCGCGGCCTCCGATGATGCGCTCGGCGGACTCGACGGGATCGACGGTCGTGGCCCGGCCGAGCCAGATCTCCAGCGCCTCGTACGAGACCCTCTCGACGTGCGCGGCGTGCAGCGCACGCAGCGTCTCGGCGCTGATGGGAGCGGTGAGCAGGCCGGGCAGGCCGAGACGGCGAAGGTAAGCGGCGGTGTTCACCAGCCAAGTCTGCACGGTATGTGCACGAATTTGGGAGTGTCGTCTGCACAGCGCGCTTCTAGGCTTTCGTACGTGGCAGAGCAGCGACGCATCCTCGTGGTCGAGGACGACGTGACGATCGCGCTGGCCGTACGCAACCGCCTGGCGGCCGAAGGCTTCGACGTCAGGGTGGCGGGCGACGGGCAGGACGCCCTCGTCCAGTACGGCAACGCGGAACCGGACCTGGTGATCCTCGACCGGCTGTTGCCCGGGCTCGACGGCCTGGAGGTGTGCCGCAGGATGCAGGCCGCCAGGCCGGTGCCCGTGCTCATGCTGACCGCGCTCGGCGACGAGACGGACGTGCTCGTCGGGCTCGGCGTCGGGGCGGACGACTACCTCGCCAAGCCGTTCAGCATGCGCGAGCTGGTCGCCAGGATCCACGCGCTGCTGCGGCGGGTGGAGCGGGCGGCCCAGCTCGCCGCCGAGGACACCGTGATCAGGGTCGGCGAGGTCGAGATCGACACCGCCGCCCGGCGCGTGTTCGTGCGCGGGGCCGAGGCGCAGCTCACCAGGACCGAGTTCGACCTGCTGCGCCGCCTGGCCGAGCGGCCGGGACAGGTCTTCGAGCGCGACCGCCTGCTGTCCGACGTCTGGGGCTTCTCCGAGGCGGCCGCCACCAGGACCGTGGACAGCCACGTCCGGGCACTGCGCCGCAAGCTGGGCTCCGACGTCGTACGCACCGTGCACGGCGTCGGCTACGCACTGGTGCGGCGATAGGGTGCGCCGATGAACCCGCTGGACTTCCTCGGCCGGATCAAGGTCAAGCTCGGCATCGTGATCGTGCTGGCCGTGGGCACCGCGTTCGTGGTGAACGAGGTCGGCATCAACTCCGGCTTCTCCCGCGAGGTACGCATCGCGGTCGCCGTCATCCTGGCTCTGATCATGGTGCAGGTGCTGGCCATGGGCATGACCAAGCCGCTGCGCCAGATGGCCAGCGCCGCCCAGACGATCGCCAAGGGCAGCTACACCCTGCGCGTGTCGGCCACCTCCAGGGACGAGGTGGGCGAGCTGGCCAGGGCGTTCAACGCGATGGCGGCCGACCTCGGCGAGGTGGACCGGCAGCGGCGCGAGCTCGTCGCGAACGTCAGCCACGAGCTGCGCACCCCCATCACCGGCCTGCGCGCCGTCCTGGAGAACGTCGTGGACGGCGTCTCCGCGCCGGACCCCGTCACCATGCGCACCGCGCTCGCCCAGACCGAGCGGCTCGGCCGCCTCGTCGCCCAGCTCCTCGACCTGTCGCGGCTCGACTCCGGCGCGCGCCTCATCGAGGCCGAGGCCGTCGAGCTGGCGCCGCTCGTCGAGCAGGCGGTGCGCGAGGCGTCGCTGGCGCGCGAGGACGTGGCGATCCGGCCGTCGGTCCCCGCCGGCCTGGTGGTCCTCGCCGACCCCGACCTGCTGGCCCAGGTCCTGGCGAACCTCCTCGACAACGCCGTCCGCCACAGCCCGGCCGGCGGGGTGGTCACCGTCGGCGGCTCCGCGGAGGGGGCCGGGGTGCGGATCGTGGTCGCCGACCAGGGGGCCGGCATTCCGCCCTCCGCCCGGGGGCGGGTCTTCGAGCGCTTCTCCCGGCTGGACTCGGGGCGCGCGGCGGACGCGGGGGGTGCGGGGCTGGGGCTGGCCATCGTGAAGGAGATCGTCGAGCTGCACGGGGGGCTCATTCGGATCGACGACTGTGCGGGGTGCCGGATGGTCGTCGACTTACCAGGGAGGACGACGATGGCGGACGTGTCGCTGCAGGGTGGGCACGGGGCGGGGGATGAGGGGCGGGCGGAGCCCGAGGTCATGGACGTCGCGCCCGCCGAGTCCCAAGCGGCGCGGGCGGAGTCCGGCGACACCGCCGCGGACGCGTCCGACGTAGCAGCGTCTGCGGCCGGCGGGGTCGCCCCGGTGTCCGGCGTGGTCGCGTCGGCGTCCGGCGAAGGTGCGGCGGGGGTGCCCACCGGCGAGGACGCCGCGGCCCAGCCGGGCGTTCCCGCCGACGCGGCGGCCGTCGCGACGCAGGCGGCCGCCGGCGACGCGACCTCCGGTGTCGCGGCCGTCGCCGCATCGGCGCCCGACAAGAGCGGCGCAGCGCACCTGACGACCGGCGAGAGCGTCCCGGCCATCGCCATGGCGAGCGGCCCAGCGGCCAGCAGCGCGGCGGCCAGCGGCGCGGCGACGAGCGGCGCCGTGGCGAGCGCCAGCGGCCGGGCGACCGGCGGTGCTGCGGCGGGCGGCGTACTGACGAGCGCGAGCGGCGGGGCGGTGAGTGACGGGGGCGTGATCGGTGCCGGCGCGAGCGGTGCTGTGTTGAGCGGTGCCGGGGCGGCGGGCCCGGGGGTGAGGGGCACCGGGATGGCCGGGCCGGGAGTGAGTGGTGCCGGGGCGGGGCCGGGCGGGCCGGGGGTGGGGATGTACGGGCCGCCCCCGCCGCCCAGCCCCGGCGGCAACCTGGCCAGGATGCTCGGGGGCGGGGTGATCGGGCTGCTGGTCGGCTTCCTGGTGGGGATGTTCGCGGCCGTGCTGGTCAGCGTGACCGTCGGCGACGGGATGGCGTTGCTGACGCTCGTCGGCTGCACCGCGGTCCTGGGAGCCGTGGGAGCGGCCATGGGCGCCGGTTCGGGACGCAGGGCGGCGGCCGCGGCGTACCAGGCGACCGTGCCGTACAGGAGCCAGTCGGGGCCGGTCCCGCCCTACGTGCCGCCCCCGCTGTTCCCCAGGCCGGAGCTGCCCGACCCGCCCAGGTGGCTGCTGCCGGCGGCGGCGGGGGCGGGGGTGTTCGCGGCGGTGGCGCTGCCCGAGGCGCAGGTGGGGCTCGGGATCGTGCTGGTCGCGATGGTGCTGGGCGCGGCGGCGCTGCCGGCCGTGCTGCGGCGGATGACGCCGTGGACGGTGGCGTTCGGCGCGACGGCGTACTGGCTGATCTCGATGGCGGCGGTGCGCGACGCCGACTGGCTGGTCGGGATCCTGCTGGTGGCGGGGGCCGGCCTGGGCGCGCTGGCCGTCTCCGGCGCGGGCGCCGGCTGGCTGGGCGTGATCAGGGGCGGCATCTCGGTGCTGCTGGCGCTCGGCCCGGTGCCGTGGTTCCTGGCCAAGCCGCTCAAGAGGCTGACGGCCAGGCGGCGGGTGTTGCCGATGGTGGTCGCGCTGGGCATCACGACGGTGCTGCTGCTGGTGTTCGGCCTGCTGTTCGCCTCGGCGGACGCGGTGTTCGCCTCGTACGTGGAGCGGCTGACCGCCACCCCCGACTGGGCCGAGTCGGCGCCGCTCCGGATCTTCCTGTTCGCGCTGTTCGCGGTGCTGCTGGCCGCGGTCGTGCTGGTCGCGCTGCGGCCCGTGGTGGATCCCGTGGGGCCGGACACGAGGTTCAGGGTGAGCAGGAGCATCTGGGCGCTGCCGCTGTCCGCGGTGAACCTGCTGTTCGCCGCGTTCGTGGCGGTGCAGATCACGGCGCTGTTCGGCGGGAACACCCTGGTGCTGAGGACGGCCGGGCTGACCTACGCCGAGTACGCCAGGCAGGGCTTCTTCCAGCTCGTGGTGGTCAGCGTGTTCGTGCTGGCGATCGTGGCGGTGGCCGCCGGGCTGCTCAAGGTGGAGCGGCGCGAGCGCTGGCTGCTGGCCGTGCTGCTCGGCGTGCTCTGCGGGCTGACCATGGTGGTGCTCGCCTCGGCCCTGCACCGCATGAACCTCTACACCGACGCCTACGGCCTGTCCCGGCTGCGGCTGTCCGTGCAGGCCACGGTGTGGTGGCTGGGCGCGCTGTTCGCGCTGGTACTGCTGGCGGGCGCGGCGCGGCTGATGGGCCGCGGCTCCGGCTGGCTGCCCCGTACGATCGTGCTGGTCACCGGGCTCAGCCTGGGCGCGTTCGCGCTCGTCAACCCCGATCTGCGCGTCGCGCAGACGCAGGTGGAGGTGCGCGGCCCCGCGAAGCTGGACTCCGACTACCTCGGGGACCTGGGCGCGGAGGCGGTGCCCGCACTCGACCGGCTGCCGGAGCCGCAGCGCAGCTGCGTGCTCTCGGACGTGGTGAAGGCGAACGGGCTGGACCGCCCCGACCCGTGGAACGGCTGGAACCTGGCCCGCTCGCTGGCCCGCGACGTGCTGGCCGAGCGGCCGGTGCGCGAGGGGGTCGTCTGCGGTCCCCGAGCGGTCGAGCCCGTCCCTGATTAAATCCAAGGGTGACCTTCGACATAGTGATCAGCGGTGGGCGGGTGCTCGACGGCACGGGCGCCCCGCCGTACCGGGCGGACCTGGGCATCTCGGGCGACCGGGTGGCGGCCGTCGGCAGGCTCGGCGGCGCGACGGCGGGCACGGTGATCGACGCGGCGGGCCGGTTCGTCGCGCCGGGCTTCGTGGACTGCCACGCGCACGGTGACGCGGCCGTGTTCGACGCCGGCGTGCAGCGGGCGGCGCTGCGGCAGGGGGTCACGACATTCGTGCTGGGGCAGGACGGGCTGTCGTTCGCGCCGGGCTCCGCGGAGACCGTGGCCTACGCCTCGCGGTACTTCGCCGCGGTCAACGGCGCCCTGGCGGACGGGCCGCTGACCGTCGCCGGCCTGCTCGCCGGCTACGACAGGGCGGTGGCGCTGAACACGGCGTACCTGCTGCCGCACGGCACGATCCGCTACGACGTCATGGGCCCCTCGCCCGACCGGGCCGGGCCAGGCGACGTGGCGGGCATGCTGCGCCGCGTGGAGCGCGGGCTGTCCGAGGGCGCGGTCGGGCTGTCGACCGGGCTGGAGTACCTGCCCGGCCGTTACGCCGACGCCGAGGAGCTGGCCGCCCTGTGCGCGCCGCTCGGCGGGTTGCCGTACGTCACCCACATGCGCGCGTACGGCCAGCGGGCCGGCGTGGGGATGGCGGAGGTGGTGGAGATCGCCGAGCGGTCGGGCGCGGCCGTGCACGTCTCGCACCTGCACGGGCCCGCGGGCGTGCTGCTGCCGCTGGTCGAGGAGGCCCTGGGCAAGGGCGTGGACCTCACCTTCGACACCTACCCCTACCTGCGCGGCAACACGATCCTGGCGATGACCGCGCTGCCGCCGTCCGTGCCGGGGGCCGACACGGACGCCGCGCTGGAGATGATCGCCTCGGACGCGCTGGACGAGTGGTGGCCGGCCCAGAGCGCGCTCTGGCCCAGGCTGACGATCTCGCACGCGCCCGGCCTGGAGTGGGCCGAGGGGCTGACGATGCCGGCCGCGGCCGAGCGCGCCGGGACGGAGCCGGCCGCGTTCTGCCGCCGCCTCCTGACGGAGACGCGGCTGGAGGCCGGGGTCGTCATCGCCCGCCCCGACGAGGGCCCGCAGGGCGACGAGTCCGTACGCCGGATGCTCCGCCACCCCTCCCAGACCGGCGGCTCCGACGGCATCTACGTGGGCGGCCACCCGCATCCGCGCGGGTTCGGCGCGTTCGCCAGGTTCCTGGGCAGGCACGTCAGGGAGCTGGGCGACTGGACGTGGGAGCAGGCCGCGGTGCACCTGGCCGCGCATCCCGCCCGCCGCTTCGGGCTGGCGGACCGGGGCCTGCTGCGGCGCGGGTTCGCCGCCGACGTGGTGGTGTTCGACCCGGCCACGGTGGGCGACCTGGCCACCTATCCCGCACCGCGCACGCTCGCGGAGGGCGTGGACGACGTGCTCGTCTCCGGCGTACGCGTGCTGGCAGGCGGCGAGCTGACGGGTGCCACGCCGGGACGCGCGCTGCGGCCCTCGTGAGCGATAAGGTCGGAGCCGGAATCAGAGGGGGTGTTGTGCCGGCGATCCTCGGCCAGTCGGTCTTCGACGGCGGGCTCGAATTTCCCGCCATGGTGGTGCACCGGGACGCGCTGGAGCACAACGTCTCGACGATGGCGGGCTTCGTCCGCGACCACGGCATGGAGCTGGCGCCCCATGCCAAGACGCACATGTCCGCCGAGATCGCCGCGATGCAGCTCGCGGCCGGCGCGTGGGGGCTCACGGTCGCCACGCCCCGCCAGGCGGAGGCGGTCAGGGCGTTCGGGGTGGATCGCATCCTGGTGGCCAACCAGGTCGTCGACCCCGCCGGGCTCACCTGGGCCGCCCACGAGCTGGAGCGGGATCCGGGCTTCGAGTTCCTCAGCTTCGCCGACTCCAGGACGGGGATCGACATCCTCGCCGCGCACGCCGGCTCCCGGCCGTTCCGGGTGCTGGCGGAGCTGGGGCACGAGGGCGGCCGGGCCGGCTGCAGGACCCTCGACGAGCTGCTGGAGGTGGCCTCGTACGCGCAGTCCACGCCCGGCGTCGAGCTGGCCGGGGTGGCCGGTTACGAGGGCGGGCTGCGCACGGGCGACGAGGTGCGCAAGTACCTGGCCGCGTTGCAGGAGGCCGTCGAGCACGTCCGCGTCAAGAACCCGATCCTCACCGTGGGCGGCAGCCAGTGGTTCGACGTGATCGGCCGCGAGCTGGTCGCCACCCAGGCCCGGATCCTGCTGCGCAGCGGCGCCTACGTCACCCACGACGACGGCTACTACCGCGAGCGCACGCCGTTCAACCGCATCGACGGGGAGCTGCGCCCGGCCCTGGAGGTGTGGGCGCACGTGTTGTCGGTGCCGGAGCCAGGGCTGGCCATCGTGGGCATGGGCAAGCGCGACGCGCCGTACGACGAGGGGCTGCCGATCCCGCGCCGCGGCGGCGTCACGATCGTGAAGATGCAGGACCAGCACACCGTGGTCCGCGCCGCCGGGCTCAAGCCCGGTGACCTGCTGGCGTTCGGCATCTCCCATCCCTGCACGGCGTTCGACAAATGGCGAGTTCTGCCGCTGGTGGACCGGGACTACCGTGTCGTTGGCACGATAAGCACGAATTTCTAGGAGATTCAGTGAAAAAGGAGCTCCGGACCACGGAGGGCGCCGCCCCCATCGGCGCCTACTCGCAGGGAATCGTCGTGGGCGACTTCGTCTACACCTCCGGCGCCGGCCCGCTCGACCCGCAGACCGGCGAGCTCGTCGGCGACGACGTGGCCGCCCAGACGCACCGGACCATGCAGAACCTCGGCGCCATCCTGGCCGCCCACGGGCTCGGCTTCGACGACGTGGTCAAGGCCACCGTCCACCTGCAGCACCTCAAGCGCGACTTCGCCGCGTTCAACGAGGTGTACAAGTCGTACTTCAACCAGCCCTACCCGGTGCGTACCACGGTGGGGTCCGACCTGATGGACATCCTGGTGGAGATCGACTTCGTCGCGCACAAGAGCGCTTGAGGTGCGGCTGTGGACAGTTCGGTGTACGTCTTCGTCGAGGACCTGCGCGGCGAGGGCGTCGAGCGGGTGCTCGACAGGATCAGCGGTTACGGCGTGTCCGGCATCACCGTCGGCGCCGTGCACCACGCCTCCCGCGACGTCACCCCGCACGGGCTGTCCCGGCTGACGCTCCGCCACGACGGGGCGCACTTCACCCCGCAGCCGGAGCTGTTCGACGGGCTCCGGCTGGCTCCCGTGCCCGGCTACGTGGACGCCTTCGACGGCCTACGCGAGGCCTGTGCGAAACGGTCCATGAAGCTCCACGGCTGGACGGTCTTCCTGCGCAACGCCACGATCGGCACCGAACATCCCGACGTGACCGTACGCGACTGCTTCGGCGACCGCGGCTCGCTCACCGACCTGTGCCCCGCCCACCCCGACGTGCGCGACTACGCCGTCGCGCTGGCCAGGGCGGTGGCCAGGCTCGGGGTCGACAGCGTGGTGGCCGAGTCGCTGCACTTCAGGCCGCTCAAGCCGCAGCGCTCGTTCGTGCCGCTCGGGCCGATGGACGCCTACCTGTTCGCGCTCTGCTTCTGCGACTACTGCATGCGCCGGGCCACCGACCTGGGCGTGAACGCCGAGGTGGCGCGCGAGGAGTGCGCGCGCATCGTGGGCGGCGTCTTCGACGGCGACCCGCCGGCGCAGGGCGAGGTGACCAGGGCGGCGCTGACCGCGTACGCGGGGCCGGACGTCGTGGCCTACGCCCGCGCCCGCTCCGAGACGGTGACGACGCTGGTGTCCGAGGTGGCCTCGGCGGTCGCCGGCGAGGGCTCGAAGCTGGTGTTCATCGACTCGACGGGGGCGGTCAAGGGCTACACCGACGGGCTGCCGACGCCCGGGCTGGCCGCGCACGACGCCTGGCAGCTCGGGGTGGACCTGGTGGCGCTGGGCGACCTCGTGCCCGCGTTCGGGGTGCTGGCCTACGCGCGTGACGCGGCCCGGGTGGCCGACGACGTGGGGGCCTACCTGCGGTCGGTGGGTAAGGACCGCGAGGTGCGGGCCGTGCTGCGGCCCGGCTACCCCGACAGCGACTCCACCGACCGGCTGGTGGCCAAGGCCCGGGGGGCCAAGGCGGCCGGGGCGCTGGCGGTGGACTTCTACGCGTACGGGCTGGTGCCGCACCCCGTCCTCGACCGCATCCCGGCCGCGCTGTCGCTCTAGCGGCTCACGACAGGTTCTTCTGCCTGACCTGCCAGGGGCCGGAGCAGAGCCCGCAGTTCGTGCCCACGAACGCGGCCCTGGCGGCGGCGTCGCCCTTGAGCTGCCACTTCAGCCAGAGCGCCCCGACCCGGCCGAACTCGCCGCCGTTGGGCTGGGAGTAGGTGCCGAAGTGCCCCACGTCCAGGTTGCCCATGAACGCGGGCAGCCCGGCGGGCAGGCGGTTCCAGTCGTCGAGCGCGTTCTGGTAGGCGATGTCGCTGGGGCCGCCGATGAAGTAGCCGATGGGCGCGTGCAGGCGGGAGAGCTGGGCCTTGTCCAGCGCGCTCATGATGCCGCTGTTCCAGATACCAGTTGTCGTGACGCGCGGGTCGTCCGACACCTCGTATGCCTCCAGCCCGCCGCAGGACTGGCCCATCACCGCGATCTTCGTGGTGTCGATCCTGCCGCGGAGCCTGCTGGTGAGCCGGCTGTTCTCGGCGATCGCCCAGTCGATCGCGTCGATCAGCATGTCCGCGTCGGTCGAGCCGGTGCCGCCGGGGCGTCCGTTGGCGATGACCAGGAAGCCGTGGGAGGCCAGCTCCTTGAGGAAGTTCTCGAACCAGGTGCCGTCGGCGCGGCAGGCGCCGTTTCCCCAGGCCACGATGGGCAGGAGCACGCCCGTGGGCAGGGTCGCGGGCCGGTAGATCGTGTGGCGGGGCAGGCGCAGGGTGGTCTCGTAGTCGGCAGGGTAGGGTCCGGAGCCTCCCGGGGCCGCGTGCGCGGGCGCGGCAGGCACGGTCAGGATCGTGCCGGCCAGCACGATTCCCGCCCCGGCCGCGGTGACGCGTCGGATGAGCTGCCCGAGCTTCATGAATCCTCCTGGGGGTCGCTCGACTCGGTGCCGCGACCTTCGCACAGGGGGTGACCGGGATCAATGGATCACGAGCATGACTGGTGATAGTACCGATGCCGACCGTCATAGAAACGGTCGCCATTGGCGGGGGATCAGACGCCGTCGAGGAGGGCGGAGACAGCGTCGGTAGCGAAGGCGTCGTCCACCCGCAACCCCCGGAAGACCGCCCGCATCCACACGGCGCCCGCCAGCAGGTCCACGATCAGCATCGGGTCCACCGACGCCTTCAGCTCGCCCCTGCTCACCGCGCGCTCGAAGATCTCCCGCTCCCTGGCGAACCGGTCGGCGAAGAAGCGCCGCACGTCCAGCTCGGGATGGCGTACGGCGGCGCCGAGCGCGGCCACCGCGACGTCGCTGCCGGGAGGTTCGGTGAGCAGCCGCCTGACCTCCTCCACCAGCGCCACCAGGTCACCGCGCAGGCTCCCCGTGTCGGGACTGTCGAGGCCCAGCACGTCGGACTCGACCAGGGCCGCCCCCAGCAGCGCCGCCTTCGACGGCCACCACCGGTAGATCGTCGTCTTGTTGACGCCCGAGCGCTCGGCGACCCCCTCCACGGTCAGCCCGTCGTAACCCCTCTCTGCGACCAGCCGCAACGTCGCATCGAAGATCTCCTGCTGCTTCCTCGGCGCCATGCGGCTCATTCTCTCCCGGTGAACGCCGTGAGCACGCCGAGCCCGAGGTAGACGACGCCGCTGACGTGCCGCAGCCGCCTGCCCGCGCGGCTCACGCGGTTGCGCAGGGCGCCGGCGGTGAGCGCGTACCCGAGGTCCGAGATCAGTCCCAGGACCAGCAGGGTGAGGCCGAACAGCACCACCTGCAGCGCGGGCGAGCCCGCCTCCGGGCGGACGAACGGCGGCAGGAGCGCCAGGAAGAACAGCAGGGTCTTGGGGTTGAACACGTTGACCAGCACGCCTTCGAGGAACACCTTGCGCAGCGGCTGCGGCTCCGGCCGCTCCGCCTCGCCCTGCTTGCCGGTGAACGCGCGGATCGCCAGGTACACGAGGTAGGCGACGCCGGCCCACTTGATCACCGTGTAGAGCGTGGCCGACTGGGCGATCACGTACGACAGGCCCGCGGCGGCGGCCGCGATGTGCACGACCGTGCCGAGCTCCACGCCGAGCGCGCTGACGAGGCCCGCCGCCCGGCCCTGGGAGAGCCCCCTGGCGGTGATGTAGAGGTGGTTCGGCCCGGGGATGAGCACCAGGACGGCCGAGGTTGTCAGGAAGAGCAGGAAAGTGGTGGGAGATATCACGAAAGAGCAGCGTAGGATGGTCTTGGTATGTCGAAGAGGACCAATTCTCCGCCGGTTTCCCGGACCAATGCGTTGTCGGTGGGCTCTGGCATAGTTTCAGGCGTGAACGGTCTTCTCGTCGGGCGCTCCGCGGAGCTGGCAGGGCTGGTGCGGGTGCTGGCCGCCGCCGGTGACGGCGTGGCCGGGGTCGCGCTCGTCGGCGGTGATGCCGGGATCGGCAAGACCCGGCTGATCACCGAGCTGGCCGCCGAGGCCCGCGAGCGCGGGTTCAACGTGCTGGTCGGGCAGTGTGCCGAGCTCGGTGACGCGCTGCCGTACCTGCCGCTGGCCGACGCGCTGCGCGGCGCGGAGCCGGCCGTGCGCGAGGCCGCCGCCGCCCACCCCATGCTGGGGCAGCTCCTGCCGGGCACGGAGAGCGCGCCCTCGACCGGGCTCACCCAGCAGCGGCTGTTCGGCTCGCTGCTCGGGCTGCTCGCCGACGTGCAGCCGGTGCTGTTCGTCATCGAGGATCTGCACTGGGCCGACCGCTCCACCCGCGACCTGCTGGTCTTCCTCAGCCGCATGGTGCAGAGCGAGCGCGTCTGCGTCGTCGGCACCTACCGCACCGACGACCTGCACCGCCGGCATCCGCTGCGGTCCGTGCTGGCCGAGCTGAAGCGCCTGCCCACCGTGATGAGCGTGGAGCTGGGGCCGCTGCATCCGGGCGAGATGTCCGACTACGTCGCCACCCTGGGCGAGGTGGACGCCCAGGGGCTCGGCCTCATCGTCTCCCGGGCCGACGGCAACCCGTTCTACGCGGAGGAGCTGTTCGCGGCCATGGCCGAGGGCGACAGCCTGCCCGACGGGCTGGCCAGCCTGCTCATGTCGAGGGTCGAGGTGCTGTCGGAGGCCGGCCAGCGGGTGCTGCGGGCCGCCGCCGTGGCCGGGCGCCGGGTCGAGGACGAGCTGCTGCGCGAGGTGGCGGGGCTGCCGCTGGCCGAGTTCGAGGAGGCGGTCAGGGAGATCGTCTCGCGCGGGCTGCTCAAGGTGCGGGGGCACGGCTACGCCTTCCGCCACGCGCTGCTCCAGGAGGCCGTCTACACCGACCTGCTGCCGGGCGAGCGCACCCGGCTGCACGCCGCCTTCGCCCGCCTGCTCACCTCGCCCGCCGAGCTGGCCCACCACTACCTGGCCGGCCACGACCTGGCCGGCGCGCTGGCCGCCTCCGCCGAGGCGGGCAGGCAGGCCGAGCGGGTCGGCGCGCCCGCCGAGGCGCACAGCCACTACGACCGCGCTCTCGGCCTGTGGGACCGGGTGGACGACGCCGAGCGGCTGGCCGGGGAGAGCCGCGTGGAGCTGGCCTTCCGCAGTGCCGTCATGGCCGCCGACAGCGGCGACAAGCACCGGGCCGTGGTGCAGCTCCGCGTGCTGCCGCAGACGTCCGAGGTGAGCGAGCGGCTCGCCTACTACCTGTACGAGGCCGACGACCCGGCCGGCGCCATCGCGGCGGCCGAGCGCGCGGTGGAGAGCGCCGGCGACCAGGCGACGCTCGCCCGCGCCATGGCCACCCACGCCCGCACGCTGCTGTGGAGCCCGCGGCACCAGGAGGTCGAGGCGCTGGCCACCAGGGCGCTGGAGACCGCCCGCGCGGCCGGGGCCAGGGACGCCGAGGTGGGCGCCATGCTCACGCTGGCCACGTTCGTCGAGCTGCGCGGCGACCTGCACCGGGCGCACGAGCTGGTCGACGCGGCCATGTCCGAGCCCACCGGTGACCTGGCCATGGACCTGCGGGCCCGGTTCCACCACGCCCGCATCCACTACGAGCAGGGGCTGCTCGCGCACGCCGCCGAGGTGGCCGACGACGGCATCCGCATGGCGGCCGAGACCGGGCTCAAGTGGAGCACCTACGGCACCGACCTGCGGTTCCTGCGCTTCCTGATCCACTACGTGGCCGGCGAGTGGGATCAGGCGGAGGCGGTGGCGAGCGGCTTCGGCGCCAGGGTCGGCACGGTGCCGGAGGCGATCCTGTCGTCGTTCGCGCTGTTCATCGAGGTGGCGCGCGGCCTGCCCGCGGTCGAGTCCCGGCTGAGCTGGCTGCGGCCCTTCTGGTCCGATCCGCTGGCCTCGTACATGTCGAGGGGGCTGGCGGCCGAGCACGCGCTGTGGCACGGCGACCCCGCCACTGCGCTCGACCACGTACGGGCAGTGCTCGCGGGGCAGATGGACGGCGAGTCGGGGAACGTCCGGATGGCCGCCATCGGGCTGTGGGCGCTGGCCGAGCTCGGCACCACCGAGGGCGCCGACGAGTTCCGCACCCTCTCGCGGCTGGCCGTCGAGGCCGGCCCCACGGGCGACGGCGGCCACCTCGGCCCCGAGGGGCAGGCGTGGGCGCTGCGCGTGGAGGCCGAGTGGCACCGCGTGCACGGGCGGCTCGACGTGGCGGCGTGGCGCCGGGTGGTGGAGGCGTTCGACTTCGGGTTCGTTTACGAGGCCGCGCGGGCCCGATGGCGGCTGGCCGAGGCACTGCTGGCCGCGGGCGAGCGGGACGCGGCGCAGACGGAGTGGGAGCTGGCCAGGGAGGCGGCGGGCAAGCTGCGTGCCGCGCCGCTGGAGAACGCGCTGCTCGACTTCGGCCGCCGCGCCCGCTTCGGCGGCACGAGCGGCACGAGCGGCACGAGCGGCACGGGGGGCCCGGGCGGTCATGGGGATGGCGGGCTGACGGCGCGTGAGGTCGAGGTGCTGCGGCTGGTGGCGGAGGGGCTGACGAACCGGGAGATCGCGGAGCGGCTGTTCATCGCGCAGAAGACGGTGAGCGTGCACGTGTCCAACATCCTCGGCAAGCTCGACGTCTCCACCCGCACGCAGGCGGCCGCCGCCGCCCGCCGCCTGGGGCTGCTGGCGTAGCCGCCTGTGAGGGCGGGTCAGCCGGAGGCGCCTCCGGCGAGGATCGAGTTCACGTCGAACTTCTGCTTGAGGTAGCCGAACTCCAGCATGAGGTCCGCCACCCGCTGCACCCGCGCCGGGTCCACGGCCGTGGAGAAGCCGCCGAGCTTCATCGTCGAGGCCGTGGCCTGGTCGATCTTGGTGTACTTCTGCAGCGCGGAGGTGACCTCGGCCGAGTCCGAGCGGGCCAGCTCGGCCGCCTTGCGCAGGGCCCGCTGGAAGGCGGCGACGGCCTTCGGGTTCTGCTGGGCGAAGGTCTCCGTGACGAGGTAACCGGCGATCGGGAAGTCGGCCAGCGGCCCGGTGAACAGGTCGCTGAGGGTGACCGCGCCGAGCGTCTTCGCCGCCGCCTGGTGGAACGGCTCCGGCAGGAGCGCGACGTCCACCTGCCCGCTCTCCAGCGCGCCGGCCATCTCGGGGAACGGCCGCTCGACCCACTTGACGTCCTCCGGCCGCAGCCCCGCGGGCTTGAGCAGGGCGCTCACGGAGAGGGTGGAGATGTTGTTGAGGGTGTTCACGCCGATCGTCCGGCCCTTGAGGTGGGCGATCTCGGTGATCGGCGAGCCCTTCTTCGTCATGAGCAGGAAGTTGCCCGGCTGGGCGGCGTACGCGTCGCCGACGACCTTGATCTTGACGGTGCCGCTCGCAGAGGCGAGCAGGGCGGAGACGTAGTTGCTGTGCAGGATGTCGATCTTGCCGGAGACCAGGTCGGGCATCGCCGCCGCCCCGCCCGAGATCAGCTCCGGCCGCACCGTGAGCCCCTCGGCGGCGAAATAGCCCTTGTCGATGGCGAGCTGAATGGGCGCCACCTCCGGGAGCGGCAACATCCCGATCCTGATTTCGGTCTTTTCCGGGCCGCCGGATTGCGGGGCCGGATCGCCTCCTCCGCCGCAAGCGGTCATCACCAATGCTGCGACGCAGAGGGCTGAAAAGTGCCGGAAACCTAACATGAACGCTCCTCGTGGAGTAAACGCGTCCGATAGGGCCGAGCTGCGATCTTATCCCGTGTCACGGGAAAAGCTCGCTACATTTTTGCGTCATGCCAGGTGAGCGCCCTTTTCTCCAGGAGCAGAAAGCCCTGGTTCAGCAAATAGCCGAGGATTCCGAGCAGGACGATCGCACCCCACACCCCCGGCAGGTCGAACGCCCGCTGCGCGGCCCGGAGCTGGAACCCGATGCCCTCGGTGCTGAAGAACTCGGCGATGACCATGAGGATCAGCGCCAGCGACAGGCTGAGCCGCAGCCCCGCGAAGATCTTGGGAGCCGCCGACGGCAGGATGACCCGCAGCAGCCGCTGCCCGCGCGTGAGCCCGAACACCTGTGCCGTATCCAGGTGCAGTGGCTGGACGCTGCGCGCCCCGTCGGCCGCGTTGAACAGCACCGGCCACACGATCCCGAACGTGATCGTGGCGATCTGCATGCGGGTGCCCGTCGAGAACAGCGCCAGGAACATCGGCAGCAGCGCCGGCGCGGGCAGCGCCCGCCCGAACTGGATGATCGGGTCGAGGAAGCGGTAGAGCAGCGGGGAGCGCCCGATCGCCACGCCGATCGTCACCCCGCCCACCCCGGCCAGCACCCGCCCCGCCAGCAGCCGCCCGAGACTCTGCGGGAAGTTGGCCAGGGCGGTGTCGTTCAGCCAGAGCCGGGAGGGGGAGCCGGTGAACCACAGGTCGCGCATGTGCACGACGATGACCGACGGGGGCGGGAAGAACGGGTGCTGCATGGCCCGCGTGGCGAGCTCCCACACCAGGAGCACGATCGGCACCACCCACAGCCTGGCCGGCCGGGCGAGCACGCGCCGGAGCGCGGTCATGCGGCCGTTCCCGGGTGCCAGTGGAACAGGCGCCGCTCGGCCCAGACGAACGCGCCGTTCGTGGCGATGCCGAGCAGCCCGGCCCAGACGGTGGCGGCCACGGTCAGCGTGAGCCCGTCGGGGCTGCTGCCTGCCAGGATGATGAACGCGCCGATCCCGTCGGAGCCGCCCGCGAGCAGCTCCGTGCTGATGGCCAGGATGAGCGCGATCGTGGCGGCGACCCGTACCCCGGTCGCGATGAACGGGGCCGTGCTCGGCAACGAGACCCGCAGCAGCACCGCCGGCCGGCCGAACCCGAACGCCCGCAGGGTCTCCTTGGCCAGGGGATCGACCTCTCTCAGGCCGTACATGGTGTTGATCAGGATCGGCCACGTGGACGCGTACATGATCATCGCGATCTTCATGTCCAGCCGCTCGGTGAACACGAACGCCGCGAGCGGGATGAGCGCCACGGACGGGATCGGCCGCAGGAACTCGATCACCGGGCGCAACGCCCGCTCCACCGCCGGCACGCTGCCGAGCAGCAGCCCCGCCGGTACGGCAACCGCCACGGTCAGCGCCAGCCCCAGCGCCCACGCCGCGAACGTGGCGCCCACGTCCCAGAGGAATTCCTGATCGGCCGCCAGCCCCGCCGCGGTGACCAGCACGGTGGAGGCGAGCGGGAATTGCACGGTGGAAACGAGCCCGAGCCGGCCGGCCGCCTCCGCGAGCAGGAGCAGGCCGGCCACGCCGAGTAAACCGCAGAATAACGCGCTGTCGAAGGGGCGGGAAAAGAGCCGGGGGATCAACAGATCGCCCCGGTGAGGAGAAACGCCATGAAGCTCTCCATATTCCTCCGAGACGGCGAATATGGAGCCAGCGTAACGATCAATTAAGGGGATCGGCGAGAGCCCGGCGTTGTTCGGCGGTGAGCGGACGGGTGGGCAGGCCGCGCAGGAGGAGGAAGAGCTTGGCCGTCTCCTCCAGCTCCTCGACGGCGTCCAGCGCCGCGCCGAGGCTCGCCCCGGCGACGATCGGGCCGTGGTTGCTGAGCAGCAGCGCCGGGTGCGTGCGGGCCTTCTCCTCCGCGGCCGGCCCCAGCGCCCGGTCGCCCGGGGCGTAGTAGGGCAGCAGCGGGAGCCGGCCGACGCGCATCGCGAAGTACGCGGTCAGCGGGGGCAGCGCGTCGTCCGGGTCGAGGCCGTCCATGCAGGACACGGCGGCGGCGTGGGTGGAGTGGGTGTGCACGACGGCGGTGGCGCGGGGCCTGGCGCGCAGCAGGGCCGCGTGCAGGAACGCCTCCTTCGACGGCTTCGGGCCGCCGACGTGGGCGCCGGTGAGGTCGATCAGCGACAGCTCGTCCGCCTCGACCGTCCCCAGGCTCGAACCGGTGGGGGTGACGAGGACGTGCTCGCCGGCCCGGACGGACAGGTTGCCGGTGCTGCCGTGGGTGAGGCCGCGCTGGAACAGCGACCGTGCGGCGGCGACGATCGCCTCGCGCTCCGCCCGCATCGCGCCCGTTCCGGATTCCACGCTCATCGAAAGACCTCCATCGAGAGGTGCGGACTCATCGGGGCCTCCGTTGGGAGGTGCGGGCTGATCGGGGCCTCCGTTGTGGGGTGCGGGCTGATCGGGGCCTCCGTTGTGGGGTGCGGGCTGATCGGGGCCTCCGTTGTGAGGTGCGCGTTCACCGGGAGGCCTCCAGCAGCAGCCTGGGGTCGCCGAAGTTGCCGGACTTCAGCAGCAGGGCGGGCCCGGAGGGGGTGAAGATCCAGGGGACGCCGCGCGTCGCCTCGGCCCCGATCACGCCGCCGGGCACCCCGAGCGCGCTCACGACCGCGCCGGACGTCTCCCCGCCCGCAGTGATCAGCCGGGTGACGCCCCGCTCGACCAGCCCCCTGGCGATGCGGCCGATGGCCGCCTCCAGGATCGAGGCCGACCGCTCGGCCCCCAGGGCCTCCTGCACGCGGCGCAGCTTCGCCGGCTCCAGCGACGAGTAGATCAAGGGGGCGCCGGTGTCCTGGCGCAGGGTGTCGTACCAGGCCAGAGCAGCCCTGGCGAGCGAGTCGGCGTTCTGGTCGGCCAGCGCGTCCAGCCGGTAGGCCGGCCGGCCCGCCTCGATCATGGCCTGCACCTGCTGGAGCGTACGGGCCGAGCAACTGCCCGCCAGCACGGCGGCCGGCCCGGACGGCTCGGGCGCCGGCGCCTCGCCGTGCCCGGCACCCGCACGGGCCGCCGCGAGCCCGCCCGCGAGCCCCGCCGCCCCCGCCACCAGCGGCGCGCGGGCCAGCGCGCGGCCGGCCGTCATCAGGTCGTCGTCCTCCAGCGCGTCCACGAACGCGTACCGCACCCCCTGCTCGCGCAGCTCGGCCAGCCGCCGCTGCACCCCCTGCCCGCGTACGTGAGGCAGCGTCACGACCCCGGACCGGTACGCGCTCTGCGCCTCCAGCAGGCGCGGCAGGTACGAGTCGGTCATCGGGGTGAGCGGGTGGTGGCTCATGTGGGACTCGCCGAGCAGCACGTCCCCGACGAAGAGGTAGCCGTTGTACTGGGTGCGGCCGTGCTCGGGCGAGCTCGGCGTCATGGGGACGATGGGCGCGTCCATGGCGTCGGCCAGCGCGTCCAGCACCGGGCCGATGTTGCCGTCGGGGGTGGAGTCGAAGGTGGAGCAGTACTTGAAGTAGACCTGCTCGGCGGCGCCGTGCGCGCGCAGCCAGCGCAGCGCGCGCAGGGAGCGGGCCACCGCGTCGGCCTTGTGGATCGTGCGGGTCTTGAGCGCGATCACGACGGCGTCGTGCTCGGGGGCCTCGGCGCCCTGGGGAGGGAGCCCGAAGTACAGCAGGGTGCGGATGCCCCGGCGGCGCAGCGCCACGGCCACGTCCGTCGCGCCGGTGACGTCGTCCGCGATGGCGCCGATCATGGGTGCCCCGCTGAGCCGGTCTCGATGCTGTCGTGATGCGAGTCGAACATGATGCCGACGGTATCGGCGCCAGGTCACCGGGCGGTCCGCGCCCCCTGGACGGGTTCAGCTCGTGATGGTCTGGTCACGCAGCTCGAAGTAGCTGGTGTGGTCGGTCTGCAGGTAGGCGTGGAAGTTCGGGGCCTTGGCGCCGGCCGACTTGTCGGCGGTGACGATGGTGACGACCACGTAGTTCTTGGACGCTCCCGAGAGGATCTTGCCGTAGGTGTAGCGGGCGAGCGCCTTGTCCTGGCGCCATTTGACGGCGTTCGACGACAGCTTCGCCAGCCGGTCGGCCGTGGTCTTGGCGGCCCGGTCGGTGGGGAAGGACATCATGACCTGGACGGCCTTGAGGTGGCCGCTGTAGGCGGAGTAGGCGAGCTGCACGGCTCGCTCGCACTTGTTCTTGGCCAGCACGCCCTCGCCGTCGACCGGGGCGCACGAGCTGTAGTTCCAGCCGCCGACCTTGTCGGCCTTGAACTTGATGCCGCCCAGGGCGAAGTTCCAGTCGTTGAACTCCTGGTGGGTGATCGGCGAGCCGGGCTCGGCCTGGCTGGAGGTCGCCGGGGTGTCGTCGGGGGTGTCGGAGGGGGCGGGCGAGGGTTCGTCCGACGTGTCCGGGGTGGCCGACGGGGCGGGCTCCGTGGTGGTGGGGGTGCCGCTGGGCATGGCGATCTTGGGGGCCGGGCCCGGGGAGCTCAGGTACGCGTACGCGGCCCAGCCGCCGCCGCCCAGGAGGAGCACGGCGAGGCCCGTCACCAGGCCGACGATCAGCGCTGTGTTGCTCTTGGCCGGGGGCCTGGGCGGATAACCCGGCGGGCCGTACGGGGGCTGGTTCCCGTGCGGCGGTTGGTTGCCGTGCGGCGGCTGATTTCCGTACGAGGGCTGGTTCCCATACGGCGGCTGGCTTCCGTACGGGGGCTGGTTCCCGTGCGGGGGCTGGTTCGCGTATGGCGGTGGCATAGCCGGGCCCGGGCCAGGGCCCTGTCCCTGTCCGGCGCCCCACGGTCCAGGCTGCTGGGGGTGGGGTTGCGGAGGCTGCGGAGGGTATGCCATGCCCCCATTGTGGTGCAGCTCCCTACCTTCCGCCCCAATTACCCCACCAATTGCCACATCGGACGGCGCCCGCGATCCCTTGGTCGCCGGGAGCCAGACCAAGGTCGGATGCCCGGGCAGACGAGCCGTCCGTAGCTTCGGCCTCATGACAGAAGTGCGCACGCCACCCGCCAGCCGGGTCCACGAGGTCGACGTGGTGCGCGGGTTCGCGCTCGCGGGCATCCTGGTGGCCAACATCGGCTACTTCGCCGACCCCGGCTACGCCGTCAACGGCACCATGCCCATCCCCGACGGCCCGGTGGCCTCGGTCATCACCGCGCTCGTGCTGACCAAGTTCTACATCATCTTCTCGTTCCTGTTCGGCTACTCGTTCACGCTGCAGCTGCGCTCGGCGGAGCGGGCGGGCGCGAGCGTGCGGGCCAGGACGCTGCGCCGGTGCCTGGGGCTGTTCGTGATCGGCGTCGCGCACGGGATCCTGCTGTGGATCGGGGACATCCTCACCCTGTACGCCGTGCTCGGCCTGCTCCTGCTCGCGATGCGCGGCATGCGGCCGAGGACCGCCGTGGTGACCGGTTCGGTCATCGTGGGCGTGCTGGCCCTGCTGTGGGCGGGGCTGGCGGCGCTGTCCACGCTCGACCCGGCGGCCGGCCAGGCCCCTCCGGCCGACGCGGCGGCCGCGGCCCGCACGATGGCCCTGGCCACGGGCAGCCCGCTCGACGTCCTCACCCTGCAACTGGAGCTCTACCCGCCGCTCGCCGCGATGGTCTGGGCCTTCCAGGGGCCGATGGCGCTGGCCATGTTCCTGTTCGGGCTGGCGGCGGGCAGGACCAGGGTGCTGGAGGAGACCGGGCGGTGGTGGCACCTGGCGACGCGGATCCAGTGGATCGGGTTCGGGCTCGGGCTGCCGGGCGGGGTGCTGCTCGCGGTGACGGCCGGCCGGCCCGGCGCGTGGGAGCTGGTCGGTACGGCGGCGACCACGGTCACCTCGGTGCCGCTGGCCGCCGCGTACGTGGTGACGCTGCTGCGCGTGACCCGCCGCTTCCCCGCGGCCGGGCGCGCGCTGGCCCCGGCGGGACGGGCGGCGGCCTCCAACTACCTCGGCCAGTCGGTGCTCTGCTGCCTGGTCTTCACCGGCTACGGCCTGGCGCTGGCGGGCAGGCTGTCGCCGCTCGCCGTGATGGGGGTGGCCGCGGTGATCTACACGGTGCTGCTGGGGTTGAGCGCCTGGTGGTTGCGTACGCACCGGTACGGCCCGGTCGAGTACGTCCTGCGCCGCGTCACCAACGGGACCTAGGCGGCGCAGCGGCGGTACCGGCCGGGCGCCACGCCGTACTCCCGCTTGAAGGCGTTGCCGAAGGCGAACTCCGAGGTGTACCCCACCCGCTCGGCCACCTCCGACACCGGCGCGTCGGACTCGCGCAGGATGCGGGCCGCGCTCGCCAGCCGCCACCAGGTCAGGTACGCCAGCGGCGACTGCCCGACCAGCGCCGTGAAGCGGCGCGCGAAGCCGGCCCGCGACAGGCCCGCGTGGGCGCCCAGCGACTCGACCGTCCAGCGGCGGCCCGGTTCGCTGTGGATGGCGTTGAGCGCGCGGCCGATGGCGGGGTCGGCCAGCGCGCCCGCCCAGCCGGACAGCGTGCAGGGCTCGTCGGCCTTGTCGAACCAGGCCCGCAGGATGTACAGCTGCAACGCGTCGAGCAGGGACGACACGACGGTGTCCGCACCGAGGCGCGGGTTGTCGATCTCGCCGGCCAGCAGCTCGACCGCGGCCCTCAGCTCCGGGTCGCAGCCGAGCGTCGCCGGCAGGTGGATCACGGCGGGCAGCGAGCCCAGGATGGGGTGGACCCGGTCGGGGTCGGTACGGTAACCGCAGGACAGGATGACCGTCTCGGCCCCGGTGCCGTCGAAGCCGGCCGAGCGGAACAGCTCGTCGTGCGGCGCGCAGTCCGCCTCGACCAGCGGCCGCGCGGGATCGTCTGCCAGCCCGAACGCGTCGCCGTGCGGCAGGAACACCACGTCGCCCACGTTCAGCCGGACGGGCTCGCCGTCGGCGGGCATGAGCCAGCAGGCCCCGCGCAGCACCACGTGGAAGCCCGCGGACCCGGGCAGCGCGGGGAACGACCGCCCCCACGGGGCGCGCCACGAGATGCGGGTGGAGGCCGGCCGGCCCGTCCGCATGAACGCGACCACGTCGCTCAACACATCCATGAGTGTCGAGTCTAACCCCTGAGACGATGACGTATAAATCGGGTACAGCAGCGCATTCAGTATCTCCGCCTCCCCTCCTACGGTGTTTCAGGTAACCGAACCCCTGAAGGGAAGCACCGACATGCTGAAGGTTGGCATCATCCTGGGCAGCACCCGTCCCGGGCGCGTGGGCGACGTGGTGGCGAACTGGGTCCGCGATCTGGCGGCCAAGCGGGGCGACGCCGAGTACGAGATCATCGACCTGAAGGACTACGACCTGGGCAACATCGACGAGCCCGAGCACCCCGCCACGGGCATCTACCAGCACGAGCACACCAAGCGCTGGTCGTCCAAGATCTCGGCGATGGACGCGTTCGTGATCGTGACCCCCGAGTACAACAACTCCTTCACAGGCGCGCTCAAGAACGCCCTGGACTTCCTCTACCTGGAGTGGAAGGACAAGGCGGCCGGGTTCGTCGGCTACGGAGTGGACGGGGCGCCCCGGGCGATCTCGCACCTGCGGGACGTCCTCGGCCTGCTCGGCGTGGCCACCGTGTCGAGCCAGGTCGGCCTGTCGCTCAGCGCCGACTTCGCCGGCGGCTTCAACCCGGCGAGCTACCACGAGGAGCGGCTCACCAACGTCCTCGACCAGCTCAACGCCTGGGGCGCGGCCCTGCGCCCGGTGAGGGGGTGAGCCGGGCAAGCAGCTCTCCGCTCCTGGAGCGGCAGCCGTCCGGGCTCTCCTGAACGGGCACCCGCCCGCTGCTGCCGACCCAGGCGGCGCGCGCCCGGCTCAGGCGGGCCTGCGGCCTCGGGTGGCATGCGCCCGGCTCAGGTGGTCTGCGGCCTCGGGTGGCATGCGCCCGGCTCAGGTGGTCTCCGCGATGATGGTGCCGATCGTCTGGGCGGTGGTGAAGTCGGGGGCGAGCCGGTTCTTCGTGAGGGCGAACGTCACGCCGGTGGCGGTGTCGGCGCAGGCGTAGCTGCCGCCGCTGCCCGCCCAGCCGAACACGGTCGGCGTGTCGCCGGGATCGGTGCCCAGGCGGCCGGCGGCGTACCCGTTCGACAGCACCGCGCGGTTGCCGAACACCCGGTCCACGTCGTCCACGACCGGGGTGCTCAGCTCGCGCAGCCGTTCCGGAGAGATCAGCCGGACACCGTCGACCGGGCCGAGCAGGGCGGCGTACATGCGGGCCGCGGCCCGGGCGGTGAACTGGCCCGCCGCCGGGATCGCCGCGGACAGCACGTCGGGCCGGTTCCCGAACGCGGCGGTCGGCTGCACCCCGCGCGGCGCCACCGCCAGGGCGGGCGAGCCGTCGGGCGGCTCGGCGTAGCCGGGTACGTCCTCGAGCCGGGCGAGCCGGCCCAGCTCGGCCGGGGGCACGCCGAGGAACAGCTCATCCGCCACCTTCAGCGGCCCCGCCACCTCCTGCGCGAACGCCCTGGAGACGGGCATGCCGGTGACCCGCCGTACGACCTCGCCGACGACGTAGCCGAAGGTGTAGGAGTGGTAGCCGGTCCCGCTGCCCGGCTCCCACCACGGCCGGGCGCCGGCGACCAGCGCGCACATCCGGCCCCAGTCGCACAGGTCCTCCGGGGTGACGTCGGCCGGCAGCCCCGGCACGCCTGTCGCGTGGGTCAGCGCGTCGCGCACCGTGGCCGCGCCCTTGCCGTGGGCCGCGAACTCCGGCCAGATCTCGGCGATCGGCGTGTCGTAGCCGAGCGCGCCGCGTTCGGCGAGCACGTGCACGAGGGCGGCCGTCAGGCCCTTGCCCGCCGAGAAGGCGTGGAACGGCGTGCCGGACGTCACCGGCCGCCCGGTGCGCGGGTCGGCCGTCCCGGCCACGACGTCGGCGACCTGCTCGCCGTGCCGGTAGACGGCGATCTGCAGCCCGCGCTCGGCCCCGGAGCGTACGAGCTCGTCGGCCGCCTCCTGGAGCCGCCGCTGCAACCCGCTCACGAGCCCACCTCGATGCGGTGGACGAGGCCGGCGATCCGGGCGGCCAGCTCGGGCCACAACGCCCTGGGCAGGTGGTGCCCCATGCCGTCGATCACGACCAGCTCGGCCCCCGGGATCGCCTCCGCCGTGGCCCTGCCGCCGCTGACGTCGCACATCAGGTCGGCGGCCCCGTGGATCACCAGCGCCGGCACGCGTACGGAACGGAGCCGCTCCGTCCGGTCCCCCGAGGCGATGGCGGCGACGCTCTGCCGCGTCACGCCGGCGGGGTCGTAGGCCCGGTCGTAGGCGCGCGTGGCGCGCTCGCGCAGCTCGTCCTCGCCGGACGGGTAGCCGGGCGACCCGACGAGCAGGAATGCCTTGACCCAGTGCTCGATCACGTCCTCCCGCGCGGCGGGCGGCGGCCCCGTCATCCGGGACAGCGCCTCGCGGTCGGGCCCGCCGACGCCGGGCGCCCCCGTCGTGCTCATCATCGAGGTCAGGGACCGGATCCGGGCGGGATGCTCGATCGCGACCGTCTGGGCGATCATCCCGCCCAGCGAGGCGCCGACGAGATGCGCGCTGTCCAGCCCGAGCGCGTCGAGCAGGCCGACGGTGTCGGCCGCCATGTCGGACAGGGTGTAGGAGGCCGAGGACGGGTCACCGGCCAGCGCCGCCGGCAGGTCGGGCTCCGGCGCGTCGTGGAAGTGCGTCGACAGGCCGGCGTCGCGGTTGTCGAACCTGATCACCTGGCAGCCGCGCGCCACCAGCTCCGCGCAGAACCCCTCGGGCCAGTGGATGAGCTGCGCGCCTGCGCCCATCACCAGCAGCACGGGCGGCGCCTGCGGGTCGCCGAGCCGTTCGTACGTCACCTCGATCTTGGCAGGGCCGACCTCGAACGCCTTTTCCTCGCCCATCACGGCACCATCTCCTCGTCGGCCATCGTATTTCGCGGAGGCGGCGGCACGGCCATTTCTGGGTTCCGCCACAAACGAAATACGGAGGTGATTGTTCAGGGTTTACGGGCGACGCCGGCCAGCACGGTGTAGTGCGTCAGATCCTGGCGGACGACGTCGCCCGGCTCGGCGCGCCACTCGGCCAGCGGCACCAGGCCCGGCTCGACGAGGTCCAGGTCGCCGAAGTACGACGCGATCTCCGCCCGCGTACGCCAGCGCCCGGTCCCCAGGTTCTGGTTGAAGCTGCGCTCCGCCTCGACGGCGACCCTGGACGCCTCCGGGTGCTCGTCGCCGGGGTTGTGGAAGTGCACGATGGCCAGGTGGCTGCCGGGGGCGAGGACGGAGCGGAACGCGGCCATCACGCCCGACGGGTCCTCGTCGTCGTTGACGTGGTGCAGCACGGAGACGAGCAGCAGCCCGAGCGGCCGCCCGAAGTCCAGGTGCCGCAGGACCTCGGGATGGTCCAGGATCTCCCCGGGGTTGCGGATGTCGCCGGAGACGACCGTGGTCCGGTCGTCGGCGGCGAGCAGCGCGCGGCCGTAAGCCGGCACGATGGGGTCGTGGTCCACGTAGACCACGTGCGCGTCGGGGGCCAGTGCCTGGGCGATCTCGTGGACGTTGCCCTGCGTGGGAAGGCCGGAGCCGAGATCGAGGAACTGCCGTATGCCCGCCTCGGCCGCCAAGTGGCGCACGGCCCGGCGCAGGAAGGCCCGGTTGGCCCGGCCGGCCTCCCGCGCGTCCGGGGCGATCTTCAGGGCCTCCTCGGCGACCTTGCGGTCGACCTCGAAGTTGTTCTTGCCGCCGAGGAAATAGTCGTAAACGCGGGCGATGCTGGGTTGGGTGGGGTCTACTCCCGGGGTGCCCATTCCTGCATGGAACGGATCGTAGCCCGCATTCTGGGGGGTAGAAATAGTTGATTTTTGAGAAGTTTGTTGGGGTTTGCGGGGATCCGGTGGTGACATTGTTCGCCGCGCTCACGGCTGAAATTCCCGCTTGCGATCCGCTCCTGGTGATCCACGGTGGCCCCGACTGGGACCACTCGTACCTTCTCGATCCGCTCATCCGGCTCGCCGACCGCCATGACCTGATATTTCCGGACCTGAGGGGGTGCGGGCGATCCACTCGCGGGCTGCCCGACGACCAGTACACCCCGGCCGCCGCGACCGGCGACCTCGTCGCGCTCCTCGACGCGCTCGGCGTGGCCACGACGGACGTGCTCGGGTTCTCCTACGGTGGTCTGATCGCGCAACGGCTGGCACTGGCCGCGCCCGATCGGGTGCGGCGGCTCGTGATCGCCTCCAGCAGCGTGCTGCCCGTCCCCCCGAACGCCTTCGCGGGCTGGCCGGAACGCGACCGCCGCACCGCCGCCGCGGCGGCCGTATGGTCCAACGCGGCACCGACCGGCCGCGACCAGGCCGCCTCCGATCCGGCCGCCTCCGATCCGGCTGGCGCCGATCCGACCGGCCCCGAGCTGACGCGGGCGGCGGCTTTCGCCGGGGCCGAGGCTGACGTCTGGCGTGCGGAGGCCCTGGACGGCTACCGCGACCGCCTCGCCCGCGTCCGCTTCTCGGCCGAGTGGCTGCGGCCGTGGCGGGCGGGGAAGCTGCCCGGGGCCCGCCCCGGCGACGCCGCCGCGCGCCTGGCCGCGCTCGGCGTGCCGATCCTGCTGCTGCACGGCAGGCAGGACATGACGTTCCCCGCCGCCCAGGCCGAACGGGCGGCGGAGCTGATCCCGCGGGCGCGCGCCGTACTGCTCGACGAGGCCGGGCACATGGCGCACGTGGACCGGCCCCGCGCGTGGCTGGAGGCGGTGGCCGCCTTCCTGGAACGACCTTCCCTGGACGACCCCGTCCAGCCGAGTTCCTGAGACGATCAGGTCCAGCCGACGAGAAGGAACAGCACGCATGACCCACGCACTGCCGGTCACCCTGGACGACGTCCACGACGCCGCCGCGCGCCTCAAGGGCGTCGCCCACCGCACGCCCGTCCTGCGCTCGCGTACCCTCGACTCCCTGGTGGGCGCCGAGGTCTTCGTCAAGTGCGAGAACTTCCAGCGCATCGGGGCGTTCAAGTTCCGCGGGGCCTACAACGCCGTCTCCCGGCTCACCCAGGAGCAGCTGGCCAGGGGCATCGCCGCGTACTCCTCCGGCAACCACGCCCAGGCGGCGGCCCTGGCCGCGCGCGAGCTGGGCGGTACCGCGGTGATCGTCATGCCCGAGGACACCCCGCGTTCCAAGCTGGAGGCCACCGCCGGTTACGGCGCCGAGATCGTCACCTACGACCGTTACACCGGCGACCGGGTGGCCATCGGGGAGGCGCTGGCGGCCGAGCGCGGCCTGACGCTGATCCCCCCGTACGAGCACCCGCACGTCATCGCCGGCCAGGGCACCGCCGCGCTGGAGCTGATCGAGGACGTCGAGGACCTCGACGCGCTGCTCGTCCCGGTCGGCGGCGGCGGCCTCATCGCCGGCTGCGCCACGGCCGCCAAGGGCCTGCTGCCCCGGATCCGGATGATCGGCGTCGAGCCGGAGGCGGGCGACGACACCAAGCGGTCGCTGGAGGCGGGGGAGCGGGTGTCGATCCCGATCCCGCGCACGATCGCCGACGGCCAGGCGGCCGAGATCCCGGGCGAGCTGACGTTCTCCATCAACCGGCACCTCGTGGACGGCATCGCCCTGGTGAGCGAGGACGACATCCGCGCGGCCATGCGCTTCGCCTTCGAGCGGATGAAGATCGTCATCGAGCCCAGCGGCGCCACCCCGCTGGCCGCGTTGCTGTCCGGACGGGTCACCGGCCTGCCGCGCAGGGTCGGCGTGATCGTCTCAGGCGGGAACGTCGACGCCCGCCGCTTCGCCGAGCTGTGCGGCTCGTGAGCCTCAGAACTGCCGCCGGCGGACCAGCCACAGGCACAGCCCCATGAGCCCCAGGGTGAGTGCGGCGTAGAGGCCGGTCTCGAACCACTGCAGCGGCCAGAACCGGCTGGAAGGGTGGTAGGCGACGTCCTGCCGGTAGCCCAGCCGGTTCAGCTCGTCGAGGCAGATGTCCCCGCTCCTCTCAGGAGGTCCCTCCGGCTGGGCCCGGAGGTCGCAGGGGCCGGCGGTCGTGGGCACGGGGACGAGCGTGCCGTCCTCGGACGCCAGGCCGGGGACGGTGGTGCTCGACGGGCCGACGATCCGGCTGGACAGCGCCCAGGCGCCGGGGTCGCCGGGCACGCGCGTGTCCACGGCCACGGCCAGCTCGCCCTCGCGGCCTCTGAGCAGCTGGTCCACGTTCGAGGGGGAGAGCTCGAACGAGGCGCGGGCCGGGGGGAGCAGGTGAGGTCTGACGAGGATCGGCATGGCGATCTGGACGGCGGTGAACAGCACCAGGGTGACGGCCATCGCGGGCAGGGGACGGCGTACGAGCATCCCCACGGTCACCCCGAGAGCGAACGCGAAGGCCGCGTACCCGATGGGGGCGACCCCGCGCCCGCCGAACACCAGCGGCCCCATCAGCGGGAACTCCACGGCGGCCCGGTCGAGCGCGCCGGCCCACCAGCTCACCGCGAGGCTGACCAGCCCGCCGGCCACCGCGGCGGCCACGCCGATGAGCGCGAGCTTGACGGCCAGCCAGCGCGTACGGGTGATGCTCTGGCTCCACACCAGCAGGTGCGTGCCCGCCTCCAGCTCGCGCGTGATCAGCGGCGCCCCCCAGAAGAGCCCGATGAGCGCGGGCAGGACCAGGGCGGCGGCGGTGACGCCGAGGAACGGGGTCTGGTGCTCGTCGAAGAACCGGTCGAGGAACCGCGCGCAGTCCCCGCCCCGCGCGCACAGGTCGAGGCCCTGCGCGTACTGGTCGACGAGCGCGGTGCGCGACACGGCCAGGACCGCGACGAGCACGCCGAGCGCGGCGGCCGTCATCGCGGCGGCGGCGCGGAACTGCCGCCAGGCCAGCCAGATCACCGCACCACCGCCAGCGCGGGCCGCCGGCGGCGGACGGGGGCGGCCTGCTCCAGGTACGCCAGGACGAGGTCTTCCATGGTGAGCCGGCCGACCGTCCAGGCCGGGTCGAGGATGGGCCCCTCGGCGCGGACGATGAACGTGCTCTGCCGGTCGGTGTGCCGGGCGGAGACGACGTACTGGTCCGCGGGGAGGCGGTCGGGGTCGCGGCGCGGGCCGGTGAGCCGGTGGTGGGTGGCCAGCAGCTCGTCCACCTCCCCGGCCAGGCGGACCCGCGAGTCGACGAGCACGATCAGGTAGTCGCAGGTGCGTTCCAGGTCGGAGACCAGGTGCGAGGAGAGCAGCACGCTCAGCTCGTGCTCGGCGGTGGCCTCCATCAGGCCGCGCAGGAACTCGCGGCGGGCCAGCGGATCGAGCGCGGCCACCGGCTCGTCCAGGACCAGCAGCTCGGGCCGCTTGGCCAGGCCCAGAGTGAGGGCGAGCTGGGCCCGCTCGCCGGCCGACAGCCTGCTCGCGCGGCGCCCGGGGTCGAGGCCGAGCCGGTCGATCCGCTCCTCCGCCAGCGCGGCGTCCCAGCCGGAGTTGAGCCGGGCGCCCAGCCGCAGGTGCTCGGCCACGGTCAGGCCGGCGTAGGTGGGGGTGTCCTGGGCGACGAAACCGACCCTGGCCAGGTGCGCCCGGTCACCGGGCGGGCCGCCGAGCACGCTGATCCGTCCCGACGTCGGAGCGAGCTGGCCGCAGGCGAGCTTCAGCAGCGTGGTCTTCCCCGCCCCGTTGGGGCCGACCAGGCCGACGACGTGCCCGGCGGGGACGTCGATCGTGCAGTCTCGTAACGCCCAGCGGCGGCCGTACTTCTTGCCCAGGTCCTGGGCCTGCAGGACAGCGGTCACGCGATGTCCTCCTGCGCCGTGTTCCGGAAGGTGGTCATGAACAGGGCCTCGATGCTCTCGTCGTCGAGCCCGGCCGCGCGCGCCCTGGCCAGCCAGCGCCGCAGCTCCTGCCGCAGCGGGCCGTGCGCGGCGAGCGTGGCGTCGGTCAGCGTCGCCGTCACGAACGTCCCGACCCCGGGCCTGGCGGCGACGAGCTTCTCGTGTTCCAGCTCCCGGTACGCCTTCAGCACGGTGTTGGGGTTGATCGCGAGCTGGGCCACCACCTCCTTGACCGTAGGCAACCGGTCGCCCTCGCGCAGCAGGCCCAGCCGCAGCGCGTGCCGTACCTGCCGGACGAGCTGCTGGTACGGCGAGACCCCCGACCCGCTGTCCAGATGGAACTCGATCACCGGTTTCTCCATTTAGCTAGTCTCCTAGGCCTTTCTAGGCCTGTCACCATACGGCCCGGGTAAAGAACCGCGTCACCGGTGAGGCGCGGCGAGGGACGACTCGGCCGCTCAGTCGGACTTGGTCAGGTGGTCGAGCAGCACCTGGCTGATCTCGCCGAGCTGCCGGAACTGCTCCGGGGTGAGCGCGTCGACCAGGCGCGTCCGTACGCTCTCGACGTGGATCGGGGCCGCCACCTGTAGCGCGGCCAGGCCCTCGTCCGTGAGCACGGCGAGCCACCCGCGCCGGTCCCCCTCGCAGTGCTCCCTGCGCACCCAGCCGCTCTGTTCGAGCTTGTTGACCGCGTGGGAGATGCGGCTGGGCTTGGACCGGGTCCAGCGGGCCAGCTCGCTCATCCGCAGGGTGCGCTGGGGTGCCTCGGAGAGCAGGACCAGCAGCTCGTAGTAGGTCGGCGGCATGCCGGCCTCGTTCTGCAGGTCGCGGTCGAGCCGGTCGATCAGCAGGCGGCTGGCCTGCGCGAATGCCCGCCAGCTGCGTTGTTCGTCGTCGTTCAGCCACCTGGTCACGCCCAGCATCCTACTCAATTGTTGCGCGCTGAAATAAACCTATGTACTGTCGTGCTGAATCTTCCAGTACTGAACTAAATTTGCGAGGAGCAGACATGTACGCCAGCGAGCTGGGTGGTGCCTACACCATCGACCCCGCGCACAGCCGCTTCGGTTTCGTCGCCCGCCACGCCATGGTCACCAAGGTCCGCGGCAGCTTCCCCATCGTGGAGGCCGCCGCCACGCTGGACGCCGCGAACCCGGCCGCGTCCAGCGTCCGCGTGGTCCTGGACGCGGCCGGTGTCGACACCGGCAACGACCAGCGTGACGACCACCTGCGCACCGGTGAGTTCCTCGACGTCGCCACGCACCCGCACATCACGTTCACCAGCACCGGGGTCAAGCACGTGGGCGGCGACGCCTTCGAGGTGACCGGCGACCTGACGATCCGCGGTGTCACCCGGGAGATCACCATCCCGATCGAGTACACCGGATCCGCCACGGACGTCATGGGGTTCAAGCGGGTCGGCTTCGAGGGCGGCACCGTGATCAACCGCAAGGACTTCGGGGTCAGCTTCAACGCCGTCCTGGAGACCGGCGGGGTGATGGTGTCGGAGAAGATCACGCTCGAGTTCGACCTGTCGGCCGTCAAGGACGACTGAGCCTGCCTGCCTGCCGTCAGTGGCCGGTGACCTTGCGGGCCGGTCAGGAGGGGCCGGTCAGGAGGGGCAGGGCGAGTACAGCGGCCGCGTGCCGGTCGGGTAGGCCGACGGGTCGGTGAAGCGGCAGCCGTAGGTGGGGGCGGCCACCGTCGCCGGGCGGCTCACGTCGTCGCCCTGGGGCCGCTTGCCGGTGCGCTGCCAGCGTACGAGGTCGTCCCAGGCGGCACCCGCCTCGGCGGCGCTGAACTCGCAGTGCCCCGCCGCGCGGATCGCGCGCTGCACCAGCAGCGCGGAGCGGCCGTGACGGGCCACGTCGGCGCGGTAGTGCTGCTCCATCGAGAACGGCACGAAGTTGTCGCCCAGGTTGTGCAGCGACAGCACGGGCACGCCGATCCTGCCGGAGACGGCGGGCACCTCCGTCAGCCGCCCCGTACGGCGCGCCACCGGATCGGCCGGATCGACCCGCTGCACGCTCGCGTTGACGTTCACCGGCGCCGCCGGCTGGTAGACGGTGCCGCGGTTCGTCGCCACCCTGCCCGGCGCCTGCGCGAGCGTGCCGCCCTCGTCCGCCGCCGCCAGCCCGAACAGGAAGTCCTGCCAGTACGCGAACGCCGCCGACGCCCCCGGCCGCTCGCCGCCGCCGAGGTTCACCACGATGGAGCGGAACTGCCTGCCCAGCTCGTTGCCGGGTTCGGCGCCGCCCAGGCCGAGCCGCTCCTTGATCTTCGGCACGACCGAGGTCGCGTAGTCCGCCGGGATCGGGTACGCGGGCACGTCGGCCAGGTCCTGCGCGACGAGCTGGTAGTCGAGGAAGAAGTCGAACAGCTCGTGGTCGCCGAGCACCCCGCACATGGGCAGCGCGGCGTCGTACAGGCCGGGGTACTGCTCGATGGAGCGGACGGTGACGTGACCGCCCATGGACACGCCGGCCAGGAACGTCCGGTGCGGCCGTCCCACCTCGCGGGTGAAGCGGGTGACGAGGTCGCGGGTGCTGAGCACGCCCGCCCGCACGTCGTAGCCGTTGGCGTAGTAGGAGGAGGCGGCCCAGGCGTAGCCCTGGTCCAGCAGCCGCTGGCGCAGGCCGTAGGAGGGCGGCTCCACGGTGAGGACGGTCGTGTCGCCGCGGTAGCCGTGCGCCCACATCACCAGCTCGCCGTTCCAGCGCGGCGGCACCTCGATGTCGAAGGCCGCGTGCTCGTGCACCCCTTGCAGGACCCGGCTCGGCCTGCCGTGCACGGTGGCCGGCGGGAGGGGCGGGTTGTCGATGGTGTAGCCCGGCAGGGGCTGGTCGCCGGGGACGTCCGGGGTCGCTCCCGCGGCGGGCGGGGCCGGTAACGCGCACAGCGCGGCGGCGAGAACGATCGGGAGGAGGGCGCGCATCGGTCGTCACCTTTCTTCGGGGGTGAGGGAGACCCCATCCCATGAGACAACAGTCGCGGCCCCGGCTCCAGCGCCCCGTGTGAGCCGGGTTATTGCCTGAGATCTGTGGGCTTTGACGGGTTGTTTGGGTTTAAGGAGGTAACTGAGAGTATTCGCATGGGTACGTCTGCTTCCGTCTAGGCGCTTCTTCCAGCAGGGGGACGCCGGATTCTGGCCGATCTATCCATGAACGGAAACGAGCACGTGAACACTCAAATTCGGCAATCGCGGGCCCCGCGCCAAGGGCGGCTCGCGGCACTAGCTCTGACCGGCGCGGTCGCCGGTGTCATGTTCCTTCCTCTGGGCGTGGGGGTTGCCAGCGCGAGCGCCGGCTACCCCGCGGTCGAGGCCGGAGGCCCGCCCTCCGCGCCGGTTAAGCACGTCACCAAGACGAAGTACGTGCCGAGGGAGAAGCCCATCCTGCACAACCCGCGCTACCACATGCCGCGGATCGACGTCATCGTCCACAACGACAACTACTCGCGTAACGAGCGGCACCACGAGCACCTCAGGCACAAGCCGGTCAAGGAAGAGCCCGTGAAGGAAGAGCCGGTGAAGGAGGAGCCGGTCAAGGACGACAAGGACGAGAACGACAAGTGGTGGTGGCCGAACCTGGACTGATCTCCGTCCAGGTGCGTTCACCCGCCGCCGGTGCGGTGATCCCGGGGCCGCTTCCTGTCGGGGAAGGAGGAGGCGGCCCCTTGCCGTACGGCGGCGCGATGTACGTTTCATCGGCCCCGCCGGGCCGCTCCCGCAATCTTCCAGGTCAGCACGCGGAACGGCCCGGCGACACAGCCCGGCACGGTGGCGTGGTTCCGGTGATCGCGGGCGAGCGGATAGCGTCCCATCTCGACGAGACCTCGCCGCTGGAGCCGTGAAATGCCAGGAAAACGCTGGGCAGTCCCCGTGCTGCTCGCCTTGTCCCTGCCGCTGCTAGCCCCCGTGAGCGCCCCACCGGCCGTTGCCGCCACGGCGGCCGACATGGCGGCCGCCGTGCCGCCGCTGGAAGAGATCAACGCCACCACCACCCAGGTCGCCTTCGGCTTACGCCGCCCCACCGCGATCGCCGCCCCGGACGACGGGACGGACCGGCTGTTCATCACCGAGAAGCGCGGCACCGTACGCGTCTACCACCCGGACACCGGCCTCGGACAGACCCCGATCATCGACGTCACCGCGTCCGTGGACGAGTCCGGCAACGAGCGGGGGCTGCTCGGCATCGCCCTCGCCCCCGACTTCGCGCAGAGCCAGGACGTGTACCTGGCCTACACCGCCCTGCCCGACGGCGCCGTGACGCTGGGCAGGTACCGGCTGGACGAGGCACGCCTGGAGCCGCTGCTCTCCCAGGAGCACGCCGAGTACAGCAACCACAACGGCGGCCAGATCACCTTCGGCACCGACGGCAACCTCTACATGAGCATCGGCGACGGCGGCGCCGCCGGCGACCCCTTCGACACCGGGCAGCGCCTGGACACCCTGCTGGGCAAGATCCTGCGGGTGGACGTGCGCAGGAGCTGTGGCGAGCTGGCCTACTGCATCCCCGCCGACAACCCGTTCGCCGGCGTCGCGGGCGCCAGGGGCGAGATCTGGATGTACGGCGGCCGCAACCCCTGGCGGTTCTCCGTGGACCGCGCGGACGGCTCGATGTGGATCGGCGACGTCGGCCAGGGCCGGTGGGAGGAGATCAACCACGTCAAGGCCGGGCGGCAGGCCGGTGCGAACCTTGGCTGGTCCTGCTACGAGGGCCTGGAGGTGTTCGACGAGACCCAGTGCGGCTCCGGCGCCACGTACACCAGGCCCGTCTTCACCTACTCGCCGCACACCGGCGGCTGCGCGGTCATCGGCGGGCAGGTCTACCGCGGCAAGCAGTTCGCCGACCTGGTCGGCGGCACCTACATCGCCGCCGACTACTGCTACATGACCGTGTGGGCGCTGCGCGAGAACGGCGCCGGCGGCTACGCCGCGGCCGAGCTCGGCCAGATGCCGACGCAGGTCACCGCGTTCGGCGCGACGCCGGACGGCGAGTTGTACGTCGTCAACGACCTGCCCGGCGGCCTGCACCGCGTCTCCTTCGAACGCGCCGCGCCGACCTGCCGGATCGCCTACACCACGCGGACGTGGGGCACCGGCCTGACCGTGGACCTCACGATCACCAACACCGGCACGGCGCCGATCAGCGGCTGGACGCTGCGCTTCCCGCTCGCCAGGGGGCAGAGCGTCGTCTCGGACTGGAACACCGACCTCACCCAGAGCGGTGACATGGTCAGCGCCGTCAACGCCGGCCACAACGGCTCCGTCGCCCCCGGCCAGAGCGTGACGATGGGTTACCTCGTCAGCCACACGGGCGACGCGTCCCCGCCGAGCCGGTTCACGCTCAACAGGGACACCTGCGCCGTCACCCGCTGAGAGGGCCGCCGGAGGTCAGCCCTCGTCCGCGGGCAGGGTGAAGAAGCGGACGTACACCGGGCGGGCCTCCGGCGGGGCCTCGTCGGCCGGGCGGCTGTAGCGCAGCAGCAGGGCGATGTACTCCTCGTAGAACGCGTCCAGGTCCTGCCTGGTCATCCGGGCCAGCCCGCGCGAGCCCCTGGCCCAGGCGGGATCGGCCTGGTAGGCGGCCGGGAAGCGCTCGAACAGGACGCGGTCCTCCTCGTAGCCGATCCGGTGGAACTCCTCCAGCACCGCCCTGTCCTCGGCGGGGACCTGGTCGGGGGTCGGCAGGCGCATGTCCCTCGGGATCTGAGCACGCCGCCACCAGCGTTCGCGGCCCGTCGAGCGCTCGGGGATCTCCTCGATGAAGCCGTACTTCTCGAGCTGGCGCAGGTGGTAGCTGGTCGTGCCGGTCTTGGCGCCCAGCAGCTCGCCGAGGGTGGTGGAGGTGGCGGGGCCGTGCACGTTCAGGTGGGTCAGCATGCGGCGGCGCATCGGGTGCGCCAGCGCCTTGAGCCGGTCGGGGTCATCGAGCACGTACGGCTCGTCGTCCTTCATGAGGAGAAGGCTAGTCCTCCAGAACGATATCTGCAGACATCCCTTTGCCGACATCTCTCTGCAGACTAGTCTCGGCGGTATGAGGAAGATCCTGGCGACGCTCGTCGCCCTCCTGGTCATCGCGCTCGCCCTTCCGGCCCACGCCACCGCGCCACCGGGGTTACCGGGCGACCTGACGTCCACCGAGGTGAGTTTCCGCGGCGGCGGGGACCTGGAGCTGCGCGGCAGCGTGATCAGCCCGGCCGCCGCCACCGCCGGGCGGCCGGGGGTCGTGCTGGTGCACGGCGCGGGCACCGGCACCCGCCGGGAGAAGCTGCTGGCCGAGGCCGTGGCGTTCGCCCGGCAGGGCATGTCCGTGCTCGTCTACGACAAGCGCTCGGTGGGCTACTCGCTGTTCAAGCGGTCGTACGCGCAGCTCGCCGAGGACGCCCTGGGCGCCGTCGGGACGCTCCGGCGGCAGCCCGGCGTCGATCCGGCCAAGGTCGGCATCTGGGGGCTCAGCGAGGGAGGGTGGGTGGCGCCGATCGCCGCCGGCCGCTCCACCGACATCGCCTTCGTCATCCTCGTCGGCGCCAACGCGCTCAGCCCGCTGCGGCAGCAGTCCTGGGCCACGGCGGCGGGGCTGCGCAAGGCGGGCGTGGGCGGGTCGCTGGTGGACCGGGCCGAGCCCAGCCTGTACCGGGTGATCGCGGACGGCGGGATGTTCCCCGAGCCGAAACACGATCCGGTGCCCTTCCTGGCGAAGGTGCGGCAGCCCGTGCTCGGCATCTGGGGCGTGCACGACCTGCTCACCCCGCCCAGGGAGACGCCGCCGATCATGGCCGAGGCCCTGGAGGACGGCGGGAACCGCCGCTACGCGTTCCGGTTCTTCGCCGACGCCGACCACGCCGCCCACCTGACGCCCGACGGCGGCGTCACCCGGCTGCCCGAGCTGGCGCCCGGCTACGCCGAGCTGGTCGGGACGTGGGTACGCGAGGCGACCTCCGGGCGCGCACCCGTGGCCCAGGTGTCCGGGCCGGACCCGGTGCAGGCGAGCGACAGCTTCGGGATGCCGCCCACCGCGTGGTGGGAGTCGGCCGCGATGCAGCTCGTGGTCGTGGTGCTGCTCCTGGTGGCGTTCGGCGGGTATCCCGTGGTGGCCCTGGTCCGGCGGGTCAGGCGGCGCGCGGCCGTCACACCGGTCAAGGCGGCACGGCTGGCTAGCGCGGGCGGGCTGGTGGCGCTGCTGGGCGGGTTCGCGTACCTGCTCTACCTGGTCATGACGGGCGGGAAGCTGTCCGTGCCCGGGCCCATGGCAGGTGACAGGCCGATCCTGTGGCTCGCGCTCCAGGCGATCGCGGTCGCGACCGTCGCCGCCGCCGCGGTCACGGCGGCCGCGGTGGCACGGGCCC
Organism: Nonomuraea rubra; assembly: GCF_014207985.1. Taxonomy (NCBI): domain Bacteria; kingdom Bacillati; phylum Actinomycetota; class Actinomycetes; order Streptosporangiales; family Streptosporangiaceae; genus Nonomuraea; species Nonomuraea rubra. Next base: position 10,853,310 of record NZ_JACHMI010000001.1, on the reverse strand, counting down.
GGCAGGCGGGTCCGCGAGGCGAGCGGGTGCGGCTCGGACTGCTGGTCGCGGGCGGCGTGGTGTTCGTGCCCTGGGCGCTGTACTGGGGACTGCTGCTGCCCTAGACGCCCGCGTGATGGCCGGTGCGGGCGCGCGAGCGGAACGTACGGCGGTAGGCGTCCGGGGGCACGCCTACCGTGCGGTTGAAGTTCCTGCGCAGGGTCGTGGCGGTGCCCATGCCCGTGGCCGCGGCGATGGTGTCGACGCTGTCGTCGGTGGTCTCCAGCAGCTCCTGGGCGTGGCGGATCCGCTGGGTCAGCAGCCACTGCAGCGGGGTGGTGCCGGTCACCGACCTGAAGTGGCGGCCCAGGTTGCGCGAGCTCATCCGGGCCTGGCGGGCCAGGTCCTCCACGGTCAGCGGGTGGTCCAGCCGCTCCATCACCCACGGGAACAACTCGGCCAGCGGATGGTTGTCGGGGGCGGGCACCGGGGTGGTGACGAACTGGGACTGGCCGCCGTCCCGGTGCGGCGGCACGACCAGGCGGCGGGCGACCGCGTTGGTGACCGAGGAGCCGTGGTCGAGGCGGACCAGGTGCAGGCACAGGTCCATGGCGGCGGCCTTGCCCGCGGAGGTCAGCACGCTGCCGTTGTCCACGTACAGGACGTCGGGGTCCACCTCCACCAGGGGGTGGCGGGTGGCCAGCTCCCGGGTGTGCGCCCAGTGCGTGGTCGCGCGCCTGCCGTCCAGCAGGCCGGCGGCGGCCAGCACGAACGCGCCCGTGCACAGGGAGGCCACGCGCGCGCCCGCCTCGTGGGCCGCGCGCACCGCCTCGACCAGGTCGGCCGGCGGGTCCACGTCGACGTCGGCCCAGCCCGGGACGATCACGGTGCCGGCCCGCGCGAGGTGGTCGAGGCCGTGGTCGGGCTCCAGCCGGAACCGGCCGGCCCGCACCGGACCCGGCCCGCAGACCATGAAGTCGTACCAGGGGTCGGCCAGGTGGCGCAGGTCGGCGCCGAAGACCTCGTACGCCAGGGACAGCTCGAAGTGCAGCATGCCGTCGGTGACGGCCAGCGCGACGGTGTGCATGTCCGGAATTGTATGGCTATTGGCGTTCCGGACACTCGTGCGGGATGGTCGCCGTTGCCAGGATGTTCGCATCAGATCATCCGAGAGCGGGGGAGAAACCCATGGGTGCAGGGCAGAAGGTCACGGTGTTCGGCGCGTACGGGCACACCGGGCGTTTCGTGGTGGCGGAGCTGCGCGAGCGCGGGTTCGTCCCGGTCCTGTCCGGGCGGGACGCCGACAAGCTGAAGGCGCTGGCGTACGAGAGCGGGCTGGAGGCCCGTCCGGCGTCGGTCGACGACCCGGCCGCGCTCGACCGCGCGCTGGCCGGAGCGGCGGCCGTGATCAACTGCGCCGGGCCCTTCGCCACGACCGGCGGCCCCGTGATCGAGGCGGCGCTGCGCGCCGGGATCCCCTACCTGGACGTGGCGGCCGAGATCGAGGCCAACGCCGACACGTTCGCGCACTTCGGCGAGCGGGCCCGGGCCGCCGGAGCGGTGATCGTCCCCGCGATGGCCTTCTACGGCGGCCTCGGCGACCTGCTGGCCACCGCCGCCATGGGCGACTGGACGTCGGCCGACGAGGCGCACATCGCGTACGCGCTGAGCAGCTGGCACCCCACCGCCGGGACGCGCGCCTCGGGCGTGATCTCGCGGGAGCGGCGGGACGGCCGGCGCGTCCGGTTCGCGAACGGCAGGCTGGAGTACCGCGACGACCAGGCCCCGACACTGGAGTGGCCCTTCCCCGAGCCGGTCGGGCCCCGGGACGTCATCGGCGAGTTCACGATGGCGGACGTCGTCACCGTCCCCAGCCACCTGGCCATCCCCGAGGTCCGGACGTACATGACGGTCGAGGCGGCCAGGGACGTGGTGACACCCGACGCGCCGGCGCCCGCCCCGGCCGACGAGTCGGGGCGCTCGGCGCAGACGTTCCTCGTGGACGTCGTCGTGCGCTCGGGCGGTCGCGAGCGGCGGGCCGTGGCCACGGGGCAGGACATCTACGCCGTCACCGCGCCGCTCGTGGTGGAGGCGGTCGAGCGGGTCCTCATGGGGCGGACCAGGACGGCCGGCGTCGCCTCCGCCGGCGAGATCTTCGACGCGCCCGACTTCCTCCGCGCCCTGTCCGCCCACCTCTCCGTGGACCTGCGCCCGTAGCCCCACGTTCAGGGGAACCGGCCGTCCGCCGACAACTTCGCCACGAACCGCGTCATCTCCGGATCGAACGCATCCGGCGCCCAGCGTGCGCCGTCCTCCAGGGCGTGCCAGCGCACCTCGGCGAACTCGGCCAGATCGGGCGTGATCGGCGCCCGCTCATCCCCCTCCAGCACGAACCAGAGCGTCACATCCGTGTGCGGATCCGCCCCGCGCGTCCGCGTCACGGTGAGGAAGAACGGGGCGGAGCCGAGCACCGGGTCGAAGCGCCCGGCGAGGCCCAGCTCCTCCTCCACCTCGCGCAGCACCGTCCGGCGCGGATCCTCGCCGGGATCGACGTGCCCGCCCGGCGGCAGCCACGCCCTGGCCTTCCGGTGGTCGACGAGCATCATCGAGCCGCGGCCCCGGTCCACCAGGGCGGCGTACACGACGAGATGCCGCGGCGGCGTCGCCGGCCTGGCCACCCGGAACAGCGGTGCGCCGGAGTCCACCCAGTCCAGCGTCCACCGGCGGTCCGCGGCCTCCCGGGCATCGTGCGGGGAGACCCCTTCGACCAGGGCGCGGACCAGTGCCCCGGGCTGCTCGGCAGCGGGCGGCATCGATCAGTCCCGGCCGGGCTTGTACGCCAGGAAGAAGCCCTGCTGCCCGGACCGGGGCCGCTCGCTCGCGTCGGGCTCGCGGATCAGCCGGGCGTCCACGACCAGCCCGGCCTTGCCCAGCAGCTCGGCGATCTGCTCGGGCGGATTCCAGTAGACGTCGAGCGACAACTCGTGCCCGTACCCCCTGCTCAGGTGGCGACGCTGGTCACCCACCTTGAACGCGATCAGCAGGTGACCACCCGGCGCCAGCACCCGATGGGCCTCGGCGAAGACCTTCGGCAGCAGCTCCGGCGGCGTGTGCACGGTCGAGTACCACAGGACCGCGCCGCCGACGGCCTCGTCCGCCAGGTCCAGCGCGGTCATCGACCCCACCTCGAACCGCACCCCCGGGTGGCTCCGGCGGGCGACGGCGATCATCTCGGGTGACAGGTCGACGCCGAACGCGTCCACCCCCAGAGCCCGCAGGTGGGCCGTGACGCGGCCGGGGCCGCAGCCGAGGTCGGCGACCTCCCCGGCCTCCCGGACGAGCTCGGCGAACGCCGCCAGCATCGCGCGGTCCAGCGGCTTGCCGTCGAGCTCGTCGCGGAGCAGCTCGGCGTAGTCGGCGGCGACGGTGTCGTAGGCCACCCGGGTCTCGTGGAGGTAGGAAGATTCGGTCACGGCCAGGACGATAGCCCCGGCGACCGACAGCCGCGGCTAGCTCGTGACGACCCGCTCGTCCTGGCGGCCCAGGAAGAAGTAGACACCGCGGTCGGTCTGCATGGCGGTGTGGAACTTCTTGGCCTTGGGCTTGGCCGACTCGTTGGTGGTGACGACCGTGACGACCACGTAGTTCATGTACGCGCCCGTGTAGATCGCGCCGTAGGCGTACCTGCTGTGAGCGCTGGCCCGGCGCCAGGCGATCTTCTCGTCGGCGTTGTTCTTGAGCTGGTTCGCGGTCTTCTTGGCATCGCCGGCCTCGGGGAACTGCAGGACGATCTGCACCGCCCTGAGGTTCCCGCCGTAGGCGGTGTAGGCGAGCTGGATGGCGTTCTCGCAGTCGTTGTCGCCCAGCACGCCCTCGGCGTCCAGCGGGTCACACGAGTCGTACGTCCAGCCGCCGACCTTGCGTGCCGCGTACTTCTCGCCCTTCAAGGAGTAGTTCCAGTTGCCGAACTCGGTGTGCTCCAGCGGGCCGCCCGAGCTGTTACTGGGCGTGCTGGACGGCTCGGGGGACTCGGTCGGGGACGGCGGTGCGGACGACGGTGGTGCGGACGACGGTGGTGCGGAGGTGGGTGGGGCGGACGTCGGCGGGGTGCTCGGCTGGGCGATGGGGGTGGGGGACGGGCCCGGGGAGTTGAGGTAGGCGTACGCGCCGAAGGCGCCGCCTCCGAGCAGGAGGAGCGCCGCCAGGGCGACGATCACGCCGATGAGCACCGGGTTGTTGCGGTTGCCCGGCGGAGGGCCGTAGGGCGGCGGCGGCCCGGCCTGGTTGCCGTACTGGCCCGGGGGCTGCCCATAACCCGGCTGGCCGGGGGGCTGCCCGTAGCCCGGCTGGCCCGAGGGCTGCCCGTAGCCCGGCTGGCCCTGGGGCTGCCCATGGCCGCCCGGCTGGCCCTGGGGCGGTCCGTAGCCGGGCTGACCCTGGGGCGGCCCGGGCTGGTTCTGGGGTTGCCCGTAGCCGGGCCCGTGTCCGGGGGCCTGAGGGGGGCCGTAGCCGGGGGTGCCCTGGCCTGATGGCGGCCCGTACCCTTGGTGCCCCTGAGGCCCCCAGGGCCCTTGAGAAGGGGGCTGCTGAGGGTATGACATCACCCCATTGTGGGACACACCATCCCCACGTGCCGCAACTACCCCACAATTATGATCTCAGCTGCACCGCCAGACGGCCGCGGCCGGCAGATGGTTCGCACCGCGGATCGTGCCGCCGATGCTGTCGTCGTCCCCGATCGTCGTGACGGAGGCGGCGTCGCCGAGCTGGCCCACCAGCGTTCCGAACCGCCACACCTGGAACGGCGTGGACGTCAGGGAGCTGACGATGAGCCCGTTCCTGTTGATGTGCTCGGCCACCGAGCTCTGGGACAGCTGGTGCGGCTGCCCGTTCCGGTCCCAGTACGCCGGCCGGTTCGGCTCGGAGCCCACCCGGAGCATCCCGGCCACCATCCCGTCGGCGACGGCCCTGGCGTACCCGAACTGCATGTCCGGCACCTCCGGCAGTCGGGTGAGCCGGCCGTCGCGCCACAGGTGCGGCCACGGGTAGGTCGTCTCCGTCCCCACCAGCAAGGTGCCGTCGCGGTCCACGTCGACCACCCGCATGCCTTCGGGGAGGCCCGTCACCTTCTCGACCACGCCGGGCCGGTCGTACGGCCAGCGCACGGCCACGTACACGGTGGTGTTGCCCTCCCAGACCACGGCGCTGCCGTAGACGTCGCCGCTCTCGGTGATCCCGATGGCCCTGCTGTTCAGCTCCGCGCCGGGATACGGGGTCAGCCGCTCCCGCCGGCCGTCGCGGATGCGGAAGGAGATCGCGGACGCTCCCCACAGGCCCGTCACGGACGTGCCCGCGATGGTCCCGCTGCTGTTCTGGTCCACGACCCGGTCGGTGCCGTGGCCGGACGAGCCGTAGTCGATGACCCGGCCGTCCTTCCAGTAGACGATCCGCCAGCCGGAGTCGGGGAAGTAGGCGCTGCCGGAGTACCCGCCGTGGTGGTCGGTGGCGCTGACCTGGTGCTGGGTCGCGCCGGTGGGCACCTGGAGCGCCTGCGTCCGCCAGGTGCACGCCGATGATCGTGCCGCCGCTGCCTGGGGCGCGACGGCGAACGCGGCGAGGACCAGCATCGCCGCCATCACGATTCTGCCTGTCATGACTACAGTCGATCGTGATCGGCCGGGCCGGGCATCTCCCTGGATGCTCAGGAGCCGAACGCGCGCCGGTAGCTGTTGGGGCTGACGCCGGTCGTCCTCTTGAAGCGGTCGCGGAAGGCGGTGGGCGAGCCGAAGCCGACCTGCGCGCCGATGCGCTCGACCGGGTGCCGGGTGGTCTCGAGGAGGTGCTGGGCCTGCCGGATGCGGGCGCGGTGCAGCCACTGCAGCGGGGTGGAGCCGGTCTGCTCGCGGAAGCGGCGGGTCAGCGTGCGCGAGCTCATGCCGGCGCGGGCCGAGATGTCGTCGAGGGTCAGGCTGCTGGCGAGGTTGTCCTGCAGCCAGGCGAGCAGCGGCTCCAGCTCCGAGCCGCGCGGTACGGCCGGATGGTCCTGGACGATGAACTGGGCCTGCCCGCCCTCCCGCTCCAGCGGCATGACCGACAGGCGGGCGGCGTCGGCGGCCACGGCCGAGCCGTGATCGCGGCGGATCAGGTGCAGGCAGAGGTCGAGCCCGGCGGCGGCCCCGGCCGAGGTGAGGAACTGGCCGTTGTCCACGTACAGGACGTCGGGGGCGACCTCCAGCCGCGGGTAGGCGGCGGCCAGCCGCTCGGCCAGCATCCAGTGGGTGGTCACCCGCTGACCGTCCAGCAACCCGGTGGCGGCCAGCGGGAAGGCGCCGGAGCAGATGGAGGCGATGCGGGTGCCGTTCGCGGCCGCCGCGCGCAGGGCGTCGCGGACGCCGCCGGGCAGCGGCGCCAACGGGGCCGAGGTGCCCGCCACGATGATCGTGTCCGCTCCCTGGAGGCCGTCCAGCCCCCAGGGCACCCGCATCGTGAACGCCCCGGCGTCGACCTCGCCCCCCTCGCCGCACACCCGGGTCCGGTAGCCGGGACGCCCGTCGGCCAGCCGCGCCCGGGTGAACGCCTCGATCGGGACGGAGAGGTCGAACGGGATCACCTGGTCGAGCGCGAGTACGGCGACGGTGTGCATGACCGGAACCTACCGGCCCGCACCGCGGGCCGGTGCGCGGGCCGGGAGCCTGTCACCCCATGATGCCTGTCACCCCATGAGGACGGTGAGCTCGAACGTGCCCTGGTGCGGGATGCGCAGCGCGTGGAAGCGGCGGGAGTTGTCGCGGAAGTAGTGCAGGCTGCCGGCCGTGACGGTCGCCTGCATGGGGGTGCCCCAGCGGAAGCGGATCGTGGTGCGGCCCCGGCGTACGTCGAAGCCGTCGGCGGTGGCGGTGGTCGAGCCGCCGAACGCGGCGCGCGTGCCGTCGGTGAAGGTGAGGACGTCGTCGGGCCGGAGCACCAGGGGGATCTGCTCGGTGGCGGCGGCGTTCGCCCTGACCGTGCGCCGGATCGTGCGGCGGGTGATCAGCACGTCCGTGGTGACGTCCGGGTTGCCGTACCTGATGCCGAGGGCGGCGGGGGGCCGGCCGCCGGTCCACTCCCTGCCGCCGGGGGCGCCGTGGAAGTAGGTGGCCGGCAGGGAGCCGTTGGAGTCGGGGACCTGGCCGGGGAAGACGGTGGACCAGCAGGCGTGGTTGTTGTTGTTGACGCCGCAGATGATCGTGCCGGCGTCGGGATGCCACAGGAAGGTGAGCCCCGTGCGGGCGCGGGAGGCCCGGTCGCCGAAGTAGCCGCCCAGGTACAGGCCGGGCTTGCGGACGTACAGGAAGTCCTGGCCGCGGTCCCTGCGCAGCTCGGCGAAGTCGGACGAGCGCAGGTAGGGCAGGTCCGCGATGGCGGCGGCCCGCTGCCGCCTGCTGGGGAAGCGCTCGCCGAGCAGGCCGTGGGTGAGGATGCGCGGCGAGGTGTCCTGCTTGGCGAGCGGCGTCACCGGCTCGGCGGACGCGGCCCAGGCGGCACGGGCCCCGGCCAGGTCCTCGCGGGCGGTCATGAACGCCGACAGCAGCGGCACCTGGCGGGTGAACGTCCAGTTGAGCGCGGTCCTGTCGGGGTCGGGCCTGACCTCGTCGTACCAGCGGGTGCTGGTGCGGGTGGAGGGGGCGACGTTGACCAGGTATCCGGCGCCGTCCGGCTCGCGCAGCAGGTTGTAGGACAGGAAGCCGGTGAACGCGCGGGCCAGGTCCACCAGGTGCGGGTCGGGGTTGTGGTGGTAGGCGTCGGCCAGCTCGGGGAGCATGACCTCGAAGTTGTAGTTCATGTCGTGGCCGCCCTCCTCGTGGAAGAAGCCGGCGGAGCTCAGGCCGGTCGTGGCGATCCTGGCGAACGCCTCCGTCAGGCGTGCGGAGAGCGCGGGGTCGGGGTCGAGCCCCAGCGCGACCGAGGCGCCGGCCAGGCCCGAGGCGGTCTGGTTCGCCCAGGTGAGGTGCTCCTGCCAGACGACGGGGTTGCCGCCGTCCAGGAACCACGTCATGGCCTTGCGCAACGCGGCGGTGAGCTGCGCCTGCCGTGCGGGCAGCGCCCCGCTCGCGCGCAGGACGCGCAGGGTCTTGGCCAGGTAGCCGAGGCCGAACCCGGTGGGCGCCAGGCCGTGCTGGTCGCGGCTGTACTCGGGGAAGGAGCCGTCGGCGTGCTGGAGCGACAGGTAGTGGCCGAGCGCCGCGTCGAGGGCGGCCAGCAGTCCCGCGTCCCCCGCGTACGGGTTCCACGGGCGGGCGTTGGCGTGGAACCAGGCCAGCGTGAAGACGTGCTCCTGCACGCGGGCGTTGTACGGCGCAGCCGGGCTGCGCCACCAGCCGCCGGCGAAGAAGCCGCTGCCGTCCATGTCGTTGACCATGGGCGCGAGGGTGGCCAGGTACGGCGCGAAGCGCTGCTCGTGGGGCGCGAACGACCGGCGGTCCACGGCCGGCAGGGAGGGGATGGCGGCGTACGCGGTGCCGGGCGCGAGCACGGGGACGGCCGGGAGCAGGGCGGCGGCGCGGAGGAGGGTGCGGCGAGAGAGCATGGTCAGCCTTTCAGACCGGTGTGCGCGAGCCCCTCGATGAACTGCCGCTGGGCCAGCACGAAGACGACCAGGATGGGCAGGGCGGTCATCGTGGCGGCGGAGAGCTGCACGTTCCACAGGGGCGAGCCGTAGGCGTCGACGAACTGGGTGAGCGCCTGCGGCAGGGTGAACTTCGACGGGGTCGACAGGAACACGATGGGTTCGAGGTAGAGGTTCCACGAGTGCAGGAACGTGAAGATGGCGACGGCGCCGATCGCGGGCCTGGCCAGCGGCAGCGCGACGCGGCAGAAGGTGCCGAAGCGGCCGAGCCCGTCGACCCTGGCGGCCTCCTCCAGCTCGCCGGGCAGCGTGATGAAGAACTGCCGCATGATGAACGTCGCCAGCACGCTGGGCGCGCCGAGGACCGGCACCAGGATCAGCGGCCAGTGCGTGTCGGTCAGCCCCGCCGCGTGGAACATCTGGAACAGCGGGACGATCGTCACCTCGCTGGGGATGAGCAGGCCGACGAGCACGACCAGGAAGAGCACGTTCTGGCCGGGGAAGCGGACGCGGGCGAACGCGTAGCCGGCCATCGCGGCCACCGCCATCGTGCCGGCGGTCACCACCGCCGCGATGTAGAGGCTGTTGAGGTACTGCTGCCCGAACGGCTGCAGCTCGAAGACCCGGCCATAGGTGGAGAAGTCGAACCTGGACGGCACCAGCGCGGGCGGGAAGGCGAAGATGTCGCTGATCGGCTTCACCGACGAGGTGACCATCCACCAGGTCGGGAACACGAACGGCACGCACAGCACGCACAGCAGCGCGTACAGCGCGAGCTTGACCCTACGACTCATGGAAGACCCACTTCCGGCGCAGCCGCCACTGCAGCAGCGTCAGCGCCGCGACGATCAGGAACAGCAGGACCGACAGGGTGGCGCCGTAGCCGAGGTGCCGGAACTGGAAGGCCTGCTGGTACAGGTAGTAGACGAGGACCGTGGTGGACATGCCGGGCCCGCCCTGGGTGAGCACCGCGATCTGGGCGAACACCTGCAGCGACCCGACCACGGTGATGATCGAGGTGAGCAGGATGGTCGGGCTGATCAGCGGCACGGTGACGCGCAGGAACCGGGTCCAGGCGCCGGCGCCGTCGAGCTGCGCGGCCTCGTAGAGCTGGCGCGGCACGCCCTGCAGCGCCGCCAGGAACAGGACCATGTTGAGCCCCACGTTCTTGACGACCTGGACCACGACGACCGACAGCAGGGCGGTGCCCTCGCCGCGCAGCCAGTTGGGGCCCTCGACGCCCGCCACGTCGAGCAGGCCGTTGACGCCGCCGTCCTGCTGGAGCAGGAACTGCCAGACGATCGTCCAGGCGACCAGCGACACCAGCACCGGCGAGAAGAACAGCGTGCGGAAGAACGTGGTGCCGGCCAGCCGCTGGTTCAGCAGGACGGCGAGAAGCAGGGCGAGGGCGAGGTTGAGCACGACCAGGCCGGCCGAGAAGAGCGCGGTGCTGGCCAGCACCTGGCCCATGTTCGGGTCGGCGAGCAGCTTGGCGTAGTTCTCGCCGCCGACGAAGTCGAACGTGCCCGCCAGCACGTTCCACTCCTGGAGGCTGTAGTAGACGACCAGGCCGAGCGGCAGCAGGACGAACAGCGCGCTGCCCGCGAGCTGCGGCGAGATCAGCAGGTAGCCGACGAGGGCGTCGCGTCGGGGGATGGTCCAGAAGGGGCGGGGCCGGGCGGCGGCGGGCACCGCCACCCGGTCGCGCAGGTTCGTCGCCGTCACGTCATCCGCCCAGCAGCGGCTGGATCTTCGCGCACACGCCGTCCAGCACCGCCTTGACGTCGGCGTCCGGCTTCCACAGCGGGTCCAGGGCGGCCCTGGCGGTCTGGGCGAGCTCGGCCTGGCCGGTGTGGCTGGGCTTGACCACGCCCTTCTCGATGCCGTTGATCACCACTTCCTGGAGCTGGTCGCCGTTCAGCATGGGGCTGGTCTTGGCCATGGTGTCGGCGGTCAGCAGCGAGCCGCGCGCGGGCGGGAAGTACGCGGCGAGCTTGGCGGAGTTGGCCGCGTTGGCGAAGTAGGCGAGGAAGTCGGTGGCCTGCTCGGCCCTCGGCGACTTCTTCAGCACGCCGATCCCGGCCTGGCCGATGACCGCGTACTCGCCCTTCGGCCCGGCGGGCAGCGGCACCAGGTCCCACTTGAACGTCGAGTCCTCCAGCATCGCGGCGCGCGAGATCTGGGCCACGGCCATCGCGGTGTCACCGGAGAAGAAGTCCACGGCCGTGCCGGGGCCGGGCATCGACTTGTCGGTGAAGATCGCCTTGTGCATGAACGTCATGGCCTCGACCATCTCGGGCGCGTTGAACTGGCAGGTGGCGCCGTCATCGCTCCACGCCTTGGCGCCCCAGCCCTGCCAGATCGTGGCGAGGTTGTCCCAGGCCTTGTAGTCGAAGTTCAGGATGGTCAGGCCGTTCTTGCCCTTCGCCGCCACGGCCTTGTTGATCTCGTTGGCGTGCTCCCAGTCCCACTGGCCGGCCTTCATCAGGTCACGCGGCGCCTTCTGGCCCGCGGCCTTGACCAGGTCGGTGTTGACGAAGACGCCGAAGGGCGAGGTGGAGAACGGGTAGGCGTACAGCTCACCGTCGTGCTGCCAGAGCCGGGTGGCGGCCGGGACCAGCTCGCCCGCGTTCTCGATCTTGCTCTTGAGCGGGACGAGGGCGCCCGAGCCGACGAAGTCGGGCGCGGAGTTCTCCATGATCCACGCCAGGTCGGGCGGGTTGCCGCCGGCGATCTGCGTGGTCAGCGTGGTCGTGTAGTTCTCGAACGGGATCGGGTCGAAGGTGATCTCGCCGACCTGCGGACGGGACTTGCGGTACTCGGCGGCGATCTCCTTGAACAGCTTCAGGTGGGCCTCGTTGGAGGTCCAGATCGACATGCGCAACGGCTGCGGGCCCTGCGCGGCCGTCCCGGTGTCGCCGCCGCCGCAGGCGGTGATGGTGAGGAGGGCGGTCAGCGAGAGTGCCGCCAGCTTCCCGGATGCTTTCATGGGGGGTTTCTCCTTCTGGCGTCTTCTGGCGTCGATGACGGCGTCAGTAACCGGTGACGTCGGGCCAGCGCAGCTCCACGCCGTCGCGGGCGAGCCGATGCTGGTAGTCGGCCAGCAACCGCCCGTCCGCCTGCACGGCGTGCGGCGTGGTGGCGCGGTCCAGGCAGAAGGCGGCGAGCGCGCCGGCCGCCTCGCCGACGTTCCACTCCACCGGGTGCAGGCGGTAGGCGCCGTTGGTGATGTGGGTGGTGCCGATGTTCTTGCAGGCGGGCAGCAGGTTGCCCATCCGCTGCGGGATCAGCGCCCCGAGAGGGATCTCGAACGGGGAGCAGGCGACGTCGATGTAGTTGTCGCCGCCGGTCGAGGGGTGCAGGTCGATGCGGTACATGCCCACGCCCACGGAATCGTGATAGGAGACGGCGCCCTTGTCGCCGCGTACCGCCACAGACAGGTCCTGTTCGGTGACGGTGGTCAGGGCCCGGACGCGCCGGGACTCGCGGATGTAGGGGGCCTGGGCGAGCCCGTCCGCGCTGCCCGTGACGTCGCCGCGCAGCCGCAGGCCCGGGTACCCGGTGCCGCCGTCGTGGCGAGGCGCCTCGGTCTGCAGCCAGTACAGGACCGACAGGGACAGCTCGCGGGCGGCCTGAAGATGCCGGTCGGCGTCCGGCACGTCGATGACCGGGCCCTCCAGGTAGTCGATCATCGGCCAGTTGACGAGCGTGATGTCGCTGCCGTACGCGCCCGGCACGAAGTTGTCCCTGGCGGCGATCCTGCGGAACGTCCACAGGTTGCCGTCGCCCGGGTTGACCCGCTGGTCGGCCTCCACCTGCCGGGGGTCGTCGCCCGGGTTCGGGGTGAAGGAACGCTCCACGATCTCCAACGTCCGCGGGCTCGGGCAGCGCCACGACAGCAGCCGGTCGCCCCAGAAGGGCGGCTGGTAGGCACGCCAGAAGTCGTAGGAGGCGGGCCTGTCCACGGTGTGGTCGCCGTCCACGTGGTCGATCGCGAAGCACACGGACACGGCCTGCATGTTCATCGGCTGCGCGGTCGCTGGGGCGCTCGGCTCGCCGGTCTCGTCCTGCGACTCGAAGCCGGTCACGTACTCGGTGCCGGTCAGGGGCAGCAGCTCGCCGGTCTCGGTGGCGTCCAGCACGTACGCCGCCACCGCCGTGATCTCCCCGCCCCCGTCGCGGTGCGCGAGCCGTACGGCCGTGACCCGATCGCCGTCCACCTCGGCCCCCACCGGCCGGTACGGCTGCAGCACCCGCAGCCTCCCCGACCCCCGGTACGGGGCCAGCATGGCCTCGATGACCGCGACGGCGACCCGGGGCTCGTGGCACAGCTTGCTGACGTGCCCGGCGCCCGGGTTGAGCTCGCGCCAGGCCCGCGCCCGCTCGGTCAGCGGGTAGTGGTCGCGGTAGTAGCGCCGGATGCCGTCGCGCAGCGCGCGATAGCTCGCCGTGACGCCGAACCGCTCCACCCAGGTGTGCTCGTCCGGCGGCACGGCCTGGCTGGTGAGCTGGCCGCCCAGCCAGTCGTACTCCTCGGTGAGGACCACCGAGCGGCCCGCCCGGAGCAGGGCGAGCGCGGCGGCCACGCCGCCCAGCCCGCCGCCGACGACGAGCGCGTCTGCCGATATCTCAACCACGTGGGGATTGCCTCTTCTCTGACTCACTGATGGGGGGATGCCAGGGTGGAGCCTTCGACCAGCTCGCACGCCAGCAGTTCCTGCGGGGTGCCGCCGTGCTCCAGCACCTGGGTGAGCAGCTCGACGGCCCTGCGGCCCATCTCCCGCCGGGGGATGCGGAACCCCGCGAAGTCGATGTCGGTGGACACCGGCCTGGTGGGCGCGCCCAGCGCGACGATGGACAGGTCGCGCGGCACGTCCAGGCCGCGGGCGCGGGCGACCTCCGCGATGGCGGCGCCGTCCGCCAGCTCCTCGGCGAACACCACCGTGACGCCGGACGTGCCGTCGAACAGGGTGTCCGCGCCCGTCAGGTGCACCCCCTCGACGCCCGCCTCGGCCACCCCCTCGACGAAGCCGCGCAACCGGTCGGCGTAGGACTCCGCGCCCTGCCCCGACCCGACGTAGGCCATCCGCCGGTGCCCGAGCGCCGCCGCCCGTCTGACCAGCGCGCGCACGGCCGGCGGGTAGTCCGCGCCGACGTACGGCACCGGCCCGCCGGCGTCGTCGCGGCGCCCGACCGAGACGAACGGGATGCCCTCCGACAGCAGCCTGGACAGGTCGTCCCGGTCGATCGTCCGGCCGAGCAGGACACAGCCGTCCGCCAGCCGGATCCGGCTCTCCGCGCTGAAGATCCGCCGCCGCTCGCCCTGCTCCACCTTGGCGCTGGTGAACAGCAGCAGGTCGCAGCCCGCCTCCTCGGCGCACTCCTCGATCCCGACCAGGAACGGGTGGTAGAAGTCGGCGCTCTCGGCGGGGAAGACGGCCTCGTAGGTGAACACGCCGTAGATGCGGTTGCGCCGCTCGACGAGCCGCCTGGCCGCCGGATCGGCCACGTAACCGGTCTCCCTGATCACCTGGAGCACCCGCTCGCGGGTCTCGGGCGAGATCCGCACCTCACCGTCGGCCCTCCCGTTGAGCACCAGGGACACCGTCGTCTGGCTCACTCCCGCCATGCGCGCGATGTCGTGCTGCGTCAGCCGCCGACCTGAAGGAGTCACAGTACGTATCACCCGATCCGCTGATAATGCGTATTAGTTCGGCCATTGTGAGACCGGGCGCAACGGGACGTCAAGGACTAATAGGTATTATCAGCTCCGGCTCCATCCGGAGCCGATCAGGCCGTTGACAGGGCGAACAACCAAGCGCATGCTTGGCCGCATGGCCGGATCAGCGAGATCGACCAGCAGCCACAGCCCCGAGGGCCCCAGCCGCCGTACCCTGCTCCGCGGCGCTGCCGTCGCCGGTGGCGCGCTGATGACGGGTGCCGCGTTCGGTGGCTCGCCCGCACGCGCCGGCACCGAGTACGACGTCGTGGTGGTCGGCGCGGGCGCCGCCGGGATGACCGCGGCGCTGGCGGCGGCCAGGCGCGGCCTGCGTACCGTCGTGATCGAGAAGGCGCCGGTGTTCGGCGGGTCGGCGGCCCGCTCAGGGGCGGGCATCTGGATCCCGAACAACGAGGTCATCCTCGCCGCGGGGGTGCAGGACACCCCGGCCAAGGCCGCCGCCTACCTCGCCCGCGTCGTCGGCGACACCGTCCCGATCGAGCGGCAGCAGGCGTTCCTGGCCGCGGGACCGGCCATGATCTCCTTCGTGATACGGAACAGCCCGCTGCGCTTCCGGTTCATGGAGGGCTACTCCGACTACTATCCGGAGTTGCCCGGCGGCATGCCCGGCGGCCGTTCCATCGAGCCCGCCCAGCTCGACGGCAACCTCCTCGGCGCCGAGCTGGCCCGCCTGAACGGCCCGTACATCCCCACCCCCGCCGGCATGGTGGTCCACAGCGCCGACTACAAGTGGCTGACGCTCGCCGCCGTCAACCCCAAGGGCCTGGAGGTGAGCGCCGCGTGCCTGCTGCGCGGCACCGAGGCCGCGCTGCGCGGCGAGAAGCCGCTGACCATGGGCCAGTCGCTGGCCGCCGGGTTGCGCGCCGGGCTGGTGGCCGCCGGCGTACCGGTACTGCTGAACACCCCGCTGCTCGACCTGAGCCGCGAAGCCGGGCGCGTCACGGGCGTCATCACCCCGTCCGGCCCGATCACGGCCAGGCGCGGCGTGATCATCGGGTCGGGCGGGTTCGAGCACAGCGCGGCCATGCGCGCGGAGTTCCAGCGCCAGCCCATCGGCACGAGCTGGACCGTCGGCGCCGACTCGAACACCGGTGACGGCATCGAGGCCGGCGAGCGGGCCGGCGCCGCGCTCGACCTGATGGACGACGCCTGGTGGGGCCCGGCCATCCCGCTGCCCGACGAGCCGTACTTCTGCCTGGCCGAGCGCACGCTGCCCGGCAGCGTCCTGGTCAACGGCCACGGCGTGCGCTTCGTCAACGAGGGCGCGCCCTACAGCGACGTCGTGCACGTCATGTACGACCGCAACGGCCCTGCCACCCCGCACATCCCCGCCTGGCTGATCGTCGACCAGCACTACCGCAACAAGTACCTGTTCCGGGACGTCGCACCGCTGCTGCCGCTGCCCGCCGCCTGGTTCGGCAGCGGCGCCGTGTACAAGGCGTGGACCATCGAGCAGCTGGCCCAGCAGATCGGCGTGCCCCAGGCCGCGCTGCGCGGCACGATCAGCCGGTTCAACGGGTTCGCGACGACCGGCAGGGACCTCGACTTCCACCGCGGCGACAGCGCCTACGACCGCTACTACGCCGACCCCCTGGTCAAGCCGAACCCCTGCCTGGCCCCGCTCTGGCTGCCGCCCTTCTACGCGTTCAAGATCATCCCCGGGGACCTCGGCACCAAGGGCGGGATGCGCACGGACGCCCGCGCGCGCGTGCTGCGCGCCGACGGGTCGGTCATCCCCGGCCTGTACGCCGCCGGCAACGCCAGCGCGGCCGTCATGGGCCACAGCTACGCCGGCTCCGGCTCGACCATCGGCCCCGCCATGACCTTCGGCTACGTGGCCGCCAACGACCTCGCCGGCCCGCTCTGATCCGGCCCGCTCTGGTCCGGCCCGCTCTGATCCGGCCCGCTCTGAGCCGCCTGGTTGACAGCCGCGGGGGCCGGTTCAGGATCTCTGAGTGCGGGAAAACGCGTAACGGCACCTCGGGTGCCCTGTCCTTCCTGGTGCGGGCGCTGCCGGGGAGAAGCGCTCCGAAGCGGTCCTGTTCGACGGGATCGCGGACGGGGACCTGGATCCGGCGCGCCTCAGGCGCCACGTGTCGGCCTGCTTCCAGGACCACGCCCGGTTCGAGTTCCTGGTCCGCGAGACGGTGGGGATCGGTGACCTCGCCGCGCTCGACGCCGAGGCCGAGCATGACCTGTTCCGCCGCTGGGCGGTGGCCGCGGCCCGCGGCGGCGGTGTGACCGTGCTCGTCTCCCACCGGCTGTCCACCGTCCGGATGGCGGACCTGGTCGTCGTGCTCGACCAGGGACGGGTTGAGGAGGCGGGCACGCACGACGACCTCATCCGGCCCGGCGGCCGGTACGCGCGGCTGTTCCGGCTAGGGGCCGCGGCCGTCTCCGGCGGGCTGCCGCCCGTGAGCACCGAACACCAGCGCGGCCGTCGCCGGCGGTGAAGCACATTTTCAGGAAGCCCATCCGCGAACCGTGACGCGGTCTCCCCTGGGGGCGCTGACCGGCGAGTGGTCGGCGAAGTACGACCCCAGCGCACCGCGGTCATCAGGCCCGTTGTGCGCCACGCTGTTGTTCGGCCACTTCCACTGCGGGAAACCCTCCCAGCCGCCGGCCAGGATGTAGTTCGCGGCGACCTTGATCAGCTGGGTGTCGGTCACCGGAGCGCCGTTCAGCGTGATCTCCGTGACCTTTCCGTCGGCCAGGGTGTAGCGCAGCCCGGCGGACGGGGTCAGCACGCCCCGCTCCTTGCTCGCGTGCCCCAGGAGCCACTTGAGCTGGGAGCCGCTCATGGACCAGGTGTCGACGTGAAGGCCGTTCGGCTGCGTGACGTACAGCTGCTCGTACGTGACGGGCCCCTTCTTGATCTCGGCGATCGGCGAGCGGACGGCGTGCTTGCTGACCAGGGCGATCTGCGCGCCGGACACGGGCTGGACCGCTTCGACCATGGCGTCGGCCACCAGCTCTGCCAGTGGGCCGCCGCCCAAGGCGTCGCGCTTGATGTCGTCGGCGGCGACGCCGATCTGCGTGCTCCCCTTCGGCCCGGCGCACTCGAAGTAGTAGATGAGGTTGGTCCTGAGCCTGTTGGCCTGGTTGAACTCGATCTGCATCGAGTACGTGGCCGACTCCTGGTCCCAGCTCAGCGTCTCGAGCACGGCGTTGTAGACGGGGCCGTGGTCGGCCGGCACGTTGAGCGTCTTCCAGTCCTTGGCGCCGACAAGGCGGTACTGGATCGTCTGCGCGCCCGCGGGAATCCCTTCAAGCCGACCGTGGAGCTTGAAGGTCAACGGGCACTTCGACGCCGTGGTGCGCTCGAAGGCGATGCGGGCCTTCTGCACCAGGTTCGGGAGCGGCGCCTGCGTCCCGGTCGGAGTGGGGGACGGGCTCGTGGTCGCGCTCGGGCTCGACGCGGGCGTGGTTGTGGGGGTGGGGGTGGCGTCGGACCGGTCCTGCTCGATGGAGGTGGTCACGCTGTCCCAGACGTCTCCCGTGCTCTCCCCGCCACCCTGGCAGGTGACGGCGAACGACGCCTTCTTGGAAGTCTTCTTCGCCGGGCTGACCACACGGACGGCGCCCCAGCCGGTGGCGTCATCCTCGACCTTGAGCGACGTGGACAGACGGATCGTCTTGACGCCCTTACCGCCGACCCGGTATGTCCTGACCTTGCCCTTGTCGCCGTCGCTGAAGGTCCACTGGTACTTCAGCGTGACAGGCGCCTTCACCTTCACCGTGGTCGACAGCGTCACGGTCGCCGGGCAGGTGCCCGTGTGTGTTTTCGGCGACGCGGAAGCAGGCCCGAAGACTATCGATTTCGGGGCCGCCTGTGCGCCCGAGGCGAACGCGCCAGAAGCCAGGGCCGCGACGGCTACCAGCGTACTGATCCGGCGCCCGGCCTTACCTAACGGTCTCACAGGATTCCTCTCGTTGATCTTGGCTGGAGAATCCTGGCAGATTTTTATCACCGCAAAATAACAATATTTCTCGGTGCGAAATCGAGATGGGTGTTTCCATGATGGGCGGGCTACGCGATAAACATGACCGGCTACTGAACGGCGTCCTCATTTAATTGCATGTTCGCTGTGCTCGCATTTGTAAGCGTGTCCGCGCGAGCGCGTCGCCGCGGACCGACCTCCCGTTCCAGCGCCGTCCGGTCGCCTGGCGACGCACACCCTTACTCGGGTGACCCGTGGGGCGTTTGAGGTTGACAATCACGGTTAAGTTCTCGGGGATGAACTTGTGGGATTACATCGAGGATCGATGGGACCTCATCGTCTTCGAGACCGTGCAGCACGCCAGCATGGTCGCCCAGTGCGTGCTGGTCGCGGCCGTCCTCGGTGTGCTCATCGGCGTGGCCACCTACCGCCGCCCCAGGCCCTCGGCCTTCGCCACGGCGGCCGCCGGAGTGGTGTTCACGATCCCGTCGCTGGCCATGCTCGGCCTGCTGATCCCCCCGCTCGGCCTCGGGGTGGCGCCGAGCGTGACCGCGATCGTGCTGTACGCGCTGCTGCCGATCATCCGCAACACCGTCGTCGGCCTGCGCGGCGTGGACGCGATGCTGGTCGACGCCGCCCGCGGCATCGGCATGAGCCGCCGCAGGTCGCTCACCAGGGTGGAGCTCCCGCTGGCCTGGCCGGTGATCCTGACCGGCATCCGGGTCGCCACGCAGCTCGCGATGGGCATCGGCGCCGTGGCCGCGTACGTCTCCGGCCCCGGCCTCGGCGAGCAGATCTTCTCGGGCCTGGCCAGGCTGGGCGGTGCGAACGCGGTCAACTCCGCCCTGACCGGCACGATCGGCGTGGCGATCCTCGCGCTCCTCTTCGACGGCTGCTTCGTCCTGCTGGGCCGCCTCACCACGCCGGGTACGGGGGCCGTCCGTGGCTGACCAGGCCACCGGCGGCGTGCCGATCGAGCTGCGGAAGGTCACCAAGGCGTTCCCCGGCGGCGGCGAGCCGGCCGTACAGGAGCTGGACCTGAACATCCCGGCAGGCGAGATCGTGGTCCTGCTCGGCCCGTCGGGCTGCGGCAAGACGACCACCATGCGCATGATCAACCGCCTGATCGAGCCGACCTCGGGCGACATCGTCATCGGCGGCCAGAGCTCCCGCGACATCGACCCCGACCGCCTGCGCAGGCACATCGGGTACGTGATCCAGCAGGCCGGCCTGTTCCCGCACATGACGGTGGCCGCCAACATCGCCCAGGTGCCGAAGATGCTCGGCTGGGACCGCAGGCGCATCGCCGAGCGGGTGGACGAGCTGCTCACGCTGGTGGGCCTGGAGCCGGGGCGGTTCCGCGACAGCTACCCGCGCCGGCTCTCCGGCGGCCAGCAGCAGCGCGTCGGCGTGGCCAGGGCGCTGGCCGCCGACCCGCCCGTGCTGCTGATGGACGAGCCGTTCGGCGCGCTCGACCCCATCAGCCGCGAGCGCATCCAGGACGAGCTGCTGCGCCTGCAGGAGGAGCTGGCCAAGACGATCGTGTTCGTCACCCACGACGTGGACGAAGCACTCAAGATAGGCGACCACATCGCGATCATGCAGCGCCCCGGCCACGTCGTGCAGTACGCCAGACCGGCCGAGATCCTGACGAACCCGGCCAGCGAGTACGTCGAGCAGTTCCTCGGCGCCGGCTCCTCGATGCGGCTGCTGCGCCTGACCCAGGTGGGCGACATCGAGCTGGACCAGGTGCCGTACGCGACGGAGGACATGGACGCGCGCGACCTGGTACGCGAGGTCGAGCTCGACGGCCGCGGCTACGCGCTGGTCCTCGACGGCATGCGCCGCCCGCTCAGGTGGGTCGCCCAGAGCGACCTGGAAGGGATCCACGGCCCGGTCGGCACGGCCGGCGACCCCATCACCGGCTCGATCGGCCACCGCATGACCCTCCAGGACGCCCTGGAGACGCTGCTCAACGCCGACACCGACTTCCTGCCGGTGCTCGGCAGGCGCAGGGCGTACGCGGGGGCGCTGTCGCTGGCCACGGTGCAGAACGCTATCCAGTCCATCAAGGCCCGTGAGCGGGAGCGCCGCCTGCGCAGGGGCGAGCCCCGGTGACCGTCGAGAGCGCGGCGGCCAGGGAGGCCACCACCCCGGAGCCGCGGATCGGGCGGTCGTGGCACGTGATCCTGCCGCCGCTGTGCTACGTGCTCATCGGCGTGGCGATGGTGGTCTACACGCAGGTGGCGCCGCTCGACAGCATCGAGCGGGGCTCGCTGAACCTGACGTTCCTGCTCAGGCGCACCTGGGAGCACATCCAGCTCGTGTTCTTCTCCACGGTGCTGGTGCTGGTGGTGGCGCTGCCGCTGGGCGTGCTGCTCACCCGGAGGGCGCTGCGCAGGGCGACGCCCCTCGTGCTGTCCCTGGTCAACCTGGGGCAGGCCACCCCGGCGGTGGGCCTGGTGGTGCTGCTGGCGGTGCTGTTCAGGATCGGGTTCTGGACGGCGGTGGTCGCGCTGTTCGCCTACAGCCTGCTGCCCACGCTGCGCAACACGATGGTGGGGATCGAGCAGGTGGACCCGCGGCTGGTGGACGCGGGAAGGGGCATCGGCATGTCCGCGGCCGGGGTGCTGTTCAAGGTGGAGCTGCCGATGGCGGTGCCGGTCATCCTGTCGGGCGTGCGGACCACGCTGGTGCTGAACGTGGGCACGGCCGGCATCGCGGCGTTCATCGGCTCCGGCGGGCTGGGCGACCTGATCACCACGGGGGTGAGCACGCAGCGCAACCTCGTGCTGATCACGGGATGCGTGCTGATCGCGGTGCTGGCGCTGTTCATCGACTGGCTGGGCGGGCTCGCGCAGCGTTACCTCTCGCCGAAGGGGCTCTCGTGAGGGCACTCCCGGCGGTGCTGCTGCTCGTCGCGGTCACGGCGTGCGGGCTGCGGCCCGCCTCGTCGTTCGTGCCGCCGGTCGAGCCGGGCAGCATCCGGCCGGTGCCCGGCCTCGAAGGCACGCCGATCCGGGTGACGTCGAAGGAGTTCACGGAGCAGCTCGTGCTCGGCAAGATCGCGGTGCTCGCCCTCACCGCCGCCGGCGCGGACGTGGCCGACCAGACGAACGTGCAGGGCAGCGTGAACGCCCGCGCCTCGCTGACCAGGGGCGACGCCGACCTCATGTGGGAGTACACCGGCACCGGCTGGATCACCTACCTCGGCCAGGCGAAGCCGATCCCGGACGCGACCGCGCAGTACGAGGCCGTACGCGACCTCGACCTGCGCGAGAACGGCATCGTCTGGCTGCCTCCCGCACCGCTGAACAACAGCTACTCGATCGGCGCCACCCGCGCCACCGCCGAGAGGTACGGCCTGACGAAGATCTCGGACGTCATGAAGATCCCCACGGCGGAGCGCACGTTCTGCGTCGACCACGAGGCCTTCGGCCGCGACGACGGCTTCCTCGGCATGCTCAGGGGCTACGGCTGGACCTACGGCGGCGACATCCCTAGGGCGAACGTCCGCCGGGTGGCGGTCGGCATCCTGTACAACTCGATCGCCAGCGGCCAGTGCGCGCTGGGCCTGGTCAGCACCACGGACGGCCGGATCAAGGCGCTCGACCTGGTCCTGCTGGAGGACGACAGGCACTTCTTCCCGCAGTACAACGCGGCGGTGACCATGCGCCGCCCCCTCGCCGACGCGCATCCGGAGATCGCCCGGATCTTCGCGCCCATCAGCGCGAAGCTGACCAACGACGTGATGCAGGACCTCAACGCCCAGGTGGACGTGGACGGCGACGTACCGGTGCTGGTGGCCCGCGACTGGCTCAGGTCACAAGGATTCGTGAAATAGCCGGTGTTAGCCATACCCGATCAAGGGCAGGCCGCAGGACATGTCGCAGACACCACCACCCCAGACCCAGCCCTACCCGGGCCACACCGGCGAGATGGCGCCGGAGCCACGCGACGAGATGCGTGACTACGTGGGCCGTGACCTGCTCGACGGCAAGAAGGCGCTGATCACCGGCGGCGACTCGGGCATCGGCCGGGCGGTCGCGGTGGCGTTCGCCAAGGAGGGCGCGGACGTCGCGATCGCGTACCTGAGCGAGCACGAGGACGCCGCGCACACCCGCAAGCTGGTCGAGGAGGCCGGGCGGCGCTGCGTGCTGCTGCCCGGCGACCTCGGCGACCGCGCCCACTGCGCCTCCGTCGTGGAGCAGGCGGTGTCCGAGCTGGGCGGCCTGGACGTGCTGGTGAACAACGTGGCCTATCAGGAGCCCGTGAGCGGCCTGGAGGAGCTGGACGACGAGCAGTGGGAGCACACGTTCGCCGTCAACATCCACAGCTACTACCGCGTCACCAAGGCCGCGCTCCCGCACCTGCGCGAGGGCGCGGCCATCGTGAACACCTCCTCGATCAACGGCCTGCGCGGCAACAAGTCGCTGATCGACTACGCCGCCACCAAGGGCGCCATCAACGCCTTCACCTACTCCATGGCGCAGAACCTGGTCGAGCGCGGCATCCGGGTGAACGCCGTCGCGCCGGGACCGGTGTGGACGCCGCTGATCCCGGCGACCATGCCGGAGGAGAAGGTGGCCAAGTTCGGTGAGCACGTGCCGATGGGACGGCCCGCCGATCCGGACGAGATCGCCCCCTCGTACGTCTTCTTCGCCGCGAACCGGCTGTCGTCGTACTACACGGGCGAGGTGCTGGCCCCGATCGGCGGGGAGACCCTGCCGGGTTAGTCCACGTAGAGGTTGCCGCCGAGCCGCCTGAACTCGGCCGCCTTCTCCGCGTACCCGGCGTCCCTGATCTCGTGGCTGATCCGCATCGAGCAGAACTTGGGCCCGCACATCGAGCAGAAGTGCGCGGTCTTGGCGGGCGCGGCCGGCAGCGTCTCGTCGTGGAACGAGCGTGCCGTCTCCGGGTCGAGCGACAGGTCGAACTGGTCCTCCCAGCGGAACTCGAACCGCGCGTCCGACAGCGCGTCGTCCCACGCCTGGGCCTGCGGGTGCCCCTTGGCCAGGTCCGCGGCGTGCGCGGCGATCTTGTACGTGATCACCCCGGTTTTGACGTCGTCCTTGTCGGGCAGGCCGAGGTGCTCCTTGGGGGTGACGTAGCAGAGCATGGCCGTGCCGTACCAGCCGATCATGGCGGCGCCGATGCCCGAGGTGATGTGGTCGTAGCCGGGGGCGATGTCCGTCACGAGCGGGCCGAGCGTGTAGAAGGGGGAGTCGTCGCAGAGCTCGCGCTGCAGGTCGACGTTCTCCTTGATCTTGTGCATGGGCACGTGGCCGGGCCCCTCGATCATCACCTGGACGTCGTGCTCGCGGGCGGTCCCCGTCAGCTCGCCCAGCGTGCGCAGCTCGGCGAACTGGGCCTCGTCGTTGGCGTCCGCGATCGAGCCGGGGCGCAGGCCGTCGCCCAGCGAGTACGACACGTCGTAGCGGGCCAGGATCTCGCACATCTCGGCGAAGTTCTCGTACAGGAAGCTCTCGCGGTGGTGCGCCAGGCACCAGGCCGCCATGATCGAGCCGCCGCGCGAGACGATGCCGGTCTTGCGCCCCGCGGTCAGCGGCACGTGCGCCAGCCGTACCCCCGCGTGCACGGTCACGTAGTCGACGCCCTGCTCGCACTGCTCGATCAGCGTGTCGCGGTAGACCTCCCACGACAGCAGCTCCGGCCGGCCCTTGACCTTCTCCAGCGCCTGGTAGATGGGGACGGTGCCGACCGGGACGGGGGAGTTGCGCAGGATCCACTCGCGGGTCTCGTGGATGTCGGCACCGGTGGACAGGTCCATGATCGTGTCGGCGCCCCAGCGCGTGGCCCAGGTCATCTTCTCGACCTCCTCCTCGATGGAGGAGGTGACGGCGGAGTTGCCGATGTTGGCGTTGATCTTCACGAGGAAGTTGCGGCCGATGATCATCGGCTCGGACTCGGGGTGATTGACGTTCGCGGGGATGATGGCCCGGCCGGCGGCGACCTCCTGACGTACGAACTCGGGGGTGACGCCCTCGCGCACGGCCACGAACTCCATCTCCCTGGTCACCAGCCCGCGCCGGGCGCACCCGACCTGCGTGACCGGCTGCCCCGCCGCCGCGCGCTCGCGGATCCACCCGGCGCGCAGGTGCGGCAGGCCCCGCCGCAGGTCCGGCTCGTAGGCGGGGTCGGTGTACGGGCCAGAGGTGTCGTACAGCGTCACCGACGAGCCGTTCGACAGGTGCACCTGGCGCATCGGCACCCGCAGCTCACCGCTGTAGACCTTGGAAAAGCGCGCGCTACTCATCGCGCAAACTCCCTTCGCCGGCATTATCCGGAGCAGGTTCTGGCGGTCGGCGGCTGTCAGCCGTCCTCTCAGCCCGGTCCCCACCGGGCTCCCGCGTTGGACGGCGATGATCGTACCCACGCTCCGCCCCACCCGAAACCCTGACAGGCGAGGTTTGCCGGTCGCCGTGAGCGGTAGGGTCCCCATCAGGGGAAACATGAAGAGATTCGCCGCTGTCGCAGGACTACTCGTCGTGATGGCCGCGTCCGGCGCCACCGCAGCCGCCGGGGACGGCATGGATCAGCACGAAGTCAGCCAGGAACAGTACGACACTCTGATCGCCCAGTGCCGCTACGCCGATACGGGGAAGGCGAAATGCCGTGCGGCGGTCAAGCGCATGTACCGCGTCGGCCAGGCCGACCCGGCGCTCGACTGCCGGACCTACTCCGGCGTGACCGTGTGCGGCACGCTCAAGCTCAGCAAGGCCGAGCGCAGATGCACCCGGGACTCCAGGGCACAGGGAGTGCCGTTCCGCCGTGCCGAGGTGGAATGTTACGCACTGTCATGATCGTCGTAGGAGTGGACGGCTCCCGTACCGGGCTGGAGGCCGCCGGCTGGGCCGCCGCCGAGGCCGAGCTGCGGCAGGAGCCGCTGACCGTGGCGCACGCCGTGCCGAGGTGGGTGTGCGAGGGCGCCGTCCACTACGCCGAGGTGGCCCAGTGGATGCGCGACGGCGCCGAGACCGTGCTCAGCGCCGCCTGCGACCGCGCGCGCCGCGTGTGGCCGCAGGTGCGCATGGAGGGCGTGCTGCTGCCGGGCGACCCCCGCTCGGCGCTGATCAAGGCGTCCGAGGGGGCCGAGCTGCTGGTCGTGGGCAGCCGGGGGATCGGCGGGGTGCGGGGGCTGCTGATCGGATCGGTCGCGTACGGGACGGCCGCGCACGCCCGTACGGACGTCGTCCTGATCCACGAGCCGCCCGCGTCCCCGCGCGGTGAGATCGTGGCCGGGGCCGACGGCTCACCGGGCGCCGCGCGGGCGCTCGGGTTCGCCTTCGCCGAGGCCGAGCTGCGCGGCGCGCGGCTGCGTGCCGTACGGGCCTGGGCCTGGCCCCATCCCGGCGGCTTCGAGCCGGCCTCCCGCGAGCGCGAGCAGGACACCCTGCGTTCGCTGAAGGAGTCGCTGGCCCCGCACCGGGAGCGGCATCCGGGCGTGCACGTGATCGCGGAGGTCGTGCACGGGCATCCGGTGGAGGTGCTGAAGGAGACCTCCGCCCGCGCCGACCTGCTGGTGGTGGGTACGCGGGGGCACGGGCAGCTCGCCGGGATGCTCATCGGCTCGATCAGCCAGGCCCTCCTGCACCACGCGCCGTGCCCGCTGGCCGTGGTACGCGGCTGAAAGTTACATCCGTACTCCCAGGTCAGCCCCCCGCCATGATCGTCGTGCTTCCCGGCGCCGCGCCGCCGCTCCTACGATCTGCGCAGGCTACGACGGGAGAGCACACGATGCGCAGCAAGACCGGCTCCGTGCTGGCCGCGCTGGCGGCCCTGGCCGCCGCGGTGTTGATCGCCACCGCGTTATCCGCCACCACCACGGCCACGGCCAGCGCCGCCCCCATCAGGATCATGCCCCTGGGCGACTCGATCACCGGATCCCCCGGCTGCTGGCGGGCCCTGCTCTGGAACCGCCTGCAGAGCGCCGGCCACACGAACGTCGACTTCGTCGGCACCCTCCCGCCGCAGGGCTGCGGGGTGGCCCACGACGGCGACAACGAGGGACACGGCGGCTACCTCGCCACCAACGTCGCCGGCCAGAACCTGCTGCCCGGCTGGCTCTCCGCCACCCAGCCCGACATCGTGCTCATGCACTTCGGCACCAACGACGTCTGGAGCAACATCGCGCCCGCGACGATCCTCGGCGCCTTCACCACGCTGGTGAACCAGATGCGCTCCAGCAACCCGAACATGAAGATCCTCGTCGCCAAGATCATCCCGATGAACCCGTCCACCTGCGGCGAATGCGCCCAGCGCACCGTGAACTTCAACAACGCCATCCCCGCCTGGGCCGCCGCGACCACCACCCCGCAGTCGCCGATCATCGTGGTGGACCAGTGGACGGGGTTCAGCACGGGCACCGACACCTACGACGGGGTGCACCCTAACGCGTCGGGTGACCAGAAGATGTCCGACAAGTGGTACCCGGCGCTGGTGGACGCGATGGCCGGCGGCGGCACCGCCACCCCCACCGTCACCACCACCACGCCTCCGCCTGGTGGATGCACGGCCACCTACAAGGTCACCGGGCAGTGGCATGGCGGCTTCCAGGGCGAGGTCACCGTCAGGAACACCGGGACCACGTCCCGGTCCGCCTGGGCGGTGGCCTGGACGTTCGCCGGCGGTCAGCAGATCACCCAGCTCTGGGGCGGGACGCTGAGCGCGAGCGGGTCCTCGGTGACCGTGCGCAACACCTCGTGGAACGGCCTGCTCACGCCGGGGGCCTCGACCACGTTCGGCTTCCTCGGCTCCTGGAACGGCACCAACCCCGCCCCCGCACCTACCTGCTCGTAACGGCGGCCTCGCCGGCGGCTTCTTCGCTCATTACGGCGGTCTCGTTGCTCGTGATAGGTGCCAGCCGGGGAGCCGCCAGCCGTACGTAGTCGTCGGTGGCCAGCGCCAGGGAGCGGTCGAGCCTGGCGGCGTTGAAGTACAGCTCGGGCTGGTCCAGCAGGGAAGGATCCGCGACCAGCTCGAGCCGGGGGTCGTAGCTGAACGGCAGCACGGTCCCGCTCACGCTGCCCGCCAGCTCCTCGGCCTTCTCGGTGCCGGCGAAGGCCACGTACGTGCCGCCCAGCAGCGCCTTGACGGCCTGCAGATCGAGCCGCGCGTCGCCGGGCACGACGGCCAGCACGTGCCGGGTCTGCTTCTTGCCGATCTTCACCATCACGATCAGGCACTTGGCGGCCTGCGAGACGTCGTGCCCGCGCAGCGCGCTGACCAGCTCGGTCCGCCCCTCGGGCGCGTGGTCGATCAGCCGGTAACGTGCTCCCGCGGCGTCCAGGTCGGCGATCAGGCGCTCGTAGGCGGCGTACGGCTCACCAGTCACTGCTCAACAACTCCTTCGCCGCGGCGATCCGGCCCTCGTCCCGCTGGTAGAACACCCACTGTTTGATCTTCCGGCCGCGGATCAGGCCCACCTTGGCGAGCACCTTGAGATGCTCGCCGCAGGTCGGCTGGCTCACCCCCAGCTTCTCGGCGATGAACAGCGAGCACACGCCGTCACGTACGAGATCGCCGTCGCGCTGCGGCGGGAAGTGCCGCTCGGGCTCGCGCAACCACTCCAGGATCAGCAGCCTCTTGTCATTGGCCAGCGCCTTGACCAGGTCGACGTCCAGCACAAAGCCATTATGGCAATTAGCTAATTACCTGTCCAGTGCTGGTCAGGGGGCCTGCACCACCGGCACGCCGCGGGACCTGCACCAGCGGCTCAGCGGGAGGCCGGCACCATCGGCTCAGCGGGAGGCCTGCACCACCGGAACCCCTTCACTGGCCTGCACCAGCACGAACCCCTGCCCCCTGAACGCCAGCTGCATGGCCTCCCCGCTTCCCCGCCCGATCAGCGCCCCCACCTTCATCGTCCGGTTGACTCCCACCTGCAGCCCCGCACTCCAGCACACGGCCGACTGCCCGTCCGCGAACGTCGGCATCCGCGCCACGTCCAGCAACACCGGCGTGCCATGCGTGGTCACCGCCACCCACCCCGTGCCCGTGATCGTGGTGTTGAACAGCCCGCCGGCCGCCACCCCGGCCCCCTGAACCCGCTGGATGTCCCAGGTGAGCTGCGGCTGGAAGGCCAGCAGGTTGCGCCCGTTGACCGTGATCCCCTCGTTCTCCAGGTAGAACAGGTGGATGTCGTCGGCGTTGTCGGCCAGGTAGAGCAGGCCCTCACCGCGTACCCGCATCAGCGAGGCACCCTCGCCCGTCATGGCCTTCTTGAACAGCTTCCCCAGCCCGCCCGAGCCCTCGTAGTCGAAGTCCATCTGCCCCTGGAAGGCGACCATGGACCCCTGCTTGGCCAGCACCTCTTGCGGCAACTGGACCCGCAACATCTTGCGGTTCTCGAGCGCGAACCCCGGAGGCAACTGCTGGGGATCCAGATTCTGAAAAATCGAGCTACGCACGTTCCAACCCTTTCCTGGCTCTGACCTTCAAGTGTGGCTACTCGCGCCGGCGACTCCCGGCCCACGACGTACGCGTGAGTCTGGTGACTGGGCTCCCGCCCCCTCACAGCCGCGTACGAGCCTCCTCGACCGAACGCATGACGCCCCCTGCGCCACAACCGTCCGCCATCGCACCCGCCTCACCGGCCAGCATTACGGCATCGTCACGCCGCCTACCGTCGAGTGCGATATGAGCCAATCCAACCAGGTTCGCCGCCACCCCCGCCAGAAACCCGATCTCCCCGCGCAGCCGCCACCCTGTGGACCCGTGTGACCCGTGGACCCGTGGCGTCACAACCCAGAGCTCAGCCCGCCACCACCACTCTCAGAGCTCAACCTCACGCCCGGCCGCCAGATCCCGCACGACCTGAATCAACTCCGCAGGATCGAACGGCTTGGTGAGATACGCATCCACCCCGATCCCACGCCCCCGCACCTTGTCGTCGTCCTGAGCCCTCGCCGTGATCAGCACCACCTTGATGTGACTGGTGGCCTCCTCCGCCCGCAACCGCTGCGCCGTCGTCCACCCGTCCAGGAACGGCATCATCACATCAAGCGTGATGACATCGGGCATGACGTCGAGCACCCGCTCCAGACAGTCCTGCCCATCCGTGGCGGTCACGACCTCGAACCCCTCCAGGTTCAGGTTGACCGCGATGAGCTGCCGGATGACCTCGTCATCGTCTACGACCAGTACTTTCCCAAGAACGTCGCCCACGGGCGCAAAGCTAACGTGTAGCGGCCTGGTCACGGGCGGTTTTCGCTGGAAGTGTTCACGAGGCTTTATCTGGTGCCGAGTGGTGGTCGGATGCTGGTAGCCTTAACACTCGTTGAGCCCCCTTAGCTCAGGGGATAGAGCACCGGCCTCCGGAGCCGGGTGCGCAGGTTCGAATCCTGCAGGGGGCACGCAACAGATCTGCGCGGCGGGCACTCTGTCCATTTGAGGACAAGGGGTGCCCGCTTTTGCGTTGTTGATGGGTTCTGTCGCATTCGGGACGGCGGCCTTCGGCATCTCGTCACCACCTCTTCGCGTGGCCTGTCTCCGTGCGTGGGATGTCGCCCCGCTGGTCTCAGAACCCTCTGTTCTCGCTGAAGCTCTTCTGGCGTGAGCCAGCCTGCCGTCAGAACCGGGCAGGCGATCAAGCAGGTCCTCTCGTTTCACTCCGCCAGCGCCCGCTGGTCGGACTTCGGCAGTTCCACCGACAGAAGATGGCGGCGATGGGGACCGAACAGGCGACGTGCGAACAGATCGTGAACGTCCGGGAGCGGATGGTCCTCGCGGACGCGCACGACGTTCGGGTGGCCCGCCGGAACGGCACGCCCCTTGCGGTTCTGCCCCGGCTGGCAGGCCGTGTAGAGGGTCTTGGCCGCGTTGCGCAGGTCGCACTAAGCGACCCCAGGTCGGCCTGCTAGGCCCGAGCGCGGCATGACTTGATCACACCAGGCCGCGGCTCGTCCTCCAGGGCCCGGGGCAAGGCGGTCAGCGCCGTATCCCGGCCGACGAACGCCGCGGCCGGACGGTGTGGCAGACCGTTCATCCCAGGCGGAACCGGCACGCCTTCAGCACGGGGCAAGGGTCGGCGCAGGCCGGAAGAGCCGTGGTGGACGGACAGGTCGCCGGCTGCTTGATACACGAGGCTCTGCCCCGAGCTGTTGGCCTGGAGCTGTACGTTCCTCGCCTGGTCACCGGTGGGTGAGATGCCGGTGTTGTCGCCCACGCTCGACATGCATCCAAAGTGCTCTCCAAACGTATGCATCCGGACTGATAGTGACGAACGCGTGACCCGCCTGAGGCCGCGCCTCCGTCACGTCGCTTGGGGCGACTGGGACGACGTGGAGCGCGACCCGATCTTCGCCCTTGCGCGCGCGGACGGGCATCGCCCGCCGTCTCCCTGGGGCGGTCGGTGAAGATCGCCTTCCCGGTGTCGGGCTCCGGTTCCGATGAACTCTCGCGGGTGAGTGAGCCCTTATCGGCGACTGTCGGTGCCATCCAATCTGGCCATTGATCATGGCGTGACCTGCGCCGCCGTTGCATAGAACGCCTCTGTTCCCAAGCCCTGTATTCGTGATCGCGCAGCTCGGCGTTCCGGCACTAACGAGCCCGCTTGGGACACTGCCAGGTTCCCTGGGACCCAAACCCGTGCACTAGTTCATTTGTCATTGACCAAGTCTCTGGCCGCTGTGGCTGGCCTGCAGCAAGATGCCGCGTCACCTGACAAGCACAAGCGCGGGGAAGCGGCCAACGAGAGGAGGAAGCTCAGTGTAGCGAATGGTTACGTTGTGTAGTGGTGTGAGGAGGTAATGCCGTCGAGTGATACAGGTCCACCCCAACAAGGAGCTCTGATCCCCATGCGTCGTTTCCTCCTTGCTCCGGCCGCCGCCGCCCTGGCCGCGGCCGTCCTACTGGCCGTCTCTCCAGCAGCCTTCGCCAGCCCCGAACCCCACTTGCTCCCCCCGATACGGTCTTTTCCCGGGATGGGTGGCGGGATTTTGCCACTGCTTCCGACCCAGGGCCAGGGGATGGGCTCTGGCGCGAGCCCCGCGTACGGCCTGGAGGGCGTCTCGATCGCGGGCGATCCCGTGAATGGCGGTGGCATGTAGGCGGTGCCCCCATCGCTTACCTGGAAC
Source organism: Nonomuraea rubra (assembly GCF_014207985.1). Lineage (NCBI taxonomy): Bacteria > Bacillati > Actinomycetota > Actinomycetes > Streptosporangiales > Streptosporangiaceae > Nonomuraea > Nonomuraea rubra. The sequence continues at coordinate 10,821,948 of NZ_JACHMI010000001.1, read as the reverse complement.
CCCCGGCGCAGGCCGGGGGTCCCCCGTGTCACCTGACGTTGGTGGCCGGCATGTCCTGGCGCTGGGCCCAGGTGGTGAAGGAGACCGGCGCGGACAGGTGCCGGTTCCAGGTGGCGGCGGCCGCGTTCGTCCACCGGTCCATCATCGCGGCGTACTGCTCGGGCGCGAGCTCGGCGACCGGGCGTACGGCGGCGAACCCCGTTCGCGCCTGATCACTTCGCGAGCAACCTCTCAGCACTGCACGGTTGGCGCGGTCAGGTGCGGTGGCTGCCATCGCCAGGTGGGGTTCCCGTCGGCGGCGATGCCCTTGAGCCACAGTGCGCGGGGCATGAGGCGGATCATGGTGACCAGCGCCCGGTGCGCGGCGGCGGAGGTGGTGCGGCGGCCGTCGGTGCGGGCGCCGCGGGCGGTGGCCTGGGTGCGCGGGCGGCGCTCGGCGTCGTAGCGGCGCAGCGCCGCGTCGATCGAGGTCTCCCCGGCGAGGGCGGCGGCGAGCACCACCGCGTCCTCGATGGACTGCCCGGCCCCCTGGCCGCGGTCCGGGCTCATCGCGTGCGCGGCGTCGCCGAGCAGCGCCACCCGGCCGTGGACGTAGGCGGGTAGTGGGTCCAGGTCGTGGATGTCGATGTGGATCACCGCATCGTCCGGGGTGGCGGCGATCAGTGACGGGATCGGGTCGTGCCAGCCGGTGAGGCGGCGGGCCACCTCGGCCTTCTCCATCTCGTAGCGCAGGTCCGGACGGTCGGCAGTGGTGACGCAGGCCCAATAGACGCGGTCGCGGCTGAGTGGATGGATGAGGAAGTATGCACCGGGACCCATGGTGACGCTCCCGGCCAGCTCGTCGGGATCCTTGGTGGTGACGCTGCCGCGTAGTGCGCCGGGGGGCGTGACGCCCAGCCAGGCGGTCCGGCCCAGGAAACGGGGCGGTGGCGCGTCCAGCCACAGCAGCCGGCGCAGCGTGCTGTGGATTCCGTCGGCGGCGATCACCAAATCCGCGCGCGCCTCGCCGCCGCTCCAGGTTACCGTCACCTCGTCGCCGTCCTGCCGTACCCCGGTGACCTTCACACCGGTACTCAGCCAGTCGGCGGGCACCGCCTCCCGCAGCACCCCGTGCAGGTCCGCGCGGTGGAAGGCGAGCAGCGGGGTCGGGTCGCCCGGGCGGGCGCGTTGCAGGTAGCGGCCATCGGGCAGGCGCAGGTTGCCCGCCGAGTAGGTGGGCACCCCGGCCGCCCGCGCCCGCTCGCCGACGCCGAGCTCGTCCAGGGCACGGAGCGCGTTCGGGGCTTGGGACATGCCGGCGCCGATCTCGCCCAGCTCGGGGGCGCGCTCCAGCACGGTGGCCTGCCAGCCGATGCGCCGCAGCGCGACGGCGGCGGCCAGCCCGCCGATGCCGCCGCCGACCACGATCGCCTGTCCGCTCATCAGGTCTCCTTCTCCTCATCCTGTGCGGGGTTCGGGGGCAGGGCGTTCTCGAAGACCTTGGCCATCCACTCGAACATCGCGTGCGCCTGGTGGATGCGCCGGGCGCGCTCGTCCTGCCGACCCACCAGGTCCAGGCCGTCGCGGGTGATGTCGAGGAACGAGGAGATGCCCTCGATCTGCTTGCGGGCCACCACCGACCAGGCGTCCTCGGCCATCCGGTAGTAGACGGTCCGCTCCCCGGGCCGGGTACGCCAGGTGAGGAAGCCCATGCTGGTCAGCAGCCGCAGGTTCGAGGTCAGCGAGGCGCGGCTGGCGCCGATGGCCTGGCTGATCTGCCCGGCCGACTGCTCCGGCGGATCGCACACCATCAGCCAGCCCAGGACCCGCCCGGCGATCGGCGGCACCCCGTCGCGCGCCAGGTACATGGCGACCCGTTCCACCCACTCCAGCAGCGGGTCCTGCTCAGTCAACGCCCATCCCCTTATTACAGTAGTTTCAGTATAAGCTAAAATAGATGTATCACATCTGAGGAGAGCCGGGAAGCCTGGGTGCTGGTGCTCTACGGTGGGCAGACGGTGCTACCCGGCCTGGTTACAGCCTGTGGCATCACGGCGCTAGCCAGCTCATCGCGCTGATCATCAGTGCCCGACGGCTCCCCGCCCTCAGACCCGACGTCCGACCCCAGGGATAGGCCGGCACCAGGTAAGCCGGGAAGCTGGGTCGGTGCGTGTCTGAGGTCCCGGCCACCATCACCGATCCTCGCCTCGGCGCCACCTCCCTGGTCATCGGCGTTGCTCAGTTGAGCAAGTGCCATCGCGAGGTGACGGCCGTCGACGACGTCACCCTGCACGTGGAGCAGGGAGAGATCTGCGCCCTGCCGAGCCTCAACGGCGCAGGCAAGATGCACTCGTCGGCGGCCTGGGCTGCCGGCGATGTGAAGTCCGGCCGGGTAGATGGTGGCGGTCTTCTCGACGGTGCTGCGCTGCTTGTAGGTTTCGCGATCGAAGGCCGCTGGTCTGCCGCCGAGTCTGCCCCGACGTTGCTCGCTTGGTCCGCTCGGGCACGGGCTGCGGACAGATTGCCCGTGCCTGTCGTGCCGTTGGTCAGCCGGTGGGAGTGCTGTGGTGGCCCCTGATTCCGTCCAGCGCCGTGGTGAGCACGCGCTCGCGCTGGGCCTCCATCGCGAAGTTGGTTCCGCTGATGCCGTTGACCAGGAAAAGCACGTCGTCGGAGGTCACGTCGGTGCGGGCGAGGTCGGTTGCCTGGGTTCGTTCGAGCAGCGGTCGGCCCCCTGGCCGACCCGGTCATGGTCGCCGCGACGCTGAACTGCGCGATCGGTCGCCGGAAGCCGGCCTGAGGCGGCGTGCGCGCCGGTCTTGTTGACCAGGTCGGCCTCGGTGGCGAGCTCGTCGAGCAGCTGGTCGACGGCGGGGGCCGACAGCCGGCCGCCGCGGGAGCGGTTGAGGAACAGCGCCGGGCCGGCCGCGCCCGGCCACTCGCTGCGCTCGGCCTTCCACTCCTTGACGGCCTCGCGCACGGTGACATCCAGCAGGGGCACCTCGCGGGAGGTCTCGTCCTTGCCGTTGCGGACGATGACCTCGCCCTTGCGGGCGGAGAGCGGCACGTCGTCGAGGTCGAGGGCGACGAGCTCGGCGACGCGCAGCCCGGAGTGGAACAGCCCCCGACCGATGGCGCGGTCGCGGGCGGGCCGGCGCATCTCCACGGCGCGCAGGAAACGCCTCTGTTCGCGGGCGTCCAGGGCCTGGGGGCGAGCTTGGGCGGGGTGTCGCGGCGGACCGATCAAGCGGGCCACCAACGTCGGCTCCGCGACCGCCACGTTCGCTCTTTCAGCCGCATCGCCGCTGGTAGAGGCAGCGCAGACGTGGTCTGGTGCGTGCAAGGGGGCACACGATCTTGACCAGCGATTCCCACCGCTGGCCAGGGTGAACAGCGTACGCGCCCATGCCTTCCACGCGGGGCCGCCACGGGCATGCCCCAAGCTTCGTTCCCTGCCTGATAGCGGGCAGAGCCCGTGAGCTCCGTTCCGGACAAGACCCCAGGAGGAAGCTGCCGGGTTCTCGGCCGTGGACCCCTTCCCTTCTCAGGTGGCGAGACGAAGATGAAGGGCGTCCTCTGGCGATACCGCCACGGAGCTGATCGACGTGTGGAGACGGCGACTCCCGGCGCCATCGTACCGGTGGACGACGGCGAGGTGCCGGAGTTCACGCACGGTTAAGAGCCTGTGTAGCCGCAGCCAACGACATTCCCCGGCTCTTCGCAGAATCTGGTAGCGGTCACCGATTCGTCATTTCGCTGAGAAACACAGGCCGAGGAGATTGATTCTCGAGCGCCTTAACCGAAAGGACTTGCTCATGCTTCGCGTTGCAGCTCACCACCTCGCACGCAAGGCCGCCGCAGTCTCCGCAGCCGTTGGCGCGTCACTCACGGTCCTTGCCGTTGCGGGGGGCCCGGCGGCGGCCGGTAGTGCCTACACCGAGCCCGCACCCGTCCCTGCGATGACGGACGCAGACATCGCGAGCCTGCTCGACTCTGCCGACGCCGCAGTCTGCAGCGAGGGCGCCGATGCGCAGATGCGCTGCTACGCCAGCGAGGCCGACTACCGTGCTGCCGAAGGGCTCGCTCGTGCCGAGGTCGGCCTACTGAGCATGTACAACTGCCCGTCCGGCTACTTCTGCATGTGGGAGTGGACCGAATTCGGTGGTGACCGCGTGCAGTACCGGGTCGCCGGGACCAAGGACCTCTATTCCCATTGGCGCGACCGGGGGACCAGCTTCTACAACCGGCGTGAGGACGGCGGCCGCCTGGTGGACTTCCGCACCAGGATGCCCGACCCTGCCCTGTACTTTGCCGCGGGCCAGTACCACCGTGACCTCGGCAAGGAGGGTTACATCTACGGAGGCAACTGGAACAACAAGGTCGATCGGATCGTTCTCAGCTGATCCGGAGGTGCGCTTTCCACTGTGAGGAACGGTGGAATCGGCGTTTGGGCGACCCGGAGCAGAAATTACTCTCGCCATGGCCGGACATTCGCTCGTCGAAGGCGGGGCCGGGCTGGTCTCCAACCGTGCCATCGCATCGTCTTCCGCGCTCGCGCCCGCCGGCTTGGTGAGCCATACAGCGGCCGTTCCCGTCGTGTCGCCTTCCTGGCTGCTGTCTGCTCGAAGGTGCTGAGCCAGGTGGGCTTCCGGACGTCGGCCTTGTCAAGATCCTCGGCGGTGATGAGCCGGGTCTTGGGGCGCGTGGTCGTGGTGGTGACTGTCCGAGGACACGCAGGCGTTCGGTGCGGCGAGGGGTCAGGGCTGGAGGGAGGCGACGAACTGGGACATGCCGGCCAGCCAGCGGTCCGGGTCCTCGGCCTTGCGGCGGGCGTACTCGGCGACTTCCGGGTGCGGGAACATGTGGAAGCGCTCGGCGGCCAGGCCGTCGATGACCGCCGTCGCCACGTCCGAGGGGTCGAGGATGGTGCCCGACGCACGCACGGCTCTGGCCGTCAGGTGGTCGGTGTCGATGCCGTGCTCCAGCATCGCGGTCTGTACGCCCTGCGGGCACAGGACGCTGACCTTGATGCCCTGGGAGGCGTGGTGGATGGCGACCCATTCGGCGAACGCGACCGCCGCCGCCTTCGTCACCGCGTACGGGGCGTCCCCGGGGCAGCTGATCAGGCCCGCGGCGGAGCAGGTGTTGAGGAGGTAGCCGCCGCCTCTGGCCGCCATGGAGGGGATGGCGGCGCGGGCGGCGTAGACGTGGGCCAGCACGTTGACCGCGTACAGGCGGCTCCACTCCTCGGCGGGGGCGTCGAGGCCGTGGCCGCCGATGATGCCGGCGTTGGAGCAGAACAGGTCCACCGGGCCGAACGGGGTGTCGGCGAGTGCGGCCACCTCCGGCTCGGAGGAGACGTCCACGCGGACGGGGACGGCTCGCGGGCCGATCTCCTTGGCCACCGCGGCGGCGCCTGCCTCGTCGAGGTCCGCCACGACCACGCCGGACGCGCCCTCGGCGGCGAACCTGAGCGCGAGCGCGCGGCCGATCCCGCTCGCGGCTCCCGTGACGACGACGACTTTGTCCCGTACCAGCATGAATGCTCTCCCGTCAGCCGGTCCGCCGCGTACAGAACAAGATTCTACTGTGGAACCACGCTGAGGCCCAGATGAGAGGATTCTCATCTGGGCCTCAGCGTGGTCTCCTCGAAGGGCGTCAGGGTCAAGCGCATGAAACATCGGGGAACGGTGATCCTCCTCGGCCTGTTGGTGGCGGCGGCCGGGGTGATGTCGGTGGAGCTGGTGCGGGCGGCCGACGAGGAGCTCGACCTGGGCGGGCCCGTCGTGGTCTCGCCGTCGTCCTCGCCCAGCGCGGGGAGCGCGTCCAGGCCCGTACGGACCGGCGACGAGGGGAGCGTGCCGGATCCCGTACGAACGGGCACGTCCGAGCCCGCGCGGACGGGAGAGGCGTCACCCGGGGCGAGCCCGGGAGCAGGTAAGAGCGGGGAGCCGGGCGCGAGCGTGCGGCCGTCGCCGCGCAAGACGAAGGCCGAGCCGGTCAAGCCGCCCTCCCCGAGGCCGGGTGGCGGCGATGATGATGACGACGACGATGATGGTGGCGGCGATGACGGCGACGACTGATGGGGAGGTCACATGCGGCTGAGCGCCCGTGCCCGGATCGTGGGCTGGATGCTCGTCGTCGTCGGAATCGCCCTGACAGTCGCCGTCTCCGTGACCTGGTCCACCCTGCTCACCCGGCTCGAGCACCGGATGGACCTCGAGCTGGCCAACGAGGTCGACAAGCTCCGGCGGTACGCCTCCACGGCGTACGACCTGCAGTCGGGCAAGCCGCTGACCGACGTCGAGGATCTGATGATCGGATACCTCCAGCTCAACTCGCCCGACCGGTGGGAGACCTTCTTCAGCATCCTCGACGGCAAGGCCCACAAGATCACCGCGGTCCCGCCACCCGTACGGCTCGACACCGACGAGAAGCTCATCGCCCGGATGGCCACGGCGACCCGGGTCGAACGCCACGAGATGGAGACCAGCAAGGGAACGGTCCACTATGCGGTGATCCCGGTGAGCGTGTCCGGAGACTCCCGGCGCGGGCACTTCGTCGTGGCGCACTTCTACGACCTCAACCGCGACGACATCGTCGACGCGGTGGGTGCGCTCGGGCTGTCCGCGCTGGCGGCGATGGGGCTGGCGGGGGCGGCCGGCTGGTTCGTGGCGGGGCAGGTGCTGGCGCCGGTGCGGCTCGTCCGCCAGACGGCCGAGCAGATCAGCGACTCCAGCGACCTGACCCGCCGCCTGGACGTGCCGGGCGACGACGACGTGGCGGCGCTCGCCTCGACGTTCAACCACATGCTCGACCGGCTCGAACACGCCTTCGTCGTGCAACGCCACTTCATGGACGACGCCGGTCACGAGCTGCGTACGCCGATCACGGTCATCCGCGGCCACCTGGAGCTGATGAGCGACGACCCCGACGACCGCGCCGAGACCCTCGCCCTGGTCACCGACGAGCTCGACCGGATGAACCGCATCGTCGACGACCTGCTCACCCTCGCGAAGGCGGAGCAGCCGGGGTTCCTGGCACTGGACAACGTCGAGCTGGCCGATCTCACGGTCAGCGTGGTCGCCAAGGCCCGCGCGCTGGGCGATCGCCAGTGGCGGGTCGACGAGGTGGCCGAGGCGCGGCTGCCCGCCGACCGGCACCGGCTCACGCAGGCGCTCATGCAGCTCGTGGCGAACGCCGTGCGCCACACCGCCGACGGCGACCTGATCGCCGTCGGCTCCGCCGTGCGTGACGGGCGGGTCGAGCTGTGGGTGCGCGACAGCGGCCCGGGGGTCGCGCCGGCCGAGCGCGAACGGATCTTCGGGCGGTTCGTCCGCGGTGCCGGGCGCACCGGGGCGTATGACGGGGCCGGCCTCGGCCTGGCCATCGTCAGATCCATCGCCCAGGCTCATGGAGGCACGGTGAAGGTGACGGAGGCTCCCGGGGGAGGGGCCTGTTTTGTCATGTCTCTTCCGCTATGGGAGCTGTGGAGGCTGAGTTGAACCGGATTCTGATCGCCGAGGACGAGGCCAGGATCGCCTCATTCGTGGAGAAGGGGTTGCGGGCCAACGGCTTCGTGACCGCCGTGGTGGGAGACGGGGTCGCGGCGTACGACCTGGCCAGTGCGGGCGGGTTCGACCTGCTCATCCTGGACATCGGGCTGCCGTTGAGCGACGGGTTCACGGTGTTGCGGCGGTTGCGCGAGTCCATGGTGACCATCCCTGTGATCATTTTGACCGCGCGTGACAGTGTGAGCGACACGGTGGCGGGGCTGGAGGGCGGTGCCGACGACTACATCGCCAAACCCTTCGCCTTCGAGGAGCTCCTGGCCAGGGTGCGGTTGCGGCTGCGGGCCGACCGTACTCCGGAGGTGACGGTGCTGCGGGTGTCCGATCTGTCGCTGGATCTGCGTACGCGGCGGGTCTACGTCGGCGATCGGGCGGTGGACCTGTCGACCAGGGAGTTCGCCCTGGCGGAGATCTTCTGCCGGCATCCCGACCAGGTGCTGACGCGCGAGCAGCTGCTCAGCCACGTGTGGGGGTTCGACTTCGACCCCGGGTCGAACGTGGTGGACGTCTACGTGCGCTACCTGCGCCGCAAGATCGGCGCCGACCGCATCGAGACCGTACGCGGCACGGGCTATCGGATGAGAGTCGCCTAATCGTCAGCTCACCATCGCTTCACCCCCCGCCACCAAGCTGTTCATCAGGAACACTGCGGAAGGAGCGGTTGTGATAACCGGACTGACGATGGATCTCGTGGCGATCGTCCTGCTCGCCTACGGCCTCTACTACCGGCGCCACCACCGGCGCGACCTGCTGTTCGCCTACGTCGCGCTGAACGTGGGCATCTTCGCGGTCGTGTCGCTGCTGCTGGTCCAGCGGGTCGACATCGCCGTCGGGTTCGGGCTGTTCGGCGTGCTGTCCATCATCCGGCTGCGATCGAGCGAGATCACGCAGCAGGAGATCGCCTACTACTTCGTCGCGATCGTGCTGGGCCTGGTCAACGGCATCGCCGGCGCGTGGCCGCTGACGGCGCTCCTGCTGAACGGGGTGCTGCTGGCGGTCATGTACGTCGCGGACCATCCCGGCCTGCTCGGGCGGACCCGCCACCAGGTCGTGACGCTGGACGTGGTGCACGCCGACCCGGAGGCGTTGCGGGTGGACCTGGAGAGCCGGTTGCGGGCGCGGGTGCTGCAGTGCGAGGTCACGCAGGTGGACTACGTACGGGATGTGACGGTGGTGGACGTCCGGTACGTGGCGCCGAACGCGAGGGTCGGTGTGCGGTGACGCGGACGCTGGGACGGGTTCTGGAACGGGTGGGAAGAGGTGCGCATGGCTGAGCCGTACGCGGACGCGTTGCTGGCAGGGGTCGCCGCCGGGATGCCGGCGGTCGGGCTGGAGGAGGTGCCGGAGCTGATGAGCCGGGTCGACTGCAAGTACATCGTCACCGCCTCCACCATGGCGCGGCTCTCGGCGGAGCTGGGCGACGGCTTCCTCGCGTTGCGGATCGGGGGGCGGCGGCAGTTCCGCTACACCTCCACCTACTTCGACACCCCTGGCCTGCTCACCTACCACCAGCATCGGCAGGATCGGCGGCGCAGGTTCAAGCTCCGTACGCGTACCTATCTCGACGGGGGCGGCCAGTGGCTGGAGCTCAAGCTCAGCGGCGCGCGGGGCGGCACCGACAAGCACCGCATCCCCTACGACGGGGTGCCGGGCCACACGCTCACGAGCCAGGCGCTGGAGTTCGTCCAGGACACGCTGCTCAGCGAGCTGCGCCTCATCGCCCCCGACACGCTGGAGCCGGTGCTGGCCACGGACTACAAGCGGGTGACGCTCATCGACCGCTCCGGTACGGCACGGCTGACCTGCGACACCGGGCTGGTGTGCCGCGACGGGCGGCGCAGCAGCCCCGCGCGCGGGGACCTGGTGCTGCTGGAGTCGAAGTCGGTGGACGGGAAGGCGCTGATCGACAAGGTGCTGCGGGGGATGGGAGTCCGGCCGGTGAGCGTGAGCAAGTACTGCCTCGCGGTGGCCGCGCTCCGGGAGCTGCCCGCCAACCGGTGGCATCCGGTGTTGCGGCGCTATCTCGTGCACCGGCCCGGTCGCCGGAGCGGCGGCGGGGCGCCGGGGAGGGCTGGCATAGTGATCGGCCATGGACCTCGCCAGCCGGCAGCTGATCGATGAATCCGTCCGGGACGAGATCGCGGAGGAGGTTCACACGGCGGTGGCCGCCGGGCGGCACGACTTCGAGCGGGTGGTCCGGGGGGTGATCGAGACCTGGGCGGACGAGGTCGAGGACAGGGAGCTGCTGGACGAGGCGGTCAGGGGCGTCGTGGCCGAGGAGTTCGCCGGGCATCTCGCCGCCCAGGCCGGGTGGCCCGCCGTCACGGACAACGATCGGCTGAGCCTGGCCATGGGGGAGCTCGCGATGGCGGGGATCGTGGCGAGGGAGCACTACACCTGCTGCATGAGCTGCGGGATCGCCGAGATGGGGCGGGAGATCAGCGGGCTGTCCGGGGTGCGGGGTTATGTCTTCTACCACGGGCAGGACGTCGAGAGGGCTGTGGCGGGTGGGGGTGTCTACCTTGCGTTCGGGCCCGGCGAGCTCGGGGGTGAGGGGGAGCGCGGGCCGGGTGGCGGGTTCCGGGGAGAGGGGGAGCGCCGGCCCGGCGGTGGGATCGGGGGAGAGATCGTTGAGGTGTTGCGGCGCCGGGGGCTGCAGGTCGAGTGGTGCGGGGACGACGGGCAGCGCATCGAGGTGAAGGTGAACTGGCAGCGGCGGCGCTTCGGGTGGTTGGCGGAGCATCCGGAGCTGGGCGGGGGTGGCGAGCGCGAGCCGGGGTTGATGGTCACCTTCCGCGATCAGGCCTGGGCCTCTGGGGATGAGCCGGTGGTCATGTCGGCGGGGGAGAGCCGGGATCTGCTGCTCTGGCTGACTCCGCGTGATGGCAACTTCGCCTGTTTCGAGCGGGTGGCGGGGAGGGTGCTGCAGTTCGCGTGGGAGGGCGGGACCCGGCTCTGGGCGGAGACGCCGGATGCGGCGGCCGGGTGTTCTTTCGGGCGGTATGTGACCCTCGATGAGGGGTTGGCGATGATCGCGGTGCTGGCGGAGGAGGGGCGGATCGGGCTGGGGGATCTGGGGGAGTTGGAGGCCGTTTCCTGGTCCTAGGGCTCCTCTCAAAGTGGTGGACTTGACCTGGTCGGCGGTCGGTGCCGGGCGCGAGGCCGCTTGGTGGCGGGACGCGGTCGGCCGCGCGATCGCACGCGATAAACGCGGTGACGTCGGCGATCGTCCCCGGGATACTGGTCGCCCATGGATGAGGTCAAACTGGTCGTCGCCCATTCCGAGCGCGCGACCCTGCGCGTCGGCGACGTGTTCCTGAAGGTGGACGCCGATCAGGCGCGCCTCGCGGTCGAGGTCGAGGCGATGGCTCTGGCGCCGGTCCCGACCCCGGAGGTGCTGTGGCACAAGCCGCCGGTGCTAGCGATTGCCGCAGTCCAGGGGACGGCGCTCGGCCATCTCGGCGAGCCTTCGACCGCTTCCCCGGCGGCGTGGGCCGCGGCGGGTGCCACCGTCCGGAAGTTGCACGACGCGCCGTTGCCGCCCAGGACCGGCAGGGCCGGCCGGGGCGTGGACGAGCTGGCGGCGGAACTCGAGGTCGAGTGCGAGTGGCTCGTGACGAACGGCGTCCTGCCCGCCGATCTGGTCACCCGCAACCGCGACGTCGCCGAGGCCGCGCTCCGGCCGTGGGCTCCGGTGTTTACGCACGGCGACCTTCAGGTCGATCACGTGTTCGTCAAGGGTGACGGGATCACGGGCATCATCGACTGGTCCGAGGCGGGCCAGGGTGATGCCCTGTTCGACCTCGCCATCCTGACGCTCGGACACCCGGAGCGCCTCGGCGACGTCGTCGCCGGCTATGGCGCCGACGTCGATCTCGACGTGATCCGCGCGTGGTGGTCGATGCGAAGCCTGCTGAACGTTCGCTGGCTGGTCGAGCACGGCTTCGATCCGTTCGCGCCGGGCTGTGAGGTCGACGTGCTGAGATCCCGGCTGTGAGGGTGCGCGGGCCCGGCTGCCATGAGAAGTCGTGACGTGCCGGAGTCCCGCACCGTCCCGGCGCCTTGAAGCCCGGATCCAGTGGCGGTTCGCCGTAGCGGTGGGAGGTCCTGGCTGTGGTGGGGTGTTTGACACCTGCTATGGCTAACCGCTATCTATGGCTAACCGTTAGGGGGTGTACGTGCAGTGCTGGCGATGCTTGCCGGGAAGTCGTGGAAACAGGTGATCATCCTGTGAGTGGGAGCAGTTCCGGGCCGGAGCCGACCGGTGGTCGTAGTCAGGGTGCCGAGGTGCGGGCCGGTGGGCCGGCTCGGGCGGGGAGGCGTCGGCGCGCGTCGCGGGAGGGAGCGCCAGGACGCGGCTCGTCCCGTGGTGCTCGCGACGTCGCGGGCGCGGCGCCGACCGGGCCGGAGAGCGGGCCGGAGAGCGGGCCGGAGGTCGGGCCGGAGAGCGGCGGCGGGGACGGTGGCGGGCGTGGGGGGGTCTCGTCGGGCCGGGTGGAGGCGTTACGTTCCCGGTTGGAAGATGGTGCTCGTGGGGTGCACGGTCCTGGTGGCCGGCCTCTTCGGCATGATCATGGTGGCGTACGCCAACACCCCGTTACCCACGCAGACCCAGCGGCAGGCCACCGAGCAGGGCAGCATCATCTACTACCGGGACGGCAAGACCGAGATCGCCAGGCTCGGCACCAAGCGCGAGATCGTCCCCATCTCCAGGATCCCGCTGCACGTGCAGGACGCGTTCATCGCCGTCGAGAACCGTACGTTCCGCACGGACCCGGGCATCTCGGTGTCGGGCACCTTGCGTGCGGTGTGGAGTACGGTGAGCGGCCAGCAGGTCCAGGGCGGCTCGACGATCACGCAGGAGATGGCGCGCGGCTACTACGACGGCCTCAGCCAGGAGCGGACGCTCACGCGGAAGATCATGGAGATCCTCGTGTCGATCCGCGCGGGCAAGGAGATGTCCAAGGACGAGATCATGGCCATCTACCTCAACACGATCTACTTCGGCCGTGGCGCGAACGGCATCCAGGCCGCCGCCCAGGCGTACTTCGACAAGGACGTGGACGAGCTGACCCACGCCGAGGGCGCGTACCTGGCGGGCCGGATCCAGAGCCCCGACGCGTTCGACCGGGCCGAGGCGGCGAAGAACTGGGCGCCGACGCGGGAGCGGTTCGACTACGCCGTCCGCGGCATGGCGATCGTCGACCCGGCGAAGTACGGGCAGCTGCCCAGGACGGCGAAGTTCCCCAAGCGCGCGCCGCTGGACAAGAAGGAGACGCTCAAGGGCATCAACGGCTACATGGTCGACATCGTCCAGCGCGAGCTGGAGCAGCGGGGGATCAGCAGGGAACGCCTGCGCAAGGAGGGGTTCCGCGTCACGACGACGTTCGACAAGAAGCTGATGGCGGCCGCGAAGAAGGCGGTCGAGAGCCATCTCGCCGCCGTCGGCGACAAGAACATCCACGCGAACCTGGCCGCCGTGGACCCGCGCAACGGCCAGGTGCTCGCGTTCTACAGCGGCCACGACTACCTCAAGAGCTTCACCAACAACGCCTTCGACGCCGACAAGCAGGCGGCGTCGGCCTTCAAGCCGTACGTGCTGGCCGCCTGGCTGGAGAAGGGATACAGCCTCCGGAGCTACGTGTCGGGCAACGGGCCGGTCACGCTGCCGGGCACCAAGCCGATCGGCAACTCGCACGACGTGGGCGAGGCCGTGCAGATCGACCGGGCCACCGCCGAGTCGGTGAACACGGCGTTCGCCACGATGGCGCAGGAGGTCGGGCTGGAGGAGGTCGCGAAGATCGCCGAGGGCGCCGGGATCGACCAGGACGACCTGGAGCAGGCCATCGACGACCACGCGTACGGCATGTCCATCGGCGCCGGCCTGGTCACCCCGGTCGAGCAGGCCACCGGGTACGGCATCTTCGCCAACGGCGGCGTCCACCACGACGCGCACGTGGTTCTGACGGTCAAGGCGTACACGGGGAAGACCGTCATGAAGGAGGCGGGCCGGTCCAAGGCGGTCATCAGCCCGGACACCGCCGCCGACGCCACCTACGCGATGCAGCAGGTGGTCAGGTACGGCACCGCCAGGGGCACCGCGCTGCCCGGCGGGCGGCCGATCGCCGGCAAGACCGGCACCAACAACGAGAACAAGGAGGCCTGGTTCGTCGGGTACACCCCGCAGCTCTCGTCGGCCGTCGGGATGTACAAGGAGGTGCCGCGGATCGACCCGAAGACGAGGAAGGTCGTCAAGGACGCCAACGGCTACACGCTGCGGAAGGAAGTATCGCTTGGCAACATCCAGGGGGCTGGGACGCCTACCAGGATCTGGCGGGACTTCATGGCGATCGCGATGGCGAACAAGCCCGTCGAGGCGTTCCCCGCGCCCGTCTTCGGTGGCCAGCCGCACGACCTGGTGCGCAAGCCGACGCCCAAGCCGACCGAGGATCCGTCCGACGACGGTGGTGACGACGCCGGCGACGATCCGGCCTGCGCCGCCGACCCCGCCTGCGCCGGCCCGGACGACGCCGGGGACGATCCGCTCGGGGACGCTGGTGACGACCCGCTCGGGGACGGTGGTGATGAGGCGGTGGACGACGGCGGTGGCGGCGGCGATCCCGATGGCGGCACCACCGTCGACGAGGGCACCCAGACCTTGGGGGACGGTTAGCCGCGGGGTGATGGCCGGCCGCGGGTGACGGGTCGGTCGCTCCGGCGCGACATCACGTGGTCGAGCATGACGGGCACTGTCGTGAGCGCCGCCAGAGCCGCGCCGAGCCACGGGACGGCCCCGACCTCGCCCGCACCGCTCCCTGCGGGGGCGGCGTTGAGGACGAGGGCGGCGAAGGCGGGGACGAGGCTGATGCCGAGCTGGAACGCGGAGACGGTGGTGGCGCCGGCCAGCGTGGGCGCCTGGCCCGCGATGGCGAACACCCGCCCGTAGATCGCCGGATTCAGGATGAATCCGGCAACCCCCAGCAGCAGTACGAGGGGAACGACAGCCACGGCATTCCGGGCGAAGGCCCCGAGCAGCACGGAGGTGGCCAGGATCCCCAGGGTGCCGGCCAGGAGCGCGTGGGTGGGCAGCCGGTCGGCGATCCTGCCTCCGATGGACAGCCCGATGAAGGCACCGGCGCCGAACAGCGTCAGGACCGCCGGGATCCAGACCCCGGGCATGCGGGTGACGCCGGTGAGGAGCGCGGCCAGGTAGTTGAAGGTGATCATGTACGCGGCGGTGCTGAGGAGGGTGGCGGCGTACACGATCCACAGCTGGGGACGTCGCATGGTGCGCAGCTCGTCCCGGATGGAGGTCTCGCCCCGCGTGCGGGTGGCGGGCAGCGCCACGAGCGTCAGCAGCGCGCCGGCGGCGGTGAGGGCGGCCACCGCCCAGAAGCCGCCACGCCAGCCGGTGAAGTAGCTGATCAGCGTGCCGGCCGGGCCGCCGGCCACCATCGCGAGGCTGAGCCCGCTGACGACCACGCCCGAGGCGCGCGCGGCGCGGTCGGGCGGGACCAGGCTGATCGCGGTGACCGCGGCGACCGCCCAGAACCCCGCGTAGGCGAGGCCGGACAGGAAGCGGGTCACCAGGAGCACCGCGTAACTGTCGGTCAGGACGCCGGCCACCACGCACCCGGCGAAGGCCGCCTGCGTGGCCACCAGCGTCGCCCGGCGCGGCCAGCGGAGGGTCGCGATGGCCAGGGGCGGGCCGCCGACGACCACGGCGGCGGCGAACGCCGAGATCAGCGCCCCGGCGGAGGACAGCGTGATCCGCAGGTCCCCGGCGATGGCCGGGAGCACGCCGGCGAGCAGGAACTCCGCGCTGCCCATCGCGAACAGGCTCAACGACAGCAGGTAGACCCCGAGGGGCAGCCTGCCCCGCCGCACGTTCCGCACGGTGCCGACGCTCACCGGCCCTCACCCTCCAGGACGTGTCGCTCGGCGGAAGGTGCGTCCTGCTCGGGTCTGTGCCGCTCGACGGAGAGGCGCACGTCCTCCTCCGTCAGGTCGCCGTTGATGGCGAACGCGGCGGCCGACCCCATCCCGGCCGCGGTGATCACCTGGGCGCGCGGATCGACGACGTTCCCGGCCGCCCAGACGCCCGACACGCTGGTACGGCCGGTGCGATCGGTGACGATCCAGCCGTCCTCCCCGGCGCAGCCGAGGCCGGTCAGCAGCTCGTCCCGCGGCGTCATGCGCGGGAAGAGGAAGGCGGCCGCGCGCGGGATGGCGCGGCCGTCGGCGAGCTCGATGCCGCGCAGCCGGTCGCCCTCGACGGCGAGGCGGGCGACCGCGCCCTCGACGACACGAACGCCGTGGCACTCCAGGCGTTCCCGATCCTCCGCCGCCAGGTCCAGCGCGTGCCGCAGGAACAGCACGTCGTCGCTCCACTGGCGCAGCAGCAGCGCCTGGTGCACCGCCCCCGGATGCGTGCCGAGCACGGCCAGAGGCTGGTCGCGAACCTCGTAGCCGTGGCAGTAGGGGCAGTGCAGCACGTCCCGGCCCCACCGCTCGCGGATCCCGGGGATGCCGGGCAGCTCGTCGCGCAGGCCGGTCGCCACCAGGATGCGGCGGGCGTCGAGCACCTGCCCGTCCGCGAGGCGGACGGTGAAGCCGTGGTCGATCCGCTCGACCCGGCCTCGGACGAGCTGTACACCGTACCGGGCGATCTCGGCGCGTCCCAGCTCCAGCAGTTCGGCCGGGGGCAGGCCGTCGCGGGACAGGAAGCCGTGCATGTGCGCGGCCGGGGCGTTGCGGGGCTCCCCGGCGTCGATCACGGCGACCCTGCGTCGCGCGCGTCCCAGGAGCAGGGCCGCGTTCAGGCCGGCGGCCCCGGCGCCCACGATCACCACGTCATGTCTGTTCGTCGCCTCATTCACGGCGATCACCTCCGGCGCCGATGGTGCTGCCGCCGGTGCTTGAATGACAACTATCGTTGCCATTTCTGCAACAGTGGAGGGGATCATGAGCACGACCTTGGAGGAGACGCTGGCCCAGGTCGGCCCGCGGCTCAGGCGGATCCGTACGCAGCGTGAGGTGAGCCTGTCGGCGCTGTCCGAGGCCACCGGCATCAGCAAGAGCACGCTCTCGCGGCTGGAGTCGGGGCAGCGCCGGCCCAGCCTGGAGCTCCTCCTGCCGATCGCGCAGGCGCACCAGGTGCCGCTCGACGAGCTGGTCGGCGCGCCGGACGTCGGCGACCCGCGCGTCCGCTGCAAGCCCGTGGTCCGCAACGGCCGGACCGTGATCCCCCTGACCACCCAGCCCGGGCCGCTGCAGGCGTGGAAGTCGATCATTCCCGCCGAGCAGAACGAGCCGCGGCCGATCACGCACGAGGGCTACGAGTGGATGTACGTGCTCTCGGGGCGCGTACGGCTCGTCGTGGCCGACCACGACCTGATCCTGGGGCCGGGTGAGGCCGCGGAGTTCGACACCCGGCTGCCGCACTGGTTCGGGCCCGCCGGGAGCGCTCCGGTGGAGGTGCTCAATCTCTTCGGCCGGCAGGGCGAGCGCGTGCACGTACGGGCCAAGCCTCGCCCGCGTGCGGGGAAATGATGGGATTGGAGCAGAATCGCCCGCGCTGACCTGGGGAAACTCGACTCAAGGAGGCTTCCTGGTGATAGGCAGGGATTGTGCTTGAGCGCATTCATGAGATACCGGGCGTCATGCTGAGTGCGGATGAGTATCTCGACGACTTCTGGCCGAACTTCCGCCGGCTCGACGACGTGTTCTGGAAGCTCGAACGGCGGCAGAGCTTCCGGGACCGGCCGGGCTGGGTCGCGATGGTGGAGGGCGACTGGGACCGATCGCTCAAGCTGGTCGACGACGGGGGCGGGGAGACGCGGGAGCGCGGGCGTCCGGCCAAACGGCTCAGGCGGCGGCGGATCAGGATCGTCGAGCAGCCGGTCACGCCGTACCTGCAGTGGGAGATGCACCTGCTGGCGCTGCGGGTCGCGTCCGTCGAGCAGGTGCGGGTGCTGGACGCGGGCGAGGTGGCCGAGATCGAGGTGGGGCGGCGGTTGCCGGAGCTGGTCGTGCTCGGGACGGTGGCGATGTACGAGGTGACGTACGACGAGTCGGGGACGCACAGCGGGGCGCGGCGGATCGACGACCGGGAAGTGATCACTGCTTGCCAGGGGGAGCTGGACAAGCTGTTCGAGCGGGGGGAGGAGCTCCGGCCCTACTACGAGCGCGAGATCATGCCGCTGCCGGCCCCCCGGGTGTCCGTCTGACCGTCAGGCGAGGTGTGACCTACCGCACTCGTTGTCGGCGACGAACCGCTGTACCGGGCGGTGGCGCGACGGGCCACGGCGTGAGCGTCCACGGCGGACGTTCAACGGGGCGACGGCAGTACGGACGCCCAGGCGTAACGGCCGTGACGGGGAAGACGGGCCCCGCAGCGTCCAGGGACCGGCCGGAGCGTTCCCGGGCGCTGCGGGCTCGGGCGTGTCAGATGGGCAGGCCGCCGGTCGCGGAGCTGGTGGAGCCGGTCGCCTGATAGGCGGCGATCGTGCGCTCGGCGATCCGCATCTGGTGGATCTCGTCCGCCCCGTCCGCGAACCGCGCCCACCGGGCGTGCTGGAACATGTTCGCCAGCGGCGTGTCCGTCGAGTACCCGAGCGCCCCGTGCACCTGGATCGCCCGGTCGATGATCCGGTTGAGGCTGTTGGCCACGAAGTGCTTGGCCATCGACACCTCCGTACGGAAGTCCTCGCCCTTGTCGATCTTGCTGGCGGCGTGCAGGACCATCAGCTTGCACTGGTACAGCTCCATCGCCGAGTCGGCGATCAGCCACTGGATGCCCTGCTTCTCGGCCAGCAGCGAGCCGTGGCTGTACCGCTTGAGCGCCCGGTCGACCATCATGTCCAGGGCCGTCTCCGCCTGCGAGATCCAGCGCATGCAGTGGGCCAGCCGGGCGGGGCCGAGGCGGTACTGGCCGAGGCGGTGGCCGTTGCCGCGGCCGCCGAGGATCGCGCTGTCCGGCACGCGCAGGTCCTTGATGACGATCTCGCTGTGGCCGGTGGAGCCGTGCATGGTCTCCACCTCGCGCACGTCGTTCCAGCCCGGGTTGGGCAGGTCCACCAGGAAGGCGGTGTTGGCGCCGCGCGAGCCCTCCGGCACGTCCTGCTCGGTGCGGGCGATGAGGATGGCGAAGTTCGCCCGGCGGGCGTTGGAGATGAACCACTTGTGGCCGTTGATGACCCACTCGTCGCCGTCCTGGACGGCGTGCGTGCGGATCAGTGTGGGGTCCGACCCGGCCACCTCCGGCTCCGTCATGGCGAAGCAGGACATCTGCACGCCGTCGAGCAGCGGGCGCAGGTACTTCTCCTTCTGCTCGTCGGTGGCCCAGTGCAGGAGGGTGTGCATGTTGCCCTCGTCCGGGGCCTGGCAGTTGAGCACCCACGGCCCGATGCGGGTCTTGGCCGACTCCGACTGCACCATCGCCAGCTCCACATGGCCCAGGCCCATGCCGCCCCACTCCTTCGGCATGTGGGGCAGCCACAATCCCTCCGACTTGGCCAGGGAACGGAGGCGGAAGATCGTGCGGAGGTACTCGTCGCGGTCGCCCTCCTTCAAGTCCTCCATGGCGGGCATGACCGTGCCCTGGATGAAGGCGCGGACCCGCTTGCGGATCTCCTCGTGCTCGGGGGCGAGGGTGAAATCGATGGCCATATCTGGTTCTACTCCTTAACGGGAAAATGGCAGGCGAGCCAGTGGTCGTCGCCGATCTGCCGGATTTGCGGCTCCTCCTCCGCGCATCTCGCCGCCGCGCGCGGGCACCGCGTACGGAAGCGGCACCCGGAGGGCGGGTCGACGGGCGACGGAGGCTCGCCGCTGATCAACGTGTCGGCGGGCGGCAGGTCGAGACCGCCGCCGCCGGGGACGGAGGCGATCAGGGCCCGGGTGTACGGGTGCGCCGGGCGGCTGATCAGGTCGGCGCTCGGCGCCAGCTCGCACACCTTGCCCAGGTACATCACCATGATGCGGTCGCTGACGTTCTTCACCACGGCCAGGTCGTGGGCGATGAAGACGAGGGTGAGCCGGTAGCGGGCCTTGAGGTCCTCCAGCAGGCCGAGGATCTGGGCCTGCACCGAGACGTCCAGCGCCGACACCGGCTCGTCGCAGATCACCACCTCCGGGTCCAGGATCAGGGCCCTGGCGATGGAGATGCGCTGGCACTGCCCGCCGGAGAACTCGTGCGGCCTGCGCTCGGCCGCCGTCGCCGGGTCGAGGCCGACCGCTTCCAGGACCTCGTCCACGCGGTCGCCGGGCAGGTGCCACACGCGCGGGCCCTCGCCGACGATGTCGCGGACGCGGCGGCGGGGGTTGAGCGAGGAGATGGGGTCCTGGAAGATCATCTGGAGGCGCCGGCGGGTCATCCGCAGCGCCTCGCCACGCAGGGCGGTCAGCTCCAGGCCGTCCAGCCGGACCGAGCCCGAGCGGGGCGGCGGGAGCTGGACGAGCGCGCGGGCGGCGCTGGACTTGCCGCAGCCCGACTCGCCGACGATGCCGAGCGTCTCGCCGCGCGCCAGGTCGAAGCTCACTCCTGCGACCGCACTCACGGTGCGGCCCCGTCCAGCGGGGAACTCCACGACCAGATCCTCCACCCGCAGCAGTACCTCGTCACGGGGGCGCAGGTGCGCGTTTCCGCTACCGGCCACGGCTCTCAACTCCTGACTCGGCGTCCGCCGGCTCGCCGCCGTGGGTCTGTCGGGGGTACCAGCAGGCGTACTGGTGGTGGTGCGGGCCGTCCTCGAACAGGGGCGGCGCCTCCAGCTCGCACCGCTCCTGCGCGTACGGGCACCGCGCCCGGAACGCGCATCCCGCCGGCAGGTGCGCCAGGTCAGGCGGCCGGCCGGGGATGACGCGGAGCCGGTGGTGCACCGGGTCGGTGAGCCGGGGCGCGGCCTGGAGCAGCGACTCGGTGTACGGCATCCGCGGCCGGGCGAACACCTCCCCGGCGGGCCCCCGCTCCACCACCTTCCCGGCGTACATGACGATCACCTCGTCCGCCCACTGGGCGACCACCGACAGGTCGTGGCTGACCAGCACCACGGCCATGTCGCGCTCCTCGCGCAGCCGGTGCAGCAGCCGCAGCACCTGGTCCTGGATGGTCACGTCGAGCGCGGTGGTGGGCTCGTCGGCGAACAGCACGTCGGGCCGGCACGACAGCGCCATCGCGATCGTCACCCGCTGCCGCATCCCGCCGGAGAGCTGGTGCGGGTAGCGGCGCAGCGTGCGCGCGGGGTCGGGGATGCCGACGGAGGCGAGCAGGGCGGCGGCCTCGGCGCGGGCCTGCCTGCGGCTCATGCGCAGGTGCACCCGCAGCGGCTCCATCACCTGGGTGCCGATCGTGCGGACGGGGTTCAGCGCGGTCATCGGGTCCTGGAACACCGTGCCGAGCCGGCGGCCCAGAACCGCGCGCATCTCGGCGGGGCCGTAGGTGGTCAGGTCGTCGCCGGACAGGTACACGTGGCCGCCCCGGACCGAGGTGCCGGGCAGCAGGCCCAGGATGGAGCGGATCAGCATGGACTTGCCCGACCCCGACTCGCCGACGATGGCCAGGGTGCGGCCGCGGTCGAGGGTGAAGGAGACACCGTCCACGGCCTTGACGACGCCGCGCGGCGTGACGAAGTGCGTGCGCAGCTCCTCGGCCTGGAGGAGGGTGTCGCGGATGGGGTGGGTGGCGGTGGGCATCGCGACGGCGCTCTTCTGCCGTACGGGCTCCAGGCCGATCTCGCGCACGTCGGTCAGCGCCCGCAGCCGGTCGCCCACCAGGTTGAACGAGAGCACGGTCAGGAACATGACGACCGAGGGGGCCAGCACGACGTGCGGCGCGGTCTCCATGAGCGTGCGGCCCTCGTTGATCAGCCCGCCCCAGGTGGGGGTGGGCGCCTGGACGGACAGGCCGAGGAAGGCCAGGCTGCCCTCGGCGACCACGACCACGGCCATCCCGATGAAGGCGTACGAGGCGGCGGGGACCGCCACGTTCGGCATGATCTCGCGCCACAGGATGCGTCGGTCGCGGGTGCCGAGCACGCGCGCGGCCAGCACGAACTCGCGCTCGGCGAAGGTGAGGGTGGCGCCTCTGATGAGGCGGACCCAGGACGGCACCCCGAGCACGCCGAGGACGATCAGCACGTTGCGCAGGTTCGCCCCGGCGAAGGCCACCACGGCCAGCGCGAACACCAGCGCGGGGAACGCCTGCGCCACGTCGTTGACCGCCATGATGACCGCGTCCGCGGCCTTGCGCCGGTAGCCGGCCAGGATGCCGAGCGGCGCGCCGATGCCCAGGCCGAGGAGCACGGCGCCGATGCCGACGCCGAGGGAGACGCGGGCGCCGTACACGACCCGGCTGAGCACGTCGCGGCCGAGCCCGTCGGTGCCGAACGGGTGCGCGGCGCTGGGCCCCGACTGCGGCGGCCCGGCGAGCGTCTCGTCGTAGCGGGCGAACGGCAGGAAGTCGGCCAGCAGCGCGGCGAGCAGCACCAGCCCGATCCAGCCGGCGGCCAGCCAGACCCCGAACCCCAGAGATCGACGCAGCCGCCTACGCACGACGGATCCTGGGGTCGACGGCGGCGTACACCAGGTCCACCGCGAAGTTGACGACCACGTAGCCGACCGAGATCAGCACGACGCCTCCCTGCACCGTCAGGTAGTCGCGGGAAAAGATGGAGTCGACGATGAGCCGCCCGACGCCGGGCAGGCCGAACAGGGTCTCGATGATCACGGTGCCGCCGATGAGCGCGCCCAGGTTGAGGCCGATGGCGGTGATCAGGGTGATCGCGGAGGGACGTAGCGCGTGCCGCCACAGGATGCGGCGCGGTGACAGGCCGCGGGCGCGCGCCAGCGTGATGTAGTCCTCCTGGAGGGTGGCGATCAGATCGGTACGCAGCAGCCGCGCGTACACGGCGAACTGCCCGCACCCAAGCGTGATCGCGGGCAGCACCACGGAGGTGAGGTTCCAGCCCAGGTCGGTCGAGATGGAGGTCCAGCCGGTCGCGGGCAGCACCTGCCAGGTGACCGCGAACAGCAGGATGAGCAGCACCCCGAGCACGAACACGGGGGTGGACAGCAGCGCGAAGCTGAGCGCGGTGAGCACCTGGTCGAGGGCGCGACCGGCGCGGCGGGCCGCGGCCACGCCGACCGGGACCGCCAGGCCGAGCGCCACGAGCTGCGCGGCGACCAGCAGCTCCAGCGTGACGGGCAGCCGCTCGGCCAGCTCGGCGCCGACGGGCATCCGCGTGATGTACGAGGTGCCGAAGTCGCCGGTGGCCAGGCCGCCCAGCCAGTCGAGGTAGCGCACCAGCAGCGGCTGGTCGAGCCCGAGCTCCTGGCGGAGCTGCGCGCGGGACTCCTCTGTCGCCGACAGGCCCAGGATCTGCGTGACCGGGTCACCCGGCAGCAGGTTGAGCAGCACGAACGACAGGAAGGTCACCACGACCAGCACCACCAGGAGCCGGACGAGCCGGTGAAGGATGATCACTGGCCGCTGACCCAGAGCTGGCCGAACGGGTGGTACGGGATGGGTGAGCCGGTCAGCGGCAGCCCCTTCTCACCGTCGGGCAGCTTGTGCTCGCCGATGCCGCGCACCTTGGTCCTGGCGATGATGGCGCCGGTGTTGAGGTGGTCGATGAACACGTACGGCACCTGGTCGCGCAGCCGCTGCTGCACGGTCGCGTACGCCTGCTTGCGCGTGGCCTCGTCCGGGCTCATCCGGCCCGCGTCCAGGGCGGCGCTCAGCTTGTCGTCCTTGAGCCTGGTCATGTTGAGCGAGATGGAGCCGACGGGCTTGGCGTAGGCCTGGTGCATCCAGACGTACTCGCCGTCGGGGTCCTGGGCGGAGAACTGGGTCCACACGGTGGCCGAGAACTGGCCGGTGATGGCCCGGTTGATCAGGTCGGCCTGGTCGGCCTGCTTGATCGACACCTCGATGCCGGCCTTGCGCCACATGTCCTGGGCCAGCTCGACACCCTGCATGGTGTTCGGGTCGGGGGTGGAGATCAGCTCGAAGCTGATCGGGCCCTTCTCCGCCTCGACCTCCTTGACCAGGGCGGTGGCCTTGGCCAGGTCGTAGGAGGGGTAGCCGCCGGGGGCGTACCAGGGCGAGTCCTTGGACCAGGGGCCGTCGGCGGGCTCGGTCATGCCGCCGCGCAGGGTCTTGATGGCGGTCTCGCGGTCCATGGCGTGGGCCATGGCCCGGCGCACCCGTACGTCGTCGAGCGGGGCCACGGCGGTGTTGAGCAGGAACATGTACTCGGCCACGGCCATGCCCTGCGCCCGGTGCACGGTGAAGGCGTCCTTCATGGCGCCGAACTTGGTCAGGTCCTCGTCACGGGAGGTGCCGATGGCGTCCACTCCGCCCGCTTCGAGGGTCTGGGCGCGGGTCTGGGTGTCGGGCAGGATCCGGAACTCGATCTCGTCCAGGTACGGCAGGCCCTGCCGCCAGTAGCGCGGGTTGCGGGTGACGACCATGCGGTTGTCCGGCACGTACTCCTTGAAGATGAACGGCCCGGTGCCGACCGGCTTGAGGCTGGCCGTCTTGGGGTCGGTGAGCGAGGCCGGCGGGACGATCATGCCGGTCTGCACGGCCAGCAGGTACGGGAAGGCCACCCACGGCTGGTTCAGCACGACCTTGACGGTCATCGGGTCGGCCAGCTCGAACGACTTGATCGGCATCATCGCCGCGGCCGTCAGCGGGGAGCGCTTCTGCGCTTCGAGGTTGGCCTTGACGATGTCACCGGTCAGGGAGATGCCGTCGGAGAAGGAGATGCCCGACCTGACCTTGATCGTCCATTCGTCGTACTTCTTGTTGGGGGTGAGCGACTCGGCCAGGTACGGCTTCCAGGCGCCGTCCGCGTCCACGCTCACCAGGGTCTCGATGATCGTGCCGGTCATGCTGTAGCTCTGCGCCGCGAATTGGTCGGTGATCGGGTTGAACCCGTTGGCGTCCGCGCTGAGCGCGTAGACCAGGCGCCCGCCCTGCGTCGGCCCCGTCGCGGCCGGTGCACTGGACTGGGACTGCGGTTCAACCGGTCGCTGGCCGCTGCACGCCAGCATCACCATCGCGGCCAGCAACAGCGTGGCCGGCGTCCTCCAGCGTTTCATTCACGCCTCCTCCCGGCAGATCCCCCGAGAGCAATTTCACCGATAGTACTATCGGTGAAATTCCGCACAAGTGGCGCGAGACAATCGTTACGGGAGGGGAGGGACTCATGACGGGCACGCCGCTCACGAGGAGTGAGGCGAAGGACCTGACCAGGCGCAAGCTCATCCGCGCCGCCCTGTCGATCCTCGACGAGGAGGGCGAGGCGGGGCTGAGCACGGTCAAGGTCGCCAAGGCCGCGGGCATCGCGCAGTCCAGCTTCTACGTGCACTTCAAGGACATGCAGGAACTGCTGCGGGTGCTCGCCGAGGAGGGCGGCGAGCGGCTGCGCTCCTCGATGCGCGAGGCGCGGCGCAAGGCCCGCGAGCACCCCGGCGACCTCGACCTGCACCGCGAGACGTTCCGCATCCCGCTGGAGTCGATCTGCCGGCACCCCGAGCTGCTGCGCATCCAGATCAGGGCGCGGCACGACCCCTCCTCGTCGCTGCGCGACTTCGCCACGGAGACGGCGGCCGCCTACCGCGAGCACCACGCCGCCGACCTGGCCGCCCTCGGCTACACGGCCGACAACGAGCGCGACAGGCGGCGGCTGGAGATGATCGCCGACGGCATCAACGCGGCCACCAACGCGCTGGCCATGGGACACCTGGAGGGGCGCTACCCCGACCTGGACGAGGCCGCCGACATCCTGACGGCCCTGTCACGCGGCGCGCTGCGGCTGCTGCGGGCGACCTCGAACAAGCCGGTCAGCGAGCCTCCCGGACCGTCGAGCAGGCCGGTCAGCGAGCCTCCCGGACCGTCGAGCAGGCCGGTCAGCGAGCCTCCCGGACAATCCTGACAGCGCCGGCGGGGACCGTCAGCGAGCCGTCCACCGCGGCGCCGTCCAGGGTGCTGCCCTTGGCCTGCACGACCGCGTCGGCGTCCGAGTGGTTGACGGCGAACAGGAAGGAGCGGCCGTCGGGGTGCGAGCGCCGGACGAGCTCGACGCCGCCCGTGGAACCGGTGGGGACGCCCGCCTCGGCGCAGACCGCCGACAACACGCGGGCCAGCGCCGGGCCGGCGGGCAGCGTCGTGACGTAGTGCGCCCCGCCCCGCCCGTGCTCGTTGCGCGTCCAGGCCGGGCCGCCGCCCGCGTACGAGTCCAGCACGGACGCGGTCGTGAGGTGGCAGACCTCGCTCCACACCTCGCCCGCGCCGCCTCCGGCCAGTGCCACCGTCTCGCCCTCCGCCAGCGGGAAGAACTCCTCCACCCGCACCCCGAGCAGCTCCCGCCACGCCCCTGGGTAACCGCCGAGCCGCACCTCGTCATGCTCGTCCACGATCCCGCTGTACGGCCCCACCAGCGTCACGCCGCCGCCGGCCACGAACCGTTCGAGATTCGCCGCCCCGGCGTCGGAGACCAGATACAGGGACGGCGCCAGAACCAGGCGGTACCGGGACAGGTCGCCCTCGGGATGGGCCAGGTCGCAGGTGACGCCCAGCCGCCACAGCTCGGCGTGCCACTGCTTGATCACCTCGACCGGCCGCAGCGCGGAGGTGGGCTGGGCGGGATGGTCCTGAGCCCAGATGCTCGGCCAGTCGAGCAGGATCGCCACGTCGGCCTCGACCGAGGTGCCCGCCACGTCGCCCGCCGAGCGCAGCAGGTCCCCGAGCGCGACGACCTCGCGCCAGATCTTGGTGTCGGTGCCGGCGTGCGGCAACATCGCCGAGTGCCACTTCTCGGCACCCGCCTTCGACTGCCGCCACTGGAAGAACAGGATCCCGTCCGCGCCTCTGGCCAGGTGCTGGACGGAGTTGCGGTGCATCTCGCCCGGCTGCTTGGCGCGGTTGAGCCCGCGCCAGTTGACCGCGCTGGTGGAGTGCTCCATGAGCAGCCAGGGCCTGTCCCGCTTCAGCGAGCGGGTCAGGTCGGCGGCGAAGGCCAGGTCGATGTGCGGGTCCTCGTGAGGCAGGTAGTGGTCGGTGCAGGCGACGTCCACCTCCTCGGCGAACGTCCAGTAGTCCATGTCCCAGTGGAAGCCCGCCATGAAGTTCGTGGTGGCGGGCACGTCCGGCGTCAGGCCGCGCAGCAGGTCCCGCTCGGCGCGGTAGAGGGCCAGCAGCGCGTCGGAGCTGAACCGGCGGAAGTCGAGCTGCTGGCTCGGGTTGGCGAAGCTGGGCGTGATCCTGGGCGGCAGGATCTGCTCCCAGTCGCTGTAGCGCTGCGACCAGAACGCCGTGCCCCAGGCGGCGTTGAGCGCGTCGAGGGTGCCGTAGCGCTCCATGAGCCAGGCGCGGAAGGCGGCGGCGGAGGTGTCGCAGTAGCAGCGCGAGTTGTGGGCGCCGTACTCGTTGTGCACGTGCCACATCGCCAGCGCCGGGTGGTCGCCGTAACGGCGGCCGAGCTGCTCGGCGATGGCCAGCGCCTTGTCGAGGTAGACGGGGGAGCTGGGGCAGAACGCCTGCCGGCTGCCGTGCCACAGCCGGCGCCCGTCGGCGTCCTCGGGCAGCGCCTCGGGGTAGCGCTGCCCGAACCACGGCGGCGGGGAGGCGGTGGGCGTGGACAGGTAGACCCTGATCCCGGCGTCGCCCAGCAGGTCCATGACGCGGTCGAACCAGCCGAACTCGTAGCGGCCCTCCACCGGTTCGAGCAGGGACCAGGAGAAGATGCCCAGGCTGACGGCGTTGACGCCGGCCTCGCCCATCAGCCGGACATCCTCGGCCCAGGTCTCCTCGGGCCACTGCTCCGGATTCCAGTCACCGCCGTAGACGATCACGCGAACTCCTCATATTTTATGATTTATCCGCATCCTAACGGTAGGCGAGCGCCTGGGTGCGGTAGAGCTCGGCGTAGTCGCCGCCCGCCGCGAGCAGCTCGGCGTGGCTGCCCTGCTCCGTCACCCTCCCCTGAGACAGTACGGCGATGCGGTCGGCCATGTGCACGGTCGAGAACCGGTGGGAGACCAGCACGGTGATCGCCCCCCGCTCCGCCGAATCGCGGGTCTGCTCGGCGAACAGCTCGAAGAGGTCGTGCTCCGCCTGCGGGTCGAGCGCCGCCGTGGGCTCGTCGAGGAGCAGCAGCAGCGCGCTCTCGCGCATCAGGCCGCGGGCCAGGGCGATGCGCTGCCACTGGCCGTGGGAGAGCTCGGCGCCGCCGAACGTCCGTCCTAGCTGGGTCCGCAGCCCCGAGGGCAGGAGGTCCACGATGCCGTCCGCGCCCGCCCGCGCCAGCGCCCGCTCGATCCGGGCGGTGTCCCCGATCCTGGGCAGGTCCCCGGCGCCGACGGACTCGGACACCGGTGTCTGGAGCTTGAGGAAGTCCTGGAGGGTGCCGGTGCACACGGTCGCCCAGGCGGCCGGATCGAGAGCGCAGTGCGATCCGCCGTACCCGGGAGCGGACCACGCCGTCGATCCGCTTGCCCGCCGACGCCTTCAGCGCCCGTGCGACGACCTCGGCGGCCTGCCTCGCCAGCATCGCGGCCGCGAACCCCGCCACCGGCCACACCAGCGGCAGGAGACCGGCGTTCACCGTCATCGCGGCCACCAGGTGGCCGGCGAAGATCGCGGTCAGGGGCGCCGCGGCGATCGACACGACCGCGGTCACGCACAGTGCGGCCAGCGTGCGAGGGCGGCTGAAGCGCAACAACGCCAGCAGGCGTCTTCGCTCGTCGTAGGTGTCCCGGATCCGGGCCCAGCTCAGATCGCGCCAGGAGAACCTGGGATAGGGCGGCTGCGGGCCGGTCACCGGGGTCACGCCGACCTCCCGAGATCGACAACCGGTTGATCGTCACATGCGCCGGACGGCAGCGTCAAGTGGATATTCGGCCGGTGTTATATATTCAGACAGAGGACCGCCGGACGGAAACCCCGGCGGTCCTCCCGCTATCGCAGCAGGTCACCCGCGACGGCGGCCGCCGCAGCCGCGTCCAGCCGGCCGTCGAGCACCGCCGTCACGACCCGTCTCGTCAGCGTGGACTCCACGGTGAGCGGCCGGTCCCAGGCCAGGGCCTGGCCCACGCCGGGGTACTCCGCGACCCGGACGAACCAGGGGTCGCCGTCCGCCTGGGCGAAGACGAGCGTCCAGTCCCGGCCCTCGGGGTCGGTGCCGGACATGGCCGTCCACGGGCTCGTGCTGCCGTGCACCGCCTGCTCGTCCCCCGGCAGGGTGGTCCGGTTCACCGAGGTGCCCGGGGCGCGCCAGAAGAAGCCGCCGTAGCCCGCGCCCGCCCGGCCCTTGGTGGCCGAGCTGTTGATCTCCAGTGGCGCGCCGGTCCGGTTGGTGAGGGTGAACGTGAAGTCCAGCGCCCAGCCCTGGCCGAGCGGGCGCGCGGTCACGGTCCGCTCCTCGCGGGCGACCAGGCGGCCGCCAGGGCCGAGCCAGTCCAGGTGCTCGGTGAAGCCGCCGTCGTCCAGGCGGGTGAACGCCACGTGCCGCTGCGTGCCGTGGTCGTCCAGCCAGGTGGGCCCCTGATCCTTCACGTACGTGCGCCCGCCCCAGAAGTTCACCCCGCCGAGGTCGGAGATCGCCACCCCGGCGCCGAGGTGGTGCACGTGGTCCTCGGGGCGGACCTGGGTGACCTCGACGCCGCCGAGGGTCCGTACGGCGTGCAGGTAGGGGCGGGGCGAGTCGGTGGCGGGCAGGTCGGGGCTGAGCTCGTAGGCGGCCACCGGCCGGTCCGACACCAGCAGCTCCACCCGCGTCCACGGCACGCCGAGCTCGGAGTAGAGCGCCAGCTCCGCCGCGCTGCGCCGGGTCAGCTCGGCCACGCCGGGCAGCAGGCGGCCCACGACCTCGCCCTCGGCGTCCCGTTCCAGGAGCTGGTGCCGCTCAGGGATGGGCGTCGGCTCGGGAGCCAGCCGGATCGCGTCCAGCACCTGGGTGAACCGCTCCGTGCTCGCGAGCGGCACCAGCAGCTCGGCGCCGGTGCGGACGTGGTCGATGAGGTTCTCCAGCAGACCCACCCGGTCGTGCACGGTCGTCGTGACCGACCCGTCGGGCAGCTCCACCTTGAGCCGGTCGTGCGTGTACGTCAGCGTCGCCCGGCCCGCGTCCCCCTGCACCACCAGGTGTGCCTCGCCGCGCTGCACCTTGCCCGGCGGCGGCTCCACGTAGGGCGCGCACAGCGTCGCCGCCATCGTGATCGTGAACCCGTCCGCCAGCCGGACGCGCACGCAGGAGGTGTCGTCCGACTCGATCGGATGAGCGCGGTACAGCTCGGTCTCGATCTCCGCGATCGGGCTGTCGTGCAGGGCCAGGGCGGTGGCGATGGCGTGCGCGAACGGGTTCGTCAGCGCGCCGTCCATCACGTCCACGCCGTTCAGCCGGCGCCGGCCGGCCCAGGGGGCGCGGGTGAAGTAGGCCGAGGGGCGGTGCCAGGCGCCCCAGCCGCCGATGCCGCGCACCCTGCCGAGCCGCCCGCTCGCGATCAGCGCGCGCAGCGCCGGGACGGCCGCGGAGCCGAGCGACTGGAACCCGACCTGGCAGGCCAGCCCAGTCTCCGCCACCACCTCGGCGATCCTGCGCTGCTCCTCCGGGCTCGGCGCGGGCGGCTTCTCCAGCAGCACGTGCGAGCCCGCGCGCAGCGCGGCGATCGCGAGATCGGCGTGCGTGTTGATCGGCGTGCAGACGATCGTGATCTCCGCGCCGGTCTTGACGATCAGCTCGCCCAGGTCGGACGACTGCAGCGGCGCGCCGAAGTCCACCTCGACCGGTCGCAGGTCGCAGATCCCCACCAGCTCGACCACGCCGCGGCCGGCCAGCTCGCGCAGGATGCCCAGATGGTGCCTGCCGTGCCCCTGCGCTCCGGCCAGGACGACCTTCACCGGCGCCATCACGACCACCTCAGCCCGAGCCCGGCGTGCCCGCCCGCGCGCAGCACGCCACCGGAGATCTCCACCGGGTACGGCTCCGCCAGCAGCCCCAGCCGGGCGAAGGAGGCGTCCTCCACGTCCTCGGCCATGACCGGCAGCGGCAGGGCCAGCGCGAGCTGCCCGGACACCTCGCCCAGCAGGTGCGGGTAGACCGGCACGTCGTACGTCCTGGCCAGCTCCACGATCCGCAGGAACGGCGTGATGCCGCCGACCCGCACCACGTTCGGCTGCACCACGTCGCAGGCCCCGGCCGCCAGCAGGTCGCGGAAGCCGTAGGCGGTGTAGACGTTCTCGCCGACCGCGACCGGCACGTCGGTGGAGCGGCGCAGCTCCACGTGCGCGGCCACGTCGTCGGCGGGCAGCGGCTCCTCGATCCAGTGCAGGTCGAACTCGCGCAGCGCGGCCAGCGCCCGCCGGGCCCTGTGCAGGTCCCAGCGCTGGTTGGCGTCGATCATCAGCAGCCGGTCGGGGCCGATCACCTCGCGGACCGCGGCCACCCGCGCCACGTCCTCCGCCAGGTCGGGCCGGCCGACCTTGATCTTGACGCCCCGGTAGCCGGCGGCAACCCAGCGTCCGGCCTGCGCGACCAGTTCGTCGAGGGGGTAGTGCAGGTTGACGCCGCTGCCGTAGACCGGCACCTCGTCGCGCCGCCTGCCCAGCACGTCGGGCAGCGCCTCGCCGCCGCAGCGCAGGTCCCACAGCGCCAGGTCGATCCCGGCCAGCGCGATCGTGGTGATCCCGCCGGGTCCCGCCTCGCGCAGGTGCCGCCACAGCCGGTCCCACACGACCTCGGGCCGCGCGGGCAGGCCGATCAGCGCCTCGCGCAGGTCGTGGTCGAGCAGCGCCTTGACGGCGTGCGCGCCGATCTGCGGCGTCCAGGAGAAGCCGGTGCCGGTGCGCCCGTCCTTGAGCGTGACGTGGGTGACGATCACATGGTTGTACGGCACGTCCTCGCCCCACGGGCGCGGCAGCGACGCCGTGCGCAGCTCCGTGCGAAGGTCCGCGATGATCATGGCGCGACCAGTTCGAGACCGGTCTTGATCAGCGCCTCCAGCTCGGCCAGGTGCTCGGCGGTCACCTCGACCAGCGGCGGGCGGACGGCGCCGACGTCCAGGCCGCGCAGCCGTACGCCGGCCTTGACCAGCGCGACCGGGTAGCCGGGCACCTTGCCGCGCAGGCGGACGAGCGGCGCGTAGAACTCGGTGAGCAGCCGCTCGTCACCGTTGAGGTAGGCCAGCGCGATCTCGGGCGCGAACGCGAACACGGCGCTGGAGTACAGCTCCACGCCGATGCCCCGGTAGGCGGGCATGGTCAGCTCGGCCGTCGGCAGCCCGTTGAAGAACAGGAACTCCGGGTGCTGCTCGCGCACCGCCAGCACGGTGCGCTGCATGCGGTCGATGTCGCCCAGGCCGTCCTTGAGCCCGATCACGCCGGGGATGCCGGCCAGCTCGACCACGGCGTCCGGCTCCAGCACGACCGAGCCGCGCTGGTAGACGATCACCGGCAGCACCTCGGCGATCGCCCGCACGTACGCCGTGAAGCCGTGCGCGGGCCCCTGGGCCAGGTACGGCGGCATGAGCAGCAGCCCGTCGGCGCCCGCCTCGCGCGCGGCCCGCGCCTGGTTCAGCGCCGCGCCGAGCGGCCCGCCCGCGCCCGCGAACACCGGTACCCGGCCGGCCACGACCTCCGCCGCGACCCGCGTGGCCCGCGCGTGCTCGGACTCCGACAGCGCCGAGAACTCGCCGGTGCCGCAGGCCACGAAGACGCCGCCCGGCCCGTGCTCCATGCCCTGCCTGACGTGCTCGGCCAGCACCTGCTCGGCGAGCGTGCCGTCGGCGGCGAAGGGGGTCACGGGAAAGAACAGCACACCGCTGAGGTTCATTCGGCTTCTTCCTTGAGTTCGGTACGCCAGCTGCGCTTGGGCTGCCAGCCGAGCAGCCGCGTCGCCTTGGCGGTCGAGAAGGCGGGGGTGGTGCCGGTCAGGCCGGAGGCGAGCGTCTCGGTGCCGGGCACGACCTGGGGGAGCAGGTCGGCCAGCGGCTTCCTGGCCAGCGCGTCGGCCGCGCCGGCGAAGAAGACCTCGCCGTTCGGCAGGTCGGGCAGCGCCTCGGCGAGCACGGAGATCATCTCGGCGGCGTCGCGGGAGTCGATGTAGTTGAACAGCGACACCCCGCCCAGCTCGGGCCGGTCGAGCCGCTCGCGCACCGTGTGGCCGGACTGGGTGGGCGCGCCCGCCCACTCCTCCGGCGGGATCACGAAGCACGGCCGGACGGCGGCCAGCTTCGTCCGGCCCGCCCTGGCGTACGCCTTCATCGTCTCCTCGGCGGTCACCTTGGACAGGTTGTATGCGTTCCACGGGCGCACCGGGTGCTCCTCGTCGATCGGCAGGTACGCCGGCGCCCAGCCGCCCGGCGCGCCGTATCCCATGACGGTGGGGCTGCTGGCCACCACCACGCCCGCCACGCCCAGGGCCACCGACGCCGAGCACACGTTGTACGCGAGCTGCGTGTTGACCTTGAAGATCACCGATTCCGGGACGCTGAACGGGGTCGCGATGGCGGCCAGGTGGATCACCGACTCGGGCCTGAACCTGGCCAGGACCTCGAACGTCTCGCCGGTGTCGGTGAGGTCGGCCGGTAACGTGACGGCCGCCTCCGGCGGAGTGCCTGGGGCGCGGTCGACGCCGATGACCTCGTGCCCGGCCGCCGCGAGCGTGCTGACCACGCTGCGGCCGAGGCGTCCTGCGCTTCCGGTGACGAGGACTCTGCTCACCGTATGGGGCTCCTTCAAGACTGCAAACAGTTGCACTAAACCTTCATGTCCGGAAGGGTGAGGCGTCAAGAGGTGATTTCGTGACCGCCCGTCTAGCTGGGGCTTCCCAGGGGTTCCCGTTTCATGGACGTGCGGCAAGCGCTTTCATCGTACTCATGGGTTCTGCAAGCGGTTGCGTTAGGGTGTGCGACTGTGACAGTGACGATTCGTGATGTGGCCAGGGCCTCCGGCGTGCATGTGTCGACGGTGTCGCGGACGTTCTCCGCGCCGCACATGGTGAACGCCGCCACCCGTACCAGGGTGCTGACAGTGGCCGAGGAGCTCGGCTACCGGCCCAACCGGGCGGCCAGGGCGCTCACGACCGGGCGTACCCACAATCTGGGCCTGATCGTGGCCGACATCGCCAACCCGTTCTTCCCACCGCTGATCAAGGCGGCGCACTCGGCGGCCCGCCAGCGCGACTACCACCTGTTCGTGGCCGACACCGACGAGGAGCCGGCGGCCGAGGAGGAGCTGATCCAGGCCTTCTCCAAGCAGGTGGACGGGGTGGTGCTGTGCAGCCCGCGCTCGTCGAACAAGGTGCTGGAGCGGCTGGCCGAGCGGGTGCCGTTCGTGGTGATCAACCGGCGGCTGCGCGGCGCGGCCACCGTGCTGATGGACGTCGGGCACGGGGCCAGGCTGGCGGTCGAGCACCTGGCCGGGCTGGGGCACCGGCGGGTCGCGCTGGTGTCGGGGCCCGCCGGGTCGTGGACGAGCGCGGAGATCCGTACGGCGGCCGAGCAGGTGCCGGGCGTCGAGCTCGTCGTGATCGGCCCGAACGCGCCCACCGAGCGCGGCGGGTTCGCCGCGGCCGCCCGGGTGCGCGACTCCGGGGTGACCGGCGTGCTGGCCTACAACGACCTGGTGGCCATCGGGCTCATCGAGGGCCTCGGCGACCTCGGGCTGAGCGTGCCCGCGGACCTGAGCGTGGTCGGCATAGACGACATCGTGCCGGGACGGCTGAGCCGCCCGAAGCTCACCACCGTGGCCATGCCGACGGCCGCGGCGGGGCGGCTCGCGGTGGATCTGCTCATCCAGGAGGTGAGCGCCACCACGTCGCTGGAGACGCGCCTGGTGATCAGGGACTCCACCGCGGCTCCACGGTAGCTCTGCGTCTGCAAACGGTTGTACTAAATCGGATCGTAATTCATCTGACTTATCGGGCGGTCACGCTTGCTAGCTGGGGAAACGCCGTGGCGATATATCGGTAACGGCTATGTAACGCCTGCAAAGGGTTGACGAAACTTTCCCGCCAGCTATAGGAAAGCGCTATCCATTCACTTCTCGCCGGAAGGTCCGTGATGACTGAAGTTTCGGTGGCGGTGAAACCCGGGCGTGCGGTGCGGCCACCCGCCCGTGGCAGTCATCGCTCCACGAAACGGTCCCGCCGGGAGGCACGGGCCGCCTATCTCTTCCTGGCCCCATGGTTCGTCGGCCTGCTCGTCATCACGATCGGCCCGATCTTCGCCTCCCTGTACCTGTCGTTCACCGACTACAGCCTCCTGGAGGAGGCCCAGTGGATCGGGTTCGACAACTACGTCAAGATGTTCACCGAGGACACGAGGTTCACGAACTCGCTCTGGGTGACCACGGTCTACGTGGTCGTCTCGGTCCCGCTGCAGCTGGCCTTCGCCCTCGCCCTCGCGCTGGTGCTCGACCGCGGCCTGCGCGGCCTGTCCTTCTACCGCTCGATCTTCTATCTGCCCTCGCTGCTCGGCGGCAGCGTCGCGATCGCGATCCTGTGGCGGAAGGTCTTCGGCGCCGACGGCCTGGTCAACGCGGTGCTCGCGATGTTCGGCATCGAAGGGCCCGGATGGGTGGGCCACCCCGACTACGCGCTGGGCACGCTGATCCTCCTGCACGTGTGGACGTTCGGCGCGCCGATGATCATCTTCCTGGCCGGTCTGCGCCAGATCCCCGCGAGCTACTACGAGGCGGCCTCGGTGGACGGCGCCGGCAAGTGGCGGCAGTTCCGGTCGATCACGCTGCCCCTGCTGACGCCGATCATCTTCTTCAACCTGGTGCTGGAGCTCATCAAGTCGTTCCAGTCGTTCACGCAGGCGTTCATCGTCAGCGGTGGAAAGGGCGGCCCCGCCGACTCCACCCTGTTCTACACGCTCTACCTCTACCTCGAGGGCTTCAAGAACTACGACATGGGCTACGCCGCCGCGATGGCGTGGGTCCTGCTGATCATCATCGCCGCCCTCACCGGGGTGAACTTCCTCGCTTCCAAGTATTGGGTCTTCTATGGCGACACCAAGTAGGCCGGTTCCGGTCCTGTTCCGCCCGTTCAGGGGCGGGCGGGTGGCCAAGCACATCCTGCTGATCGGCTTCGGCCTGGTCATGCTCTATCCGCTGCTGTGGATGATCTCCAGCTCGCTCAAGCCGGAGGAGATCATCTTCCGTGAGCCGGGCCTGTGGCCCAGCCAGGTCACGCTGGAGAACTACACCGAGGGCTGGTACGCGCTCAAGCACCCCTTCGGCTACTACCTGTGGAACTCCGCGGTCATCACCGGCATCTCGGTGGTGGCGAACCTGGTGGCCTGCTCGCTGGCCGCCTACGCCTTCGCCCGGCTGAGCTTCCCGCTGAAGTCGTTCTGGTTCGCGATCATGCTCGGTACGATCATGCTGCCGCACCACGTGACGATCGTGCCGCAGTACATCATGTTCTCCGAGCTCGACCTGATCAACACGATCTGGCCGCTGGTCATGCCGAAGATCCTGGCCACCGACGCGTTCTTCGTCTTCCTCATGGTGCAGTTCATCCGTACCCTGCCCAGGGAGCTGGACGAGGCGGCGGAGATCGACGGCGCCGGCTACTGGCGGATCTTCATCAGGGTCGTCATGCCGCTGTGCATGCCGGCGCTGGCCACGACCGCGATCTTCACGTTCATCTGGACGTGGAACGACTTCCTCAGTCAGCTCCTGTACCTCAACAACCCCGACAATTTCACCGTACCTGTAGCGTTGCGCACGTTCTTGGACGCCAGTAGCGATTCGTCGTGGGGCCCGATGTTCGCCATGTCGATCATCGCGCTCGGCCCCATCTTCGGGTTCTTCCTGGCCGGCCAGAAATACCTGATCCGTGGTGTAGCCACCACGGGCCTGAAGTAGATCCTCCACCCCCCAACAGTGAACACCCATAGGAGGTAGAGCCGTGAGCTCTGGCAAGAAGATGTGGTCGGCGGCCCTGCTCGCCACCGCTGTGCTGGCGGTCACCGCGGCCTGCGGCAGTGGCAGCGGCGGCGGAGAGACCGCCGACGGCAAGATCAAGCTGCGCTTCTCCTACTGGGGCAGTGACGCGCGGCAGAAGATGACCGAAGAGGCGATCAAGAAGTTCGAGGCCAAGAACCCGACCATCGACGTCGAGGGCGAGTTCTCGGACTGGGCCAGCTACTACGAGACGCTGTCCACCAAGGTCGCGGGCAGCGACGCGCCGGACGTCATGAGCCTGGAGATCCGCGGCCTGCGCGAGTACGCCGACCGCGGCACGCTCGCCGACGTCACCGGCAAGGTCAACACCGCCGACATCGACGCCAAGGTGCTCGCCACCGGCGCCATCGACGGCAAGCAGTACGCCATCCCCACCGGTATCAACGCCTTCTCCCTGATCGTCAACAAGGCCCTGGTCGAGCAGTCCAAGGCCACGCTCCCCGACGACAAGACGTGGAGCTGGGAGGAGTACGTCGAGCTGGCCAACAAGATCACCGCCGGCAGCGGCGGCAAGATCACCGGCACGCAGCTCAGCTGGAACCCCGCCTACCTGCAGATCTACGCCACGCAGAAGGGCGAGCAGTTCTACAACGGCAACAAGCTCGGCGTGACCCCCGAGACCATCAAGGAATGGTGGTCGGTCATGCAGAACCTGATCAAGGGCAAGGGCGCGCCGGACGCCGCCAAGAGCGCCGAGATCGGCGCCACCAGCATCGACCAGTCGCTGCTCGGCACCAACACCGGCGCCATGGGCATGTGGTGGAGCAACCAGCTCGGCGCGGCCAGCAAGGCGTCGGGCCAGGAGCTGGACCTGCTGGTCATGCCGAAGATCAAGGGCGCCACCGCGAGCGGCATGTTCACGCAGCCGGCCATGTTCTACAGCGCCTCCTCCAAGACCGAGCACGCCGCCGAGGCCGCGAAGTTCATCGACTTCATGATCAACGACCCGGAGGCGGGCGCGATCATCCTCAGCGACCGCGGTCTGCCCGCCAGCTCCAAGGTGCTCGCCGCGGTGCGCGACAAGCTCCCCCCGGCGGACCAGAAGACGCTGACCTTCCTCGACGAGAACAAGGACGCGCTGACCGACCCGCCGGCCGCCCCGCCGAAGGGCTCCAGCGCCACGGAGGACATCATCACGAGGTACTCCGAGGAGGTCATGTTCGGCCGCATGACCCCCGACGACGCGGCGCAGAAGCTGATCACCGAGGTCAACGCCTCCATCGCGGGCTGACCAGGTCGTAAGGAGAGGCATGAGGTACGCGTTCGTCGGGCTCGGGCACCGCGCGCAGATGTACGTCGACGCGCTGCTCGGGGAGTGGCACGACACCGGAACCATCGTCGCCCTGTGCGACACCAACCGGACCCGCATGGACTACTACGTCGAGCGGATCGGCCGGCAGGTGCCGTGCTTCGCCCCCGATGAGTTCGGCAAGGTGCTGGAGCTCGCCGACGCGGTCATCGTCACCACCGTCGACGCCGCGCACGCGCGATACGTGTGCGCGGCGCTCGACGCGGGCCTCGACGTCATCGTGGAGAAACCGCTCACGACCGACGCCGACGGCTGCGCGGCCATCGCGGCCGCCGCGGAGCGCGCCACCGGCAAGCTGATCGTCACCTTCAACTACCGGTACTCGCCCCGCAACTCCGCCGTACGCCGCCTCCTCCAGCAGGGCGCGATCGGCGAAGTCACCTCGGTGCACTTCGAGTGGCTGCTCGACACCATCCACGGCGCCGACTACTTCCGCCGCTGGCACCGCGAGCGGGCCAGCTCCGGCGGGCTGCTCGTGCACAAGTCCACCCACCACTTCGACCTGGTCAACTGGTGGCTGGACGCGGCGCCCGAGCTCGTCTTCGCCCAGACCGGCCTGCGCTTCTACGGCGCCGGGAACGCCAGGAAGCGCGGCCTGACCGGCCGCCCCGAGCGCGCCCACGGCGCACCCGGGCTCGGCACGGACCCGTTCCTGCTCGACATCTCCAGGGACGAGCGGCTCAAGCGGCTCTACCTGGACGCCGAGCACGAGGACGGCTACGTCCGCGACCGGGACGTCTTCGGCGAGGGCATCGACATCGACGACAACATGTCGGTCATGGTGCGCTACACCGACCGCGCGGTCCTGACGTACTCGCTGCACGCCCACGCCCCCTGGGAGGGGTATCGGGTGGCCTTCAACGGCACGGCGGGGCGGCTGGAGCTGGACGTGGTGGAGCGGGAGTGGACGCCCCCGCACGCCGCCGTCGATCCCAGCGCGGCCTCCAAGGAACACGCGACCGGCTCGTCGGAGCGGCTGCTGCTGCGCCGGCACTGGAGCGAGCCCGAGGAGGTGCCCATCGAGTCGGGGGCCGGCGGGCACGGCGGCGGCGA
The DNA here is from genome assembly GCF_014207985.1 of Nonomuraea rubra. NCBI lineage: Bacteria > Bacillati > Actinomycetota > Actinomycetes > Streptosporangiales > Streptosporangiaceae > Nonomuraea > Nonomuraea rubra. The sequence continues at coordinate 10,783,058 of NZ_JACHMI010000001.1, read as the reverse complement.
CCGGCTGCTGCTGGACGACGTCTTCCGCGGCCCCGGCGACGACCCGCTGGCCAGGCAGGCCGGCTGGCGCGACGGCATCCGCAGCGTGCTGACCGGTCACGCGGCCGGCGTCTCCGCCCGCACCGGGGCTCCCGTGCGCCTGGCCGACGACGGCACGCGTGTTCTCTGAGCTGGCCGGGATCGCCGCCGCGCAGCGCGGGCTCTACCCGGTCCTGCCCGGGCCCGAGCTGCGGGCGGCGGCCAGGGAGGCCATCGGGGTGCTCGACCTGGCGGCCGCGGACGTGCGCGTCGAGCGGACCTGGACCGACGGCGACCTGCACGGCGAGGAGCTGTCGTGGTCGGTCGGGTTCGGGCCGCGCACGCGGGCGTACCTGCTCAAGCCCCGCGACGCCGGCGGGCCGCTGCCCGGGGTGGTGGCGCTGCACTGCCACGCCGGGATGAAGTGGGTGGGCAAGGAGAAGATCGCCGACGGGCCCGGGGAGCCGTCGCCCGAGGTGCGGCGGCTGCGGGACGGCATCTACGGCGGCCGGGCCTTCGCGAACGCGCTGGCCCGGCGCGGGTTCGTGGTGCTCGCGCACGACGTGTTCGTCTGGGGCAGCCGCCGCTTCCCCCTGGAGACTGCTGAGGGGCCGCCCGGCGCGGCGCGGCGTGGGGACGCCCCCGGCGCGCCCCTCAGCGAGGCCGACCGGTATGACCTGCTGGCCAGGGAGCACGAGCACGTGGTGGCCAAGCACTGCGCCGCGCTCGGCACCTCGTTCACGGGTGTCGTCGCCGGCGAGGACCTGGCGGCGGCGGCCTACCTGCGCTCGCGCCCCGACGTCGGCGCGGTCGGCTGCGCCGGCCTGTCGGGCGGCGGCCTGCGGGCGGCGCTGCTCGGCGCGTTCGACCCGGACGTGCGCGCGGTCGTCGTCGCCGCGATGGCCTCCTCCTACCGGGACATGCTCGGCGGCCACGTCGAGCGGCACACCTGGATGCTCTGGCCGCCCGGCCTGCCGCGGCTGGGCGACTATCCCGACCTGATCGCCGCCCGCGCCCCCGGACCGCTCATGGTCCAGTACGCGATGCGCGACGAGCTGTTCCCCGAGGCGGGCATGCTCCGCGCCCACGCCATCATCGGCGAGCGGTACCGCGACGCCCCCGAGAGCTACGCCGCCGTGTTCGCCGAGGTGCCGCACAGCTTCGACGTGCCCATGCAGGAGCGGGCCTTCGACTGGCTGGCGGCCCAGCTCAAGGTCTAGCCGCCGCCCGTTTCCTGCCACGGGCGGCGGCTTCGGCCGTCAGTCGCCCTGCTTCCAGGTGGCGATCAGCTTGTCGTAGTCGAGCGTCTCCGGCTTGCCGCGCTCGTCGGCGAGCTTCGGCGCCGGGGCGCCCGGCTGGTCGTACCAGTACTGGGCGTCACGCTCCTGGTTCAGCTTGGGCGCGCACTGGCCGCCGTACCCCTCCCGCTGCTGCGACAGCCGCTCCAGCCGGGACAGGATCTCGTCCTGCTGCCTGGCCAGGTTGTCCATCGACTGCTGCGGCGTGGTCTCGCCGGTCACGGCGGTGGCCACGTTCTGCCACCAGAGCTGGGCCAGCTTCGGGTAGTCGGGCACGTTCGTGCCGGTCGGCGTCCACTGCTTGCGGGCCGGCGAGTTGTAGAACTCGATCAGGCCGCCGTACTTCTCGGCGTTGTCGGCGAAGTACTTGCTCTTGACGTCGGAGTCGCGGATGAACGTCAGCCCGACGATCGACTTCTTCAGCGACACCGTCTTCGACGTCACGAACTGCGCGTACAGCCAGGCCGCCGCCCTGCGGTCCTGCGGCGTGCTCTTCAGCAGCGTCCAGGAGCCGGCGTCCTGGTAGCCCAGCTTGTTGCCGGTCTTCCAGTACGAGCCGTGCGGGCTCGGCGCGATGCGCCACTTGGGCGTGCCGTCGCTGTTGACGACCGGCAGGCCCTCCTTGGTCATGTCGGCCGTGAACGAGGTGTACCAGAAGATCTGCTGGGCGATGTTGCCCTGCGCGGGCACCGGCCCCGCCTCGCTGAAGTTCATGCCCGCCGCCTCGCGGGGCGCGTACTTCTTCAGCCAGTCCACGTACTTCGTCAGCGCGTAGACCGCGGCGGGGCCGTTGGTGTCGCCGCCGCGGGTGACGGACGAGCCGACCGGGCGGCAGTTCTCCACCCTGATGCCCCAATCGTCCACCGGCAGGCCGTTGGGGATGCCGGGGTCGCCGTTGCCGGCCATCGACAGCCAGGCGTCGGTGAAGCGCCAGCCCAGGGACGGGTCCTTGCGGCCGTAGTCCATGTGGCCGTAGACCTTCTTGCCGTCGATGGTGCCGTTGCCGTTGACCTTGCTGGTGAAGAAGTCGGCGATGTCCTCGTAGGCCGCCCAGTTGACCGGGACGCCGAGGTCGTAGCCGTACGCGTCCCTGAACTGCTTCTTGATCTCCGGGTCGGTGAACCAGTCGTAGCGGAACCAGTAGAGGTTGGCGAACTGCTGGTCGGGGAGCTGGTAGACCTTCTTGTCCGGGCCGGTGGTGAAGCTGATGCCGATGAAGTCGTTCAGGTCGAGGGTGGGCGAGGTGACGTTCCTGCCCTCGCCGGCCATGTAGTCCGACAGCGGCACCACGTAGTCGCCGCGCGAGTGGGTGCCGATGAGGTCGGAGTCGTTGACGTAGGCGTCGTAGATGTTCTGGTTGCCCTGGATCTGCGTCTGGAGCTTCTCGACGACGTCGCCCTCCTGGATCAGGTCGTGCTTGATCCTGATCCCGGTGATCTCGGTGAACGCCTTGGCGAGCTGCTGCGACTCGTACTCGTGCGTGGTGATCGTCTCGGACACCACGTTGATCTGCATGCCCCGGTACGGCGCCGCGGCCTTGATGAACCAGTCCAGCTCGGCGAGCTGCTGCTCCTTGCTCAGCGTGCTCGGGGTGAACTCCTGCGACACCCACCTCTGGGCCGCGGCCTTGCCGTCGGCCTCCTTGAAGTCGCTCGCCGGCTTCTCCGCGCTCTGCGTGCATCCGGCCGCTATGAGGGCGACCGCGGCCAGACCGGCGGCCACGGATCTGCGTGTCCGATGCCTCATCGCCTGCTCCTCTTCTGTTAACCCCATATACCGATCACCACCGCCACCAGCAGCGCGCAGCCGAGCGCGAGCCACATGGACAGGTCGGTGATCGCGATCCAGCCGGCCAGCACGACGGCGGCGCTGATCAGGCCGATGTAGAGCCGGTCGCCGCGGTCGGTCTCGATGCGCAGGAAACCGCGCCTGGCCACGGGCGGGGAGAAATGCGCCCAGACCGCCATGACGACCAGCAGGAGAGCCAGCCCGGCGAACACCAGGGCCGTGGGGACGGTCCAGACCATCCAGTCGAACATCGCTAGACCCTCCCCAGCGCGAAGCCCTTGGCGATGTAGTTGCGGACGAACCAGATGACGACGGCGCCGGGGACGATGGTGAGCACGCCCGCGGTGGCCAGCAGGCCCCAGTCGACGCCCGCCGCGCTGACGGTCCGCGTCATCGTGGCGGCGATCGGCTTGGCGTCCACCGAGGTGATCGTCCTGGCGATCAGCAGCTCGACCCAGCTGAACATGAAGCAGAAGAACAGCGTCACGCCGATCGCCGAGCGGATCATCGGCAGGAAGATCCGGATGAAGAACCGCGGCAGCGAATAACCGTCGATCGCCGCGGTCTCGTCTATTTCCCGCGGAATTCCGGACATGAATCCTTCGAGGATCCACACCGCGAGCGGGACGTTGAACAGCATGTGCGCGATGGCCACGCCGAGGTGCGTGTCGAACAGCCCGACCGCCTGATAAATCTGGAAGAACGGCAGCAGGAATACCGCCGGCGGGGCCATGCGATTGGTCAGCAGCCAGAAGAACAGGTGCTTGTCGCCGGCGAATCGGAAGCGCGAGAACGCGTACGCCGCGGGCAGCGCCACGATGAGCGACATCACGGCGTTCATCGAGGTGTAGAGGATGGAGTTCAGATAGCTCGAATACCACGCGGAGTCGGTGAAGAAGGTGGCGTAGTTGTCGAACGTCACGCGCTGCGGCACGAGCGAGAAACTGCCGAGGATGTCCTCGTTCGGCCGGATCGACATGCCGAACATCCACAGCAGCGGCAGCATGAGCGTGGCCACGTACAGCCAGAAGACCGTACGTGCCCAGGGCAGCCTCCTGGTCACCTCGCTCACCTCCCCGACCTGGTGAGCACGGTGAAGAACACGTAGCAGAAGACCTGCACGACGAGGAAGTAGAGCAGCGAGAACGCCGCCGCCGGCCCCACGTCGAACTGGCCGACCGCGATCTTCGACAGCAGGATGCTGAGGAACGAGGTCGCGTTGCCCGGCCCGCCGCCCGTCACCACGAACGGCTCGGTGTAGATCATGAAGCTGTCCATGAACCTGAGCAGGATCGCGATCGTCAGCACCCCGCGCAGCCGGGGGAGCTGGATGTGCCGGAAGGTGGCCCACGCCGAGGCGGCGTCGATCTGCGCGGCCTGGAAGTACGGCTCCGGGATCGAGCGCAGCCCCGCGTACGCCAGCAGCGCCACCAGCGGCGTCCAGTGCCACACGTCCATGAGCAGGACCGTGATCCAGGCGTCCGTCGAGTCCAGCGTGTAGTTGAAGTTGATGCCGAGCACGTTGTTGATCGTCCAGCCGCCCAGCCCGATGTCGCCGCGGGCGAAGATCTGCCAGATCGTGCCCACCACGTTCCACGGGATGAGCAGCGGCAGCGCGACCAGCACCAGTGCCACCGACACCCACACGCCCCTGCGCGGCATCACCACGGCCAGCGCCACGCCCAGCGGGATCTCCAGCAGCAGCACCTGCGCCGAGAACAGCAGCGTGCGCACCAGCGCCGCGCGCACCTCGGGGTCGCGGGAGATCGTCTGGAACCACTCCAGGCCGACGAAGACCCGGTCGACGGGGCTGAAGACGTCCTGCACGGAGAAGTTGACCACGGTCATCAGCGGGATCACCGCGGTGAACGCCACCGACACGACGACCGGCAGGACCAGCCACCAGGCCCGGTTGTTCCTGCGCTTGAGCGGGGCGCGCGGCTGCTCCTCCTCCACGGGTGTCTCCCTGGCGACGACCTCGCCGCTCACCTGGCTGCCTGCGACGGTCACGCCTGGCCCCTTCCGTTCAGCGGCGCGAGGGAGCCGCACCTGACCTCGTCGCGGAACAGGAACGTGCGGTCGGCGGGGAAGTGCAGGAACTCGACCGCGCCGGGCCGGTAGGAGGAGCCCGCCTCGGTCTTGGCGATCAGCGGGTGCTCGCCGACGACGGCGTGGACCAGGTCGTACGCGCCCATGCGGTCGATCCCGGTCACCCGGGCGGGCACGCCGGGGGAGGTGCCGGCCGGGGCGATGCGCACGAACTCGGGCCGCACCCCGATGCGTACGGGCCCCGGAGGCAGCGGCTCCCCGGCCGTGCCCACGTCCTCGTCCCCGACGCGCACGATCCCGCCGGCGACCTCGGCGGGCAGCATGTTCATCCCGGGCGAGCCGATGAAGTGGCCGACGAACTCGTGCGCCGGCGACAGGAACAGCTCCGACGGCTCGCCGGCCTGCACGATCGCCCCCTCGTTGAGCACCACCACCTCGTCGGCGAACGTCAGCGCCTCCGTCTGGTCGTGGGTGACGTAGACCAGCGTGTGCCCGGTGTCGCGGTGGATCTCCTTGAGCTTGCTGCGCAGCGTCCACTTCAGCGCCGGGTCCACCACGGTCAGCGGCTCGTCGAGCAGGACGGCGGCGACCTGGGAGCGGACCAGGCCGCGGCCCAGGCTGACGATCTGCTGGCGGCCCGCGTCCAGCCTGCGCGACCTGCGGCCCAGCACCTGGTCGAGGCCGAGGAGCCGGGAGACCTGGCGGACCCGCCGGTCCACCTCCTGCTTGGGCACCTTCCTGTTCCTGAGGGGGAAGGCGAGGTTGTCGTAGACGGACATCTCCTCGTACAGGACGGGGAACTGGAAGACCTGCGCGATGTTGCGGCCCGCGGTGGGCACGCCGGTGACGTCGCGGTCGTCGAAGAAGACGCGGCCCTCGGTGGGCGTGATCAGGCCGGAGATGATGTTCAGCAGCGTCGTCTTGCCGCAGCCGCTGGGGCCCAGCAGCGCGTACGCCCGCGCGCTGCGCCAGGTCCACGTCATCGGCTTGAGCGCCCACGTGCGGCCGCCGTCGTAGCTGTGGCCCACGCCCTCCAGCCGGATGTCAGCCATGCAGGTCCACCTCCGCGGCGCTGGTGGCGAGCAGGCGGCCCCCGGCCTCGTCGAAGACGAACACGTGGGAGGGGTCCACGTACGCGACCGTGGGCTCGCCGGGCGTGAAGAGCTGGGTGCCCGGCAGGTGGGCGACCAGGTGGCGGCCACCCTCCAGGAGCAGGTGCAGGAACGTCGCGCTGCCCGTCACCTCCGCGAGCCTGATCTCGGCCGGCAGCTCCAGCGCGCCCGGGCTCCCGCGCTCGATCGTCACCTGGTGCGGGCGCACGCCGAGCATGACCGTGTGGCCGGCGGAGTGGGCGCGGGGAGCCGGGAACGACGTGCCGAGCAGCTCGATCCGGCCGTCGCGGACGACGCCGGGCAGCAGGTTGAGCGGCGGGTCGCTGAGCGTGGCCGCCACGGCGAGGGTGGGCGGGTGCGCGTACATGTCGGCGACGTCGCCGACCTGCCGCACCCTGCCCTCGCCCAGCACCACGGTCGGCGCGGCGAATGTCAGCGCCTCGTTCGGGTCGGCGGTGGAGTAGAGCACCACGCCGGAGGAGCCGGCGAACATCGCCTTCAGGTCCGCGCGCAACTGCTCGCGCAGCTTGAAGTCCAGGTTGGCGAGGGGCTCGTCGAGCAGCAGCACGTCCACGGGGCGGGCCAGGGCGCGGGCGATGGCGGTGCGCTGCTGCTGGCCGCCCGACAGCTCGGACGGCCGGCGCTCCAGCAGGCCGGCCAGGCCCATCAGCTCGGCCACCTCGCGGACCCGCCGGTCCAGGCCGTCACGGCGGAAGCGGGGGTCGAGGCGGAGCGGGGAGGCGATGTTCTCGTAGACGGTCAGCGAGGGATAATTGATGAATTGCTGATAGACGAAAGCGACCGAACGTTTTCGCACCGAGATTTTCGTGACATCTTTCCCGTTGACCAGCACCCGCCCTGAATCGGGCGTCAGCAAACCGGCGACGACGCGCATCAAGGTCGTCTTTCCCGCCGTCATCGGGCCGATGAGGGTGGTCAATCCATCGGATAATTCGAGGTTTATGTCGTTGAGCCAGGTCTCTCCGTGCTGCCGTACGGAGATGCCGTCGAGAATCACCGTCACTGTGCCCGGTCCTCTCTGCTTCCCTCCCTTCTAACATGATCTGTATGGGCCTGCAAAGAGTGCTTGTGAGGCACCTGTTGACTATGGTGCGTTTGTTGTCAGCGCATTTCTGTAGGCCCTGGTCAGGGGAGGATCGAGTCGACGTACCCGCCGTCCACCCGCACCGCCGCGCCCGTCGTCGCGGAGGCGAGGGGAGAGCTCAGGTAGACCACCAGGTTCGCGATCTCCTCGGGCTCGATCAGGCGCTGGAGCAGCGACTGCGGGCGGTGCAGCCGCATGAACTCCCGCTGCGCCTCCTCCCACGGCAGCTCCCTGTCCACGAGCTGGTAGACGAAGTCCTCCACGCCCCCGGTGTGCGTCGGCCCGGCGATCACCGAGTTGATCGTGACGCCGCTGCCCGCCGCCTCCTTGGCGAACCCCCGCGAGACCGCCAGCAGCGCGGTCTTCGACATGCCGTAGTGGATCATCTCGTGCGGGATGGCGACGGCGGAGTCGCTGGCGATGTACTGGATCCGCCCCCAGCCGCGCTCCCGCATCCCCGGCAGGTACGCGCGCGTCAGCCGGACCGCGGCCAGCACGTTCACCTCGAAGTAGCGCCGCCACTCGGCGTCGTCGATCTCCAGCGCGGGCTTGGCGCCGAAGATGCCCAGGTTGTTCACCAGGATGTCCACGTGCGGGAGCATCTGCGCGACCCGCTCGCAGCCCTCCACCGTCGAGACGTCGCCCGGCGCCGCGACGAGGTCGTAGTGCAGCCGCTCCCCGGCCGCCCGCTCGGCCTCGATGCGCTCGTCGTCCATCCGCTCGATGGCCGCCGCCACCGAGCCCTCGCCGCGGCCGTTGACGCCCACGCGCGCCCCCGCCCGGGCCAGCCCGGTGGCGATGGCCGCTCCGATTCCCTGGGTCGAGCCCGTGACCAGCGCGGTCCTGCCGCTGAGATCGATACGCATGATGTCATTCTCCGCGACAGGATCGTGACGGTCCGCGCCGGGGTCGCCGCGTAGGCTGGAGGCCGCGTGTGGAAGGGGTGTGAGTGCACCGGGTCCTGTGGCTGATCGTGGCGGTCGCCTTCGTGGTGGGCATGGTCATCCCCGACGAGCCGCCCGAGCCGGAGGGGTGCCCGCCGCGCGACACCCGGGTCGTGGCCCCGTACGCGGTCACCGGCTACTGGGTGATCCCGCGCGCCGACCAGTGCGTCACGCAGCGCATGGTCGAGGCCGTCCACGCGATCGGCGGCGACACGCTGATCACGTTCGGGCCCCGGTTCGACGCGCGGCAGGACCCCGATTTCCCCGCCTGCCTCGTGGACGGCCGGCCCTGCGCCGAGGTGCCAGGCGTGCGCGTCCGCCAGGTCTACACGTACGTGACCAGCGAGGAGTTCGGGCAGGGCATGCTGCGCTGCCCTGGCATCGACCGGCGGATCGGCAGCGGCGGGCGGACCTTCTACCGGCTCACGCTGGCCGGGTCGTGCGCCGCCGCCGATCACGACCTCGTGCTCGTCGCCACCGACGGCGACGGGCTGGGCAACCTGATGCGGGAGGCGAGCGCGTACGGCATGACCGTCTTCCCCGGCCTGCCCGCCGCCTCGCAGCGCGAGGACAAGCCGTGGGAGCCCGACGCCGCCCACACCGCCGCGCTCAACACGTTCACCGCCCGGGTGCTGGCCGACTACCGGGCACGCTTCGCGGGGCTGACGGCGTTCGGCGGGGTGTACCAGTCGTTCGAGCTGGCCATGCGGGCGCGGGCGGAGCAGGATCCGATCATCTCCCTGTACGCCGCCCAGCACGCCGTGGTCGCCGCCGCGCTGCCGGGCAAGAAGATCGTGGTCAGCCCGTACATCGACGCGCGCCGGGGCCGCGGCTTCCCGCCGTCGCAGGTCGAGAAGGGGCTGGCGGATATCGCGGGCACCCGGGCCGGCGCGCCCATGGCGGTCGCCGTGCAGGACGGGCGCGGCACGGGCAAGGTGCCGGTGCACGGGCCGCAGGAGGGCGACGCCAGGGTGGCGCCTCGGCTGGTGCCGGTAGTGGGGGACGTGTCCAACGCGCAGGCGTACTACGGGCCCACCAGCGCGTACGTGGAGGCGGCCGCCAGGCGGGTGCCGCGCGGGGTCGAGCTGTGGGTGAACGTCGAGGGGTTCGAGCCGACGCCGGCCGAGGGCGAGTGCGGGCGGACCGACCCGCTGCCGCACCGCGGGCGTACCACGAAGGCCCGGCTCGACCAGCAGGTGATGGCGTCGGGGCCGCATCCTGTCAAGATCATCTCGTACGGGTGGGATCCGTTCTTCACCTGCCAGGCCCGCTACGACACGCCGTCGCTCGCCGACGACATCGCGGCTGGGTGGCAGCAGCCGATCATCGTCAGCGCGCGGGCTGAGAAGCGCGGCGGGCGGCCCGGGGTGCTCGTCGAGGGATACCACCTGCGGGGCGGCACGCTGCGGTTCGAGCCCGGCGGGGACGTGGTCGCGCAGGAGGCTTATGCGCGGGGGCGGCTCGAATCCGCCTGGGTTCCGTACGCCTGGCCGTGGACCTCCGTCACGGCCACGAACGCGGCCGGCCACTCCAGTACCAGCGGCTACGCGATCCGCGACGAGCGTTGAACGGCCTGTTGCGGGGTCGGCGGTCACGCGATCTGCGGCGAGCGCTGAGCGACGGACACCCTGTTTCTGTCGGTGCCTGTCGCTAGTTTCCGATCATCCCCCCGATCGATGGAGGTTTGGTCGATGTACCGACAGGGCGACATCCTGATCGTGCCCATGCCCGAGGCGGCCGTTCCCGGCGGGCTGCGGCCCCAGCCGCGCGACGCCCGCGGGCGGCTGGTGCTGGCGCACGGCGAGGCCACCGGGCACTGCCACGCCATCCCCGGCCCCGGCACGCTGTCGCGCGGCTTCCTGCACCTGCCCGAGGGCGGCAGGCTCGTGCACGAGGAGCACGACGCGATCTCGCTGCCGAAGGGCTGGTACCGCGTGGTGCGGCAGCGCGAGTACGTGCCGGGCTCCCACCGGGTGGTGGCCGACTGATGGCGACCTTGACGTGGGAGCAGGTCACCGTCGCGACCGGGCACGCCGAGGGCGCCGAGGAGGCTGTGCGGCAGGCGTACCGTGAGGCGGGGCTGGCCGAGCCCGAGCGGGTGCTGGTGCTGCCGTCACCCCTGGCGGGCGCGGTCGTGGCGGCGTGGCTGACCGGCGGTGAGACGGTGCGCGCGGGGCTGGAGCGGGCAGGGCTGCTGCGGGACGGGCTGGGGCGCGGGCTCGGCGGGCTCCTGACGGACGGGCTCGGGTTTGACGGGCTCCTGACGGACGGGCGGAGATTGGGGAGCCTGGACCCCGGGCGGTCGGTGCGTGACGCCGTGCGCACCGGGCCGTGGGAGCGGGCCAGGGCGGCCGCGTACGCCCGGCTGGGCCATGCCGGCTGGGCGCAGCTCTGGGCCGAGACGGGCGGCCGGCTGTGGCCGCAGGCCGAACGGCTGGTCAGCGACCTCCGCCGCGCCATCGCCGACCGGGGCGCCGCCCTCGACACGGCCCTCGGCACGGACACCGACCTGGCGGCCGAGCGGTTCGGCGAGAGCCTGCGGAACGTGACGCTCGACGCCGTGCTCGGCCAGCACGACGCACCCTGGCTGTCGGCGTTCGACGGGCTCGGCGGGGTTGACGGGCTCGGCGGGCTCAAGCGGGTGGCGGAGCGGGCGGGCTGGTGGTGGCCGTACGAGCGGCTCGCCATCATCACCGGACGCCCCATCGAGCTGCACCTCGACGACCTCGGCCGGCCGCACCGCGCCGACGGCCCCGCCCTGTCGTACGCCGACGGGTTCGCCCTGCACGCCTGGCACGGCATGCCCGTCCCGCCCGAGTTCGGCGCCACGATGACCGTCCTCACCCCCGAGCGCATCCGTTCCGAGGCGAACACCGAGCTGCGCCGCGCCATGCTGGAGCACTTCGGCCTCGACCGCTACCTGGCCGAGTCGGGCGCCCAGCCGGTCCACTCCGACGAGACCGGCGTGCTGTGGCGGATCGAGCTGCCCGACGACGAGCCGCTGGCCATGGTGGAGGTGGTCAACTCCACCCCCGAGCCCGACGGCACCAGCCGCACCTACTTCCTGCGGGTGCCACCGTGGGTCCGGCGGGCGCGGGAGGGCGTGGCCTGGACGTTCGGGCTCACCGAGGACGACTACCGCCCCCAACGCGAGACCTGAACCTCACAGCGCGCCCGGCGCGCCCATCACAGGTCGAAGGTTCGGTCAGCTCGCAGACCCAGCGATATCTGAACTACTTCAGATATCCTGCTGGGTATGGTCACCAAGAGCTTTCCGTACAGCGCGTTCCTCAGAGGACCGTCAGAGGTTCTGCCCACTCTTGACAACGCCGACGTCATCCTCGAACGGCGCGATGACGAGAACCTCATCTTGATGCGTGCAGAACGGTTCGAGGCGGAGACGGCCGGCCTGCGCATCGCAGCCCGAGCGCTCGCGATCGTGGCGCGCCGCAACCGCGACCTCGCGGAGGAGGCGCTGGCCGAGGAGCTTCCGTGGCTGACCTGGCTGCCCGACACGGAGCGGCATGAGTGCGTGTGCGAGCTGCTCAACCACCTGATCGCCGGCGCCGACACGGGAGAGCTGCTGCCCTTCGCCCGGGCGCTGACCTCGTGGCGGTCCACTGCGGTGGTCTGGAGCGATCCGCGGCTCGCCCGCGAGCTGCAGGGTCCCTTTCCCGGCGATGGCGCGGAGGCCCGCCGCCCGAAGGACGACACCTGATGGCGGGCAGGGGGGGACGACGTCCCGCGACCTCACCCCTGGCGGGTCCGGTTCGCCGATCGGCGGGCGGCTGAAGGCTGGCAGCACCTGCTCGCCCAGGCTCCCGAGAACCTCGATCGGGCCTGGGTCGCCATCACCGGCGACCCGCGGCGGACGGACTGCAGACAACATCCGCTCAAGGGCGCACTGGGCGTGGTGAAGGTCGGTGGCCACGCACTGGAGCAGTGGCAGTACGAAGCCACGTCCGGTGGCCGCTTGTGGTACGCGATCGATGACGAGGAACGCACGCTGTGGAAAACTCGTGCCGGGACAGGACACCCGAAAGAGACTGACCAGCGGCGTGGTCGATGAGATTCACGGCAGGCGGGGGATGCGCTCCAGGATGCCGCCGGTGAAGACGTCGTAGAGGCCGAGGGGCTCCAGGTGCACGTAGCCGATGTGGCAGTCGCAGGTCGCCGCCGGGCAGGGGCGGGGGCGGAGGGCGGGGCGGTAGGTGCCGTCGTAGAGGTTGCCCAGCACTTCGGGGATGAAGTGGCAGCGGCGGACCGTGCCGTCGCCGTTCACCGAGATCACGGTGTCGCCGGTGCGGCAGGGCAGGCCCGCGCTGGCGTGCGGGAAGCGGCTGTAGGAGAAGAGGGGGTCGATGGCGGTCCAGTCGGCGGCTTCGGCGTCGGTGTAGAGGCGGCCCTCCTCGGCGTTGACCCACACGTACGTCTCCGGCGGCAGGTCGGCCCGTAGGCGGCGGGCGTGCGGCAGGTGGGCCGGGTCGCCGACGATGCCGACGCTGTGCCGGACGGGGAGCGAGCGGACCTTGGCCAGGAAACGCTCGTAAGGGACCTGCGTCGGGTGGTAGGTGACCCACAGCGCGGCCCGTTCCGACGCCTCGGAGAGCCAGTCCGTGCGGCAGCTCAGGTTCGTCTGGATCGCCACCTTCGCCACGTGCGGCAGCCGGGAGAGCTCCACGAGAGCCCGCCGGTACCAGGACCTGACCAGCCCCTCGCCCCACGGCGTGAACAGGATCGAGACCTCGAAGTCCCGCCCCGCCACCCAGGCCGTGAACCGTTCCAGCGCGGCCCGGTCGGCGCGCAGCTGTTCCGGGGTGTCGTGGCGCTTGGCGAACGGGCAGTAGGCGCAGTCGTAGTCGCAGCTCGCCAGGGGGCCGCGGTAGAGGATGGTCAGCATGCGGCGTACCCGTCCATGAGCTCCCGCACCTCCGGTGAGAAGAGGGCGGGGCCGATCGCGTCCGAGTACGCCAGCCCCTCGGGGGTCAGCGTGATGGCCGGATCCGTAACGGTGAGCCACTCGGCGAAGGAGCCCAGGAGGGGGAAGTCGTCCAGGACGTCGGTGCCGAAGCGGGCGGCGTACAGGCTGCGTGACATGCCCTCGGCCCGCAGCAGCGACTGGACCAGGTGCCGCCGCCTGCGCTCGCCGGGGGAGAGGGCGAAGCCCACGTTCGCGGTGCCGAAGGCGGTCTCGGCCACGTAGTCGTCGATGATCGAGCGGACGTGCCGGGCGCCGACGGCGTAGTCGAAGGAGTAGTGCAGGGCGCTCGTGTACGACCGGGCACCGCAGCCCAGCCCGACCATGCCGTCGGTCTGGCAGCAGTAGTCCGTGCTGCCGGACGTGCCGGGCAGGCGGAACATGCGCATCGACACCTGCTCGTACCCGGCCGCCAGCAGGTGGTCGCGCCCCGCCCTGTAGAGCTCCAGCCGCTGGTCGTCCCAGGCCCTGCCCTGCTTGCCGAGCCCGGTCAGCGGCCGGACGTACAGGGGGTAGAGGTACAGCTCCTCGGGCCGCCAGCCGAGCGCCGTGTCCAGGGAGTACAGCCAGGACCGCGGTGTCTGGCCGTCGATGCCGTAGATCAGGTCGATGTTCAGCACCGGCACGCCCGACGCCCTGATCGTGTCGAGCGCCGCGTCCACCTCGGCGCGCTTCTGCGGGCGGACGGCCGCGCGGGCCTCCTCGGCCACGAAGCTCTGCACGCCGATCGAGATCCGCGACGTGCCCCGCTCGGCCAGCACGGACAGGCGGTCGGGCGTGGCGGTGGCGGGGGAGGTCTCCACCGACAGCGGGATCCGCGCCAGGTCCACGCCCATCGTGCGCTCGGTCAGGTCGAACAGGCGGGTCAGCTCGCGGGCGCTGAGGTACGTCGGCGTGCCCCCGCCGAACGCCGCCGTGGCGAAGCCGGTCTCCTGCAACGCCTCGCGGACCTGCTCCGCCTGCCGTTCGAGGGCGTCGAGGTAGGCCGTGACCAGCTCCTCGGGCGCGCCCGTGCGGGTGAACAGGTTGCAGAAGCCGCAGCGCATCTCGCAGAACGGGATGTGCACGTACAGGGCGCCCGGCCGTTCGCCCGACCAGACCTCCTTCAGGCGCGGGCGCGGGTCGAGCGGCCGGTACGCGGTCTTGTGCGGGTAGGCGTAGACGTAACTCTCATACGGCCGCATGGCTCTCCAGGACGAAATGGGTGTAGGGGACCGTCCAGACGACCTCGTGGCCGATCCGGTGGCCGACGTGCCCGTCCTCGCCGTACGCCGTGCCGTGGTCGGAGCAGACGATGGCCAGGCAGGGACGGCGGCGGCGCATGAGCGAGTAGAGCCGGCCGATGTGCCGGTCCACGTAGCGCAGGGCGGCGGCGTGGCTGTCCAGCGAGTCGCCGGTGGCTCCCGGCAGGTAGAAGTGGTTCGGCTGGTGCAGGGCCGAGACGTTGACGAAGAGGAAGACGGGGCCGGGCACGCGCGCCAGCACCTCGGCGGCGCGGTCGATCTGGTGCTCCAGCGAGGCGGGGTCCGTCACGCCGAACTCCGGCTCCCAGTGGCTCTCGGCGAACAGGCCGGGCAGCGCCGACCCGAGCGGGGTCCGCTTGTTGAAGAACCCGACGCCGCCGATGCACACCGTGTGGTAGCCCGCCCGTGCCAGCCCCGACGGCAGGTCGGGCGCGTCGAACACCCACGTGCCCGCCGCCGTCGTCTCGCTGCCCGGGAACGTGGCCGCGAACAGCCGGGGGTGCGGGCCGGGGGTGACGGGCGTGGGCAGGAAGCCGGCGAAGACGGCGGCGTGGGCGGCGTAGGTGAAGCTGCCGGGGCTGTGCCGCCGCTCCCAGCGGGCGCCCGGCGGCAGGAGGTTCGGCAGCAGCCCGGCCTCGGCCTGGGCGGCGGCCACGTCGTAGCGCAGCGTGTCGAGCGTGACGAGCAGGAGGTCGTGGGTGCCGACGATGGCGTTCATGTCCACGTGGTCAGCACCGCCTCGACCTGTTCGGCGTACGTGTCTCTCCCATGTCCCGAAAAATCCCCCAAACCCGGCAGCAGGTCCCCGAACGCGTTGACCTCGGCCACCGCCACCGACCGCCAGTCCGACCCGACCATCACGTCCACGCCCGTGCTCAGGCTGCGCGGGAAGCACCCGGCCGCCCGCGCGGCCGCCTCCAGCACCCGCTCCCACAGCCCGGCCCGCTCCCGCACCCACTCCAGGTCGCCGCGCGACCCGCCGAGGTGCAGGTTCGTCATGGGGCTGCGGCTCGTCCGCACGACGGCGTGCGTGGGCCGCCCGGCCACGGTCACCACCCGCAGGTCGAACGCCCGCCCGCCGCTCATCGCCTTGGGGAACCACTGCTCGACGTGCAGCCCGTCGGGCGCCAGGAAGTCCACCAGCCGCCGCGCCTCCGCCTCGTCGGTCAGGGTCCTGACGCGCAGCGAGTTGCACCACATTCCGCCGATCCGGGTGGCCGAGGTGACGGCGTGGATCCGTCCGGCGTGGGCCTGGAAGGCGATCACGCCGGAGGCCGAGGAGCCGTGGGCCGGCTTGACGAACACGCGGGCCCACCGGCGGGCCGCCATCCCGTCCCGCAGCTCCTCGTACGAGCCCGCAGGGAACCCCTCGGGCACCGGCACCCCGGCCGCCGACAGCACCGCGTGGCAGCGCCGCTTGTCGAACATCACCCCGATCTCGCCGACGTCCCCCAGCAGCCGCACGCCGGGGATCGCCGCGACCCGTTCCAGCCCGGCGGTGAACGCCTTGTACCAGGTGGCGCCGCCGCCGGCCCGCGCCGGCTCGCCGGGCCCGCGCAGCAGCGCGTCGGCCTCCGCGTCCTCGCCGGGCGAGTCGATCCGCAGCAGCGCCCCCTCGGGCGCGCCCGGCTCCCGCCCGGCCAGCACGTCCCGCCAGGCGATCACGTACGGCTCCGCGAGGCCGCGCGCGACCACGGCGTCGCGGAACAGCGTGACCCGCCGGTCTCCCGGCGTCCCGACGACGGCGAACCGCACCGTCACTCGCTCACCACCACCAGCCGCGTCACTCGGTCACCGCCACGTACCTCCAGCGGTCTTCCTCGGCGCGCTGCTGCTCGTCCAGATCGACGGCCACTCCCGGGTGCGCGTCCAGGACGCGCAGCACCATGGCGTCGCTGAGGAAGTGGTGGCGCAGGTCGAGCACGCGCAGGTGGGTCAGCGGCCGGCCGCTGAGCAGCGCCTCCGCGCCCCGGTCGCCGAGCGCTCCCATGCCCAGGCTCAGCTCCTCCAGCCGACCGGTCACGGGCGCGACCGCCACGGCGGCGGCCACGTCGTCCTGCCGCTCGCCGTCGCGCAGGCCGAGCCGCCTGAGCGCGGGCAGCCCCGTGCCCGACAGGATGCCGTCCAGGTCGGCGGCGGTCGAGTCGCCGCCGTAGTTCTCGACGCCGAGCCACAGCTCCAGGTGCTCCAGCGCGGGGAACGTGCTCGCGCCGACCGCCCGCACGACCGCTCCCGGCAGCCCGCCGGACTCGAAGCGCAGCACCCTGAGGTGCTCGTGCGTGACAGGCCGCAGCTCCAGGCCCTTCGACCCGCGCACCTCCAGCCGCTCCAGCCTCGGGTACGCCTCCAGCAGCGGCGTGATGTCGCCGTGCCGGATCCAGGAGATCTCCCAGTACTCGGGCTCGATGAAGCCGAGGAACACCGAGCGCAGCCTGGTCAGCCGCCTGGCGTGCCGCGCCAGCAGCCGGGGCGCGTTGGCGGCGCCGTGGCCCGTGATGGCGATGGTCGTCACCTGGGCGGGGTTCACCCGGCGCAGCAGGTGGTCCAGCTCGCCGGCCAGGGCCGTGTCGTCCTGGTCGTCCTCGAAGCCGAAGCCGGTCTCGTCCGTCAGCAGCCAGGCGACCTGGTCGGGCCGACCGGGGATGCCTTCGGCGAGCGTCCTGACGGGCAGGCCGGCGAAGCGCTCCCGGTGCATGCCTGCCGGGTCGAAGCGGTAGACGGCACCCTCGTGGAGGAACGTGTCGCCGGGGTCGCGGGGATCGGCCGGCGTCTCCTCGTAGTCCTCGTCGTCGAAGAACTCGTCCATGTCACTCGCTCACCGCGACGTAACGCCAGTCGTCCTCGCGGCTGCGCCGGTCGTCGAGCCGGACCTCGACCCCGGGCAGCGCCGCGGGCAGGCGCTCCGCCATGGCGTCGCTCAGGTAGTTGTGGTGCAGGTCGAGCCGGCGCAGGTGGGTCAGCGGCTGGCCGCTGAGCAGCGCCTCGGCGCCGTCGTTGCCGATCGAGCCCATCGACAGGCTCAGCGCCTCCAGCCGGGCCACGACGGGCGCGGCGGCCACGGCGGCGGCCAGCTCGTCGGCGAACGGGCTGTTCTGCAGGCCCAGGTAACGCAGACTGGGCAGGCGCTGCCCGCTCAGGATGCCGTCGCAGTCGTTCACCGTCGAGTCGCCGCCGTAGTCCTCGACGCCGAACCAGAGCTCCAGGTGCTCCAGCGCGGGCAGGTCGCTGCCGCCGACGCCGCGGACGACCTCGGCGGGCAGGCCGCCGGTCTCGACCCTCAGCACGCGCAGCGACTCGTGCCGCACCGGCGGGAACGCCAGCCCCGAGCCGCCCCGCACCTCCAGCCGCTCCAGCCTCGGGTACGCCTCCAGCAGCGCCGTGACGTCGGACTGCTGGATCCAGGAGATCTCCGACTGCTCCCAGGTCATCGCCCCAAGGAACACCGAGCGCAGCTCGGGCAGCCGGTCGGCGTTCCCGGCCAGGCGGGCGATGATGGCTGCGCTGTCGGTGTCGTAGCAGTCCTCCCACTCGCCGATCACGAGGGCCTTGACCTTCTCGGTGTCGACATTGTCGAAGAACCAGTCGAAACTTTCGGAGATCTCCTCGAACTCGTCCCCCTCGCAGGCGCTCAGGCGCCACGCGACCGCGCCGGGGTCCGGCTGGGGCTCCTCCTCGTCGAAGGGCGGGGCCGCCACCGGCAGCCCGGCGTAGGTCTCGCTGTAGTCCTCGCTGTTCGTCGGCTGTATGTCGAAGATCACGGGTGGTCCTAGGGTCGGGGGGTTTCGGCGGCTCCTGTCCTACCAGATCCACCCGACATTTCCTGATCTATCCCGTGGAAGTGGTCACCCCTTGAGGTTGTCGGCCAGCAGATCGAGCAGGGGCTCACGGCGTACGCACCGCTCCAGCAGGAACGAGTCGGCCAGCACGAGCAGCTCGTCGTCGCCGAGCCCGCGGAACAGCCCGGCGTACTCGGGCAGCAGCGCCTGCGCCATCAGGATGTGCCTGATCAGGTCGTCGGTCTGGTAACGCGCGCCCCAGGGGTACGGGTGCCACTCCGGGAACTCCGTCTCGACCAGCGCGTGCAGCGGCGCCAGCGCCTCGGCCGACTCCTCCATCGTCGAGCCCCAGCGGTCCACGCCGAGCCGCCGCTTCTTGGCGATGAAGCCGCCGAACCGCTCCAGGTACGGCTCCGAGACGTGGACCAGCCCCTGCAACCCCACGTCCTTGTACGTCCACAACGACCAGCCCGCGTCCTGCCCGTCGTAGATCGAGAGCTGGTCGCTCAGGATCTGGTAACGCTGCCGGTCCACCGCCGGGTCCCCGGTGTAGACGGGCCCGAACTCGCCCACCCACAGCGGCGTGCCCGTCTCGCGCTGGAAGCGGGAGCGCTTGGCGAACGTGCGCTCCAGCTCGGCCCGGTCGCACCACTCGCCGCGGGTGTACCCCGGATAGGGGCCGCCGTGGGAGAACCCGGCCAGCGCGTAATCGTGCATGACGAAGACCGTGTTCTCGTACACCTCACGAAATATCGAGAAGTCGGTGGAGTAGGTGTTGCCGTCCAGGAACAGGATGTGCCCCGGGTCGGCGGCCCTGATCGCCTTCACCAGCCGGTCGTAGAACGGGCCGATCACCTTGCCCGACACGTCGCCCGGCTCGTTGACCGGGTTGTAGCCGGCCACCCAGGGATGGTCGCGGTAGTGGTCGGCGATGACCTCCCACAGGCGTACCGCGCGGTCCTGGAAGTGCCGGTGCTGCCAGAACGCGGCCACGTGGGTGGGGTTGTCGGAGTGCCAGTGCTGGTTCTGGGCGCCGGGCAGCGCGTGCAGGTCGATCACGCTGTAGATCCCGTGCTCGCCCAGCAGGTCGATCACCCGGTCCAGGTGGCGGAAGCCGCGCTGGTCGATCTCCATCGGGCGGTCGTCGGACTCCCAGTGGCGGTAGTTGACCGGGA
Source organism: Nonomuraea rubra (assembly GCF_014207985.1). Lineage (NCBI taxonomy): Bacteria > Bacillati > Actinomycetota > Actinomycetes > Streptosporangiales > Streptosporangiaceae > Nonomuraea > Nonomuraea rubra. Next base: position 10,763,571 of record NZ_JACHMI010000001.1, on the reverse strand, counting down.
TGCGCACGCAGTTCATGCCCAGCCCGGCCAGCAGCGCCGCGTCCCGCTCGGTGAAGAACGAGGTCAGCAACCGGTCGAAGAACAGCTCGGCCCGGTCGTCGCCGAGCACGGAGCGCACCGCGTACCGCATGGAGCTCTCGTTGGCCGGGAAGCCGGTGATGAAGTTCTCCATGTTCATCCAGCCCCCGAGACCCACCCCCCGTAGCCGTACCGGCGTGTCGTCGTCCGTCACGAGATGGGTTCCGGACACGTGCAGCATGGAGTTACCCCTTCGTCGCACCCGCGGTGAGCCCACCGACCAGGTGACGTTCCGCTATGGCGTAGAACCCGAGCGCGGGCACCATGGCCAGGATGAGATAGGCCAGGATGCGCGCGGTGTCGGAGGCGTACTGGCCCTGGAACTGCTGGATGCCCAGCGGCAGCGTCCAGCTCGCCTCCTCGCTGAACACCACCAGCGGGAGCATGAAGTTGTTCCAGCTCCCCACGATGGCCAGCACCGAGACGGTGGCGATGGCGGGCCTGGCCATCGGCAGCAGGATCCGCCAGAAGAACCCGAACGACGAGCACCCGTCGATCGTGGCCGCCTCCTCGATCTCGCCCGGGATGCTGCGGAAGAAGCCGCGCAGGATGATGATCGTCAGCGGCAGGCCGAAGGCGGCCTGCGTGAGGATCACCCCGAGCGGGTTGTCCAGCAGCCCGAACGTGCGCAGCAGTACGAAGATCGGCAGGATCGCCACCGCGAACGGGAACATCAGCCCCGCGGTGAACAGCGTGAAGTACAGCTCCCTGCCGCGGAAGGCGAACCGGGCGAACACGAACGCCGCCAGCGCCGACAGCCCGACCGTCACCACGGTCGTGACGACGGCGATGAACGTGCTGTTCCACACCTGCCGCCAGAACGAGCCGGAGCCCAGCACGTCCGTGTAGTTCGCGGTGATCCACTCGCTCGGCAGGCCGAACGGGTTCCCGGACAGCTCGCTGTTGTCCTTGAAGCCGCCGAGCAGCGCGTAGAAGACCGGGATGACCATGAACACGCCCACGATGATCGCGATCACGTGCAGCGGCAGCGTGTGGCGCCGCCGCTTCAGCGGCTTCTTGTGGCTCATGGCCGGCCTCCTTGGGAGGTCACTGCGCCCTCCAGGTCGCGGCGCATCACGAACCGCTGGTAGACGAGGGCGAAGACGAGGCTGAGCGCGAACATCACGACGCTGATCGCGCTGGCGTAGCCGACCTGGGAACGCTTGAAGCCCCAGTCCATCATGGTGACGGCCATCGTCTCCGAGGAGTGCGACGGGCCGCCGCCGGTCAGGATCCAGACCAGGTCGAACAGCTGGATGGTGTAGATGACGGACAGAAAGATGCTGATCCGGATCGTCGGGCCGAGCAGCGGCAGCGTGACGTGCCTGAACGTCTTCCAGCCCGTCGCGCCGTCGATCTGGGCGGCCTCGATGAGCTCGTTCGGGATGTTCTGCCGTCCCGCGAGATAGATCATCATGTGGAAGCCGAAGTACTTCCAGGTCATGACCAGGAAGAGCGACGGCATCACGGTGTCGGGGTTGGCCAGCCACTCCGACTCCCAGCCGAACACCGACAGGACCTGGTTCGCCATGCCCGAGTCGGGTGCCAGGATCAGCGAGAACAGCACACCCGTGATGACCTCGGACAACACGTACGGCGCGAAGAACAGCACGCGGTAGAGCGCCCGGCCGCGGATGCGCTGGTTCAGCAGCATCGCGATGGCCAGCGAGAACGGCAGCTGCACGCAGATCGACAGCAGGACCAGCACCAGCAGGTGCCACAGGTCCTGGGCGAAGATCTCGCTGCTGAACAGCCGGGTGAAGTTGTCCAGGCCGATGAAGTTGGTGGGCAGGCCGCCGAAGCCGTTCCACCGGAACACGCTCGCGTACAGGGCCACCAGCATCGGGGCCACGACCAGCATGACGAACAGCACCAGCGCGGGCAGCAGGAACAGGGCGATCGTCACCCAGCGGCCGCGGCGCGTGGTGGCAGGGGCGGGGGCCGGAAGCCTGAGCGCCTCCGGCCCTTTCGTGAGCGTCGTCATCCGGCTTCGCTCTTGGCCACTTCGGAGATGTCCGCGCCGACCTCTTCCGGCGTCTTCGTACCGGCGATCAGTTCGGCCACGCTGTCGTTGACCTGCTGGCCGACGGCCGGCGGGTAGGCCTGGTCCAGGTAGAGCTGGTAGCCGGTGGCGCCGGCCAGCAGCGTCGCCACCTGCTTGAGGTTCGGGTCCTTGACCGCGCTCTCCTCGCCCTTGAGCACCGGCAGCACGCCGCCGGACTCCACGGCCTTGGTGTGGTTGCCCATCTCGGTCATGAACTTTACGAAGTCCACGGCCTCCTTGGGCGCGTCCGCGCCGACGGTCAGCCCGCCGCCACCGCCGAACGCGTCACCGATCGAGCCCTTGCCGCCCTCGACCGCGGGGAACGGGAAGAAGCCGAGGTCGTCGCCGAGGCCCTTGCCCGAGTCGTTCTGCACGCTCGGCGCCCACTGGCCCATCAGCTCCATGGCCGCCTTGCCGTTGCTGACGGTGGCGGACTGGCCGTCCGGGGTGGAGTACGCGGCGCCCAGGAAGCCCTTCTGGAACGGCTGCAGGTCGGCCAGCGCCTTCACCTGCTGGCCGGCGGCGACGAAGTCGGGCTTGGTGAAGTCGTGGTCGACGGCCGCCTGCTTGAGCGCGTCCAGGCCGGCGATGCGCAGGGCCAGGTAGGCCCAGTAGTAGTGGCCGGGCCACTTCTCCTTGCCGGCCAGGGCGATCGGGGTGACGCCCGCGGCCTTCAGCTTCTTGACGTCCTCCAGGAACGCCGACCAGGTGGCGGGCGGCTCCGTGATGCCTGCCTTTTCGAAAAGTTTCTTGTTGTACCAGAAACCCACCAGCCCGATGTCGGTCGGCAGGCCGTACGTCTTGCCGTCCAGCTGGTACGCGCTCAGCGCCGCCGGCGTGAAGGTCGGCAGCACGTCGGCGACGTCGGTGGAGATGTCCTTGACCAGGCCGGCGTCGATCTGCTGCTTGAGCACGCCGCCGCCCCAGGAGGCGAAGACGTCGGGGGCGTTGCCCGACTGCGTGATCGTGGTCAGCTTGGCCTTGTACGCCTCGTTCTCCAGGACCGTGGCCTTGATCGTGACGTTCGGGTTCTTCGCCTCGAACTCCTTGGCGCGCTGTGCCCAGAGCGACTTGAGCGGCTCGGCCGTGGACAGGTGCCACCACTCCAGCGTGACCTTGGCGGGGGCGCCGCCCGAGCTCTGCTGAGGAGCCGTCTCTCCTCCTCCGCCACCGCAGCCGGCCAGGAGTACCGCAGTTGCGACCAGTACGAGAGTGCGTTTCATAGGGGTCCCTTCCTCAGCTATAGGCGAAAGTTTCGTGAACCCCCCGATAATTTCTTTGGCGTGATCGTAGGTAAACGGCATGTAAAGCGTCAACACCTCGTCCCGGAGCGATCCCAAACCGAAACTTTCGGATACACTCCCGATTTGTGTCAGCGAAGAGGCGGGTCACGATCGCACTGATCGCGGAGGAGGCCGGGGTCTCCATCCCGACGGTCTCGAAGGTCATCAACGGGCGTCCGGAAGTCGCTCCGGCGACCCGCCACAGGGTCGAACGGCTGCTGCAGGAGCATGGCTACCAGCGGCGCATCAGCCAGGACGACACCCCGGCCGGCCTGGTGGACCTGGTCTTCGCGGAGATCGAGTCACCCTGGGCCATGGAGATCGTCCGAGGGGCGGAGAGCGCGGCCCACGAGGCCGGCGCCAGCGTCGTCATCTCGGTCCTGCACACGCACGCGGGCCCTGGCCGTGACTGGCTCGAACGCCTGGCCGCCCGGCGCACGGACGGCGTCGTGATAGTCGCCTCGCGACTCTCGACGGGCATCCAGGCCCAGCTCAGCGCGCGCTCCCTGCCGTTCGCCGTGGTGGACCCGGAAGGCGAGCCCGCCCCCGGCGTCATCTCCGTCGGCGCCACCAACTGGAACGGCGGCCTCGCAGCCACCCGCCACCTGCTCGAACTCGGCCACCGCCGCATCGGCATGATCAGCGGCCCCGCCGACATGCTGTGCAGCCAGGCGCGCATAGACGGTTACCGGGCAGCCCTCGAAACCGCCGGCCTCCCGGTCGTCCCCGAACTGATCAGACGCGGCACCTTCCTCGTCGAATCCGGCCACGACCAGGGCCACGCCCTCCTCTCCCTCCCCGAGCCACCCACGGCCATCTTCGCCGGGAGCGACCTGATGGCGTTCGGCGTCTTCGAGGCGGCCAGGCAGCGCGGCCTGCGCGTACCGGAGGACCTGAGCGTGGTCGGCTTCGACGACCTGCCCCTGGCCAAGTCGGCCTGGCCGCCGCTGACGACCGTGCGGCAGCCGTTGCAGGAGATGGCGGCGCTGGCCACGCGGACGGTGCTGGCGATGGGGCATGGGGAGGTGCCGGAGACGAAGCGGGTGGAGCTGGCTACGGAGCTCATCGTGAGGGACAGCACGGCTCGGTACGAGTAGGCAGGCCGGCGCGGGCGCGGCGGGATCATGCGTAGCCGTGCGGCCTCGGCTCGCCACTCAGCGAGATACGCGCGGATCATCTCCTCATGCACGGACAGCTCCTCACGGTTCTTCCGGGAACGCGTGGTAGAAGATGAACACCGGGCGAGTATCCGGCGGCGCCTCGCTCGATTCGACGCGTGATCTGGTCAGCTCGCGCCACGGCTCCAGCACGGCATTGAGCTGGCCGGCGAGTTGCGCGAGCTCGTCCGCGGTGAGCCGGAGGTGGTGGCTGCCTCCGAAGGCCGCGTTCTGCCAGTCCTCCGGAAACGTCAGGTGGGTGCGTTCGAAGTCGCGCAGCCTCTCGAACTGGTCGATCACCCACTGTGAAGTCCAGGCCTGCACCACGGCTCTGGCTTCAGGGGTTTTGAGATCCACTACCGCCAGTCCGCCGGTAGCCGCCCGCACCCAGCGTTCCCGGTTGTCCCGGGCGAGGTCCGGCACGTCCTCGACCAAGTCGTGTTTCTGCAGTTGCCGCAGGTGATAGCTCACCTGGCCGGGGTCGGCGTCCATCCGTCTGGCGAGCTCGCTCACCGTGACCGGGCCGATCCGGAAGAGGAGGCTGAACAGCTTCATCCGGAACCGGCTGGTCAAGACCCTGAGCACGTCCGGGTCGTCGAGGTGTTGCATGGCCACGACGGTAGGACCGGCAGGTAGAGATGCTCAAGATGTCTACTGGATCTTGAAATCAGGCGGCGTCACTGCTCAAGACGTTCAGCCAAGGTGCCCTGGTGAAAGTAGACGCGCCAGCCGGTCTCCGTCAGGCGCCACAGTGAGCTTCGCCATGCCCGGCGCCCCTGATTCTCGGCGAAGTACGTCAGGTGAACGATCCCCGGAGCCAGCACGACCCCCGACATCTTGCTGACCGCGACCGGCGACTCCGGGGCCACCGATCCCGCCATCACCGTGAGGATCGTCTCCGCGTCCCACCAGCGTCCGGAGGCTCCGATCTCGGTGAACTCCGGGTCCAGGAGCTCCCGGACGAGGGCCGGAGAAGCACGCACCTCAGGGTCGAGAAGCCGCAGCTCGCCGTCGATGGCCGCCTGCACGGCACGCTCGTTCTCGTCCGTCATGCACGGATCCTACGAACGCACGTCACCCAGGCAAAGCTGATATCACCGAAGACGTACGTGATCGACCGTACAGACCAGGGAGCCGTATGGAACAGCACGAACGTCAACTGCACAGCTCGTCATTCGGCGCAGCGGCGGCCGCATACGCCGAGCACCGCCCCGACTACGCCCACGCCGCCGTACGCTGGGCGCTCGATCCCGCCCCCGGCCCGCGGGTGCTCGACCTCGGCGCGGGGACGGGAAAGCTGACCGCCACGCTGGCCGCGCTGGGCGCCGACGTCACGGCGGTCGAGCCCGACCCGGCGATGCTGTCCGAGCTGCGCCGCGAGTTGCCGGCTGTGCGCGCCCTGCCGGGGAGTGCCGAGGCGATCCCCCTGCCGGACGGGTCCGTTGACGCCGTGCTGGCCGGGAACGCCATGCACTGGTTCGACATGGCCGTCGCGGGCCCCGAGATCGCCAGGGTCCTCGCACCCGGCGGCATCCTGGCCGGCCTGTGGAACCTGCTCGACGACAGCGTCGACTGGGTGGCGGGGCTCGCGCGGGTCAGCGGGAGCGCGGCCGTCGGCCCGCGCGACACGCCTGCTAGCTGGCGCGCCGAGACGGCCGCCATGCACCTGCCCAAGACGGACCCCCAGACGGGCCTCAAGACGGGTCTCAAGACGGGCGCGGACGTCCGGTTCGGCTCGCCGGAGCAGGCGGAGTTCCCGCACGGGCAGCGCCGCACCGCCGACTCCCTGGTCGCGACGCTCGCGACGCGCGCGGGGATGCTGGTCATGCCCGAGCAGGAACGGGAGGCCGCGCTCGGCCGGATCGGCGCCTTCCTCGCGAGCCGGCCCGAGACCGCCGGCGGCGAGTTCACCCTCCCGATGCTGACCGGCGTGCTGCGCGTCCGGCGGCTGTGAACCTGTTACAGGTGCGACCCGGTGCCGCCTAGCGGCCGATCTTGTCCAGCTCGGTGAGTACGTCGCCGGAGAGCGAGAGGCCCGCGCCGGCGACGTTCTCGCGCAGGTGAGCCACCGACGAGGTGCCGGGAATGAGCAGGATGTTCGGCGACCGATGCAGCAACCAGGCCAGGGCGACGGACATCGGCGTCGCCTCCAGCCGGGCGGCCACCGACGAGAGCGCCGAGGACTGGAGCGGGCTGAAGCCGCCGAGCGGGAAGAACGGCACGTACGCGATGCCCTGCTGGGCGAGCTCGTCGATGAGTTCGTCGTCCTGCCGGTAGGCGAGGTTGTACAGGTTCTGTACGCACACGATCGGCGCGATCGCCTGCGCCTCGGCGACCTGTTCCGCCGTCGCGTTGCTCACCCCGAGGTGCCGGATCAGGCCCTGCCGCTGGAGCTCGACGAGCGTTTCGAACGGCTCGGCGAGCGAGCCCGGCTGCGGCCCCTGGGCGTCGCCGAGCCGGAGATTGACCAGGTCGAGCACTTGTAGGCCGAGGGATTCCAGGTTCTCGTGAACGGCCCGGCGAACGTCTTCGGGCCGCCGGGCGGGCGGCCAGCCACCCTGCGCGTCACGGGTCGCGCCGACCTTGGTCACGATGTGCAGCGTTTCGGGGTACGGGTGCAGCGCCTCACGGATCAGCCGGTTGGTGACGCGCGGTCCGTAGGCGTCGCTGGTGTCGATATGGGTGATTCCGAGGCCGGCGACCTCGCGCAGGACGGCGAGTGCGCCGTCGTGGTCGGCCGGCGGGCCCATCACCCCGGGACCGGCGAGCTGCATGGCACCGTAGCCGAACCGGGTGACGGTCAGATCGCCCAGGGTCCAGGTGCCGCCGGGGAGCGAAGTGGGGGACGTGCTCATATCTCTGCCTCTTCTAGATGGTTCCTAGCGGTTTCTTGCTTCAGTATGGATAGGTAACTTCCCAACGGGAAGCAGGCACTTCGGAGTGCGTAAGGCACCATCGAGTCAGAGGAGAGGTCGATGGCGACGACGACGGCAGCCCAGAAGAGGGCGCAGGTCAAGGCGGAGTATGACGCGTTCATCGCGGCGTGCCCGAGCCGCAAGCTGCTCGACCGGATCTCCAGCAAATGGGTCACGCTGATCCTGTCCGCGCTCGGCAACGGCGGTGCGGAATGCGCGGGCGAGCCCCGGCCGATGCGGTACTCGGAGCTGTCCCGCCTGCTGGCCGGCGTCAGCCAGAAGATGCTCACGCAGACCCTGCGCTCCCTGGAACGCGACGGTCTCATCACGCGCACCGTGACGCCGACCGTGCCCGTCACGGTCTCCTACGAGCTGACCGGCCTCGGCCTCTCCCTGCACCACCTGGTGCGCGGCATCAAGAGCTGGGCCGAGACGAACATGGACGACGTGCTCGCCAGCCGCGAGACCTACGATTCCCGCGTCACCTGAACAGACAGGTCAGTGGAAGTAGGACTTGCGCGAGTCCACGCCGGTCCGGCTGGCGATGCAGCGGTAGAACCGCACCCCGTCCTCGAACTGGGACTGCGACGGCGGCATCACGTCCGCCCGCCACCCTGCGGCGGCGACGCTCCGGGCCGTGCCGGTCCTGGTGGCCAGCAGGATCGTGCGGCTGCAGACCTTCTTCACGGTCGGGTGCCTGGCGAGGTCCTGCTGGACGTACGTCTCGGCGTCCTTCGGGATGGGGGCGACCGCGAACGTCTCCCACGAGTGCGACTCCTCACAGCCCAGCCGCCTGGCCTTGGTGTCGCCCACGATGATGACCAGGCCGCCCCAGCATTCCGCCTCCCGCACGCACGCCGCGCCACCGCCCTTGATCTTCGCGGCGGGGCAGTTCTCCGTGTACGTGTCCAGGCCCGTGAACACGCTGGGCTTCGGGCTCTTGGCGGCGGGCGTGGCGGCGGGCATGGTGGCGCCCGGTGAGGCATCCTTCCGCCCGCTCTCCGGGGGCTGCTGGATGATCTGCGTGTAGACGAACGCGCCAGCGCCGGCCACGATCACCAGGGACAGGGCGGCGATGATCGCCACCAGGACCTTGTTGATGCCGTGTGGTGCCACCGGGGGTCTGGTGATCGGCTCCTGCGGTGGCGGATTGGTGGACTGCGGTGCTCCCAAGGGCGGCCCGCTCAGCTGCGGGGCCGAGTGGCGTCCCGGGGACGGGACGGGGGCCGGGTGGTGGCCCATGGGCGGGGTGTGGCGGCCTGAGGGGGTGGACGGGGGGAGGGGGACGGCGGTCAGCTCGTCGCGGAAGGCCGCCGCGCTGGGAGTGCGCTGGCGGGGGTCGGTGGCCAGGGCACGGCGGAGTACGGACGTCAGCTCCGGGGGCACGCCGGGGATGTCCGGGACGGGCAGGCGGTGCAGGGCGAGGATCATCGCCAGGTTGGGCACGCCGCTCTCCGGGAACCGGGGCGGGCGGCCGGACAGCAGCGCGTAGACGGTGGCCGCGAGGGCGTACACGTCGCCCACGGGTGACGGCTCGGCCAGCTCGAACGCCTCGGGCGGGGCGTAGGAGGGGGTCAGGGACTCGCGGGTGACCGAGGCGTCGGGGCCGGAGGCGGGCATGGTGGCCAGGCCGAAGTCCGACAGCGCGACCTGGCCGTACCGGTTGAGCAGGATGTTGGCGGGTTTCACGTCGCGGTGCAGCACGCCCTGCGCGTGTGCGGCGGCCAGCGCGTCGGCGATGCGTACGCCGACGTCCCTGGCGTCGGCGGGGGAGAGCGTCCGCCCGGCCAGCGAGCCGCCGGGGCACAGCTCCAGCACCATGTACGGCCGGCCGTCCGGCAGCAGCCCCGCGTCGTAGACGGGAACCACGTGCGGATGGCCGGACAGCGCGCCGGCCGCCGTGACCTCGCGGAGGAAGCGGCGCCTGTCGCGCTCGGACAGCAGCACCCGGTTGTCGACCTTCAGCGCCACCTCACGGCCGACGGCCGACTGCAGGGCGAGGTAGACCACGCCGAAGCCACCCTGACCGAGTACGCCCTTGATCTCGTAACCCGGGACCGATAATTCCGACACCCGCGGAAGCGTACACGTGTGCGGTCAGGAGGCAGGCAGGAGTTCGGGGAGAAGTTCGCGCAGGCGGGCGGCGTACGCGCGGGGGTGGGTGAGGCTGCCGTTGTGGCCGCCGGGCAGCATCGCGACCTCGGTGCGCAGGAGCGCGGCCAGCTCGTCGGCACAGCGGCGGTCGAAGACGGTGGCCGGGGTGGTGAGACCGGCGGCGGGCAGGATGCGGGTGCGGCAGCCGGTCAGGTCGAGGTCGTCGTCGATGACGGCGCGGAAGTCGTGGCGGATGAAGTGGTCGAAGTTCGCCTGGCGCTGGGCGGTCATGGGCTGCGGGGTCAGCCCGGGCTCGGCACCGCCACCAGCACCGTCTCCGGCACCGCCTCCGGTGATGCCGAGCACTCGGGTCACCTCCTTGAGCGCGGCGGGGAGGCCGGCTTCGAGGTAGAGGCCGCGGATCCCGGCGAGCTCCGCCCGGTGCCGGTCCCGTTCGGCGGCGGGGAGCAGCCACGGTGAGACGGGCTCGTGCGCGATGAGCAGGCCGAGCTGCTCCGGGTGGCGCATGGCCAGGTGCAGGCCGATGGAGGCGCCGAGGCTCAGTCCGAGCATGATGACCGGCTGGTCGGTGAGGTGGGCCAGGAGCCGGTGCACGTCATCGGCGTGCTGCCGGACGCTCGCCGTGGCCCCGGCCCTGGTGCTGCGGCTGAGGCCGCGCCGATCGTAGGTGACCACCGTGTACGCGTCGGCGAGGTGGTCCACCAGGTCGACGCTCCGGTCGGCGTCACCCTCACCACTCTGGGAGATCAGCAGGAACGGCCCCGTGCCGCGGGCCTGGTAGTAGAGCTCGGCATCGTGCACGCGCAACATCGTCATGCCACGAGCTTAATGCATCAAATTTGATACATCAAGAATGATGGATTATTTCCGTAGCTGAGGGATGAGCTGATCGGCGAGTCCCTCCAGCGCGGCCACGATCTCCCGGATCCGCCGCGGATCGTCCGTGCCCAGCGCCGCCGCGAGTGCGCCGTCGATCGGGGTGTCGCGCACCCGCGTCACCCGCTCCGACACCTCGGGCGCCTCCCGGATGATCGTGCGCCTCCGGTCCCTGGGATCGGTCTCCGCGATCACGGCGCCCGCGGTGCGCAGCCGCCCGATGGCCGCGGACACGGCGCTCTGCGGCAGCCCCGTACGGCCGGCGATCTCTCCCACCGTCGTCTCGGGATGGGCGCGCAGATCGCTCACGACGATCAGGACGGTCCGGGCGCTCGTGGACTGGTCGCCGATCCCCTCGGACGGCATCGCCTCTTCGCCGATCTTCATCAGCGCCCGGCCCAGCAGGAACAGTTCGACCCCATTCACGCTACGCAACATACCCGCAGGGCTCGATAGGGTCGGGTGGCGTGACGACGGACCTGGAGTGCCTTGCCGAGCGGCTGCGCGAGTTCGCGCGGGTCAGGGAGTGGGAGCAGTTCCACACCCCGAAGAACCTGGCGATGGCGCTGGCCGGCGAGGTCGGGGAGCTGGTGGCGGAGTTCCAGTGGCTCACGGCGGAGGAGTCGCGCAGCCCCGATCCCGAGACGCTCGCCAGGATGCGTACCGAGCTGGGCGACGTCACCCTCTACCTGGTCCGGCTGGCGGACGTCCTGGGCGTGGACCTGCTGGAGGCGGCGCGGGCCAAGCTCGACGACAACGACCGCCGCTACGACGCCGACCTTTACCGAGGCTCGGCCAGGAAGGCCCCGCCGTCCTGACGCCCGCCGCCAAGCTGCCGTGATGACCCGTAGACCTTCGGCTGCCAAGATCGGCGCATGAAAACTTCGCCGGGGTCGTCTGGGGCGAGGACCTGATCAACGGGATCAACCCGGGCTTTCTCCAGCTGGGCGCCTCTCACGGGGCGACCAGCGCCGACGGCGGAATGTTCGAGGGAGTGAAGACGACCCTCCACAGCGGCACGGTGACGGTGACCAAGCTGAGTGAGCGGCAGGCCGGAATATCCTTCGACACCGAGGAGAAGGGCGTGCACGGCGGGCCGATCACCTGGAAACTCTGGGTGGGCCCGGACGACCTGCCGAGACGTTTCCACGCCATCATGCGGTTCACCCACCCGGAGGGCGGTGACACCTACACGATGACGATGAACATCATCTATCGGGACTGGGGAAAACCGGTCAAGATCACGGCTCCGCCCAAGCACCTCATCACCGACGATCTGTGATCGCCGAACAGCGCAGCCGCCGTCCTGCCGTTTGTCGGACGCTTCTCGTAGGGTGACGTGCATGCGATTTGGGGTGCTTGGCCCGTTGGCTGTCTGGACGGACGCCGGGGAGACCGTGACGATTCCCGGTCTCAAGGTCCGGGCGCTCCTCGTGGACCTGCTCGTCCACGAGGGCCATCCGGTGTCGGTCGACCGGCTGGTCGACGACCTGTGGGGTGCGGAGCCGCCGGCAAACCCGGCGGGCGCGCTGCAGGTGCGCGTCTCGCAGCTGCGCAAGGCGTTCGAGGACGCCGAGCCCGGCGGCAAGAACCTCGTGGTCTCCCGCGCCCCCGGCTACCTGCTGCGCGCCGACGAGGGCGCCGTGGACGCCGTGCGCTTCGCCGACCTGCTGGCCAGGGCCGAGGCCACCGACAGCCCCAGGACCAAGGCCGGGCTGCTGGCCGACGCGCTGGCGTTGTGGCGGGGGCCCGCGTACGCGGACTTCGCCGACGAGGAGTACACCAGGTCGGCCGTCCACCGCCTGGAGGAGCAGCGGCTCTCGGCGCTGGAGCAGCACGCCGAGGCGCGGCTTGAGCTGGGCGAGCACGGGCTGCTCGTGGGCGAGCTGGGCGACCTGGTCGACCGGCATCCGCTCAGGGAGCGGCTGCGTGCCGTCCACATGCGGGCCCTGTATCGCGCGGGGCGGCAGAGCGAGGCGCTGGTGAGCTTCGGCGAGCTGCGCGAGCGGCTGGCCGACGAGCTCGGCCTGGACCCCGGGCCCGAGCTGGTCGCGCTGCACCAGGCGATCCTCGGGCAGGACCCGGCGCTGAGCGTGCCCGCCGACCGTCCCGTGACGAACCTGCCCGCCTCCGTCAGCAAGCTGATCGGCCGCGACGAGGCGCTGGCCGAGGTGTGCGGGCTGGTCGGGGAGGAACGCCTGGTCACGCTCACCGGCAGCGGCGGCGTCGGCAAGACCCGGCTGGCGCTGGAGGCCGCGAACCGCCTGCTCGACACGTACGCGGACGGCGCCTGGCTGGTCGCGCTGGACCAGGGCCCCCGCTCGCCGGCGGAGGCCGTCCTGGCGGCCCTGGACATCAGGGAGGAGGCGGGCGGCGCCGTTCCCGGGGAGGCGGGTCTGGCGGGGCGGCTGGCGGCCGTGCTCAGGCCGCGGCGGATGCTGCTCGTGCTGGACAACTGCGAGCATGTCGTCGAGCAGGTCGCCGAGCTGGCCGAGGTGCTGCTGCGCGGCTGCCCCGGCCTGCGCATCCTGGCGACGAGCCGGGAGCCGCTGGCCGTGGCGGGCGAGGTGTTGTGGAGCGTGCCGCCGCTCGACGTGCCCGCCGGTGCCGACCTGGCCGTCATGGCCCGCTCCGACGCCGTACGGCTCTTCGTGACCAGGGCGGCGGCCTCGGCCAGGGGCTTCCGGCTGGAGGCGGGCAACGCGCAGGCCGTCGCGCAGCTCTGCCGGCGGCTCGACGGCATCCCGCTGGCGCTGGAGCTGGCCGCGACGCGGGTGCGCGCGCTCGGCGTGCAGGGTGTGGTGGCCCGGCTGGACGACAGGTTCCGGCTGCTGGCCTCGGGGCAGCGCGGAGCGCCGGCGCGCCAGCAGACGCTCACCGCGGTGATCGACTGGAGCTGGGACCTGCTGTCGGAGGAGGAGCGGGTCGTCCTGCGCCGCCTGGCCGTGCACGCCGACGGCTGCACGCTGGAGGCGGCCGAGTCCGTCTGCGACAGCGAGGCAACTCTGGACGTGCTGGACCTGCTGGCCCGGCTCGTGGACCGTTCGCTGGTGGTGGTCGTGGACGCCCCCGCCGGCGTCCGGTACCGCCTGCTGGAGTCGGTGTCGGAGTACTGCCGGGCCAGGATGTCCGACGCGGGAGAGCTCGACGCCGTGCGCGACGCGCACCTGCGCCACTACCTGGACCTCGCCGTACGGGCCGAACCCGCCCTGTACGGCCCTGAGCAGCGCGACTGGCTGCTGCGCCTGGACGCGGAGGCCGCCAACATGCGGGCGGCACTCGACACGGCGGCGGCCCGCGGCGACGCGCACGGCGCGGCCCGGCTGGTGAACGCGCTGGCCTGGTACTGGTTCCTGCGCGGCAGGCTGGCCGAGGGCAGGCGGGCTCTGGCGCAGGCGCTGGCCGTTCAGGAGCCGGGCGGCGACCCGGCGCGGGCCAGGGCGGCGGCGTGGGAGGCCGGGTTCGCGCTCTGCCTCGGCGAGCAGCCCGACTGGCGGCCCGTTCTGGACGCGGTCGAGGACCCGGGGGAGCGCGCCAGGGCCAGGCTCTTCGTCGGGCTGCACGTGGACGACATGCCGGCCGGGCAGGAGCAGACGGAGCTGGCGCTGGCCACGTTCAGGGAGATCGGCGACCGGTGGGGCATCGCCACCGCGCTCACCCGGCAGGCCATGGACGCCTTCACGGTGCGCGACCAGGAGGCGATCGAGCGGATCTCGGGGGAGAGCGCCCGCCTGTTCACCGAGCTGGGCGACCGGTGGGGGCTGCTGCGCGCCACCGAGTGGCAGGCCTCGCTGGCCGAGATGCGGCGCGACGCCGAGCAGGCGAACCGGCTGTTCGGCGAGGGGCTGCGGATGGCCGAGGAGCTGGGGCTGTGGCCCGAGGTCGCCACGCACACCGCCTGGCTGGGGTGGGTGGCGCTGGAGAGCGCCCAGTACGATCGCGCCATCGAGCTGTGCGGGAGCGCGCTGAGGCAGGCCAACGCCCAGGGGTACAGCAAGGGCGAGACCATGGCCGAGATGGGCCTGGCCTACGCCGCGCGCAGGGCGGGCAGGCTCGACCTGGCGGAGGGGCACCTGCACCACCTGCTCGAAGGGCTGTCCCGCGACCCCGACGGCGAGCCCGCGCTGCACCTGCCCGACACCCTCATCGAGCTGGGCTGGCTCACCGAGCTGCGCGGCGACCTGGCCGGGGCGATGGCGCTGCACGCGGAGGCGTGGGCGTTCGCCTGGAAGATCGGCGACCCCAGGACGACCATCGGCGCCGTGGAGGGCGCGGCCGCCGCCGCGGGGCCCACCGAGCAGTCGGCCCTGCTGCTGGGCCTGGCGGCGGCCGCCAGAGAGGGTTACCAGCTCCCGCCGGGCGCGGCCGAGCTGGAGGACATCGAGCGGGTCACCGTGCGCACGCGGGAGGCGCTCGGCGAGGAGGCGTTCGCGGCCGCGTTCGCGCAGGGCGGCACCTACAAGCTGGACGACGCCCAGGACCTGCTCTGATCGTTGAGGTGGGCGGCCAGGCGGTCGAAGAACTCGTTCCAGCCCGCCTTGGCCCCCTCGGCGTGCTCCTGGTCGGTGTTGACCCCGTACTGGTGGAACCGCATCTCGGTCCCGCCGCCCGCGTCGGCGAGCGTGACCGTGACGACGGAGGCGGGCCCGTCACCGGGGTCGTCGGGGTCGCCGGTGGTGAAGACGAGCCGCTCCGGCGCCACCACCTCCCGGTACGTCCCGTCCAGCGTCACCTCGAACCCCTCCTCGCCCACCAGCGTGGCCCGCCAGACCCCGCCCGGCCAGGCGTCCAGCGTGATGCGGCCCACCGGCGTGGCCAGCGTCACCGGCCCGAACCAGCGGGAGAACCGCTCGGGCTCGGTCCATGCCGCCCACACCCGCTCGCGGGGCACGTCGAAGTGGCGGGTCAGCTCGTACTCGGCGGTCTGGGTCATCGTGGGGGCCTCCTTGGTGTTCATGGCTCCACGGTGACCGGCAGGGCTTACGATCCCCTTCTCGCGGCCTTTAGGCGGTGGCAGTCTGGGACCCATGAGGATCATTCGCGCCGCCAAGGTGCTCACCGGGCGTCCAGGAGAGGTGATCGCGGACGGCGAGGTCCTCGTCGACGGGGCCAGGATCGTCTCCGTGGGGCCGCGCGGCAGCGCGGGGGAGGCGGAGGAGGTGCTCGACCTGCCCGGCCACACGGTGCTGCCCGGGCTGGTGGACGCGCACGTGCACCTCGGGTTCGACGACCAGGTCGATCCGGTGACCAGGCGCAGCCGGGAGAGCGACCACCACCTGCTGCTGCGGATGGCCGAGAACGCCCGCAAGCTCGTCTCCGCCGGCGTCACCACCGCCCGCGACCTGGGCGGGCGCGGCTTCCTCGACGTGGCGCTGCGCGACGCCATCGAGGAGGGCTTGGCCGTGGGCCCGCACCTGGTGGCCGCCACCCGGCCGATCACGATCACCGGCGGCCACTGCTGGTACATGGGCGGCGAGGCCGACGACGAGCCCGCCATCCGCCGCGTGGCCAGGGAGAACCTGCGTGCGGGCGCCGACTGCCTCAAGGTGATGGCCTCCGGCGGCCTGATGACGCCGAGCGCGCCGCCGAGCTGGACACCGCAGTACACCACGGACCAGCTCCGCGTGGTCGTCCAGGAGGCGGCCACGCGCGGCAAGCACGTCGCGGCCCACGCCCACGCGCACGCCTCCATCAGGAGCTGCGTCGAGGCGGGCGTCACCACCATCGAGCACTGCACGTTCTTCACGCCGACGGGCCACCGGTACGACCCCCGGCTCGCCGACTTCGTCGCGGCCAGCGGCACGTACGTGTGCCCCACCGTGCACGGCGTGCACGAGCGGATCGCCAAGGTGCACGGGCAGGCGATGGTCGAGGCCTGGCTGGCCGGTGTCGCCGCGATGCGGGAGGCGGGCATGCGGGTGATCGCCGGCACCGACGCCGGATTCGCGGTGGGAGGCATCGCCAACCGTACGGATGGGTACGTAGGCGGGCTGGAGACGTTCGCGTCGGTGGGCTACGGCAACGCGGAGATCATCGAGCTGGCCACCGTGCTGGCCGCCGACGCCTGCGGGGTCGGCGAGGTCGCCGGCAGCCTGGACCCCGGCAAGCGGGCCGACCTCATCGCGGTGGCGGGCGACCCGCTCGAACGCATCTCCGACCTGCGCAACCTCGCGCTCGTGCTGGTCTCGGGGCGCTCGGTCGGGCAGGCGGGCGTGGACACCGTGACCTCGTCCGTGGGCTGAACGTCTCTGGAGGGAGCTCGCATGCTGCCCTGGTCCGCCGAGCTGGCCGGCCGCCTCGACCACCACGTCGTCGAGAGCGATCTGCTGCGTGGCAACCCGCTGGGGGATCCGCACCAACGGCCGCTGGTCGTGTACGTGCCCCCGGGGTACGACGACGCGCCGGGCCGCCGCTACCCGTCCCTGTACGTGCTGCTCGGCTACACCGGGCACGTCGGCATGTGGTTCAACCGGGCGCCGTTCCGCCAGCCGTACCCGGAGCTGGCCGACGCCATGTTCGCCGCCGGTGACGTGCCGCCCGCCATCGTCGTGTACGTGGACGCGTGGACCGCGCTCGGCGGCAGCCAGTACCTCGACTCGCCCGCCACCGGCCGGTACCACTCGTACCTGCGCGACGAGCTCGTCCCGTTCGTGGACGCCCGCTACCGCACCCTCGCCGATCGCGACCACCGGGCCGTCACCGGCAAGTCGAGCGGCGGCTACGGGGCCATGGTGACCGCCATGCTGGCGCCGGACGTGTTCGGCGCGCTGGCCACGCACGCGGGCGACGCGCTGTTCGAGGTCGCCTACCGGCCGCAGTTCCCGGCGGTGGCGCGCCGGCTGCGCGACATGTACGACGGCTCGTACGACAAGTTCCTGGCCGACTTCCGCGGCCGCCTGGCCGGCACCAAGGAGGGGGATCTCGAACTGCTCGAGATGTACGCCTACGCGGCCGCGTACTCCGGCGACGGCGTCGTCCGCCTGCCGTTCGACGACACCGGCGCGGTCGTGCCCGAGGTGTGGGAGCGGTGGCTCGCCCGCGACCCGGTCGTGATGGCCGCAGAGCCGCGCCACGCGGAGGCGCTGCGCTCGATGCGGGCGATCTGGGTGGACGCTGGCGACCGCGACGAGTACTACCTCGACTTCGGCGCCGTGGCGTTCCACCGGGCGCTGGAGGCGGCGGGGGTGCCGGGGGAACGGGTGCACTTCGAGCTGTTCGAGGCCGGGCACGGGGGCATCGAGTACCGCTATCCGCTCGCCCTCGCCTGGCTCTCCCACCGCCTCACGTAGCTCGTGGTGTCCCCGGCCAGCTGGCACCTCGGGCCTGCCCAGGACACTAGGCTGCCGCTATGGAGCTGAAAGAGCAGGTACGCGAGCTGCGCCTGCAGGGCAAGTCGCCCAAGGAGATCGCCCGCGCGCTCAAGGTCTCGCCGTCGGTCGTGGCGCCGCTCGTCCGCGCCATCGCCGCCGAGACCGCCGAGTCGGCCGAGGCGACGGGGCCGGGCGAGGCCGAGGTGGCCGGGTGCTGGATCAACGTGGGCTGGAGCGAGGGGCTCGGGATCGACCCGGCGCGCGGCTGGGTGGACGAGGCCCCCGCCTCCGGGGTGGGCGGCATGGTGTGCGTGCTCGTCGCCCGGCGGCACACCTGGGACCGGCTGTCCGTCTGCGGGTACCTGGCCGACGTCTACTGCACGGGCGTCAAGAGCGTCATCGGCCCCGACGTGCTCGACGACCGCGACCTCGTGCGGTTCCGCGAGTACTTCTTCGGCGAGTACCCGGCCTGGCAGGAGGCCCCGATCGAGCTGGCCAGGCACCTGGTGTTCGGGTCCGTCGACTACGCGCGCAAGCTCGGGTTCGAGCCGCACGACCTGTTCGCGCTCGGCTCCGACCTGCTCGGCAAGTGGGAGGAGGAGCCGGCCGTCACGTTCGGCCGCGACGGCAAGCCGTTCTACGTGGAAGGGCCGGACGACGACCCCGCCAAGGTGCTGCGCACGCTGCGGCGCACGCTGTCGGACGACGAGTTCGGGTACGTCACCGCAGGCCGGTGACCCGCAACGTGAGGTTGAGGCGGCCGGAGGCCAGCCCGGTGGCGGGATCGCCGGTGCCCGGGTAGACCTTCGGCACGCCGTGGTAGGCGAAGCGGGACGGCCCGCCGAACACGAACAGGTCGCCCGAGGCGAGCCGCACGTCGGTGTACGGCCGCCCGCGCGTCTGGGGGTTGCCGAAGCGGAACAGGCAGCTGTCGCCGATGCTCAGGGACACCACCGGGGCGTCGGACCGCTCGTCCTTGTCCTGGTGCATGCCCATCCTGGCCTGGCCGTCGTAGAAGTTGATCAGCGCGGTGTCGGGTTCGTACGCCACGCTGTGCCCGTAGGCGTCCGCCAGGGCGCGCCGGCCCAGGTCGGCCAGCCACCCGGGCAGCTCCGCCACCTGGCGGCCGTTCACGTCGTGGGCGACGCGCGTGTACCTGTACGGCTGCCAATGCCACCCCAGGCACACCGTCCGCACCGACATGACGCCGCCGCCCGGCAGGACGGTGTGCCGGATCGGCACCGGGCCCCGCGCCCACTCGCGGCACTCCCGGACGAGCCGGCGCTGCTCGTCCAGCGTCAGCCAGCCGGGCACGTGGACCGCGCCGGGCGCGATCTCCCTCATCGGCAGCGGAATCATGCCGGCTCCCGAGGCGGTGTGACAGTCATGACTCCTCCCAGAGATCCGGAAATATCACGTTACGGCCGATCCGCCACGCCCTTCCATCACCGTCGGCGCCGCGCATCCCCTCCAGGGTCCCAGGTGGCGCGATCGCCACGGCCCCGGCCGTCTCCGCGAACCCGAACGTCCGGCCCGGCTCCCATCCCGTGCTGCGCCGCAGCCGCTCGCTCATCCCGGCCCATCCCCGCGCGCCGCCCGCCACCACCCAGGCCTCCGGCTCACCCGCCGTGAAGCGTCTGGCCTGCCGCAACCAGGAGGCCGCCTCCTCGGGCCACCCGACCACCGCCAGCACGGTCCCGTCCCACGCCTGCGCGAACGCCTCGGCGACGGGCCCGGCCTGCCGCCCGTGCCCGATCACGACGGTACGGGGCCGCTGCGCCCGTACCAGCTCGACCACCTTCGCGAGCTCGGCGGCGGCAGGCCCGGGATGCCCTGCGCTCATGGCGCTCATCGCGGTCATTTCGCGTCGTGGAGGACGAGGCCGAGCGTGTGCCGCAGCCCGGAGCGTACGGTGCTCACCCCGTGCCGCACGGGCGAGGCCGACCAGCCGCGTGACGACCGCACGGGACGGTCGCGGGTGGTGAAGATCAGCCCGTGTCCCTGCGGCAGCAGCGTCACCGTCCCCCGCGACTGCGCCCGGGGCCGCTGCTCCACCAGCAGGAACTCGCCGCCCGTGTAGTCCTCGCCCGGCCGGTCGAGGCCGATCACCACCTGCATCGGGAACACCAGGTCCCCGTACAGGTCGCGGTGGAGCGCGTTCCAGTCGTTCTTGCGGTAGCGCAGCAGGATGGGCGTCGGCCGGGTCTGGCCGGCCCGGTGGCACAGGTCGAGCCACTCGCCGAAGTCGTCCGGCCAGGGCGCGGGCTGTCCCAGCCGGGCCGCCCAGTCCCTGGCGATCGGCAGCAGCCGGGGGTAGAAGGCCGCCCGCAGCCGGTCCACCAGGGGTGGGAGCGGATGGTCGAAGTACCGGTACTGCCCGGCTCCGAATCGGTAGCGCTCCATGTCGATGGTGGCGCGGAAGAAGCCGGCCTCGTCGTACAGGGCGGAGATCTCCGCGCACTCCTCGGGCGTGAGGAGTTGCGGCGTCAGCGCGCAGCCGTACGCGTCCAGCTCGGCCGCCAGCTTCGTCCAGTCGGCGGCGGCCACCCTCGTCTCCTCGGTCATCTCTCCGGTGTTCACGGCGTGCTCCAGAGCTGGGGCTGCAGCACGCCTTCGAGCGTGAGCAGCGCGCGCTTGCGTTCGAGGCCGCCCGCGTACCCCGTCAGGGCGCCGTCGGCGGCGACGACGCGGTGGCAGGGCAGCAGGACCAGCAGCGGGTTCGCGCCGACGGCCCCGCCCACGGCGCGGATCCGGTCGGCGGGCGCGCCGACGCGTGCGGCGAGCACGCCGTAGCTGGTCGTGGTCCCGTACGGGAGCCGCGCCAGCTCCGCCCACACCCGCTCCTGGAACGCGGTGCCGCGCGGCCCGAGCGGCAGGTCGAAGGAGGTGCGCTCGCCCGCGAAGTACTCCCCGAGCTGCCGCTCCGCCTCGCCGAACAGCTCGTGCCCCTGACTCGCTTCGACCCCTGAGGCGGCCACGTCGAACGACACGCGGGTCAGCGCCGTGCCGTCCCCCGCGAGCAGGATCTCGCCCAGCGGGCTGTCGATCGTGGTGTAGATGTCCATACTCTCTACAACACCGGCGGGCGCCGGAAGGTCGGCGGTTTTCGGACGTCGCGGCCGTCGCCTTCCGTGGCGTACGCTCACCTCACTTTCGAGCTAGGAGTGAGCATGGCGGAAGCACGCGAGCACACCTTCACCGGCACGAAGGGCCGCAACACGGTCCGCGAATGGCCCCACGAACAGCCGCGATACCTCGCGATCCTGGTCCACGGGTACGGCGAGCACATCGGCCGCTACGAGTACGTGGCCGACCGGCTGGTCCGCCACGGCGCCGCCGTCTACGGCCTCGACCACATGGGGCACGGCAAGTCCGAAGGTGACAGGGTGCTCGTCGAGGACTTCGAGGACGTGGTCACCGACGTGCACGCCGTCGAGGAGCATGCCAGGGCGGAGCACCCCGGCGTGCCCGTGGTGCTGATCGGCCACTCGATGGGCGGCATGATCGCGGCCCGCTACGCCCAGCGGTACGCCTCCGGCCTGACCGCGCTCGTGCTGTCGGGGCCGGTGATCGGGGAGTGGGCGGTGGTGCCGGAGCTACTGGCGTTCGAGGAGCCGCCGGACGTGCCGATCGACCCGGGCACGCTCTCCCGCGACCTGTCGGTGGGTACCGCGTACGCCGCCGACCCGCTGGTGTGGCACGGGCCGTTCAAGCGCGTGACGCTGGAGGCGTTCGCGGCCACGCTGGAGGCGATCGCCAAGGGCGGCACGTTCGGCGCGCTGCCCACGCTGTGGGTGCACGGGGACGACGACCAGCTCGTGCCGCTGCCCGGCAGTCGTGCCGGGATCGCGGCGGTCAGGGGCAGCGACCTGACGGAGAGGATCTATCCGGGGGCCCGGCACGAGGTGTTCAACGAGACCAACAAGGACGAGGTCCTCGACGACGTCACGTCCTTCATCGACCGCACCCTGCCCACGACCTGACACCTCAGCCCGCTTCCGTCCTGCCCGCAGCCGGCCGCCACCCCAGGCGGCCGGTAAGTCAGCGGACGGGCAGCCAGACGTGACCCGACCCCCGGCTGCGGGACAGCTCGACCTTCCAGCAGCCCGGCTTCGGGAACACGAACCCGGTGCCCCACTCCTGCCCGGGCCGCCGCCAGCTCGACCCCCCGTGCTCCTCAGGGCCCCAGACCCGCTCGGCGGCGGTCCCATCAGGATGGACGGCCCTGATCCGCAACGGCCCCTCGCCGGTCATCCGCCACACGATCTTGACCTCGTCACCCGCGCGGAGAGGCGTCGCCCGTACGAACAGCAGCCCCCAGAGCTCCGCGTCCCGCGCCGTCCCGCGCACCTCGGGAAAGCCGTCCCCCTCGAACACCGACGTGCCGTTGCACCCGGCACCGGTAGCACGCGAACGCGCCTCCACCCCACCGGTAGCACCCGGGCTGGCCTCCCCACCGGCAGCCTGCGGGCTCGTACGCATGCCACCGGCCGTCCCGGCGGCCCCGTCACCGGCCGGAACGCCGCCCGCACACCCGCCGCCCGCCACCACCACGGTCACCACCACGGCCACCGCCGCCACCACTCCGGCCCGAACCCTCATCAACCGCACCAGAACCTCCTCGCCCTCATTACCCGAGCCGCGAGCGAAAGGTTCCAGCCGCTTACCGCCCCCCGAACACCGGCAAGGTGATCGACGACGGCCGCCCCGCGTCGTGGAAGATCTCGAATCGCGTAGGCCGCGTCCGCACCGCCTCACCCACCGGCTCGCCGGTCCCGTGGTTGCGCGCGAACCTCGGGAACGCCCCGCCCGCCACCTGCACCCGCAGCCGGTGCCCGCGTAGGAACCGGTACCCCGTCGGATGCAGCTCCACCTCGGCCTTGACCACGCCCTCGCTCCCGGCTGGCAGCCGCAGGATGCCGTCGGTGACGTTGCGCGACACGCCCGCCGGGTCCACGTCGCACACCCGGACGAACACGTCGGCGTGCCCCGTGTCCGTCCGCACGTACACGGTCGCCGAGACGGGGCCGATCAGGTCGAGATCGCGGGGGAGCGGCGCGCCCGTGTAGACGAGCACGTCGGGCCGGGCCTCGATGGCGCGGTTGTCGCGCTGCTTCGACTCGCGCATGTCCAGGAGCGGCCCGCCCACCGAGCGGGTGGGGTGCGCGGGATCGTAGGCGAACACGTCCGGGGCGCTCTCGCCGGGCGCGCTCCAGCCGAGCCTGCCGTACGGGAGCAGGTGCAGCGGGGTCGGCGCCGACTGCGGGGGCGGCCACTGCTCGAAGTCCAGCCAGCGATCGGCCCGTTGCAGGTAGAGCCGTACGGGGGAGCGCTGGAGCTGGGCGGTGTCGCCGAGCAGGTGAGCCGACAGCCACGACACCTCCTCGGCCAGCAACGCCCGCACCGCACCGGGATCGTGCCCCCACGGACCGATCAGGATGCGGCTGCGCCGTCCGGCCTCGCGCAGCGCGGCGTAGTCGCGGAGCTGCGCGGGCAGCAGCAGGTCCCACCAGCCGGTGACCATGCTGGTCGGAGTCGTCATCTTGACCGCGGCGGCGCTGTTGTCGACGTCCGTCCAGAAGGCGTCGCCGGCCCCGGCGTGCGCGGCGGCCTCCCGCAGGAACGGCACCTGCTTCCCGATCGCGGCCACGTCCGACCTGCCGATCGGTACGTGCGCCATGGCCCGCCGCACCCGGCGCTCCCCGCGCGGATCGGGCAGCAGCCCGCCCAGCGGCGCCTCCTCCTGCGTGCCGAGGAGGGCTGCCCAGGACAGCAGGTTGTGCAGGGCGAACACGCCGCCCGGATAGAACGTCGTCCTGAACTCGCTGGCCGTCACGCCCAGGCACATCGCCTCCAGCGGCGGATCGAGGTACGGCCCGACCGCCCACTGCGTGAACCCGACATAGCTCGCCCCGGCCATCGCCAGCCGCCCGTCGCACCACGGCTGCTCCCGCAACCAGCCGGCCGTCGCCAGGCCGTCCGCCTTCTCCTGATGGAAGGCCGAGAACCGGCCACCCGAGCCGAACGTGCCCCTGGCGTCCTGCACCACGACCTGCATCCCGCGCCGCGCCAGCACCCGGGCCGTCCCGCTGGCGACGAGCCTGTGCTTCCCGTACGGCGTGCGGATCAGCACCACCGGCAGCGGCTCCGACCCGCGCGGCCGGTAGCGGTCGGCGTGCAACACGATCCCGTCGGGCATCGGAACGCGCAGGTCGCGGGCGATCTCGATCTCAGGAGTGGTGGCCTCGGGCAGGCCGAGAAGCCGATCGAACAGTCTGCTGAGCATCCCCATGGCAGATCCTTCCGCTCCGCCCCAGCGTACGGCTCCCCCGCCCGACGAACAGGCCCCACATTCGGGCCCTCCCGCCGGACGAGCAGGCCCTTGCGCCCGGCCCTCCCGCCCGACGAACAGGCCCCACATCCGGCTCGCTCACCGGATGCGCAAGCCTCGCGCTCGGCCAAGCAGTGCCTCCCCCCGCGCGGCGACGGACGTGCCCGGCCCTGAGGCGATGACTTTTCACCTTCCGCTGGGTCTGCATTAACGAGGAGGCGACATGAGCGACCAGAAACGTGCACTGACCGCCGGCGTGGCGCTGCTGGAGCGGGCGATCGACTACGCGCTCGGCAGCCTGCGCGTCGTGACCCCCGCCGCGCTCTGCCGCCCCACGCCCTGCGCGGCCTGGAACCTCCAGCGGCTGCTCCACCACCTGGGCGACTCGCTCCAGACGCTGCACGAGGCCGCCGCCGGCCACATCCGCACCGGCCCCGAGCTCGCGGACCGCACCGCCCACGTCCGGTCCGCGGACCCGGCCGTGCACGCCCGCACCACGACCACGCCCGCATGCGACCGGGCCGGTGGGCTGCCCGCCGGGCGGGGGACGGGTGCCGCGGGCGATCCGCCGGCGGCGCCGGCGCTGTGGACCCGCAACCCCGCGCTCGTGCTCAGGGACAGCGCCACGGAGGTGCTCGGCCGGTGGATCGCCGCGACCACCGCCGACCTCGTCACCATCCACGACCGCCACCTGACCAGCCCGATGGTGGCCGCGGCCGGCGCCATCGAGATCGCCGCGCACGCCTGGGACGTGGCCAGGGCCTGTGGCGAGCACCACCCGATCCCGCCGCTCCTGGCAGAGGAACTGCTGGACCTGGCCCACCTGTTCGTCACCCGCGCCGACCGCCCCGCGCAGTTCGCCCGCCCGGTCACCGTGCCCATGTCCGCGCCCGCCCAGGACCACCTCCTCGCCCACCTCGGCCGCCACCCGGGCTGGCCCGTCCACAACTGAACGACCTCCCGCACTCACATCCGCCGCCCCCACGCCGTACGATCACCCTGTACGGCAATGTCAGACCACAGATCGCGGCACCACACTTGGCGGAACCCGCGACGTCATGCCCGATACGGTGAGAAGATCGGTAATGGCCGACCCGTCACGCCGGGGCGGCCACGCGGACCACACCGTGCCAGGGGAACGGGGACCTTCCGGCCGATCCGCGAGGCGGCGCACATGCGACTGCCGCGGGCAGGCCGATCAACGTGGTGGCGACGACCGTTCTTCGTGCGGCCGTCGCCATCACCACGCCGCCCAACACTGTGCCGGCTAACGCTGTGCCGGCTAACGCTGTGCCGGCTAACGCTGTGCCGGCTAACGCTGTGCCGGCTAACGCTGTGCCGGCTAACGCTGTGCCGGCTAACGCTGTGCCGGCTAACGCTGTGCCGCCCATCACCACGCCGGCCACCTCGCCCGGGCCCGCGTCTCGACGTCAGAGCAGGGTCTGCTCGCCCTCCGGCTCCTCCGGCGGCGCCTCGTCCCCGTGCAGCGCGCGCAGCACCTGCTCCCCGTACTTGGCCAGCTTGTTCTCCCCGACCCCGTTCACCTTGCTCAGCTCCGCCAGCGACGCGGGCGCCAGGGTGGCGATCTCGCGCAGGGTGGCGTCGTGGAAGATGACGTACGCGGGGACGCCCTGCTCCTTGGCCGTGGCGCCGCGCCACGAGCGCAGGCGCTCGAAGACGGCGGCGGCCTCGCCGGGCAGCTCCACCGCGGGCTGGGCGGCCTTGGTGCCGGAGCCGGTCCTGGCGCGGGCGGGGCGGTGGACGTCGCGGCGCAGGCGTACCTCGCGCTGGCCGCGCAGCACGGCGGCGCTGTCGTCGGTCAGCACCAGCGCGCCGTAGTCGGACTCCACCGCGAGCAGGCCCTGGGCCAGGAGCTGCCGCACCACGCCGTGCCACTCCGCGTTGCCCAGGTCGGTGCCCACCCCGAACACCGTCAGGGTCTCGTGCCCGTGCTGCAGCACCTTGGCGGTCTTCTTGCCGAGCAGGATGTCGACCACCTGCCCCACGCCGAACTTCTGCCGCCGCTCCCTGAGCAGCCGCAGCACCGTGGACAGCACCTTCTGCGCCGCGATCGTGCCGTCCCAGGACTCGGGAGCCGTCTGGCAGGTGTCGCAGTTGCCGCAGGGCTGCGAGCCCTTCTGCCCGAAGTAGTCGAGCAGCATCATCCGCCGGCAGCCGACGGTCTCGCACAGCGCCAGCATCGCGTCGAGGTGGAGCACCTGGCGGCGGCGATGGGCGTCGTCGCCCTCCATCGCCATGCGGCGGTGCTGCACGACGTCCTGCAGCCCGTACGCCATCCACGCGGTCGCGGGCAGCCCGTCGCGCCCCGCCCGGCCGGTCTCCTGGTAGTAGCCCTCCACGGACTTGGGCAGGTCGAGGTGGGCCACGAAGCGCACGTCGGGCTTGTCGATGCCCATGCCGAAGGCGATCGTGGCCACCACGATCAGCCCGTCCTCGCGCAGGAAGCGGGCCTGGTGGAGGGCGCGGGTGCGGGCGTCGAGCCCCGCGTGGTACGGCACCGCCGCGATGCCGTTGTCGACCAGGAACTCGGCGATCTTCTCCACCGAGGAGCGCGACAGGCAGTAGACGATGCCGGACTCGTCGGGGTGCTCGGTGCGCAGGAACTCCAGGAGCTGCCGCTTGGGCTCGCTCTTGGGCGTGATGCGGTAGTGGATGTTGGGCCGGTCGAAGCCGGCCACGAAGTGGCGGGCCTGGTCGAGACCGAGCCGGGAGGAGATCTCGGCATGCGTCGCCGGCGTGGCGGTGGCCGTCAGCGCGATGCGCGGCACCTCGGGCCACAGCTCGCGCAGCCGGGACAGCTCCAGGTAGTCGGGGCGGAAGTCGTGACCCCACTGGGCCACGCAGTGCGCCTCGTCGATGGCGAACACCGCGATGTCGCCCTTGGCGAGCAGCCGTAGCGTGGCGTCCACGCGCAGCCGTTCGGGCGCGAGGTAGAGCAGGTCGAGCTCGCCGGCCAGGAACTCGGACTCGACGAGCTGCCGCTCGTCGAAGCCCTGCGTGGAGTTGAGGAACCCCGCCCGCACGCCGAGTGCCCGCAGCGCGTCGACCTGGTCCTGCATCAGGGCGATCAGGGGTGAGATGACCACCCCCACGCCTTTGCGCACCAGGGCGGGAATCTGGTAGCAGAGCGACTTGCCGCCGCCGGTGGGCATGAGGACGAGCGCGTCGCCGCCGGCCACGACATGGTCGATGATCTCCTGCTGACCCGCCCGGAACGAGTCGTAGCCGAACACGCGGTTCAGAACCTCGGTGGGGGTATCCATGCGGCTACCTTACGTGTTCGGGGATGTGCGGATCGTCAGTTCCGCCGATGGCGGAGAGAGGCAGCGCCGGCACCTGCCCGCGTGCCTCTGGGCGATGGTAGCCGCCCCGGCCGACACTCGGCCGAGCGCGACCTCATCCCGCCGGCCACGACCTGCCGGCACTCGACCGGGGCGACTCATGCCGCCGATCCCGAACCGACCGGGGCGACCTCATGACGCTGGTCGCGACCTGTCGTACACCACCAGCGACAGCGCCCCCAGCACGCAGGCGGCCGCCACCGCCCCCATCACCGCCGGATACCCCGCCACCTGCGCGATCCCGGCCGCCACCAGCGGCGCCACGGCCTTGGCCACGGTGATGGGCAACGCGAGCGCCCCGCTCAGCGACGCGTACGCGGCCGTCCCGTACCGGTCGGCGAGCAGCGCGGGCCGCGCGATCGTCCCGACCCCGAACCCCAGCCCGAACAGCACCACCGCCACCACCGCCCCGGCGGCCCCGTGCCCGACCATCGGCAGGAGCACGGCCGCCAGCCCCTGCAACCCGAACATGGCCGCCGTGATCAGCGCGACCGGCCACCGCGCCTGCAAGCCGGTGGTCACCAGCCGTCCGGTCACCGACAGCACCCCGAGCAGCCCGGCCACCCCGGCCGCGAACACCGGCGGGTGCCCGAGCGCGATCAGGTACGTGACCAGCAGCACCCCCATGACCGCCACGGCCCCGGTCTGCGTCAGGAAGGCCGCCGCCAGCAGCCAGAACGGCCGCTCGCGCAGCGCCGCCCCCACGATCTCCCCCCGATCCGCGTGGGCGGGCGCGGCCCGGCTCCGTACGGCCAGCGCGTGCAGGGGCACGGCGGTCAGCGCGTACCCGGCGGCCAGGATGACCAGCGCCTGCCGCCACCCGTACAGCTCCACCAGGAGCCCCGTCAGAGGCAGGAAGATGCTGGAGGCGAACCCGGCCACCACCGTCACCGCCAGCAGGGCCCGCGCCCGCCGGGTCGCGTCGAACCAGGCCACGATCACCGCGAACGCCGCCTCGTACAGCACCATGGCCGACGCCACGCCCAGCACCCCGCACACGAGGTAGAGCTGCGCCACCGAGCGCACCTGCGACCAGGCCAGCACCGCCAGCGCGCCCAGCACGGACCCGGCCGTCATCAGCCCGCGGCCGCCGCGCCGGTCGAGCCAGCGCCCGATGAGCGGCGCGACGAGTCCCGACACCAGCACGGACAGCGTGATCGCCCCGGTGAGCTGCGCGACCCCGGCCTGGAGTTCGCGCGACATGGGCGGGATGAACACGGAGAACGCGTAATAGAGAATGCCGTATCCGGCGGTCTGCGTGATCGCGAGTGCGCCGATCATTCGCGCCGGCGCTTTCGGTCCCGCGTTCGCGATCACGCTGGAGTTGTTCCCGTTCACCTGCC
Organism: Nonomuraea rubra; assembly: GCF_014207985.1. NCBI lineage: Bacteria > Bacillati > Actinomycetota > Actinomycetes > Streptosporangiales > Streptosporangiaceae > Nonomuraea > Nonomuraea rubra. The sequence goes on along the minus strand of NZ_JACHMI010000001.1, from coordinate 10,734,757 downwards.
GTAAATACGGTGATAAAGGTCACTTCGCCATCGAAGAATTTCCATGAATTCCCGCCTTACCGACATAACGTCGGATCATGACTCTTTCGTACGTGGTGACCGGCGGCGGGCGCGGCATCGGCAGGGCCGTGGCCGAACGGCTCCTCGGGGACCGGAACGTCGTGGTGGTCATCGAGCACGACAAGGACGCGCTCGGCTGGGCCGGCCCCAGGGTCGTCCCGGTGATCGGCGACGCGGCCGACGAGGAGGTCGCCGCCTGGGCCGCCGACCTGGCCCAGGAGTCGGGCGACCTGGTCGGCTGGGTCAACAACGCCGCCGTGTTCCGGGACGTCTCCGTGCACTCGTCCCCGGTCTCCGAGGTCAGAGCGCTGATCGCGGCCAACCTCGACCTCGCGGTGGTGGGCTGCGCCACCGCCGTACGCCACTTCCTGGACGCCGGCACCCCCGGCGCCATCGTGAACGTCACCTCCCACCAGGCCACCAGGGCCGTGCCCGGCAGCCTCCCCTACTCCACGGCCAAGGCCGCGACGGAGGGGCTGACCAGGGCACTCGCCGTCGAGTACGGCAGGCACGGCATCCGGGTCAACACCGTGGCCCCCGGCTCGGTGGCCACGGAGCGGTACGAGCGGCAGCGCACGCCGGAGATGGAGGCGGAGTTGGCCAGGCTGCACCCGCTGGGCAGGGTCGCCACCCCCGCGGAGGTGGCCTCCGTGGTGGCGCACCTGCTCTCGCCGGACGCCGCCTTCGTCAACGGCGCCAAGATCCCGGTGGACGGCGGCCGTACCGTGCTCGGGCTCGATCCGGAAGCCAGGGAATGAAAACCGTTGTCGCATGGTTGCAGGGGCCATGAAGAAGAACCTGCACCCCCAGTACCGTCCGATCGTCTTCCGTGACCCGAGCGTCGGCTTCGCCTTCCTCACCCGGTCGACCCTGACCAGCGACAGGACGATCGAGTGGGAGGACGGCAGGACCTACCCGGTCGTCGACGTGGACGTCTCGTCCGCCAGCCACCCCTTCTACACGGGCCGTGGCCGCATCCTCGACACCGCCGGCCGCGTCGAGCGCTTCAACCAGCGTTACGGAAAGACCAGCTGACCGGATCTTGCTGCGGCAAGATGTGACACATGTTCGACATGCCGCTGTCCGCCCGGCTCGAGCGTTCCCGCCGGATCCTCGTCGCCGGCGCGGGCGGCGGCTCCGACGTGTACGCCGGGTTACCCCTCGCGCTCTCCCTGCGGGAAGCGGGCAAGGAGGTGCACCTGGCGAACCTGTCGTTCAGCCACCTCGACGCCCTCGACCTCGACGTCTGGCTGTTCGAGGACGTCGCGGAGATCCACCCGGACACCGAGGCCCGCGACTGGTACTTCCCCGAGGGCTGCCTGTCGCGCTGGCTGGCCACGCACGGGCAGCCGTCCACCGTGTACGCCTTCCCCAAGGTCGGGGTCCGGCCGTTGCGCGCCGCGTACGCCAGGCTCGCCGAGCACCTCGGCCTGGACGCGGTGGTCCTGGTGGACGGCGGCACCGACATCCTCATGCGTGGCGACGAGGCGGGCCTCGGCACCCCGGCCGACGACATGGCGAGCCTGGCCGCCGTGCACGCACTCGACGTGCCGGAGAAGGCGGTGGTCTGCCTGGGGTTCGGGGTGGACGCCTACCACGGCGTGAACCACGTACAGGTGCTGGAGAACCTGGCGGCGCTCGAACGCGACGGCGCCTACCTCGGCGCGTTCTCCGTCTGCCGGTCCACGAAGGCGGGCGCGCTCTACCTCGACGCCGTCGCCCACGCCCAGGCCGAGCTGCCGGCGTACCCGAGCATCGTGAACGGCTCGATCGCGGCGGCGGTGCGCGGCGAGTTCGGGGACGTGCGCTTCACCGACAGGACGAAGGGCAGCGAGCTGTTCGTCAACCCGCTGATGGCGCTCTACTTCGCCGTGGACCTCGACGCGCTGGCCAGGCGCTCGCTCTACCTCGACCGGCTCCGGGACACCGTGCTGATGCGCCAGGTGCACTCCGTCATCGAGGCGTTCCGCGACGAGGTGACGCCCCGGCCGCCGAAGGCGTTCCCGCACTAGGGACGCGTCAGAGGCCCAGGGCGTCGGCCAGCGAGTCGATCTCGGCCGCCAGCAGCGCCGTGCCGATCCCGGCGAACGGGCCCCGCAGCTCCACGCTCAGCACCCCCTGCAACCTGGCCCACACCAGGACGGCCCCGCCCGGCGTCGCCGCGCGCCCCTGCGCGACCAGCGGCACGAAGGGCCTGAGCACGTCCTCCGCACCCGACAGGGTGGGCGCCGAGGACACGAGCAGGAACAGGCCGGGATGAGCCACGGCCCAGTCGTAGAACGCGCGCGCCAGCGCGTGCAGCCGTTCACGCGGCCCGCCCTCAGGCAGGGCGCCGGCGCGTACGGCCGCGGCCAGCTCGCCCAGCCCGTCCTGGACCAGCTCGGCGAGCAGGTCGTCGCGGCTCGCGAAGTACTTGTAGAGGGCGGGCCCCGTCATGCCCAGACGCCTGGCCACCGCTGTCAGGCTGAGCGGCTCGCCCTCGCCGATCTGGGCGAGCGCGGCCTGCTTGATCTCCCTTCTGACCTGTTCCCGGTAACGCTGTCGTGGTGTCGACATGCCCTCATTATCCAGAGTTCCGGTTCCGCCACGGCGCGTGATCGCCAAGCGCGGGTCAACGCCCCGGCATGCAGGGCCTACTCGTGGGTAAGAACTGGTCACCGGCGTGAGAGCAGTGGTGGTGTGATGAGTCTCTCCGGAAGGGAACGCCGTATTCTCGCCGAGATCGAGCGAGCCCTCGAGCGGGACGACCCCGAGCTGGCCAGGCGCGTCGCCGCCATCAACAGGATCGAGGCGGGCGGCGAGTCGCTGCCCGCGCAGCCGTACGGCGACCGGTTGCGCATGTGGGCGCTGGGCCACGTCTGGATGTTGTTCTGGGCGGCCGCGGTGGTGATCGTGTTACTGCTGCTGGCGGTGCTGACCACCTGAGCGGTGGTGCCGCAGCACCAACAGGCTGAAGGCGGCGCTCAGGGCCACCAGGGCGGCGATGGCGGCCTCCCAGCGCCACACCTCCTCCCCGGTGCGCATGGCCTGGATGGTGCAGAACACCGCCGCGATGACGCCCAGCACCAGCGCGAAGAGCGACAGGATGCGCCGGACGCGCAGCGGGCTGCGGGCCGTCACCGGCTCGGTGCCCTCACGGTTGCGTAGCCACATGGCCTCCTCCTCAGGCCAGGCACCTCAGTGCCGAGGCGATGCGCGGGTCGAGGTCGTGCGAGGCCGGCGACCGGCCCACCGTGGCCTCGACGAACTCCGGGTACGGCAGGTTGGCGGTGACCCCGTCCACGGCGGCGAAGATCTCGTCGGCCGTCTGATCGACCTGCACCTTGGCGTCCTGTTCGGCCAGCACGAACCGGCCGACCGCCACCCGCCACAGGATCCGGTCGTCGGCCTCGTCCTCGCCGACGGGCGCGCCCACGTCGTCGGCGTGGGTGGCGTACTCGGAGTCGTAGTGGAAGGCCTGCAGCCCGACGGGGTAGGGCCCGGCCATCGTGTCGAGCATGGCGTGGCGGCCTCGCTCCCGCATGCGCTCGCGCGTCTCGCCGTTCTTCGTGCGCCACTCCGCCAGGACCTCGTGCACGGGCAGGGCTCTGCGCTCGCGTACGCACCACTCGTTGAAGTCGTTGTAGCCGCCGATGCCCGCGTCGGACAGCTGGTCCATCAGGTCCTCCACGGTGCCGTCGAGGCAGGCGTGGTTGTACAGCTCCTCGCCCGCCAGGTGCGCCAGCACGTCGCGGACCGACCAGCCCTCGCACCGGGACGGCCGCAGCCAGCCGGCGTCGTCCAGGCCGGAGAAGTGCCGGTCGAGCCGGGCGGCCTCGGCGTCGAAGATGTCGAACGGGTTGAAGTCTTTGAGCAGGTCGTCGGCCATACCCGGACGCTACCCCTCAGGTCTTGACTTTATCGCCGATGGCGGACCTGGCCCGGGCGTACTCGTCGGCGCAGGCCGGTGCCCGCCCGGCCGGCACCCAGCCGCCCTTGGCGATCTTGTCGTACCTGCCCGGGTCGGCGCCGTAGAGCAGGCAGGCGAACGTGGCCGACTCCGCCATGCCCGACAGGTGGTCGAGGCCCGCGTGCCCGGCGAGCAGGTGCCGGGCCTCGGCGGCGGCCACCACCCGGCCGGGCGTGTCGGCCACGAGGGTCAGCGCGGCGAACCGGTCGGCCTGCGCCTCTCCGCCGGCCATGCCGTTGAGCGTGGTGAGGGCGTGGCCGAGCTCATGGTGGAAGAGCACGGACAGGGCGCCGCGCACGCGGGCCTTCGTCGCCTTCTCGCCGGTCTCCTCGGTCTGCGAGATGCCCTTGATCGTGCGGTTTACCTGGTCCACCAGCGAGTAGCAGATCGTGATCTCGCGCTTGCCGTGGTCCCAGCCCGCCTTCGGCGCGTCGCAGTCGCGGGCCACGACCGTGATCCGCTCGGGCAGCCTGACCTCCGTCTTCAGCGCGTCGCTCGCCTTGAGCAGCCGCTGGGCCCGCTCGGCGCGGGGTGAGTCGGGACGCTCGTAGCGGACGGACAGCTCAGAGGAGGGGGCCGCTCCCAGCGTGCTCGTCATGCTGAGGACGAGGGCGATCACGGGATGCGGCATGCGCGGGCTCCTTCGGGGGTTCGATCAACGCAATGGGACTTCCCATGCGGCGAATGCGTGATCGCTAAACCTGCCGAAGGTGAAAAAGCCGGAGGCCCAGCCCCGAAGGACTGGGCCTCAGCAGGTGGAACTATCGGCGCCAGGAGTACACGCGGACGTAGTCCGAGCGGCTCTTGGAGCCGTTGAGCTCGTCGTCACCGCCGTAGACGGCGCGGAACGTGCCGCTCTTGTAGGCCTTGGTCTTGGCGTAGAACTTGCCGCCGCGACCGGTCCAGTCGGAGGCGACCCACTTCCAGCCACTGCGGTAGTTGGCCTTGTAGTAGATGTGCACCTTCTCGCCGCGCACACCCTCCCAGCCGTCGTCGTTGACGAGGAGGCGGCCGGAGAAGTAGATCGACTTGCCCTTGCGGACCTTGTACGGGTCGGCGCTGAAGCGGGAGATCGTGGTGTTGAGCTTGCCTTCCTCGACGTCGACCGAGAAGAAGGCGTCGTCCTTGGCGATCTCCTTGCCGTCCTTGTCGAAGGCCACGGCGGTGGCCTTCCACTTGCCCTCGTAGTCGTTCTCGTTGAACCCGATGGCCCAGCGCCAGCCCTCGAGGTCCTTGACGTCCTTCGTGCGCATCGTGCGGAAGTTGTTCTCCGCGGGGGCGACACTGAGCTCGACCTTCTGGACGTCGGAGCTGGCGCCGACGTCGAAGTACGCCGTCGTCTCCGAGCCCTTCTTGACCACGACCGGGTTCGGGCTGATGTCGCGGATCACGAGCCGCGTGTCGGCCTTGGTGGCGGCGGAGGCAACGCCCGCGCCGGACACCAGCATGGCACCGCCGATAGTGGCGGAAAGGATACCTACTGCGATCTTTCTCATGAGGGTGCTGATTCCTCTCCCCGTATTGACTTCGGAGCCGACTTCGGGGCGGCCGGCTCCCTCTACTACTTTGAGGCACGATCAAGGGAAAAAGTTGTCTAAAGATACAGAAAATATTTGATCACGGTCTTAACCAGGGCTTATGCGGAAAAATCGGTTTTGGGTTGACGTGACCGGCTACAGTCTGGCCCATGACGGACGTCTACACGCTGGGCGAGCCGCTGGGGGTCGTCTCCAGCGGCCGGGTGCGCCACGAGAGCGAGGCCAGACTGGACGTCTGCGGCCCGGAGTTCACGCTGGCCATCGCCCTGGCCCGGCTCGGGCACCGCTGCGCGTACCTGGGCAAGGTGGCCGATGACGAGCTGGGCGCCAGAGCCCTGACCGTCCTGCGGGGCGAGGGCGTGGACGTCGAGGACATGCGCGTGGCCGAAGGCGCGCGCACGGGGCTGCTCCTGCGGGAGTCGCGCGTCGGCCGCGAGCTCGCCGTGACGCACTACCGCACCGGCTCCGCCGGCGCGCTGCTCGCGCCGGGCAACGTGCCCATCGACCGGATCGCGGCCTCCCGGATGCTGCACGTCACCGGTCTGACGGCCGCCCTGGGCCGGGACGCGCAGGACGCCGTGCGCGCCGCCGTCACCGCGGCCAGGAACGCCGAGGTGGCGATCTCCTTCTCCGTCGAGTACGTCCCCGAGCTGTGGCCGTCGGTCCGCGAGGCCGAGGAGGTGCTCGGCGAGCTGGCCTGCGAGTCGCACCTGCTCTTCCTCCGCCAGGACGAGCTCGACCTGGTCAAGCCCGCCCTCACCCCCGAACGGGAGGTCGTGGTGGACCGCGGGGCGAAGGGCGCCAGCGTACGGGCCGACCGGATGCGCTACGACGTACAGGGCTGGCAGGTCCCCGTGGTGGACACCGCGGGGGCGGGGGAGGCGTTCGCGGCCGGATACATCAGCGCCGCGCTCGACGGCCTCATCCCCCAGGAACGCCTGCACCGCGGGGCGCTGCTGAGCGCCGCCGCGGTGACCAGCGTGAGCGACTGGCAGGGGTTGCCCACCAGGGCCGAGCTCTAGTTGACGGTGAGCGTGAACGTCGAGGTCGTGTTCCTGACGTTCGTGTGGTTGTTGCTGAACCGCAGGTTGTTGAACGTGGCCGAGCCGATCGCCGGGCCCTGGCCGGGCTCGGGCAGCTCGTTCACCCAGATGCCGAACCCGGACTTGGCGTCGAAGGCGTCACCGCTCTTCTGCGCCCCGCTGATGGACACGTTCGTGAAGACCGTGTCCTTGATCGGGTTCAGCGGCGTCGAGGGGTTCGAGTAGCCGGTCTGGAACATGATCCCGCTGTACGTCGGGTCCACGATGTCCAGGTTGCTGACCCGGATGCCCTGGAACACCTTCGAGGAGGAGAACAGCCACATCGCCGGGAACGTCTGCTGCCCCCAGAAGTGCCCACCCGCCCGGACCAGCGAGATGTTGTCGAAGGTCGTGGGCGGGCTGGCGCCGAAGCCGTGCATCGGGATCCCGAAGTCGAGCGAGCTGATCGTGACGCCCGAGTACACCAGCGTGTCGGCGATGTAGATGTTCTTGAAGGTGTTGTTGTAGCCGCCGTACACGGCCAGGCCCGCGGCCCGCCAGGTCAGCAGCGAGGTCAGGTTCTCGTAGACGTTGCCGAACTGCTCGCCCGAGTTGTTGTCGATGGCCGAGAACAGCGCGAAGCTGTCGTCACCCGTGGACCTGGTCTCGATGTTGGTGACGTGGTTGCCGGTGCTGCCGTTGGTCATGTTCAGGCCGTCGGCGAACACGTTGCGGATCCGCGAGTTCCTGATCGTCAGGTTGTCGACGTTCGAGCCCCACAACATGCAGATCTGGTGCTCGATCCAGACGTTCTCGATCGTCATGTTCGCCACGTTGTTGAAGTCGAACACCTTGCCCGGGCCGTCGATGCGCTCCACGTAGTTGCCGAAGTAGGCGAAGCCCGAGAACGCCGAGCCGTTGGCCGTGGCCTCGGACCGGAAGCCGATGTCGGTGTTCGACTGCCCCGACGGCGCGTGGAACCTGGTGAACCAGGGGCCCGCCCCGACGACCTTGACCGGCTTGCCGTACACCTGGAACTTGCCGTTGGTCTGGTAGTCGCCGGGCGGCAGGTAGACACCGGTCAGGTTGGCGTCCATGCGGGCCTTGTCGAGGGCGTTCTGCACGTCCTGGTGACCGAATCCGGCCGGTACGGCGTACTTGGCCGGGTCCGGGTTGGCGATCTGGGTGGCCAGTTCGAGGTCCACGAAGTCGATCGCGTAGTTCAGGGAGTTGGCCGCGTCCTTCTGCAGCCTGATCTTGCTGCCCTTCGGGACGGTGGTGCCGAGCAGCAGGTTCGCCTCGTCGTAGATGTGCCTGGGCGGGCCGGAGCCCGGGTTGTTGTTCGGGCTGGCCTCGGGGCCGTACAGCCAGGCGTAGCGCGAGGTCAGGTTGACGGCCTTGAGGAAGGAGCCGTTGACGTAGACGTTCAGCGTGGAGTTCTGGCCGCCGCCGCCCGGGGCGTCGGGCATCGAGAAGCGGGTGACCAGGGTGTTCGTGTCGGCCCTGGTGGTGAACTCGACGTACGCGCCGGTCTGGTTGAGCGTGACCGCGCGCCGTCCCGACGCCTCGCCGGCGATCGTGCCGATCTCCCTGCTCGGGCCGACGCGGGCCGCGCCGCCGCCGATGGCGGCGTCCTCGGCCTCGTACGTGTCGTACGGCATGTTCGCGCCGCGGCCCACGAACAGCGGCAGCGTGCTGGTGTTGTTGGCCCGCTTGACCGGCAGCTCGTTGGCGTCGTCGGCGAGCACCGTCTTGACCGTGTACTTGCCGTTGGCCGCCGTCCACGTGCCCAGCGTCACCGGGCTCGTGGTGGCCCCGGCGGCGATCGCGCCGCTCGCGGAGCCGGTCAGCGTCCTGACGACGTTGCCGGCCTCGTCGGTGACGGTCAGCGTGATGCCGTGCGCGCCGCCGCTGGAGGCCACGGTGCCCTGGTTCCTGATCGCGACGGAGAACGTCACCGAGGTGCCCGCGGCGGGGTTGCCCGGCGTCCAGGAGACGGGGGAGGCGATCAGGTCGGCCGTGTCGACGGGCCTGACGGTGAGCGTGCCGGTCGTGTCGTTGTTGGCCTCGTTCTGCTCGACGACCTGGTTGCCCTCGTCCACCTTGGCCGCGAGCTGGTACGTGCCCGCGTCCCTGGTCCCGATGTTCGCCGACACGGTGGTGGACGCCCCTGCGGCCAGCGCGCCCACGCCGGCGCTGCCCACCTTGGTGGTGCCCGCGTAGAAGTTGACCGAGGTGGCGCCGGAGGCCGCGGTGCCGGCGTTCCTGACCGTGGCCGACAGCGTCACCGCGTCGGTCTCGACCGGGGCCGCAGGGGAGGAGGCCAGGCCCGACACGGTCAGGTCGGGGTTGGGCGCCGGGGTGCCGTAGATCTGGAACTCGGCGACCTGGCCGCTGGGGGCGCCGGAGTTGGCGGTGAACTGGAGCCGCACGTCGGCGGCCTTGCCGGTGACCGGGACGGTCACGCTGTTGCCGGTGGCCGGGTCGAAGGTGTAGGTGGCCTGGGCGACGAGGGTGGTGAAGGTGGAGGCGTTCTGCTCGCGGCCGAGCACCTGGAGGGTCTGGGTGCGGCGGCCCCAGGCCGGGTCGGGGTTGAGCTTGAGCACGATGGAGGTCAGGTCGGCGTTGGCGCCGAGCTGGGCGGTCAGGGTGGCCGGGTAGGCGGCGCCCTCCCAGTAGGTCTGCAGGTTGTCGTCGTTGGCGTTGGCGGCGGCGTAGGTGTGGGTGTGCCCGGACTCGGTCATGGTCTTGCCGAGGGCCAGGTTGGTGCCGTCGGGGCCGGGGCCGGGGTCGTCCTGGGTGGTGCCCCAGACCTCCAGCTCGGAGAGCTGGCCGGCGGGCCAGCCGGAGTTGGCGGTGATGTGCACGCGGACGTGGCGGGCGGTGGTGCCGGCGGGCAGGGTGATGGTGGCGGCCGGGCTGATGGTGTGGGTGGCCGCGGCGGCGATGGTGGTGAAGCTGGTGCCGTTCGTGCTGCCCTGGACGCTCAGCGTCTCGGTGCGGCTGGGCCAGCCGGTGGGCAGTTTGAGCACCACCTTGCTGAGGCCGGCGGTGGCGCCGAGGTCGACCTGGATCCACTGCGGGAAGGCGTTGCTGGCCGATTCCCAGTAGGTGGCCTGGTTGCCGTCGGTGACGTTGGCGGCGCGGTAGACGTCGGTGAAGCTGCTGGCGGTCGCCGTCTTGCCGGCGGCGAGGTTGGTGTCGGCCGCGGCGTGCGCGGCCGGTGCGGCGAGGAATCCGATGAGTAACGCAAGGGCGGCTAACAGTGCTCTCATGGGGGTGGCCCTCCGGGTAAGGCAGATGGCCGAACCATAGGATGTCGAGCAGATGGCCGCAATATTTCGACTTCATTTCGCAAACGATCGACTGACTCTGAGCGTTCTCTGAGGTCTTCCCCTGCTGGTCAGGGACCGGCAACTGGCAGGAAGCCCGGTGTGGGCGCGGTGCAAGCCGCGACGTTCGATCCACGTAAGCCATTGCAAGCGCTTGCGCGGAAGGCCGTATAGTTTGCGCATGACGCGACGACTCGCAGAGGTGGCCAAGAAGGTCGGGGTGAGCGAGGCGACCGTGAGCCGCGTGCTCAACGGCAAGCCGGGGGTGTCCGACGCGACCCGCGAGGCCGTGCTGACGGCACTCGACGTGCTCGGCTACGAACGCCCCACACAGCTCCGCGGCGACCGCGCCCGGCTGGTCGGCCTCGTGCTCCCCGAGCTGCAGAACCCGATCTTCCCCGCCTTCGCGGAAGTGGTCGGCGGCGCGCTCGCCCAGCAGGGCTTCACCTCCGTGCTGTGCACCCGCACGGTCGGCGGCGTCTCCGAGGCCGACTACGTCGACCTCCTGCTCCAGCAGCAGGTCAGCGGCGTGGTCTTCGCCGGCGGCCTGTACGCCCAGGCCGACGCCTCCCACGGCCACTACGAGCTGCTGCACGAGCGCAAGCTCCCCACCGTCCTGGTCAACGCCGCCGTCCAGCACCTCGACTTCCCGCAGGTGTCCTGCGACGACGTGGTGGCCGCCGAGATGGCCATCGCCCACCTGCGCGCGCTCGGTCACGAGCGGCTCGGCATGGTCCTCGGGCCCAAGGACCACATGCCGTCGCGGCGCAAGCTCGACACCTTCCAGGCCGCGGGCGGGGACACGGAGCTGGTGGAGCACACCATGTTCTCCCTCGAAGGCGGGCACGCGGCGGCCGCCCGCCTGGTCAAGCGGGGCGTCACGGGCGTCATCTGCGCCAGCGACCTGCTCGCGCTGGGCACCGTACGCGCCGCCCGCCGCGCCGGCCTCGCCGTCCCCGCGGACATCTCGGTCATCGGGTACGACGACTCGGCCCTCATGAACTGCACGGAGCCGCCGCTCACCACGGTCCGCCAGCCCATCGACGCGATGGGGCGGGCGGCGGTGGACCTGCTGGTGGCCCAGATCGACAAGGCGGTCGTGCCGGCGGACGAGCTCCTCTTCGAACCGGAACTCGTCGTCCGCGCCTCCACCACCCGCGCCCGCCCCTGACCACGCCCCGCCCCCTCGCGCCCGCCCGGATTGGGCCGGTGGTGTGGGCCGGCGCGGCGAGGCGGTGACGCGTGCACGGCGCGGTGCGAGGGCCGGCGGCGGGGAGGCGGCGTGGGTGCGTGTGCTGCGGTGCTGGTGCTTTGACGCGCCGGGCCGGCAGCCACGTCCCGGAAGGACCCCGACCCCGTACGGCGACCCCGGAAGAGCCCACCCTCGGCGTAACGCAGTCGTTATCTTGCAATATGAAGTTGAAATCTTGCGCGCATACGTCACGGATCCTATGGTGTGGGCACCTCGCATCAGAAGGGTCAGACCATGCAGAGATCCACCGGACTCTTGCTCGTATCCGCGCTAGCCCTCTCCACCGCCGCCTGCGGTTCGGGGAGCGAGCCCGCCACCCCCACCGCCGGCGGTGCCAAGGCCGTGTCGATCACGGTGGCCTGCCAGCCCGCCAAGTCGGCGCCGAAGGAGCGGCAGGCCTGGGATGACGATGTGGCGGCGTTCATGAAGGCGCACCCCGGCGTGACGGTCAAGAGCACGGACCAGCAGCCGTGCTTCGACCCCAAGACGTTCGGCCCCAAGCTGGCCGGCGGCCAGATGGAGACGGCGTTCGTGGTGCCCGTGACGAACTACAACGACGTGATCTCCAAGGGCCAGGCGCTCGACATCACCCCGTACACCAGCGAGATCAAGAACTGGAACGACCTGCGCCCTGACCACAGGGAGCTCGTCACCAAGGACGGCAAGATCTACGGCGTCCCGAACGTGCACTACAGCGTCGGCCTGGTCTACAACCGCGCCTTGTTCACCAAGGCCGGGCTGAACCCGGACGCCCCGCCCAAGACGTGGGCCGAGGTCCGCGAGGCGGCGAAGAAGATCGCCGGGCTCGGCGCCGGCTACGTCGGGTACGGCGAGTACTCCGGCGGCAACACCGGCGGCTGGCACTTCACCCAGGCCATCTACGGCCGCGGCGGCAGCATCCTGTCGCCCGACAACAAGACGGCCGCGTTCAACTCGCCCGAGGGCAAGGCCGTGCTGCAGACCCTGCACGACATGCGCTGGGTGGACAACAGCATGGGCACCAAGCTGCTGGTCGGCTGGGAGTCGCTCATGGTCGCGATGGGCAGCGGCAAGGTCGGCATGATGCTCGGCGCGCCCGACGTGGTCACCGACGTGGTCAACAAGTTCAAGGGCAATGTCGCCGACTACGGCATCACCGGCTTCCCCGAGGCGAAGGCGTCGCTGAGCGGCGGCGAGGCGTTCATGATCAACCCGAAGGCCACGCCCGAGGAGGCCAAGGCCGCGCTGGCGTGGATCGACTTCCGCTTCAACACGGTCGGCAAGGGCCGCTTCGACTTCGCCCGCGGCAAGAGCCTTGGCAACCCCGTCGGCGTCCCCGACAACGCCGTCTTCGGCGACTCGCCCACCGGCCAGGCCATCCAGGCCGACCGGGTGAAGAACGCCTCGCTGCCGGTCACGAACTACGAGACCTACGTCCAGGCCGCCGGCACGATCCCGCCGAAGGCCGAGCCGCTGCACGCCCAGGAGCTGTACGCGATCCTCGACGTGGCCATGTCGGGCGTGCTGAGCCGTAAGGACGCCAGCATCGACCAGCTCCTCGCCGACGCCGAGACGAAGGCCAACGCGGTGCTGGCGGCCAAGGGCTGACCCTATGCAGATCTTGAGGCGCAATCTGACGGCCTACGGGTTCTTGTGCGCGGCGCTGGCGTGTTTCACGGTGTTCGCCTGGTATCCGATGGTCAGGGAGTTCATTCTGAGCTTCCAGAAGACCGACCTGATCAACGAGCCGATCTGGGTGGGCCTGGACAACTTCGTGACGGCCTTCCAGGACCCGGCTTTCGGTGAGGCGTGGCTGAACACGCTGGAGTTCACGTTCCTCGCACTGGTGTGCGGCTATGCCGTACCGTTCGTCGTCGCGCTCGTGCTGAACGAGCTGCGCCACGCCCGGGCCTACCTGCGGTTCGTGGTCTACCTGCCGGTCATGCTGCCGCCGATCGTGGCGGTGCTGCTGTTCAGGTGGTTCTACGATCCGGGGCCCGGGCTGTTCAACCAGGTGCTGGACGCGTTCGGCCTGCCGCCGCTGGCCTGGCTGGACAGCTCGTCCACCGCGCTGATCTCGCTGGTCATCGTCTCGACCTGGATGAACATGGGCAGCGCGACGCTGATCTACCTGGCCGCGCTGCAGAACATCCCGCCGGAGCTGTACGAGGCCGCGGAGCTGGACGGGGCCGGCATCTGGAAGCGCATCAGGCACGTCACGATCCCGCAGACGCGGCTGATCCTGCTGCTCATGCTGATGTTGCAGATCGTGGCCACCATGCAGGTGTTCATCGAGCCGTACATGCTGACCGGCGGCGGCCCGGAGAACGCCACGGTCACGGTCGCGTACCTGATGTTCCAGAACGCGTTCACCCTGCAGGATTACGGCTCCGCGGGCGCGCTCGGCATGATGCTGATGATCGTGCTGCTCGTGTTCGCCGCCTTCCAGCTCCGCCTGACGAGGGAGGACAAGGCGTGATCTCCGTCGGAGCCCGGGCGGCGACCCGGGGCAAGCGGGGCAGGAAGCGGTCGCCGAGGCCGATCGAGGTGCAGTTCCGTACGATCGTCTCGCCGCACCAGCTCAACAGCAGGTGGGGCCGGCGCATCTACTGGATCGTGCTGACCGCGGTGCTCGTGCTGTTCACGACGGCGTTCGTCTTCCCGCTGTACTGGATGGTCACCGGCGCGCTGAAGGCGCCGGAGGAGCTGGCGCAGATGCCGCCCACGTTCTTCCCCGCCGATCCGACGCCGGACGCCTTCTTCGAGGCGTGGGACCTGTTCGACATCGGCACGCTGCTGCTGAACACCGGTTACTACTCGCTGGGCGGCTGGATCGTGTGCATGGCCGTGGACGTGTCGGCGGCGTACGCGCTGTCGAAGCTGCGGCCGGCGTTCGGCAACGTCATCCTCGGCATGATGCTGGCCACCCTGATGATCCCGGCGATGGTCGTGCTCATCCCGCTGTACGTGACGGTCGTGGACCTGGGCCTGCTCAACAACCCGTGGGCGCTGTGGCTGCCCGCGGCGGCCAACGGCTTCAACATCTTCCTGCTCAAGCGCTTCTTCGACTCGATTCCCCGTGAACTGATCGAGGCCGCGCAGATCGACGGGGCGGGCCCGGTGCGGATCCTGCGTTCGGTGGTCCTGCCCGTCTCCCGGCCCATCCTGGGCGTGGTGTCGATCTTCACGATCGTCACCTCGTTCAAGGACTTCGTCTGGCCGCTGCTCGTCATGACCGACAGCGACAAGATGACGATCAGCGTGGGCCTGTCGCAGACGGCCGGGGCCGTCACCCAGAACCAGGTCATGGGCGGGCTGCTGATCACCAGCATCCCCATGATCATCGTTTTCTTCATCTTCCAACGGCACATCATGGCGGGACTCACCGCCGGAAGCATCAAGGGATAAGCGCATGTCGCAAACGTGGTGGCGGGGGGCCGCGATCTACCAGGTCTACCTGCGTAGTTTCGCCGACGGCAACGGCGACGGCGCCGGCGATCTGGCCGGGCTGCGCTCCCGCCTGCCGTATCTGAAGGACCTGGGGATCGACGCCATCTGGCTCAACCCGTGGTACCCGTCGCCGATGGCCGACGGCGGCTACGACGTGGCCGACTACCGCGACATCGAGCCGGTCTTCGGGACGCTGGAGGAGGCCGAGCGCTTCATCGAGGAGGCGCACGAGCTCGACATCAGGGTCATCATCGACGTCGTGCCGAACCACAGCTCCACCGAGAGCGCCTGGTTCAAGGAGGCGCTGGCGAACCCGGCGGCCCGCGACCGGTTCTGGTTCGCCGACGAGCCGCTGAACGACTGGCAGTCCATCTTCGGCGGCTCGGCCTGGACGCAGGTGCCCGACGGGCAGTGGTACCTGCACCTGTTCGCCCCGGAGCAGCCCGACTTCAACTGGAACAACCCGGAGGTCCACCAGGAGTTCGAGGACGTGCTGCGCTTCTGGTTCGACCGGGGCGTGGACGGCGTGCGCATCGACTCCGCCGCACTGCTGATCAAGTCCGAGACCGCCCACGAAGACCTCGACGAGGTCCACGACGTCTACCGCCGGTGGCGCGAGGTGGCCGACGAGTATGACGAGCGCATCCTGATCGGGGAGGTCTGGCTCCCCGACCAGGAGCGTTTCGCCCGCTACCTGCGTCCCGACGAGCTGCACACGGCCTTCAACTTCGACTTCCTGGCCTGCGCCTGGGACCCGGCCGACCTGCGCAGGTCCATCGAGCTGACGCTGGCCACGCACACCCCCATCGGCGCCCCGCCGACGTGGGTGCTGGCCAACCACGACGTGACCAGGCCCGTCACCCGGTACGGCCGAGCCGACACCTCCTTCGCCCACGGCGGCGCCCTGCACGGCACCCCGACGGACCTGGAGCTGGGCTACCGCCGGGCCAGGGCCGCGGCGCTGCTGGCCATGGCGCTGCCCGGCTCCGTCTACGTCTACCAGGGTGAGGAGCTGGGCCTGCCGGAGGTGGAGGACCTGCCGGACGAGGTGCGCCAGGACCCGATGTACGCCCGCTCCGGCGGCACGAACCCGGGCCGCGACGGCTGCCGCATCCCGCTGCCGTGGTCGGGCGAGGAGCCGCCGTTCGGCTTCGGCACGGGCACGCCGTGGCTGCCGCAGCCGGAGGGCTGGCGCAAGCTGACGGCCGAGGCGCAGCGTACGGACCTGGGGTCGATGCTGAACCTCTACCGTACGGCCCTGCGCCTGCGCCGCGAGCTGCTCGGGGACGGCACGCTGACCTGGCTGCCGCTGGGCGAGCGGGTGCTGGCCTTCACCCGGGACTCGGGCCTGACCTGCGTCACGAACCTGGGCGCCGACCCGGTGCCGCTGCCGGCAGGCAGGGTCCTGCTGGCCAGCGGCCCGGTCGTGGACGGGCTCCTGCCGTCCGACACCACGGCCTGGCTCTCCCCGGAGAGCTGATATCCGGCACCCCGACCACCCCCGCGCCGGGCACTCCGGCGTGGGGGAGGGCGGCGCCGTTCACGGCGCCAGCGTCACCACGTAGCGCCGCAGCCCTCCCTCCGCGCTCTCGAACACCGCTCCGAGCCGCTCCGCCAGCCGCTGGGAGCTCACGTTCCCGTCGTCGGTCTCGATGAGGATCTCCTTCAGCCGGGCCCGCCTTCCCGCCGCGAGCACCGCCTGGGCCGCCTCGGCCGCCAGCCCGGCGCCCCGGTACCCGGGATCCAGGCTGTAGAGGATCTCCACCCGCTCCTCGCCGCGCCGCCGCAGCCCGCACACCCCGATGAGCACGTCCTCCAGGAAGACCTGCCACAGCCCGTACCCGCGCCGCGCGAAGTCGGCCTCGCTGTCGCGCAGCAGCGACTCGGCCAGCCGGGGATCGACCTCCCTGTCGTCGAAGAGGTAGCGCCTGACCTGCGGGTCGTTCCAGTGCCGCACGAGCGCGCCGAGATCGCGCAGCCCGGCGGGACGCAGCTCCAGCCGTTTCGTGGACATCGCCGTCATGCCTCCACAGAACACCCTGACGGGGGCGCGGAGAAGGGGCCGGTTACGATCACGGGATGGCACGCCTGCGCAGGACGCCCCCGGACGAGCTGGACCCGGAGGCCCGGGCGCTCTACGACAAGATCACCTCAGGGCCGCGCGGCCGGTTCATGGCCGGCCCGGAGGGCGGGCTCACCGGACCGTTCAACGCGATGCTGCTCAGCCCGCCCGTCGGCGACCCGCTCCAGGAGCTCGGGGCCGCCATCCGCTACCGCTCCACGCTCACCGGCCGGGCGCGGGAGCTGGCGATCCTGGTCGTGGCCGGGCACCAGGACAGCGCGTTCGAGCGGGCCGCCCACGAACCGATCGCCCGCGAGCTGGGCTTCACCGAGGAGCAGCTCCAGGCGTTGCGCGACGGCTCGCCCCTGGCGCTCGACGACCCGGCCGAGTCGGCGGTGCTGCGCGTGGCGCGGGCCCTGGTGGCGAAGGGGGACCTGGACGAGGGGGAGTACGCGGTGCTGGGGGAGCGGGAGCTGTTCGAGCTGACCACGCTGGTCGGCTACTACTCCACGCTCGCACTCCAGCTCCGCGTCTTCCGCGTGTGAACCCCTACTGCCTGCAGGCGCTGCGCAGCCCGTAGAACCAGGACAGGTACCGGTCGTGGATGGCCCGGCCGGAGATGCGGACGAACGCGTCGTCCGCGTTCTCCATGTACGTGAAGTTCGCGCTGCCCGTGTAGACCCGCGGCGTGATGTCGTCGTCGTAGAACCCGTCGATCATCATGAGCTTGTTGTGCGTGACCACGTCCCGCGTGCCCACCCTGAACCGGCAGGGCGTGACCTGGATGGCCCGCCCGTTCACGGTCCTGGCCAGCGCCTGCCGGATCGTGTCGTCCACGTTCTTCGTGGCCGCGCCGGCGGCGTTCTCGTAGTACACGATGTCCACCCAGCAGTTCTCGCCGCGCAGCCGGACCAGCTCGTTCGCGATGGCCAGCCGGTTCTTGTTGAACGCGGTCAGCGCCATGCGGATGTCGGTCTGCCGCGTCACCCCCGCCTCGTCCCGGTAGCTGCACTCGACGAGCCTGAGGATGGACACGATGGGGTCGGGGTCGGTGACCAGGCGGGGGAAGAAGGTGGCGCGGTGGGTGCTGCCGGTCGGCGAGGTCCAGTAGTAGCCGGGGTCGACCGCCTTGCGCCGCCCGGCCTGGAGGTCGGCGAAGTAGGTGCGGTAGGCGTTGTAGACGGTGGTGTCGGTGAAGGTGTACGCGTCGTTGTAGGAGTTGTACAGGTACCAGTCGGACAGGTTCGACGAGGTCTGGAACACCACGTCGGCGTGGGTGACGCCGCCGACCACCACGCTGGAGAACAGGGCGAACTTGCTGTGCAGGTAGTTGCGGCCGATGCAGCCGCGATCGACCGTCGACTCGTCGGGATACTCGCAGCGGACCACCCAGGAGCCGGCCGACTCGGAGGTGCCGAGCGCCGCGGCGAGGGTGGCGGTGACGGCGTCGTTGGCGCCGTTCTCCATGCTGTCGAGGATGACCTTCACCCGCACGCCGCGCTGGTGTGCGGCGATAAGCCGGTCGGCGACCTCGCTCGACCGCTGGCCGGGCGAGAACTGGTGGTTGACGAACCGGATCTCCGCGCCCTGCGGCGTGGCGTTGATCAGCCGGATGAGCTGGTCCATGACGGCCGACTGCGCGGCGCTGGGGGTGCCGGCCACGCCGGAGTCGGCGGTGGGGTCGTTGAACACCGGCGCGTTCAGCACGGGCGGCCCGGTGACGTCCGCCCGGGCGGGGGTCGCGATGGTGAGCAGGCCGGTGACGACGCATAACGCGAGGAGGACTCGCCTCATGTGCGGTTCCCTTCGATGGGAGGGGCAGCACATGCGACTTTCTACTTAAATATGATTATTTGTCAACGGAGCTAGGCCGACTCCCTGATCACCAGCTCCGTCGGCAGGATGATCGGATCGGTCGGCCCGCCCTCGAACAGGTTGAGCAGCAGCCTGACCATGGCCGCCGCCTGCTCGGCCACCGGGTGCCTGAGCGTCGTCAGCGGCGGCTCGGTGTACTTCGCCGCCTCGATGTCGTCGAAGCCCACCACCGCCACGTCGTCGGGCACCCGCCGCCCGGCCTGCCGCAGCGACTGCAACGCGCCCACCGCCATCAGGTCGTTGGCCACGAAGACGGCGTCCAGCGCCGGATCGTCGCCGAGGAGCTGGCGCATCGCGACCGCGCCCGACTCGCGGGTGAAGTCGCCCACCGCGACGATCGAGCGGCGGTCGGAGTCGCGCAGCACGTTGCGGTAGCCGGCCAGCCGGTCCTGGCCGGCGATCATGTCCTGCGGCCCGGCGATCGTGGCGATCCTGCGCCGCCCCGTCTCCACCAGGCGCCGCACCCCGGCCTCCGCCCCGCCGACGTTGTCGTTGTCGACGAACGGGATGTCCACCGGCACGGCGGGCCGCCCGTACGAGACGACCGGCACCCGCAGCCGCGACAGCGCGGAGGGCAGCGGGTCGGCGCCGTGCATGGACAGCAGCATCACCCCGTCGACGTGGCCGCCGGAGATGTAACGCTCCACCCTGGCGTGACTCTTGGGCGAGGACGCCAGCATCAGCACGACCTGCTTGTTGATCGCCTCCAGCTCCACCGAGGCGGACCTGATCGCCGTGGAGAACAGCGGGTCCTCCGAGAAGACCCGGGTCCCCGGCTCGCTGACGACCAGGGCCACCGAGTCGGTGCGCTGGGTGACCAGGCTGCGCGCGGCGGAGTTGGGCACGTACCCCAGCTCGTCGATCGCGCGCAGCACGGCGTCGCGGATGTGCGGCGCCACCGTCGTCTGCCCGTTGACCACCCGGGACGCGGTGGCGCGCGACACGCCCGCGCGGGCGGCGACCGCCTCAAGGGTCGGGCGTCTCATGTCAGCACCAGGAGGGAGAGCACGTCAAAGAATCTACAGGCCGTTCCTGCCGATCACGTCCCGGTACCACAGCGCGCTGTCCTTGGGCACCCGCTCCTGCGTGGAGTAGTCCACGTGCACGATGCCGAAGCGCCGCCGGTAACCCTCCGCCCACTCGAAGTTGTCCAGCAGCGACCACACCAG
Organism: Nonomuraea rubra; assembly: GCF_014207985.1. Classification (NCBI taxonomy): domain Bacteria; kingdom Bacillati; phylum Actinomycetota; class Actinomycetes; order Streptosporangiales; family Streptosporangiaceae; genus Nonomuraea; species Nonomuraea rubra. The sequence goes on along the minus strand of NZ_JACHMI010000001.1, from coordinate 10,715,069 downwards.
GTAACCCCGCAGGTCCGCGCCCGCCTCGATGGCCCGGTGCACCTCCCGCAGATGCCCGTCCAGGTACGCCACCCGGTCGTCGTCGTGCACCCGGCCGTCCTGGACGACGTCGTCGAAGGCCGCGCCGTTCTCGGTGACCATGAGGCCGACCTGCGGGTAGTCCTGCGAGAGCCGCACGAGCAGCCTCGACAGCCCGTCCGGCACGATCGGCCAGCCCATCGCGGTCGTCGGCGCGTCGGCCGTGGCGAACTTGACGTCCTCCGAGCCCGGCCAGGCCGCGTCGGCCGGCAGCCCCGGGCCCGACTCGACCACGCACGGGTTGTAGTAGTTGACGCCGATCAGGTCGATCGGGGCGTTGATCAGCTCCAGGTCGCCGTCCTGGATGTGCGCCGTCCCGCCGTTGCGGGCCGCCGCCTCCAGCACCTCCTCCGGGTACGTCCCGTACATGGCCGGGTCGAGGAACTGCCTGGTCAGCAGCGTGTGGATGCGGTGCACCGCGGCCGCGTCCGCCTCGCTCGGCACCGCCGACGGGTCGTTGACCTGGGCGGGGGTGAGCACGGGCGAGGAGTTGACGACCAGCATGATGCTGCGCGCGCCGGCCTCGCGCAGCCGCCTGGCCGCCAGCCCGTGGCCGAGCAGCAGGTGGTGGGCCGAGCGCATGGCGTCGGCCGGGTTGCGGCGGCCCGGCGCGTGCACGCCGTTGCCGTAGCCGAGGAAGGCGGCCACCCAGGGCTCGTTCAGCGTGGCCCAGTCGGTGACGCGGTCGCCGAGCTTGTCGTGGACGGCCGCTGCGTAGTCGGCGAAGCGGTAGGCGGTGTCCCGGTTCGTCCAGCCGCCGCGGTCTTCGAGGGCTTGGGGAAGATCCCAGTGATAAAGCGTGACATAAGGCGAAATTTCGGCGGCTAGTAGTTCATCTACGAGCTTGTCGTAGAACGCCAGGCCGCGGGGGTTGACCGAGCCCTCGCCGTCCGGCTGGATGCGCGGCCAGGCCACCGAGAACCGGTAGGCCGCCAGCCGCAGCTCGCGCATCAGCCCGATGTCGTCACGGAAGCGGTGATAGTGATCGCAGGCCACGTCGCCGGTGTCGCCGTCGGCCACGTTCCCGGGGGTGTGGGAGAAGGTGTCCCAGATCGACTGGCCCCGCCCGTCCTCCTTGACCGCCCCCTCGATCTGGTAGGAGGCCGTGGCGGCACCCCAGACGAAGTCCTCGGGAAAGATCATCCCTTAACAGCTCCTTGCATGATTCCACCGATGATTTGCTTGCCGAACAGGGCGAAGACGGCCACGAGCGGCAGGGTCCCGATCGCGGTGCCCGCCAGGCCGAGCACGTAGTCGTTGACGTACCCGCTGGCCAGGGTCGACAGCGCCACCTGGACGGTCGGGTTGTCCGGGCTGAGGACGACCAGCGGCCAGAAGTAGTCGTTCCAGGCCGACATGAACGTCAGCATGCCCAGCACCGCCGCCGCCGGCCGCGCGGCCGGCAGCACGACGTGCCAGAACAGCCCCCACGTCGAGCAGCCGTCCACCCGCCCGGCCTCCAGCAGCTCGGTGGGCAGGGCGCGCGAGAGGTACTGCGTCATGAAGAACACGCCGAACGCGTTGACCAGCGCCGGCACGATCAGCGCGTAGTTGGTGCCGGTCCACTCCAGCTTCACCATGAGCATGTAGAGCGGGATGATGCCGAGCTGCGCCGGGACCATCATGGTCGCGACCGTGATCACCAGCATGATGTTCCTGCCCCTGAACTTCAGCTTGGCGAAGGCGAACCCGGCCAGCGTCGAGAAGAACATCACCGCGATCGAGATCGACCCCGCCACGATGACCGAGTTGGCCAGCGCCAGGCCGAAGGGCACGGTGTCGAAGACCCGGGAGACGTTGGCGAAGAAGTTCCCGCCGGGGATCAGCGGCGGCGGCACCTCGGCCAGCGCGGAGTTGTGCCTGGAGGCCACCACGACGCTGTAGTACAGCGGGAACGCGGAGAAGAACGCCACCGCGGTCAGGGTGAGGTAACGCAGTCTCACACCAGACCTCCCTTCACCTTGCGGGTGATCAGGAAGTTGATCCCGGCGACGACCACCACGGCCACGAACATCAGCCACGACGCCGCCGAGGCGTAGCCGAAGTCGAACGTCGAGTTCGCGAAGCCCTGCTCGTAGACGAACAGCGCAAGCGTCTGGAACTGGCGGTCCGGGCCGCCTGTCGCGATGCCGCCACCGCCGCCGCTGCTCTGCCCGAAGAGCATGGGCTCGGCGATGATCTGCATGGCGCCGATCGTGGAGACGATGACCACGAAGATGATCGTCGGGCGGATCATCGGGATCGTGATCCGGCGCAGCTGGGTGAAGTTGCTCGCGCCGTCCAGGGTCGCGGCCTCGTACAGCTCGCGCGGCACGGCCTGCATGGCCGCCAGGAAGATCAGCGCGTTGTAGCCGGTCCAGCGCCACATGATCATCACGGACAGCGCGATGTGCGAGGTGGCCGTGCCCGCCGCCCAGTCGATGTGGCCGACCCCGAACCAGGACAGCATCCAGTTGATCAGCCCGAAGTCCCGGCCGAAGAGCTGGCTGAAGATCACCACGACCGCGACCACGCTGGTGACGTTCGGCAGCAGCAGGGAGATCCTGAACAGCGTCTGGAACCGCAGCTGCCGGTTGAGCAGGTGCGCCAGCCAGATGGCCAGCGCGAGCTGCGGCACGGTCGACAGCACGCCGATGGACAGCGTGTTGAAGGTGGCGTTCCAGAAGTACCCGTCGGTGAGCAGCGTGGCGTAGTTGTCCACGCCGATGAACTCCTGCGTCTCCGACAGGAGCGTCCACTCGTGCAGGCTCACCCAGGCCGTGTAGACCAGCGGGAACAGGCCGAAGGCGCAGAACAGCAGGAAGAACGGGGCCACGTAGGCGTACGGCGACACCCTCACGTCGAGGGTGTGCCGCACGCTGCGCCTACGCCGTCGCGTGACCGCGAGGGGAAGGGTGCTCATTTGATCTTCTTGACGTCCTCGAGCACCTGTGCCCACGCCTCGTCCGGCGTCTGCTTGCCCTGCTCGACGCGGCCGAGGCCGTTGCCGATGGCGGTGCGCACGTCGGCCTCCTTCGGGCCGAGGTGCTGCGGCTTGAGCGCCTTGGCGGCGTCGGAGTAGATCTTGCCGATGGGGGCGTCACCGAAGAACGGCTTGGTGAAGTTCTGGATCGACGGGTCGTCGTACAGGGCCGGGATGGACGGGAACGTGCCCTCCTCCTTGAAGACCTTGGCCTGGTTGTCCTTGGAGGTGAGGAAGTCGATCAGCTCGGCCGCCTCCTTGGGGTGCTTGCTCTGCTTGGGCACCATCAGGTGCGAGCCGCCGCTGTTGCCGGAGCCGCCGGGCACCGAGGCGATGTCCCACTTGCCGGCCGAGTCCTTGGCCTGCTCCTGGATGAAGCCGGTCATCCAGGCCGGGCAGATGATCGTGGCGAACGAGCCCTTGGCGAAGCCGGTGTTCCACGGCGGCGAGAAGGCGGCCAGCTTGGCGGTCAGGCCCTCGGCGGTGAGCTGGTTCGACAGGTCCCAGGCCTTCTTCACGTCGGGGTTGGACTCGACGATGATGTTGTCCTGGGCGTCGTACAGGCCGACGGGCGCCTGGTTGACCATGGCGCGGAAGATCTCGCCGGGGGAGTCCACGAACTTGGCGCCGGCCACGCCGGCCGCCGCGAACTTCTTGCCCGTCTCGATGTACTGCTCCCAGGTCGGCCAGAGCGCCGACACCTGCTCGCGGTCCTCGGGCAGCCCGGCCTTCTTGAACAGGTCCTTGCGATAGCACATGGCCAGCCCGCCGACGTCGGTGCCGAGGCCGAGCACCTGGCCGCCGGCCTTGCTCAGGCCCTGCTGCCACTTCCAGTCGAGGTAGTCGGCCTGGCGCTTGTCGAGCCCGTACTGCTTGAGGTCGACGAACTTCCCCGGCTGTGCGGTGAACGTGCTGATGTAGCCCACCTCGACCGCCGCGACGTCCCCCGCGCCGGCGTTCGTGGCCAGCCGCTTGACCAGGTTGCTGTGGTGGTCGTTGAACTGGGTGACGTTCTCGACGATCTCGATGTTCGGGTGGGTCTTCTTGTACTCCTCGTAGAGCGGCTTGAAGCCGAAGTCGCCGAACAGGTCGACCGTCAGCTTGATCTTCTCTCCGGGCTTGGCGCTCGACTCGGTGGCGGTGTTGCCGCCGCCTCCTCCACCGCCGCACGCCGTCGCCAGGGCGAGGACGGACGCGGTGAGCAACGGCAGGCCGAGCCGCCGGATGCCAGGGGCCATGGGAAACCCTCCTGGGTGCTGACTTAGGGGGATGGTGAGAGAGCGCTCTCTCAAGAGAGTCCCGGTGCTCACCTCCTGCTGTCAACGGAGGTTAAATAACGATCCGCGTTACCTAAGAGAGCGCGTTCACTCCGCTTGGCGCACTCCTCGGAAAGCTCGCCGAACGGTTAGGGTTAGGCTGGCCTAATTGAACTTAGGTACACCTCACTACCCGTACGGTGCAGCCTGCCCGGTCTGCTCGCCCAGCGCGATCACGTTCAGCCCGCGCCCGAGCACCAGCGCCAGGCCGACGCAGAGGCCGAGCAGCGTGCGCGGCAGGCGGAGGTCGTGGATGATGGCGGCCGTCTCGCCGCCGTCCGGAGCGGTGGTCGGTACGGGGAGGATCAGGTGGTCAGGACACGTCCGGCCATCCGCGCGTACATGCGGCCCGGGCTCGGCGTCTCGGACAGGAAACCGGGCAGCATCGGCAGGTTCACGGCGAACGGGTCGAGCCGCCCGTACAGCTCGTCGGCGTCGGCGGGCCGGTCGTCCGGCTGTTTCTCCAGCAGCTGCGCCAGCAACGCGCTCAGCGGCTCCGGCAGGCCGGGGATCCGCGGCGGCCGCTCCTTGACCTGCTTCTCGAAGACCACGTAGTCGGTCGGCCCGGTGAAGAGCTGGCGCCCGGTCAGCATCTCGTGCAGCACGCAGCCCAGTGAGTACAGGTCGCTGCGCGGCTCGGCGACGCCGTGCTGGATCTGCTCGGGAGCCATGTACGCCGGAGTGCCGAGGATCTGCCCGATCCTGGTGAACGTCGTGACGTCCGACTCCCGCAACATGGCCAGCCCGAAGTCGAGCACCTTCACGCTGCCGTCGGGGCAGAGCATGAGGTTCGTCGGCTTGAGGTCGCGATGGCAGATCGCCAGGGCGTGCGCCGCCGACAGCACCGCGCACGCCTGCGCCGCGATCGCCGCCGCCCACGGCACCGGCAGCGGCCCGTGCTCGTGCACCACGTCGGCCACCGTGACACCCTCGATGAACTGCATCACCTGGTAGAGCCGCTGCTCGTGGGTGCCGAAGTCGTACAGGACGGGAGCCCCCGGATGCTCCAGCCTGGCCAGGATGCGCGCCTCGCGGATGAACCTGCGCTCCAGCTCGTGATCGGGCCCGCTGGGCAGCCGCAGCAGCTTCACCGCGACCCGCCGGTCCAGGTGGCGGTCGTGGCCCGCGTAGACGGCGCCCATGCCGCCTTGCCCAAGAGGGAGGTCGTCGAGCTCATAGCGGTCACCGATGACCATCAACGCCCCTCCCGCAGCCTTTCGGGGAAAAACTACACCGTCAGGACTGCGGGTGCAGGTGGCCGTCCGCGAGGCCGTCGAGGCCCAGCCGGATCAGCGTCTGCCCCAGCGTCGAGGTCTCACGGATGGCGTCCTCCAGCACGGCGAGTTGCCTGAACGCCTCGCCGTACGCCTTCTGCTCCTTCAGCGACAGCCGCGGCAGGCGGGTGCGGCGCACGTCGAACCTGCTGGAGCCGGTCGTCACCCGCCCGCCGGCGGCCCGCAGGAAGCCGGCCAGGAAGTCGGGGTCGAGCCTGCGCGAGTCCACCCGGTACAGCGTCAGGTGCGGCCCCAGCACGGCGCCGCCGCCGTCCTCCACGACCCGCACGGCCGAGTAGGAGGCCACCACGTCGCCGGGCTGCACCGGCACGAGCCCCTGCTGCATGGTGGTCAGGCCCGACGGGGCGCCGCCGGTGAGCACGTCGTCGGAGGTCAGGACCGGCACGTCGCCGCCGTCGGCGGACAGCTTGGGCGGGGCCTGCGACGTGGTCACCAGCCCCTCCTTGATCAGGTCGCCCAGCGTGGTCGCGGGCTGGTCGAGCGGCTGCTCCAGCACCTTCAGGTCCGGCGGCACGGCCGCCGCCGCGAGGAAGCGGTCGCGGGCCTCGGCGAAGGCCCGGCCCACGTCGTCGTGCCGCTGGTGCCGGGCCGGGGTCATGTCGACCTCGTCGGCCAGCAGGTCGATGATGCGTACGGTCTGGTCGGAACGGTCCTCCAGATACGCCTGCCAGGCCGGCTCGACCATCGACAGGTCGGCCGTGGCGTCCAGGATGAGCACCTCGGACGGCGGCCGCTCACCGGCCGCAGGGCGGCGCAGCAGCCACAGGTCGGAGCCGGGCAGCGCGACGACCGCCCGCAGCGCGCCCGCGCGCAGCAGGTTGGCGCGGATGCGGCGGCCCGCCTTGCGGCTGGCGGCGGCCGGCGGCATGAGGATGGCGACCAGGCCGCGCGGCTTGACGTGGGTGAGGCAGTGCTGCACCCAGGCCAGCTCGGGCTCGCCGCGCGGCGGCAGCCCGTACTCCCAGCGGGGGTCGCCGGTCAGCTCCTCGTAACCCCAGGCCCGCTCGTTGAACGGCGGGTCGCACACGACGGCGTCGGCCCGCTCGCCCGCGAACCCGTCGTGCCGCATGGAGTCGCCCGCCACGATCCTGGCCTCGACGCCGCGCAGCAGCAGCCTGGCGGCGGTGATGGCGGTCGAGGTCTCGCTGAGCTCCTGCCCGAGCACCCGGGCCGGGGCGATGCCGGGCTCCTCGCCCGGCGACCGCGCCGCGGAGCCGGCGGGGGCGAGCAGCAGGGTGCCGACGCCGCAGGCCGGGTCGAGCACCGTCGTGCCGCCGGTGCTCACCAGCCGCACCATCAGCGCGGCGACGTCGTCCCTGGTGACCGAGAGCTGGCGGGAGTGGGCTTCGAGGTAGCGCTCGCACAGGAACTCGTACGCGGCCGCCGCGCCGTGCTGCTCGCCCAGCTCGCGGACGAGCCCGGCCAGCTCGGGATCGAGCCCGCCGCCCTCGCTCTCCTCCTGGCCCGTTCCTGCCGGATCCCGGCCCGCCCCGGTCAGCAGAGCTCCGGCCTGGGCCACCAGCTCGCCCAGCCGCAAATCGCCCGCGGCTTTCAGGCGTTGCCAGACCCGATCTCCCAGCGATACCTGGTAGGACTTCCCATAGCGCCGCAGCCATGACTCGACCTGCCGCAGCGAGAACAGCGGCTGGTTGGCGGTGCCGCCGATGGGCTGGGGGAAGTCGTCGTGGCGACGTCGCCAGTTGCTCACCGCGGCACGCCCGACACCCGCGAGCCGGGCGATGTCCCCGGCGTTCACGGTCGGGTCGTGGCTCATGGAGCCCACAGTAGTTCACAAGAGTCTTCAGCGCATCTGCTTGTGAAGTCTTTCAACCAATGATTTACTGCAGGGTATGAAGCACAACATCCGCTATGCCGCCGGATCAGACGTGGGCCGTCGCAGGGAGCAGAACGAGGATTCTGGCTACGCGAGCGGCCGGTTGCTCGTGGTGGCTGATGGGATGGGTGGACACGCGGCCGGCGAGCTGGCGAGCTCGGCGGCGATCGCCGTCATGCGCGAGCTGGATGCCACGCTTCCCGAGACGGGCTCGGACCTGGAGGCCGCCCTGGAGGGCGCCGTGCACGAGGCGGCCCGCAGGCTGGTCGAGCTGGCCGATATCGACCCCGCACGCAGGGGCATGGGGACCACGGTGACCGCCATGCTGTGGGATGGCTACCACTTCGCCCTGGCTCATCTCGGTGACTCCCGCGGATACTTGCTTCGCGATGGTGCGCTCTACCAGATGACCAAGGATCACACACTTGTGCAGTCGATGGTGGACGAAGGCCGGATAACGGAGGATCAAGCCGCGGTGCACCCCCGCCGTTCGATGGTGCTGCGGGTGCTGGGCAGCGAGGGCAGGGCCGAGCCTGACATGGCGCTGCGCGAAGCCGAGCCTGATGACCGCTACCTCCTCTGCTCCGACGGGCTCACGACCGTGCTCGGGCCCGAGATGCTGCACGAAGTGCTGACCACGGTGACAGACCCGGCGGCGTGCGTCCAGCGGCTCATCGATCTGGCGAACGAGGGAGGTTCGCCGGACAACGTGACCGTGATCGTGGCCGACGTGGTCGCACCCGGCATGGGTGACGAGGGTGTCTACCGGGTGGGCGCCGGCGCCTAACAAGAGTAGTAGCCGGTCCCCTCGGTCACAGGAGCCCCATGGCCACAATTTCTCCTCACAACCAGACACTTTCCGGGTGATACGCGCAATTCCGCGATGGCGCTACTACAGTCCATCGTGATTTGTCGGTTTTCTGGGAGGAGTCACCCTGGACCCGATCGCGGATGAGCTGCTGAAAACGGTGCGGCAGGAACTCGGTTACAAGGAGAAGAGCGGCCAGTTCACCAAGTTCGGCCAGTGGTACGCGGATCGCGTCCAAGACACCCAGTACCGCGACGCGCCATGGTGCGACATGTTCCTCGCCTGGGCCGCGAACAAGTCCGGTCTTTCCGACTACGTTGGCGAATTCGCCTGGACGCCCTCCCACGCGGCCTGGTTCATCCAGCAGAACGCCTGGAGCCGTCAGCCCGAGCCCGGAGCGCTGGTCTTCTTCGACTGGCGCGGCGGCAAGAGCTACAAGGGCATCGATCACGTCGGGGTCGTCGAGCGGGTCGAGGGCAAGAAGATCCACACGATCGAGGCGAACGTGGACCGGGTCTGGCTCAAGCGCAAGACCAGGGAGACGGACAAGGTCGTCGGGTACGGCATCCCGCGCATGGTCAAGTCCAACGTGGAGCGGCTGGACGAGATCCGGTCCACCGAGCGGCCCTTCGTGGCGCCGCCCCGGTCGGAGACCGGGCACGGGTCGCCGCTGGACGTGCTGGGCACGCCGCCCGCGTTGCTGGCCGCGATGGTCCTCATGACGATCGTGCTCTCCTTACGCGTCACGGGCCGCCGCCGTGGCACCCACCGCCGCCTGCCCTGGCTGCCCTGGCGTGGCGACCCGGCCGGTCCTCCCGCGGGGCCGAGGGTCCCGTCGCCGAGGAACCCGTTCGCGGGGGAGCGCGGGGCCGGCGATGAGAAGGCCCTGGCGGGGGCGGGCAGCTCCACCCCCAAACCCCAGACCACCCCGAAGCGCCGCAGACCCTACGACCCAAGCTGAACCCCACGCCTCCGCCACGCCGTGACCGTGCACCTTCTGGCGCCGCGTCGGCGGGTCGGTGTGCGGCGGGGCCCGGCGCAAGTCGCTAGGTCGTGAGGTCGATGACGGCCTTGACGTCGTTCTCGGCGGGCTGGAACGCCTCCAGGGCACGCGACAGCGGGATCCGCCGCGTGATCAACCGCTCCAGCCACGCCCGTTCGGCCTGCACCAGCGCCTTGGCCGCGTCCCGGTAGTGGCGGAGGTTGGCGTTGACGGTGCCGAAGATCACATCGTTCTCCAGGACGACGTCCCGGTTGATCACCCCGGCGTCCACCCGGTGCGTACGCCCACCGGGAGCGAGCCCGGTCAGGCACACGATCCCCGTGGCGGTAGTGGTGGTCATGGAGTCGATGACGAGCTGCCCCACCCCCGTGCACTCGATGATCAGGTCCGGCTTGGCCCGCGAGAACGACTCCAGGGACGACGCCGAGTGGTACGTCCCGCCGAGCGCCTCCACCAGGTCCGACTTGAGCCCGCGCGGCGCCCGGTCCAGCACGTGCACCTCCATCCCCCGCTGCCGCCCGAGCAGGGCCGCCAGCAGCCCGATGGGGCCGGCGCCCGTGACGAGCAGGGTGTGCGGCTCGAACCAGGTGCGTGAGCCGATCCGCTCGATCTGCTCCCACGCCTTGGCCACCACCGACGCGGGCTCGACCAGCACGCCGACGTCCGCCAGCGACGGGTCCAGCCGCACCGCGTAGGCGGCCTCGACGGCCCACTTCTCGCTGCCGTACCCGTCGATCTCCTTGATGCCGCGCTCGGTGTAGCGGCCGTTGCGGCACATGTCGAACTCGCCGTGCGCGCACGCCCCGCACGGCTCCGGGTCGGGCCGGCGGACGACGCCCACCACCAGGTCCCCCGGCGAGAACGCGGAGCCGTCCGGCGACTCCAGGACGCGGCCGAGCGATTCGTGCCCGATGACCATGCGTTCCCTGCCCGGCGGCGGCCAGCCGTACTCGGCCTGGTCGAGCTCTCTGTCCGTCCCGCAGATGCCCAGGGACAGGCCCTGGACGAGCAGCTCGCCCCGTCCCGGCTTCGGGTCGGGCACCTCCTCCACGTCGAGCGTGCCTTTCTGACCTGGCACGAACGTCAGCGCGCGCATCGGCGTCACCCCCTCGCAAGGCCCTCTACCCCGGACGCCCTTGGGAAATAGTAGGACGTCCTAGTATCTTCGGAAGGAGAGGCCTCCACGAAGGAGTGATCAGGCGTGCACGTCCCGGCCCACCCAGTACGCTTCGTGACCGCAGCAGCCCTGTTCGACGGGCACGACGCGGCGATCAACATCATGCGGCGCATCCTCCAGTCCCAGGGGGCCGAGGTCATCCACCTCGGGCACAACCGTTCGGTGGACGAGATCGTCACCGCGGCCATCCAGGAGGACGTCCAGGGTGTGGCGATCAGCTCCTACCAGGGCGGCCACGTGGAGTTCTTCTCCTACCTGGTGGAGCTGCTGCGCGAGCGCGGCGCCGGCCACGTCAAGGTGTACGGCGGCGGCGGAGGAGTGATCGTCCCCGAGGAGATCGAGCTGCTGCACTCGCGGGGCGTCACCCGCATCTTCTCGCCCGAGGACGGCCAGCGCTACGGCCTGCCCGGCATGATCAACAAGCTGATCGAGGACTGCGACGTCGAGCTGGGCGACCCGCCGCCGGTGGAGGCCGTGGTCTCGGGCGACCAGGCGGCGCTGGCCCGCGCGATCACCCTCATCGAGTCGGGACGGGCCCCCGAGGGCCTGGTCGAGGGCCTGCGCGCGGCGGGGAGGCAGGCCCCCGTGCTCGGCATCACCGGTACGGGCGGCTCCGGCAAGTCCTCGCTCACCGACGAGCTGGTCCGCAGGTTCCGCGTCGACAACGACGACAAGCTGCGCATCGCGATCATCGCCATCGACCCCACCCGCAGGCGGGGCGGCGGCGCGCTGCTCGGCGACCGCATCAGGATGAACAGCCTGAGCCCCCAGACCTACTTCCGCTCCCTGGCCACCAGGGGCGCGGCCAACGAGGTGCCCGCCTGCCTCGACGACGTGATCGCCGCCTGCCGGGCCGCCGGCTACGACCTGGTGATCGTGGAGACGCCCGGCATCGGCCAGGGCGACGCGGGCATCGTGCCGCACGTGGACGTGCCGATCTACGTGATGACGCCGGAGTTCGGCGCGGCCTCGCAGCTCGAGAAGATCGACATGCTGGACTTCGCCGAGGCCGTGGCGATCAACAAGTACGAGCGGCGCGGCGCCGAGGACGCCCTGCGAGACGTGCGCCGCCAGCTCGTACGCAACCGCGAGGCGTTCGGCGTGTCACCCGACGACATGCCGGTCTTCGGCACCATCGCCGCCCGCTACAACGACGCCGGCGTCACCGCCCTCTACCACCACCTCAAGCCGCTGCTCCCGACCGGTGACGGCGGCCCCGGGCTGCTCGCCCCCGTCGAGGGCCGCACGTCCCAGGCGTCGGCCGCGATCGTCCCGCCCTCCAGGTCGCGCTACCTGGCCGACATCGCCGAGACCGTGCGCGCGTACCACGCGGAGACGCTCGCCCAGGCCGAGGTGGCGCGCCGGCGCCAGCAGCTCGCCGCCGTCCGCGACCTGCTGAGCGAGGACGGCGCGCGGGAGGCCGAGCGGGTGGAGGGGGAGCTGTCGGAGGAGAGCCGCGCGCTGCTCGACGGCTGGCCCGCGGTCAGGGAGCGGTACTCCGCCGACGAGCTGGTCGTGAAGGTACGCGACCGCGAGATCCACACGCCGCTCTGGCGCGAGACGCTCTCCGGCAACCGCATCCCCCGGGTGGCGCTGCCCCGCTACCACGACCACGGCGACCTGCTGCGCTTCCTCAGGAGCGAGAACCTGCCCGGTATGTTCCCGTTCACCGCCGGGGTGTTCCCGTTCAAGCGCGACGACGAGGACCCGACCCGGATGTTCGCCGGGGAGGGCGACCCGTTCCGCACGAACAGGCGGTTCAAGCTGCTGTCGGAGGGGCAGCCCGCGACCCGGCTGTCCACGGCGTTCGACTCGGTGACGCTGTACGGCCACGACCCCGACGTACGGCCCGATATTTACGGAAAAGTCGGCACTTCGGGGGTGTCGATCGCGACCCTCGACGACATGAAGGTGCTCTACGACGGGTTCGACCTGGCGGCGCCCAACACGTCCGTGTCGATGACGATCAACGGCCCGGCCCCGACCATCCTGGCCTTCTACCTCAACGCCGCCATCGACCAGGCCAGAGACCGCTTCCGCGCCGAGCACGGCCGCGACCCCGGTGAGGCCGAGGACCGCGACCTGCGCGCCCGCACCCTCGCCACCGTCAGGGGCACGGTCCAGGCCGACATCCTCAAGGAGGACCAGGGGCAGAACACCTGCATCTTCTCCACCGAGTTCTCCCTGCGGATGATGGCCGACATCCAGGAGTGGTTCATCCAGAACAGCGTCAGGAACTTCTACTCGGTCTCGATCAGCGGGTACCACATCGCCGAGGCGGGCGCGAACCCGATCAGCCAGCTCGCGTTCACGCTGGCCAACGGCTTCACGTACGTGGAGGCGTACCTGGCCAGGGGCATGAAGATCGACGACTTCGCGCCGAACCTGTCGTTCTTCTTCTCCAACGGCATGGACCCCGAGTACAGCGTGCTCGGCCGGGTGGCCCGCCGCATCTGGGCGGTGGCCATGCGCGAGCGCTACGGCGCCGGCGAGCGCTCGCAGAAGCTGAAGTACCACATCCAGACCTCGGGCCGCTCCCTGCACGCCCAGGAGATGAACTTCAACGACATCCGCACCACCCTCCAGGCCCTGATCGCCGTCTACGACAACTGCAACAGCCTGCACACCAACGCCTTCGACGAGGCCGTGACCACACCCTCGGCCGACTCGGTGCGCCGCGCCATGGCCATCCAGCTCATCATCAACCGCGAGTGGGGCCTGGCCAGGAACGAGAACCCGCTGCAGGGCGCGTTCATCGTCGAGCAGCTCACGGACCTGGTGGAGGAGGCGGTGCTGAGCGAGTTCGAACGGCTGTCGGACCGCGGCGGCGTGCTCGGCGCCATGGAGACCGGCTACCAGCGCGGCAAGATCCAGGACGAGTCCATGCTGTACGAGATGCGCAAGCACGACGGCTCGCTGCCGATCGTCGGCGTGAACACGTTCACCAAGGACGACGACGAGCCGCAGCCGCACAAGCTGGAGCTGGCCAGGGGCACCGAGGAGGAGAAGCAGTCGCAGCTACGGCGGCTGCGCGACTTCCACGAGCGCAACCGCTCCGAGGCGCCCGCCCAGCTCGCCCGCCTGCGCGAGGCGGCCATGTCCGACGGCAACGCGTTCGCGGTGCTGATGGAGGCGGCCCGCCACTGCTCCCTGGGCCAGATCACCGACGCCCTCTTCGAGGCAGGAGGCCAGTACCGGCGGAACGTGTGAGCAGATGATGGCGGGGTTGTGTCACGGCGGGTTTTCGCCAGCCCGATGACCTTCCCCGCCGATCATCCGAACCGGTGGAATCCGGTTCATGCCCCTCACTTCCAGAAGCCTGACCGGCGTCCTGGCGGCGGCGCTGGCGGCGACCGGCCTGTCCGCGCCCTTAGCGGCGCACGCGGACACCCGGAAACCGGCCCGGAACGCCCCAGAGGCCGAGATCACCCTCATCACCGGCCACCGGGTCCACTACGTGGACGGTCCCGGCGACCAGGACACCGTCACGGTGGACCGCCCCGCGGACGCCCAGGGCGGCGTCCAGGTCCAGCAGGCAGGCGGCGACCTGTACGTGGTGCCCGACGAGGCCGTGCCGCTGATCGCGGCCGACCGGCTGGACCGGCGGCTGTTCAACGTCACCGCGCTGGCCGGGATGGGCTACCACGGCAGCCCGCCGGTGATCGTCTCCTACGACGGCCCGGCGCCGCGCTCGATGACCGGCGCCCAGGTCGTCCGGGCCCTGCCCAGCGTCAAGGGCGCGGCGCTCCAGCTCGGCGCGGACCCCCGCCCCTTCTGGAAGGCGCTCGGCACGGCGAGGTCGGGCCCGGCCAAGGTGTGGCTGGACGGCAAGGCCAGGGTGGCGCTGAAGGAGAGCGTCCCGCAGGTCGGCGCGCCGCGGGCGTGGGCGGCCGGGCTCGACGGCACCGGCGTCAAGGTCGCCGTGCTCGACACCGGCGTGGACCTCACCCACCCCGACCTCAAGGACCGCATCGCCGAGTCCACCAGCTTCGTGCCGGGCGAGGAGGTCACGGACGTCAACGGCCACGGCACCCACGTGGCCTCCACGGTCGCCGGCACCGGCGCCGCGTCCGGCGGCGCCAACAGGGGCGTCGCCCCCGGTGCCGAGCTGCTGATCGGCAAGGTGCTCGCCGACAACGGCTACGGCCAGGACTCGTGGATCATCGCGGGCATGGAATGGGCGGCGGCCAGGGCCGGGGTCGTCAGCATGAGCCTGGGCAGCGACGTGCCCGACGGCGGCACCGACCCCATGGCGCAGGCCGTGGACACCCTGTCGGCGCAGCACGGGACGCTGTTCGTGATCGCCGCGGGCAACAGCTACGGCGAGGGCACGATCGGCGCGCCCGGCTCCGCGGCCTCGGCGCTGACCGTCGGGGCGGTGGACAAGGCGGACGAGCGGGCGGAGTTCTCCAGCATGGGGCCGCTCGACCGGACGTACGGCCTCAAGCCCGACATCTCCGCGCCCGGGGTCGGGATCGAGGCGGCGCACTCGTCGTACAACACCGAGGCGGACGGGCCGTACTGGAAGCTGGACGGCACTTCCATGGCCACCCCGCACGTCGCGGGCGCGGCGGCCATCCTGCTCCAGCGGCACCCCGGCTGGAGCGGGCAGCGGCTCAAGGACGCGCTGATGAGCTCGGCGAAGCAGCTCGCCTACACGCCGTTCGAGCAGGGCGCGGGCCGGCTCGACGTGGCGGCGGCGGTGCAGGCGACGGTGACCGCGACGGGCTCGGTGCCCACCGCGTTCTACGACTGGCCGCACGCCGCCGGCGACCCCAGGACCGATCGCACGATCGCCTACCGCAACGACGGCGACGCCGACGTCACGCTCGACCTGGCGGTCAGCGGCTCCTCGGCGGCCACGCTGTCCGCGCCGCGCCTCACCGTCCCCGCCCGCGGCACCGCCGAGGTCACGCTGAGCATCGACCCCGCCGGGCTGGAGCCGGGCACCAAGGCGTCCGGGCTGGTCACGGCCACGTCGGGGGAGACGTCCGTGCGTACCGCGTTCGGCGCGGTCAAGGAGCGCGAGCTGTACGACCTGACGCTGAAGCTGCGCGACCGTGACGGCAAGCCCGCCGCCGGCCGGGTGGTGCTGGCCTCGTTCGGCGGCGACATGGTGCCGTACGACGTGGACGGCGAGCGGGTGCTGCGCCTGCCGCCGGACACGTACATGGCGTACTCGCTGCTGGAGGTGGCCGGCGAGCGCGCCGACGCGCGCGGCATGGCCCTGCTGGTCGACCCCGAGACCGTGCTCGACGGGAACGAGGAGGTCGTGCTCGACGCGAGCGAGGCCAGGCCGGTCAGCGCGAGCACGCCCAGGCTCGCCGAGCGGCGGCAGGCGCACCTCGACTTCGCCAGGACCGTCCCTGGCCAGGAGGACCCGATCAGGCTCGGCTACGTCCTGCCCCTCTGGTACGACAGCCTGTACGTCTCGCCCACCGAGAAGGTCACCAAGGGCACGTTCGACTACCTGACCCGCTGGCGCTTCGGCGAGCCGAACCTCACGCTCGACGTCCCGGGACGCGCCCCGCTGATCACCACCGTGCAGGGCGGCGGCCCGCTCGCGGACGGCCGCTCCATGCTGCGCACGGTCGCCGCCGGCAAGGGCGCCGCGCAGGACTACGCGGGCGTGGACGCCAGGGGCAAGGCCGTGATCGTCACCCGCAGCGCCGAGGTCCCCGCCGAGGAGCGGGCCAGGCAGGCCGTCGCGGCCGGCGCCAAGCTGCTGGTGGTCGTCAACGACCAGCCAGGACGCCTGTACGAGAGCTACGGCGAGGGCCTGCCGATCCCGGTCGTGCTGGTCACCCGCGACGAGGGCGCCGCCCTGGCGGGCAAGCTCGCCGTGGTCGAGCAGCGGACGTACGCCTCCTACCTGTACGACCTGGTGGACCTGCACCGGGGCGCCGTGCCCGACCGCGACCTGACCTACCGGGCCCGCGACCTGGCCGAGGTCCGCGGCGTCTACCGGGGCGCCACCACCGGCCAGGAGGGCGGCGGCTTCCGCTACAACCTCGTGGACGGCTGGGGGCCCGCGATCGGGTTCCAGGAGCGCGAGTTCTTCCCCGCCGAGCGCACCGAGTGGGTCACGACCGGCCCGGGTTACCGCTGGTACGAGAACCACTTCATCGGCGGCGAGGACGACTGGGAGATGCGGCAGCAGCCGAAGACGTACCGGGCGGGGCAGCGGGTCACGCACGAGTGGTTCGCGCCGGTCGTGCGGCCGAGGCTGAGCACCGAGTACTGGGGGCCGTTCCGCGATCAGGGCAACGGCATGCAGTTCAACATCCCGCCGCTGGCCGACGGCACGCCGGGGCACTCCGGTGGCGGCGGCGACGAGTACGCGACCATGTCGATCGCGCTCTTCCAGGGCGAGAAGCTGATCAGGAAGTCCGCGGGCCGCGCCATGGCCGTCTGGGACGGCCTGCCCGAGGAGGCGGCGCCGTACCGGCTCACGCTGGACGTGAACAGGAACGCCGGCCGCTGGCGCACCTCCACCCGGACCCACACCGAGTGGGGCTTCACCTCGGCCCCGGTCGATCCTGAGGGGCCGTACCAGGTGGACATCCCGATGATGCAGCTCGACTACGACGTCAAGGTGGTGGGCCCGGTCGTGAAGATCGGCCTGTCGGCGACGACGCAGGAGTGGCTGGAGTCGCCGAGCAGGGCGAACAGGGCGACGCTGTCGGTCTCGTACGACGACGGCGGGACGTGGCAGCGCGCTGTGCTCGTGCCGACCGGCAAGGGCAGGTGGGCCACCGCCGTCCGCGCCGGCTCCCTGTCGCTGAAGGCCACCGCGTCCGACTCGAAGGGGAACACGGTGAGCCAGGAGATCATCCGGGCTCTGGTGAACTGAATAACCGTGCAGTCACGATTCGGGGCCGAAGACGACTTTGTCGCCTTTGGCCCCATTTTCTCTCCCATACTGGTCGGCGTTCCGGGCGATCAGAGGGAGACGGGCACCGTGCTGGAGGCGCTGGGTCTCACGGCGGGGGAGGAAGCCGTCTACCGCTTCCTGATCGCCACGCCCGGCACCGCCGCCGACCTCGTCACCGCACTCGACCGGCCCGCCTTCCAGGTCGAGACGGACCTTGCCGCCCTGGCCGGGCGCGGGCTGGTCTCCCGGCACGGCGACCGGTACGCCGCCGCCCCGCCGTCCGTGGCGCTCGGCGGCCTGCTCACCGCCCGCAGGGAGGAGCTGCGGACGGCGGAGCTGGCCATCGTGGCGCTGGCCGAGCAGCACCGGACGGCCGCCGCCGACCGCGCCGTCGGCGACCTGATCGAGGTCGTCACGGGAGTGGAGGCGGTACGCCAGCGCTTCCTGCAGATCCAGTGGGCCGCCCGCGAGCGGGTCCGCTCGTTCTCCACGGCGCCGTTCGTGGCCGTGCCGCCCAGCGACAACACCGCCGAGGACCGGGGCGTGGACCGCGGGGTCGAGTACCTGGTGGTGGTCGAGCGCGAGGTGCTGACCGCACCCGGCGCGGTCGCCGGCACCGTCGACTCCATCCGCAGGGGCGTGCGGGTCAGGGTGGCCGACAAGCTGCCGATCAAGCTGATGATGGCCGACTCGGACCTGGCGCTGGTGCCGCTGACCACCGAGCCGGGCGGCGAGCCCGCGGCCGTGCTGCTGCACCGCAGCGGGCTGCTGGCCGGGGTGGAGGCGCTGTTCGAGGCGGTGTGGCAGCGCTCCTACCCGCTGCGCGCCGACGCCCTGGACGGGCTCGGGGAGGAGCACGAGCCCGAGATCGGCGAGCTGGACAGGAAGATCCTCGGGCTGCTGCTGTCGGGCCTGACGGACGAGGCCGTGGCCGGCCAGCTCGACCTGTCGCTGCGCACGCTCCAGAGGCGGCTGCGGGCGCTGATGGATCTGGCGGGCGTGCGCACGCGGGTCCAGCTCGGCTGGCACGCCGCCCGCCACGACTGGGCCTGACCACCACAGTGCTCCACCACAACCGGGCCCGATGGGGGACGCCGATAGGATCACGATGCTGGGAGATCATCGTTATCAGGAGGCTTTCCATGTCCGTCACCTTCAAGGGCAACCCCATCACCGTGGCCGGCACCTTCCCGAAGCCCGGAGACAGCGCTCCCGCGTTCCGCCTCGTGGGCGCCGACCTGGCCGAGCGCACGCTGGAGGACTTCGGGCAGCAGACCAAGGTCCTCAACATCTTCCCGAGCCTCGACACCGGCGTGTGCGCGGCCTCCGTGCGCCGCTTCAACGAGATCGCCGCCGGGCACCCCGACGTGGCGGTGCTGTGCATCTCCGCCGACCTGCCGTTCGCCCAGAAGCGGTTCTGCGGCGCCGAGAGCCTGGAGAACGTGACCACGCTGTCGCTCATGCGGGGCCGCGAGTTCCTGAACGACTACGGCGTCTCCCAGGAGTCGGGGCCGCTGGCCGGGCTGGCCGCGCGGGCGGTGATCGTGCTCGACGGCGACAACCAGGTGATCTACTCCGAGCTCGTGCCGGAGATCACGCAGGAGCCCGACTACGACGGCGCGCTGGACGCGCTCAAGTAGGCCCGCGCAGCGCCGCCAGCTCGGACTGGAAGGCCGCCGCCAGGTCGAGCAGGTGCTCGTCGCTCGTCGCGGTGTGCTGCAGATCCAGGATGACCTCGTGCACCCCGGCCTGCGCCGCGGTGGCCAGGTAGGCGGAGATCTCGGCGACGGTGCCGCTCCTGGGCGGCGTGCCGCCGTCGATGACCAACGGGTTGGAGCGCAGCACCATGCGCAGGCCGGCGGGGTCGCGGCCGGCCTGCTCCGCGGTGCGGCACACGGTCTGCCACATCGAGCTGAGGACGGGGATCGGCAGCGCGGCCGTCAGCCAGCCGTCGCCCCTGCGCCCGATGCGGCGCAGGGCCGGCTCGGAGAAGCCCGCCAGGTAGAGCGGCGGGCGCCGGGCCGGCTTGGGCTCGATGTGGCTGGGCGCGATCGTCCACAGCTCGTGCTCGAACGACACCGGGTCGGTGGTCCAGATCGCCTCCAGGGCGTCGAGCGTGGCCTCGTAGCGCCTGGCCCGGCCCTGCCACGGCACGCCCGCGGCGGCGTACTCGTCGGAGGACCAGCCCAGCCCGAGCCCGGCGTCGAGCCGCCCGCCGCTGAGGTGGTCGATCGTGGTGAGCGATCGGGCCAGGACGGGCGGGGCGTACCAGCAGGCGTTGAGGGCGCTGGTGCCCAGCCGTACGGTGGAGGTCGCCGACGCGGCCACCGACAGCACCGCGAACGGGTCGAGGAACACCCGGTGCGCCTCGGGGATGCGCCCGTCGCCCGCCGGGTAGCGGTCCTTAGGCGCGAGCGGCGTCAGCAGCCGGTCGCCGGCCCACAGGCTGTGCAGGCCCATCGACTCGGCCTCGCGCGCCACCCGCAGCACGCTCGACAGCCGCGCGAACCCGCCGTACTGCGGCACCGCCAGCCCGATCTCCATGGCCTCAGTCCTTCCTGCCTATGCCGCACAGGGCCAGCGACGACTGCGGGCCGTCGCGGAAGTCGATCAGGTCGGCCTGCTCGGGCCGCCACTCGGGCAGCCAGACCAGGCCGGGGTCCACCAGCTCGAAGCCCTCGAACAGCCCGGCGATCCGCTCCCGGCCGCGCAGCGTGAGCGGCGCGTCGGCGCCGCGGTAGACCTCGGTGGCCCGCTCGACGACCTCCGCCCTGGCGTCGCTGGTGCCGTGGGGACAGGACCAGGTAGCTGCCGGGGGCCAGCGCGTCGCGCAGCGTCGCGACGATCTCCTCGGGCCCGTCGCAGTCCTCGACGTAGTGCATGACCGACGACAGCAGCAGGCCCACGGGCCGGTCGAAGTCGAGCGCCCGCAGCACGTCGGGATCCTTCAGCAGCGCCTCCGGCTCGCGCAGGTCGCCCCTGACCACGGTCGTCTCGCCCTGGCCGGTCAGCAGCGCCCTGGCGTGCACGAGCACCACCGGATCACGATCGACGTAGACCACCCGGGCCCCGGGAGCCAGCTCGTGCACGTTGCCGCGCGCGGGCAGGCCCGTGCCGATGTCGAGGAACTGGCCGACGCCGGCCCCGGCGAGGAACCGCACCGCCCGGCCGAGGAACGAGCGGCCGGCCCGGGCCGCCGCGCGCAGCTCGGGAGCCACCTCGAGGATCTGCTCCGCCGCCGCACGGTCGGCGGGGAAGTGGTCCTTGCCGCCGAGAAGGTAGTCGTAGAGCCTGGCCACGCTGGGTGTATTCGGATCGAAGCCGAGCGACTCCCGCTGCAACCGTCGTCCCCCGATCACGAGTTAACGATCTTTGCCTGGAGTCTAAGGCTCCGGACCGACAAACGATCACCGGTTCCGCGGATCTAGGCTTGCCGATGTGGACGATGACACCGGCGCGGCCGTGCGGATCCCCGTGACCGTGCGGCGGATCGTCTCCCTCGTGCCCTCGCTGACCGAGTCGGTGGCGGCGACCCTGCCGGGCGCGCTGGTCGGGGCGACCGACTGGTGCTCGCACCCGGCCGGCCTCGACGTGGCCAGGGTCAGGGGCACCAAGAACCCCGACCTCGACGCCATCAGGCGGCTCGCCCCCGACGTGGTGCTCGCCAACGCCGAGGAGAACCGGCCGCCCGACCTGGAGGCGCTGCGCGAGGCGGGCGTGGCGGTGTGGGTGACGCGGATCGAGACGGTGGAGGAGGCGTTCGCGTCGCTGGAGCGCATGTTCGCCGTCGCGTGCCGTACGGAGCCGCCCGGGTGGCTGGCCCGGGCGAGGCAGGCGTGGCGGGTGCCGTTCGACGGCCCGAGGCGTACGGCGATCGTGCCGATCTGGCGCCGGCCGTGGATGGTGGTGGGGCGCGACACGTTCACCGGCGACGTGCTCAGGCGCCTCGGCGTGGACAACCTGTACGCCGGCCACCCCGAGCGCTACCCCAGGATCCCGCTGCCCGAGCTGGTGGAACGGCGGCCCGACCTCGTGGTCCTGCCCGACGAGCCCTACGCGTTCAGCGAGACCGACGGCCCGGAGTCGTTCCCCGGCCTGAGGTGCGTGCCGGTCAGCGGCCGGCTGCTCACCTGGTACGGCCCCTCGCTCGTCGAGGCCCCCGCCCTGCTGCGCGCCGCCCTCAGCTGACGGCGCCCTCGGCCGACGAGCCCGGCCTCTCGGCCAGGGCGGCGTCCACGGAGGCGGGGGAGAGCACGTGCTCCATGACGATCACCGCCATCCCGACGATCCCCGCCCGGTCGCCCAGCGAGCTCGTCACGATCTCCAGGTTCCGCGTCGTGTACGGCAGGCTGCGCCGGTAGACGATCTCCCTGATGCCCGTCAGGTAGTGCTCCCTGGTCTCGGCCATGTCCCCGGCCAGCACCAGCACGCCCGGGTTGAGCAGGCTGACGGCCGTGGCCAGCACCACGCCGAGCGTGCGCCCGGCCTCCTGGACGCGGGCGATGGCCCCGGGGTCGCCGGCCTGCACGAGCCGGACCACGTCGCGGCTGGAGGACACGTCCAGGTCGGTGGCCACGGCGTGGCCGCTGGCCAGCGAGGCCACGCAGCCGCGCGAGCCGCAGGTGCAGACCCGGTCGTCGGTCTCGCGCAGCCGTACGTGCCCGATGTTGCCCGCGGCCTCCTCGACGCCGCGGTAGATCTGCCCGTCGAGGATGATGCCGGTCCCGATGCCGGTGGACACCTTGATGAGGACCAGCGAGTCGGTGTCGCGCCAGAACGACCACCACTCGCCCAGCGCCATCGCGTTGGCGTCGTTCTCCACGAGGATCGGCACGTCGAAGGTGGAGCCGATCGCCTCGCGCACCGGGTGGTCGTCCCATCCCGGCATCAGGAACGACCTGATCACCCGCCCGGTGGTGTGGTCGACCGAGCCGGGCAGGTCGAGGCCGATCCCGCACACCTCGCCGGTCGGCCGCCCCACCCTGTCGAGCATGCGCTGGAACGCCTCGCGCACCCACGACAGCACGGCGTCGGGGCCGAGCTCGATGCGCATCTCGGTGTGTTCCTCGGCCATGGGGCGGGCGGCCAGGTCGGTGAGCGCCACCCTGGCGTGGGTGGCGCCCAGGTCGGCCACCAGCATCAGGCGCCTGGTGGCGTCCACGTCCAGCACCGAGGGCGGCCGCCCGCCCCCCGAGGTGCCGACGCCGGACTCGTGGATGTAGCCGGCGTCGATGAGCCGGTCGACCCGGTCGGTGATCGTCGACCGGGACAGGCCGGTGAACTCGATCAGTTCCTTGCGCGTCCGGCAGGAGCCATCGCGGATGAGCTGGAGGATCTGCCCTGCCGTCAGCATGGTCTATCCCTTCTCCGCTCCTGCGGTGAGGCCCTCCGTCAGCAGGCGCTCGCTGGCGAAGAACACGATCACGATGGGCAGCGTGAGCACCACCGATCCTGCCATCAGGACCGTCGTCGGGATCTCTATGCTCCCCGCGAGCTGAGAGAGCCCCAGGGACACCGTCCAGCTCTCCCTTCTCTCCACCAGGAAGAGCAGGGCGAACAGGAACTCGTTCCAGGCGATCATGAACGCGTAGAGGCCGGTGGCCATCAGCGCGGGCTTGGACAGCGGCAGCACCACGCGCCAGATGGTCGACAACCTCGTGCACCCGTCGATCGCCGCCGCTTCCTCCACGCTCTGCGGCACGGTCTCGAAGTAGTTGCGGAGCATGTATACCGTGACAGGCACCGTTTGCGCGATATACACGAGGATCAGTCCGATCAGGGACCCCCGCAGCCCGATCATGGTGAAGAGCACGAACAGCGGGATGGCCAGCACGATCGCCGGGAACAGGTACACCGCGAGGAAGAGGAAGTGCACCTGGCGGCGGCCGAAGAAGCGCAGCCGCGCCACCGCGTACGCGCCCGGGATCGAGATCAGCAGCGTGACCGCCACCGAGGAGACCGCGATGATCGCGCTGTTGCCGAGGAAGGTCAGGAAGCCCTGCCGGGTCAGCACGTTCACGTAGGTGTCCAGGGTGAAGCTGCGCGGCCAGAGCGAGCCCGGCTCCAGGATGAGCTCCTGGATGTCGCGTACCGACAACATCACCATGTAGAAGAACGGGAACGCGGTGATCAGGAAGAGGAAGGCGATCACCAGCGGCCTGAGCACCCTGAGCAGGCCCCGCTCGAACCTATCTCTGGTCATCGCGCTCACCTCCCGCGAAGAACCTCAGGTAGATGACCAGGAAGACCACCAGGAAGACGGCCAGCACGATGGCCTGCGCCGCGGAGGCGCCGATGTCGTCGCGCGAGGTCAGGAAGTTGTAGACGCGCACGCTGACGACCTCGGTGCCGGCCCCGCCGCCGGTCAGCAGGTAGACGTCGTCGAACTTGGTGAAGGTGAACACGAACCGCAGCACCGACAGCAGCGCGATGATCCGCCACAGCTGCGGCATGATCACGTACCGGAAGCGCTGGGTGGGCGTGGCGCCGTCGACCACCGCGGCCTCGTCCAGCTCGGCGGGCAGCGCCTGCAGGCGGGCCAGGATGAACAGGAAGGCGAACGGGAAGTACCGCCACGCCTCGAACGCGATCACCGTGAGCAGCGCCACCGGCACCTGGAGGCCCAGGAACTCGCCCCTGGCCTGGGTGAGGAACGCGATCGGCTCGCTCAGCCAGGTGTTGACGATGCCGTACTGCGGGTTGAGCATCGTCTCCCACAGGAACGCCACGGCCACCACCGGAGCCACGTACGGGATCAGGATCGAGGCCCGCACCAGGGTCCTGCCCCTGAACCTGTCACGCAGCGCCAGCGCCGTGACCAGCCCGATCGCGATCGACAGCGCCGTGCCCGCGACGGTGTAGACGAGCGTGTTGACCAGGGACGACCAGAAGCCGGGCTCGGACATGACGTAGGTGAAGTTCTCCAGCGTGTAGTGCCCGAAGACGCCCACGCGCCGGATGTTGATCAGCCGCGCGTCCTGGAACGCCAGCATGATCGCCCACAGCAGCGGCAGCACCACCACGACCAGCGTGATGATCAGCGTGGGGGAGATGAGGGCCAGCCCGGCGCGGCCCTCCTGCTCGCGCAGCGTCCGCCCGCGCCGCGGGGGCCTGCGGTGTTGCGGCGCCTGCGGCCTGCGCGCGGTCGCCGTCACTGCCGGATCCCGCGCTTGATCGACTCCACGTCCGCCTTGGCCTGGGCCGCGGCGGCCTGCGGGGTCAGCGAGCCGTCGGCGACCGCGCTCAGCGCCTTGGGCACGGGCAGCTCGCCCATCGTGGCGCCGACCAGCTTGCCCTGGCCCTGCGGGATACCCCACCGGGCGAAGGTGTCAGGGCTCTTGCGCAGCGCCTCCAGCACGTCGGCCGGGTAGACGTCGGCCAGCGGCTTCTTGGAGTCGACGCCGGCGGGCAGCTTGTTCCACCTGTCCTCGAAGCCCCTGCGGGTGGGGAACTTGCCCTCGGGCGCCATCCCGATCCAGCGCTCGTACCCCTCGTTCATCATGTAGGAGACGAACGTGCTCGCCGGGTCGGTGGCGGCGTCGCGGGTGATCGCCCAGGAGACGATCTCGCCGTACTGTGCGGGTGCGCTCCCGTCGGGCCCCTTCAGCGCCGTGACCACGCCGGTGTTCTTCGCCAGCCACTCGGGGTCCTCGCGGCACTCCTGGCAGCTCGGCAGCGCGTCCTTGCGCAGCCCGGCCATCTCGTCGAGGATGAACGACGACCAGATCATCATGGCCGCCTTGCCCGAGAAGTAGGTGGCCCTGGTCGAGTCGACGTCCTGCTTGCCCTTGACCGAGTAGTTCTTCGCCAGGTCGGCGTAGAACTCGAAGGCCCGCGCGCACTGCGGCGAGTCCAGGGCGACATTTCCGGAATTGTCGACGAGCTGGCACCCGTTCGCCTGCGCGATGTGCTCGAAGCTCTGCGCGGTGAACGAGTCCTTCGGCGCGATCGCCAGCGTGATGCCCGCGACCCCGCCCGTGTTCAGCTTCTCGGCCGCCGCCCGCAGCGCCTCGTACGTGTCCGGCGGCTGCAGCCCCGCCTTCTCGAACAGGTCCTTGCGGTACAGGATGAGCTGCGCCCACCCGTCGCTCGGCACCGCCAGCAGCTTCCCGCCGGAGGTGTCGAGCTCCAGCGCGCGCGGCGAGAACGTGTCGCGGCCGAGCTGGTCGACGATCCTGCCGGGCGTCTCGGTGTCGAGCAGCTCGTTGGCCTCCATCTCGCGGATGGAGGCCAGCGGCAGGGCCCCGATGACGTCGGGCAGGTCGTCGGCCGCCGCGGCCGCGGTGAGGGTCTGGCTGAACTGGTCCTCGGCGACGCCGACCAGCTTCACCTTGATCCCGGTCTTCTGGGTGAACTCGGCGACGATCGTGTTCTGCACCGCCATCCGGTCCTCGAGGTTCTCCTCGGTCCAGACGGTGATCTCGTTCGACGGCTGCTCGCCACCGCCGTCCCCGCAGGCCGTCAGGGAGGCGGCGGTGAGCAGGGCGACAGAGAGGACGGCGGTTACCTTCGTCGGCATGGCACGCTCCTCTGGTTGGGGATATGCCGCCCTTTACCCGTGGACAAGAGACCGCAACGTGCGGTAGGCGATACCGAGACCGGTCTGTACCCTCTCCGTGCTTCCGCTCCAGACGGCGTCCTCGTGTTCGACGGAGACCACGCCGTCGTAACCGCCCTCGTAGAGCGCGTCGATCACGCGGGTCCAGTCGATCTGCCCCAGCCCCGGCACGCGGAAGCGGTACCACCCCTTTTCTCCGCTTATCGGGCCGTAAAAGCCGTAGTGGTTGATCTTTCCGGGAAGGAACTGCGTGTCCTTCGCCTGGACGTGCGCGATGCCGTCCAGGTACGGGGTCAGCGCCTCGACCGGATCGATCCCGAGCGCCACCAGATGGGACGGGTCGTAGTTGAGCTTGAGGCCCAATGAGAACATCCATTCCCATAGTTCGGGCGAGTAGGCCAAATTGCCGGGATATCCATCGGGATGCCAGCTTTTCATCACGCAGTTCTCGATGACGATCTCGACGCCGTGCTGCCGGGCGTACTCGACGAGAGGGCCGAAGACGTCGGTCGCCCGGGCCAGGTTCTCCCGGACCGGCAGCCCCGGATCGCGGCCCACGAACGTGCCGACCGTCGGGCAGCCCAGTGCCGCGGCGGCCTCGATACACCGTCTGACGTGCGCGTTCACTTCCTTCCCTGTCGTAGGGTGGAGATTGTTCTCGTAGTAGGCGATCGAGGAAAGCGTCAGCCCGGTCTCCGCGAAGATTCGCCGGACTCGTTCGCGTTCGACGTCGTCGAAACGATCCACTCTGATGTGATTTCGGTCATCCGGATCCGGCCAGCCGGCCACTTCCAGGGCCTCGAAGCCCTGGGTAGCGGCCCAGCGAGCAATGTCGGTAAGGTCGCTTTCCGGAAGACACGCTGTCAGAAACCCCAATTTCATCTGTCACCTCCGACGGAAGTCGTAGACTTAAGCGTGTTACGAGCGCAACTATCGTGTGCAAGGTAACGCTAAATCTTCGACTTTTGTTTGATCAAAAAGCGTAAGTGTGGGGAATGCGCGTCATCACCTTCGAAGAGCCAGGCCATGTCCGCGTCAGCCTGGAGTCGCCCGCCGAGCTCGAGCCGGGCACAGTGCGAGTTCGCACTCTCTATTCAGGAGTCTCAGCGGGCACCGAACTGACCGCCTACCGCGGCACCAACCCGTATCTCACTCGCAAGTGGGACCTCGAGCGCCGGCTCTTCGTCGAGGGCCAGACGCATGCCTACCCACTCAGTGGCTGGGGCTACCAGGAAGTCGGCGAGGTGGTGGAGGCCGCGCCCGATGTGGCCGACCCGCCGGTCGGCAGTCTGGTGTGGGGCATCTGGGGCCACCGCGCCGAGGCCGTCCTCCCGGCCGAGAAGCTCGTCGGCCACGTCCTGCCGCCCGGCGCCGACCCCCTGACCGGCGTCTTCGCCCGCGTGGGCGCCATCGCGCTGAACGCCGTGCACGCCGCCGACGTGCACCTGGGCGACCAGATCGCGATCTTCGGCCAGGGCGTCATCGGGCTGCTCGCCACCCGGCTGGCCGTGCTCAGCGGCGCCCGCGTGGTCGCCGCCGACGCCATCCCCGACCGGCTGGAGCTGGCCAGGAAGTTCGGCGCGGCCGAGACGTTCGACGTGGCCTCCGGGTCGGTCGCCGAGTTCATGCGCAAGCGCGTCGTGGGCGCCGACACCGTCATCGAGCTCAGCGGCAGCCACCTCGGCCTGCACGAGGCGATCAGGACCGTCCGCAAGGGCGGCCGCGTCGTGGCCGCCGGGTTCTACCAGGGCGACGGCATCGGGCTGCGGCTCGGCGAGGAGTTCCACCACAACCAGGTCCAGCTCGTCTCCTCGCAGATCGGCGGCGTCGCCTCGTGGCTGGCGCACCGGTGGGACGTCGAGCGGCTGCAGCTCACGTTCATGGAGCTCGTGCACCGCGGAGAGGTCGACGCCCGCGAGCTCGTCAGCCACGTCATGCCCGTGGACCAGGCCGCCGAGGCCTTCGACCTGCTCGACAAGCACCAGTCCGAGGTGCTCCAGCTCGTCTTCCAATTTGAGGAGTAAACAGTGAAGCTCGCCGTACAGGAGCAGCTTCTGCCCGGTCGCTCGCTGCAGGAGAAGTTCGCGTTCGCCCTCGATGCCGGCTTCGACGCCATCGAGCTGCGCGGCAAGGGCGACTTCCACTTCGCGGGCCGCCTGACGGAGCTCAAGCGGGCACTGGCCGACGGCGTGGAGATGCCGACGGTGTGCGTGGACATGCCGCACTTCATCGGCGACTTCGACCCCGCCAAGCGCAAGGACGCCATCCAGCAGCTCCGCTCCCAGCTCACGGTCATCGCCGAGCTGGGCGGGATCGGCGTCATGACGCCCGCGTCCTGGGGGCAGTTCTCCCGCCGCCTGCCGCCGTTCGAGCCGCCGCGCAGCCCCGAGGAGGACCGCGAGGTGCTGGCCGAGGCGCTGGGCATCCTCGGCGAGCACGCGCACCGCAACGGCGTGCTGATCATGCTGGAGCCGCTCAACCGGTACGAGAACCACATGGTCAACACGCTGGCCGAGGCCGTCTCGTACTGCGCCATGGACTCCATCAGGGTCGTCGGCGACACCTACCACATGAACATCGAGGAGGACGACCCCTGCCGCGCGCTGATCGACGCGGCCCCGTACCTCGCGCACATGCAGATCAGCGAGTCGAACAGGAACCAGCCGGGCACCGGGCACCTCGACTGGGGCGCGCAGCTCGCCACGCTCGACGCCGTCGGCTACGACGGTTACCTCGCCCTGGAGTGCCGGCTCCGCGGCGAGCCCGAGATCGTTCTCCCCCAAACCGCAGCATTCGTGAGGAAGTATCTATGATCCTCCGCGACGCCGTGCGCGTCCTGGTCAGCAACTGGGACGGCAGTTACACGGTTCCCTCCCGTCGCCTCTATCCCCACCAGTGGAGCTGGGACTCCGCGTTCATCGCGATCGGCAACGCCCGCTGGTCGCCGCGCCGGGCCCGGACAGAGCTGCTGAGCCTGTTCGGGGCCCAGTGGTACGACGGCCGGGTGCCGCACATCGTCTTCAACCCGCGGGTGCCGGAGGACGCCTACTTCCCCAGCTCCGATTTCTGGCGGGCGGCGGCACCCTCCGGGGCGCGGACCTCCGGCATCGTGCAGCCCCCCGTGCACGCGCTGGCCGCGTGGAAGACGTACCAGGCCGAGCCCGACCAGGCGTTCCTGCGCCGGATCTACCCCCGCCTGGTGGCGCAGCAGGACTTCCTGCGTGACCAGCGCCGCTCCGCCGAGGGGCTGATCTCGATCGTGCACCCCTGGGAGTCGGGCATGGACAACAGCCCGGCCTGGGACCTGCCGCTGGCCGCCGTGCAAGCGACCGCCACCGGGTTCGTGCGCAGGGACCTGCAGACGGTCAGCGCCGACGAGCGGCCCACCGACCGCGACTACGTCCAGTACGTCGAGCTGGCCCAGGCCTACCGCGAGTCCGGCTACCGCGAGCCCGGCGCGTTCCACGTCGAGGACCCGCTGTTCAACGCCGCGTACGGCCTGGCCGAGTCGACGCTGGCCACGATCGCCCAGGAGCTCGGCCTGGACCCGGAGCCGCACCACCGCGAGGCCGAGGCGGTCACCGCGGCCATGGTGGCGCACCTCTTCGACGGCAAGCTCTTCCAGCCGCGCGACATGCACAGCGGCACCCTGATCCACTCCAGCAGCGCGGCGGGCCTGACGCCGCTGATGCTCCCCGGGCTGCCGCCCGAGGTCGCCGACGCGCTGATCGGGACGGCGATCGACCGGTTCGGGCTGAACGACATGCCGCTGCCCAGCTACGCCCTGGACGCGCCCGAGTTCGACCCGGCCCGCTACTGGCGCGGCCCGAGCTGGGTCAACGTGAGCTGGCTGCTCTGGCAGGGGCTGCGGGAGCGCCGCCCCGACCTGGCCAGGACCCTCGCCGACGCGATGATGCGCTCGGTGAGCCTGTCGGGCTTCCGCGAGTACTTCAACCCGCTCACGCTGCGCGGTCACGGCTGCCGGGACTTCAGCTGGTCAGCCGCCCTCGTCCTGGACATCGTCGCGGAGCACAGCCTGAACGGTCTGAAGCCGTCGCGCCGCGAGTCCGGTCAGGAGTCGGGGCGCATCAGAAAAGCCGACGACATCAGTGATCACGTGCTCGCGTAGCGGGCCGCCGTGCCGCCTGAGCAGGGCGATGGTCTCGTGCGAGAGCCGCTCCCTGTCCCAGGCGTGGGCCAGGCCGCGCGGCACCCGGCCGATCTGGGCGCAGCGCAGGGTCAGCCCGTTGTGGTGGAACTCCTCGCCGAGGCGTACCTCGTCGGCGCCGTCGGTGTAGAAGGCCAGGTCAACCAGCGTGCCCTGGGGGCGCAGGAGCCGTAGCCCGAGCGCCAGCGCCCTGGGCCGGCCGCGGCACTGGAAGACCACGTCCGCGCCGCGGTCGTTCGGGGCGTGCCGCCAGCGGCGCTTGAGCACGACGGCGGGGTCGTCGCCGGTGGCCAGCACGCTCGCGCCGAGCGCCGCGGCGATCTCCAGCCTGGCCGGGGTCTCGTCCACGACCACGACCTCGGCCGCGCCGCCCGAGACGGCGAACAGGGCCGTCAGCAGCCCGACCACGCCCGCGCCCACCACCACGACGCGCCGCCCGCGCACGCCGTCGCCGAGGTCGCGCACGGCCGGGCCGTGCAGGTCGTGCGCCGCGTGCAGCAGGCCGTTGGCGCAGATGGGGCCCATGTGGGCGACGTAGATGCCGAGGATGGGGTCGAGGTCGCCCGGCAGCTCCACGAACCGGTCCGTCATCGGGTCGGCCACGTACGCCGTGCGGTGCCCGTAGCACATCGCGACCAGCGCGCCCTCGCTCACGGCCCGCGTCCGCGTCTCGGCCACCCTGCCGACCTGCATGTACCCGATGCCGCGCACCGGGTACGACACCGACGGCGAGCCCTCCAGGAACAGCCCGAGCGCCGGGTCCCACGTCGAGGTGAGGTAGGGGTTGGTGCCCTTGACGTAGGTCAGCTCGGTGCCGGCCGAGACCCCGCTGTAGACGGTCTCCACCAGGAAGCCGCCCTCGGGCACGTCGGGCAGCTTCTCCTCGACCAGGCAGACCTCGCCCGGCTCGTCGATGCTGAGAACGTTACTGGTCATCATCGAGCGTCACCGGCCTCCGTTCGACGGCGGACTTGGC
Source organism: Nonomuraea rubra (assembly GCF_014207985.1). Classification (NCBI taxonomy): domain Bacteria; kingdom Bacillati; phylum Actinomycetota; class Actinomycetes; order Streptosporangiales; family Streptosporangiaceae; genus Nonomuraea; species Nonomuraea rubra. Next base: position 10,684,021 of record NZ_JACHMI010000001.1, on the reverse strand, counting down.
GAGTGCCAGCGCAAGGCGGTGGGTCCGCAGCGCCTCCTCGTACGGTACGCGGACGTCGGCCCGCCTGCCCTGCACGGCGTTGATGAACTCCCGGTCCACCCGCACCTTGGCCTGGCCGTCGTCCTCGATCGCGCGCTCGCCGTCCACCAGCAGCCTGGTCTCGCTGACCTCCAGCGCGATCCCGTCGGCGCACACCTCCAGCCCCACCCGGTGCTTGCGGGTGAGCAGGCAGGAGGTGGCAAGCAGCCCGGCGGCCCCGCCGGAGAAGCGCAGCACCGCGGCCGTGGCCCGGTCCACCTCGCCGTTCACGGCGTTCTCGGCGGGCACCACGTGCACCATGGACACCTCGCCCACCAGCAGCCGGGCCAGGTCCAGGACGTGGACCGCCTGCTCCACGATCTGGCCGCCGGACCTGCTCGGGTCGAGCCACCACGCCACCGGTGGCACCTTGTCCAGCCAGTGGCCGAGCGCGAGCCGTACGGGACGGCCGGAGAGCAGGTCGCCGGCCTGCTGGACGATGTCCAGATAACGCCAGTGGTGACCGACCGCCGAAGGCAGAGATCTCCGCTCGATTTCGGACGCGATGGATTCTGCGGTTTTGAGATCCAGCGAAAGGGGTTTTTCCACGAAAATCGGGAGATTGCACGACAGAACATCATGTTCCGGGTTACCGTGCGCGAAAGGAGGCACGCAGACGTAGACGGCGTCAAGACCGCCGGCAGCGAGCAGGTCGGCATGGCCGGCATAGGCGGGGGAGCCATGCTTCGAGGCCAGCGCCTCGGCCCTGTGGGGATCGGTGTCGGCGATTCCAGCGATCGTGACATCGGGGAATCCGGACAGGACGTCAGCATGACGAGCGGCGACATTTCCGGCACCCACGATGCCGACACGGGTCATAGGGGACACAACCCGGCATATGCCACGTCTAGGCCGAATCAAACAAACATGTTCAAGTGCCCATGGACCGGGCAGAAGCCGTGACCTCATGAGATCGGGGCTGATGCATGGAGACAGATATGCGAGCCTTGGCCAGGGTCCAGGAGTGGTACGGCCCGCACTCGAGCACCGCAGCAGAGTGGCCGGTGGACGCCTTAATGATGGCCAAGGGAGACACCACGGTCAGCGTGGTGCTTCCCGCACGCGACGAGGAGAACACGGTGGGCGACATCGTCGCCGCCATCCGCCGTGACCTCGTCGAGCGCACACCGCTCGTCAACGAGATCCTCGTCGTCGACTCCAACTCGACCGACGCCACCGCCCAGCGGGCCCGCGAGGCGGGCGCCCGCGTGGTGGCGCAGGGAGAGGTCCTCTCCCACCTCCCACCCCTCACAGGCAAGGGCGAGGCCCTGTGGAAGGGGCTTGCCGCCTCCAAGGGCGACATCGTCGTCTACATCGACGCCGACCTGCGCAGCTTCGGCGCGCACTACGTGTCGGGCCTGGTCGGCCCGCTGCTGGTCGACGCCGACACCCAGTTCGTCAAGGCGACCTACGAACGGCCCTACATCGGCTCGGACGGCGCCGCCCAGCAGGGCGGCGGCGGGCGCGTGACCGAGCTGGTGGCCAGGCCGCTGCTCAATATGTTCTGGCCGGAGCTGGCCGGCTTCGCCCAGCCGCTCGGCGGCGAGTACGCCGCCCGGCGCGAGGTGCTCGAACGGGTGCCCTTCGTCACCGAGTACGGCGTGGAGTTCGGCCTCCTCGTCGACCTGCTCCAGCTCATCGGGCTGGACGCCATGGCGCAGGTGGACCTGGGGCACCGCACGCACACTCACCAGTCGATCCCCGCACTCGGCCGCATGGCCGGGCAGATCATGCTCACCGCCTGGTCCCGCCTGGAACGGCAGGGCCGCGTGCTCGCGTCGGAGCCCCCGGCGCACACGCTCCTGCAGTTCGGGCTCGAAGGGCAGGCCGACCTGGTGGACGTGGCCGTGGCGGAGCGACCTCCGCTCGCCTCCCTCGTCCTGGAGGAGGATCTGGCATGAAAGTCCTGGTGAACGCGGGGCCGTGGCTCACGGTTCCGCCCGCCGGCTACGGCGGGATCGAGAACGTGGTGGCCACGCTGGTGCCCGCGCTGCGCTCGCGAGGCGTGCAGGTGGTGCTGGCCTCCGTCGGCTCCAGCACGCTCGAGGTGGACGAGCTGATCAGCGCGTACGACGACGAGCAGTTCAGCGAGCTGCAGAAACCGTACAACCAGGTCATGGGCATCACCCACGCCCACCTGGCCCGGGTGGTGGACGAGCTGCGCGGGCGCGACGACATCGACCTCGTGCACGACCACGTCGAGGTGGTCGGCCCCACGGTGCTCTCGGCGTTCGGCGGCCCGCCCGTCCTGCACACCCTCCACTGGGACCTGCACAAACACCCCGCCTTCTACGGCGCGTTCCCGCCGTCGATCGCGGTCAACGGCGTCTCGGAGTCGCAGATCGCCCGCGCCCCCGAGGCCCTGCGCGCCGCCTCGCTCGGCGCCGTCCACCTCGCCACCCCGCTCGCCGACCCGCTCACCGGCTGGGACACGCGCGCGGACCAGGGCGAGCACCTGGTGGTGATGGGCCGCATCTGCGGGCTCAAGGGCCAGCACGTGGCGGCCAGGATCTGCCAGAAGCTCGGGCTCCCGCTGGTCCTGGCCGGCCCGGTCAGCGGCCGCAACACCCCCGCCGAGCTGGACGTCGTCGCCCAGAACCCGTACCACCCGCTGCACAGCCACCCGGACGTGCGCTACCACCTCGACCAGGTCTCCCGCTACCTCGACGGCGACCTGGTCCGCTGGGTCGGCGCGGTGGGCGGCCCGGAGCGGGACTACCTGTACGCCTCGGCCCGCGCCGCGCTGTTCCCCATCCAGTGGGACGAGCCGGGCGGCACGGCGGTCGTGGAGGCCCTGGCACTCGGCGTCCCGCCCGTCGGCCTGCGGCGCGGCTGCCTGCCGGAGATCATCGACCACGGCCGCACCGGCTTCCTCGCCGACACCGAGGCGGAGCTGGCGGAGTGGGTGCTCCGGGTCGGCGACATCGACCCGGAGGAGTGCCGCCAGGAGGCCTTCCGCCGCTTCTCGCCGTCGGTGATGGCGGACCGGTACCTGGACCTGTACGAGAAGGTCCTCTCAGGTCGATGACACCGCCTCCGCCGGGCGGGTCCTGAGCGCCAGCCGGGCAGGGAGAGCCGTGGCCAGCAGGGCCAGGGCCGTCGCGGCGGCGATCACCAGCGCGTACGCCACCGGCGGCACGTACGGCACCGCCGACCCCGTCATCCCCGCCCCGAACGCCGCCAGCGTCACCACCGCCACCACCGTGCCCGTCACGGCGGAGGCCAGCACGGCGCAGAGCGTCTCCAGGCGCAGCATGCGCAGGACCTGACGCCGGGTGGTGCCCGCCAGGCGGAGCACGGCCAGCTCCCTGGCCCGGCCCGAGGTGGCCATGGCCAGGGTGTTGACCACGGCGATGGCGGTGAAGGCGATGATCAGGCCGAGCGCCACGAAGGTGACCTGCGGGTCGGCGGAGCCGGTGGTGGCCGCCTCGGGAGCCGCCCCCGGCAGGGTGACCCCGGGGGCCGAGACCAGGAGGGTGCCCGCCGGGTCGTCCACGTGGCCGCGTACCAGCTCGTACGGCAGCGTCACGTCGCCGAAGCCGAGGCCGCGGGAGTAGACGGCGGCCACCTTCAGCGTGGCCGGGGTGCCGTCGCCGAGCGTGAGCCTGGCCTGGTCACCCGGCGAGAGCGAGAGGTGGGCGGCGGCGGTGCCGCTGAGCGCCACCGAGCCGGGGCCGAAGCCGTCCATCGTGCCGGAGACGATGCCGAGGTCCATCGTGCGCGGGTCGTACGTGACGGCCTGGGCCTGGTACTTGTCCAGGCCGAACCGCACCGAGGTGCGCAGCACCCGCGTGACGGCCTGGACGCCGGGAATCCGCTGGATCTCCTCGGCGGAGGCGCCGGGCAGCACGTGGTCCGCGCGGGTGCCGGCGGCGGCCTGCTCCTGGGCGGCGGCGCCCATCGTGGTCTGGGCGAACAGGATCGTGCAGGTCATCGCCACCATCAGGGTGAGCGGCGACAGCACGGCGGCCAGCGCCCTGGGGGTGGCGCGCAGGTTCCTGGCGGCCAGGAAACCGCTCCCGCCGGCCCACGGCAGCGGGACCAGCCGGACGGCCCTGGCCAGGAGCGGCCCGAGCACCGACACGGCGACCGTCCACAGCAGCGCGGTCAGCATGGTCACCGGGGTGGCCGCGGCTTCCGTGTCCAGCCCCGACAGCACCAGGGTGAGCGCCACGGCCCCGGCCACCAGCACCGGCCCCGCCACCAGCCGCCACCGGGGCAGCCGTCCGCCGTCGAGGGCGGCCTCGCCGAGCGCCTCCACCGGGCGGATCCTGGCCAGGCGGCGGGCCGAGACGCGGGCCGCGGCCCAGGCGGCGGCGACGGTGGCGAGCAGTGCGGCCAGCGGCGGGAACGGGCTGACGACCAGCGACAGATTCGCCGGGGTCGCGCCGAGCGACACGAAGATCGAGTGCAGCCACAGGCCCAGCCCGACCCCCGCGGCCGCCCCCGGCACCCCCGCCAGCAGGCCCACCACCAGCGCCTGGCCGCCCACCAGCCGGCGGACCTGGCGCGGCGTGGCGGCCACGGCCCGCAGCAGCGCGAGCTCCCGCTGGCGCTGCTGGATCGACAGCGCGAACGTGCCCACCACGACGAGGATCGCCACGATCAGCGACGTCCCGGCCAGCGCGCCGCCCATGCTGATCAGCTTGACCCTGGCCTGCTCCGCGTCCAGGAACTCCAGCCTGCCGCGCTCCTCCCCGGCATACAGCACGGTACCCTGCGGCGCCCGCGCGACGGCGGGGAAGACGCCGGCGGCGCTGACCATGCCGGGGTGCCCGGCCAGGCGGCGGGCCTGCGCGGTGCTGAAGAACACGGTGTCCTGGCTCGGCAGGGCCTGCGCGGTGACGCCCACGACCCGGTAGCCGCGCAGCCGCGCCCCCACCTCCAGCCCGGCGCGGGCGTCCACCACGATCTCGCCGCCGGCCCGCGGCTCGCGCCCCCGCGCGATCGTGAACGGGGTGAGCGCGGCCGACTCCCAGCCATGACCCGTGTACGGGCCGAACGGGAACGTCACCTCGGCCACCACCTTCGACACGCCGGGCGTGCGCCGCAGCGTCCCGACGACCGACTCGGGCAGCCAGGCCCGCTCGGCCAGCGGCTTGGCCTTCGTCTTGGTCTCGCCGTCGCCCTTGTCGACGGTCTCCCGTACGAACTGGTCGGCGGCCACGATCACGGGCGCGCCCGCGTACCGTTCGGGCGAGACCGAGCCGCGCAGCCCGGTCTCCAGCAGCATCAGGCACGCGCACACCAGCGCGGCCGCGCACAGCAGCGCCACGAACGCGCCCGCGAACGCGCCCTTGCGGTCACGCAGCGTCTTCCACGCGAAGCCGATCACTTCCACGCCCCCAGCCTGGTCATCCGCTCGGCCACCTTCTCCGGAGTGGGGCCGCTCATCGAGTCCACGATCCGGCCGTCGGCCAGGAACAGCACGGTGTCGGCGTACGAAGCCGCCAGCGGGTCGTGCGTCACCATCACCACGGTCTGCCCCAGGCCGTCGACCACCTCGCGCAGCAGCCGCAGCACGTCCCTGGCCGTCATCGTGTCCAGCGCCCCGGTCGGCTCGTCGCCGAACACCACCTCGGGGCCGGTGATCAGCGCCCTGGCGATGGCCACCCGCTGCTGCTGGCCGCCCGAGAGCTGCGCGGGACGGTGCCCGGCGCGACCCTCCAGGCCCACCCTGCGCAGGATCTCCTCCAGCCGGCCGCGCGGCACCCGGGTGCCGGACAGGCGGAGCGGGAGGGTGACGTTCTCCACCACGTCGAGCGCCGAGACCAGGTTGAACGCCTGGAACACGAAGCCGACCCGCTCCCTGCGCAGCTCGGTCAGCTCGGTCTCGCCCATCCCGGCCAGCTCGGTGCCGCCAAGCCGCACCGAGCCGGACGACGGCACGTCCAGCCCCGCCGCGCAGTGCAGGAACGTGCTCTTGCCCGACCCCGACGGCCCCATCACCGCGGTGAACGAGCCGCGCGGGATGCCCACCGACACCTCCCGCAGGGCCGCCACCGCGCCCTGACCCTTCCCGTACACCTTGCTCACGGCGTCCAGCCGCACTGCCTCTGTCATGTCCTCCAGCGTGCCGACCAGCGCGTACGCGCCCCAGAGAGCCCGTCACCGATCACCCATGACGTCATCATGATCCGGACACTGGTGGACAATATCTACGTGATTCGCATACTTCTGGCCGAAGACCAGGCGGTCATCAGGGGCGCCCTCACGGCGCTGCTCGGGCTGGAGCCGGACCTGGAGGTGGTCGCCTCCGTCGAGTCCGGCGCCGCCGCCGTCGCCTCGGCCGCCGTGGAGCTCCCCGACGTGGCCGTCCTGGACATCGACATGCCCGGCGAGCTCGACGGGCTGGAGGCCGCCGCGCGGATCAGCGCCCGCGTGCCGTCGTGCCGCACGCTCATGCTCACCGGGCACGGCAAGCCGGCGCACCTCAAGCGGGCACTGGCGGCGCAGGTGGGCGGGTTCCTGCTGAAGACCGCGCCGCCCGAGGAGCTGGTGGGCGCGATCCGCGACGTCGCGGCGGGCAAGCGGGTTCTGGACCCGTCGCTGGCCGTCACGGCGTGGGACCTGGCCGACAACCCGCTCACGCCGCGCGAGGCCGACGTGCTGCGGCTGGTCGCCGACGGCCTGGACGCGCCCGAGATCGCGGCGCGGCTGCACCTGACCGCCGGGACCGTGCGCAACTACCTGACGGCCATCGTGGCCAAGCTGAACGCCCGCAACCGCACCGACGCGGTCCGCCTGGCCACCGAGGCGGGCTGGATCTAGCGCGCCATGGCCTGGACCAGGGGCGTAGCGGCGGGTACCAGCGGGGCCGTGGCGTCGAGCCGGAACCAGCCGTCCTCGACGCCGGTCGTGAGCCGGCCGTCCAGCGCCGCCAGGCGGGTCGTCAGGTTGCCCAGGCCCGACGAGCCGCGCCGGGCCTCGGCGGTGCGGGCGCCGTCGTTGCGTACGGTCAGGCGCACCCGGTCGCCCTCGGCGGCCGTGCCGATCACGCAGTGGCGGGCGGTGCTGTGACGCAGGACGTTCGTGACGGCCTCGCGCAGGACGGCGCTGAGCACGGTCTCGACCTCGGCGGGCAGCGGCGGGTGCGCCAGGCCGGCACGCACCTCCACGCGCGCCGCGCGCAACACGGACGCGGCGGACTCCGCCTCGGCGGCGAGCGAGAGGTCGAGCTGCTCGCCCGAGACCGAGCGCAGGTCGTGCTCGGCCCGCTCGGCCATCTCCAGCACGTCCGCCAGCTCCGCCCGCGCCCGGTCCGGCGGCAGGCGGCGGGCCAGCTCGCACTTGAGCAGGATCGCGGCCAGGTTGTGGCCGAGCAGGTCGTGCAGGTCGCGGGCGGCACGCAGGCGCTCCTCGACAACAGCCGAACGCGCCAGGTCCTCCCTGGCCGCCTGGAGCTCCTTCGCCAGCCCGGCCAGGCGCAGCAGGCTGTAGACGACCAGGCCGGTGACGAGGTTGCTCACGGTGACGTTCGCGGCCGCGGGCAGGGGCAGGCCGTACGCCGCGGCCACGGCCGCCGTCGCGGCGATGATCGCGGCGACCAGCGGCCAGGCCGTACGCGGGCGGAAGGCCAGCAGCACCGGGCCCGCCAGGAAGCCGCCCGCGCCCAGCCAGATCGGCCCGAACAGCGGGATCGGCGCGAACGCCAGCACCGCCATCACGCTCAGCGCCGTCATGTGCCGGCCCGTGACGGACCTGAGCTGCATGACCACGATGACGGCCAGCAGCGCGGTGGCGGGCAGGAGGAGGTTCGCCGGGATCTGGAGCAGGGCCTTGAGGCTGAAGCCGACCAGCACGGCGGCCAGGAGCAGCACGGACAGGTCCGCGGGCTCGCGCTCGTCCGGCCCCCGCTGCGGGGCGGGCAGGGCGGCCTCGACCGTGTGGCGGCCCTGGTCGGACAGGCCGCCGGCCAGCCTGCCGCCGGCGGCCCTGACCCGGGTGGCCAGGTCGCTCAGCGCGTCGTCCTCGGCGGTGCGGCGGCCGTCGTCGGTGACGCGCAGGGTCACCGTGCCGGACCGCTCCACGGTCTCGATCAGGCAGTGGCCGGCGGTGCCGCGGCGTACGACGTCGGTGACGGCCTCGCGCAGCACGGTCGCGAGCAGCGCGCCCGCCGGGCCCAGCGGCTCGGCGTGCCCGGCACGCACCTCCACGCTCACCCCGGCCGCCGCCAGCATGGCCCTGGCCGTGGTCAGCTCGGGGGTCAGCGACATCGCCCGGTAGCCGGCCGCCGCGGCCCGCGCGTCCGTCAGCGAACGCCGTGCCGCGCTCACCACCTCGCCCAGCTCCCCGGCCCCGGAGCCGCTCATGGCCCGGCGCACCCCGGCCATGATCGTCGCCAGCCCGCGCCCCAGGCCGTCGCTCAGCTCGGCCGCGATGCGCAGCCGCTCCTCGCCCACCGCCGCCGCGGCCAGCGCCCGGCGGGTGGCGTGCAGCTCGTCCACGCGCTCCACCAGCCGGATGAGCCCCGGCACGATCAACGTCATCAGCACCGTGGTGATCGCCAGGTCGAGCGTCGTGGCGACGTCGCCGCCCCGGGCGTACGCGATCACGACCGCGCTGAACACCACCCCGGGCGCCACCGCCCACAGCCGCGTGACCAGCAGCGACCCCGCCAGGAAGCCCAGCACGACCACGGACGCGCCGGACCCCAGCGTCACCCAGTAGACGAGCACGGCCTGCGCGGCCAGCAGCCACCACCTCCTGGCCCAGAGGGTGTAGAGGCACTGCACGGCGAACACGAGCACCACCCCGGCCGCGCCCGCCAGCACGTACACGCTGGACAACGCGGCCAGCACCGCCACCACGATCACTCGCGCCAGTAACACACCCGCAAGCCTAGGAGAAGCCCTTCGGCAGCACGGTGACAGGGCAGGCGGAGGCACGCAGCACCTTCATGGCCAGCTCGCCGAGGAACACCCGGTGCGGCTGGGCGTCCTCGCTCGCCGCGCACACCAGCAGCTCGCCGGGCAGCCACTCCACGTCCGCCAGCGCGGCCGTCACGTCGTGGCCCTCGGCCACCTCCGACTCCGCCTCGATCCCGGTCTGCTCCCAGGCCAGCCGGACGGCCAGCGCCAGGTCGTCCCTGAGCTTGCCCTGGTCCTCGGTGCGCAGGTCGAGGGTGATCAGCCGGAGCGGCACGCCCAGCCGCAGCGCCGCCTGCGCCACCTGGCCGACGGCCGCGTCGCACTGGGGCCGGTGCACGTACGCCAGCGTGAGGCGGCCGGGCTCGGTGGGCGGCACGTACTGGGCGGGTGCCACCATGACCGCCTCGGACGACAGGTGCAGCAGGTGGTCGGCGGTGGTGCCGATCGCGATGCGGCCGTGCTGCCCGCCGGACGCCGAGCCGACCACGATCAGGTCGGCCCTGATCCTGCTCGCCAGCACCGACAGGCCGCGCCCGGTGCCCCTGCTCTCGTAGGTGATGTACTCGGCGGGGATCGGCCCCAGCTCCTCGGCCGCGTGCGCCAGGTTCGCCTGCGCCTCGACCGCGAGCCCCGGGCTGCCGGGCGGGTAGATCGTGGCGATCGTGAGCTCGCCGCCGGTGACACGGGTGATCGCGGAACCGAGGGCGAGAGCGTCCCTCCCGCCCGCGTCGTTCGAGTATCCGACGATCACGTGCGCTCCGATCACGATTGCCCTCTTACCCGCTCTGAACTGGGAATACGCGGCCTTCCTCCGAACGTTGCAAACCTACGGAGGCGCAAAGAAAGTGAAGATCACCCTTGAAACCCGGTTCAACGGGTCCCTCGGTCCCGTCACCCTCCGCGAAGCGGTCGAGCAGCTCAGGGAGCGGGATCTGGCGTGCACGGTGGCCTCGGACGCCGTGGAGCGCAAGGTGACCATCTTCTCCGACTGCGTGGAGCGCGGGTTCACGCCGCTGCGCAGCGAGATCATGGCCGCCTACTACGTCGCCGAGCGCGACGCCACCACCGAGGCGTTCGATCGCGGGCTGATCACCCGCGGCGAGCTGGAGACCCGGCAGGCGGCGCTGGCCCGGCGGTTCCTCACTTAAGTCAAAGGTGCTTTTCGGCCGATTGGTCGAGGCATGTCACGCCTTCAGTCCGTAAGGTCGTGTCCATTGATCGTTCACGGATTGGACACGCGTGTACAACGACATCGTCGGCTTCTCGCTCACCACCCCCGCATGGCTGCACACCTTTGCCGAGGTCGGCACCGATGCCGGGTTATTCCTCTTCGCGGCGCTGTTCGTGGTGGCCGCCGTGCGAGCGTGGCGGGGGCCGGCGCGTGACCTGGCGCTCGTGATCGCCGGGCCCGCGGGGATCGTGGGCGCGTACGTGGTGAGCGAGGTCGTCAAGCTGCTCGTCCGGGAGGACCGGCCGTGCCGGGGCGGCGTGGCGACCATCGCCGCCTGCCCGCCCCTGGACGACTGGTCCTTCCCCAGCAACCACTCGGTCATCGCGGCGGGCGCGGCGGCCACGCTCGTGCTGGCCTGGCGCGGCCTGGCCTGGCTGGTGTTCCCGCTGGCCGCCGTCATGGCGTTCTCGCGGGTGTTCGTCGGGGTGCACTACCCGCACGACGTGGCCGCGGGCTTCCTGCTGGGCGTGGCGCTCGCCCCGCTGTTCACGCTGCTGCTGGTGGGAGCGGTCACCCCCGCCGTACGGCTCGCCCGCGCCCGCCTGCTCGGCGGCCAGAGCGAGCCCTCCCGGCCGGCCCCTCACGCGAACCCGTCGGCTCCTTACGCGAAGCCGCCGCTCGCGAACCAGCCGGCTCCTTACGCGGAACCGCCGATCGCGAACCGGTCGGTCGCCTCGATGAGCCGGTCCAGGATGCCCGGCTCCGAGTAGGCGTGGCCGGCGTCGTGGACCAGGTGGAACTCGGCCTCGGGCCACGCCTTGTGCAGGTCCCAGGCCGTGGCCACGGGCGTGCAGGAGTCGTACCGGCCCTGCACGATCACCCCCGGGATGTGCCTGATCTTCTCGACGTCCCTGATGAGCTGGTCGGCCGGCTCGAACCAGCCGCCGTGGCGGAAGTAGTGGTTCTCGATCCTGGCGAAGCAGACGGCATGCCTGTCCTCGCCGAACTCCGCCACCAGCTCCGGAGAGGGCAGCAGCGTGACCGTGCCGCCCTCCCATTGCGACCACGCCTTGGCCGCCGCCAGCCGGGCCGCGTCGTCCGTGCCCTCCAGCCTCCTGCCGAACGCGGCGATCAGATCGCCCCGCTCCTCCTCCGGGATCGGCGCCAGGTACCTCTCCCACAGGTCGGGGAACAGGTAGGAGGTGCCCTCCTGGTAGAACCAGCGCAGCTCCTGCGGCCGCAGCAGGAAGATCCCGCGCAGCACCAGCTCGCTCGTCCTGCCGGGGTGCGTCTGCGCGTAGGCCAGGGCCAGCGCGCTGCCCCACGACCCGCCGAACACCTGCCAGCGCTCGATGCCCAGGTGCTCGCGCAGCCGCTCCATGTCGGCCACCAGGTGCCACGTGGTGTTGGCGGACAGGTCGGTCGCCGGGTCGCTGGCGTGCGGCAGGCTCCGGCCGCAGTTGCGCTGGTCGAACAGGACGATGCGGTAGAGCTCCGGGTTCCACTGGCGGCGGTGCTTGGCGCTGCACCCGCCTCCGGGGCCGCCGTGGATCATGACGGCGGGCTTGCCGTCCGGGTTGCCGCAGACCTCGTAGTAGATCTGGTTTCCGTCGCCGACGTCGAGCAGGCCCGACTCGTACGGCTCGATGGGCGGGTACAGGGTTCTCATACGCCCCGATCCTGCCGCATCCCGTGGTCGGATCAGGCCGTGGACCACTCGTAACGGCTGAGGAACGCCCGATCGCCCGTCGCGTACTCGTTGAAGGACTGCCGCACCTCGTCCAGTTCGGGCACCATCGCCCGGACCATCGCCCCTTCCTTGTACTCCAGCTCGAACCCCGGCGAGACCTGCAGGAAGTGCTGCCCGAAGTTCACCAGCGCCACGAACGGGTTCTGCGCCGACATCGTCCCCAGCACGTCATGGATCAACCCGAGGTCGGGATCGTTGACCACCATCCCGTCCCCGGTGTGCAGCTGCATCCCCTCGTACACCCCCAGCGGCGCCACGTTGTGCACCAGATCCCGCTGAGGGTCGTAACACACCAGCCCGTGCGCCCGCGCGACCGTGAAGACCTGCGCCGACAGCTCGTCCATCGTGTCCAGGTCCATGCTCACCAGCACGTGCCCCGGATAGAGCGTGACCTCGCCCGGCAGCTCCTTGGCCACGTCGGGCTCGGCGTCGGCGCCGGGCGGGGTCCGCTTGACCGCCAGGTACGTCGCGCGCGCCTGGTCCCTGCTGATCGGCACCGGCTCGTCCCAGACCATCAACTCAACGCTCATCGGTCCATCTTGACGGACCGGTGCCGCCATCGCGCGTCATGGCCTGGGTTTTTCCGAATCCGGCACCAGCTCCACCGTGCAGTGCGCGCATCGGCGGGCCTCGGCCGGGATGTCGGACAGGCACTCGGGGCACTGCTTGGTCGCGGCCGACTTGTTCCGGTCAAGCAGGCTGATCAGCCGGGTCATCGGGGCCACGACCAGCCAGTAGACGATGGCCGAGATGATCAGGAAGGTGATCAGGTGGTTGAGGAAGTCGCCGTACTTGAACTGGCTGCCGTTGACGGTGAACGAGTACTCGGCGAAGTTCGGCTGCCGGCCGCCGGTGACCGCGCCGATCAGCGGGGTGACCAGATCGCGTACCAGGGCCTGGACGAGGCCGCTGAACGTGGCGCCGACGATCACGGCGACGGCGAGCTCGACGATGTTGCCACGGAGTAAGAACTGCTTGAAACCGCCCATGGGGACGGCACATTGCCGCAGAAGGCGCGCTGAAACCGGCCCGCCCGCTTGACGCCCGGGGGATGCTGGGTGCGTGGGCCGCCTCCGATACCGCGCCGTCGGGGCGGTCCACCCCTTTTGACCTCGTACGGAGCCAGCCGGAGTAATGACGCCGCGAGCGTGGGAAGGAACAGAGTGATCTAGTGGGGCCCGGGGTTGTCCGGTAGAGCGGGGGAACGGAACATGGGGAGAGACCGCAAGGGAGCCTCGATGATCGAGATCTGGCCGGGAGACCCCTATCCGCTCGGAGCGACCTACGACGGCGCCGGCACCAACTTCTCGCTCTACACCGAGGTGGCCGACAAGGTCGAGCTGTGCCTGTTCGACGAGGACCACGTCGAGTCGCGGGTGCAGCTGAGCGAGGTCGACGGGTTCATCTGGCACGGTTACCTGCCGGGCATCGGGCCTGGGCAGCGGTACGGCTACCGCGTCCACGGGCCGTACGACCCGGCGCGCGGCATGCGGTGCAACCCCAACAAGCTGCTGCTCGACCCGTACGCCATGGCCATCGAGGGCGGCGTGAACTGGAACGAGGCGGTCTACGGCTACCGGTTCGGCTCGCCGGACATCAAGAACGACCGCGACTCGGCCCCGTACGTGCCGCGTTCCGTGGTGATCAACCCGTTCTTCGGCTGGGGGCACGACCGGCCGCCCGCGACGCCGTACCACGACACGGTGATCTACGAGGCGCACGTGCGGGGGCTCACGATCAGCCACCCCAAGATCCCCAAGCACCTGCGCGGCACGTACGCCGCACTCGGACACCCCGAGATCCTCGACCACCTCACCAAGCTCGGCGTGACGGCGCTGGAGCTGATGCCGGTCCACCAGTTCGTCACCGACCACATCCTGGAGCAGCGCGGGCTGTCGAACTACTGGGGCTACAACTCGATCGGGTTCTTCGCGCCGCACAACCGCTACTCCAGCCAGGGGCAGCGGGGCGGGCAGGTGCTGGAGTTCAAGGCGATGGTGCGCTCGCTGCACGAGGCGGGCATCGAGGTCATCCTCGACGTCGTCTACAACCACACCGCCGAGGGCAACCACCTGGGGCCCACGCTGGGGTTCCGGGGGATCGACAACCTCAACTACTATCGGCTGGTCGAGAACGACAAGCGGTACTACGTGGACACCACGGGCACCGGCAACAGCCTGCTCATGCGCTCGCCGCACGTCCTCCAGATGATCATGGACTCGCTCCGCTACTGGGTCATCGAGATGCACGTCGACGGGTTCAGGTTCGACCTGGCCTCGACGCTGGCGCGGGAGCTGCACGAGGTGGACCGGCTGAGCGCCTTCTTCGACCTGGTGCAGCAGGACCCGGTGTTGTCGCAGGTCAAGCTCATCGCCGAGCCGTGGGACGTGGGGCCGGGCGGATACCAGGTGGGCAACTTCCCGTCCCGGTGGACGGAGTGGAACGGGCGCTACCGCGACACGATCCGCGACCTGTGGCGCGGGCAGGCGGCCACGCTGCCGGAGTTCGGCTCCCGGTTCACCGGGTCGAGCGACCTGTACAAGGACGACAGCCGCCGCCCCGCCGCCTCCATCAACTTCGTGACCTGCCACGACGGCTTCACCCTGCAGGACCTCGTCTCGTACAACAACAAGCACAACGAGGCGAACAAGGAGGGCAACCGCGACGGCACCGACGACAACCGGTCGTGGAACTGCGGCGAGGAAGGCCCCGCCGGCATCGCCGTCGAGTCGCTGCGCGAGCAGCAGAAACGCAACTTCCTCACCACGCTGTTCCTGTCGCAGGGCGTGCCGATGCTCTCGCACGGCGACGAGCTGGGCCGCACCCAGCGCGGCAACAACAACGGCTACTGCCAGGACAACGAGCTGACCTGGGTCGACTGGTCCGACGTCAGGGAGAACTGGCTGCTGCTCGAGTTCACCCAGAGCCTGGCCGAGCTGCGCAAGAAACATCCGGTGTTCCGGCGCCGCCGGTTCTTCTACGGCAAACCGGTACGCGGGCTGCGCGACATCGCGTGGCTCACGCCGTCGGGGGAGGAGATGGCCGACAGCGACTGGACGGTCGGATACGCCAAGTCCCTGGCCGTCTTCCTGAACGGGGACGCCATCACCGAGCCCGACCGGCGCGGCCGGACCATCAGGGACGACTCCTTCCTGCTGCTGTTCAACGCCCACTACGACACGATCAAGTTCACGATCCCCAAGGACTATGGCGAGATGTGGCATACGGAGATCGACACGGCCATGCCGATCAGGCTGGACGCCCGGATGGTGAAGGCGGGCGACGCGATCGCGGTGCCGGGCCGCAGCGTGCGGGTGCTCCGCCGTGTCTAGCCCGCCGAACCCGGTGGGCCTGTCCAGACCTTCCTCCACCTACCGGGTGCAGCTCACCCCCGACTTCGGCTTCGCCCAGGTGGCCGAGATCGCCGGCTACCTGCGCGACCTCGGCGTGAGCCACGTCTACCTCTCGCCGATCCTCCAGGCCACACCCGAGTCGCAGCACGGGTACGACGTCACCGACCACTCCAGGATCAGGGAGGAGTTCGGCGGCGCCACCGGGTTCAGGGAGATGGCGCAGCAACTCGCCGCCCAGGACCTCGGCATCGTGGTCGACATCGTGCCGAACCACATGAACACGGTGAACGCCCAGTTCTGGTCCGTGCTGAAGGACGGGCCCGCCTCGCCGTACGCGTGCTGGTTCGACATCGACTGGGTGGACGGCAAGGTCGCGCTGCCCGTGCTGGGCGACGACACCCCGCCGGTCGTGGACGGCGACGTGCTGCGGTACCACGAGCACGCCTTCCCGCACCCCGGCCACTACCGGCTCGTCGACTGGCGCGAAGGGCCCGGCTACCGGCGCTTCTTCGACGTGTCGACGCTGATCGGGCTGCGCGTCGAGGACCCGTCCGTGCTGTTCGCCACGCACGAGGTGATCTTCTGGCTGCTCGACGAAGGGCTCGTGGACGGGCTGCGCGTCGACCACCCCGACGGCCTGGCCGACCCGCGCGGCTACCTCGAACGCCTGCGCGCCCGCGCCGGCAGCGCCTGGACCGTCGTCGAGAAGATCCTCATCGGCCCCGAACGGCTGCCCGCCGACTGGGCCTGCGACGGCACCACCGGCTACGAGGTGCTCAACCGTGTCAACGGCCTCTTCGTCGATCCCGCCGGCAAGCAGCCGCTCATCCGGCTGTTCACCGAGCTGACCGGGCAGCCCGCCGAGTACCGCCCGGTGATGGCGCAGGCCAAGCAGGAGGTGCTCGACCTGTTCTTCGGCGCCGAGGTGGACCGCCTGGCCAAGGCCACCTCCTGCGACCCCGCCGCCGTGCGCGAGCTGCTCGCCGCCATGCCGGTCTACCGCGCGTACGTGGTGCCGGACGAGCCCCCGCCGCCCTCGGCGATCGACACCGTCGAGCTGGCCGCCGCCTCCTGCTCACCCGCCGTCCGCCCGCTCGTCCAGGAGGTCCTGTACGGCTCCGCCGAGGCGATCGTCCGCTTCCAGCAGTCGTGCGGGCCCGTCATGGCCAAGGGGGTGGAGGACACGGCGCTGTACCGGTGGTTCCCGCTGGCCTGCCTGAACGAGGTGGGCGGCGAGCCGGACGTGTTCGGCGTGTCGGTGGAGGAGTTTCACGAGTTCTGCGCGGACATGCTCCCCTACACGATGACCACGCTGTCCACCCACGACACCAAGCGCTCCGAGGACGTGCGGGCCCGGCTGTCGGTGCTCTCGGAGATGCCGGGAGAGTGGGCGGCGGCCGTGGCGGAGTGGTCGGCGCAGGTCAGCTTCGACCCGCACCTCGACTACCTGGCCTGGCAGAACCTCATGGCCGCCTGGCCCATCTCCGCCGAACGCTTCACCGACTACCTGCTCAAGGCCGCCCGCGAGGCCAAGACCGCCATCTCCTGGGTGAACCCGGACCCCGGCTACGAACGCCGCCTGCGCGCCTTCGCCGAAGCCGCCGTCCGCCTCCCGATCGGCGGCTTCACCGAGCGGGTCGACCCGTACGCCATGTCCAACTCTCTCGGGGCCAAACTGGTGCAGCTCATGATGCCCGGGGTGCCGGACGTGTACCAAGGTAACGAGACGACGGACTTCTCCCTCGTCGACCCGGACAACCGGCGGCCGGTGACGTACCCGTGCAAGCCCGAGACCTCGTGGGACTCCGCCAAACTCCTGGTCACCACCCAGGCCCTGCGCCTGCGCCGCCGGCTGGGGGGCGCGGCCGCGTACCTGCCGCTGCACGCGGAGGGCGCCCGCGCGGACCACGTGATCGCCTTCGCCCGAGCCACCGCCCCCACGCCGCAGCAAGTACGGGCCGACGGCGAGACCGGCGCGTATGCCGACGCAGAGCAAGCAGCCCAGTCCGCCGACGGGCACCGGGCGCAGGCGGCCGGTGAGCACCGACCGCAAGTTGCCGACCCGCCCCAGCCCCACGCCGTTGGCGAGCATCGGACGCTGGCCGCAGGCGAGCACAGACCCCAGACCACGGGCGAGCACCGGCTGTCGGCCGCAGGCGAGCACGGACCCCAGGCCGCGGGCGAGCACCAAGCCCAGGCTGTTGCCGAGGAGCATGCGCGGGTGCGGGCTGTGGTGGAGGCGGGGGTGCGGCCGCGGGCGGTCGTGGTCGCTACCCGGCTGCCCGTGCGGCTGGCCGCCGAGGGCGGGTGGGGCGCCACGACCTTGACGTTGCCCGCGGGCACCTGGCGGGACCTGCTCACCGGCGCGTTGTTCACCGGGCGCATCCCGCTCGCCCACCTGCTCGGTCAGTATCCGGTCTCACTCCTGGAGAGACATGATCTTTGAGGTCTGGGCACCGAAGGCCACGGCGGTCGAAGTGGACGTCCTGGGCGGGCGCCGGGCGATGTCGCCCGGAGAGGGAGGCTGGTGGACTGCGGAGGTGGAGGGCGCCGGGCACGGCACCCGGTACGCCTTCGTGGTGGACGGCGACGGACCGTACCCCGACCCCCGCACCCGGCGGCAGCCGGAAGGCATCTTCGGGCAGAGCGCGGTGTACGAGCACGCCCGCTTCACCTGGTCCGACCACGACTGGAAGGGCCGCGACCTGCGCGGAGCCGTGATCTACGAGCTGCACATCGGGACGTTCACGCCGGAGGGGACGTTCGCCTCGGCCATCGAGAAGCTGCCGCACCTGGTGGAGCTCTGCGTCGACTTCGTGGAGGTCATGCCGGTCGCACCGGTGCCGGGCGGCCGGAACTGGGGCTACGACGGCGTGGACCTCTACGCGGTGAACGAGACGTACGGGGGACCCGACGGGCTCAAGTCGTTCGTGGACGCCTGCCACCGGGCCGGGATCGGGGTCATCCTGGACGTGGTCTACAACCATCTCGGCCCTTCGGGGAACTTCCTGCGGCCGTTCGGGCCGTACTTCTCCGGCTTCGACGGCAGCTACTGGGGTGAAGCGGTCAATCTGGACGGGCCGGAGTCCGACGAGGTGCGGCGCTACTTCATCGGCAACGCGCTGCAGTGGCTGCGCGACTACCACATCGACGGGCTGCGGCTGGACGCCGTGCACGCGTTGCACGACAAGCGCGCCAAGCACCTGCTGGCCGAGCTGTCGGAGGAGGTGGACGCGCTGGCCTGCTCCGTGGGCCGGCCGCTGTCGCTGATCGCCGAGTCCGACCTGAACGACCCGCGCATGGTGCGCTCGCTCGACGCCGGCGGGCTCGGCATGACCGCCCAGTGGGACGACGACGTGCACCATGCCCTGCACTGCGCCGTCAGCGGCGAGAGCCACGGCTACTACCAGGACTTCGCCCAGCTCTCCGCCCTGGCCAAGGTCCTCACGCAGGGGGTCGTGCACGACGGGACGCATTCCAGCTTCCGGGCCCGGGCGCACGGCAGTTCGTTCGCGGGCGTGCCGGGGCACCGGCTGGTGGCCTGCCTGCAGAACCACGACCAGATCGGCAACCGCCCGGCCGGTGACCGCCTGCCGATCCCGGCGCTCAAGCTGGGCGCGGGACTGCTCCTGACCTCGCCGTTCACCCCCATGCTGTTCATGGGGGAGGAGTGGGGGGCGCGTACGCCGTTCCTGTTCTTCTCCGATCATGTGGAGCCCGAGCTGCGCGACAGCGAGGGGGTGCGGAGGGAGCGGGAGTTCGACGGGTTCGGGTACGTGTGGGAGGCGCCGAACCCTTCGGACGAGGAGTCGTTCCTGAGCTCGAAGCTGGACTGGGGTGAGGTGAAGGAGGAGGCGCACTGGTCGTTGCTGTGCTGGTACCGCGACTTGATCGCGCTGCGCAAGGCGCTGCCGGAGCTGTCGGACCCGCGGCTGGACCGGGTCCGGGTGGAGCTGGATCGGCTGGGGAAGTGGCTGCTGGTGTGGCGCGGGAAGCTGGCGGTGGCGGTCAACTTCTCGCAGGAGTCGGTGACCTTGCCGCTGTCGCCCGGGACGGTGCTGCTGGCCTCGGACGAGCCGGTGACGGCCGATGGCGAGGGGTTGCGGCTGCCCGCGCAGTCCATGGCGATTTGTCGACCTCCTTCTCGGTGAGCTGAGCTCGCTCGCTGCTCATGGCCGGGTGAACGTGGTGCCTCGGCGGGTTGGGGTGGGCCGCTGGTGCGGGCGGCCCGGGGTCAGGCCGCCAGGGCTCGTGCCGGGTCTGGGGCGGCGAAGTCGATCGAGGTCAGGGCGGCGTGCTGGGCGGCTTGGGTGGCGCAGAGCCAGTCGTTCAGCGAGCCGGTGAAGCCTGAGGGCGGGCCGACCTTGAGGCAGGTGACCTGGCCGGTGCCGGGGGCCGGGCCCACCTTCAGGCGGCGGATGCTGCCGGTGCGGCCCAGCTCGCCCGTGTCCGCGTCGTACGGGGTCAGGCGGACGCCGAACGGGAGGCCGCCGTCGGGCTGGTCGGCGGGCTGGATGTGCAGGAAGTCGTCGATCTTGCGGTCGGTGGCCTCAGGGTGCGTGGCGAGGTAGGACAGGTGGTCGGTCAGCAGGCGGTTGGCGACCGTGCGCAGGAGGTTGGTGGCGCACAGGTTGTGGGCGCAGGCGGCGCCGTCCAGGGTGATCTCCGGCAGGGCGAAGCGGCGCAGGCCGCGGGACGTGACGCGCAGGCAGTCGCACGCTCCCAGGTCGGACGGGTCCCAGGGTGGGCAGGTGGCGGCGTCGTGGACCTGGACGTCCCAGGATAGCCAGTCGTCGTCGAGGCGGAAGTGGGTGGGCTCGCCCGCGCATCTGCCGCACGTGAGGATGGTCGAGTCGGTCAGCGGGTCGATCAGGAGGCCGTCGCTCTCCCTGGCCAGCGCCCTGGCCGAGGCGCGGGCCACCTGCACGGCGGTGGGGAGCCTGTGCGGTGGTGCGGTGGTGGACACGATCACGTGTTGTTTCGCACGGCGCAGGCGGCGTCTCTCGTCGTCCGTGAAGGTGGTGGCCGACGGTTTCCACGGGGTGGGGTGGAGGGTCACTTCGAGGGTGCCCTGGGCTGCTGAGGTGATGGCGGCGCGTTTGAAGGGGCCGCCGACGCGCCACGGGACGAAGGACTCGAGGTCGAAGGGGGTTTGCTCCATCGCGACGATGAACTGGGTGGTCGTGGTGCGGGGGAGGGGGATCGTGATCTTCATGGTGGGGCCTCCGGTGGGTGTGGTCGAGGCGGGGCTGGATGAGGGGCCGGACGTCGGTGGGTGGGATTCGGAGGCACCCAGGATCTGGGATGAGGGGCGGTGGGATGGGGCTGGAACGGCGTTCTGTGGATAAGCGGTGCGGGCGGTGGTCGGCCTGTGGAAGATCCTCCGTAGAGGTCAGCGAAGGGTGTGGGCCGCGTTGGTGGCTTCGGTGATGGCCACAGGGATGTCCAGGACCGGGAAGATGACGTGGCGGATGGTCCGGGAGCGGTCGATCACGAGGATGAGGCGCTTGAGCTTCAGGTCCTGACCGGCCCGGAACGTGGGCAGCCGCAGCGCCGCCGCCAGGTGCAGGTCCATGTCGGAGAGCAGCGGAAACGGGATCGACTCCGCGGCGGCGAAGGCGGCCTGCTCGTCCGGGCGTTGCGTGCTGACGCCGTGGACGGCGATCCCGGCGGCGGTGAGGTCGGGATGGCGGTCGCGGAAGAGGCGGTTCTCCAGCGTGCAGCCGACCGCTCCGGGCACCTGGTCCCAGTCCGGCGGCAAGGAGGTGGCCAGGCCGGTCGAGGGGTAGGTGAACAAGATCGTGACAGCGGCGTCGGCGACCGCGTCGAGCTGGGCGGGGCGGGGTGCGCCGGCGGGGAGGACGAGGGGGGCGGGCACCTTCGTGCCGAGGAGAGCGTGCACGCGAGCGACCTCCGTACCCCCGGCCCGGGGAGCGCCCGTCGAGGACCCGTCACCCAGCAACCACCGGTCGGCCCAGTCCTGCATGCTGATGAGCGTCGGCGCCAGCGCCCAGCCCGTCTCCGTCAGCATGTACTCGTGCCGCACCGGCCTCGCCTGATACGGCTCCCGGGCCAGCACCCCGTGATCCACCAGGTGCTTGAGCCGCTCGGTCAGCACTTTCCGTGAGATGCCGAGCTCGCGCAGCAGGTCGTCGAAGCGCCGGTGCCCGCGCGTCACCTCGCGCACGATCAGCAGGCTCCACCAGTCGCCGATGACGGACGCCGCCTGGGCGATCGAGCACTGGACGTCCTGCTCGCGTAGCTCCCTGACCATGACGTGACTTTACCGCGCTGTGAGTCTCTGATAGAAACCCAGTCAGTTCCCAAAGGAGACTTATGGTGGTGGCATGGGCGACCCTGAGACGGTCGTGGCTGGTGACGAGGCGGGCCCACCCGTGGACGTACTTCGTCGGCAACCTCCTGCTCGGCATGTTCACGATGGGCCTGGCCTACCTCGGGTTACGGCTGCTCGGCGGCGGCGAGGTGGGGGTGGAATTTCGTGAAAAATCGGGAACGGGGGATTACCTCGGGTACGTAGCCGTCGGCGCGGCGGCGCTCATGTTCGTCAAGCACTGCGTCCTCTGGGCCGGCAAGGCCATGATCCAGGAACAGCGCGAGGGCACGATGGGCGCGCTGATCGTCGCCCCCGCCCGCCGCCTGCCCTACCTGGCCGGCTTCTCGATGTTCTCCTTCACGGCCGTGGCGCTGGAGGTCGCCGTGCTGCTCGGATGCGCGGGCCTGCTCGGCGTGCGGCTGGCGCCGACCGGCTGGGGCGACGGGCTGCTGGCCGTGGCGGGGCTGGCGCTGGCGGTGTTCGGGATGTCCGTGGTGCTGAGCAACGTGATGATCGTCGCGGGCGAGGCGCACATCACGCAGAACAGCGTCTTCTACGCCATCGCCCTGCTGTCCGGGTTCACCTTCCCGAGACCGTACCTGCCCGAGGCCCTCCAGTGGCTCGGCGAGGTGGTCCCGCTGACGGCGGCCATGGACGTCGTGCGCGGCGTCTTCAACGCCGGCACCGGCGTCGACGCCGCCCGCCTGACCACCACCCTGCTGATGGGCCTGCTCTACACCGCCGCCGGCTTCCTCGCCATGCCGTGGGCCGAGCGCAGGGCCATGGAACGGAGCTACTGATGATCGAAACCCTCGGCCTTCGCAAGCAGTTCGGCGCCAAGACCGCCGTCGACGGCCTGAACCTGGTGATCCCGCAGGGCCGCGTCACGGGCCTGCTGGGCCTGAACGGCGCGGGCAAGACCACCACCATCAAGATCCTGGCCACGCTGCTCAGGCAGACCTCGGGAACGGTGCGGATCGGCGGCCTGGACCCGGTCAAGCAGCCGCACGCCGTACGCAGGCGGATCAACCTCATCGCGGGCGGCGAGCGGATGGTGTACGCCCGGCTGACCGGCCGCGAGAACCTCTGGTACTTCGGCCAGCTCTACGACATCCCGGGCAAGGTGCTCAGGCCCCGCATCGAGGAGCTGCTGGAGCTGGTCGGCCTCACCGAGGCGGCCGGTACCAGGGTCGAGCAGTACTCCCGCGGCATGACCCAGCGCCTGTCGATCGCCCGCGGCCTGATCAACGACCCCGACTACCTGCTGCTCGACGAGCCCACGCTCGGCCTCGACGCCCCCATCGCCCGCGACCTGCGCAAGGTGGTGGCCGAGCTGGCGCGGCACGGCAAGGGCGTGCTGCTGACCAGCCACTACCTGGCCGAGGTGGAGCAGCTCTGCGAGCACGTGTACGTGATCGGCGACGGCCGCCACCTCGCCGAGGGCACGCCCGCCCAGCTCATGGCCCAGACCGGGTGCCACCGCACGGTACGCGTCACGGTGTCCGGCCTGACGCCGGAGGTGGAGGCCGCCGCCCTCGCCTTCGACCCCGCCGTACGCATCATCAGCCAGGACGTCCGGGAAGGCGGCGTCGTCGAGCTGTCCCGCCCCGGCGACGTGGCAGGAGCCCTCACCATGGCGATCGTCGGCGCCGGCGGCACGTTGAGCGGCCTGGAGATCGCCGAGCCGTCGCTGGAGGACGCCATCCTGGCACTGAACGACCGCCGAGCCGTGGCGATGACCGCAGGAGCCGGCCGGCAGGTGGCCAGGTGAGGCACGCGGTGAAGGTCCTCAGGGCCGAGGCGCTCAAGCAGCACCGGCAGATCTTCGGCAGCAGGCTCGTCCTGTTCTCGATGCTGATCTGGCCGCTGCTGCAGCTCGCCGAGGCGTACTACATGCTCCAGCCGATCAGCGGCGCCACGGGCTCGCAGCGGCTGCTCGCCTTCCTGGCCACCGGCACGCTCGGGTTCACGTTCTTCTTCTCGCTGGTGCAGTCGGCCTGGCATTTCTCCATGGAACGGCAGACGGGGACGCTGGAGCTGCTGTTCCTGTCGCCGGCCAACCGGCTGGTGGTGGTGATCGCGAACGGGTTCGGGGCGCTGGTGCAGAACGTCTGGCTGTTCGTGAGCTTCTCGGTGGCCATGTTCGCCTGGCTCGACGTGGTGGACGTGGCCCACCCCGGCATGTACGCGGTCGTCTTCCTGGCCCTGCTGGTGCCCGCCGTGGCGTGGGGCGCCTTCCTGAACAGCCTGCTGATCTTCTCCAGGGACTCGGCGTTCGTCTACACGTTGCTGGACGACCCGATGTGGTTCGTGAGCGGGGTGCGGCTGCCGACGCACGCGCTGCCGGAGATCGTCCGGGCGGCCGGCTCCGTGCTGCCGCTGACCGGGAGCCTGGCGATCGTGCGGGGCGCGCTGCTCGACGGGCAGGGCGTGGGCGAGCTGGCGGGGGAGCTGGCGGCGCTGGCCGGGCTGTCGGCGGTGCTGCTGCTGGCCGCCGTGGTGGCGCTGCGGGCGGGGGAGGCGCGGGCGCGGCGTACGGGGCAACTGATCCTGTTCTGACCTGGTTTCACCCGCGCGTGATCACAGCCGGGGCGGTGCCGGAGATCGGGCGGCTGAGGATCTGCCGGAGGACCCGCTCCAGGGTGCCCGCCGGATCCGCGACCGCCTCCGGCGACCGCCAGGCCACGTACCCGTCCGGCCGCACCAGCACGGCGCCGCCCCCGCGAACGCCGTACCGCTGCTCGAAACAGCCCTCCACGTCCAGCAGCTCGTCATCCACCGGCAGCCGCGTCAGCCGCACCCCGAGCCGCTCCTTGACCAGCCGCCCCGCCTCCATCCACGCCTGCCGCCCCCGCTTGGCGGCCATGAGCACGAAGCCGGGCCCGAACAGGTCGATGGTGGAGATGCGCTGCCCGTCCCAGTCGAGCACGACGTGCGGGGCCCGGCTTCCCGGCCGCCCGCCGGCCTGGCGCGGGTCCTCCAGGATCGAGCCGTCGTCGCCGGGCTCGTCGAGGATGGCCGTGGAGTGGTAGCGGTGCCCGAGCAGGGCGTGCAGGGGATCCGTCTGCCGTTCGGGGTAGCCGATGCGGGCCGCGGGCGGCATGCGCGCGCCGAGCTCGGCGAGCTGCGCGTCGGCGGTCAGCGTCCCGATCGGGCGGCGTTCGGCGTCGTAGGTGTCCAGGAACGCGGGCCCGGCCTGCCCCGTGATCACCAGCCACAGCCGCCAGGCCAGGTCGGCCCCGTCCTGGAGCGCGGTGCTGCCGCCCTGGCCCCCGGTGGGCGGCATGGTGTGGGCGGCGTCGCCGGCCAGGAACACCCGGCCCGCCCGGTAGGTGCCGGCCAGCTCGTGCGCGATGCCGAACGTGGCCCGGTCGAGGATCCGCACGTCCAGGCCGGGCCGGCCGGTCGCCAGGCGTACCAGCTCGGCGCAGCGCTCCACTGGGAAGGGGCCCTCGTCCTCCGCCTGGTGCACGCCGAGCACGTGCGCCCCGGCTCCCGCGCCGGTCACCAGCACGCCGGTGAAGGTTTCGTTGCGCAGGTACCACAGCGTGACCTCGCGCTCGCGGACCAGGTCGGACAGGTCGGCGTCGAACATGATCGAGCACATCCGGCTCAGCGTGCCGTGGCCGGAGGTGGGCACGCCCAGGGCGCGGCGCACCGGGCTGTGGTGCCCGTCGGCGGCCACCACGTAGTCGGCCCGTACGAGGCTGTCGCCGTCCTTGCCGCGGATCAGCGCCGTCACGCCGTCGCCGTCCTGCTCCAGCGAGACCAGCTCGGTGGAGAAGCGCAGGTCGGCGCCGAGCTCCTCGGCCTTGACCCGCAGCACGCGCTCGACGTCGGCCTGCGGCACGCCCACCGGCGCGGCGGGCGTGAGATCGGCCAGGTAGGCGTGCTCGCCGTCGGTGATCAGGTGCGGCTCGGGGTCGGCCAGGTCGCGGGCGATCGCGATGCGCATGCCGTCGCCGATCCCCGCCCAGAGGCCGGTGAGCTCCTCCTCGATCCCGGGCACGGGGCGCAGCAGCTCGACCGCCCGCGGCCCGACCCCGAACGCCTTGGGCTGCACGGAGGTGCCCGGACGCCGCTCGACCAGCGTCACGGGCACCTCGCGCCAGGCCAGCAGCGTCGCGGCGCTCAGCCCCGCGTACCCGCCGCCGACCACCAGAACGGGTACTCGCTCCATGGACTCCACCTCCGGGCACGCGTACTATCGCGTCTGTGTCGAAGCAACACGATATGACGCGTCCGCCGAAGGGTCAAGATATATCGCGAAAAGTCAGGAGAGGTGGTGCTCCAAGGACTCGAGCTTCGAGGTCATGCCGTCCGTGACCCCCTCGCGCACGTCGGCCTTGAGCACGAGGCTCACCCGGGGGGCGACCTCGGCCACGGCGTCCACGGCGCGCTTGACGACGTCCATGACCTCGTCCCACTCGCCCTCGATCGTGGTGAACATGGCGTCGGTGCGGTTGGGCAGCCCGCTGTCGCGTACGACCTTGACGGCGCGGGCGACGGGCTCGGCGACCCCTTCGCCGACGCCCAGCGGGGTGATGGAGAAAGCGACGATCATCAAGGCTCCTCAGGAAGGGCAGCGAAAAGCCACGACGCCCGCAGAACGCCGTGGCCGCCGCCGTACGTCACGCGTGGTCGTGCTCTTCGTCCTCTTCCTCGCTCGGCCCCTCCGAGGGCTCCACGCCGAGCACGGCCTCGCGGGGCTCGATCTCGCTGATGTGGTCGACGAGCTGCAACACGTGGTCGGGCTCGATCAGCCACTGCAGCGCCGAGGCGCCGGAGTCGTCGGAGGCGACCAGCTCGGCCTGCTCGGTGCGCTCCTCTTCGGTGAGATCGGCGTCGGGATGCCTGATCTCGGCCAGCGCCGCGGCCTGCAGCGCGTCCATGTCGAGCACCTCCACGGTCAGCTCGACCGTCAGGCGCAGGAACTTCGGTTCATCACTCATGGCGACGATGCTAGGGCAGCTTCCACTCCACAGGTGCCGCGCCTTGCTTGGCGAGCAGCTCATTCGCCCGGCTGAACGGCCGCGAGCCGAAGAAACCGCTGCGTGCCGAGAGCGGGGAGGGGTGCGCGGACTCGATGCGCGGCACCTGGCCGAGCATGGGCGCCAGGTTGCGGGCGTCGCGGCCCCACAGGATCGCCACCATCGGCTTCTCGCGCGCCACGAGAGCGCGGATGGCCTGCTCGGTGACCTGCTCCCAGCCCTTGCCCCGGTGCGAGGCTGGCTTGCCGGGCATCACGGTGAGCACCCTGTTGAGCAGCAGGACACCCTGCTCGGCCCACGGCGTCAGGTCGCCGTTGGCGGGCCGGGGGAGACCCAGGTCGGTCTCCATCTCCTTGTAGATGTTGAGCAGGCTGCCGGGCAGCGGCCGCACGTCGGGCGCCACCGAGAACGACAGCCCGACGGGGTGGCCGGGCGTGGGGTACGGGTCCTGGCCCACGATCAGCACCTTGACCTCGTCGAAGGGCTGGTTGAAGGCGCGCAGGACGTTGGCCCCGGCGGGCAGGTACTGCCTGCCTTCGGCGATTTCCTTGCGCAGGAACTCTCCCATCACGGAGATCTGCTCGGACACGGGCTCCAGCGCGCGTGCCCATCCTGCTTCGACGACTTCGTTCAACGGACGACCGGCCATGGCCGTTGAGCTTAGCCAGGTCTGGTACGGCTTGCCGCCCGAACCCGGGGACAAGCCGTACCAGAATGATCACAACGACGGCTTGCCCGGCTTGAAGAGCCACGCGTCGAACAGGGCCCCGAGGTCCTTGCCCGACACGCGCTCGGAGAGGGCGATGAAGGCGGCGGTGTCGGCGTTGCCGTACCTGTACCGGCCCGCCCAGGCGCGCAGGATGGCGAAGAACGTGTCGTCGCCGACCGTGGTGCGCAACACGTGCAGGGTCATCGCGCCGCGGTCGTAGACGGGGGCGTGGAACAGGTTCTCGGGGCCGCCGGGGTCGGCGGTCGGGGTCTGCCAGAACTCGTGCTCGGCCGGCCGCGCGTACGCCTCGTCGAAGGCGGCCTGCACGGTCTGTGTGCCGCGCTCGTCCGCCCACAGCCACTCGGAGTAGGTGGCGAAGCCCTCGTTCAGCCAGATGTCGCGCCAGAGCGTGGGCGTCACCGAGTTGCCGAACCACTGGTGCGCCAGCTCGTGCGCGAGCAGCGACTCGCCGGGCACGCGCGGGTAGATGGGGCGGGTCTGCGTCTCCAGCGCGTAGCCGACGTCGGGCGCGTGGTCCACGATCCCGCCCGTCGAGGAGTACGGGTAGCGGCCGAAGAGCCGGCTGAAGTAGTCGAGCGCCGGCGGGTGCCGCTCGGCGAAGCCCGTGGCGTCACCGGCCGCCTGCGGGTCCACCGCGGTGGTCACCCGGTAGCCGCCGATCCGCCGGTCGGTGAGCTCGAACGTGCCGATCGACACCGTGGCCAGATAGCTGGCCATCGGCTCGCGGGAGTTCCACACGTACGTCGTCCGCCCGCCCTTCGCGGCCTGGCGCACCAGGTCCCCGTTCGCGACCGCCACGCTGGAGCTGGGCACGGTCACCGTGAACCGGTACGTCGCCTTGTCCGTCATGTGGTGGTTGCCGGGGTACCAGGTCATCGCGCCCTGGGGCTCGTTGGCGTTGAACACGCCGTCCTCGGTCTTGATCCACCCGTCCTTGGAGCCGTCGGGGTCGATGACGTGTGCGGGGCTGCCGTCGTACCTCACCACGACCGAGAAGCCGCGCCGGTCGCGCAGCGTCCTGGACGGCGTGACCACCAGCTCGGAGCCGCTCTGAGCGTACGCGGCGGGCCTGCCGTCCACGGTCACGGACCGTACGGACAGGGTGTCGACGAGGTCGAGGTTGAAGCGGCTCAGCGCCTGCGTGGCGCGCGCCGAGATGGCGGCGCGGCCGGACAGGCGTCCCGAGGACGGGTCGTAGTCGAGCGTGAGGTCGTAGTGGAGGGCGTCGTAGCCGCCGTTGCCCTGGCCGGGGAAGTACGGGTCCCCCGCGCCCGGTGCGCCCGGCGTGCCTGACGGGGAGGCTGCGGCGGGGGTGAGCGGAAGCGTGAGGAAGGCTGCTGCGGTAAGAGCGAGAAGACGCTTCATGAAGAAGCATCGAAAACACCCGTATGGGCGTTACGGCGGGCGCCTGCGGATCGACGCAGGCGCCCGTCACGTCACTTGACGGAGCCGGCCATCATGCCCTGCACGAAGTACCGCTGGAACGCGAAGAACAGGACCAGCGGGATGATCAGCGACATGAACGCACCGGAAGAGAGGATGTCGGTGTTCGACCCGAACTGCCGCATCTGAGACTGCAGGTACTTGGTCATCGGCTGGTTCCCGGTGTCGGCGAAGACCAGCGCGATGAGCATGTCGTTCCACACCCACAGGAACTGGAAGATGCCCAGCGACGCGATGGCGGGCTTGCCCAGCGGGAAGACCACCGAGACGAAGATCTTCCACTCGGGCGCCCCGTCCATGCGCGCGGCCTCCAGCAGCGAGGCCGGGATGCCGACGAAGAAGTTGCGCAGCAGGAAGATCGCGAAGGGCAGCCCGAACGCCACGTGGAACAGCACCACGCCCGCGATGCTGCCGAAGATCCCGGTGCCGCCGTAGAACGTGGCGATGGGGATCAGCGCGATCTGGATGGGCACGATCAGCAGCCCGACGACCACGAGGAACGCCGCGTCCCGGCCGGGGAAGTCCATCCACGCGAACGCGTACGCCGCCATGGCCGAGATGCCGATCACCAGGATCGTGGTCGGCACCGTGATCAGGACCGTGTTCCAGAAGGACGCGCTGAACCCGCTGCCCAGCAGGTTGGCGTAGTTCTGGATGGTCAGCTCGGCCGGCTTGGTGAAGATCGTCCACCAGCCCTCGGCGCTGTTGACCTGGTTCGTCCGCAGCGAGACCACCAGCAGGCCCAGCGTCGGCACCAGCCAGAACAGGCCCAGCAGGATCATGATCACCTGGACGGCCCCGCTGCCCACGCGGTCGACGATCCTGCTCACCACGCCCCTGCGCGGCGCGCCCGTCTCCAGCCCGGACGGTGCCGTGGCGGTCGCCGTCGTCATGACTCTCCCCTCCTGAACCGCCGGATGTTCATGACCATGAAGGGAAGCACCAGAATGAGCAGGAAGATCGCCAGCGCGCTGCCCAGCCCCTGGTTGTTCCCGCCGCCGAACGACACGCGCCACATCTCCAGCGCGACCACGTTCGCCTGTGGCTGCACCGACGCGGGCGCGATGATGAACACGAGGTCGAACACCTTCAGCGTATTGATGATCATCGTCACGAAGACGACGAGCAGGACCGGCGACAGCAGCGGCACGGTGATCTTGCGGAACACCTGCCACTCCGTGGCGCCGTCGATGCGGGCCGCCTCCAGGGCGTCGCGCGGGATCGCCGCCAGCCCGGCCGCGAGCAGCACCATCGCGAACCCGGCCCACACCCAGACGAACGCGCCGATGATCGCGGGCGTGATGAGTGTCGGGCCCAGCCACTGCAGGCCGCCGTACGAGGCGTCGAAGTTCGACTGCGGCAGCCGTACGGTGTAGGACCCGGGAGCCAGGCCCTCGAAGCGGAACGTGCCGTCCTCGGCCGTCGTGGCGGTGGCCGCGACCTGGCCGTTCTGGACCGCCTCGACGGTCATGCCGGGCAGGCCCTTCTCGGTGCCGTCCACGACGCCGCTCTGGCCGCCGCCGCCCTGCGTGAAGTCGAACCAGACGGTGCCCGCCAGGCCGTCACCCGCGGGCGCGGACTTGGCGGTCTGGGCGTTGGACGGCATGATGTCCGGCTTGACGCCGACGATCGGGATCAGCACCGGCTGCCCGGCCTGGGCGGGCTGCTTGGTGACGACCGCGCCGTTCTCGGCCGCGACCGGCGACTGGTCGCCCTCGCGCGGCCGGGCGTCCGGGTAGCCCTGGGAGGAGGAGAACGTGTCGGCCACCGTGGTGAGCACGGCGTTGGCCAGGCCCTTGTCCGGGCTCTGCTCGTAGACGAGGCGGAAGATGACGCCCGCCGCCATGAGCGAGACCGCCATCGGCATGAACACGATGAGCTTGAACGCCGTCGCCCACTTGATGCGCTCGGTCAGCACCGCGAAGATCAGGCCCAGCGTGGTGACGATGATCGGCGCGACGATGACCCAGATCAGGTTGTTGCGGATCGTGGTCAGCATGCCCTGATCGGTGAAGATCGAGACGTAGTTGCCGAGCCCCACGAACTCGTCGAACCCGTTGGCGCCGAACAGGCTCCGGATGATGGAGTAGACGATCGGATAGACCACCCAGATCCCCAGCAGCACCGCTGCCGGGAGGAGGAAGGCGATGGCGACCGCCGGCGAGGGGCCGAGGCGTCTCTGCTTACGGGGGGTATCAGCCGGTCCGGTCGAGGTGCCGCCCGCGGCCTGCGCCGCGGGCGGGTCCTGCCGGCCGTCCAACCGTTCGGTCACGGCCTTACCTCTTTACTTCCAGGCCTTCTTGGCCTCTGCTTCGAGCGCCTCCTGGGTGCCCTTGACGTCGCTCGGGTTGCGCAGGAAGTCCTGCAGCACCTTCCACTCGCCCTTGCCGTCGGTGGCTCCGAAGGCGCTGGGCGCCAGGTCCGACATGTCGTAGCGGACGGCGTCGCCGGCCGAGACGATCGTCTGGCCGAGCTGCTTGGTCAGCTCGTCCGGGTAGTTGTCGGGCGAGACGTTCTTGTTGGGCGACAGGTAGCCGGGCAGCTTGGCCCAGACCTCGCCACCCTCCTTGGAGGCCAGGAACTGCACCAGGGCCATCGCGCCGGGGGAGTCCTTCATGGCCACGGCCACGTCGCCGCCCAGCACGACCGGGGTGGTGTCACCGGCCTTGGGGAACGGGAAGTACTTGGCCTCCTCGCCGACCTTGGCGCCCGCGTTCACGGCCTCGACGGCCACGAAGTCGGCCTCGATGACCATGGCGGCCTTGTCGGTGCCGTAGACCTTGGTCACGCAGGTGGGGAAGTCGGTCTGCATGGTGCCGGAGGTGCCGTCGACCAGGTAGTCGGCCTTGGAGGTGATCTGCGCGATCTTCTCCAGGGCCGCGCCCACCGTCGGGTCGGTCCACGGGATCTCGTGCTTGGAGAGCTTGTCGTAGTTCTCCGGGCCCGCGGTGGACAGGTAGACGTTCTCGAAGAGGTCGGTCAGCGTCCAGCCGGAGGCGCCGCAGAACGAGAACGGCGGCGTGCCGGAGTCGGCGACGGTCTGCGCGGCCTTGACCAGCTCGTCCCAGTTGGTCGGCGGCTGCACGCCCGCGTCCTCGAACGCCTGCGACCGGTACCACACCAGCGACTTGTGCGCGGCCTTGACCAGCACGCCGTACGCCTTGCCGTCGACGGAGCCGAGCTCCTTCCAGTACGGCGTGTAGTTGGTGTCGATCTCCTGGACGACCTCGGGGGTCAGCGGCTTGAGCGCGTTCTGCTCGACGTACTGCTGCACCAGGCCCGGCTGCGGCAGGATCGCGACGTCCGGCGGGTTGTTGCCCTGGATGCGCGGGCCGAGGTAGGCGCCGGTGTCCTCGCCGGTGGAGGCGTAGGTGACCTCGGCGCCGGTCTTGTCGGTGAAGGCCTTGAGCACCTGCTCGAAGTTCTTCTGCTCCGCGCCGGTCCACTTGGCGGCTACTTCGAGCTTGACGCCCTGGAGCGGCTTGGCGCCGCCGCCGGTCGCCGATGCCGAGCCCGCCGCCGTGGGCTCGGTCGTCGTCGGCGCGTTGCCGCAGGCGGCGACGGCTACCGCGAGCCCGGCCAGGATCGCTGCTGCTCTGCCCTTTTGCATGGCTGCCTCACTGGGTTCTGATGATCTCTTCGAGTTCGGACTTCATGGAGGCCGCGACGTCGTCGGCGGTCTCGGGGGAGGGGTTGCCGAGCGCCTTGGCGACCGAGCTGGCGATCACCAGGCTCAGCTGGTTGTAGTTGGCGCTCACCGGCCGGGGCCGGGCGGCGAGGATGCTCTCCTTGAGCACGGGCAGGTAGGGGAAGCGCTCGATGAGCTCGGGGTCGTCGTAGAGCTCGGTCCACACCGGCGGGAACGAGCCCTCGGTGAGGACCCGGCGCTCGTTCTCCAGGCTCGTGAAGTAGCGGATGAACTCCTGCGCCGTGTGCTGGTGCTTGGAGTAGGCGCTGATGGCCAGGTTGGCGCCGCCCAGCGTGCTGGAGCCGGGGCCGTCGAGGCCGGGCAGCCGGGTCACGCCCAGCTTGCCGCCCAGCTCGGCCTTGGCCGGTCCGTACGCGTGCGGCCAGTTGCGGGCGAAGGCCAGCCTGCCCTCCTGGAAGGCCAGGCGCGACTCCTCCTCCTTGTAGCTCAGCGACTCCTTCGGGATCCAGCCCTCGCGCAGGCCCTGGAGCAGGAAGCCGAGCGCGGTCCCGCCCTTGGCCGGGTCGAGGGTCACCTCGGTGCCGTCACGGCTGACGAGCTCGCCGCCGGCCGACTGCACGGCCTCGGAGAAGTTGACCGTGAGCCCCTCGTAGGCCAGGAACTGCCCCGCATAGCCTCCTATGTCATGCTTTTTCGTGATTTCGCGTGATTGGTCGCGAAGCTCGGCCCACGTCCGGGGCGGCTTCCTGACCAGGTCCTTCCGGTAGTAGAGCAGCCCGGCGTTGCTCGTGTACGGAACGGCCCAGAGCTTGTCCTTGTAGACGGCCGTCTCCACGACGGGCGGCAGGAACCTGTCGAGCGGGAACAACCCGCGCTCCAGGGGGATGATCCAGCCGTTCTCCGCGAATTCGGCAGTCCACACCACGTCGAGCCCCAGCACGTCGTACCGGCTGCTCTGGGCCTGAAGGTTGGCCGCGATCTGGGCGCGCTGCTCGTCGGCGGCCTCGGGCAGCTCCAGCAGCGTCACCTTCTCGGCCGGGTGGGCCTGGTTCCAGCGGTCCAGCAGGGGTTGCAGGTACGCCGTGGTGTCGCGTCCGGTGGCGAAGGTGATCGGGCCTGTTCCGCCCGTCCCCGACTCGCCGCCGCCCTCCTCGCCCGCCGCAGCGCATCCGGCCGCCAGGGTCACGGCCAGGAGCATCGGCAGCAGGCGAAGCACCCTGTTTCCTCCACGTTCAGGTCGAATTACATACGTGTTAGGTAGATGCATTCATGTTATGCACAGCGGTAATCTGTAGGTCAACGGATTGCTCTGTAACGCGTACGTAACAGAGCGGGGAGGAGAGCGGTGCGGCCTCACCTGCTGGCGCTCCTGGCGAAAGAGCCTGCCCATGGCTACGAGCTCAAACAAGCGCTTGAGCAGACCTTCGGCAGCGCCTACCCTTCCCCGAACATCGGGCAGATCTACGTCACCCTCGGCAGGCTGGAGAAGGACGGCCTCATCAGGGCCGTGGACGTGGAGCAGTCCAACCGGCCCAACAAGAAGGTCTACTATCTGACCGCGAAGGGCCGCGAGTCGCTCGAAGCCTGGGTGGACGAGCCGACCGAGGGCCCCAGGGTGCGCGACGAGTTCTTCATGAAGCTCGTGCTCGCCCCGCTCACCGGCATCGCGGACCGGATGGCGCTGATCAGCCGGCAGCGCCGCCACTACCTGTCGCTGATGAGCGACCTGAACGACCTGCTGTCCCGCACCGCACCGACCGATCGGGTGGCGATGCTGCTCATCGAAGGGGCCATGTTGCATCTGCAAGCGGATCTTGACTGGCTCGAACGGTGCCAGGAGGATCTGGCATGAGCCCGGTTGTGAAAACGGTCAATCTGGTCAAAATCTACCAGGATGGCGCGGTCCCCGTTCCTGCCGTGCGCGGGGTGGACCTGCAGGTCGAGCCGGGGGAGTTCGTCGCGATCATGGGCCCGTCGGGGTCCGGCAAGTCCACGCTCGTGCACATGCTGGGCGGCCTCGACGCGCGTACCAGCGGCGAGATCTGGCTCGACGGCAAGCGCGTCGACACGCTCTCCGAGAGCGCGTGGGCGCTGCTGCGGCGCAAGCGGATCGGCTTCGTCTTCCAGTTCTTCAACCTGGTCGCCAACATGACGGTGGGCGACAACGTCGAGCTGCCCGCGCTGCTGTCCGGGGCCTCGCCCAAGGTGGCCCGCGAGCGCCGCGAGAGCCTGCTGGCCGCGCTCAACCTGAGCGACAGGGCCGACGCCGCGCCCGCCCAGCTCTCCGGCGGCGAGCAGCAGCGGGTCGCGCTGGCCAGGGCGCTGGCCAACGAGCCCAGCCTGCTGCTGGCCGACGAGCCCACGGGCAACCTCGACAGCCGCAACACGCGCGACGTGCTGCGGCTGCTGAGCGAGGTGCACAAGGAGGGCCAGACCATCGTCATGGTCACCCACGACGCCCGCGTCGCCAGCCTGGCCGACCGGCTCGTGTCGCTGTTCGACGGCGAGATCGTGGACGACGGCCGCATCGCCCGCCGCCGCACACGCACGGCCGGCGAGGTGATCGACCTCAGATGAGCACCGTTCTGGCCGGTAGCCGGTGGATCAGGGCCGACCTGCGGGCCAGGACGGGGCAGGCGGTGCTGACCGTGCTCGCCGTGGCCGGCATCGTGGCCGCGCTGATCACCGCGGCGACCCTGCTCGAAGACGGCACGAACCCGTGGCGGAGCCTGTCGGCCCAGACCGACGGGGCCCACGTCTGGATCTACACCAAGGACAGCCCCCAGGTCGCGCTGGGCGCCATCGACGGCGTCACGCAGACCGCCGGGCCGTACCGCTCCGCGCCCGTCACGGTGGCGCAGAACGGCAAGAAGGAGCCGGCCTCGCTGCGCGCGATGCCCGCCACCCAGCCGGCGGTGGCGCATCCCGTGGTGGCGGAGGGCCGCTGGCTGGACCCGTCGCAGCCCGACGGGGTGGTGGTCGAGCGCTCGTTCGCCCGCTCGCTGGGGCTGCGCATCGGCGCGCCGTTCACGATCATCACGATCAACGGCGAGCGCCACACGCTCTACGTGCGCGGCATCTCCGACTCCGCCGACCAGGGGTTCTACCCCGAGTGGACGCCCGGCCTGGCCTACGTGCTGCCCTACACGCTCGACCGCATCGAGCCCATGCTGGGCCGCAGCGAGTGGGTCACCGGGCTGCGCCTGGCCGACCCCGAGGCCTCGCAGGTCGTCTCGCAGCGCGTGGTCGTGCTGCTGGAGGACCGGCTGCAGCGCGTCTACACCTGGCGCGAGGTCAGGGCCGCCATGGAGCTGGACAACCGGCTGCTGGGCACGCTGCTCGCGCTGTTCGGCGTGGTGGGGCTGGTGGCCGCCGCGCTCGCGCTGGCCAACGCCGCCGGTGGCCGGGTGCTGGGCCAGCTCCGCGACCTGGCCACGCTCAAGTCCATGGGCTTCACCAGGGGCCAGGTCGCGCTGCTGCTCCTGGTCGAGCACGGCGCGCTCGGCCTGCTCGGCGTCGCGCTCGGCACGCTGGTGGGCTGGGGCGTGATGGCGGCGATGCTCGGCGCCGGCTCCGTGGCGCCCATCCCCGTGCTGGCCATCGTCGCGGGCACCGCCCTGGTGGTGCTGGCCGCCGTCGGCGTGCCCGCCTGGCGGGGCGGCCGCACGCCGCCGATCCCCGACGTGCCCGCCGCGCCGCCCCGGGGTCACCTGTCCCGGCTGGCGCGCCTGGCCCTGCTCGTACGCCTCCCGCCCGCCCTCGTCCTGGGCACCAGGGACGCCTTCACCCGGCGGGTGCCGGCGTTCCTGACGGCGTTCGGCCTGGCCGTGCCGATGATGATGATCACGATCGGGCTCGGCGTCTGGGCCACGCTGGACAACTTCTCCGCCCATCCCGAGCAGGTCGGCCAGCACGCCGCCCTGTACGTCAAGCCCGGCAAGGAGGACCCGGCCGTCGCCGAGCGGCTCGCCGGCCAGGACAAGGACGTGGCGGAGGTCTACCCGGGCACCGACGTGAACGCGCTGGCCCCCGGCGAGGCCCGTTCCGTGCGGGTGCGGGCCATCGGCAGCTCGACGAGCCCGTACCCGTTCCCGGTGGTGGAGGGCCGCATGTACGCCCGCCAGGGCGAGGCGGTCGCCGGCCAGGGGCTGCTCGACCTGCTCGGGCTCAAGATCGGCGACCGGGTGCGGCTCACCGTGGGCGGCACCCCGCTGATCGTCAGGATCGTCGGCAGGACCGTCGAGCCCGAGCAGGACGGTGAGGTGCTCTCGGTCGGGCTCGACAGCCTGGCGGCCAAGGACGCGGTGCCGCCGGAGTACTACGCGCTGGCGCTCAAGCCGGGCGCCGACCCGCTGGAGGTGCGCGGCCGGCTGCTGACGGTCTCGAAGGAGGGCCTGGACGTGCAGGCCGCGATCAACCCGGCCGACCGGCTGGCGATCATCCGGGTGGTGATCGTGGCGCTGATCGCCGTGCTGACCCTGATCGGCCTGGCCAACCTGCTCACCGCCAGCGCGCTCGGCCTGCGTGACCACGCCTTCGACCTGGCCGTGCTCAAGGCCATGGGGCTGACCCCGCGCCAGGTCATGGCCACGCTCGTGACCGGTACGGGGCTGCTGGTCGTGCTGGGGGTGGGCGTGGGCACGGCGGCGGGCATCTCCGTCGTCACCGGGCTGATCGACTGGCAGGGCCACACCAGCGGCGTCGGCGCGGGCATCGGCCGCGCGCCGTCGCCCCTGACGCTGGCGGTGGCGGTGCTGGCGGTCGTGGGCACGGCCCTCGCGGTCGCGCTCATCCCGGCGCGCCGCGCGGCCCGTGCCCAGGTGCCGGTCACCTCTCGCTGAGGCTCTCCTCGGAGCTCTTGAGCGCGAACCAGTAGAAGCCGTGCCCCGGAAGGGTGAGCAGGTAGGGCAGCTCCCCGATCGCGGGGAACGGCACCCCGCCCCTGGCCTCGACCGGCGTCATGCCCTCGAAGCGCCGCAGGTCCAGCTCGACCGGCTGCGGGAACTTCGACAGGTTGTTGACGCACAACATCACGTCGTCGCCGTCCTCGCGCACGTACGTGAGCACGCACGGGTTGGACGACCACATCTCGGTGTAGGCGCCCACGCCGAACACCGGGTGCCTGCGGCGGATCTCCAGCATCTTACGGGTGAAGTGCAGCAGCGACCCCTCGTGCCGCTGCTGGGCCTCCACGTTGACCGCCTGGTAGCCGTAGATCGGGTCCATGACCGCGGGCAGGTAGAGCCGGCCGGGGTCGGCCGAGGAGAACCCGGCGTTGCGGTCGGGGCTCCACTGCATCGGCGTGCGGACCGAGTCGCGGTCCTCCAGCCAGATGTTGTCGCCCATGCCGATCTCGTCGCCGTAGTAGATGACCGGCGAGCCGGGCAGCGACAGCAGCAGGGCGGTGAACAGCTCGATCCGGTCCCTGTCGTTGTCGAGCAGCGGGGCCAGGCGGCGGCGGATGCCCAGGTAGGCCCGCATGCGCGGGTCCTTGGCGTACTCCTTGTGCATGTAGTCGCGCTCTTCCTCGGTCACCGTCTCGAGCGTCAGCTCGTCGTGGTTCCGCAGGAAGATGCCCCACTGCGCCTTCTCCGGCAGCTTGGGCGTGCGGGACATGATCTCGGAGATCGGCTCGCGGGTCTCCTTCTTGACCGCCATGTAGATGCGCGGCATGAGCGGGAAGTGGAAGGCCATGTGGCACTCGTCGCCGCCCGTGGTGGGGTCGCCGAAGTACTCCACCACGTCCTCGGGCCAGCCGTTGGCCTCGGCCAGCAGCACCCGGTCGGGGTAGAGGCGGTCGACCTCCGCGCGGATCTTCTTCAGGTACGCGTGCGTCTCCGGGAGCCCGGAGCACGCGGTGCCCTCGCGCTCGAACAGGTACGGCACCGCGTCCAGCCGGAAACCGTCGATGCCGAGGTCCAGCCAGAACCGCAGCACCTCCAGCATGGCCTCCTGCACCGCCGGGTTGTCATAGTTCAGGTCCGGCTGGTGGTGGAAGAAGCGGTGCCAGTAGTACTGCTTGCGCACCGGGTCGTAGGTCCAGTTGGACTCCTCGGCGCCGATGAAGATGATCGGCGCGTCGGGGTAGCCGCCGGGATTGTCGGACCACACGTAGAAGTCGCCGTACGGCCCCTCGGGGTCGTGCCGCGACGCCTGGAACCAGGGGTGCCGGTCACTGGTGTGGTTCATCACGAGGTCGGTGATGATCCGCAGGCCCTTCTCGTGGGCCTTCTCGATCAGCGCCACGAAGTCCCCCAGGTCCCCGAAGTCAGGGAGGATCTTCATGTAGTCCGAGATGTCGTATCCGCCGTCACGCAGCGGCGACTCGTACAGGGGCAGCAGCCACAGGCAGTCCACGCCGAGCCACTCGAGATAGCCGAGCTTCTCGATGAGGCCGCGCAGGTCGCCGGTGCCGTCGCCGTTGGAGTCCTTGAACCCCCGGACGAGAACCTCGTAGAACACCGCCCGCTTGTACCAGGCTGGGTCCTCCGAGACGAAGGCCTCGGAGATCGGCTCCGGCGATGGGGATGCGTTGATCATGATGTCGCTCACAGGAAGAGATGTGGGCAGGACGAAGTCACCGGTTGCCCCGGCGTTGTTATCTGGTGACCGCGCCGCGTGGAGTCGTCATCCCTGCGAACTCCACTGCCCTAGAACGGGACCGGATTTGTGATCTGGTGCCCGTTTGTGCGGCGCTTACGGGCCGAACACTACCAGCCCGTTGGCTTTCCGGAACCCGCTTCTGCTGTGCGACGTGTAATACCCGCGAGATCGGGATGTAATCGCCCTGTTACCCAGAGTTCACTAAAAAGGTGTGGCCAGGTCAGAGAGGTCATTCTCGAAGTCGCTCAGCCAGAGTCCGAACAGTACAAGACCGCGCACCCAGAATCGATCGTTCCAGCCGTTGAACCTGGTCAGAGCGTCGGGCCCGCCCGCGACCACCTCGTGCAACTCGTCCGACAGCAGGTTCGGCACGCGGCTGACCAGAACCTCCAGCATGCGGTGCGAATAGTTTCGGGCGGGAGCGGCCGTGGAGCGCAGCGGCACCCGCTGGAGCGGCTGCTTGATCACGTTCGTCGAGGGCAGGGCGGCCACGCGCGGATTGGCCGCGTACAGCACCTCGCGGTAGAAGCGGCCCTTGTCCTTGCGCGCCACGCCGACCGACAGCGCGGCGTCGAAGAACTCCGGATGGATGAACGGCGCCGCGAACGACGCCTCCGGGCCCACCAGGTTCACCGCCGAGCGCGCGATGCCCCGGACCGTCCTGGTGTGCAGCACCGACAGCGGCAGCTCCGCCCGGTGCCCGTGCAACATCGAGGTGGCGGCCTGGAACTGCTCGCGCACCGTCTCGTCCATCCACTGCGCCGCGGCCTTCGACAGGAACGGCTGCGTCGGCTGCCCGAGCGAGAGCGAGGCCAGCACGGCCGCCGACCGCTCGGCCTGCGTCGTGGCCTCCAGCGCGGCCCCGCTGACCATGAAGTTCTTCAGCAGCGGCCCGCCGGCCAGCCCGTCGACCAGGATCCGGCCCGCGCCGTGCACCTCCTTGGCGAACGGGGCGTACCAGGCGTGGTGCGGCGTCAGGTACTCCAGCCTGCGCGCCACCTCCATCGCGTCGGCCGGATAGTCGGCGGCGTCCTGCGTGACCACCCGGTGCGGGATGCCCAGCTCCCTGGTGATCGACCTGGCGAAGGCGATGTCGGTGTCGGTGCCGTCGTCGGGGCTGGTCGTCCACGACTCCACGTCGAACCCGCGCGCCCTGGCCACGCTCGCCAGCAGCCGCGAGTCGTAGCCGCCGCTGACCGGCACCAGCAGCCTGCGCCCGTCGTACTCCTCGTAGACGTGGTGCAGCAGCTCGACGATCTCCCGCGGGCTGATCCACTTCTCGTACGGCTCCGTACGCAGCCAGCGCGGCAGCCGCCGCTCGGTCGCGAGCCGGCCGTGCTCGAACGTCAGCGCGCTCGCCCCGGGCAGCCGCTTGACCTCGCCGTACGGCGTCGCCTCGCCCAGCGGGAACGTCACCTGGAGGATCGAGGCCCACGCCGACCAGTCGATCCGCACGGGCACGAGGCTGAGCAGCGGCTGGATCAGCGAGGAGAAGTAGACCGCCTCGCCCAGCCGCACGTAGTAGACGTCCACCAGGCCCAGCGCGCCCGTGTGCAGCGTCACCTTCCGCCCGTCGCCGATCAGCCCGGGCGTCTCGTACGTCTCCGCGACCGTGATCCACTCGTCCTCGGCGGTCGACGGCCTGCGCTCGCCCCAGGCGAAGGCGTACGCGTCGCCGGCGCGGTGGTAGGGCGGCAGCGGCGAGGAGCTGAACAGCGCGGCGTCGGCCGACTGCAGCGCGGGCCAGACCTTGGGCCCCGCCGCCATCAGCTTGCCGAGCACGGCGGTGTCGATCCGGCCGAGAGCGCCGCAGACGTAGGGCCGCACGTTGAACTGCACCGGATCTCAATCCCTTCGAGACGCTTCTCGGCAAAGAGTATCCTTTGGCGGACTACGAGAGCGGAGGTCCGGTTCGCGAGCGTAGTGAGAACGATGTGACGCAGTGTCTTGACGCCGGACCGACGAAGGAGGGCCGGTGTCCACGGAGCTGGAGAGCACGCGGAGGGCGTTGCGCGACGCGATCGCGCAGGCCGAGCGCGCCGCCGAGCTGGCCAGGCTGCTGGACGCCGCCCAGGCCGAGCTGGCCGCGGCCCAGGAGAGCGCCGAGGAGGCCAGGACGCTGGCCGAGCAGCTCAGCGACATCGAGGAGCGGCTGTCGGCCGAGCAGGCCACCTCTGAGAAGCTGCGCAGGGAGCTGGCCGAGCAGCGCTTCCAGGCCGAGGTGGCGCAGTGGAAGCTCTCCTCGATGAAGGTCGCCCGCTGGAGCCGGCTCGGCGACGCCATCAAGAGCGGCAAGAGCAACCCGGTCCGCCTGGCCAAGGGACTGAGAGGCGCCGCCAAGCCGGTCAAGCGCCCCAGCGCGCCCAAGCGCAAGCCGGTGGCCGGCGCCGCCAAGCCCAAGGACGAGCGCCCGGGAGCCGCCTTCCAGGCCACCACCACGACCAGGACGCTCGGTGGCGCCTCCTTCAAGCTCAAGCCCTACCGCGTGCCGACCGGCCCCAACACGCGCCCCCACCTGACGGCCGCGGTGATCGCCGACCCGCACGCCGAGGCGCTGCTGCGCTACGAGTGGCGGCAGACGACCGGCTTCACGCCCCGCGACTTCGCCAGGGTGCTGCCCCTGGAGGTGCCGCACCTGCTCGTCGTCGAGTCCGTCACGCAGGGCCCGTGGGCCGAGGAGATCACCGGCGAGCCGGGCGAGGGCCTGAAGGCGCTGCTGGCCTGGTGCGCCGAGCGCGGCATCCGCACCGTGTTCTGGCACACCAAGGGCGACGTGTCGGCGTACGCGGCGGCGGCCGACCTGTTCGAGCACCGCTTCACCGCCGACCTGACCGTGGCCTGGCCCCGGCTGCAGTACGGCGTGCAGCCCCGGGTGCACAACCCGCTGCCGCTGGCCGGAGGCCGCATCGACCGGGTGCTCACGCTCGACCAGCTGCTGCCCGAGCACCTGTCGTACCCCGACGTGCTGACCTCCTACCGCTGGCCCGCCGCCGCCGACTGCCCGCCCGGCACCCCGCAGTGGCGGCTGGCCGAGATCGCCGCCTGCGGCACGCCGATCGGCACCGAGGCCGACGGCCGGCGGGCGCACGTGGCGCTGCGGCGGGCGTACTCGATGGGCACGATGAGCGAGCGGGTCGACGAGCTGCTCGACGCCATCGGCCTGCCCAGCGCCCGGCCCACGCTCAACACCTCCGTCCTGCTGCCGGTGCTCGACCCGTACCTGCTGGAGCACGCCCTGGCCCAGGTCGCCAAGCAGTCCGGGGTGGACCAGCTCATCGTCATCGGCCCACCGGAGGCCGAGCTGCGGGCCCGCGACGTGCTGCCGGACGTGGAGGTCATCCACCGCCGCCCGCAGCCGGCGATGACCGAGGGCGCCATGCTCAACGCCGGAATCGACCTGTGCGAGGCCGACCTCGTCGCGATCATGGACCCGCGCGACGTCTACGGCCCCCACTACCTGTCGGACCTGCGGCGGGCCTTCCTGTTCAGCACGGCCGACATCGTCGGCAAGGCCGCCTTCTACGCCCACCTGCGCAAGCCCCAGGCCACGCTGCTCAAGCAGCCGGAGGCCGAGTACACCTACCTGCCCGAGATCGCCGGGGGCACCCTGCTGGCCCGCCGGAACGCGCTGCGCGAGCTGGGCTTCGCCGACCTCACCGAGGGCTGGGACGAGGTGCTCATGCGGCAGTGCCGTACGGACGGGATCAAGGTCTTCTCGGCGGACCGGTTCGGCTACGTACGGGTGCGTGACGAGGACCGCTGGCTCCTGGGGGCCGCGCACCTGGTCGAGTACGGGTCGGCGGAGCCGCACGCGCTCATCTAGGGTCGTCCCATGACGCCTGGGGAGCTGGCCGGGGTGCTCGGCGAGCCCCCGGTGCCGGAGGGGACGTGGGAGCACGAGGCCGTGTACGTCTCCGCCGCCGCCCTGCGCCGCCGCGTGCCCGCCGGGGAGCTCGCCGCCCGGTTGCGGGGGCTCGGCGGGGTGGCGGCCGTGGAGGTTCGGGGGAGGGGCTTCCTGCGGATCGTGCTGACCGAGCCGGTCGTGGACGTGCGGCCCGTGGCGATCCCGTTCGAGCCCGCCTGGCCGGACTTCCCGCGTACCTGGGACAACCCCGGCTTCGTGGTGCGGTACGGGCACGCGCGGGCCTGTGCCGTGCTGAGGTGGGCGGAGCAGCTCGGGGTGCCGGCGGAATCCGGGGCCGGGGCGCCGCCCGACCGGTACCACCGGTGGGTGCTGCGCGTGCTGGCCGAGCTGCCGGGGCGGCTGGTCAGCAGGGAGCCGGGGTGGGAGGGTTATCTCCTGCGTCTCGCGCTCGCCTACCACGACGCGCACGAGCGGGCGCCGGCCGTTCCGGTGGGGGACGAGGAGCCGGGGCAGGTGCACGCGGCGCGGGTGCGGGTGGCGGACGTGGTCCGCGAGGTGCTGCCGGGCCCCGACCGGCTGTGACTTGTCACAAAATATCCGGCTAAACGGCGAAAAATCGTAAAAATATCCCTTCTGGGGCTTGATCGCGTCTCGATACGTGGGCAGAGGGTCATGGCGTACTTGCGCTTCCGATAGCCTCGATCGGGTGAGTCGATTCGCCCATCCCGCCGGGGACCGGCACGCCGAGATGCTGCCCCAGGAGCGCCCGCCGCTGGCGCCCGC
Source organism: Nonomuraea rubra (assembly GCF_014207985.1). Lineage (NCBI taxonomy): Bacteria > Bacillati > Actinomycetota > Actinomycetes > Streptosporangiales > Streptosporangiaceae > Nonomuraea > Nonomuraea rubra. The sequence continues at coordinate 10,640,401 of NZ_JACHMI010000001.1, read as the reverse complement.
CGACCTCAACCGGATCAACCCCGCGATCTGGCCCCGAACGTCGAGCCGGACCGATGGCGCGCTCACGGTCGGCGGCGTGGACGTCCGCGACCTGGCCCGCGACCACGGCACGCCGCTCTACGTCCTCGACGAGGACGACGTGCGCTCGCGCATGCGCGACTACGCCACCGCGTTCGCCGGCTCCGAGGTCCACTACGCGGGCAAGGCGTTCCTGTGCAAGGAGATCGTGCGCTGGCTGCAGGCCGAGGGCCTCGGGCTCGACGTGGCCAGCAACGGCGAGCTGGCGGTCGCGCTGAGCGTCGGCTTCCCGGCCGAGCGCATCACCATGCACGGCAACAACAAGTCCGTCGCCGAGCTCACCAGGGCGCTGGAGGCCGGGGTCGGGCACATCGTGGTCGACTCCTTCGACGAGATCGCCAGGCTCGGCTACCTCGCCGAGCAGCACGGCAAGCGGCCCAAGGTGATGATCAGGGTCACCACCGGCGTCGAGGCGCACACCCACGAGTTCATCGCCACGGCGCACGACGACCAGAAGTTCGGCCTGTCGCTGAACACGGGCGCGGCCGCCGAGGCCGTACGCAGGATCCTGGCCCTGCCCCAGCTGGAGCTGGTCGGGCTGCACTCGCACATCGGCTCCCAGATCGTCGACACGGCAGGGTTCGAGGTGGCCGCGCGGCGGCTGACCGCGCTGCTCGTGCAGATCAAGGACGAGCACGGCGTGGTGCTGCCCGAGCTCGACCTCGGCGGCGGCTACGGCATCGCCTACGTCGAGGGCGACGAGGCCCCCGACATCAAGGAGCTGGCCGACGGCCTGCGCGAGATCGTCACCAAGGTGTGCAAGGACGCCGGCCTGCCCGTGCCCCGCCTCACCGTCGAGCCCGGCCGCACCATCGTCGGCCCCGGCGGCATCACGCTCTACGAGGTCGGCACGATCAAGGACGTCGAGGGGCTGCGCACGTACGTGAGCGTCGACGGCGGCATGAGCGACAACGTGCGCACGGCGCTCTACGGCGCCGAGTACACCGCCGCGCTCGCCAGCCGGGACAGCGAGGCCGAGCCCATGCTCAGCCGCCTGGTGGGCAAGCACTGCGAGAGCGGCGACATCATCGTGCGCGACTTCTACCTGCCCGCCGACCTCGCCCCCGGAGACCTGATCGCCGTGGCCGCGACCGGCGCCTACTGCCGCTCGCTGGCCAGCAACTACAACTACCTGCCCAAGCCCGCCGTGGTCGCCGTTGCCGGCGGCGTCTCCCGGGTGATCGTGCAGGGCGAGACCGAGGACGATCTCTTGAGGGGGCAGCTGTGAAACCGCTGAAAGTGGCTCTTCTGGGCTGCGGGGTCGTCGGCTCGCAGGTCATCAGGCTCATGCACGAGCAGGCCGGCGACCTGGCCGCCCGCGTCGGCGCGCCGCTGGAGCTGGCCGGGGTCGCCGTGCGCCGCCTGGGCCGCAAGCGCGACATCGACGTCGATCCCGGGCTGCTGACCACCGACGCGGAGTCGCTGGTCACCCGCGACGACGTGGACATCGTGATCGAGGTCATCGGCGGCATCGAGCCGGCCCGCTCGCTGATCGTCGCCGCCCTGTCCAGGGGCAAGTCCGTGGTCACGGCCAACAAGGCGCTGCTGGCCGAGGACGGCGCCACCCTGCACGAGGCCGCCAGGGCAGGCAAGGGCGACCTGTACTTCGAGGCCAGCGTGGCCGGCGCCATCCCGCTGCTGCGCCCGCTGCGCGAGTCGCTGGCCGGCGACCACGTCAAGCGGGTGCTGGGCATCGTCAACGGCACCACCAACTACATCCTCGACAAGATGGACTCCACCGGCGCCTCCTTCACCGACGCGCTGGAGGAGGCCCAGACCCTTGGCTACGCCGAGGCCGACCCGACGGCCGACGTCGAGGGCTTCGACGCCGCCGCGAAGGCCGCCATCCTGGCCGGGCTCGCCTTCCACAGCCGCGTACGCGCCGACGAGGTGCACCGCGAGGGCATCACCGAGATCACCGCCACCGACGTGGCCTCCGCCAAGGCCATGGGGTACGTCATCAAGCTGCTGGCCATCTGCGCCCGCTCCGACGACGGCCGCTCCTTCGGCGTGCGGGTGCACCCGGCCATGATCCCGCGCTCCCACCCGCTGGCGGGGGTGCGCGAGGCGTACAACGCGGTCTTCGTGGAGGCCGAGTCGGCGGGCCAGCTCATGTTCTACGGCAAGGGCGCCGGCGGCGCCCCCACCGCCTCGGCCGTGCTCGGCGACCTGGTGGCCGTCGGCCGCAACCGCCTGGCGGGCACCCGCGGCCCCGACGAGTCGACCTACGCCGACCTGGCCGTGCACCCGATGGGCGAGACCGTCACCCGCTGCCACGTGGCCCTGGACGTCGCCGACAAGCCGGGCGTGCTGGCGCAGGTCGCCGAGCTGTTCGCCAAGCACGACGTGTCGATCCAGACCGTCCGCCAGGAGGGCCGCGGCGACGACGCCCAGCTCGTCATCGTCACCCACCGCGCCACGGACGCCGCGCTGTCGGCGACGATGTCCGGGCTGCGGGAGCTGGACATCGTCAGGGCCGTGGCGAGCGTGATGCGGGTGGAGGGCGACGACTAGGGCCGATCGCCCTCGCAAGGCCCTCGGAGGGCCAGGTCGCGGACTTAACGCTGGTCGCCCGGGAAGGCCAGGTTGCGGACGCGGCGTACCGCGCGCTTGAGCACGGTGCGGTTCCGTTCCCTGGCCAGCCGCACCGCCTCGCGGCGCCAGGCCTCGGCCTTCTCGCGCCACCGTGCCGCGTCCCTGCCGTTCTTGCCCGCCTCCCTGCGTGCCTGCGCGAGCTCGGCCCGCAGGGCGGCCACGCGCTTGCGGTAGCGGGCCAGCTCCTGCTCGTGCCGGGCCGCGAGCACCGCCAGCTCCGACGGGGGCCGCCGGCGCGGCGGGTAGACGGCGGGACGGCGCTTGAAGCCCCACGTCTCCCCGTCCACCCACTCCAGCCCGAACAGGGCGTCCACCAGGTCGTCCAGGTGCTCGTCGCCCGGCCCGGACACCAGGTCGTCCAGGTGCTCGTCCCCCGGCCCGGCCACCAGGGCGGCGCGGGAAAGCGCCGCCGTGCGGTCCAGGCGGGCGATCGTGACGCCGCCCGCCGTCTCCTCCAGGGCGACGCACAACGTGCCCGAGTCGTGCTCCTCCAGGTGCGCCACCAGGCGTTCCACGGTGTCCTTCGAGACGATCCACCCCGGCGGCACCGACAGCCGGAACGGCGCCGTGCCGGTGCCGGGCGGGCTGAAGTGCACGCGGGGGTCGTGCTCGAAGGCGGCGTGCACGAGCCGCAGGTCGAGCTGCGGATCGGCCAGGGGCGAGCGCCGCTCGGGGGTGAGCAGCTCCCAGGGCCCGGTGACGGTGACCCGGACGTCGGGAAGCGAGCCGGCCAGCAGAGAGTCCACCGTGGCCCGTACGTCCTCGTACGAGCCCTCCGGCACCGTCACGTCCACGTACGGCACCAGCCACTGCCGCCCCGCGTCCGTCCGCAGGTAACGCCGGTACGGCACCCGATCGGCGACGTACGGATCGTTGTACCGCTTCAGCGCCCCGTGGTCGCGCATCGCCGTCGGCAGCCCGACGTGCCACGCCCTGGACTCGGGGTCGGGCACGAACACCGCGCCCGCCTGCGTGAGCCGGTACCCCAGCTCCGTGTCCTCGGCCAGCACCAGCGACGTGTCCATGCCGTCGGCAGCGCGCAGCAACGCCGCCGGGTACGACACCGTGGCCCCCACGTGGATCCTGGTGGCCAGGGAGCTGGGCGCGGTACGCAGGCCGTCGTGGTCGCGGATGATCTCCTCGGCCCAGTCGTGGCGGTGCGGCGACAGCGGGAAGAGCCGCTCCTCGGCGCCTTCTGCCAGCGCGGCCACGACCTGCTCGGGCGCGGGCAGCGGGCCGGGGCCGGTGAAGTCGATCCAGCCCAGCGCGACCACGTACGGGGCCAGGTGGTGCCAGCGGAGCTGGGCCTCCACGTGCCGGCGGTGCGGCACCATGTCGGCGTCCAGCACGAACACGACCTCGCCCGTCGCCGCGTCGAGCCCCGCCTGCACCGCCCAGGCGCGCCCCCAGCCGCCCGGCGGGCTGGAGATGAGCTTGGTCCTGGCGGGGGCGAGCTCCGGCAGGGACAGCGGGGTGGCGCTGCCGTCGTCCACGACGACGACGTCGAGCAGGTGCTCGGGGTAGCTCTGCGCCGACAGGGCGGCGAGCGTGAGGTTCAGCGTCTCCTGGCGGTCGTGGGCCGGGATCACGACGGTGACCGTGAGCGTGGGCTCCCAGCCGCCCAGCGCCGGCGGGTCGAGCACGCCGAAGTCGTTGTGCGGGATGCGCGGGATCACGGGAGCGGGCTCCCGTCGAGCGCCATCAGCGCGTTCGGCCGGAAGCCGCGCCACTGCCGCCTGTTGCGCTGCAGGAACGTCCCGAGCGGCTCCTGCCAGGTGTGGTTGGCCGCGGGGCCCCTGCGCAGGATGTACCCGAGCCCGTGCGTACGGTAGATCTGCCCGCCCGCCGCCTGCAGCGCCTCCTGGAACTGCGTGTCCACCGAGCGCGGCAGCGGCCTGAACCCGCCCACCGCCTGGAACGCCGACCGCTCCACCAGGATCGTCCCGCCCGCCACGAAGCTGGTGATCTGCTCGGTGATCTGGTGGCGGTGCACGGTGACGTCGATGGAGGACAGGTAGACGAACTCCGGCACCGTCCCGACCACCTGCGCCCCCGAGTACGCGTGCGCCAGCAGCAGGTCGGCCAGGAAGTCGGGCCCGTACCAGTCGTCGTCGTCCATCTTCAGCAGGAACGACCCCGAGGCCCTGGCGGCGGCGAGGTTCAGCACCTCGCCGAAGACGGCCCGACGGTCGGCCTCGAACACGGTCAGCGGCCCGTCGTACGCGGCGATCGCCGCGGCCACGTCCGGATGCCCCTGCGGCACGCCGTGCAGCGCGAGGATCACCTCCAGGCCGGCGCCGCGCTGGCGGGCGATCTGGCCGAGCGCGAACGACACCATGTCGGTGCGGCGGGTGGCCAGCAGGACCGACGTGAGCGGGGGAGCGGGCGCGGGCGCGCCGAGCTGCTCCCACCGGGCGGCCACCCCGTGGGTACGCAGCGCGGCGCGGCGCAGCCGGATGCTGTGCTCCTCCCGCCGCAGGTCGTCCGACAGGTCCGGCTCACGGGTGAGCAATTCGACGAGCTCGTCGCCGAGCGCGCCCGCCCAGCGCGGCACCGCGCCGGCCACCAGCGGCACCCCGGCGGCGCTCAGCCCGGCCAGCACGCGCACGGCCGTCAGCGGGCCGCTGTGCGCGTGCCGCCAGTCCACCTCGACACCCCTGATCTGGCGCAGCCTGGCCACGTCGGCGTCGGTGACGCCGCCCGACTCGGCGAACGACGTCACGGCCTTCCCGTCCAGCACCACCGACCAGCGCCCGTCGCGCTCGGCCAGCGACGCCATGCCGCGTGACGGCGTGGTGACGAACCCCTGCGGGTTCACCAGCCGCTCGTCCACGGGCGGGACCATGGACGGCTCCGCGAGCACGTCGGGATCGGCCAGCGGCGAGTCCGTCATGCCGGGCCGGCCCAGCCGCTCCCAGCTCACGGCCTCCAGCGCGGGCCGTTCGATGGGCGTCTCGGCTCCGGCCCACCCGGTCTGCGCGGGATCGGGGTCGGGATCGGGCCCCATGGCGTCCGCCGTGAGCGTGCGCAGGATCACGTCGCCGCCGGGCGCGCCCACCCGCTCGGGCACGGGGCCGCTCACCTCGGCGGGCGTCGCGTTCGGGTCGCCCGGCCGCCAGTCCGCCGCGCCGACGCCCGCGATGGCCGCCGCCGGCGCCGCGATCACGTCGAGCCGGTGCCCGGCGAACGCCCGGGCCGTGGCCGTCACCGTACGGCCCGCGGGCGTGGCGGCGGAGAAGCGCGCGTCCACCACCCAGACCCGGTTCTTCGGCTGGTAGACCCGCAGGTCCGTGAGCGCCCGCCAGCGGTGCGCCGGGGTGGGCGTGGGCACGGGCGCGGGATGGGCGGGCGGCGTGTCGAGCACGGCGACGACCACCCGTTCCGCCTGGGGCAGCAGCTTGTGCAGGGTGGCGACCCTGCGCAGGTCGGAGGGGGTCCTGGCGAGCACCACCACCTCACGGGAGTGCTCGGGCTCCGCGTGCGGCTCCAGCAGGTCCCGGTCCAGGTCCACCGCGTCGTGCAGGTGGTCCACGTCGTCGATCCCGGCGAGGAACACCCGCGCCTCGCGCAGCTCCGCCAGCAACCGCTCGATCATCCGGCGCTCCGGAGATGGCGCATGATCGAGTTCAGCGGGCCGCGCGGCTGCTGCTCGCCGGGTGTCTCGGAGAGCCGCTCGACCTCGGCGGACAGCCGTTCCACCTCGGCCTTCAGCTCCTTGATCTCGGCCAGCCGCTGCCCGGCCAGTGCCCGCCACTTGGCGGGCTCCCCGGACAGGGGCTCGGCCTCGCCGGCCGGGACGACGCCGTACTCGGCGCCGCTGACCCACTCCGACCCGAACAGCTCGTCCACCAGGTCGTCGGCCTGGCCCTGGAACAGCGCGGCACGCGCGAAGGCGGCCGTGCGCTCCAGCCGGGCGGCCACGACCCCGCCGGAGCCCTCCGCGAGCGCCACGCAGACCAGGCCGAGCAGGTCGCGGTCGGCGTGCTTGACCAGCCTGGCGAGCGTGTCGGCGCCCAGCACCCATCCTGCGGGCAACGTCACCAGGAAGGGCGCGGGCGCCGCCGAGGCCGGCACGTCCTCCGCGAACTCCACGCGCGGCTCGTGCGCGTACAGGTTGTGCAGGAGGCGCAGGTCCAGCATGGGGTCGTCGAGGTTCGAGCGCCGCTCGCCGGTCAGCTTGCCCCAGGGGCCGACGAGGGTGACCGCCGCGTCGGTGAGCGTGCCCGCCAGGGCCGAGTCGACGGTGGCGCGCGTCTCCTCGTACGTCGTGGCGGTCACCGCCGCCCGCACGTACGGCACCAGCCAGTGCCGCCGCGGATGCGCGCGCAACCAGCGCAGGTCGGGGATCAGATCGCCCAGGTAGGACCAGTTGTGCCGGTGCACCTCCCGCTCCCGCAGCATCACGGTGGAGGGCCCGACGTGCCACGCCCTGGCCTCGGCGTCGGGGATGAACACCGCGCCCGCCTGGGCCAGCCGGTAGCCGAGCTCGGTGTCCTCGGCCATGTTCAGGGAGGCGTCCACGCCGCCCGCCGCGCGCAGCAGGTCCGCGCGTACGGAGGAGGAGGCGCCGGTGTGCAGCAGGTACGGGTTCGCCCCCGCGTCCTTGAGCCTCCTGGTGGACTCCAGGATCTTCCTCGTGTACGCGGACTGGACGCCCTCCTCGCCCGGCGCGTCCACGAACCGCGTGTCACCGATCACCACCGCGTAGTCGATCAGGTGGTGCCAGCGCATGTGCGCCTCTAGGTGGTCGTCGGCGAGGATCATGTCGGAGTCCAGCCAGTGGATCACGTCGCCGGTGGCCGCGAGCTGCCCGGCCTGCCTAGCCGCGCCGCGTCCCCAGCCGCCGGTCACCCGTACGACCCGCGCTCCCGGCACCCGCAGCGGCGGCTCGCTGCCGTCGTCGGCGACGATCACCTCGACCAGCTCGGCCGGGTACGTCTGCCGCGCCAGCGCGGGCACCGTCCGGTCCAGCGCCTCCTGGCAGTCGTAGGCCGGGATGACCACCGACACCTTCAGCGAGGGCCGCCACGTGCCGGGCTCGGGCGGCCGCAGCACGCCGTAGTCGTTGTGCCTGATCCGGGTCATACGCGGTCCTTGGCCAGACCTCTGACCTCCTCGCGCAGCTCCTCCACCTCGCGGGCCCTGGCCATGGCGTTGACCCGGTCCTCGCCGAGCGAGGCCAGGATCGCGCCGAGGTCGTCGGCCCGCCGCGCGGCGGAGTCCTCGACAGCCTGCACCAGCACGTCCAGCCTGGTCTCGATGTTCTTCAGCGCGGCGGTGGTCCTGGCCAGCTCGGCCTCGTGCTTCTTGATCCGCAGGTCGATGCGGTGCGCCTTGCCGTCCAGGCGGCGCACGGTGAAGACGAGCAGGGCGAGCGCGGCCAGCGAGACCAGGAACGCGACGGCGGCCGCGGCGGCGCCGAGCGTGATCAGGTCGGCGAGTACGAGGAGGGCGAGCACGCCGAGGGCCAGTGCTGCGAGGGGTGCGGCGGTCGCTGCCAGGCGGCGGGGCGAGAGCATCCGCGCATACCTTTCGTCGTTCACGGCTTGGAGGACATCGGAGGCTTCACGGACATCTGGGGAGTATTGACACCTTATTCAACATTGGCAACCACCGCGCCATGAGTTCTCCAAGGTTCCCAGCGAATCATCAGGCTCAGAGCCTGCACAGGCCGTACGCGGCAGGGTGTCCTGCCGAATCTGGCATGCGCGTCTACTAGTCAGTAAAACGGGCGTAAGGTAGGCGCCGATCACCTCTCAAACGGTCAAGGAGCACACCACCCATGTCCGTCACCCCTTGCGGCTTCACGCGTACGCCGGAGAAGGGGCTGGCCCGCCTGCACTGGGGCGACACCGGCTGGGCGGTGGAGGGCCAGCCGCCCGACGTACCGGCGCTGCGCCCGCTGCGGGGCCTGGAGATCGAGTGGCCGGACGGCCGGGTGCCGCTGGACGGCCTGCTGGAGCTGGCCGCCGCCGGGGTGCCGCTGACGGCCGGACACGCGCCGCCGTGGGTGCCCGCCGACCTTGCCGCGCTGCTCACCGACCGCGACTGGCTCGGCCACGCCGCCGACGGCACCGCGCGCTCGCTGGCCGACCTGCGTCGCGAGGAGCACAGCGTACGGCTGCGCCGCCTCGCCCACCCCGTCACCGCCGTCCCGCAGGTCAGCATCGTCATGGCGACCAAGCGGCCCGCCCTGATCGGCCAGGCGCTGGCCCAGATGGAGCGCCAGCGGGACGTGCGCGCGGAGGTGCTGCTGGGCCTGCACGGGGTGCGCCACGACCAGGTGCGCGAGGCGGTCTCGGCCTGCTCGCTGCCCGTGCGCTGGGTGGAGGCGGACGCGTCCGTGCCGTTCGGCGAGGTGCTCAACCGGGCCGCGGCGCTCGCGAGCGGCGACTACCTGGCGAAGTGGGACGACGACGACTGGTACGGCCCGCGGCACCTGGCCGACCTGCTGATGGCGACGGCCTACACCGGGGCCGACGTGGTGGGCACCACGGCCGAGTTCTTCTACCTGGAGCCGTTGAAGGCGACGGTCAGGCGGACGACGTTCGCGAGCGGGGCGAGTTATCCGAGCGAGGTCTGGGCCGATCATGTGGCCGGTGGCACGATCCTGGTAGCAATGGCGAAATTCCGTGAAATAGGCGGATTTCCTGGATTGCCGCGTGCCGTGGATCTTGAATTTCTGAAGGCCGCGCAAAAGGCAGAAGCCCGCATCTATCGCACCCACGGGCTCGGTTATGTCCTGCGCCGCGGCCTCAGCGCCGACCACACCTGGCAGCTCCCGCTGGCCCACTTCCTCAAGGTGGCCGTGAACCAGTGGCGCGGCTTCCGCCCCAGCCTGCTCATGGAGCCCTCGACCGCGCCGCTGGAAGCCGCATGACCACACGCGGCAGGGTGCGCGGGAACGACTACCGGGTGCTCGCTCCCGGCGAGCACTTCACCCCCAGGCTGACGGTCAGCGTCGTCATCCCGGCCTACGGCGGCCAGGACAAGCTCGACCTGGTGCTCGCGGCGCTGGGCAGGCAGACGTACCCGGCCGCGCTCACCGAGATCATCGTCGTCGACAACGGCAGCTCACCACCCCTGCGCCTGCCGGAGGGCAGCGCCGCCCGGCTGGTCGTCTGCGACCGCCCCGGCCGGGCCAGCGCCCGCAACGCCGGCCTGGCCCAGGCCACCGGTGACGTCGTCCACTGGCTCGACTCCGACGTGGTGCTCACGCCCGGCGCCATCGAGGCCCACATGCGCTGGCACCACGCCGCCCCGTACCTCGTCGTCACCGGCTACATCCGCTTCACCGCCGCCGAACTGCCCGCCGAGCTCCCCGACGACCTCGCCGGACACTTCGAGCCCGCCGAGCCGCACGCCTGGATCGTCGACCTCGTCGAACGCACCGACGGCCTCACCGACAACCCGCAGCGCCCCTTCAGCCTGCACGTCGGCGGCGCCACCTCCGTCAGCGCCAGGCTCATCGAGGCGGCCGGGCCCATGGACGAGGAGCTGATCCTCGGCCAGGACACCGAGCTGGGCTACCGGCTCGGCCAGGCGGGCGCCGTCTTCGTCCCCGAGCCCGCCGCGCGCGCCTACCACCTCGGGCCCACCATGCGCATGCGCGACAAGCAGCCCATCGACCGGGTCAGCCACGCGTTCGTCGCCGACCGCATCCCGGCCTACCGCTGGCTCAGGGGCCATCCCGGACGGCAGTGGAAGGTCCCGTACGTCACGGTCGTCGTGGACGGCACGCGCGGCTACGACGCCGTGCGCACGACGGTGGACGCCGTGCTCGCCGGCACCGTCCCGGACGTGTCGGTCCTGCTCACGGGCCCCTGGCCCACCCTCGACCGCGACCGCCGCGCCCCCCTCCGGGACCCGGACCTGGAACTGGTGCTGGTCCACGGGCACTACCAGCACGAGGGCCGCGTACGCCTCGCCGAGACGGCGGACGTGGACCCCGCCGTCCCCTTCGTCCTCCGCCTGCCCGCCGGCTGGGCCCCCGCCGAGGACACCCTCGCCCGCCTCCTCGACCTGGCCCGCGACGACGCCCTGGGCCTGGTCAACGTGCTCCTCCACGAAACCGCCTCCGACGGCGTCGTGGCGGCCCGCCTGGAACGCACCTCCGCCTTCGCCAGAGCCCGCCTCGTCGCCGCCGACGGTGAGGACCTGGACGACGTGGTGGACGAGGTGTCCGGGGTGTCCTGGGTCGAAGGCGAGACGTACGGCTTCACCACCTCACCGGCGGCTCCGCAGGGCCGGCGCACCGCCCACCGGGCCCGGCTGGAGGCCGAGGCGGAGGCCGCCAGGCTCGCCAAGGAAGCCGAGCGGCTGCGGGCGCAGGTGGCCAAGTGGCGCGAGGAGGCCGGGCGGTGGCGCAGGTCCACCGTGGAGCTGCGGCGCGAGGTCGGTGCCCTGCGGCGCCAGCTCGCCGCCGCCAACCGGGCCCAGCAGGGCCTGCGCACCCTGGTCTCCACCACCATGAAACGCGCCCTCCGCAAACGCCTCCGCGACTGATCATGGCCCCAACGGTTGACATCAAGAGGAGCATCCCACCCGCTTCCCGGTGCTGAGCGTATGCGGGGGCGGGCGGGCGCGCAGCGTTACGCGCCGCCTGGTGGGTGCGCGGCGCCCCGTGCTCTGGCGCCGCGTCGGCGGGACGGTGTACGGAGGAGTCCGGCGCAACGTGCACAGCGGCCAGCACAAGACGCATCCCCGAACAGACACCTGCACATGAGCGACTCACTGCACAAAACCACCCCCTGTGTGCAAACGCCCCTCCATGCGAGCGGCAGGAAGTGCGAACACGCAAGAGCACCCCTCACGCACAAGCACCCCCTGCGCGCACTGCACGCCCACCGCACGAGCCCGCTCGCAGAAGGGCGCACACCCAAAACGCAAGCCCCCTTCGCGCGAACACACCCCCCGCACGCACAACCGCCCGCGCCTCACCCAACACGACGCAGGCACAGAGCCGCCGAGGAAATCAGTTGGGACGCAAGGCAGACTTCAGCCGCCGGAGCAGCGAATTCTCCGACCCCTCCACCGACACCGAAACAGCCGCAGCACTCCCAGAAGCGGGCGTGGACGGCGGAGCCGGGATGGTGACCGGTTCCGGCTGGGCGGGGACGGGCCAGAACCGGTCCGGGGGTTCGTGACGGACGCCGTGCGTGGCGGCGATGACCTCGTCCAGATCCTCCCCGGGCGAGCTGAGCAGGCACGCCCGCCCCAACGCCGACGTCCGTTCGAGCCGGGCCGTACGCCCGTCCGGCAGGTCCACGACCAGCACCCCGGCGAGATCCTTCTGCACCGACTCGATCATGCGCTCCAGCGTCGCCCGATGCAGCGGCACGTCCACCGGCCCCCGGTACCGGAACGGGGTCGGGGCAGGGGTGGGGGCGGCCTCGTCGATGAGGCGGATGCGTTCGTCGTTGGCGAACAGGTCGCGCATGAGCCGCAGCTCGAAGCACGGGTCCGACAGGCCGAAGCGCTGCCCGGACGACAGCCGTGACCACGGCCCCACCAACGTCACCACGATGTCCTGCAGCTTGCCGTCCAGCGCCGCCGCCACCGCCTGCCGCACCACCGACTCGCTGGTGTCGGTGACGTCCAGCACCACCTCCACGTACGGCACCAGCCACCGCCGCCCCCGGTCCTTGCGCAGGTCCCTGCGCAGCGGGATCCGGTGCGCCAGGTACGGCTCCACGGCCCGCACGGCCCGCTCCCGGTCGCGGTGCTGCGAGGGCAGCCCCAGGTGTACGGCCTGGGCGTCCAGGTCGGGCACGAAGACGACCCCGTACATGGCCAGCCGGTAGGAGAACTCGGTGTCCTCGCCCCGGATGACGGTCGGGTCGAGGCCGCCGACGGCGTGGAAGACCTCCCGGGGAAGGGCGAAGGTCGGGCCCGTGCACACGTGGTACGGGTTGCGGCTCTTGCGCAGCCCGTCGGTCTTGGCGATGGTCGCCTCGGTCGAGCTCGGCACGGCCGTGTCCAGGTCGAACAGCTCTCCCAGGTGCCCGGCCCTGAAGACCTGGCCGGGAGTGACGCACGGCGGCTCGACGAACTTCTTCATCCCGATCGTGACCAGGTAGTCGGTCACGTGGTGCCACCGGGCCAGGGCCTCGATGTGCTCGCGGCAGGCCACCATGTCGGAGTCGAGCCGCTGGATGATCTCGCCGTCGGCGGCCTTGGCGCCGGTGTTGACGGCGTTGGAGATGCCCCAGCCGTCCTCGACCCGTACGAGGCGGGTGTTGACGGGGCGGATCTCGGGCAGCCGGATCGGTGGCCGGCTGCCGTCGTCGACGACCAGGACCTCCATGAGGTGTGCCGGGTACGTCTGCGCGGCCAGTGCCGCCAGCGTCAGGTCGAGCTTGTCCTGCCCGCCGTGCGCGGGTACCACCACGCTCACGGAAAGGGCGGGTGACCAGGCGCCGAGCCGCGGTGCCGCTACTGGTGAAAAGTCGTTCTGCCTCAAAGCAGGACGCGCGTTCATGGTCGTGACCCCCTGCCGAGACCTTATCGGGAGATGCTGAGTATTTCCTGAATAGTGTTGCTGTCTAAGCATCAAGTCCGACTCGTGGACACGGCTCCGCGCCAAGTGCGCGCACCCCGTACACTCGGTGCCCAACACCGCAGGTAGGGAGTCATCAATGAGCAGGTCGTGGCGTGGCCTCATCGAGGAGTACCGCGAGCGTCTTCCGGTCACCGCGAAGACGCCGGTCATCACGCTGCTCGAGGGCGGCACGCCGCTGGTGCCCGCGCACCGCGTCTCGGCCCTCACGGGGTGTGACGTCTACCTGAAGGTGGAAGGGGCCAACCCGACGGGCAGCTTCAAGGACCGCGGGATGACGATGGCCATCAGCAAGGCGGTCGAGGAGGGGGCCAAGGCGGTCATCTGCGCCTCCACCGGCAACACCTCGGCGTCCGCCGCCGCCTACGCCGTACGGGCGGGGCTGACCTGTGCCGTGCTGGTGCCGCGGGGGAAGATCGCCATGGGCAAGCTGGCCCAGGCGCTCGTGCACGGGGCCACGCTGCTGCAGGTCGAGGGGTCGTTCGACGACTGTCTGGAGATGACCCGCAAGCTGTCGTCCAGCTACCCGATCGCGCTGGTCAACTCCGTCAACCCGTTCAGGCTGCAGGGGCAGAAGACGGCGGCGTTCGAGATCGTCGACGCGCTCGGCGACGCGCCCGACATCCACTGCATCCCGGTGGGCAACGCCGGCAACATCTCGGCGTACTGGATGGGTTACCAGGAGTACGCGGACGACGGCGTGTCGACGAAGCGGCCGCGCATGTTCGGCTTCCAGGCCAGCGGGGCGGCGCCCATCGTCGGGGGCGCGCCGGTCGCGCACCCGCACACGATCGCCACCGCGATCCGCATCGGCAACCCCGCCTCCTGGTCGCTGGCCACCGCGGCCCGCGACGAGTCGGGGGGGCTCATCCAGGCGGTGACCGACCGGCAGATCGCGGCCGCGTACAAGCTGCTGGCGCAGGAAGAGGGCGTGTTCGTGGAGCTGGCGTCGGCCGCCAGCGTCGCGGGGTTGCTGCAGGCCCACGCGCAGGGCATGGTTGAGCCGGGGCAGCGGATCGTGTGCACGGTCACGGGCAACGGGCTGAAGGACCCTGACTGGGCCATTTCGGGGGCTCCGGCGCCGGTGGTCATCCCCATCGACGTGCATGCCGCCGCGGCGGCGCTCAACCTCGCCTGACGGGGAGTGACGAGGAAAAGTGAACGAATGAGGACCGTTGACATTCGCGTGCCCGCGACGTCGGCGAACCTGGGGCCGGGTTTCGACGCGCTCGGGCTCGCGCTGAGCCTCCACGACGACGTACGCGCCACGCTCACCGGCGAACGCGGGGTGCGCGTCACCGTGGAGGGCGAGGGCGCGGGGGAGGTGGATTCCGGCGAGGGGCACCTGGTCGTCAGGGCCATGCGGAAGACGTTCGACCGCATGGGCGTCCCCCAGCCGGAGGGCATACACCTGCACTGCCGCAACAGGATCCCGCACGCACGGGGGCTGGGATCGTCGTCGGCGGCCGTGTGCGCGGGCATTCTCGCCGCGCGCGCTTTGGCTCGTAGCGAACGCGCTGAAAGCGAATTCTCCGACGACGACGTGTACGCGCTGGCCACCGAGATGGAAGGGCATCCCGACAACGTGGCGCCCTGCCTGGCCGGCGGGCTGACCATCTCGTGGTCCGACCACGACGGGCTGCCGCATATGCTGAAACTAGCTCCTGACCAGCGCATCCGTCCGGTCGCCGTCGTTCCGTCGACGCGGCTGTCCACGGAGGCCGCGAGGGGGCTGCTGCCGAAGGACGTGCCCCACAAGGACGCCTCCTTCAACGCCGGCAGGGCCGCGTTGCTGATCGCCGCGCTGACCCGGAAGCCCGAGCGAGAGCTGCTGCTCGCCGCCACAGAAGATCGGCTCCATCAGCATTACCGCGCGCCTGCGATGAGGGCGAGCGCGGATCTGGTAGAACGTCTCCGTGCAGTGGGCGTGCCCGCGGTCGTTTCGGGAGCGGGTCCCACGGTTCTTGCGTTTTCGACATCGGATACGCAGGATTTGATCGCGCCAGAAGTGGGTAATGACTGGCACATCCAGCTAATGGACGTCGACCCGGTTGGTGCGAACGTTCAGTTCCCCGAGACACGCTGATGCCTCTTTAGACCTTCAGGGAATAGCCGTGTGCGCTGGTGATGTTAGGCTGGTAGCCGCACCAGATGCCCCCTTGGTGGGTGCGTGCTTGTCAGCCACACATCGCTGCATCATGCTTCACGTCGCGAGGCGGAAGCAGCGCGGCTGTCTCCCCGGAATCCGTTGCCTCCGGTTGGCCCACACCCGGTTGGCTCGACGTGAGGTGGCGACGACGGGGATCTGCGCGTTCGAATCACATCGACATCTGGTTGGCGACAGCAATCTGGGGGGTGTCAGCCACGCGCCAAGGGCCATCGGCGGCGTGGAAGAACCCCTCCCCAAGAGTGGCGGCCGTCTCCATCGACAGCCGAAGATCGCAAAGTGCACCCCGACCCGGTCTGTCCCGCCGGATCGCAAGCACCTCCGGGACGCCCGGAAGAACAAATCCGGCGCCCGACCCCTGGGAAGGACCTTTTAGTTGAGCGACACCACCGAACTCCTCTCCGACGCATCAGGCGCTGAGCCCGCGTCCGGCGACACCCCCACCCGCGCCGCGGCCAAGCCGCGTGCGCGTCGCTCCGGCACCGGCCTGTCCGCCAAGGTGCTGCCCGAGCTGCAGAAGATGGCAGCGGAGCTGGGCATCAGCGGGACCGGGCGCATGCGGAAGAGCCAGCTCATCGCGGCCATCCAGGAGAAGCAGGGTGGCGGTTCCGGAGACGGCGCACCAACGGCCGCGGCTGTGGCCGAGTCGCCCGCCCCCGCGGCGGAGGCGGCGCCCGCGGCCGAGCGGCCCACCCGTACGCGCAGGGAACGTTCCCGCACCAAGACCGCTGACAAGCCCGCTGAGGAGACCGCTCCGCAGCCCGTCGCGGCGCAGGCCGCGGAGGTGACTCCCGCGCCCGTGGCCGCCGCGCCCGAGCCGGTCGCCGCTCCGGCGGAGCCCGTCGTGGAGCAGCAGGCCCAGCCCGCGGAGACGCAGCAGGGCGAGTCGCGCTCCGAGCGCG
The DNA here is from genome assembly GCF_014207985.1 of Nonomuraea rubra. Taxonomy (NCBI): domain Bacteria; kingdom Bacillati; phylum Actinomycetota; class Actinomycetes; order Streptosporangiales; family Streptosporangiaceae; genus Nonomuraea; species Nonomuraea rubra. The sequence goes on along the minus strand of NZ_JACHMI010000001.1, from coordinate 10,624,101 downwards.
GCGAGAGCCGGCGCGAGCGCCGCAGCCGTGGCGAGCGCCGCGAGCGCGGCGACCGCGGCAGCGACCGCGGTGAGGGCGGCCGCGCCGAGAGCAGCCGTGACGGCGGACGCGACAGCGCTCGTGACGGCGCTCGTGACGGGGCCCGTGACGGCCGCGACGGCCGTGACGGTGGCCGCGACGGTCGTGACGGCCGAGACGGTCGTGACGGCGGCCGTGGCGAGCAGCGCGACCGCGTCGCCGCCGACAGCCGTGGCGACCAGCGGGGCGGCGGGGACGACGACGAGCGCGGCGGCCGTGGCCGCAGGGGCCGCTTCCGCGAGCGCAACCGCGGGCGTGGCCGCGAGCGCTTCGAGACGGGCGAGCCCGTCATCGGCGACGACGACGTGCTCATCCCGATCGCCGGCATCCTCGACATCCTCGACAACTACGCGTTTGTCAGGACCAGCGGCTACCTGCCTGGCAGCAACGACGTCTACGTCTCGCTGGCCCAGATCCGCCGCAACGGCCTGCGCAAGGGCGACGTCATCACCGGCGCCGTCAGGCAGCCGCGCGAGGGCGAGCGCCGCGAGAAGTTCAACGCCCTGGTCCGCCTCGACACCGTCAACGGCATGGATCCGGAGCAGGCCCGCAACCGGCCCGACTTCAACAAGCTGACGCCGCTCTACCCGCAGGAGCGCCTGCGCCTGGAGACCGAGCCGAACATCCTCACCACGCGGATCATCGACCTCGTCTCCCCGATCGGCAAGGGCCAGCGCGGCCTCATCGTCTCCCCGCCCAAGGCCGGTAAGACGATGGTGCTGCAGGCCATCGCCAACGCGCTGACCCGCAACAACCCCGAGTGCCACCTCATGGTCGTGCTCGTGGACGAGCGGCCTGAAGAGGTCACCGACATGCAGCGGTCGGTCAAGGGCGAGGTCATCCACTCGACCTTCGACCGTCCCGCCGAGGACCACACCACGGTCGCCGAGCTCGCGATCGAGCGCGCCAAGCGCCTGGTGGAGCTGGGCCACGACGTGGTCGTCCTGCTCGACTCGATCACCCGTCTCGGCCGCGCCTACAACCTGGCCGCGCCGGCGTCCGGGCGCATCCTGTCCGGTGGTGTCGACTCCACGGCGCTCTACCCGCCCAAGCGCTTCTTCGGCGCCGCCCGCAACATTGAGAACGGCGGCTCGCTGACGATCCTCGCCACGGCCCTGGTCGAGACCGGGTCCAAGATGGACGAGGTCATCTTCGAGGAGTTCAAGGGCACCGGCAACATGGAGCTCAAGCTCAACCGTTCCCTGGCCGACAAGCGCATCTTCCCCGCGGTGGACGTCGACGCGTCCAGCACGCGTAAGGAAGAGATCCTCATGGCCAAGGAGGAGCTGCAGATCGTCTGGAAGCTGCGGCGCGTCCTGCACGCGCTCGACATGCAGCAGGCGCTGGAGCTGCTCCTGGAGAAGATGAAGGAGACGAAGTCCAACGCGGAGTTCCTCCTCCAGGTCCAGAAGACCACGGTGAGCAACGACCGCGACTAGCGGCCTCGCGTACGTGAGGGGGTGGCAGGTGCGCCTGCCGCCCCCTTTCGCGTTCCCGGGGAAGGGGGGTGGGGCTAGCCCTACCCCCCTTCGGTTGCTTCCCGTATTCCCGTGCCACCGCCGCCGGGGCACGCTTGCTGCATGCGAACGGTGGCGTTGAAGGACCGCGTGCCGTTGGGGCCTCTGGGGCCGCTCGGTGTGCTGGTGGACCCGATGACGTGGCGTGCGGCGCCGTACCTGCTGGTCAGCGGGGCGCTCGGGCTGATGTGGTATTTCGTGCTGGCCATCACCATCTCCGTCTCGCTCGCCCTGACGGTGGTCTGGGTCGGGGTGCCGCTGGCGATCGCCACCGTGCTGCTGTGGCGCGGCGGGGCCCGGCTGGAGCGGCGGCTGCAGCGGCTGGCGTTCGGCGTCCGCCTCGCCGACCCCTACCGGCCGCGCCCGCAACGGGGGCTGGGCGCGCACGTGCAGTGGCTGCTGAAGGACCCGGCGACCTGGCGGGACCTGGGTTACCTGCTCATGCTGCTGCCGCTCGGCGCGGTCGAGGCCGTGGTGTCGTTCGCCATGTGGATGGGGACGGGCGGGCTGCTGCTGGCCCCCATCCTGTACCCGATGGAGCAGGGGGCGGGCGGCAGCGGGTACTTCGTCGAGAGCTGGTCCGAGGCCTGGATCGCCGGTTTCTTCGGCGTGCTGCTGCTGGTGCTGAGCGCGTACCTGGCAAGAGGAATGGCCTGGTTGCACGGGACGCTGGCGACGGTGCTGCTCGGCGGCGGCGAGGAGGAGCGGCTGCGGGCCAGCAGGGCCCGCGGGGTCGACGCGGCGGAGGCCGAGCGGCGCAGGATCGAGCGCGACCTGCACGACGGCGCCCAGCAGCGGCTGCTGTCGGTGGCGGTGGACCTGGGACGGGCGCAGTCGAAGTTCGACAGCGACCCGGAGACCGTCAGGGAGCTCATCGCGCAGGCCCACGCCGGCACCAAGGCGGCCATCGCCGAGCTGCGCAACCTCGCCCGGGGCATCCACCCGGCCATCCTGAGCGACCGCGGGCTGGACGCGGCCCTGTCGGGGCTGGCCGCGCGGGCGCCGATCAGGGTGGACGTCTCGGTCGAGCTGGACGAACGGCCGCCGCCCGCGGTGGAGAGCATCGCGTACTTCATCGTGGCCGAGTCGCTGGCCAACATGGCCAAGCACTCCGCCGCCACCGAGGCCTCGGTCACGGTGATCAGGGATCGCCGGGGCGTGGTCGTGGACGTGTGGGACAACGGCATCGGCGGGGCCGTCATCGTCCCCGGCGGCGGGCTGGCCGGGCTGGCCGACCGGGCGGCCACCATCGACGGCGTGCTGGTGCTGCACAGCCCCATGGGCGGCCCCACGATCGTCCGCGCCGAACTGCCGTGCGAGTGGTAGGCGCGCGAGCCGCGATTGACCGCCCGGCATGCCGCCTGTAAGCCTGGCTCATGCGCGTGGTCATCGCGGAGGACTCGGTACTGCTGCGTGAGGGGCTGGCGCGGCTGCTGGCGGACGGGGGCATCGAGACGGTGGCCGCCGTCTCCGACGGGGCCGCGCTCGTGGCCGCCGTGTCCGAGCACGAGCCCGACCTGGCGATCGTCGACGTACGCATGCCGCCCACCCACACCGACGAGGGCCTGCGGGCGGCCCTCCAGGTACGGGCGGCGCGGCCCGGCTTCCCGATCCTGGTGCTGTCGCAGTACGTCGAGGAACGCTACGCCGGCGACCTCATCGGCAGGGCCGTCGGCTACCTGCTGAAGGAGCGGGTGGCGGACGTGGCGGAGTTCCTCGGCGCGGTGCGGCAGGTGGCGGCGGGCGGCACGGTCATCGACCCCGAGGTGGTCGTGCAGCTGCTCAGCCGCCAGCGGCGCGGCGCGCCGCTGGACTCGCTGTCGCCCCGCGAGCGCGAGGTGCTCGCCCTGATGGCCGAGGGCCGCTCGAACACGGCCATCGCGGCCCGCCTGGTCGTCACGGAGGGCGCCGTGGAGAAGCACATCTCCGGTATCTTCACCAAGCTGAGCCTGGGCCCGGCGCCCGAGGACCACCGGCGGGTGCTGGCCGTGCTGACGTACCTGGGACGCTGATCGACGGGAATGACCGATGGCCTGGGATGGTTACACGATCTGGCACACTGGTAGCTGACCATTTCGCGGTTCCGGTTCACGCCATGCGTGAAGGCGACCCGGCGGCCGCGCCCCGAAAGGACAGCGATGAAGCGCGACATCCACCCTGACTATCACGTGACGCAGGTCTCCTGCTCCTGCGGTAACACGTTCACCACCCGTAGCACCGCCAAGAACGGCGTCATCCACGCCGACGTGTGCTCGGCCTGCCACCCGTTCTACACGGGCAAGCAGAAGATCCTCGACACCGGCGGCCGGGTGGCCCGCTTCGAGAAGCGCTTCGGCAAGAAGGCCACGGGCAAGTAGCTCCACCCACGCCGACCCTGACGCACCCCGGTGCGTCTGGGTCGGCGTTGTTGGTGAAACGGCCATACTTTTACGAAAAAAGGACCCACGGTGAACCTCGACGAGTTGCTCAAGGAGTATTCCGAGCTGGAGCTGCAGCTCGCCGACCCCGCCGTGCACGCAGACCAGAACAAGGCCCGCACGCTCGGTCGTCGTTACTCACAGCTCACGCCGATCGTCGGCACCTACCGCGAGCTGGAGTCGACCCGCGAGGACCTGACGGCCGCCAAGGAGCTGGCCGGCGAGGACGAGGCGTTCGCCGCCGAGGCCGCCGAGCTGGAGGAGCGCGTCCCGCAGCTCGAGGACAAGCTCAGGCACCTGCTCATCCCGCGCGATCCCAACGATGACAAGGACATCATCATGGAGATCAAGGCGGGCGAGGGCGGCGAGGAGTCCGCGCTGTTCGCGGGCGACCTGCTGCGCATGTACCTCCGCTACGCCGAGCGGCTCGGCTGGAAGACCGAGATCATCGACAGCCAGCCCTCCGACCTGGGCGGCTACAAGGACGTCACGGTCGGCATCCGGGCCAAGGGCGACGAGGGCGTCTGGTCGCGGCTGAAGTACGAGGGCGGCGTGCACCGCGTGCAGCGGGTGCCCGTCACCGAGTCCCAGGGCCGCATCCACACCAGCGCCGCGGGCGTGCTCGTCTACCCGGAGGCGGAGGAGGTCGACGTCCAGATCGACCCCAACGACCTGCGCATCGACGTCTACCGCTCCAGCGGCCCCGGCGGCCAGAGCGTCAACACCACCGACTCCGCGGTCCGCATCACCCACCTGCCGACCGGCACCGTCGTCTCGTGCCAGAACGAGAAGAGCCAGCTCCAGAACAAGGAGTCGGCCCTGCGCATCCTGCGCGCCCGGCTGCTGGCGATCGCCCAGGAGGAGGCCGACGCCGCGGCCCAGGCCGAGCGCAAGTCGCAGGTCCGCACCGTCGACCGCTCCGAGCGCGTACGCACCTACAACTTCCCGGAAAACCGCATCTCCGACCACCGCGTCGGCTTCAAGGCGTATAACCTCGACCAGGTTCTCGACGGCGAGCTGACCGCCGTCACCCAGGCCCTCATCGACGCCGAGACGGCGGAGAAGCTCGCACAACACTCATGACATTTCTGCTGGACGAGATCGCGCTCGCCACCGCCCGGCTCGCCGAGGCAGGCGTTCCTTCGCCGCGCACCGACGCGGAGGAGATCGCGGCGTTCGTCCACGGCGTGCGCAGGAGCGAGCTCCACACGGTCAAGGACTCCGAGTTCGACGCGCTGTTCTGGGAGGGCGTCGCCCGGCGCGAGGCCCGCGAGCCGCTGCAGCACATCACCGGCCACGCCTACTTCCGCTACCTGGAGCTGGCCGTCGGGCCCGGCGTGTTCGTGCCGCGTCCCGAGACCGAGGTGATGGCCGGCTGGGCCATCGAGACCCTGCGCGAGATGGACGTCAACGCCCCCCTCGTCGTCGACCTCGGCACCGGCTCGGGCGCGATCGCGCTGTCCATCGCCCAGGAGGTGGCGCTGGCGGAGGTGCACGCCGTGGAGGTCGACCCGGCGGCGTACACGTGGGCCAAGCGCAACATCTCCGAGCTCGGCCAGGGCCGCACCCACCTGCACCCCGAGGACCTCGCCGAGGCGCTGCCCGAGCTCAACGGCAAGGTCGACCTGGTCATCTCCAACCCGCCGTACATCCCGCCCGGCGCGATCCCGCGCGATCCCGAGGTGCGCGACTACGACCCCTCCAGGGCCCTGTACGGCTCGGGCGACGACGGGCTCGGCGAGGTGCGCGCGGTGGAACGCACGGCCCGGCGCCTGCTGCGCCCCGGCGGCTGGGTGGCCGTCGAGCACGCCGACGAACAAGGCAGGGCCGTCTACCTGACGTTCCCCGAGGACAACGGCTGGCGCGACGTACGCCTGCGCCAGGACCTCACCAGAAGAGACCGCTTCGTCACGGCCCGGCTGGGCCAGGACTAGGATGCACGGCGTGGGACGACGTTTTGACTGCTCCGATCCCGACCAGCGGACCATCGCGCTGATGGAGGCGGCCGCGGCCGTGCGCCGCGGCGACCTGGTGGTGCTGCCGACCGACACGGTCTACGGCATCGGCGCCGACGCCTTCACCCCCGATGCCGTCAAGTCGCTGCTCGACGCCAAGGGCCGGGGTCGCGACATGCCGCCGCCCGTGCTCGTGGGCACGGTCAGAGCCGCCACGGCGCTCGTGGACGACCTGGGGGCGTACGGGCAGGACCTGATCGACGCCTTCTGGCCGGGGCCGCTCACGCTCGTCTGCAAGGCGAACAGGGCGCTTTCCTGGGACCTGGGCGAGACCAAGGGCACGGTGGCCGTACGCATGCCGCTCCACCCGGTCGCGCTCGACCTGCTCAAGGAGACCGGCCCGATGGCCGTCTCCAGCGCCAACCGCTCGGGCTCGCCCGCCGCGACCACCGCGGAGGAGGCCGAGGAGCAGCTCGGCGACTCGGTCGAGGTCTACCTCGACGGCGGCAAGAGCACCGACAACACGCCCTCCACCATCCTCGACCTCACCACGGCCGTGCCCCGGCTGCTGCGGCGCGGGGCCATCCCGGTGGAGAAGCTGCGCGGCATCATCGGGTACGTCGCCACCGACGACTGACGTATACCCGCTGCTTATTCCGGCTGCTATCGCGTCCGGGCCGTGATTACGGTGAGGCCCGGAGCGGCGATACGTCCGGGAGCGGCCCATGGGCAAGTACGACGGCATGGATCCCCAGCTGGTCCGTGACCTGCTGACCGAGGTGAAACACGCGGCCACGGAGATGCGCAGGATCGAGGACCGGGTCAGGGCGGCCATGCAGCGGGCCGGCGTGCCCACCGAGGCCGTCCACCGGCCCGCCCAGGTCGCGGATGCCGTGGGTGTGATGGTCAAGGACGTCGACAAGCGGCTCGCCGTACTGGAGAAGCGGGAGGATCCGCCTGGGGGTGATGGGCCCAAGGACGTGCGGGGGGATCGCGAGCAGTACGAGAATCCGCGTGGCGGCTCCGGCAAGACGACGGACGGCGAGGGGAAGACCGGCTCCACCGGTTCGGACGGGAAGACCGGCTCGGACGGATCGACCGGCTCGGACGGGAGGGCTGGTTCCGAGGGGAAGACCGGATCCGACGGGAAGACCGGTTCCGAGGGGAAGACCGGTTCCGACGGGAAGACTTGCGACGACGCGGAGCGCTCGGGGACGGGGCGGGACGGCGGGACCGGTTCCGAGGGGAAGACCGGCGACCAGCCTGCGGAGACGCCCAAGGATGACGACGTGGGCAGCAGGCGCGATCAGGGGACCGAGCCGGATCGCGGCGTGACGGATCCACCCGCCAAGGACACGGACACCGATCCGCCTGTCACGGACCCGCCTCCTACAGACCCGCCTGCCGCGGACCCGCCTGCCACGGATCCGCCTCCCACCGACTCGGACACCTCCGGCAGGGACACGGATGCGCCCGCCGCGGACGGGTCGGACGGATCGGACGGGCAGGACGCCACCAAGCCGAGGGTCGTGGTGGTCGATGGCGTCAAGGTCCTCCAGGTGCCGCTCGACGCGCCCCAGGCGGCGGTGATCGAGGACATGCTGGAGAACCCGGACCAGGTCCAACCCGCCGAGATGCCGAAACTTCCCGCCGACGGCACGGGCACGACGAACGCCACGAACGTCAACGACTACGCCAACGACGGCAGCGACGTGGTCTCCGCCGAGGCGACCCCGCCGAACCTGGACGCCCTCAAGACCGTCATCGAGGACCACCGGCAGATCGCACCCCAGGACATGCCCGGCGTACAGGTCCCCGAGGGCGAATACGGCAAGGGCGCATGGGCCGAGCGCGACATCCGTCCGGACGGACCCGCAGGCTCGGTCGACGCGGGCAACCCGAGTACGGGCGGAAACACGCCTGCGACGCCGCCACCCACGGACCCGGCGAGCACCGGCAGCACGGCGACGGCAGGCGCCTCCACGACGGACTCCACGACGGTGGGCAGCACGACCGCGGAGACATCGGACGTCGCCACCACGCCGGGCGACGACACCTGCGACTCGGGCAAGGACGCCGACACCCCGCCACGCGACGACGGCACCGGAAGGGACGCGGGCACGCCACCGCGCGACGACGGCACCGGCGGGAACGCGGGCACACCGCCGCGCGACGACGGCACTGGAAGGGACGCGGGCACCCCGCCGACGGATCGGGACACGAAGCCGGATCAGCCGACGGGCGACCGGCCCACGGGGGACCAGCCGACGGGCGACCGGCCCACGGGAGACCGTCCCACCGGCGACCGTCCGGCAGGAGACCAGCCTGAGCAGGGCAGAGGCGGCCCGGGAGAGCCCGTGGCCATCCCGCCGACCAACCCCGCCGAGACACCCACCGGCAACGCCGACACGCCGCCCACAGCCCCGGAGACAGGCCAACACGGCGACACGGAGCAGCCCGCACCGGGCCGCACGTCGGAGACCGGCTACGGAGCCGGCCAGCCGTCACAGCCGCCAGTGAGTGCTGATGCTGCGGTGGCAGGCGGTGGAGCTGGTGCGGAGGGGAACGGCGGAAGCGGCGCAGCTGTGGCCGGCGGCAGTGCCGGTACGGAGGCGGGCGGCGGCGTAGGGGCCGCAGGTGGTGCCGGGGCCGATGGCTCTGGCCCGGCGGAGCAAGCGGAGGCGGGCGGCGGCAGCGGCGCTGTGGCGGGACCAGGGGGTGGCGGTGTCGAAGCGGGCCGCGGTGCAGGTTCCCCGTACAACATCTTGATCGCCTACGACGTCGAGCCCGGCACCGATCCCACGGCAGGCCAGGACGCCGCCACCTCGTGGGCGGACGACGGCAGTGACGTCGTCACCTCCGACACGACCCCACCCACCCTGGACGCCCTGAGAACGGTGATAGACCACCACCGCGACATCCAGCCCCAGGACATGCCCTCCGTCCAGATCCCCCCAGGCGAGTACGGCAAGGGCGAATGGGCCCCTGAGGACGTCGGGCCGGACGGCCCGCCAGGGGCGATCGACCCGGGCCGGCCGGAGAGGAGCCAGTGATGTACGCCGACCCGCCGGCCCCCAGGGCCAGGGGCCGCAACGAGGCCCCGCCCGCCTCCCCGGGCGGCCTGGACGGCCTCCAGCACCCCTGGAAGTTCAATCCCGACTACCAGAAGCTGGTCGAGGCGTGGGACGAGGTCCTGCCGCAGCTCGAGACGCTCAGGACCGCCCTCGACAAGGCGTACTCGCTGGCCAGGAGCCCCCAGACGTGGGACGCCCCGGTGGGCGAGCGCTACGTGGAGGACCTCCGCGAGTGGCGGCGCAGGCTGGCGCTCTACCGCCACTCCATCCTGACGTCGATCAGCGACGCGGCGGAGGACATGCCCCGGTGGGTACGGACGACGGATGTGCCGCAACCCTTCTGGTGAGATGAAATTTCGGGGAATCACCGGTGTATGGGAGAAACGGACATTGGGGCGTACAGTGGGGAAATGGGTACGGAGCCCTACTACGGCCCGGACTTCGGGATGTTGCGGAGCCGGGATCCCGAGATCGCGCAGATCCTGATCGACGAGCTCGACCGGGTACGCGGCGGGATCCAGCTCATCGCGAGCGAGAACTTCACCTCGCCCGCCGTCATGGCTGCCCTCGGTTCCACCCTCACCAACAAGTACGCCGAGGGCTACCCGGGCAGGCGTTACTACGGCGGCTGCGAGGTCGTGGACCGGGCGGAGCGGCTGGCGGTCGAGCGGGCGCGTGGGCTGTTCGGGGCCGATCACGCCAACGTCCAGCCCCATTCCGGCGCCTCGGCGAACCTGGCCGCGTACGCCGCCCTGCTGCAGCCCGGCGACACCATGCTGGCCATGGCGCTGCCGCACGGCGGCCATCTCACCCACGGCTCGAAGGTGAACTTCTCGGGAAGATGGTTCGACGTCGTGTCGTACGGGGTGCGGCGCGACACCGAGCTGATCGACTACGACGAGGTTCGCGACCTGGCGCTGCGGCACCGGCCGAAGCTCATCGTGTGCGGCGCGACGGCGTACCCGAGGCTGATCGACTACTCGGTGTTCCGCGGCATCGCGGACGAGGTGGGGGCCTGGCTGCTGGCGGACGTGGCGCATCCGATCGGGCTGATGGCGGGCCGCGCGATCCCGTCGGCGGTGCCGTACGCGGACGTGGTGACGTTCACCACGCACAAGGCGCTGCGCGGGCCGCGCGGCGGCGCGATCCTGTGCACGGAGGAGCTGGCGGGGAAGATCGACCGCGCGGTGTTCCCGTTCGTGCAGGGCGGGCCGCTGATGCACGTGGTGGCGGCCAAGGCGGTGGCGTTCGCGGAGGCGATGCGGCCGGAGTTCGCCGACTACGCCAGGCGGGTGATCGCGAACGCGCGGGCGCTGACGGAGGCGCTGGCGGGGGAGGGGATGCGGGCCGTCTCGGGCGGCACGGACACGCATCTGGCGCTGATCGACCTGCGCGGGCTGGGCGTTTCCGGGGCCGAGGCGGAGCGCAGGTGCGCGGCCGCCGGGATCACGCTGAACCGCAACGTCATCCCGTACGATCCCGAGCCGCCCGCGATCACCTCGGGCATCCGGGTGGGCACGCCGTGCGTGACCACTCAGGGGATGGGGCCCCAGGAGCTCAAAGAAGTCGGCACGCTCGTGACGCGGGCGGTACGGCATCCGGGCAGCTCAGCGGAGGTCAGGGAAAGAGTTGCGGCGCTTCTCGCCATCCACAGGCCATATCTCAGCGAATATTAAGCTGGTCTGTGTCGTTTTCCGGTCACAGCTGGCCGGAGCATCCGGGAAACTAGGTTCGTGCGCGAATACCTGTTCATGGCGCTCATCTCGGCGGCGGTCACGTATCTGCTGGTCCCGCTGGTGCGCCGCTTCGCCATCCGCATCGGCGCCATGCCCGAGGTTCGCGAGCGCGACGTGCACACCACGCCGACGCCCAGGCTGGGCGGCCTGGCGATGTACGGCGGCCTGGTCGTCGGCCTGCTGACGGCCAGCCAGCTCACCCACACCGGCGAGGCCCTGGCCGGGTACGACGCCGACGTGGTCACCGGCCTGATCGTGGCCGGCGGGCTCATCACGGTCACCGGGTTCCTCGACGACTGGTGGGGCATGGACGCCTTCATCAAGCTCGGCGGGCAGATCGCGGCGGCGGGCGTGCTGGTCTTCTTCAACCTGCGGCTGCTCTACATCCCGCTGCCCAAGGACTGGGGCGGCTCGATGAGCCTCGACTACACGCTCAGCACGGTGATCACCATCCTGGTCGTGGTCGTGACCATCAACGCGGTCAACTTCGTCGACGGGCTCGACGGGCTCGCGGCCGGCATCGTCTGCATCGCGGCCATGGCGACCTGGGCGTACTCCATCTTCCTCGCGCAGAGCATGAGCGCGGGCAACATCACCACGACGGCCGCCATCGCCGCGGTCCTCATCGGCACCTGCCTGGGGTTCCTGCCGCACAACTTCCATCCGGCGAAGATCTTCATGGGCGACACCGGGGCCATGCTCATCGGCCTGGTGCTCGCCTCCTCCATCGTGACGGTGACCCCGCTCGACCCGGCCGCCATCGACGACATGAACAAGGTCGGTGTCCTGGTCCCGCTGATGCTGCCGGCCGCGGTGCTGGTGCTGCCGCTGGTCGACCTGATCACGGCCGTGGTGCGGCGCACCTCGCAGGGCCTGTCGCCGTTCGCGCCCGACCGCGGCCACCTGCACCACCGGCTGCTCGACATCGGCCACTCGCAGCGGCGTTCGGTGCTGATCATGTACGCGTGGGCGTTCCTGTTCGCGTTCGGGGTCGTGCTGATGTCCCGCGAGGGTGTGCCGGTGCTGCTGTTCCCGGTCGTCATCGTGCTCGCGCTGGTCGTGCTGGTGCTGATGGCGGCCCCGCGCTGGCGCGGCAGAGGTGGTGCTCACTCGGCGCCGCGGCGCAAGCAGCCCGACAACGACGACGGCCCGCCCACGGGCCCGATGCCGCCCATTTTGCCGGAAACGCAGGTCAGGCCCCAGATGCCGCCGACCGAGGGTCCCTCGCGCGAACGCGCGACGGCCGAGGGAAATCCGGTCTTTCCCGTCTTCCCGAGCCGTTCTTGATCGCGAACTAGAAACGGCAGGTAAAAGCGGTCTTCCGTGAGCTTGTGATATCTTTCACGAGCAGGGACTCCAGACTTACCGGTTCTGGAGGTAGCAAACGCTCGCTTGATAACTCGCTGATGGAGCACCGATGCAGGCCAACGACGTGCGCGTACTCAAGAGCGCCGCGATTCCGACCGCACTGGTCGGTGTGGTCGCCGTGGTCGTGGCATTCCTCACCGCAGCGGGCAAGGGAGCGCTGGGCGCCGCCCTCGGCGCTCTGCTGGTCGGGGTTTTCTTCAGCATCAGCGTGGTAGCGGTGTCCTATGCCGCCCGCGTCTCCCCGCAGATGATGGCGATCGCCGCGATGCTGAGCTACCTCGTCAAGGTCGTCGCCATCATGATCGTGCTGAGCGTCTTCGGTGACACGACCGCCTGGAATTCCAAGGCTTTCGCCTGGTCGGTCGTGGTCTGCACGCTGGTGTGGACGGCCTTCGAGGTGCGCGCCTTCATCAAGACCAAGATGCTTTACGTCGACCCCGAAGCCAAGGTCCCCGGTAAGGGCGACTCATGAGGCTGGTTCGCGGACGGGGTCCGATATGACTAGTCCTCTACTCGCCTGCTATCGTCGGGGCCGCGATGAGCGCACAGGAACGCCGACCGGAAGAAGACGGTCGCGACTTCGCCGATGCCATGTGGTCGGTCCCCAGCTATTTGCTCGCGGGGATGGCCATCTACGGTGGCATCGGCTGGTTGCTGGACCGCTGGCTCGACACGTCCGCGTTCTTCCCCATAGGCACCGTCCTGGGGCTGGTGCTTGCCGGCTATCTGGCCTACCGGAAGTTCTCTCGCTAGTCCGACGTAGCGAAAACTTCGCCGAGGAAACCCTTGTGATCCACTACGACGTTGAAGGGAACGCCGCGTGATTACGCTGACGGCCCCAGCCCACGGCGACGGCGAGTTCACCGCGCCGACGCCGAACGAACTCTTCGACCTGGCTCCGATCATTCCCGGGGTCGAATGGTTCACCAAGCCGGTCCTGCTGGCGGTCCTCAGCGCCATCCTCGTGATCGGCTTGACCTGGGCCGCCTTCTCCAAGCCGAAGCTCGTGCCCAGAGGCATGCAGAACGTCGTCGAATACGGCTACATGTTCGTCCGCGACCAGGTCGCCCGGCCCTTCCTGGGCAAGGACGCCGACCGGTTCATGGGCCTGCTGGTGACGCTGTTCTTCCTGGTCCTCATCTGGAACCTGATGGGTGTCGTCCCGATCGCCCAGTTCCCCGTGGCCTCGCACATCGCCTTCCCGGCGGTGCTCGCGATCTCCATCTACGTGCTGAAGATCTACCTCGGTGTCAAGCACCAGGGCGCCGGCGGCTACTTCAAGAACATGATGTTCCCGCCCGGGCTGCCGAAGCCGATCTACCTGCTGCTGTCGCCGATCGAGTTCCTCTCGAACATGATCATCGCGCCGTTCACGCACGCGGTCCGACTCTTCGCCAACATGTTCGCCGGGCACATGCTGCTCGCGTTCTTCAGCATGGTCGGCTTCTGGTTCCTGTTCGAGAAGCTCACCCCGCTGGGCGCCCCGGTGGGCATCATCGGCGTGGTCATGACGATCATCTTCACCGGCTTCGAGATCTTCATCCAGTTCCTTCAGGCATTCCTCTTCGCGATGCTGGCATCGATGTACATCGGTGGCTCCTTGCACGCAGAACACTGAGAACCACATACCGGAATATCCATGACCGGTGAGACTCCGCTTCACCGGCCGTCCAGTAAAGGAATAACAGTAATGAGCGTTCTCGCTGAGGTCTCCGGCAACGTCACCGCCATCGGTTACGGTCTCGCCGCCATCGGCCCCGGCATCGGCGTCGGCATCATCTTCGGTCAGGGCGTGCAGGCCATCGCCCGCCAGCCGGAGGCGTACGGCCTGATCCGCCAGAACATGCTCCTCGGCTTCGTCCTCACCGAGGCCCTCGCCCTGATCGGTCTGGTCGCGCCGTTCCTCTTCGCGAACCTCTAAAGGCCAGAAGAATCCCTGACGAAAGGCTGCACCAATGAAACTGGCAGCTACGCTCCTCGCGGCGGAGGAGGGTGAGTTCAACCCGCTCCTCCCGCACACGTACGAGCTCGTCGTCGGTATCTTCTCGTTCCTCGTCGTCTTCTTCGTCGTCGGCCGCATGCTCGTCCCGCGTATTCAGAAGACGCTGGCCGAGCGGACCGACGCGATCGAGGGCGGCATCAAGAGGGCGGAGGAGGCGCAGGCGGAGGCTCAGGCCCTGCAGCGGCGCTACTCCGAGCAGCTCGAAGAGGCCCGTCGCGACGCGGCCAGGCTGCGCGAGGAGGCTCGCGAGCAGGCCGCGCAGATCAAGGCAGAGCTTCGTGAGGAGGCGCAGGCTGAGGCCCGCCGCCTCGTCGAGGCCGCGCACGCGCAGATCGAGGCCGACCGCCAGGCGGCCTTCGCCCAGCTCCGCACCGAGATCGGTCGCCTGTCGACCGACCTGGCAGGCCGCATCGTCGGCGAGTCCCTCGAGGACGAGGCCCGCCAGAGCCGGATCGTGGACAGGTTCCTCGACGAGCTGGAGAGCTCCAACGCGCAGGCGGTGCGCTGATGCGCGGTTTGAGCAGGACCTCGCTGGCCGAAGTCGAAGAGCGCTTCAACGCGGTCGCCGGTAGTGCAGACCTCGGTGCGCTCTCCGACGAGCTGTTCGCGGTCGCGGATCTGCTCGACCGCGAGCACGGCCTGCGCCGCGCCCTGTCCGACCCGGCCAGGGCGGCCGAGCAGAAGGCGGGCGTCATGCGCTCGCTGCTCGACGGCAAGGTCGGCGCCGCGGCCCTGGCCACCGCCGAGGCGGCGGTCTCGGCCAAGTGGTCGCGCGCCGGTGACCTGGCCGACGTGCTCGAACGGCTCGGCGTCGTCGCCGCGGCGGCGGAGGCGGAGGGCCAGAGCAGGCTCGACGACGTGGAGGACGAGCTCTTCCGCTTCGGCCGCATCGTCGCCGCCAACCCCGGCCTGCGCCGCGCGCTCGCCGACGCGGCCGCTCCCGAGGAGGGCAAGCGCGAGCTGCTGCGCAGCCTGATCGAGGGCAAGGTCGCCCCGTCCAGCCTGCGCCTCATCACGCAGCTGGTGGTGCACCCGCGTGGGCGTAGCCTGGAAACAGGCCTGGAAGAGGTCGGTCATCTCGTGGCCCAGCAGCGCCAGCGCCTCGTGGCGGTGGTGCGCAGCGCGGTCGAGCTGACCGAGGCGCAGAAGGAGCGCCTGGCGGCGTGGCTGCGCACCTCCTACGGCCGTGACGTGCACCTGAATGTCGAGGTGGACAAGCGAGTGCTCGGTGGGTTCTCGGTCCGCATCGGCGACGAGATCATCGACACCACAATCGTGGGACGAATCGAAGAAGTCCGCCGCCGGTTGGCCGGCTAGGCGAAGAGGGAGACAGAGTAGAGATGGCGGAGCTTACGATCCGGCCGGACGAGATCCGGGACGCGCTTGAGCGCTTCGTCCAGGCGTACGAACCGGAAGGCGCCGCGCGCGAGGAGATCGGGACCGTCGTCGACGCCGGCGACGGCATCGCCCATGTCTCCGGCCTTCCCTCGGCGATGGCGAACGAGCTGCTCGAGTTCGAGAACGGTACGCGCGGCCTGGCACTGAACCTCGACACCCGCGAGATCGGTGTCGTCATCCTGGGCGAGTTCAGCGGCATCGAGGAGGGCCAGACGGTCCGCCGGACGGGCGAGGTCCTGTCCGTGCCCGTCGGCGACAACTTCCTCGGCCGCGTGGTCGACCCCCTGGGCAACCCGCTCGACGGCAAGGGCGCGATCGAGGCCGAGGCGACTCGTGCTCTCGAACTGCAGGCCCCCACCGTCGTCCAGCGGCAGCCCGTGAAGGAGTCGCTGGCCACCGGCATCAAGGCGATCGACGCCATGACGGCCATCGGCCGTGGCCAGCGTCAGCTGATCATCGGCGACCGCGGCACGGGCAAGACCGCGATCGCCGTCGACACCATCCTCAACCAGCGCGACAACTGGGCCTCCGGCGACCCCGCCAAGCAGGTCCGCTGCGTCTACGTCGCGGTCGGCCAGAAGGGCTCGACCGTCGCGCAGGTGCGCGCTCGCCTGGAAGAGGCCGGCGCGATGGAGTACACCACCATCGTCGCGGCCCCCGCCTCCGAGGCCGCGGGCTTCAAGTACATCGCCCCCTACGCCGGCTCGGCGATCGGTCAGCACTGGATGTACCAGGGCAAGCACGTCCTGATCGTCTTCGATGACCTGACCAAGCAGGCGGACGCCTACCGCGCCGTCTCGCTGCTGCTGCGCCGCCCGCCGGGTCGTGAGGCGTTCCCCGGCGACGTCTTCTACCTCCACTCCCGGCTGCTGGAGCGCTGCGCCAAGCTCTCCGACGACATGGGCGGTGGCTCGATGACGGGTCTGCCGGTCATCGAGACCAAGGGCAACGACGTCTCGGCGTTCATCCCGACCAACGTCATCTCCATCACCGACGGCCAGGTCTTCCTCGAGACCGACCTGTTCAACGCCGGTGTGCGCCCGGCCATCAACGTCGGTGTCTCGGTCTCCCGAGTCGGTGGTTCGGCTCAGTCCAAGGCCATGCGGAAGGTCGCGGGCACGCTGCGTCTGTCGCTGTCGCAGTACCGTGACCTGGAGGCCTTCGCGGCCTTCGCCTCCGACCTCGACGCGGCCTCCAAGGCCCAGCTCGAGCGCGGTCAGCGCCTGGTCGAGCTGCTCAAGCAGGCCCAGTACAGCCCGTTCTCGCTCGAGCGCGAGGTGGCCTCGATCTGGGCGGGCACGACGGGCGAGCTGGACGAGGTGCCGATCGAGGACGTGCGCCGCTTCGAGGGCGAGTTCCTCGACTACATCCAGTCGTCGCACAAGGGCATCTTCGACACCATCCGCGAGACCCGCGAGCTGTCCGACGACACGGTGACCGCTCTCAAGGACGCCATCACGGAGTTCAAGAAGGGCTTCACCACCTCCTCGGGTGAGCTGCTGGTCAAGGACGAGCCGGTGGCGCCGCTGGGGGCCGACGAGGTCGGCCAGGAGAAGATCAAGAAGGTCGTCCGTCCGCAGGCGGAGAAGTAGGACATGGGTGCCCAGCTAAGGCTGCTGCGGCGGCGGATCAGCTCGGTCAAGTCGACCGCGAAGATCACGCGCGCCCAGGAGCTCATCGCCTCTTCACGGATCGTGAAGGCGCAGCAGCGGATGCAGGAGGCGCTGCCGTACGAGCGCGAGATCACTCGCGCCGTCACGGGCGTCGTCAGCAACGCCGCCAGCGTCGACCATCCGCTGACCGTGGCGAAGGAGAACCCCGCCAAGGCGGGCGTGCTCATCGTCACCAGCGACAGCGGGTTCTGCGGCGGCTTCAACGCCAACGTGCTGCGCGAGGCCGAGGCCCTGCGCGGGCTGCTGGAGGGCCGCGGGCTGACCGTGGTGCCGTTCGTCACCGGGCGCAAGGGTGTCACCTGGCACACCTTCCGCAACCGGGAGATGGGCGGCAGCTGGGTCGGGTTCTCGCGGAAGCCGGCCTACGCCGACGCCAAGGAGATCGCGAACACGCTGATCGACTCGTTCAAGGACGACAACGGGATCGACGAGATCCACATCGTCTCGACCGAGTTCGTCTCGATGCTCACGCAGAACGTCGTGGTCAAGCGGGTCCTGCCGCTGGAGGTCGAGGAGACCGAGGCGACGGACTCGACGGTGATCCCGCCGTACTTCGAGTTCGAGCCGACCGCCGGCGACGTGCTGGAGTCGCTGCTGCCGCGGTACGTGGAGTCGCGCATCTTCACGGCGCTGCTCCAGTCGGCCGCCTCCGAGGAGGCCGCCCGGCGGCGCGCGATGAAGTCCGCGACCGACAACGCCAACGAGCTGATGCGGGTGCTCACCCAGCAGATGAACCAGGCTCGCCAGGCCGAGATCACCCAGGAAATCAGCGAGATCGTCGGTGGCGCCAACGCGCTCGCTGACGCCGCAGCGGGGAAAGAGTGAAATGACTGCAGAGGCTGTTGAAACTGTAGAAGCCCCCGCGGCCGGCACTGGCCGCGTGGCACGTGTCACCGGCGCCGTCGTCGACGTGGAGTTCCCCGTCGAGGCGATGCCCGACATCTATAACGCGCTCAAGGTCGAGGTGACCCTCGGCGGCGAGACCAAGACCCTGACGCTCGAGGTCGCCCAGCACCTGGGTGACAACCTCGTCCGCGCCATCTCCATGCAGCCCACCGACGGCCTGGTCCGCGGCCAGGCGGTCGCCGACACCGGCGCGCCGATCTCGGTGCCCGTCGGCGACGTCGTCAAGGGCCACGTGTGGAACGCGCTCGGCGAGACGCTCGACGTCCCCACCTCCTCGCTCAAGATCGAGGAGCGGTGGGGCATCCACCGCCCGTCGCCGGCCTTCGACCAGCTCGAGTCCCGTACCGAGCTGCTCGTCACCGGTATCAAGGTCATCGACCTGCTCACCCCGTACGTGCAGGGTGGGAAGATCGGCCTGTTCGGCGGCGCCGGCGTGGGCAAGACGGTGCTCATCCAGGAGATGATCCGCCGTGTCGCCCGCAACTTCGGTGGTACGTCGTGCTTCGCCGGTGTGGGCGAGCGCACCCGTGAGGGCAACGACCTCTGGCTGGAGATGGAGGAGGCGGACGTCCTCAAGGACACCGCGCTCGTCTTCGGCCAGATGGACGAGCCGCCGGGCACCCGTCTGCGCGTGGCCCTGTCGGCCCTGACGATGGCGGAGTACTTCCGCGATGTGCAGAAGCAGGACGTGCTGCTGTTCATCGACAACATCTTCCGCTTCACGCAGGCCGGTTCCGAGGTCTCGACGCTGCTCGGCCGTATGCCGTCCGCCGTGGGTTACCAGCCCACGCTGGCCGACGAGATGGGTGTGCTCCAGGAGCGCATCACCTCGACGCGCGGTCACTCGATCACCTCCATGCAGGCGATCTACGTGCCCGCGGACGACATCACCGACCCGGCCCCGCACAACGCGTTCGCGCACCTCGACGCGCAGACCGTTCTGTCCCGGCCGATCTCGGAGAAGGGCATCTACCCCGCGGTGGACCCGCTCGACTCCTCCTCCCGGATCCTCGACCCGCAGATCGTCGGCGAGGAGCACTACCGGGTGGCCCAGGAGACCAAGCGGATCCTGCAGAAGTACCGCGAGCTCCAGGACATCATCGCCATCCTCGGTATCGACGAGCTCTCCGAGGAGGACAAGGTCACCGTCCAGCGGGCCCGCCGCATCGAGCGCTTCCTGTCGCACCCGATGTACGCGGCCGAGGCCTTCACCGGCCAGCCGGGCGAGACCGTTCCGCTCGACGAGACCATCGCCTCGTTCAAGGGCCTGTGCGCCGGTGAGTACGACCACCTGCCCGAGCAGGCGTTCTTCATGGTCGGTGGCATCGAGCAGGCCATCGCCAAGGCCAAGGAACTCGAGCGCCGCTAATCGCCCCACGGTGGTGGTACGGCGGCTGACCGTCGTGCCACCACCTGATCGGAAAGGAACCTACACAAGTGGCGAAGCTACGCGTAGGGGTTGTCTCACCCGAGCGTGAGATCTGGTCGGGCGAGGCCGACATGGTGATTGCCAAGACCGTGGACGGCGAGATCGGTATTATGCCGCAACACGCACCTGTGCTCGGTGTCCTCGTCGAGGGCGGAGTGCTGCGCGTGAAGCGGGAGGGGGAGCCGGAGCTGGTGGCGGCGGTGCACGGGGGTTTCATCTCCGTCGCCGACGACGAGGTCTCCGTGCTCGCCGAAGTGGCCGAGCTCGGTTCCGAGGTCGACGTCGCGGCTGCCCGCGACGCTCTCGACCGGGCCCAGGCCTCGATCGAGGCCAACCAGGAAGACGCCGACGCGGCAATCGAGGCCAAGCGTGCCAGGGCCCGGCTGCGCGCGGCGGGCGAAGAGGTTTAATACATAGCAAGCGGCGTTCAGGGGGGCGGCATGGTAGCGACGGTTGTGATTCTCGTAGTGCTGCTGGCCGCCCTCATCGTGCTGCGCGGGGTGACGCTGGCCCGTTCGCGCGGCAGTGTGCCCTGTCGCCTGCGGGTGGGGGACCGCGGGTGGCAGAGCGGGGTAGCCCGGTACGCCGACGGGGAGCTCCATTGGATCCCGCTGCTCGGCGTCCGACTCCGGCCGCGTCACGCAATCGCGAGGCGCGGCCTTGTCGTATCCGCGCGGCGGGAGATCGACGGGGGGCTCTTCGCGGTGGACTGCACCGGGAGCACCCGGGGCATCTCGCTGGCGATGAGCGCTGACGCGTTGACGGGTTTCCTGGCGTGGCTGGAGTCCGCGCCGCCCAGCGCCTACCTGGACGTCGCGTAGGTCAGCGGGTGCCGCCGGGCTTCCAGAGCGGCTCGTCGCCGGCGTGAGCCACGCGGCAGGCGACGAACAGCAGGTCCGACAGCCGGTTGAGGTACTTGGCCGTCAACGGGTTCATGTCGTCGTGGGCCTCCAGGGCCGCCCAGGTCGTACGCTCCGCCCTGCGTACCGTGACCCGGGCCACGTGCAGGGCCGCCGTGGCGGGGTCGCCGCCCGGCAGGATGAAGCTGCGTAGCGGCGTGAGATCGGCGTTGAAGCGGTCGATCTGCTCCTCCAGCCGGTCGATGTAGGCCTGCTCCACCCGCAGCGGCGGGAACTCCGGCTCCGGGACGACCGGTGTGGCCAGGTCGGCCCCCAGGTCGAAGAGCTCGTTCTGGACGCGGACCAGGCACTGCGCCAGGTCCTCGGGGAACGTGCCGTGGGACAGCGCCAGGCCCAGGTGGGCGTTGGCCTCCTCGACGTCGGCGTAGGCCGCGAGCCGGGAGTCGGTCTTCGAGGTGCGGCTCATGTCGACCAGCGCTGTCGTGCCGTCGTCTCCGCCCCGGGTGTAGATATGGGAGAGAACGACAGGCTTGTCCTTGTCCGCGCGCGTCATGGTTTCAGCGTAGTGACAAATGTCATCCGAATCCTCCGCGGGATCCACATCGGGCCGGTGATTTCCACGACTACCTGGGCGAACCCGACTGAAGCCACTATTGACCCATGACGAAGGAGATGACCTGATGCTCGAGATCAGCGAGCTGCGCAAGCGTTTCGCGGGCGGCCCCGACGCCCCCGGCGGCAAGGTCGCCCTCGATGGGATCAGCTTCACGGTACGCCCGGGTGAGATGTTCGGCTTCGTCGGCGCGAACGGCGCGGGCAAGACCACGACGATGCGCATCGTGATGGGCGTGCTCCAGGCGGACTCCGGCTCGGTGAGCTGGCAGGACAGGCCACTCGGCTACGACGACCGCCAGCGGTTCGGGTACATGCCCGAGGAGCGTGGCCTGTACCAGAAGATGCGGGTCGCCGAGCAGATCGAGTACTTCGGCCGCCTGCACGGGCTGGGCACGCAGGCTGCCAAGAAGGCCACCGGCGACCTGCTGGAGCGGCTCGGGCTGACCGAGCGCAGGGACGACATGGTGCAGGCGCTCTCGCTGGGCAACCAGCAGCGCGTGCAGCTCGCCGTGGCGCTGGTGCACGACCCCGAGCTGCTGATCCTCGACGAGCCGTTCTCGGGCCTGGACCCGATCGCGGTGGACGCGCTGGCCACGGTGCTGCAGGAGCGGTGCAGGGGCGGCGTGCCGGTGATCTTCTCCAGCCACCAGCTCGAGCTCGTCGAGCGGCTGTGCGACTCCGTGGGCATCGTCTCCGGGGGCCGGATGGTGGCCTCGGGCACGGTGGCCGGGCTGCGGGCCGCCGAGAGCGACACGCTGCGCGTGGTCGTCCGCGAGCCCGCCCCTGGCTGGGCCGACGGCCTGCCCGGCACGGTGACCGTGCAGGGCGACAGGCACGTTCTGATGACGAACGAGGGCGACGACCAGGAGATCCTGCGCCGCGCCATGAAGGCCGGCCACGTCGAGCACTTCGGCGTCGAGCGGCCGTCCCTCACCGAGATCTTCAAGGAGGCCGTGGCGTGAACGGATTGTGGCTGGTCGCCCGGCGCGAGATCAGCACGCAGGTCAGGACCAGGGCGTTCGTGATCGGCCTGCTCGTCACGGCGCTGCTGGTGGCGGCGGTGTCCTTCCTGCCCAGGATCATGAACCAGGGCGACACCTACACCATCGGCCTGGTCAACTCCCAGCAGCTCCCGCTGCACGCCGCCGCACCCGAGATCGAGTTCGAGTGGCGCAAGTTCGCCGACGAGGCGGCGGCCAGGCAGGCCGTGCTCGACGGCGACCTGGACGCGGCACTGGTCGACGACCGCAGGGTGCTCACCGACGGGGAGATCCAGACCGAGCTCGGGGTGCTGCTGCAGAGCGTCAGCCGCGAGTTCAAGCTGGGCGCCGCAGGGGTGGCCATCCCGCCGCTGGAGATGCAGTCCGTGGGCGCCGACACCCGGTACGAGGCCGCGCGCCAGGGCATCGCCACCGTGCTCGTGCTGCTGCTGTTCATGCTGCTCATGGGGCAGATCGTGATGGTGGCCATGGGGGTGGTCGAGGAGAAGGGCAGCCGGATCGTGGAGATCCTGCTCGCCTCGGTGCGGCCGTGGCAGCTGCTCGGCGGCAAGATCCTCGGGCTGGGCGTGCTCGGCCTGATCAACCTGGTCACGATCCTGGTGATCGGCCTGGCCGCCTCGTCCGTCTCCGGCCTGGCCGCCGACTTCCCGCCGGGCATGGTGGGGCTGGTGGTCGCGGTGGTGGTGTGGTTCGTGCTCGGGTACGCCTTCTTCGCCACGCTGTCGGCGGCGTTCGCCTCGCTGGTCTCCCGCCAGGAGGAGGTGAACACCGTGCTGACGCCGCTCACCATGATGATCATGGCGACCTACTTCGTGTCGTTCTACGTCACCAACGAGCCCACGGGCACGCTGGCCACGGTCCTGTCGTACGTCCCGCCGTTCTCCTCCATGGTCATGCCGGTGCGGATGGCCGCGACCGAGGTGCCCATGTGGCAGGTGGGCGCCTCGATGGTGGCGATGTTGCTGGCCGTGCTGGTGGTGCTCAGGCTCGGCGCCACGGTGTACGAGCGGGCGGTGCTGCGGACGGGGGCGCGGCTGAAGTTCGGCGAAGTGCTGCGCAGCCGGTAGATGAATGAGATCGAACGGGCACGGCGCTACACCTGGCACGTCCTGATATCAGGGATCGCCGCCACCTGGGTGGTCATCGTCGTCAACTTCGGCGCCAGGCTGGACGCGGGGCTGCTCAACTGGTGGCGTACCGTGCCCGCCCTGGCCGCCGCGGCCGCGTTCACCTGGCTGTGCCCGCGCATCATCCGCGAGCTGATGGACCGCCGTTACCCCACCAGGCTGGTGGTGGTGGCGGCGGTCCTCGCGTGTGCCACGGCTCTCCTGGGCGGGCCCGACCTGGCCTCCTGGGGCTTCATCCTCGTGGCGTGGCTGTCCATCGCCACGCTGAACATCACCCGGCTCGCCTCGCTGCTGATCGCGGCGGGCACGTGGCTGTTCGGCGTGGCGGCGGCGACCGCGACCTGGCGGGACGGCCTGTTCACCGTCGGGCTGGACCTGGCGTTCGACGAGGTGCTGTTCGTCAACGCGCTGATGTACGGGGTCCTGTGCGCGATCGTGCCGCCGTCCAACAGGTTGTGGGTCTGGACCTGGATGCTGACGGAGGAGGCGCACAAGGGCCGTGAGGCGCACACGAAGCTGGCCCTGGCCGAGGAGCGGCTGCGCTTCGCCAGGGACCTGCACGACCTCGTGGGGCACCAGCTCTCGGCCATCGCGGTCAAGACCGAGCTGGCCGTACGGCTGTCGGACGTGGACGCGGACGCGGCCAGAGCCGAGATGAGCGAGGTGAACGCGCTGACCAGGAAGGCGCTCAAGGAGCTGCGCCAGGCCGTGCGCGGCTACCGCGAGCTTGACTTGGCCGCCGAGGTGAATAGCGTGAAAGGTGTGCTCGAAGCGGCGGGGGTCCGCTGCGAGGTTCTCCTGCCCTATCGTGACCTGCCCTCCGGCGTGGCCCCGGTGTTCGCCTACGCCGTGCGCGAGGCGGTGACGAACGTGCTCAAGCACAGCACCGCGACGTTCTGCGAGATCTCCATCCGCTTCACCGAGCAGGAGGCCGAGCTCGTCGTGCGCAACGACGGCGTGGCCCGCCGGCAGGCGGTGGACCTGGGGAGCGGCCTGGCGGGCATGGGCGAGCGGCTGGCGGCCGTGGGCGGCGAGATGAGGGCGACCCCGACGGCCGACGGGCAGTTCCTGCTCGTGGCTGTCGTGTCATTGCCGCTGACGGGGTAGGGGAGTAGTACGTATGCGCATACGTGACTGAGGAGGTGGCATGCGCGTCCGGGGCAAGCCGGGTGCCCAGGTGGTGCGGATCGGGAACCGGCTCGACGCCGGCACGTCGGCCGGAGTGCGCGAGCGCCTGCACAAGGCGCTCGACTCCGGTGAGGGCGATCTGATCCTGGATCTCTCCAAGCTGGAGATGATCGACGCCACCGGTCTCGGCGTGCTCGTGGGGGCGCACAGGCGCGCGCTGAGCGTCGAGCGCCGACTCGTTCTTCGGGGGGTGCCACCGAGGATCATGCGGATACTCGCGGTGACCCGGCTGAATCGGGTGCTGCACGTGGAGGCTCCGGCGGCCGCGGTGGCCTGAGGTGACATATCCGAGCGGGCGACGATCAGCCGTTGCCCGCTCTTTCCATACTTAGACAAAATGTAGATTTCGGTTGACCGACTCCGCTAAACGCCCGATGAATGACCGGTGGATTACCCGTTCAGCCGGTGCCGAGGCTCTGATTGAAGATGTGGACGGCGACCGCGACGAGTTCGTCGATGTCCGGCTGCTCCTCGGAGAGCAGCCATTCGATGAGCAACTCTTGTAACGCCCCAATTACTCCGAGTGCCACCAGGCGCCGATTCAACTCGGCGCCGAGCGGGAAATCGGCGGACGCCTCCTCGACCAGCCGGGCGAACGCCGCCACCGCGCGCTGACGGGAGAGTGTCAGGACGTCTCCCGATCTGCGCACCTCGACGTGCATGATCCGGGCCCGCCGCCAGTCGGCCGTGGTGAACTCGATATAGGCGCGAATCCCGGCCTTGACTCTCCCGTCAAGCGTGTCGGGGGCCTCCTCCAGCGCCTTGGCGACGACCGAGAGGCTTTCCTCCACGCAGCGCTCGTGTAACGCCTGGAGCAGCTCCTCGCGTCCGCCGAAACATTCGTAGAAGGCCCGGTTGGAGATCCTGGCCTCCGAGCACAGCCTTTCGATGGTCGTCGCCGTGAAACCCGGCTTCGCGTATAGCGTGTACGCGGCCGTCATCAGCCGCTCGCGTCTGTCTGCCAGCCTTTGCTCAGCCGACATTCCCCGGTAAGACCGGTTCACATTCCACCCGTCCAACATGATCGTGGCCCCCAGAGCACACAATTATGGACGGATGATCCGTTAAGGGAAAGGGTAAGAAGATTATCTTTTACGTCGGCCGTGCAAGAACGTGACGAGTCTGACCAGTCGCTCAAGCTCCGCGGGCCCCCGATTGAACGATGTCAGGTTCATCCCGGGCATCGCGAAGCGCTGCCTGGCGATCGCCTTCGAGCGGGCGAACTCGCGCAGCCCGTCGGCCCCGTGGATCCTGCCGAACCCGGAATCGCCGATCCCGCCGAAGGGCAGCGCGGGCACTCCGGCGAACGAGATGACGGAGTTGATCGCGGTCATCCCGCTGCGCATGAGGCGTGCCAGCTCCGTCGCGCGGCGCGCGTTCCGGCTGAAGATCGTGCCGCCCAGCCCGTACGCCGACGCGTTGGCCAGCGACAACGCCTCCTGCGCGTCGCGCGTGCGGCGCACCGTGATGGTGGGGCCGAACGTCTCCTCGCGTACGGCGGGCGAGTCCTCCGGCACGTCCTCGACGATCACCGGATCGACGTACGGCGCCCGCACGGAGTCCGGCCCGCCCGCGATCACCTTGCCCGCCTTCGTGGCGTCGTCGATGTGCCGCTTGATGATCTCCACCTGGCCCGGCATGGTGATCGGCCCGTACTGCTCGCCGGCCTTCACCTTCGTCACCCGCTCGGACAGCTCGCGCATGAAACTTTCATAGACGGCGTCCACGACGTAGACCCGCTCGACGCCGACACAGGTCTGCCCGGCGTTGGCCATCGCGCCCCACAGGCAGGCGTCGGCGGCGGCCGCGAGATCGGCGTCGGCGTCCACGATGAACGCGTCCTTGCCGCCGCACTCGGCCACGATCGGCGTGAGGTTCTCGGCGCAGGCCGCCATGACCCTCTTGGCGGTGGCGGTGGAGCCGGTGAAGGCGATCTTCTTGACCCGGGGGTCGGCCGCCAGCGCCGCGCCGGTCTCGCCCAGCCCCGTCACGGTCTGGAACACCGGGTGCTCGGGCACCGACTCCTCGAAGAGCTTGGCCAGCCGGACACCGACGCCGGGGGTCAGCTCGCTGGGCTTGAAGACGACCGCGTTGCCGGCCGCCAGCGCGTACGCGATGGAGCCCATGGGGGTGAAGACCGGGTAGTTCCACGGGCCGATGACGCCGACGACGCCGAGGGGGAGGTACTCCAGCGTGGCGGCCAGGTTGAGGCCGATCATGCCGGTGGCCACCCGGCGGCGGCCGAGCACCTTCTGGGCGTTGCGCGCGGCCCAGTCGAGGTGCGTGAGGGCGAGCACGAGCTCCAGCGTGGCGTCACCCTCCGGCTTGCCCGTCTCCTGGTGGACGAGCGTGGCCAGCTCCTTGAGGTGCTGGGCGAGGACCGCCTTGTAGTCGAGCAGCCGCCGCCTGCGCTCGGCCGGGCCGAGCGCAGCCCACCACGCGGCGGCCTCCTCGGCCCGGCCCACCGCCTCGTGCACGGCGTCGGGGCTCTGCTTGGGGTGACTGCCGACGATCTCGCCGGTCGCCGGGTTGAGTGAGTCGAACGTCAGCGTCGTCATGGCGTCACGATAATCCGGTAAGGCGTCACTTACCAGAATCAGGTGGCAGGTCGCCACATTCCCCATACCGGCGGCCCGCCGGGCAGGGTGAAGCGCTCGGTGACCTGGAAACCGTGCCTCTCGTAGAACGGGACGTTCGACTCCTTGCTGCTCTCCAGATAGACCGGCGCGTCGCAGCGGGCCAGCCCCTCCCGCATGAGGGCGCTGCCCACGCCCGTGCCCTGCAGCTCCGGCACCGTGCCGAGCTGCGCCAGGTACCAGTGCGGCTGCTCGGGCCGGTGCCCGGCCATCGTCTCGTCGAGCGTCATCCCGTACGGCACCCGATCCCCCATCGCGGCGATCAGGCCCGGGATGGCGGCCTCCTCGTCGGGCCGGTGGCCTGGCGGGTCCCAGATGGCCACGCCGGAGACGGCACCGGCGGTGCCGGCCACGTCGGTGATGGCGTGGACGTGCCGGGCGAGCGCGACGAACATGGCGGCCACCCCCTTCCCGCCGGGCAGCAGCCACTGGATGACCGGATCGTCATGGAACGCCCTGGCCAGCGCGTCGCCGATCGCGTCCGCCTCGTGCTCCCAGTCCGCGGCTCTGATGTTCACGCCTCCTCCATCCAGGATCCGTGGAAGCCGGCGGGCACGCGGCGCGGCAGCCGTACCGAGGCCACGTCGGACAGGTCGCGGGCGTCCAGCACCAGCAACCGCGAGGAGTCGCCCGCGGTGACCACGGACAGCAGCCACCCCTCGTCCTCGGCGGACGCACCCGCGGCCGGCACGAACACCGCCTCGCCCGTGTCGCCCCCGGTCCTCCTGACCTGGGAGCCGCCGTCGCGCTGATCGTACTTGACCACGCTGTCCTCGCCGACCGTGTAGAGGTAGCGGCTCGGCCGCCCGAGCAGGTCCTCGTTGAACGTCGGGAACTCCACGTCGCGGTCGTCCAGCGCCTCCTCCTTGGCCACGCCCGTCACCGGGTCGAGCGTCCACCGGTGCAGGACGGCCGCTCCTGACGCGGCGGCCGACGCCGCGGGGTCCTTCGCGCCGCCGATCTCCTCCCACAGCGGCGCGAACCGGTCACGGCTGTACCGGGCGCCGTTGAGGACGATGCGCCCGTGAGCGTCCTCCCAGGCGTTGCCGACGTGGAAGACGTAGCAGGGATCCACCTCGAACCACCGCGTCGGCCCGCCCGCCCTGGGCGTCACGCCGATCCTGGCGCCGTAGTCGTCCTCCCACGCGTACGGCATGCCACCCCGCTCCAGGCGGAACACCACCGGCAGGTCGAGCCAGACGAGATGGTGCTCGGTGACGGCGAAGTCGTGCATCATCGTCGGGCCGGGCACCTCGATCTCCCTGCTCTCCACCAGCTCGCCCCCTGCCGACAGCCGGTGGTAGGTGAGGTACGGCGGGAAGAAGCCGTAGCCGAAGAAGTGCAGCTCGCCGGTGACCGGGTCCTGCTTGGGGTGGGCGGTCATCGCGGTGGTGAGCCGCCCGCCGAAGTCCACCGGCCCGACGGTGTCCAGCTCGGGCGTCACCTCGTACGGCAGGCCGCTCTCGACCAGGGCCAGGATGCGGCCCGAGTGCCGGACGACGTGGGTGTTGGCGGGCACGGCCGCCAGGTCGACGCCCGTCTCGCCGACGAACGGAGCGTTCTCGGTGAACGCCTTCGTGCGCACCCACCGGTTCCGGTACCACTCGGCGCGGCCGTCGCGCAGGCGCACGCCGTGCAGCATGCCGTGGCCGGCGAACCAGTGGCCCGGGTCCTCGCCGGGGCGGGGGTTGGGGCCGTTGCGGACGTAGCGGCCGGTCAGCTCCTCCGGCAGCTCGCCGGTGACGGTCAGGTCGTGGGCGTCGATCTCGTCGGGGACGGGAGCGAGGTTGCCGCTGAGGTACTTGGGGGTCATCGATCCTCCAATGTTGATAGGTCGAAGGTAAAACGTCCATCGATGACCTGTCAACATTGGAATGTGGGAGTACGGAAAAGGCCGCCCCACCCCTGCCCAGGGGGAGACGGCTAGAAGAGGGTCGGATTCTCCGGCTCGATGCCGCGCAGGGCGTCGTAGTCGAGCGTCACGCAGTCGATGCCGCGGTCGGTGGCCAGCACGCGGGCCTGGGGCTTGATCTCCTGAGCCGCGAAGACCCCGCGCACAGGGGAGAGCAGCGGATCGCGGTTGAGCAGCTCCAGGTAGCGCGTGAGCTGCTCGACGCCGTCGATCTCACCGCGCCGCTTGATCTCCACCGCCACCGTCGCCCCCGTGGCGTCCCTGCACAGGATGTCCACGGGCCCGATCGCCGTCATGTACTCGCGCCGGACCAGCGAATAGCCCTCGCCCAGCGTCGTGATGTGCTCGGCGAGCAGCTCCTGGAGGTGGGCCTCCACGCCGTCCTTGATCAGCCCGGGGTCCACCCCCAGCTCGTGGCTGGAGTCGTGGAGGATCTCCGCCATGGTCAGGACCAGCTTCTCGCCGGTCTTGCCGTGGGTGACCGTCCAGGTCTCGCCGTCCTCCTTGAGCTTGCACGGCGGATTCATCCAGTTGAGCGGCTTGAAGGCGCGGTCGTCAGCGTGGATGCTCACGCTGCCGTCCGCCTTGATGAGGACGAGCCTCGGCGCCATCGGCAGGTGTGCCGTGAGCCGTCCGATGTAATCCACGCTGCATCGCGCGATGACCAGCCGCATGACCGTCCACCTTAGTGCCTCTGGAAAACTGGACGCATGGCGTTCGAACGGGTGGGTCTGGTCTGTCCTGGCACGAGGGGTGCCGCGAGCGGGTTCCCCCGCCGATGAGCCCTCGCCGTGCCCGCCGGAGGGAGTCCTCCCGCCCTTTCGGCTTCCCGACCGGCCTGGACAAGGTGGAGGAATGGCCCGACGGGGAGTGGAAGGTGCGCATGCTCACCGGCGCCTCCTCGACCAAGAACTACCGGTGCCCCGGCTGCGACCAGGAGATCCGCAGCGGGCAGCCGCACCTCGTGGCCTGGCCCAACTGGCCGGGCGGCGACGAGGAGCGCCGCCACTGGCACCAGGCCTGCTGGCGTAAGAGACTCGACCGCGGCCCCGGCCGCACCCGTTACTGAAGGGACCTTTCGGTGGAGATTCGCGCGGCGACCGTGCTGCCCGCCCGGCGGGAGCCGATCGAGCTGCACACGGCCGACGGCCTGACCCTGGTCGGCGAGCTGGCCCAGCCCCTCGACCGGCCGCCGGTGGCGACGCTGGTGACCCTGCACCCGCTGCCCACCCACGGCGGGTTCATGGACAGCCACGTCTACAAGAAGGCCGCCAACCGGCTGCCCGCGCTGGCCGACCTGGCCGTGCTGCGCTTCAACACCCGCGGCACCTCCTCCGAACGCGGCACCTCCCAGGGGACGTTCGACGGCGGCGAGGGCGAGCGGTACGACGTGGCCGCGGCGCTGGAGTACGCCGAGTACCACGACCTGCCGCACGTGTGGGTGGTCGGCTGGTCGTTCGGCACCGAGCTGACGCTGAAGTGGGCACACGACCCGCTGGTGGAGGGCGCGATCCTGCTCTCGCCGCCGCTGCACAGGGCCACCGAGGCCGACCTCGACTCCTGGGCGGCGTTCGGCCGGCCGCTGACGGCGCTGGTGCCGGAGTTCGACGACTACCTGAGGCCGGAGGAGGCCCGCGCCCGGTTCGCCAGGATTCCGCAGGCCGAGGTGATCGGGGTCGACGGGGCCAAGCACCTGTGGGTGGGGGAGCCGTACGTGCGGATCGTGCTGGACGAGATCGTCAAGCGGGTCAACCCGGCGGCCTGGCCGCTCCCCACAGAGGTCTGACGACTTTCTCGCACCCGCCGTGCGGTCATGAAGGAATCTTTGAGCAGAATGACCAGAACACTGGACCCCGCGGACGGGCGGGAGTGAGAATCCGAACGTCAACAGAAGATCGTGGAGACGCCGGGCGGCCTCCCGTCCCGAGCGTAATCCCTGCTCGGCATGGGCGAGGCACGTATGCGGGTAGTGCATGGACTGGTCGCGGCGGCGTTATCTATCACGGCATTGACGGCCCCCCAACCGGTGGCCGCCCAGGACGAACCCGAGCGGCCCGCGGCCGCCCAGGACGAACCCGAGCGGCCGGCGGCCGCTCAACCGGCGCAGGAGCAGGCCGCGGTCGCCGCGGCGCGCAGCGCGGGCAGGCCCGTCGAGGTGGAGTCGATGCGCAGCGAGACGCGCACGGTCTTCGCCCAGCCCGACGGCACGATGACCATGGAGCTGAACGTCCGGCCCGTCCGGGTGCGCAAGGACGGCGGCTGGGTGCCCGTGGACACCACGCTGCGGCTGCGCCCCGACGGCGCGGTCGAGCCGGTCGCCGCCGCGGTGGACCTGGCCTTCTCCGGCGGCGGCGACGCGCCGCTGGCCCGCCTGTCGCGCGGCGCCAAGTCGATGGAGCTGGGCTGGACCGGCGCGCTGCCCAAGCCTGCGCTGAGCGGTGACACCGCCACGTACGCCGAGGTCATGCCGGGCGTGGACCTCCAGGTCACCGCCGACGTGGACGGCTTCTCCCACCTCCTGGTGGTCAAGTCGCGGGCCGCCGCCGCGGGCCTGACCGAGCTGGCGTACCCGCTCACGGCCGAGGGCCTGACGCTGGAGACCGACAGGGTGGGCAACCTGGAGGCCACCGACGAGAACGAGGGCACGATCTTCATCGCGCCCACCCCCAAGATGTGGGACTCCCGGGGCATCACCAGCCCGAAGGCGCTGAAGGAGGGCCGCTCGCCCGAGGCCCGCGAGGCCACGATGGGCGTGGAGCTGAAGGGCAGGCACCTGCGGCTCAAGCCCGACCTGAAGATGTTGTCGGACACGAAGACCAAGTTCCCCGTCTACCTGGACCCGTACTTCTCGGCCGCGCGGGGCTCGTGGACGGCCGTCTGGAGCAACTGGCCCAACTCCAACTACCTCAACTCCAGCGACGTCGCGCGGGTGGGCCACGTCGAGTCGCAGAAGAACCGCTCGTTCTTCAACATGGCCACCGGCTCCACCATCCACGGCAAGCAGATCATCAAGGCGACGCTGCGCACGTACGAGACGTGGTCGTACTCGTGCAGCGCCCGCAAGGTGGAGGCGTGGGGCACCGGCGCCGCCAACAAGAGCACCACGTGGAACAACCAGCCGTCGTGGAGCAGGCTGCTCGCCACGGTGAACGTCGCCAAGGGCTGGGGTTCGAGCTGCCTGCCCGGCGGCGTGGAGTTCGACGTCACCTCGTGGATCGCCGACGCCGCCGCCAAGAAGTGGTCGCAGGCCACCATCGGCCTGCGGGCCACCAGCGAGACCGACGTCTACGCGTGGAAGAAGTTCAAGAACAACCCGAGCCTGGTCATCGAGTACAACTCGCTGCCGGCCGACCCGGTCGCCGCCGACGTCTGGTCGGACCCGGGCGGCCCCTGCGTCTCCGGTGACGGCCGCCCGATCATCGCCACCGCCGCGCCCAAGCTGTGGGCCAAGCTCAAGGACACCGACAACTCGGTCAAGGGCCGCTTCGAGTGGTACAACGCCGCCGGCGTGAAGACCGGCGAGTACGTCACCCCGCTCGGCTCCACAGGCACCGCCTTCTCCGCCACGATCCCGCAGACCCTGTACGCCGACGGCTCGCTGATCCGCTGGCGCGTCCGCGCCGAGGACGGCAAGGCCACCAGCGCGTGGAGCCCCTGGTGCGAGGCCACCGTGGACGCCACAGCCCCGGGCAGGGAGCCCACGGTCTCCTCGCCCCAGTACACCGAGAACGCCTGGAGCGACGGGGTCGGCCTGCCCGGCACGTTCTCCTTCGGCCCGAACGGCGTCGCCGACGTGGCCGCCTACGTCTGGGGCCTGGACTCCACGCCCACGACCGAGGTCGCCCCCGGCCAGGACGGCGGCGCCACGATCGCCGTGACCCCGCGCCACGACGGCCCGAACGTGCTGGCCGTACGGAGCAAGGACCGCGCCGGCCAGCTCGGCCCCATCCGCACCTACGTCTTCAACGTCAACCCGGGCAAGGGCCCCAGCGGGCACTGGACGATGGACGACGGCCAGGGCACCACGGCCGCCGACGCCACGGGCGCGCACCCGGCCACGCTCAGCGGGGCCACGTGGACCACCGGCAAGACCGGCACCGCGCTCAGGCTGGCCAACTCCTACGCGCAGACCTCGGCCCCCGTCATCGACACCAGCCGCAACTTCACCGTCACCGCCTGGGCGCGCCTGACCGGCAACGCCGCCTCCGCCACCGCCGTCACCCAGGAAGGCGGCAGGACGGGCGCGTTCGCCCTGCAGTACGCCAAGGCCAACGACCGCTGGGCGCTGACCCTGGCCGGCTCGGACACCGACGGCGCGCCCGCCGTACGGGCCCTGTCGGCCGCGGCCCCGCGGCTGAACGAATGGACCCACCTGGCCGGCGTCTACGACTCGGCGGCGCGCCAGATCTCGCTCTACGTGAACGGCCGGCTGGAGGGCACGGCCGCCGTCACCACCCCGTGGAACGCCACGGGCCCCCTGACGATCGGCCGAGGGAAGGTCGCCGGGGCGGCTTCGGAGCACTGGCCCGGGGACGTCGACGAGGTGCGCGCCTACGGCCGCGCGATGTTCGCCGACGAGGTCGCCGATCTGGTCAACAGCGCTGCCACGCTGGTGGGCCACTGGACGCTGGACGAGGAGTCCGGCACGTCGGCGGCCGACTCCTCGGGCCGGGCGACCGCCGCGACGCTGTCCGGAGCCGCCTCGTGGACATCCGGCTGGCTGGACGGGGCGCTCGCGCTCGACGGCGTGAACGGCCACGCCCAGGCGGGTGCGCCCGCCGTCAACACCAGGACCGGCTTCACCGTCGCCGCCTGGACCCAGCTCGACTACCTGCCCACCCGCGACACGGCGGCCGTGGCGCAGCCGGGCGGGCGGGCCGCCGGGTTCCAGCTCGGCTTCGACAAGGAGCAGGGGAGGTGGACGCTCGGCATGTCCGCCGCCGACACCGACACCGCCGCCCTCGTACGGACCCGCTCCGACGCCATCCCGAACCCGCTGGAGTGGACGCACGTCGCCGGCGTCTACGACGCGCTGGCCGGTGAGCTCCGCGTCTACGTCAACGGCCGCCTGTCGGCCACCACCGTCACCGACCACCTGAGCACCTGGAACGCCACCGGGCCGCTGCAACTGGGCCGGACCAAGGCCGCGGGCGTCTTCACCGGCTACTGGCCGGGGACCGTGGACGACGTCCGCACCTACGACGGCGTCCTGAGCGCCGAGCAGATCGCTCAGCTGGCCGCCCAGTAGTCCTTCCGCACGAGCCGCCGGCGCGGGACCTCCGAGGTCTCGCGCCGGTGGCGTTCTCGGGGGATCTGTCCATAGAATCTTGTTCGGTTTCCGGTCATGGAGGAGGCGGCGTGGGCGCGTTCGATCTCGCGGGTAAGCAGGCCCTGGTCACCGGGGCGTCGAGGGGGATCGGGCGGGCCATCGCGCTCGCGTACGCCGAGGCAGGAGCCGACGTGGCGCTCGTCTCGCGCTCGGCCGGGACGCTGGCCGAGGTGGGCAAGGAGATCGAGGCGCTGGGGCGGCGCGCGGTCGTCATCCCCGCCGACCTCACCGACCGCGAGGCCGCCGCCTCCGCCGTCGCGGCCGCGATCGGCGGGCTCGGGCACCTCGACATCGTCGTCAACAACGCCGGCGGGTCGAACTTCCTGGTCGAGTTCAAGGACCTGCGGCTGTCCGGGTGGGACAAGCTGATGCGGCTCAACCTCGACTCCGCCATGGCCGTCTGCCACGCGGCCGCTCCCCACCTGCTCGGCCGGGGTGACGGGGTGGTCATCAACGTGGCCTCCGTGGCCGCGCTCGGCGCGCCCCTGCTCGCCCCGTACGCCGCCGCCAAGGCCGGGCTGGTGGCGCTGACCAAGACGCTGGCCGTGGAGTGGGCGGGCTCCGGCGTGCGGGTCAACGCCCTGTGCCCCGGGTGGACGGCCACCGACCTCAACCGCAACCTGTGGGGGGACGAGGCGTCGGGCGCGGCCACGGTGGCGAGCGTGCCGATGCGGCGGTGGGGGACCGCCGAGGAGATGGCGCAGCCTGCCGTGTTCCTGGCGAGCGCGGCGTCGGCGTACATGACGGGGCAGGTGCTGTTCGTCGACGGGGGCGCGACCGCCGTCTGATCACGCGGGCGGCACGTTCTCCTCGTACTCGCCGTCCACGTTGCCCGGGGGCTCGAAGACGAAGACGATGACCGTCTCGTAGTGGTCCTGGCCCTGGCCGGCCACGCGGGCGGCGCCCATCGCCTTGCCGGCCTTCCAGACGAGCTGGCTGAAGTGGCAGGGGCGCGGATCGTTCCAGTCGTAGCCCATGCGCTGGGCGTACCAGCCGGCCACGGCCTCGGCGGCCTCGCTCATGTCCTCGCCCTCGCTCCGGTACACGATCTCGCCGGTGCCCGCTCGTACGGGGCCGTACCCGGACCGCCTGGATATCTCGGCCGCCCTGGTCTTGGCGTACTCGACCAGCAGCGGGTCCATGACGAGGGGCGGGACGTGGTGGCGGGCGCGGTGGGCGTTCGTCTCGTGCAGCGCCTGGAGCAGGAAGCCGGCGTTGGTGGCGTCGGGGAGCGCTGGACGGGTGCCTGCCATGCCTGTGGGACCTGTCATGCCTGTCACCTCGGAATGCACGTCTCTGTGCCTGGATTGTGCGCGTGAATTATTCGTCGGGCAATGTCAGATTTATGGCGGACATTGGCTGAGTGTGGCTTTTGTCGGCGTAGTCGGGACCGATCGGCATGAGCCATTGAGTGATTGTCGCCGTGAACCGGGCTACCGTGTGATCCGTGCAGCTCTACACGAGATCTGCCGGGACCGGGGTCCCGGTTGTGCTGCTTCACGCGTTCCCGCTCTCGTCGGCCATGTGGCTGGCCCAGCGGGAAGGGCTGGCCAGGGTCTGCCGGGTCATCACCCCTGACCTGCGCGGCTTCGGCGGGTCGCGGCTGGGCGAGGACGAGCCCTCGCTGGACCTGATGGCCGACGACGTCGCGAGGCTGCTCGACGAGGAGGGTATCGACAGGGCGGTCGTCGGCGGGCTGTCGATGGGCGGTTACGTGACGATGGCGTTCTGCCGCCGGCACCCCGACCGGGTGCTCGGGGTGATCCTGGCCGACACCAAGGCCGGCGCCGACCCGCCCGCGGCGCGGGACAACAGGGAGCGCATCGCGCAGGCCGTGCTGTCCGGCGGCAACGAGGTGCTGGTCACCGAGGTGCTGCCCGCGCTCATCGGGCGGACCACCAGGGAGCGGCGGGCCATGGTGTTCGGCCGGGTCAAGGGGCTGGTGCAGTCGGCGCCGCCGGGCGCCGTCGCCTGGGCCCAGCGGGCCATGGCCGCCAGGCCCGACTCGTTCGAGACGCTGAGCGGGCTCAAGGTGCCGCTGCTGATCATCGTGGGGGACGAGGACGAGCTGTCGCCGCCCTCCGACGCCGAGGCGATGGCGCAGGCCGTGCCGGAGGGCAAGGTGGAGATCATCCCGAAGGCGGGGCACCTCAGCGCGGTCGAGCAGCCCGAGGCGTTCAACACGGCCGTGATCGAGTTCCTCAAGGCGCAGCTCGGCGGCGTGCCGAGGTAGGGGTCACGCCTGATCCTGGTGCGGGAGCACCAGCTCGCGGATGATCAGCGAGATCGCCGCGGCCACCGGGATGGCCAGCAGGGCGCCGACGATGCCGAGCAGCGCGCCGCCGAACAGCGCGGCGATCACCGTCACCGCCGGCGTCACGTTCACCGAGTGCTTCATCACCCTGGGGTAGATGAGGTAGTTCTCGACCTGCTGGTAGGCCACGAAGAAGATGGCGCACGCGATCCCGGCGGGCCACGAGTCGAGCAGCGCGACCGCGGTCACCAGCACTGCGCCGATCGTCGCGCCCACCAGCGGGATCAGGTCGGTCAGCGCCACGACCAGGGCGAGCGCCAGCGCGTACTGCACGCCCGCGATCGACAGGAAGATCCACGTCACCACGCCCGCGATGACCGAGATGAGCACGTTGCCCGCCACGTACCCGCCGATGCCGGTGAGGATCTCCTCCGTGATCGCGCGCGTCCGCGTCCTGCGCGAGGCCGGTACGAGCTTGAGCAGGTAGTCCTTGATCGTGTGCAGCGAGCCGAGGAAGTACAGCATGAGCACCAGCAGCGTCACCGTGGTGAACACGCCGTTGAGGACCACCAGCCCCGCGCCCATGATGCCGGTCGCCAGCGACGGCCCCAGCGTGCCCGTCACGAACGTCCTGAGCTGCGGCAGGATCTGGTAGTCCTGGTCGAGCTGGCGCAGCGTCGGATGGTTGCTCAGCTCCGTGATGTAGCCCGGCACCGCGTCGATGAACTCGGTGAGCTGCTTGCTCACCGGCGGCACGATCGCCAGCCCGAACAGCGCGAACGCCACGATGACCCCGGCGAACACGATCGAGATCGCGCCCCGCCTGGCCAGGCCGCGCCGCTGCAGGGCCTCGACGGCCGGGTTCAGGCCGACGGCCAGGAACATCGCCACCACGATCAGGATGATCGTGCTCAGCGAGGCCACGATCATCTGCGCCAGCGCGATCGCCGTCAGCACCCCCAGGCCGCCGACCAGGCCGAAGAGGAAGGGGCCGCGGGAGAGCGGCTTGCCGGGCAGCCCGTACGACTCGGACCCGCCGGCCTTCTCCTGGGCCTTCGGCTGCTCGGGGGCCTGTTCTTCCTGCTCGGTCACCGGCTCGACGTCTGCGGACAAGGGGGACACTCCAGGGGGATCGGCAACACAGCATGACGGACTCGTACCACTTCGTACACGCCCGACGGCAAAGAGAGAGCCTAGCGACCCTTCGGCCGCCAGGCTCTCCCCAGCCGTCGTTCAGCCCCGTGTCGTGATCGCCGGCGTTACTCCTGCCACCACTCGGCGTCGTCGTCGGCCTTCTTGACCTCCACCTTGGGCGCGGGGGTCGTGGGCGGAGCCACCGGCTCGGGCGCGGGTGCGGCGAGCGCGGGCTTCGGCGGGGCCGCGGTGACCGCGGGCTCCGGCTCCATGCCCGGCAGGGCGGCGCCGCCGAGGAGCTGGCGGAGCTGGGCCAGGTGGCTGGTGATGCTGTCACGCTGGCGGGTGAGCTCGTCGACCTGGCGCTGCATCGCCGTACGGGTGCGCTCGGCCTCGTTCTTGGCCTCGGTGACGATGGTCTCGGCGCTGGTCTTGGCCTCGGCCACGATGGTCTCGGAGCTCTTGCGGGCGTTCGCGACGAGCTGCTTGGCGTGCAGGTCCGCCTCGCGGCGGGTCTGGTCGGCCTGCTGCGTGGCCTTCGTGGCCCGCGACTCGGCGGTGGCGGCGCGCTGCTCGGCCTCGGCGACCAGCTTCTGCGTGGCGGCCTGGGCGGTGGCGTGGCGCTCGGCCTCCTGGCGCTCGGCCTCCTCGCGGCGGGAGGCGAGCTGGATCTCGAACTCCGCCTCGTCCTGCGCCCGCTTGGCCTCCGACTCCTCCAGCACCCGCTGCGCCTGCGCGCGCATCTCGTCGGCCTGCCGCTTGGCGGTGGTCAGCACCTCGTCGCGCTCGCGCTTGGTGGAGGCGCGCAGCTGCGCCACCTCCCGCTCCGTGGTGGTGCGCAGCTTGGCGATCTCCCGCTCGGCGTCGGCCCGCTTCTCCGCCACCTCGTGGTCGGCGGTGGCGCGCAGCTTGGCGGCCTCCCGCTCGGTGGTGTTGGTCAGCTCGTCGGCCTCGCGGCGCGCGGTCGAGCGGATGTCCTCGGCCTCCCGCTCGGCGGTCGTCCGCATCTCGTCGCTCTCGCGCGCGGCCTGGGCGCGCTTCTCGGCGGCCTCGGCCTCGGCGGCGGCGCGCATGTCGGCGGCGTCGACCTTGGCCGCGGCCTTGATCTCGTTGGCCTCGGACCTGGCGGCCTGGACGAGCTCGGTCGCCTGCTCCTCGGCCAGCCGGAGCAGCTGCTCGATGCGGGCGCCCAGGCCGGAGTAGGTGGGGCGCTCCTGCTCCTGTAGCTGGCGCTGGGAGTCGGACAGGTCGCGCTGGAGGCTGGCAACCTGCTCGCGGGCCTGGCGTAGCTCCCCGTCGAGCTGCTTGAGGTGATCGTGGACCTGATGCCGGTCGTAACCCCGGAGCACCACGTCGAACTCGCGTGCGGGGGCGTCCTCGAAGAAGTTGTTGAGCTGGGCGTCGATGTCGGACTGCATGGAGGCTCGATCCTGGGTTGTCGAGACGGCTACACGGGCCGGACGGGGGGTTCGGGGCATCCGTACCAGGAGCCTGTGCCTCTCGGCAGGCCCCATGTCCGGTGGAAGGTCAAGCGTACTCCGCTGGTGCCACCTGCGAAGCCCCGTCCATCTTTATGCGTGACTAGTTACATATGAACGTTTTTTACGTTTTGCGGGGGTTTGCTATTGCTTGGCCGCTTGGACTAGTTCTGTCAGCATCCCGCCCACATCCTTGGGGTGCAGGAATGCGATCTGCGAGCCCATCGACCCGTGGCGGGGACGCTCGTCCAGCAGCCTCACACCCTTCTCGCCGATCCTGGCCATGGCCTCCTCGACGTCCGGAACCCCGAACGCCACGTGGTGGACGCCTTCGCCCCGCTTCGCCAGGAATTTTCCCACAGGAGAGTCGTCGGAGAGAGGCTCCAGGAGCTGAATGTAGGAGCCCCCACCTTCGCCGTCGGCGATGTGCAGCATCGCCTCCTTGACGCCCTGCTCCTCGTTGACCTCCCTGGCCACGACCGTGAGCTCGAACGTGCGGGAGAAGAGCTCGATCTTCTCCTCCAGGTCACGGCAGGCGATCCCGATGTGGTCGATCCGCATGAACATGTGTGGCCTACCTCCATGGCGAGCGACTGCGTACTCGTGGGTATCGTGTCAAAAGACCGGACGCGCGAGCACAGGAGGCCGTTGTCATGTCCAGTTCCGTCATCGTCGCCGGAGCTCGCACCCCCATCGGAAAGCTCCTCGGCTCACTGTCCGGCCTCCAGGCCGTCGAGCTGGGCGGCATCGCGATCAAGGCCGCCCTCCAGCGGGCCGGCGTCGCGCCCGA
The DNA here is from genome assembly GCF_014207985.1 of Nonomuraea rubra. Taxonomy (NCBI): domain Bacteria; kingdom Bacillati; phylum Actinomycetota; class Actinomycetes; order Streptosporangiales; family Streptosporangiaceae; genus Nonomuraea; species Nonomuraea rubra. The sequence continues at coordinate 10,584,224 of NZ_JACHMI010000001.1, read as the reverse complement.
AGCCGTCGAGTACGTCATCATGGGCCAGGTCCTCCAGGCCGGCGCCGGGCAGATCCCCTCCCGCCAGGCCGCCGTAAAGGCCGGCATCCCCATGACCGTCCCCTCGATCACCATCAACAAGGTCTGCCTGTCGGGCCTCGACGCCATCGCCCTGGCCGACCAGCTCATCAGGGCCGGCGAGTTCGAGATCGTGGTGGCCGGCGGCATGGAGTCCATGACCAACGCCCCGCACCTGCTGCCCGGCCTGCGCAAGGGCGTCAAGTACGGCGGCTCGCAGGTCGTCGACTCGATGGCGCACGACGGCCTGTTCTGCGCCTTCGACCAGTGCGCGATGGGCGAGTCGACCGAGCGCCACAACACCCGGCTCGGCATCGGCCGCGCGGAGCAGGATTCCGTGTCGGCCCGCTCCCATCAGCTCGCCGCCGCCGCCATCAAGAACGGCGTCTTCGAGGACGAGATCGTCCCCGTCGAGATCCCGCAGCGCCGCGGCGAGCCGCTGGTCGTCAAGGAGGACGAGGGCGTACGCGGCGACACCACCGCGGAGACCCTCGCCAAGCTGCGCCCCGCCTTCGCCGCCGACGGCACCATCACGGCCGGCTCGGCCTCCCAGATCTCCGACGGCGCCTGCGCGGTGGTCGTCATGTCCAAGGCGAAGGCCGAGGAGCTCGGCCTGCCCTGGCTGGCGGAGATCGGCCGTCACGGCAACGTCGCCGGCCCCGACGCGTCCCTGCAGTCGCAGCCGGCCAACGCCATCAAGCACGCCATGTCCAAGCAGGGCGTGACGGCGGCCGACCTGGACCTGGTGGAGATCAACGAGGCGTTCGCCAGCGTGGTGCTGCAGTCGGCCAAGGAGCTGGGCGTGCCGCTGGACAAGGTCAACGTCAACGGCGGCGGTATCGCCCTGGGGCACCCCATCGGGGCTTCGGGGGCCAGGATCGTGCTGACGCTGGCGTACGAGCTGAAGCGGCGGGGCGGCGGGCTCGGCGCGGCGGGCCTCTGCGGAGGCGGCGGCCAGGGCGACGCCCTCCTCATCACCGTCCCCAGGGCCTGACGGTCGTCAGCTGGCCGCCAGGTCCATCCGCAGGAACTCGGTGATGCGGAGCACCTTCGGCGGCCGGGTCACGTCGTCGGCGAGAGCCTGGAACGCCTCCTGCCGCCCGACCACGCGCGGCGCGGTGAGCTCCACCTCCTTGCCGTCGACCAGGAGCCGCGCCGTGCCGGACGCCAGGATGTTGCGCACCCAGTCCGAGCGCGACCCGTACACCAGGACGAACAGATAACCCCCCTCGACGGGATGTGCGTCGAGGGGGGTGTTGTACGTCGCGCCGGAGACGCGCCCGACGTGGACCAGCACCGGCGACTTCCCGCGGGCGAGCGTGAGGGGGTTGAACACCCGCTTGTTCACGTGCCCCCACCACAACGGCATCGGCATCGCCATCTCCTCCTCTTACACATGTAAGGTGGGCTACATGCGTAAGGCTGTCTTACGCTTGTAAGGTTGTCAACAGTCCAAATCGCCGGAGTTCGTCGTGTCACCACCCTCACACCCGCTCAGCAGAGGCCTCGTGCTCGAAGCGGCGATCCGGGTCGCGGATCGCGGCGGGGTCGAGGCGATCACGATGCGCAAGGTGGCACAGGAGCTGGGCGTGGAGGCGATGTCGCTCTACCACCACGTGCCGAACAAGGACGCGATCCTCGACGGCGTGGTCGACATGGTCTTCGCGGCGATCAAGCTGCCCGGCGCCGGGTACGACGACTGGCGCGAGGCGATCCGGGTGCGTGCCTTCTCCGCGCGGGAGGTGCTGTCGCGGCACAGCTGGGCACTCGGGCTCATCGACTCCCGCCGCAACCCGGGGCCCGCGACGCTGCGGCACCACGACGCCGTGCTCGGGGTCCTGCGCAGGGCCGGGTTCACGCTGCCGATGGCCGCGCACGCCGTCTCGCTCATCGACAGCTACGTCGGCGGGTTCGTGCTGCAGGAGGCGAACCTGCCGGTGATGACGCCGAACGACATGGAGGACGTGGCGGGCAACATCCTGGAGGGGCTGCCGGCGGACGAGATGCCGTACCTCACCGAGATGATCGTGGACCACGCCATGCGGCCGGGCTACGACTACACGAGCGAGTTCGGCTACGGCCTGGACCTGATCCTGGACGCGCTCGAAGCCCGGCGGTGAGGCCGCGCGGTCATCGCTCGTCGATCGTCTGGTCGCCGCCGGCCTGGTAGACGCGTCCCTGGCCGGAGGCCTCGGCGCTCATGTGGATGTTCGTCGTGCCGTCGCCCGTGGAGATGATGCCCGAATTGTCGCCCCCGACGGCGACCGACCCCGCCCCGGACGCCGTCACGCCGCCAGGCTGGGGTTCGGCGTGCTCCCGGCCGCGGAGGCCGTGGATCGCGACCCCCAGTCCGGCCGCCGTGACGAAGAGCGCGATCACGCTGGCCAGCTTGTCGGCGTCGTCGAGGCCGACCCGTACGAAGTAGACGATCAGGGCCGCCGCGGCCACCACCGCGACCGCGGCCCCGCCCCACACCAGCACCCGCTTGCGCATACCGGCATCATCGGCCTTCGGCCCGCGTGCGCACAACGGGCGCGGCTCCCCAGCCGCGCTTTCGTGCTGCCCGCCGCGGGAGCCGGAGAGCCCGCCGACCGGCTTCACCGCGATCCGGGCTCTGGCCGGTCCAGGACGGCCCGGGGCGCGTCACGCCGGTAGGCGTAGTGGATGAGCCCCCGGTGGTGCCTGCCCACCTTGTCGTAGAGCGCGCGGGCCGGGGCGTCCTCCAGCGTGTTCCAGTAGAGGCTCGGGAAGCCGTGCTCCTTGGCGTCCCGGGCCACCCACTCGATCATGGTCGTCGCGATGCCGCGCCGCCGGACTTCCGCGTCCACGAACAGGTCCGCCAGATAGCACCTCCCGGCGTACCAGACGCTGGCGTGGAACAGGTAGTGCGCGATGCCGACCAGCTCGCCGTCCAGCCGGGCGGCGATCCCGCGGATCCGGTCGTCGTCGAGCAGGCGCCGCCAGGTCCGTTCGTAGTCGTCGTCGCCGCGTTCGACCTCGAAGTAGGCGTCCTTGCCGCGGGCCAGCGACTCCCAGCGGGCGCGGTCCGGTTCGGCCAGGAAGCCGATCTCTATCATGGCGCTCATCCTGCCTCACGGTCGGCGGGCGGACAGCGCGAAGCCCCGGTCCGACCAGGAATGGACCGGGGCTCCGTGGCGTCCTGCCACCGGCTCGACCAGGAATGCGAGCCGGGGCGCCGTCGCCCCGCTAAGGGGGCGATTCAGCCCGGCCGCGAGGGAGGTTGCGGCCGGGCTGCTTGTGGGCGGTCATGAGACGAGGAACCGGGCGAAGACCGAGCGGTGACGGCGCTCGGCCGGCCGGGTCCTGCTCGCCTCGCGTACGCGCCGCTGCTCGGCGGCGGCCTGGCGCAGCTCGGCCGCGTGGTGCTGCATCACGGAGTATTCGAGTTCGGCGTTCATTCCGACTGCTCCCTTGTCTCGTTCCCTGCACTCTCAAGGTTCGTCCTAAGGCCCCCTCCGGCACATCGGGCGGATGCCTTATCTCTCGGCAAAGGCGCAGATAGGGAGGTACTTAGGCGGGTGCACAGGAGACCTAAGGCGCAGGTGAGGGTGCTTAGGGCTCGTCGGTGAACTTGACCTCGACCTTTGAGAAGCCGAGCGATTTGAGCATGCCGGACAGCATGGCCCTGGTGTTGGCGTCGGCCCTGGCCCGCAGGTCGCTGGCCACGGCCGCCTCGGTGATCTTCTTCTCGGCCAGGAGGTAGAGCTCCCGCTGGTCGGTGGGGGAGCCCGACAGGAAGTCGCTCACCCGGTCGAACAGGCCGCGCTGCTGGGCGAAGACGTACGAGCGGCTGTTGTCGAGGTTGGGCTTCTCCAACTGGGCGCGCGGCACGCGTACGGTCGCCCGGGTGCGGTCCTCCGAGACCGTCACGCCGTTCGACGCCAGGCCGGAGAAGTCCACGTAGGCGTCCACCCCGCCCGCCCCCACGAACAGCGTGCGGGTGCCCTTGATCGCGTCGGGCAGGAAGTTGGCGTCCTTCTCCAGGTCCACGACCACCTGGAAGGTGCCCGTCGCGGCCTCGAACCGGCTCAGGTCCTTGATGGACTGCAGCAGCACCGGCTGGCTGCGGTCGATGCTCTGCTCGCCCAGCGGGTTGAGCCAGGACCAGGCCAGCCGGCCGCCCACGACGAGCAGGACCGCCAGCACCAGCAGGCCGGCCAGATATCGCCACCGGCGGCGTCGCCCGGGGGTCACCTCGGGCGACGCCGTTTGGGAAGTCGTCATGCGAGCATGACTACCCGTCAGGCGATCATCAGTGCCAGCCCTTTGGTGACATCTTCGCTCCCCAGCCGTGGCCGTTTCCTTGCGGACCGCGCCCCGGGTGCTCGTGCGAGGCGGGGAGCTGCTCTGACGCCTCGGCGGCGCCCGGCGCCCCGGCCACGTCAGGGTCCTGCGACGGGGTGGTTTCCTGTGGTCCGGGGTCGAACACCGGCCAGCTCACCCCGGACGTGTCGGGAGTCCACCGGTCGGCGGGGGCTTCCTGGCGCTGCGCCGGCGTGGAGCCCGCCCCCGGCGTGCCGGTCGCGGTGCCGGTCGGCGTGGTGCCGCCCGGCCCCGGGTACACGGGGTAGACGTGGCTCGACTCGGGAGTGGGCCGTACCTGCGGTGCCACCTGCGCCTGCGAGGGGCCGCCGCCGAAGTGCGTACTCGACAGGCGGCATCCCTGGAAGTCGCTGTAGAACATGCGCAGCCACTCCCTGCGCTGGTGCTCGCTCCACGAGGAGAACGACGTCGTCGCGTAGTGGTGCTCGGGCAGCGGGGTGCCGGGCAGCGGCTCGCCGCGCAGCCAGGCCACCACGATCTGCCGGTAACCCTCCGTGACCGCGCTCTGGCACCTGGGGGCCAGCGCCTCGATGTACTCGTGCGCCGCCTCCTCCGCGAACCCCGCGGACAGGTCGGGCACGTGCACCGGCGCCAGCCCGTTCGACGGCTTCAGCGGGTCGTCCAGCGGGCGCTGCTCCACCCGCGTGAACGCGGCGGGCGTCCCGGCGAGCCGCGAGGCGATCTGCGTGAACGCCGCGCCCAGCTCGGTCAGCCCCGCCCGCATCCCCGGATGCACGCACACCGTGATCGGCCACTCCTGGCAGGCGTAGGCGATGTCCACGGCCGCGGCCGGCTTCGGCTGGGCCAGCACCCGCGACACGCCCATCGCCGCGGCCAGCACCGACAGCAGCGCGCACGCCAGCACCAGGGCCTGCCTGGTGACCAGCGCCGCCCAGCCGAGCAGGAGCGCCGCCGTGATGCCCAGCAGCCAGATCGTCTGGTCGAAGAACGGCGCCCCGTTCAGCCCCTGGAACAGGTCGTACGGCTCCCCGGTCCCCGGCGCCAGCTTGTCGGCCCAACCGCGGTCGTCCGCCAGCCACGAGAACAGCCCGTAGCAGGCCAGCCCGGCCAGCGGCGGGGTGAACGGCCGGGGCACCACCCAGCCGGCCACCCACCCGATCACCGAGTACAGCGCCAGCCCCGCCATGCCCATCGCCAGCCCGGTCAGGCTCAGCCGTCCCGCCTGGTCGGTGAGCACCGTCTTGACGGCCAGCACCAGCACCGTGGCCCCGAACGAGCCCACCACCACCATCACGATCGCCAGCGGCGCCTTGAGCGCCCGCCACGTCGTGAGCGAGCGCCCGCGCAGCGCCCGGCGCTTGCGCAGCGCCACCCAGGCGGCGAAGGCCGCCGCCACCGGCCCGGTCAGCCGGAGCGAGCCGATGACCGCGGCCACGATGTTCTCCCACGCGTCCACGCCTGGAATCAGGACGTTCCACGCCGCGAACAGGCCGACAGCCAGCAGCACGGCAACCGTGACGGCCGCGCTGTGCTTCAGCTCCTCTCGTGAAACGCCCGCGTGCTCACGCACCCTTTTCCCCGTTGACGTTCATCAAGCGCACCCCCCGTGCCCCTCGGTGCCACGGAACACGCGTGGTCCCGGCCGTCCCCACGGCCTCTGGACTTGGCATCCGCGTCACCATACGTAGGAGAACCATAACTGAGCGTGATGATTGATGTCCGGATTCTTGGTCAAGCGAAGAAGCCTGTCGCAGAGAGTGATCAGACGAACCGGGACGAGAGGCGCGCTACCGTAGCGCTGTGTCGCAGCCGAAGCCGCTCAACCTGCCGTTCGACCCGATCGACCGCGCCGCGGAGAGCTGGCGTGCTCACTTCGGGCCCTCCGCCGCCATGGCGGCCGTTACCTCGATCATGAGAGCGCATCAGATCCTGCTGTCGCAACTTGACTCGCTCCTGAAGCCATACGACTTGACCTTCGCCAGGTACGAGGGATTGGTCCTGTTGACCTTCAGCAAGACCGGCGCGCTGCCACTGTCCAAGATCGGCGAACGTCTCATGGTTCACCCCACCAGCGTCACGAACACGGTGGACAGGCTGGAGAAGTCCGGGTTCGTCCGCCGCCTGCCCAACCCGCGCGACGGCCGCGGCGTGCTGGCCGAGATCACCGAGGCCGGCCGCGACGTCGTACGGCGCGCCACCGCCGACCTGATGGCCGCCGAGTTCGGCCTGACGATGTACGCCGAGGACGAACTCCACCGGATGTTCGACCAGTTGCGCACCCTCAGGGTGGCGGCGGGTGACTTCCCGGGTTCGTCCATGCGGCAAGATGAAGGGCATGGCGGACTTCTCTAGGCCTGGGTCCCTCTACGGAGCGGTGGACCTGGGCGCGCGCAAGCAGGCTCTGGAGGCGCAGGCCCGGCGGGAGGCGGCAGGTCCCCAGGCGGCCTCGTCGGCCTCGATCGTCGACGTGACCGAGGAGACGTTCACGACCGACGTCATCGACCGGTCCATGACCGTGCCCGTCGTTCTCGACCTCTGGTCGCCGAGGGCGCCGGGCAGCGCCCAGCTCAGCCCGGTGCTGGAGAAGGTCGTCGGCGACCTGGGCGGCAAGGTGGTCCTGGCCAAGGTCAACGTCGATGCCAGCCCGCAGATCGCGCAGGCGCTGCGCGTGCAGGCGGTGCCGACCGTGCTGGCGATCTTCCAGGGGCAGGCCGTCACCGGCTTCCAGCAGGTGCTGCCCGAGCAGGAGGTGCGCCGCTGGCTCGACGAGCTGATGGGCGCGGTCGAGCAGTTCTACCAGGCCAACCCGGGCGCCCGCCCGGCCGACGCCGAGCAGGAGGGGCCCGAGGCGCCCGCGGGGCCGCCGGCCGACCCCGACCTGGTGGCGGCCGAGCAGGCCATCGACCGGGGCGACTTCGACGCGGCGATCGCGGCGTACCAGCGGCTGCTGGCCCGCGCGCCGGGCGACGAGGACGCCAAGATGGGGCTCGCGGGGGTCAACCTGATCAAGCGCACGGCCACGGCCGACCCGGCCGACGTGCAGCGGCGCGCGCAGGACCCGTCCGACCTCGACGCCCAGCTGCTCGCCGCCGACCTGGAGATGTTGTCCGGCGCGGTGGACGAGGCGTTCGCGCGCGTCATCGCCGTGGTCAAGCGCACCTCGGGCGACGATCGCGACAAGGCCAGGAAGCATCTGCTCGGCCTGTTCGAGGCGTTGCCCGCGGAAGACCCATCTTTGGCGAAAGCGCGCAGAGCTTTGGCCAGCGCTCTGTTCTAACCTGGAGATATGCGGGTCGTTACCATATCGGCGACATACGGCACGGCCGGTAGCCAGATCGGCCCGGCCGTCGCCGAGCGCCTCGGTGTGCCCTTCGTCGACCGGGCGATCCCCAGTGCCGTGGCGGAGGAGCTGGGCTGCACGCTGGAGGAGGCGCTGGCCCACGACGACCGGGCCGAGCACGGGCTGGCCCGGCTGTTCTCGGGCGCCGTACGGCTGCCGACGGTCACGTTCGGCGGCGTGGACATGTACGTCCCCGGGGCGATGCCGCTCGCGCCCGAGGAGTTCGTCCGGCGCACCGAGCGCATGCTGACGGAGACGGCCCGCAACCAGGGCGGGGTGTTCCTGGGCAGGGCCGGCGCGGTGGTGCTGGCCGATCACCCGGGCGCGCTGCACGTCAGGCTCGACGCCCCGCTGCAGCGCCGCGTGAAGCAGACGGCCACGCTGGGCGAGCTCAGCGAGCGCGAGGCCCGCCGGATCATCGAGGACAACGACCGGGCCCGCAACGCCTACGTGCGGCACTTCTACCGGGCCGATCCCGCTGATCCCTGCCGATATCACCTGGTTCTCGACAGCACCACGATCCCGGTGCCGGCGTGCGTCGAGCTGATCGTTCTGGCGGCCGAGGCGCTCGATTGACCCAGCGCCGAGTCAGGCCACAGTCAACAGCCCCTAACATGGATGCATTCTTGGTCAGTCCCGAAGGAGCGATTGACGTGGCGACCGTCCCGAGTGTGTCGTACTCCATCACCGTGCGTCTCGAGGTGCCGGCCGGCGGCAAGGCCGTCAGCCAGCTCACCCACGCCGTAGAGTCGGCCGGGGGCGTCGTGACCGCCCTCGACGTCACCAACGCGGGGCACGAGAAGCTCCGCATCGACGTCACCTGCGCGGCCAGGGACACCGACCACGCCCAGGCCATCGTCGACCAGCTCGAGGCCGTCGAGGGCGTCGTCATCCACAAGGTGTCCGACCGCACGTTCCTCATGCATCTCGGTGGCAAGATCGAGATGAAGTCCAAGGTGCCGCTGCGCAACCGTGACGAGCTGTCCATGGCGTACACGCCGGGCGTGGCCCGCGTCTCGATGGCGATCGCCCGCAACAAGGAGGACGCGCGGCGCCTGACCATCAAGCGCAACACCGTGGCCGTGGTCACCGACGGCTCGGCCGTCCTGGGGCTGGGCAACATCGGGCCGGAGGCGGCGCTGCCGGTCATGGAGGGCAAGGCGGCGCTGTTCAAGCGCTTCGCCGGCATCGACGCGTGGCCGATCTGCCTCGACACGCAGGACGTCGACGAGATCGTCCGCACCGTGCAGGTGATCGCGCCCGGCTTCGGCGGCATCAACCTGGAGGACATCGGCGCGCCGCGCTGCTTCGAGGTGGAGCGGCGGCTGCGCGAGCTGCTCGACATCCCGGTCTTCCACGACGACCAGCACGGCACCGCGATCTGCGTGCTGGCCGCGCTCACCAACGCGCTGCGCGTGGTGAACAAGAACATCGAGACGGTCAAGATCACCATGGCGGGCGCGGGCGCGGCGGGCAACGCCGTGCTGCGGCTGCTGCTGGCCGCCGGCGCCCGCAACGTCGTCGTCTGCGACTACCTCGGCGCCGTGCACAAGGGCCGCGACGACCTCGACGAGTCGCTGCGCTGGATCGCCGACCACACCAACGCCGAGGGGTACTCCGGCGACCTGCGCGGGGCGGTCAAGGGCGCGGACGTGTTCGTGGGCGTCTCCGCCCCCGGCATCCTGACCGGCGACGACATCGCCGCGATGGCCACGGACGCGGTGGTGTTCGCGCTGGCCAACCCGGAGCCGGAGGTCTCGCCCGACGAGGCCGCCCAGCACGCCGCCGTGGTGGCGACGGGGCGCTCCGACTTCCCCAACCAGATCAACAACGTCCTGGCCTTCCCCGGGGTGTTCCGCGGGCTGCTGGACGCCCAGGCGAGCGGGGTGTCGCAGGAGATGCTGCTGGCCGCCGCGAACGCGCTGGCCGCCGTGGTGACGCCCGAGGAGCTGGGCCCGAACTACATCATCCCCAGCGTGTTCCACCCCGACGTGGCCACGGCCGTCGCCGCGGCCGTGCGCGAGTCCGCGGGCGGCCGGGCCAGGGGGTTCACCGAGGCCTAATGATGCGCCGGCGTGGTGATCGCGGGCATCAGGCGGTAGCTCTCCTGGAAGACCAGGTTGTGCGCGTCGCCGGCCGCGATCACCCGCAGCGTGTCGAGCTGGCCGGCCGCGTCCGCCTCGTCGAAGACGTTCAGCGGCCAGTCGCCGACCGTGTTGCCGCGCAGGTGCGGGTGGTGGAAGTCGCAGCCGAAGTGGGCCACCACCGCGATCGGCTGCACGCCGCTCTCGCGCTGCTGCCGCCACGTCAGCGACCACATCGCGTTCAGGCCGCCCTCGCGTGACCGGGTGACCCCGCTGGCCACCACCTGGCCGGTGCCGAGCAGCAGGTCGGCGTTGGCCTCGTCGAGTGCCCGGCGCGCCACGGGGTCGAGGAGCTCGACGGCCCTGGCGAACACGCGTTCCTTGTCCTCCCGCGTGACGGCGTCGCCGTGGTCGCCGTCGCGCAGGTCCTTGAAGTGCCTGAGCAGGGCTTCGTTGATGGGAGTGCGCATGCCCATCCCCTGCCCAGGTCGCGGGAGAGGCCACCTCCCGCTTCGGCTCAGCCGAGCAGGGCCGCGATCCTGGTGCGCACGTCCTGCGTGTCGAGGCCGCGTACGGTGAGCGTGGTGCGGCGGCGTACGACGTCGTCCACCGTGGCCGCCCACTCGTGGTCGCGGGCGTAGACGGCCTGGGCCCAGATGTCCGGCCCGTCCGGGTGGATGCGCTCGCCCAGCGCCGCGTCCTCCCTGATGAGCTTGGCCAGCTCGAACGCGATCGACCCGTAGTGCGTGGCCAGGTGCCTGGCCACCAGGGGGTCCATGCGCGTGCCCGGGTCGCGGTCGGTCCACAGCCGCATGGCGACCGCGTCGGGGCTGGCCAGGCCGGGCAGCGGCACGGCCGGCAGGATGTCGGCCAGGTCGTCGCCCAGGGGCCGCCCCGGCAGGTGGGCGAGGATGTCGAGCACGTACTTGCCGATGTGCCGGTACGTCGTCCACTTCCCGCCGGCCACCGACAACATGCCGCCGGAGCCGCGGCTCAGCACCGTCTCGCGCTTGGCCGCCGTCACCTGCCCCGGGCCGCCGGGCAGCACGCGCAGGCCGGCGAAGGCGTAGGTGATGTCCTCGCGCCTGAGCTGCTCGTCGCGTACGGAGTGGCCCGCCTCGTCGAGGATCTGCGTGAGGTCCGCGTCCGTCGGGCTCACGGCGCCGGGATCCCCCTCGTACGGCTCGTCCGTGGTGCCCAGCAGCAGGTGGTCCTCCCACGGGATCGCGAACGACACCCGGTACTTGTCGATCGGCGTGGTCAGCGCCGCCTTCCACGGCTCGTGGCGGCGCAGCACCAGGTGGGCGCCCTTGGACAGCCGGATGCTCGGGGCGGCGTCCGGGTTCTCCATGCGGCGCAGGTGGTCCACCCAGGGGCCGGTGGCGTTCAGCACGAGCCGGGCGGTCACGCCGAACTCCGCGCCGTCGAGCCGGTCGCGCAGCTCGGCGCCCGTCACGCTGCCGGACGTCTTGCGCAGCCCGACGACCTCGGCGTGGTTGAGCACGGTCGCGCCCGCGTCCACGGCCGCCCGCACGGTCATGACCGCGACGCGGCTGTCGTTCATCTGGTGGTCGCCGTAGACGGCGGCGGCCCGCAGGCCCTCCGTACGCAGCGCGGGCACCTTGGCGAGCGCCTGCTGCGGCGTGATCACCTTGCCCATGCCGTCGCCGAACACCGACAGCGCCGAGTACAGGAACACGCCCGCGCCCAGCTTGGCGGCACCGTGCGGCCCGCCCTTGTAGATCGGGACCAGGAACGTCAGCGGCTTGACCAGGTGCGGCGCGATGTCGGCGGCCAGGGCACGCCGCTCGCGGTGGTTCTCGGCCACCAGCTTGACGTTGCCGGTCTGCAGGTAGCGCAGGCCGCCGTGGACGAGCTTGGAGGAGGCGCTGGAGGTGGCCCCGGCGAAGTCGCCGGCGTCGACCATCGCCACCCGCAGCCCCGCCTGGGCGGCCATCCACGTCACCGACGTGCCGAGGATGCCGCCCCCGATCACGAGCAGGTCGTAGGTGGTGGTGGCCAGCTCCTGCCGGACCTCCGCCCGGTCGGTGCCGATCGCGGTCGTCATCGCCGTCATCCCTCCTGCTCGACCCAGCCCAGGGTGCGGGCCACGGCCTTCTTCCAGTTGCGGTACTCGCGGTCGCGAGCCGCCTCGTCGATCGAGGGCCGCCATTCGGCGGCCTTGTGCCAGTTGGCGCTCAGGGTGTCGAGGTCCGGCCAGTAGCCGGTGGCCAGGCCGGCGGCGTACGCGGCGCCGAGCGCGGTCGTCTCGGCCACCATCGGCCGGATCACCGGCACGGCCAGCACGTCGGCGAGCGTCTGCATGAGCAGGTTGTCGGCGGTCATGCCGCCGTCGGCCCGCAACGTGGTCAGGTCGAGCCCCGAGTCGGCGTTCATGGCGTCCACGACCTCGCGCGTCTGCCACGCCGTGGCCTCCAGCACGGCCCGCGCGAGGTGCCCCTTGTTCACGAACCCGGTCAGCCCCGCGATCACGCCACGCGCGTCCGAGCGCCAGTGCGGCGCGAACAGCCCGGAGAAGGCCGGGACGAAGTAGCAGCCGCCGTTGTCGTCGACCGTCTTGGCCAGCGTCTCGATCTCGGCCGCGCTGGAGATCAGGCCCAGGTTGTCGCGCAGCCACTGCACCAGGGAGCCGGTGACCGCGATGGCGCCCTCCAGCGCGTACGTGGCGGGCCCGTCGCCGATCCGGTAGCCGACGGTGGTCAGCAGGCCGTGCTTGGAGACGACCGGCTGCGTGCCGGTGTTCATCAGCAGGAAGCTGCCCGAGCCGTAGGTGCTCTTGGTCTCGCCGGGCGCGAAGCAGGTCTGCCCGAACAGCGCCGCCTGCTGGTCGCCGAGCGCCGAGGCCACCGGGATCCCGGCCTCGGTGTGGCCGTAGATCTCGGCGGACGAGCGGATCTCGGGCAGCATCGCGCGCGGCACGCCCATCGCGGCGAGCAGCTCGTCGTCCCAGGCGAGGGTGTGGATGTTCATCAGCATCGTGCGGCTGGCGTTGGTCACGTCGGTGATGTGGCGGCCCGTGAGGTTCCACAGCAGCCAGCTGTCCATCGTGCCGAACAGCACCTCGCCGCGTTCCGCGCGCTCCCGCAGGCCGTACGCGTCGAGCAGCCAGCGGATCTTGGGCCCGGCGAAGTAGGTCGCCAGCGGCAGCCCGGCGCGTTCCTTGAACAGGCCCTCGTGCTCGGCCAGCGAGCGGGTGAGCGCGTCGGTGCGGGTGTCCTGCCAGACGACCGTGGGGCAGACGGGGCGGCCGGTGGCGCGGTCCCACAGGACGGTGGTCTCGCGCTGGTTGGTGATGCCCAGGGCGGCGATCTGGTCGTCCTCGATGCCGGCGCCGCTCACCGCCTCGGTCAGGACCGTCCGGACGTTCTGCCAGATCTCGTCCGCGTCGTGCTCGACCCAGCCCGGCTTGGGGAAGATCTGGCGGTGCTCGCGCTGGGCGACGGAGATGATGTTGCCGGGCTCGTCGAACACGATGCACCGGCTGGACGTGGTGCCCTGGTCGATGGCTGCGACGTAGTGCGGTCGAGGCACTGGGTTCCTCGCAAGACTATGGTTCGACAATGCCGAACGAATGGTATGTGGTCCGTCGAAGCTTGTTCAAGTGTCATCGGGCGAGGTCGCGGGTTATGGCCCTGGCGGCGTCGCGTACGTAGGAGACGAACTCCATGTTGAGCCGGCCGTCCGCGGCCAGCCGTTCGACCGCGCCGCGGATGCCGATGGCGCCCACCACGATGCCCCGGCGGTCCTTGATCGGGGCGGCGATGGCCACCTCGCCCTCCGTCAGCTCCTCCATCTCGGCCGCCCAGCCCCGCGCCCTGACCTCGTCGAGCTCCGCCTCCAGGGCGGCCGGGTCGACGATCGTGCGCTTGGTGCGGGCCTCCAGCGGCCGGGTGCCCTCGCCGTACGGGTCGTGGGCCAGCAGGACCTTGCCCAGGGCGCTGGCGTGCGTCGGCAGGTATGTGCCCACCTGCAGCGTCTGCATGCTGTCGTCAGGGCGGAAGACGTGGTGGATGACCAGGACGTGCCCCTCGTGCAGGGTGCCGATCCAGGCGCTCTCCCTGCTGCGCCCGGCCAGGGCGTCGGCCCAGTTGATGGAGCGGGTGCGCAGCTCGTTGACGTCGAGGTAGCTGCTGCCCAGATGGAGCAGCGTGGCGCCGAGCCGGTACTTCCCCGTGGCCGCGTCCTGCTCGACGAAACCCACGTGGACCAGGGTGCGCAGGATGCCGTGCAGCGTCCCCTTCGGCAGGCCGAGGGCCCGCGCCAGCTCGGCCACTCCGAGTTGCCGTGGACCGGAGGCGAGCAGCCGTAGGATCGCGGCGGCGCGCTCCACCGATTGAATCGTCTCTCCCACACCGGGAACCCTAGCGCAGTTCGGCAATGCCGAACACCCGCCTTAACGGGACGAGTGTGCCGGTAAACTGTCTGCCACGTGAAGGAGACTTGATGGACCAACTTTCCCGCTCGGCGGGAACCGTGCGGCCGGGTGGCCGCACAGCCCGGGTACGCGCGGCCGTCCTGGAGGCCACCCAGGACGAGCTGGTCGAGCGCGGCTTCCACGGCCTGACCATGGACCAGGTCGCGGCCAGGGCGGGCGTCGGCAAGACCACCGTCTACCGGCGCTGGGGGAGCACTCCCGGACTCGTGGCCGACCTCATGAACGAGCTGGCCAACCAGTCCTCCGACCATGCCGACACCGGCAGCGTCGAGGGGGACCTGCGCGCCAACGCGCTGGCCGTGCTCGACGCGCTCAACGACGGGCGGCTCGGGGTGACGTTCCAGGCGGTCATCGCCGCCGCCACCTCCGACGAGCAGGCGGCCCAGGCGTTGCGCGCGTTCTACCTGCGCCGCATCGAGGAGTGGGCCAAGGTCGTGGACCTGGCCGTGCGGCGCGGGGAGCTGCCCGAGGGCACCGACGGGGGTGAGGTGATCAGGGCCGTCTCGGCCCCGCTCTACTACCGGCTGGTGGTCACGAGAGAGCCGGTGACGCGGGTGGTCGCCGAGCAGGCCGTGGCCCGTACGCTGGCCGCCGCCAGGGCCGGGGCGTTCGTCGTGGAGGTCCCGCCGGGCTGAGGGCGAGCGGCGTCACGGGCTCGATCGCGGCCAGATCGAGCCGTACCACCACAGGATGCCGCCCATCACCACGAGGCCGCCCGCCGTGGCCAGCTTTCCCATCAGGTCGGCGGGCGGGCCCGTGTAGGGCAGGTGGCCGTGGCGGCGATGCCCCCAGGGGCAGTCGTTGTCGACGTGGCTGGAGTCGATCAGCGTCTCCGGCTCGTGGTCGCTCACCGAGTACGCCTCGATCTCGGCACCGCTGCCCTTGCCCACCGGCACGTGCCGGACGATGGTCTTGCGGGCCGGGATCGAGCCGCTCGCCACGCTGGTCCCGTCGGCCTTCAGGTCGAAGCGGGCGAGCTGGCGGGTCTGGTTGTGCAGCCGTACGGCCGCCTTGCCCGAACGGCACCCCACGTCGTCCACGGTCATCGTGAACGGGTCGCCGCCGTCGTGCCGGGGCCAGGGCCAGTCGCGCGCCTGGGCGTCGGAGGCGGAGGGGAGCAGCGCGATGGCGCCCAGTGGCAGGGCGGCCAGGGTGAGGCGGAGTCCGGTACGCATATGATCCCCCAAGTGCGAATTTCGCTACCTAAAGTTCCCATGCGTGTACGAAAAGTAACATCGACACACTGGGGGAGCGCGCACCCGCGCAGGTACTACATGATGGATGTATGGCGGAAGCGATCTACGTCGGCGGGTTGCTGGTGGCGACGCCACTCCTCGACGACCCCAACTTCCGGCGTAGCGTCGTGCTGATTCTCGAACACGACCACGACGGCGGCACCCTGGGCGTGGTGCTCAACCGGCCCAGTGACATCTCGGTGACGCAGGTGCTGCCTGTGTGGGATCCCCTGGTGACCGGCCCCTCCGTGCTCTTCGAGGGCGGGCCCGTACAGACCGACAGCGCGCTGGCGCTGGCGGCGGTGCCGAGCGGGGAGGAGCCGCTGGGGTGGCGCCGGCTGCACGCCGGCACCGACGCCGTGGCCCGGCTGGGCACGGTCGACCTGGACGCGCCACCCGAGATCCTCCAGGGGGAGATCGCGCAGATGCGCATCTTCGCGGGGTACGCGGGCTGGACGTCGGGCCAGCTCGAGAGTGAGATCGCCGAGGGCGCCTGGTACGTCGTCGACTCCGAGGTCGGCGACACCTTCCACGCCGACCCGGCCTCGCTGTGGCGGCGGGTGCTCCGGCGCCAGCGCGGCGAGCTGGCCTTCGTGGCGACCTGCCCCGACGACCCGACCATGAACTAGCCGGCTACAGGTCCCAGCCGGGCCGCAGGGAGCGCTCGGCCAGCGCGACACACTCCGCCATCCGCTGCCTGACCTCCGTCATCGTGCCGTCGTTGCGCGGGCACTCGAACCCGACACGCATCGTGGACATCGCGAACGCCACGATCAGGTGCGTGAGCTGGTCCCGGTCGGGGTCCACGCCCCTGCGCGCGGCGATCACCTCGGCCAGGTGCCGCTCAGTCCGGGCGCCCCTGGCCGCCGACAGGCCCACCAGGCGCGGATGCTCGTCGAACAGCCGCCGCAGCTTCAGGAACCGCTCCGCGTCATCGGGCGTCGCCCCCTCCAGGTCGGCCAGGACGGCGCGCATCGCCTGCATCAGGCAGGCGAAGGGCGGCTCGTCCGGCGGCCGGCTCGCCAGGGACTCCAGCATGAGCTCCTCGGCGTGGTCGTGGAAGAGCAGCACCAGGTGGTCCTTGCCGGTGAAGTAGCGGAAGAAGGTGCGGGGGGAGATCTCGACGGCCCCCGCGATCTGCTCGACGGTGGTCGACTCGTATCCTTGTTCGAGGAACAAGTCCAGCGCCGCGTCGAGGATCGCCAGGCGCGTCTTCTCCTTCTTGCGTTCCCGAAGACCCACTGTGGTCACTCCCTCGAAACCTTTCTGTCACAGTGTGCCATATGTCATAGGGCGACGAATAAAAGTCGTTTGTCACACGTCACAGGCTGACAGTAGATTACCGGAGGCTTACGAGATCTATGCCCCGGTGCGGGGCGATATAGGGGGATTCATGGCTGATACGAAGGCGGTGGCCGCACCGTCCTCGTCTGGCCCTGGCAAGCACGGGGCGGGGAGCAACCCGTGGCTTGTGCTGCTGGCGGTGAGCCTTGGCGTGATCATGGTGATGCTCGACGGCACGGTCGTCGGCATCGCCAACCCGGTCATCCAGGCGGACCTGAAGGCGTCACTTTCCGACCTGCAGTGGGTGACCAGCGGTTACCTGCTCGCGCTCGCGGTCTTCCTGATCACCGCCGGCAAGCTCGGCGACCTGTTCGGGCACAAGCGGGTGTTCCTCATCGGCGTGGCGGGCTTCGCCCTGTCGTCTGTGGGCATCGGACTCAGCGCCGAACTGGCCGACATCATTCCCGGGGTCTCCCCGATCGGCGCGCTGATCGGGCTGCGCGTGCTGCAGGGCCTGTTCGGCGCGCTGCTCCAGCCCGCCGCCCTGGCGCTGCTGCGCGGAGCGTTCCCCGGTGAGAAGCTGAACCAGGCCATGGGCGCCTGGGGCGCGATCATCGGCCTGTCCAGCGCCGCCGGCCCGATCGTGGGCGGCGTGCTGGTCGAGAAGGTGAGCTGGGAGTCGGTCTTCTTCATCAACGCACCGGTGGGCGTCATCGCCCTGATCATGGGCGTGCTGCTGATCAAGGAGAACCGCTCGCAGACGTTCGCGCGCATCGACTGGCTCGGCGTGGTGCTGCTGTCCGGCGCGATGTTCTCGCTGGTCTGGACGATCATCAAGGCCCCCGAGTGGGGCTGGGGCGACAGCACCACCCTGACCTTCGTCGGGGCGTTCGTGGTGCTCATCGCCGCGTTCGTCTTCTGGCAGAGCAGGGCCAGGCAGCCGCTGGTGCCGCTGTCGCTGTTCGCGAACCCGTCCATCTCCATCGGCACCTTCCTGATGATGATGGTCGCCTTCGCGATGTTCGGCGCGATGTTCTTCCTGGGCTTCTTCTTCCAGGGCGTGCACGGGCTGTCCCCGCTGCAGGCCGGCCTCTACATGCTGCCGATGAGCGCGGGCATGATCGTCGCCTCGCCGCTGGCGGGCATGGCGCTCGGCAAACTCGGGCCGAAGATCACGATGGCGGCCGGTCTGCTGATCACCGCGCTCGCGATGTTCCTCATGTCCAGGCTCGGCATCGAGGCCACGTTCATCGAGAGCGGCATCCCGTTCGTGCTGCTGGCCTTCGGCCTCTCGCCGGTCTTCGTGGGCGCCACCGAGATCATCGTGGGCAACGCGCCGGTCGAGCTGAGCGGGGTCGCGGGCGGCCTGCAGCAGTCGGCCATGCAGGTCGGCGGCGCGCTCGGCACCGCGATCCTGGGCGCCGTGATGGCCGCCGAGATCTCCGACACGCTGCCGGGCTACCTCGGCCCGGCGGCGGGGGTCACGCCGGAGCAGCTCACGCTCCTGGAGAAGGCCGCCGCCTTCGGCCAGGCGCCTCCCGGGCTGCCGGAGCAGGTCGGCGACGCCGTCCACCTGTCGTTCATGGACGGCATGCACCTCGCCTTCCTGGTGAGCACCTGCATCGCGGTGCTGACCGCCGTGCTGACCCTCTTCGTCAGGGCCGGCAGGAAGACCGAGGGCGCGCCGGTCCACGTGGGCTGACAGTTCGCTCCCCGTACGGCCTCCGCTCGTTCCGGGCGGGGGCCGTACGGCGTTGCGGGGGCCGGTCGCGGGCGGGCATAAACTCGGTGGGGTGAGCACGAAGATCCTCCCAGAGCAGGAGACCACTCCGCGGACGTCGCACGGCGACGGCGATCACGAGCGGTTCGCCCACTACGCGGACAAGCACAAGATCACCGAGAGCATGGTGACCGGCACGCCCATCCGCGCCCTGTGCGGCAAGGTCTGGGTGCCCAGCCGCGACCCGAAGAAGTACCCGGTCTGCCCGGAGTGCAAGGAGATCTACGAGGGCCTGCCCCAGGGCGGCGACGGCGACGGCGACAAGCAGTGAGTGTTGCTGTGCGGTAATCCTCGCGCGTGGAGCTACGGTCTGTAGCCAGACCAGCTCGTATCGTAGTGGGGGGACCGCATGGCCCGGCGCGCGACCGCCGTCTCTTTGGCATGCCTGCTCGCGGCCGGGTTCATCCCGCCGCTCCGGCCCGGCGCCGCCCTGGCGGCCGGTTGTGACGTGGCGGCACCGCACCGGGCGCACGCGCCCGCGGCTCGTACGCGGGGCCACGGGCACTGGCGGGTGCCGGGGCGGCCCGGGCCGCGCTCGCCCAGGCCGCAGGACGTCGCCATGGTGATGGCCGAGCTGGGCAAGCGGCTGAGCGGGGTCACGCCGCCGAGCGAGATCACCGTGCCCACCCGCGTGCACGTCATCTCGCCCGGCCCCGAGCGCCGGGTCTCCGACCAGGCGGTCCAGGCCCAGATCGACACGCTCAACTCCGCGTACGGCGGCAGGTTCGGCGGCGTGGACACCGGCGTGCGCTTCCGCCTCGACGGCATCACGGTCAAGGAGCAGGCCGCCTGGTTCAGCGACCCCGTCGGCCACGAGAGGGCCATGAAGAGCGCCATGCACGCGGGCGGGGCCGGCACGCTGAACCTCTACATCGCCCAGCTCAGCGAGCTCATGCTGGGCTTCGCCAGCTACCCCTACTGGTACGCGGGCGCCCCGGCGCTCGACGGCGTGGTGATCGACTGGCGCAGCCTGCCCGGCGGCGCGATGAGCGACTACAACAAGGGCTTCACCGGCGTGCACGAGATCGGCCACTGGCTCGGCCTGTTCCACACGTTCGAGAACGGCTGCAAGGCCCCCGGCGACGGCATCGACGACACCTCGCCCGAGGCCAGGCCGACCGAGGCGTGCCCGCAGGGCAAGGACACCTGCCCCGGTCAGCCGGGCCAGGACCCCGCGCACAACTACATGGACTACGCCCACGACCGGTGCATGTGGGAGTTCACGGTCGGGCAGGCGGATCGCATGCACGAGATGTGGGCGGCCTACCGCGACACGCCCGCTGTCTGACAAGTCGGGCCCGTCTACGATGTGTAGGTGACAGCACCAAAGGCACTCGACGCTCCCCACAAGCCCGCGGGAATCCTCGGCCCCGAGTACCGCACGGCCACCTTAGGCATCCTGCTGGTGGTCACGCTGATCGCCTTCGAGGGCATGTCCGTCGGTGTCGTCATGCCCGACATCGCCAAGGAGCTCGACGCCCTCGACCTGTACGGGCTCAGCTTCTCCGCCTTCCTCATCGCCAGCCTGTTCATGAACGTGGTGGCCGGGCTCTGGTCGGACCGGCGTGGCTACGCGCTGCCGTTCCTGGCGGGGGTGGTGCTGTTCGCGATCGGCATGGCGCTGGCCGGCGCGGCGGGCTCCGCCGAGATGTTCCTGGTGGCTCGGGCCGTGCAGGGGCTGGGCGGCGGGGCCTCCATCGTGGCGCTGTACGTGATGATCGCCCGGGTGTACGCCATGGAGGTGCGGCCCAAGGCGTTCGCCGCCGTCTCGGCCGCCTGGGTGGTGCCCGCGATGGTGGGGCCGTCGGTGGCCGGGTTCGTCGGGGAGCAGTGGGGCTGGCGCTACGTCTTCTACGGGATCGTGCCGCTGGTCGTGCCCGCGCTGGTGATGCTCGTACCGGCGTTGCGGATGGGCTCGGCGAGCGACGCCCGGCCCGGTACCGGGCCGCGCTCCAGGCCGGTCGAGATGACGCTGGCCGCCACCGCGACGGCCGGCGGGGCGGGGTTGCTGCTGCACGGCGTGGACCGGCTGCATGCCAAGGCCGGCGAGGCGAGCGTGGAGACCGTGGTGGGACTGGCGCTGCTGGTCTACGGCCTGTACCGGCTGCTGCCGCCGGGCGCGCTGCGGTTCCGGCGCGGGCTGGCCACGACCGTTCTCATGCGGGGCTTCTTCTCGGCCTCCTTCTTCGGCGTGAACGCCTACATCCCGCTGGCGTTGCAGGACGTGAAGTCCTTCGACATCAAGTCGGCCGGCATCGCGCTGACGACCGGGGCGCTCGGCTGGTCGGCGGGATCGTTCCTGCAGAGCAGGCGGGCCGGTGAGGCGCACAAGCGGATCAGGCTCGGCGCCGGCTGCGTCACCGTCGCGATCCTGATCTGCATGCTCTCCGTCGTACCCGGGGTGACCGGATGGATCTCCGTGCCCGCGTGGATCGTGGCGGGCTTCGGGATGGGGTTCGGCCTGACCACCATCAGCGTCACGGCCATGAAGCAGTCGCCGGTGCACGAGCAGGGCGCGAACTCGGCCGCGCTCTCCGTCACCGACCAGCTCGGCTCGGCGCTGTCGATCGGCATCGGCGGTGCGCTGGTGAACGTGATCGGGCACTCCTCCTCCCAGATCGCCACCGGGTTCCTGGTCATCTGCGCCCTCATGGCGGTCATCTCCCTGAGCGCGACCCTGCTCGCCGGCCGCGTCCGCTGAATTCCGTCCCTCCCGTCACAGCGATCACGGTTCTCCTGATCCCTGTGGCGAGGAGTGATAGGACAGCGGGCAAGGAGGTGCCATGGAGGGTGATCACCGGGTCTGGCCGCCTCACTCGGGGCCCAGGCATCGCCGTACTCCTCCAGAGGACACGGAGCCCGCGTGGGGCGCGCGCCGTGACGAGGAGCAGGAGCCGCCTCGGGATCCGGAACGTTCCGAAGGCCGGGACCGCCCTCCCGAACCGCCGCCGGCCTGGGGGCGCCGGGGCCGGCCGTACGCGGGGGACCCCGGCTGGGGACAGCCCGCGCAGATCCCGCGGCGGCCACATCCGCTCGACCTGGAGCCGGAGGAGCCCGGGTGGAACCCGCGGATCCAGCGGACCGCTCCCCGCGACCCCGGCCCCGCCGGAGGCCAGGACGACGCGCTCCCCCCGTCCGCCCGCCTCCACGGCACTCCCCGCGACCCCGGCGCACGCGGGGGACGGCTCCGGCGGCGCGCGGGGCCCGTGCTGGCGGCGCTGGCTGTCGGGGCAGGGCTGGTGGCGGCGACGGTGGCGGTGGCGCTGTGGCTCACCGCGCCGCCGGGGGACACGGGCCGGCTCAGGGACGCGCTGGCCGGCGTGGCGGCGACGTTGCCGGAGGGCTGGAGCACGGGCGCGGTGCCGCCCGTCACGGGGTTCACCTCGGTCGTACGCGACGGGCACGGCGGCCTCGTGATGGCCAGGCCGGTGCCGGGGCCGGTGAAGGACGCCGAGCAGGCCACGGAGGAGGCGGCGGAGCTGTACTCCAGGCTCCTGCTCAGGGGCGACCGCGTGACGGTCGTCGAGGACCGGCGGCTGCCCGACGGGCACACCCGTGCGCTACGAGCGGAATACCAGGACGTGGTGAACCGCCCGGCGTACCTGAGGGTGATGCTGCTCACCCGCGGGTCCCGCCCCGTCCTGCTGGTCGGGCTGCTGCAACCCGAGGAGAACAGCCGCAGGCAGGCGCTCGACGCGGTGATGACGAGTCTCCGATAAGCCGCATAGCACGTGAGGAAGACCTTGGCCAGAATCCTCGGCTCACGGCACGTCTTGTCGGTGGGCCCGATTACTCTTGGGTCACTGTGAGAGAGCGAAGCACACGAACCCCAGAGGTGATGCGGTGAGCACCTTCGCCGCGTCCCACCTTTCGCCTTCCTATCCCGACCGCGCAGCGTGGGGCACCGCGCCCAAGTTGCGTGCCTGGCAGCAGGAGGCGTTCGACCTCTACTTCAGGCGCGAGCCGCGTGACTTCCTCACCGTGGCGACGCCGGGCGCGGGCAAGACGACCTACGCCCTGCGCATCGCCAGCGAGCTGCTCGCCAACGGGGTGATCAGGGCCGTCACGATCGTGACGCCCACCGAGCACCTCAAGCGCCAGTGGGCCGACGCGGCAGGGCGCGTGGGCATCGCCATCGACCCCGAGTTCAAGAACAGCCAGGGCGCCACCTCGCGCGACTACACCGGGGTGGCGGTGACGTACGCGCAGGTCGCGATGCACCCCGCGCTGCACAGGGCCCGCACCGAGCACCGCAAGACGCTGGTCATCTTCGACGAGATCCACCACGCCGGCGACGCCAAGTCGTGGGGCGACGGCGTGCGCGAGGCGTTCGAGCCCGCCACGCGCCGCCTCCAGCTCACCGGCACGCCGTTCAGGTCCGACGACAACCCCATCCCGTTCGTGGCCTACGAGGAGGACGCGGAGGGCTTCAAGCGCAGCGTCGCCGACTACTCCTACGGCTACGGCCCGGCGCTCGACGACAACGTCGTGCGGCCGGTCATCTTCCTGGCCTACTCCGGCGAGATGAAGTGGCGCACGCGGGCCGGCGACGAGATCGCCGCCACGCTCGGCACCCCGCTCACCAAGGACCAGCTCTCCCAGGCGTGGCGGGCCGCGCTCGACCCGAAGGGCGACTGGATCCGCCAGGTCATGCAGGCCGCCGACCGCCGGCTCACCGAGGTGCGCAGGGGCGTGCCCGACGCGGGCGGCCTGGTCATCGCCACCGACCACGAGACCGCCCGCGCCTACGCCCGCCACCTGCGCAACATCACCGGTGAGGGCGCCACGGTGGTGCTGTCCGACGACCCCGGCGCGTCCAAGAAGATCAAGCAGTTCGCGGCGTCCGAGGATCGCTGGCTGGTGGCCGTGCGCATGGTGTCGGAGGGCGTCGACATCCCCCGCCTGTGCGTCGGGGTCTACGCCACCTCCACCTCGACCCCGCTCTTCTTCGCCCAGGCCGTGGGCCGCTTCGTGCGGGCCCGCAAGCGCGGCGAGACCGCCTCGGTCTTCCTCCCCTCGGTGCCCACGCTCATGGGCCTGGCCAACGAGATGGAGGTCGAGCGCGACCACGTGCTCAACAAGCGGCCTCCCGAGGACGGCCTCGACGACTCGCTGCTGGAGCAGGCCAACCGCAAGCAGGACAATCCGGACGTCCTTGGAGACGAGCTCCCGTTCGAGACGATGGAGACCTCGGCCACGTTCGACCGGGTGCTGTTCGACGGGGGCGAGTTCGGCACCGGCGCCGAGATCGGCTCCGCCGAGGAGGAGGACTTCATCGGCCTGCCCGGCCTGCTGGAGCCCGACCAGGTGGCCCAGCTGCTGCGCAAGCGGCAGTCCGACCAGCAGGCGGCCAAGCGCAAGCAGCAGGTGGAGCCGGCCAAGGAGGAGCTGGCGCCGCACGAGCAGATCGCGGAGCTGCGGCGCGAGCTCAACGGCCTGGTCGGCGCGTGGAACCATCGCACGGGCCAGCCGCACGGGGTGATCCACTCGGAGCTGCGGCGCGCGTGCGGCGGCCCGCCGATCGCCCAGGCGACCGTGGAGCAGATCCAGGAGCGCATCGCCACGATCCGCCGCTGGGCCACCCAGCGGCGCTGAACCGAGTAAGCGGATACGCCCTCCGGCCGGTGCGGGGGGCGTAATTCTCGTGCGGTTCGCCTGTGTTCGGTGAATGAGGGTAGAGAGGGGCTCATTCGGCTTCATTCAACGAAAAAAGGGGCGCGCTCGATCTTTTGATTCGCGGGAATCGAGCAATCGGCGCGGCCGGCGGGAGGAAGAAATGCACGCGCTGTCCCTCGCGTTCACGGCGGGGATCTCCACGGTCATCGACTCCAGGCAGGTGTCCCTCGTCATCCTGACCGTCCTGATAGGGCTGACGGTGGCCGCGATGCGCAAGATGTTCCGCCATACGCATGTTGTCATGGTGGTCGGCGGCACGGGACTCCTGCTCGGGGTTCTCGCCGTCCTTACCCTGGCGTACCTGGTCACCTATCGCGCGATATGACGGCGAAGGCGCGGTGACAGGCGTTTCGGCAGGTCAAAGCGTATGAAACAGCCGTCAGGCCGGTGATTACGATGCGTGACTCTGTGCATTTGGCCACAGAGCAGTGGCCTTCTGTTAGAAGCTCGACGGAAGCGGCAACAACCTCTCTTGGCTGTCTTGCGGATATGCAGAAGGACTTTGCCCATGTCGTCTGAGGCCACCGGAAAATCGACGCTCGCCGTCACTTCCGGCCTCTCTCGAAACGCCATCATCATCAGGCTCGAGGGCGAGCTCGACGTGAACGCGCTGCCGATCCTCCGGGAACACCTGCAGCGCATCTGGGAGCTGCCCCCCAAATCCTTCCTGATCCTGGATCTCGGCGAAGTCTCGTTCTGCGACTCCATGGGGATGAACGAGCTGGTCGACATCATGCAGCGGTGCGAGTCGAGGGGGACGAGGCTGCTGCTGGGAGGAGTTCAGGGGGTGATGGCCCGGGTGTTGTCGATCACCGGGTTGCGGCACGCGTTCGAGGTGTTCGCCGTGTTCGACGACGCGCTGCGGCTGGCCATCGCCCATCCCTGAACTCCCCTCTCAAGCGGCCGGTCCCGGGATGCGGCGGCCGCTGCGGCCGTCCGCCGGTGCGTACCGGGGCTCGCCGTGTAACGGGACCCGCACCGACGCCGTGCCGTCCTTGACGCGGACGGGCAGCGTGAGCACGCCACCCCGGGCCTCGTGCTCCCCGGTGCGCCCGGTCGTGCGCAGCCAGATGAGCATCTTCCTGTCCCTGGCCAGGAGCGTGACCTCGGCGCGGGCGCACTCGCGCGGCGTCGCCGGCCAGGTCAGCAGCAGCTCCCCGCCGGGCTTGGGCTGGGCGGTGCGGGGCACCTGGGCCCGCTCGTCACAGGAGGCCGGCATCGGGGCGGTGCGGGCCGGCGGGGACGGCGGGGACGGCAGGGTGTGGGCGGCGGCGGACCGGGCGGGGATGGCGGGGTGGAGGACGGCGTTCATCGCGATCGTCCCGGCCTCCAGCAGGGCTAACGTCAGGATCGCGCCCGCGCGCTCGGTGTTGCTCCCCCTGATGAGCAGCCACAGGCAGAGGGGGGCGAGAAGAAGCCAGGCCATGCCGAGGGAGAGGGGCAGCATGAGGAACCTCCCGGTGGAATGGAAGAGTGGTCACTCTCCGTGTTACTCCGCCTTCGGAGTGGGTTCGCCCTCTTCGATATCACATGACCTGAGCGTTGCCCAGTGCATACGCTTCGTGATCGCCCGGCTCAGCCCAGGGCAGGCGCTCCCCGCAGGGTGGCGCCTGCCTCGCGCAGCTCCGCGATCGCCGCCTCCGTGGTCGTCGGCGCGACACCGGCCGTCAGGTCAAGCAGCACCCGCACCGCCAGGCCGTGCTTGACCGCGTCGAGGGCCGTGGCCCGCACGCAGTGGTCGGTGGCGATGCCCACCACGTCGACCTCGCGCACCCCGCGCTCCCGCAGCCAGTCGGCCAGCGGCACCCCGTCGCCCGACGTGCCCTCGAAGCCGCTGTACGCCGCCTCGTACGCCCCCTTGCTGAAGACCTCCTCCACCCCGGACACGTCGAACGACGGGTGGAAGTCGGCCCCCGGCGTGCCGGCGACGCAGTGGGCGGGCCAGGTGGAGACGTAGTCGGGGGTTTCGGCGAAATGACTGCCGGGGGAGATGTGGTAGTCGCGGGTCGCCACGACGTGGTCGTAGCCGTGGTCGGCCACGTGGCGGGTGATGCCCGCGGCCACCTCCGAGCCCCCGGCCACGGCCAGGCTGCCGCCCTCGCAGAAGTCGTTCTGCACATCGACGATGATCAACGCGGTGCCCATACGTAGCACGATACGTCAGGAGAATTCGGTGGGGATCGCCGCGTACCCGCGGCCGAGGTGGAGGGCCTCCTGGGGGAGGGTGGCGACGGCGGCGGCGTGGCGGTCGCGGGCGGCGGACAGGGGCTCGCGGCCGACGACCTGGCCGTCGCGGACCAGCTCGTGCAGCAGGGGGATGCCGCCCTCGGGGACGAGGCCGCCGGTGGTGATCAGCTCGGTCTCGGCGTGGCCCTGGTCGTCGAGCAGCCGGTACGCCTCCTTGCGGCCCCCGCGCGACGGCTTGCCCACCGAGCGCTTGGCCACGGCCTCCAGCTTGCCGGTGGCCGTCTCCCGCGCCACCAGCTTGTACACCAGGGCCGCCGTCGGCACGCCCGAGCCGGTCACCAGGGAGGTGCCGACGCCGTAGCCGTCCACGGGGGCGGCGGCGAGCGCGGCGATGGCGTACTCGTCGAGGTCGGAGGTGACCAGGATGCGGGTGTCGAAGGCGCCGAGCGCGTCGAGCTGCTCGCGCACCTCCTGGGCCGCCGCGGCCAGGTCGCCGGAGTCGATGCGGACCGCGCCCAGCTTGGTGCCGGCCAGCTCCACGGCCGTGCGTACGGCGGCGGGCACGTCGTAGGTGTCCACCAGCAGCGTGGTCTCCGGCCCCAGCGAGGCGATCTGGGCCTCGAACGCCGCCCGCTCCGAGTCGTGCAGCAGCGTGAAGGCGTGCGCCGCCGTACCGGCCGTGGGGACCCCGTACATGCGGCCGGCCATCAGGTTGGAGGTGGAGGCGAACCCGGCGAGGTACGCGGCCCTGGCGGCGGCCACCGCGGCGGCCTCGTGCGTGCGGCGCGAGCCCATCTCGATGAGCGGGCGCTTGCCGGCGGCGTTCGTCATGCGGGAGGCGGCGGAGGCGATCGCGCAGTCGTGGTTCAGGATGGACAGCGCGACCGTCTCCAGCAGCACGGCCTCGGCGAACGTGCCCTCCACCACCATGATCGGGGAGGCGGGGAAGTAGAGGTCGCCCTCGCGGTAGCCGTAGATGTTCCCGGAGAATCGGTAATCGGCCAGAAACGCCAGAGTGGCCTCGTCCACGACCCCGTGTTCGCGCAGATAGGTGAGTTCATCGTCACCGAAACGGAAGCGTTCGAGCTCGTCCAGGACACGTCCGGTACCGGCGACGACTCCGTAGCGGCGGCCTCCTGGCAGGTGGCGGGCGAACACCTCGAAGACCGCGCGCCGGTGCGCCGCACCGCTGCGCAGGGCGGCCTGCAGCATCGTCAGCTCATAGTGATCTGTGAGCAACGCAGTGCTCATGGTCATTGTCACGACTCGAAGACTACGGCCCAGATAGGGCAGACTCGGGGATGTGGGTAGCACCGCTCCAATCGCCGTCGAGCGTCCGTCATCGGACGTCCGGCCCGATCTGCCATGGGTGACCATCGTCTGGAATGACCCGGTCAACCTCATGTCCTACGTGACCTATGTCTTCCAAACGGTCTTCGGCTACAGCCGGGAGAAGGCCGAGAAACTGATGCTGGACGTGCACCAGAAGGGCAAGGCTGTCGTGTCCAGTGGCACGCGCGAGGAGATGGAAAGAGATGTGCAGATTCTCCACTCCTACGGCCTGTGGGCGACGCTCCAGCCGGACTCGGTCAAGTGAATCTTTCGAGGTCAGTGAGGCGGCATCGGTGAGTTCGGGGTTCTCGCGGGGGAGAAACGGCAGCGTCGTGGCGGAGTTCGAGGCCGCCGAGGTCTCGCTGCTGCGCTCGCTCGTCTCCATGATGCTGGGCATCGTCTCGCCCGGGCAGACCAGCGACGACCCGCTGGAGCGGGCGCTGGGCATCGGTGACGGGGCGGCGCCGTCGGATCCGGTGCTGGCCAGGCTGTTCCCGTCGGCGTACGAGGACGAGAAGGAGTCGGTGGAGTTCCGCCGCTACACCGAGGCCACGCTGCGCGACGGCAAGCGGGCCGACGCGCAGACCGTGCACGAGACCGCGCGGTCGGGGCGGTTCGAGCTGTCGCCGGAGGAGGCGCAGGCGTGGCTGCGCTCGCTCAACGACCTGCGCCTGACGCTCGGCACCAAGCTCGACGTGACCGAAGAGGTGCACGACGAGATCGCGACGATGTCCGAGGACGACCCCCGTTACCCGGCCTACGTCACCTACGACTGGTTGACCTACCTCCAGGACAGCCTGGTCCGGGCGCTCTGGTAATTTCCGGGCATGCTGTCGATCTCGCAGGAACTGGTGGACAAGATCGTCGCCCATGCGCGGGCCGATCACCCGGACGAGGCGTGCGGCGTGATCGCGGGGAAGAACGGCGTGCCCGAGCGGTTCATCCCCATGGAGAACGCCGAGCGTTCCCCGACCTTCTACCGCTTCGACTCCATGGAGCAGTTCCGGGTGTGGCGGGAGATGGACGACCTGGACGAGGAGCCGGTCGTGATCTACCACTCCCACACCGCCACCGAGGCGTACCCGTCGCGCACCGACATCTCCTATGCCTCCGAGCCCGGCGCCCACTACGTCCTGGTCTCCACCAGGGACGAGCACGAGGTGGAGTTCCGCTCCTACCGCATCCTCGAGGGTGTCGTCACGGAGGAAGAGGTAAGGTTTCTCCCATGATGGTCAGGCCGGTGCAGAGCTTCCTCTTTGCGCACACTCCTGCTGTCGTCGTCTACGACTGTCCGTGACTCGGAATCCGCATCCAGCCATCGGCGTTGCATGCCGATGGGACGACGACCTGACCTGAGGAGACTGACCGCGATGGCCATCGAGGTTCGCATTCCGACCATCCTGCGTAGCTACACCGACGGCGCCAAGGCCGTGAACGCCGAGGGCGCCACGCTCGAAGAGCTGATCAGCAACCTTGAGGCCGCTCACC